>NZ_JACAAX010000025.1 GCF_013377085.1 Rhodoplanes sp. | reverse complement strand
AGCCGGGCGTCCGCGTCGGTGCGCGACACCTGCGTCTCGCCGCTCGCCGCCAGCCGGTCGAGATCGGCCTTCAGGCTGGCCCGCTTCGCCATCAGGGTCGACATCTTCCGCCCGACGTCGCCGCCACCCCCGGTGCTGCGATCGTCGCCGTCCGGAGGAGCCGCCTCCGCGGCGTCGCTCGCATCGAGCGCCGCGCCGTAAGCCTCGATGTCGCGCTCGATCGCCGTAAGCTCGGCGGCGAGCCGCTTGCGCGTCGCGATGCTCCCCTTGCTCGCACTGCCGTCGAAGAACGCCCCGTCGATCGCCACCAGCGTGCCGCCCAAAAGGCCGAGCTCGCGGGCGAGCAGCACGAAGCTGCGGTTCGCCGCCTTGAGGGCAGCCCAGTTGTCCTGGCGGAACTTGGCGATGGTGCGATAGCCGGGCGTCAGCCCCCGCAACAGCCAGATCAGCTCGAGATTGCGCTGCGCCTCCCGCTCCAGCCGGCGCGACGAGCGGACCCGGTTGATGTAGCCGTAGAGATAGAGCTTCAGCAGGTCGGCCGGATCATACGGCGGCTGACCCGCACCGTTGCCCAGAACCGATGCATGCTGAAACCCGAGCTTCGCCAGATCGAGCGCCTCGACATAGGCTTCGATCGCCCGGACCGGATTGTCCGGTCCGACATAGTCCTCCACGCTCGGCGGCAGAAGACTGGGTTGCGCCCGGCTCACGCCGGCCTTGAATGGGCGATTCGTCATAAGACGAATCATACCTCGGCAAAGCCGCCGATTCTTGCCCAGCCTCGAAGCGAAATCCGGGGCTTTCTTGTCAGCGGCTGTCGCCGAACCCGGGTTTCGATGCGCTCGACCCGGGCTACAAAGATCTTGCGGCGCGACATGTTTCTTTCGCTGCAATGCGTCGTTATTGCCGCATCACCAGCTCTTCCGGGCATTCAAGCCTCCAGGAAAATCCCTCGGGCCGAAACGCAAGTCCGCCCACCGCCCCGTCGAGCGAATTTTTCGCGATGCGACTGAGCAGCAAGCGTAGCCCGGATCCTTCGTAGCAAGCGTAGCCCGGGTTCTTCGTAGGGTGGGTTAGGCGCGAAGCGCCGTAACCCACCGGTCAAATCCCACGTCATCCGCCGAATGGCGGGTTACGCGCCTTCGGCGCTGACCCACCCTACGCGCTTCTGAAATCCGGAGAACACCCCGCTGATCTCCTCCGGTTGCCCCAGGTCCGCAATCGCGTCGGCAATCGGGAGGAAATGAGGTCAGACCCCCCACACGCTCGACATACCGGCCATCGACTCCAAACCGTCAGCACGAACGAAAAAGGCCGCCCGGTGACGGGGGCGACCCTTTGCCTGTCGGCGATCGCGTAGACGACCCACCGCCTGTTTCTTTCGCTGCAATGCGTCGTTATTGCCGCATCACCAGCTCTTCTGGGCATTCAAGCCGCCAGGAAAATCCCTCAGGTCGAAACGCAAGTCCGCCCACCGCCCCGTCGGGCGAATTTTTCGCGATGCGACTGAGCAGCTTGTGCCCGAAGCCCTCATGGCGCGGAGGATCGACGCGCGGCCCTCCTTGCTCCTCCCAGGTCAGACGGAATCGCTTGGGCGTGTGCGCCTGGTCGACATCCCACCGGATCACGACGCGCCCGTCGGGAGAGGACAAGGCCCCGTACTTCACCGAGTTCATCGCGAGTTCGTGGAAAGCGAGTCCAATATTCTGCGCCGCCTCCGGATGGAACATTATCGCCGGTCCTGCCGCGTCTATGCGAGCGGCGATATCGGCAAACGGTTCAGTTTGCGCACTGATGAGCGCGTCGATCGAGGCGCCCGCCCAACCCTCCTCGACGAGGAGATCATGGCAGCGCCCAATCGCCATCAGCCGGTCCTCGAACAGCTTCTGGAACTCGCCGAAACTGATCGCCCGCTGGACCGTCTGGTTCGCGATGGCGAGAACGACCATCAGGAGATTTTTCGAACGATGCGACAGCTCGTTCATGATGAAGCGGATGTGCTCTTCGTTCCGCTTCCGCTCGCTGATATCGACAACGGAAGCGACCACGAAGGTCCCGCTGTCAGAGCGGAACGGATTGATGCCGATCTCCAACGGGAACTCGTCCCCGTCCTTCCGGCGTCCATACAGGTCGCGTCCAGATCCCATCGGTCGCGGTTGAGGGTTGCGCGCATATGCATCACGCAATCCCGCATGCCCCGCGCGAAACCGCTCAGGCATCAGAGTCTCGATCGGATTTCCAATCAGTTCGTCGCGAGAATAGCCAAAGAGCTTTTCAACGTGCGCGTTGACGAACATGATGCGCCCGGCGTGATCCGTAACGATCATGCCATTCGGCGCTGACTCGAACAGCAGGCGCAATTGCTCGTCGCTGATCATCGGCGGCTCTCCCCCTGCTATCGTGCGAGCCTACCGGCACCGCCTGCCGTCCGGCGAAACACGAGTCTGTGATATTTGGTCATTTTTTTTCGCGCGCCAACGCGCGCGTGTTTTCAGCTCAAATAACGCCCCACACGCCTCCTTTAAGGGCACAAGGCGCCTGCAATTGCGGTGACAGCAATTGTGGAGTCGAGGAAGGGCGCGGTGGCTCGAGCCATTCGGCAACGCTCCGTTTCCCTTCCCCGCTCATCGAACCGGACGTGCGGATTTCCCACATCCGACTTTCCGACAGACTTCACGAGGTTACGCGAGGTTACTGTGACAGCGAGGTTACGGTGAGGTTACGGTGAGGTTACGGTGACAGTGCACTCAATTGGGTTACGGTGACAGTGCACTCAATTGACTCCGGCGCATATACCCGGCGATCAAGCGATCCTCGCGGGGGCAATTGAGTGCACTGTCACCGTAATTCCTGTCCAAGTCGGTCGTCTTCACCGAGGAGGGCCTCGCCCGGGCGGTGGCCTTGCGCGACGCCATGTTCGGCCAGCCCCGCTGAAGCCGGCGTCGGGCGGGCAAAGGCGCGAGCCGCCCTGCCGACACGCTCCACCGGCCGATCGATGCGCCGACACCCGTGGGCATGCTGCGCATGCCCACCCTATGACCTGTGACCGCGCCTCCTCTCCGCGCCCCCTACTTCACACCCAGCAGCTCGACGTCGAAGTTCAGGGTGGCGTTGGGCGGGATGACGCCGCCGGCGCCGCGAGCGCCGTAGCCGAGCTCGGGCGGGATCACCAGGGTGCGCTTGCCGCCGACCTGCATGGTGGCGACGCCCTCGTCCCAGCCCTTGATCACCCGGCCGGCCCCGATCGGGAACTCGAACGGCTGCCCGCGGTCGTGCGAGGAGTCGAATTTCTTGCCCTTGGCGCCGTTCTCGAACAGCCAGCCGGTGTAGTGCATCACGCAGGTCTGGCCGCGGGTGGGCGTCGCGCCGGTGCCGATCTCGATGTCGGTGATGGTCAAGCCTGATGCGGTGGTCATGGTTTTTCCGGATTGTGCGTGAGCGGGGCGGACGAGGCCGGCCGAAACGGCCGATGCGGCGACGAGGCCGAGGACCGACAGGGTTTGTCGGCGGGTCGGAACGGGCATGCCTTCTCCTTGCAGGATGGTCGACGGCCGGACCCTAGCCCGAACCGGCCGGCGTGGCATCCGGATTTCGGCGGAAGCACCGTCCGGACGCAGCGAGCGGAAGCTAGGACGGAACGGGGGACATCCGGGACTCTCGATCGCTCCGGCGCACCGCCGCGCTCCGCCCGGCTACGGCGCCGCGACGCCGCCGAGGACGTCGCCGAGAACGCCGTCGAGGATCGAGATCATCGCGGCGATCTCGTCGCGGGTCACGTCGAGGGCCGGCATGAAGCGGAGCGCATCCGGCCGGGGCGCGTTGAGCAGCAGCCCGCCCTGGCGCGCCTGCGCCAAGACTGCGCCGCCGATCGGCCGTTGCAGATCGAGCGCGAGCAGAAGGCCCCGGCCGCGGACCTCGCCGAGGCCGTGCCGCGCCGAGAGCCGCTGCAATTCGCTGCGCAGAAATTCCCCGGCCTCCCGCACCGCCCGGAGAAACGCCGGGCGGCCGATCTGCCGCAGCACGGCGACGCCGACGGCGCACATCAGTGGATTGCCGTTGTAGGTGCCGCCCTGGTCGCCGTGCTCGAAGCACGACGCGGCTTCGGTGGCGAGCAGCGCACCGAGCGGGACGCCGCCGCCGATGCCCTTGCCGATCGTCATCAGATCGGGCGTGATGACGGCCTGCTCGTAGGCGAACAGCGTTCCGGTGCGGCCGATCCCGGTCTGGATTTCATCGACGACGAGCAGCAGGCCGTGCGCGGAGGTCAGGGCGCGCAGCGCCTGCAGAAACTCGACGGTGGCCGGCCGCACGCCGGCCTCGCCCTGGATCGGCTCGAGCATCACCGCGACGGTCCGGTTTCCGATCAGCGCCTTCACGGACTCGAGATCGTTGAGCCGCGCTTTCGGAAATCCCGACACTTTCGGCTCGAACAGCGGCTCGAAGGCTTTCTTGCCGGACGCCGACATCGCGGCCAGCGTCCGTCCGTGAAACCCGCCGTCGAAGGTGATGATCTCATGGGCGCCGCCGCGATGCAGCGCGCCGTATTTGCGGGCAAGCTTGATGGCGCCTTCGATCGCTTCGGCGCCGGAGTTGGTGAAGAAGACGCGATCGAAGCAGCTCTGCGCCACCAGCGCCTCGGCCAGCGCGATCGCCGGCGCATTGTAGAAGGCCGGGCTCGGCGTCAGCAGCAGCCCGGCCTGCTCGGCCAGAGCATCGGCGACCAGCGCCGGCGCGTGGCCGAGGCAGTTCACCGCCCAGCCCTGCACGAAATCGAGATAGCGGCGGCCGCTGTCGTCCCACAGCCAGGCACCCTCGCCTCTGACGAAGACGATGGGCGGCCGTGCCGTGATCTCCATCAAGGCATCGAACGATGGGGTCTGGATGGTCATGTCGGGCTCCTGATCCGGAATGAGCAGGCGGCCCGAAAGCAAGAAGGCCGCACTGCGGGGTGCGGCCTTCTCGAAAACGTGCTGACCTCAAATGTTCAGCATTGTCGTCGGACATGGCGCGACCCGGCATCGTCGAGCGAGCGACGGCGGAGTCCAGCGCGCAAGGTGGTCCGGTTCGACATCATGGCGGGGCCATACTGCCGGAGCGCCGGCGATGTCAAGCGCGTCGGGTGCCGCGCTGCCGCCATCCTGTCGCCGCCGTGATTCCCGCGCCACCCTCGCACGTTGCCGAATGCACGCGCCGCCGTCACGGCCCCTTCGGCTGGCCGGTGAGCTGCACCAGGGCGACGCCGACCACCACCAGCGCAATGCCGACGAGGCGAAGCGGCGTCGCCGGGCGCTCGGGGAATCCGACCAGACCGAAATGGTCGAACGCCACCGAGGCGATCATCTGCCCCGCGACCGCGACGGCGATGAAGGTCGCGGCACCGAGCACCGGCGCCGTGGTGATGGCAATGGCCAGAAAACCGATCCCGCACAGCCCGCCGACATAGACCCAGGTCGGGGCGGCGGCGAGCGCCGAGAAGGTCGGCGGCGTCACCCTGAACAGCAGCATGACCGGCACCATCGACAGCGCGCTGATGCTGGCCGACACCAGCGCGGCCGCCAGCGGATGGCCGAGCGCGCGGGCGAGCTGGGCATTGGCGCCGGCCTGCAGCGGCAGCGCGACGCCGGCGGCCATGGCGGCGATCAGCGCGACGAATGCTCCGAGGTTCATCGGGAGTCCTTTCAGTGCCCCGTCACCTGGCGACGGGCGGCCCGCTCGCGCAAGCGCAGTCCGCCAAAGATGCCGCCGCGCGCCGTCCGGGGTAGGCTGCGGACAGGAGTTTGCCAGCGACCGGGAGGCTGACAATGGCGTTGGATGCGGAGCAGCGCGGCGTCGCTCGCGGCATGGCGACGGGCGCCCTCGTCTCGGCCGCCGTGCTGGGCCTCGGCGCCCTGCTGCCCGCTGTGGCGCTGCCCGACTCCGATGCGACGGCGGACCGCCTCGCCTTCGCGCTGCGCTGCGATCTCGTGCTGGCGCTGTGGTTGATCGCCACCATCGGGGCCGTCGCCAAGGGGCGGTTCTTCTCCCCGAAGGACATCGGCGGCAGCGGGTTTGGGCCGCCGACCCCCAAAATGGCGATCGCCCGCGCCGTGCTGCAGAACACCCACGAGCAGGCGACCATCGCGGCCGTGGTTCATCTGGCGCTGGCGACCGTGCTGCCGCTCGACGCCATGGGTCTGATCCCGCTGCTGGTGCTGCTGTTCAGCCTCGGCCGCGCCGCCTTCTGGGCCGGCTATGCGGGCGGCGCCGCGGCGCGCGCCTTCGGCTTCGCCACGACGTTCTATCCGACCGCCTTCGGGGCGCTGCTGGCCGCCGCGCTGGTGCTCGCCGGCCTGTGATCCGTTCCCCCTTCGCGGGGACGCGCAGCCGTGTAGACTGGCGTCGCGGGACACCGACAACCAGTCAAAAAGCCGCCCAAAACGCCCGCGCGGCCATCGGGAGGAACGAATGACGACGTCCAGCCGACGGGGTTTCATCGGAAGTCTCGCGCTCGCGGGCGCCGCCTCCGGCGCGGCGCTCGCAGGCGCCGGGCGGGCCGGCGCGGCACCCGCCGCACTGCCGTTCAGCGCGTTCAAGAAAGACACGGATTTTGCCTGCGTCTACCACTGCGACTTCGGCGACCAGGCCCGCTTCGGCCAGATGCTGGGCAACATCAGCAACCACCTGTCGGTCTACGACTTCGACCCGATGCGGCTGAAGATCGTCGTGGTGGCGCACGGCCCGGGACTGAAGTTCTTCCTCGAGGACGTGTCCGGCACGCCGTGGGCGAGCCAGACGGTCGACCCGGACCTCTACACGCGCTTTGCCGGCCTGGCGAAATACGGGGTCGAGGGATACCTCTGCCAGATCACCTTCAAGCGGCTGAGCATCGACGTCGCCAAGGCGCGCAGCGACCCGTTCCTCAAGCTCGTGCCGTCGGGCGTGGCCTCGGTCGCCGAGTTGCAGAGCCACGGCTTCAGCTATCTGAAGATCGCCTGAGGCGGCGAAGTTCCGGTGGAAGGGCCTGCCGTCCGGCGCCGCCCGGCCCTATTCCTCGGGCTCGGTGGTGAAGAACAGCGGATAGCCTTGCGACTTGCCGAGCTCGATCGCCTGGGTGGCCTTGGTCTCGGCGATGTCGCGGGCGAACACCGCGACCACGCAGGCATCCTTGCGGTGGGCCGTCATCATCACGGCATGGGCCTGGTCGTCGCTCATGCGGAATACCGCCTTGAGCACCGAGACCACGAAGTCGCGCGGCGTGAAGTCGTCGTTGAGCAGGATCACCTTGTGGAGCGGCGGACGCTGCGTCTTGGTTCGCAGCGCCACACGCGGCCTCACCAGGGGCTGGCTCATGGCGATCTCCTGCACATCTGTACGGAATCAGCCACCTCGCCGTCGCGATTCATGCGCGGCCTTTGGCCAAGATCAGCATAACCCGGGGAGCCGGGATTGACCGTGACGGCCCGATCACGTTCCCGTGATCTAAACTGATCGATAACGGCCGGCCGAATCGTCGCCTGGTCCCGCCCAGGGAGCGGGCGTTCCGGGGACGCCGCGCGCGAAAACGCACGCTCGGCGCTCTGTCGGATCGCTCACTCCGGCTTGATGCCGGCCTTCTCGATCACGGCGCCCCAGCGCTCGGTCTCCTTCTTGACGTGCTCGGCGAGCTCTTCGGGCGTGCCCAGCCCGAAGCTCAGGCCCTGCTCGGTGAGCCGCGCCCGCACCTCGCTGTCGAAGGCCTTGCGGGTCTCGGCGTTCAGCCAGTCGATGATCGGCTTCGGCGTGCCGGCCGGGGCGAACAGGCCCCACCAGGCGCCGCCCTGCACCTCGGGCAGCCCGGCCTCCTTGGTGGTCGGCACGTCCGGCAGCGCCGCCACGCGCTCCGGCGCCGTGACGGCCAGCGCCTTCACCTTGCCGGACGCGATGTGCTCACGCGCCAGCGGCACGATGTCGAACATCATGGTCACCTGCCCGCCGATCAGATCCTGCAGGGCCGGCGCGCCGCCGCGATACGGCACATGCGTCATCTCGATGCCGGTCGCCTGCTTGAGCATCTCGCCGCCGAGATGGCCGGTGGTGCCTTTGCCCTGCGACGCGTAGCTGGCCTTGCCGGGGTTCGCCTTCGCCCAGGCGACCAATTCCGGCACCGTCTTGGCCGGGATCGACGGGTTGACGATCAGCACGTTGGGGGCGATCGCCACATAGGTGATCGGGGCGAAATCCTTCACCGGATCGTAGGTCATCTTGGCCGTGATCAGGTGCAGGATCGACTGGGTCGAGTGATAGCCGAGGAACAGCGTGTAGCCGTCCGGCGGCGAGTGGGCGACCATGTCGGCCGCGATCAGGCCGGCCGCGCCGGTCTTGTTCTCGACGATCACGGTCGCCTTGGTGTTCTCGGAGATCTTCTGGGCGATGACGCGTCCGAGCAGGTCGGCCATGCCGCCCGGCGGCGTCGGCACGACGAGCTTGATCACCCGGTTCGGATAGTCCTGCGCGGCGCCCGGGCGGGGCGACGCGGCGACGAGCAGCACGGCGGCCGCGAGGGCGGTGGCGAAGCGAAGTCCACGGAAGCGGGTCTTCATGGGGACGATCCTTGTGAGAGCAGCGGGCTCGGGAGCGTCGGTCAGTGGCCGAAGCGGCCGATCAGGCCGGTGGCGGCCTTGGCGTGCGATCCGATCGCCTCGAGGAGCTGCGGCATGGTCAGGCCCGGCTCGAGCGCGGTCGGCTCCAAGTCGGTGGCGATGATCGTGAAGACGTAGTGGTGCGGCCCCTGGGTCTTGGGCGGACACGGACCGAAATAGGTGCCTTGGCCGAGGATGTTCTTGCCGCCCGTGAGGCCCTTGAACTGGCCGTCGCCGGCGCCTTCCGGCAGCGACGTGACGGAGGCGTCGATCCCGTAGGCGAGCCAGTGCACCACGCCGAGGCCGTTCCGCCCTTCCTGGTCGTGCAGGATGATGGCGTAGCTGCGGGTGCCGGCGGGCGGGTTGGACCAGGCGAGCGGCGGGGACACGTTGTCGCCGACGCAGTTCGGATTGGCGGGGTTCCGGCCGGCGTTCTTCTTGGCCAGGAGCCCGTTGTCGGCGAAGGCCGGCGAGGAGAGCTGGAAGACGTTCGCCTGCGCGGCGGCAGGTACGGACAGCATGGTCATGATGGCAACCCCGCAGGCCAGAGCCGTCCAGGCGCCGGCGATCGTGTTCGGTGACTTGGTCGATTGCATCTGTCTTCCTCCGTTCGTTGCGTCGGCTGCCGCCGGCGGCGGAAGCCCGCTCGTTCTTGTGTCCGACGCGACGTCGGCGTCGTTCCCGAGACGGCGTGCCCTGCGGGACTGCGACAACCACGCGGGCGATCAGCCACCGCCGAAGCGGCACGCGCGAGCCTCCGGCCGGGCGGCGCGGGAGCGTTCGCGTTGCAGATGGATGTGTGACGTTCAGAAAAGTCGCGTCTTCCGCGAACACGCTAAGGTGTTCGTCGGTCGAAGGTCCAATAGCGAGATTTGGCAAGGCTATCGGGTTTCGTTATGGCTCGGCCGCGATCGGACAGCGGCTGCCGGCCCCCGCACGCACCCGCGAGCCGAACGGGGCCGCCCTCCTGTCGAGGACGGCCCCGCCCTGATCTCCGTGGTCTGCCGTCATTCCGGCTTGATGCCCGCCTTCTGGATCACGGCGCCCCAGCGCTCGGTCTCCTTCTTGACGTGCTCGGCGAGCTGCTCGGGCGTGCCGAGCGCGAAGGTGAGGCCCTGCTCGGTCAGACGGTCGCGCACCTCCGGCGTCGCGAACGCCTTGCGGACCTCGGTGTTGAGCCAGTCGATGATCGGCCTCGGCGTGCCGGCCGGGGCGAACACGCCCCACCAGGCGCCGCCCTGCACCTCGGGCAGCCCGAGCTCGGTGGTGGTCGGCACGTTGGGCAGCACCGGCGAGCGCTGCGGCGAGGTGACGGCCAGCGCCCGCACATTGCCGGCCGCGATGTGCTCGCGCGCCAGCGGCACGATGTCGAACATCATGCTGACCTGGCCGCCGATCAGGTCGTTCAAGGCCGGCGCGGCGCCGCGATACGGCACATGGGTGATGTCGATGCCGGTCGCCTGCGCGAACATCTCGCCGCCGAGATGACCCGTGGTGCCCTTGCCCTGCGACGCATAGGTGAGCTTGCCCGGATTGGCCTTGGCGTAGGCGATCAGCTCCGCCACCGTCTTGGCGGGAACCGACGGATTGATGATCAGCACGTTGGGCGCGATCGCCACATAGATGACCGGGGCAAAATCCTTCACCGGATCGTAGGTCATCTTGGCCGTGATCAGGTGCAGGATCGACTGGGTCGAGTGATAGCCGAGGAACAGCGTGTAGCCGTCGGGCGGCGAATGCGCGACCATGTCGGCGGCGATCAGGCCGGCCGCGCCGGTCTTGTTCTCGGCGATCATGGTCGACTTGGTGTTCTCGGAGACCTTCTGGGCGATGATCCGCCCGAGAAGATCCGCCATGCCGCCCGGCGGGGTCGGCAAGATCAGGCGGATCACCTGCTTGGGATAATCCTGCGCGATACCAGGACGGGGACAGGCAGCAAGCACGAGCACAGCGGCCGCGGCGGCCGCCGCGAGGCGTACCCAGGAGACAGTCTTCGTCATCGGAAAAGCCCTCGTTGGACGGGCGGCGGGACGAGACTCGCGAGCTTAGAGATTCTGTCGGGCGCCGCAATCGGAACGGTGTCGAAGCCGTCGTGCCGAAACGCCCCCCGGCCGACGCTTGCGGCCGGCCGCCCGCCGAATGCTCGCCCTATCGGCTCGGCACCTGCCGCATCGAGACGATGCCGGCGGTCGGCGTGCCGGCCTTGCCACGGGTGATCGCGACCCGCATGGCGAGGTCGAACGACGCGTCCGCCTTGGGGACGAACAGCGTCGCCCCGAGGCTCAGGCGGCCGCGCGCATCGAGGCGGGCCGGCGCGTCGCCCGACACCATGAACTCCCGCCCTTTGGTCTCACGCGGCATCGCCTGACGCAGCCTTGCCCGCGCCGCCGTCTCGACCAGCGGCAGCAGATCGAGCGTTCGCGCGGCGCCGTCCTTCGCCAGGGCGACGTAGCGGAGCGAATAGGTGCTCCAGCGGCTGTCCGCGATCTCGACGACGGCGCGCTCGTCCGGCGCCCACACGGCGCTCTCGGCCTGCCGGTTCGCCCGCATCTCGCCGGTCGACCAGTAGTGGCCGCCGAGCTTCGCCAGCACGGCCCCGTCGGCGAGCCGCACCAGCACGATGCGGACATTCTCGACGTCCGGCTCGCGCTCGATGCCGTCGGGGGCCCCCCAGGCGAAGGCATGGCGGCCCGAGGGCGACACCGTTTCGGCGATGACCCGGACCGCGGTCTCACCGGCCCCGCAGACCTGCCCGCCGAAGCGATCCGGCCGGCAGGCTTTTTCCGCGGCCTCGCTCTTGGGAGCCGTCTCGGGACCGGCCGGCTCGGCCGCGGCCGGTTCTGTCAGCCCCACCGCGACGAGGGCCGCGAGAAAGACGGCCGGCAGGACCGCCAGGCGGGACGCCTCGCGGTCGCGCCCGCCTGCCCTGCGCCGCGCGCTCAAAAGACGCAGGGTGCCCCGAGCGCCGCGCATGGCCAGATCTTCAGATTTCCGAAGCATTGTTTGCTACATTGCCCCGCTCGCCGCGCCGCCACCGGACGCTCCCCCATCCGTCGCGGACCATCCATTGCCGGTTCACCCCTTGCCGGTTCACCGGCCGGACTCTTCGCCATGCACATCGAAACCGACCCGAAGCTCGATTTCAAAGACGTCCTGATCCGGCCCAAGCGGTCGACCCTCTCGTCGCGGGCCAATGTCGACGTCACCCGGACATTCCGTTTCGTCCATACCGGCCACGAGTGGACCGGCTTCCCGCTGATCGCCGCCAACATGGACACGGTCGGCACCTTCAGCATGGCCCAGGCCTTCGCGCCGTTCGGCGCCATGGTGGCCCTGCACAAGCACTATCCGGCCGAGCGGCTGGTCGAGTTCTTCAGGAGCGACATCGCCGAGAACATCTTCTACTCGATCGGCATCACCGGCGACGACCTCGACAAGCTCGCCTTCGTGCGCAAGCAGGTGCCGGTCACCAAAATCTGCATGGACGTCGCCAACGGCTACAGCGAGCAGTTCCTGCAGGTGGTGAAGCGGGTGCGCGACGAGAACCAGGACGCCGTCATCATGGCGGGCGCCATCGTCACGGGCGAGATGGCCGAGGCGCTGATCCTGGCCGGCGCCGACATCGTCAAGGTCGGCATCGGCTCCGGCTCGGTGTGCACGACGCGCGACCTCACCGGGGTCGGCTATCCGCAGCTCTCCGCCGTGATCGAATGCGCCGACGCGGCGCACGGGCTGCGCGGGCATGTCTGCTCGGACGGCGGCTGCACGGTACCGGGCGACATCGCCAAGGCGTTCGGGGCCGGCGCCGACTTCGTCATGCTGGGCGGCATGCTGGCCGGCCACGACGAATGCGAGGGGCGGGTGCGCCACGTCGAGCGCGACGGCGAGAGCGTCGCGGTCGGCATGGAGTTCTACGGGATGTCGTCCGACACCGCGATGAACAAGTATCACGGCGGCGTCGCCGACTATCGCGCCGCCGAGGGCAAGACCGTCGAGGTGACGTATCGCGGCCCGGTCAAGGCGAGCCTGCAGGAGATCACCGGCGGCCTGCGCTCCTCGATGACCTATATCGGCGCCACCCGCCTGAAGGAGGTGCCGAAGCGCACCACCTTCGTGCTGGTCGGGGCGCAGCGCAACACGGTGTTCGACCGGTAGCGGCCACGCCGACCGCCGCCAAGGTCGCCGGGGCCGGCCGGATCGCGGCGCGGATCTGTCCGCCAACCCGCGGTGCCGTCGTCGTTTTTCCTCCCCGTCGGCGGCATCCCGCCCGGGCCACCGGACGGCCCGGACCGGGATCGTCAAAAAGCTGAAAAAATTCGACGGTGCGTTGGAACCGACTTGGGGGTCGCACGTTGTACCAGCAGACAAAGTTGCTGGTCCCCTTTGCCCCCCCTTCCCCCCAGCAGCCACGTCGCAGTGCCTTCGAGGCACCAAGGGCCGCTCATGTCACGGGGCGGCCCTTTTGCGTTGGCGAACGCCTCGCGGGGTCGGACCAGCGAGGTCGGATTTGCGCTGCTGGTCAAATGGGGGCGTCGTCCGCTTCAACTTCGATGTGGGACGCCGTCATCGCGAACGCCTCGCGACGCGAGGCTGTCCCGGCTCCATCGTCCCGGTCTGTTTTGCGGAGTCCGGGCACGCCGGCTTTTCGGCCAGCGCCCCGGAATGACCGGAACGCGATCAGCAAGTTCTCGCACGCAATGATACTGTGGCGGCCGAGCGCGGCGGGGCGCTTTCGCTCAAGTCCGCGACGGGCTCACCAGCGCCGCCAATTCCAGTACGGGTCGCGCCAATAGCCGCCGTCCCAGGTCGAGGGACGCCAGACCGGACCATAGCCGACGACCGGCGCCACCACGGGCGCGACGACCGGCGGCCGCCGGCCGACCAGATACGGCGAATACACCGGGGCCCAGTAGGCCGGGTAGTAATTCGGCGCGTAATAGGTCGGGGGATAGTAGCGCGGCGCATAATAGACAGGGCCGCCATAGACGGCGGGAGCGCAGTTCCAGCAGCCACCGCCCGCCGACACGGCCGTCGGCATCGCCAGCGCACCCAGTCCCACCGACAGGCCCGTGGCCAGGGCCATCATGTGCCGACGCGACATTGCACGATCCTCCCCGAGGTCTCGCCGACCGCCTCCGCAGCCCCGTCAAGGTAGGGCGCCGTCCGGCCGGCACACAACCGGCCTTGTACACGGATGACGCGGATGTGAGGTAAACAGGGGCGCTCGCCTGCAGCCATCCCGTGCAAAGGGCTAACGCCGCCTGAACGAGGACAGAGGCCGCGGGTCGGATGCCACGGGCAATGAAACGCTGCGGGCCGATACGGAGCGCGCGCCGGACGGGTTTCGTCCCGACCGATGTCACGACACGTCGTCACCCTGGTGCGGGCGGCCGGGATCGAACCGGCACAGGCCTCGCGGCCCGAGGGATTACGGAAGATAGGCGTCGTTCTCTCGGTCGTCCGGTCGCAGCGTCAATAGCGTTGCCCCAATGCCGCTGCCA
This sequence comes from Rhodoplanes sp., assembly GCF_013377085.1. Classification (GTDB taxonomy): domain Bacteria; phylum Pseudomonadota; class Alphaproteobacteria; order Rhizobiales; family Xanthobacteraceae; genus Rhodoplanes. The sequence goes on along the minus strand of NZ_JACAAX010000025.1, from coordinate 75,207 downwards.
TTGAGCATGCGCTTGAGTTCCTCAAGCGTGGCGTTCAAGCGCTTAGACGGCGGTTCCATGACGGCGAGCGTGACTACATCAGGCCTCAACCGCATTGCGACCTCCACCAACGACGTGAGGCCAATGTCGCGCCCAGAGCTTTTCACTTCGCATAGATGGACAATTCCATCCACGACGCAGATCAAATCGGCTTCGTGTTCCGGCGGCGTCTTCTCGTCCTTCGGATAGCTTTTCCAGAGTTCGTGCGGCCCGAGATAGAAGAACGTCTCGCGCGCGTTGCCCTCCAGGGTGATCAAGCACCATACAAGCGCTGTCAGGCCGTGCTCGCGCAAAGCATCTTTCAGGAACCCATTTAGCTTGAAGCTCCACGGCCTATCGACCGGCGCCGGTTCTCTGGCGCCACATATCGAACATACGAGTTCCGGTTCCAGCGCGCCGATGTCGTTCCAGTTCGTATTGAAGCAGGTATCGCAGCGCCATTGGTATCCCTGGAATAGGACTTTCTGAGCGCACCGGTTCTGCACGCCGTTCCTCAAGGATCGCTTCGCCCGCGCGATCCACTTTTCCGGCTTGTCCGCTTTCTTCTTGGCTAAGATTTCCTGCTCCGTGGCGAGGAACCGATCGTGACGCTTTAAAAGCATATCATAGGAAAGAGCTTGCTGCGGCAGACGCATTTGATGCGCCTCGCTCGCGACAAGGGCTGTTAGCCTGTCCCATGTATCGTCATTCCAGTCGCCGGGCGGCGTTCTAACCGCACGTACCTTCTTCTTAATTTTGTCCCTCACCTGCTCGCGGCGGATTGGACCAATCGAGCCGCCAAGCTCGTCGAAAACAGCTCGCCAGTAACTATGAAGAAGCACAGCGCCCGCTTCCTGTATGCCGCCAAACATGCGTAGCGCGCCGATAAGATACCGGCCCTTGTCTGAAGGTTGAGCCCATTCGAATGGTCCAGTAGGCGCTTCCCATTTGTCGAAGCGCCGGAAGGGAGGCCACGTATCCCCCCGCTGCATAGCATACCGAAAGGCAGTTTCATCATTCGGCAATGCGATCACCGGCGGCTGTTCGCCGAGGCCTGCGAAAAGCGTCAGAGTTCCTTCACCGGTCGTACGCGTATGGCGATATTCTCGGCCTTGGTCCTTTGCTTCGTGATAGCCCAAGAATGCCTGATGGAATCGAAGGCGGCGCGGAAAGTGCCATTGATGGCGTATGTTAGAAAACCGAGAATGATTTTCTTGTCGCTCGAAGCGCACATCCATCGCCCATGAACCGTCGACAGCGAAATTTTTGCTTTGAACATGTTCGATGTGGCTCGGTTCTACCATAGGTGGGCGCACTTGTTGGCCGGTCGCTGGAAATTCTTTCCATTGAACCCCGCGCTCAAAGAATCCGCCGGTGATAAGGTGAAGTGGTCGCTCAAGCGCTTTTGCCGAAGGCGTAATGCTATCGAGTGTGATAGGCTTCGTGACATGATAGCTGTTCCAGTTGTCAGCCGCCCTGAAACGCTCCCCAATCGCGGTTAACTCGCCTTCAGGCACGCTTGTCGAACACAACTCGACCCATGGCGTGCCGGAGTCTCGCGGTACGCCATTTCTCCTTTTGAGGAACGCGACAAGCGCGGTAAAGAACTCTGGGTCCTCCAGCCGTGCAGGCGCAACAATGAGCGTGGTGGGTTCGCGGCCTAGAAACGCGGGATCGCGACTGCGCAGGTTCCAGAATACAACGCGATCCGCGAAGGACTCGCCCACGACAAGCATGAACGCATTTTCGTATCGATCGCGCAATTCAATACGGGGTGCCGCATCGGCAGCAACCTGCGCTAAGCCAAATGTGTTCGGGTGCGTTGCCAAGTAATGCAGCAGTGCTGTGGCATCACCGACCGTCTCGTCGGCGTAGCGTCGCCCACGGTTTGGCTTGTTCAACACCTGGTCTGACACAACAGCAAGCGGCTTCACTGCGTCTGCTAGGTTCGGGGGGATTGGCCATCGTCCATAACTGCCGTAAAAAGTTCCAAAATTGTCATCGATGAAGTGGTCGCGCTCTGAGGCTGGTAAGTAATCAACCAAGCGGATAGGCTGCGGCGCTGAAGCAGGAAATGCACGCGCGTATTGCAATGTAGTCGACAGAGACGTGAGCGTGGAAATAGGCAAAGCGACACGGAAGTCGCGAGCGGTCGGCTCGCCCTTGATGTCTTCAGCATGTCGGACCAGATACGCAGGCCCGAAGCTTTCCCTGATTTTCAGGAGGCCTTCATCGCTCAAGTCGACGAACGAATAAATGATGTCAGGATCGAACGCCGTCAGCCATGGAATGTAGCTGTCACATGGATAGCCATTTTCACAAGGGCAAATGAGGCTATAACGTCCGCCCCAGCGTGACATTGACTCTGCGAAAATGCCGTCAAGCTTCAGGTGCGAGTGATCGCCATCCGCGACAAAGAATGCAACGCGGATCGGGCGTGGGCGAATATAGCCTTTGGCAGCTTCTAGCTGTTCGTCGGTCATGGTCTTTGAAATGAACTGGTGCGGGCGACCGGAATCGAACCGGTACAGGCCTTACGGCCCGAGGGATTTTCGTACCGACTTCGGCTTTCGCCGCCGTGCCTTGCGCCGTTCGGCGAGAAGGCCCGTTCGTGGTCTGGACTATACCTTCACCATAGCGCGTTCGCGCCTTAGGCGCTGCCCGTCTAGTCTCTACACCTTCCAGCGGCACGTTCATGCCGCTGGCTTGGCTCGGGATTGCCTGTGACCGGTTCCCCCGAATTTGAGCAGTTCTGCACCTCGGGTTTCCCCGTGGGCACTCAAGCGTTCAAGTCCCTTGCGTCTACCAATTCCGCCACGCCCGCACTGTGGCCAATCTACCAATCCAGACCTTGAACACCAACGGAAACCTACAGGTCGAGAACCCGGCGGGTCGGGCGACCGATCCGGATCGCGGGAGTTCAGGCGGCGCGCACGGTAATCGAGGCGTCCGCCATGTTCTCGAGCTGGGAAGCCCAGAAACCAGCCGGCGAGGCGCCGACAAGGCCTCGCCGCACGCGGCCTGCCGATGTCGGCCGGCCGATCGCCTCGACGCCGCGGCCCCGGCCGGGGTGCCCCGGCCTCAGTGCCCCTGCTTCGGCCGGCCCGGCGAGGTGCCGTCGGCCCCCTTCGGAGCCTCCTCGTCGTCGTCGAGGTCCTGCTCGGCTTCCGTCAAGGCCCGCCGCATCCCCTCGAGAAAGATCTCGGCTTCCTTCTTGTGCGCCCGCACGACGCTCTCGACCTCGGCGCCGTGGCGGTCGAGGGCGAGCTTGAGGCCGGCCACCGACGGCTTCTCGGTCTCCAGCACATAGGCGACCTTGCGCAGCTCGAAGGAGAGATCGACCAGCAGGGCCGAGATCGTCTCGTCCGGCACCTCGTGCTCCTCGATGTAATCGAGCACATAGGCGCGCAGCGCCTCGTAGTGGGCGTCTAGCTCGTCGTCGAGCGCCTCGTCGAGCGGCTCGTCGTCGAAGGGCTGGTTCGGTCCGGCCATGGGATCCCCGTGGTTCAGGCGCCGCCGGCGATCGGCGGCTGGAAGGCGAGGCCGGTGTCCCAGGGGAAGAAGATCCAGGTGTCCTGCGAGACCTCGGTGATGAAGGTGTCGACCAGCGGCCGACCCATCGGCTTGGCATAGACGGTGGCGAAATGCGCGTTGGGAAGCAGGTCGCGCACCACCCGCGCGGTCTTGCCGGTGTCGACCAGGTCGTCGACGATCAGCACGCGGCCGCTGTTGCCTTTGCCGATCGCGAGGATCTCCTCGGTCACCCCTTTGAGGATCTTCAGGTCGCCCTGCTGGGTGTGGTTGTAGCTCGCCACGCACACGGTCTCGATCACCCTGATGCCGAGCTCGCGGGCGACGATCGCGGCCGGCACCAGGCCGCCGCGCGTCACCGTCACCAGCGCGTCGAACGGCCCCTGCCCGGCCAGCCGCCAGGTCAGCGCCCGGCAGTCGCGGTGGAACATGTCCCAGGACACGGGGAATGCCTTCTCGGGGGTCGCAGCCGCGGCCATCTCGTCTCTCCGGAGCGTCGCGCCCCCGCCCGCAACCGGGCGGCGAGCGCATGATGGAAAACCTCGGACGCCGCGGAACCGGCCGGGCGTCCGTCGAATCACGTCGCCTGCTGGGCGGCGAGCGCGGCGCGCACCTGCGCCAGCATGCGCTCGACCGCCGATCGGGCCGCCGCGAGCTTTTGCGGGTCGCGGCCGCGTACCACCAGGTTGGTGTTGGGCCCGCCCTGGTCGTCGGTGAACGGATAGCTGCCGATCATCACGTCCGGATGCGCCTTGGCGACGGCGCCGAGCTCGGTGCCGATGTCGCCTTCGCGCAGATCCGCCCGTACGCTTTCCGACAGCAGCTTGACGCCGGTCCTCAGCTTCGGCGCCACCTCGTCGAGCATCGCCTGCATGACGGCCGGGATGCCGGCCATGACGATGACATTGCCGATCCAGAAGCCGGGCGCCTTCGACACCGGGTTCTGCACCAAGTCGGCCCCGCGCGGAATCCGCGCCATGCGCAGGCGCGCCTCGTTGAGATTGGCGACGCCGACCCGCTCGGCGATCAGCGCCACGGCCCGCTCGTCGCGATCGAGCGGCACGCCGAACGCCTTGGCGACCGCATCGGCCGTGATGTCGTCATGGGTGGGGCCGATGCCGCCCGTGGTGAAGACATAGGTGTAGCGCTGGCGCAGCGCATCGAGCGCGGCGACGATCTCGGCCTCGATGTCGGGCACCACCCGGACCTCCTCGAGGTCGATCCCCAGGGCGGTCAGATACTCGGCGACGTAGCCGATATTCTTGTCCTTGGTCCGGCCCGACAGGATCTCGTCGCCGATCACGAGGAGAGCAGCCGTCACCTCGGCAGCCTGGGATTCTCCCTGGGCGGCAGAATCGCGCGTCTTTTGGGTCATTGTTCAACTCCGGCGTCGCTGTCGTGTATCCCGACCGGAAATGCCGCTCAAGCGCGCCGGACGCGGATCTCGGCCGCATCCACGGCCGAACGCCGCCATCCTGGTCATCGGCAGCACAATACATGGGCACAATTTTTAGGCAGACCGGCCCTTGCCGGGGTCGGCGGCCGCTCGGCGCCACCTCCTGCCAGCCGGCTCGGCTCCGCCGCGGCTGTGGCGCGGCGCGGCGGCGTCGACGCGGTCGGCCGGACGTGGAACAGTGGCTCGACACTTGCATCGACCAGGCCGAGGGGCGTCCGCCTCCGATCGGATGCCGTCGGGGACCAAACATGGCGGATTGTTTCGACGAGATGCGAGGCGTCGACGGCGCGATCCGGCCCGCCTATGCGGGTCTCGACGCTTGGCTGCGCGACCTGTCGCCAGACCTGCTGGACCAGCGCTGCCAGGAGGCGGAGCTGCTGTTCCGGCGGATCGGCATCACCTTCGCGGTCTATGGCGAGGCCGAGTCGACCGAGCGGCTGATTCCGTTCGACGTCATCCCGCGGATTCTGTCCTCGGCCGAATGGTCGCTGCTGCAGCGTGGCCTGACCCAGCGGGTCAAGGCCATCAACATGTACCTCAAGGACATCTACGGCCGCCGCGAGATCCTCAAGGCCGGCATCATCCCGGAAGATCTGGTGTTCCAGAACCAGGTGTTCCGCCCCGAGATGAACGCCCAGAAGGTGCCGCACGACGTCTATGTCCACATCGCCGGCATCGACATCGTCCGGGTCGACCACAAGACATTCTACGTCCTGGAGGACAATGCCCGCACGCCGTCCGGCGTCTCCTACATGCTGGAGAACCGGGAGATCATGATGCGGCTCTTCCCGGACCTGTTCTCGCGTTACCGGGTGGCGCCGGTGGAGAACTATCCGGACGAGCTCCTGGCGACCCTGAAGTCGGTCGCGCCCGAGACCGCGGCGGCCGACCCGACCGTGGTGCTGCTGTCGCCCGGCATCTACAACTCGGCCTATTTCGAGCACTCGTTCCTGGCCGACAAGCTCGGCATCGAGCTGGTCGAGGGTCGCGACCTGCTGGTCAAGGGCGGCGTCGTCTACATGCGCACGACCGAGGGGCCGAAGCGGGTCGACGTCATCTACCGGCGTGTCGACGACGACTTTCTCGACCCCCTCGCCTTCCGGCCCGATTCGACCCTCGGGGTGCCGGGCCTGATGTCGGCCTACCAGGCCGGCCAGGTCACGCTCGCCAATGCGGTCGGCACCGGCATCGCCGACGACAAGGCGATCTACAGCTACATGCCTGATATCGTGAAGTTCTATCTCGCCGAGGAACCGATCCTGCAGAACGTGCCGACCTGGCGCTGCCGCGAGCCCGAGCACCTCACTTATGTGCTCGAGCACCTCGCCGAGCTGGTGGTCAAGGAGGTGCACGGCTCCGGCGGCTACGGCATGCTGATCGGCCCGATGGCCGACAAGGGCAAGCTCGCCGCCTTCCGCACCCGCATCGAGGCCGACCCGAAGAACTACATCGCACAGCCGACGCTGGCGCTCTCCACCTGCCCGACCTGGGTCGAGCGGGGAGTGGCGCCGCGCCACATCGATCTGCGCCCGTTCGTCCTGACCGGACGGGACACGGTCCGCATCGTGCCGGGCGGGCTCACCAGGGTCGCGCTGCAGCGCGGCTCGCTCGTCGTCAATTCCAGCCAGGGGGGCGGCACCAAGGACACTTGGGTGCTCGATACGTAAGCGTGGTCATGCTGTCCCGAACCGCCGACAACCTGTACTGGGTCGCCCGCTACGTCGAACGGGCCGACTATCTCGCCCGCATCCTGGAGGTGACGCTGCGCCTCACCGCGCTGCCGCTCGCCTATGTGGGCTCGACCAACGAATGGGAATCCGCGGTGGCGACCGCCGGCTGCAGCCGCTCCTTCCACGCCCATTACCCGGAGGCCGGCGAGGACAGCGTCAAGGAGTTCCTCGCCTTCTCGCCCGACAATCCGTGCTCGATCCGCAACTGCATCGAGCTCGCCCGCACCAATGCGCGGGCGGTGCGCACCGCGCTGACCAGCGAGATGTGGGACGTCATCAACGGCGCCTGGCTGGACCTCAAGCGGTTCAACAACGCGCCGGGATCGCGCGAGGAGTTCATGCACTTCCTGCGCTGGGTGCAGGAGACGTCGCTGCGTTTCGACGGCTCGGCCTCGCGCACCATGCTGCGCACCGACGCCTACTGGTTCTTCCGGCTCGGCCTCAACATGGAGCGGGCCGACAACACGGCCCGCATCCTCGACACCAAGTACCACCTGCTGCTGCCCGAGGACACGCATGTGGGCGGGCCGCTCGACTACTACCAGTGGGCCGCGATCCTGCGCTCGGTCTCGGCGCTGACGTCCTATCACTGGGTCTATCGGGAGAGCCTGAAACCCTGGCTGATCGCTGACCTGTTGATCCTCAATCCGAAGATGCCGCGCTCGCTCGCCAGCTGCTATGAAAATCTGGTACGGTATTGCGACGCCCTCGCGGAGGCCTATGGCCGCCAGGGCACCTCGCAGCGCAAGGCGCGGGGCATCCGTACGCGATTGTCCAACTTGAGGATGGAAGAGATTTTCCAGAGCGGTCTGCACGAGTTCATCAGCGAATTCATCTCCGACAACAACGAGCTCGGCGGTGCCATCTCGCGTCAATACCTGATGTGAGCGGCCCCGCCGCGCCCCCACCGGCTTTCCCATGCGCATCCGCGTCTCGCATCAGACCGTCTATCACTACGACTCGCCAGCCAGCCGGGTGATCCAGATCTTGCGCATCACGCCGCGCTCGCACGACGGCCAGCACGTGGTGCGCTGGCGCATCGACGTCTCGGCCGACTGCCGCCTCACCACCCAGGAAGACGCGTTCGGCAACATCACCCATGCCTTCTCGGACGACGTCCCGACCGACCGCCTCGAGGTGCTGGTCGAGGGCGAGGTCGAGACCCAGGACACCGGCGGGGTGGTGCGTGGCGCCATCGAGCGCTTTCCGTCCAGCCTCTATCTGCGCGAGACCGAGCTGACCCGGGCCGATCCGGCGATCCTCGCCTTCGCCCGGTCGGTCGCGCACGCCGATCCGGACGACACCATCGGGACCCTGCACGCGCTGGTGCGCGGCGTGTATTCCGAGGTCACCTTCGACACCGACCCGACCCACGTCACCACCACGGCCTCGGAGGCGTTCAGCCTGCACCGCGGCGTCTGCCAGGATCTCGCCCACGTGTTCATCGCCGCCGCCCGCAGCCTCGGCATCCCGTCGCGTTATGTCAGCGGATACTATTGGCGCAGCGACGGAATCACGGCCCAGGACGCCGGCCACGCCTGGGTCGAATCGTTCGTCCCCAGTCTCGGCTGGGTGGCGTTCGATCCGACCCATGCGATGTGCGCGAACGACGCCTATGTGCGGGTGGCGATCGGGCTCGACTATCTCGGCGCCGCGCCGGTCCGCGGCACCCGTTTCGGCGGCGTCGGCGAGACCCTCGAGGTCGCCGTGAACGTCGCCCAGGCGTTCCAGCAGATACAGAGCTGATCCACGTCGAGAGCTGAGGACATCGGGATCGCCCCCGATGACGGCCGGTGCCGGATCATGCATTGATTCCCGCCGACCAGCGGAGGATTCGATGCTGCGGGCCGAACAACGCAAGGTGCTGCAGCGCAGCGTAGATTCGAGGGGGCTCGACGGAATGACCTATTGTTGCGGGATCCTCGTGCGCGACGGCCTCGTGATGATCGCCGACACGCGCACCAATGCCGGGCTCGACAACATCTCGACCTTCCGCAAGCTGCACGTGTTCTCCAACCCGGGCGAGCGCATCATGGCGGTCGCCTCGGCCGGCAATCTCTCCCTCACCCAGTCGGTGCTGAGCCTGCTCAACGAGGGCCTGGAGAATCCCGAGACCGGCGAGCGCGAGACGTTGATGAACGCCCCCACCATGTTCCAGGCGGCGCAACGCATCGGCCGCGCCATCCGCTCGCTCGCCCACACCGAGGGCCCGGCCCTCGATGCCGCCGACGTCAAGTTCGACCTGTCGTTCCTGTTCGGTGGCCAGATCAAGGGCGAGCGGTTGCGCCTCTTCATGTTGTACTCGGCCGGCAACTTCATCGAGTGCACCCGCGACACGCCCTACCTGCAGATCGGCGAGCACAAATACGGCAAGCCGGTGCTCGACCGCGCCGTGACGCACGAGATCGACCTCTACGACGCCCTGAAGGTGGGCCTGATCTCGTTCGACTCCACCATGCGCTCGAACCTCTCGGTCGGCATGCCGCTCGACACCCTGGTGGTGCGGCGCGACGCCTGCGCGGCCGAGCTCGCCTACCGGATCGAGCCGGAGGAGCCGTATTTCCAGGATCTGCGCCACCGCTGGTCGATGGCGCTGCGCGCCGCCCACACCAACATTCCGCGCCCGCCCTATCTGCCGGTGGGCTGAGCTTCACGGACGCCGGGCGCCGAGCCTCACATCGGCCGCGTCGACGCCGTCAGCGCCGCCGGCAGACGACGGGCCACTCAGGTCCGGTGCGGCTCGGCCGACGGTGCGCCCCCGAACAACCGATCTCGCGAGTCGGCCAGATGCTCTTCCATCAGCCGGCTGGCGCGTAGCGCATCGCCGTCCCGGATCGCGGCAAAAATTCCCCTGTGCTCCTCGAAGACACTCTCGAGCCCCGGATGCGAGGCGAGCAGCGACTTGCCGTGCAGCGTCATGACCACCGCGATGTGATCGCGGATGCCGAGCATGGACGACGACAGGAAATGATTGTCGGCCGCGACCGCAATGGCGTAGTGAAACGAGAAGTCGGCGTCCTCGCGATGCACGTGCTCGCGAGTCGCGATGCCCATCAGGGCCAGCGCCGCCTCGATGTCGGCCAACGTCTTGGGAGTGGCGCGCCGAGCCGCCAGCAGAGCGGTTTCGCGCTCGACGGCGATGCGAAACTCGTAGCAGCGGCGGATGTCGGCGATGCTGCTGATCGGTGCGAAAGCCGGGACCTTCTGCACCATGCCGGCCGTCACCCAACTGCCGGCGCCCTGCCGCGACTCGATCAGCCCCTCGCTGCGCAACCGCTTGAGCGCGTCGCGGACCACGGGACGCGACACGCCGTACTTCTCGGCGAGCTGATGCTCTCCGGGCAGCCGGGTGCTCTGCTTCAGCTCGCCGCCGGCGATCTGGCCGAACAACTGCTGATAGACATGGTCCGCCAGCAGAGTGGGCCTGCCGCTCTTGCGTGGCTCGTCGGCCTTGTCGTTCGCTACGGCTTTTGCAGGCATCGTGGCGCCGTCGTCCCTCCCGATGGCAACGCCGCAAGATAGCGAACCGGCGTCGCAAAGCACAATCGCCCGCGGCTCACGCCGCCGCGGGCGCGTCGATCAGGGTCCAGGCGGACACGACTCGCCTCGACCGAGCGGCCCGCTCCCGTCCGATCCCCGGTCCGCCACCGGCACCGCGATAGGCCGCGCGCGGTCACGCGACGAGAAAGCGTGGATCGGGCGGCGCGCCCGACAGGCCTGCGAGGACGTTGCGCGCCGTCTGCAGCGAGACCTCCCGCTTGGCCTCGTCGGTCACCCCGGCGACATGCGGAGTGACGATCACGTTCGGCAGATGCAGGAACGGGTGGTCGGGGGGCGGCGGCTCCGCCGCGAAGCTGTCGATGCCGGCCCCGGCGATCGCGCCCGCGGCGAGCGCGTCGGCGAGCGCGGCTTCGTCGATCACCTCGCCGCGCGCCGTGTTGATCAGATAGGCGCCGCGCTTGATCAGGCCGATCGCGCGCCGGCCGATCAATCCGCGGGTGGCGTCGGTGAGCGGGCAGTGCAGGCTGACGATGTCGGCCTCGGCCAGCAGAGCGTCGAGGTCGTCGACCCGCGCGACCGGCGGCTCGAACGCCGCGTCGGGCGCGAACGGATCGTAGGCCCGCACGACCATCCCGATCGGCGCCGCCATGCGGGCGACGTTACGGCCGATCTGACCCATGCCGACCAGCGCCAGCGTCATGCCGCGCAGCTCGCGGCCGCGGTAGAGCGACTTGTCGAAATGCCCGGTCCGCACGAGGGCGCACTGCCGCTCCAGATCCTTGACCAGCGCGAGCATCATCGCGACGGCGTGCTCCGCCACGGACTGGCTGTTGCAGCCGGTCGCGACCATGACCTTGATGCCGAGGCGACGGGCCGCGGCGACGTCGATGTCGTCACAGCCGACCCCGTGCTTGGCGATGACCTTGAGGCCGGGCGCGGCCCGCATGACCTCCTCGTCGAGACGCGGCACCAAACGCACCATGACGGCGTCCGGCCGGTGCCGCGCCAGCACCGCGATCATCTCGTCCTTGGCCGGAAAGGCGTCCGTCGCCACCAAGACGGCGCCGGCATCGCGGAGCAGCGCGACGCCCTCGTCCGCGATCTGGCTACCGAGACTCACGACCGTAAAGCTCACATCCGCCTCCCCTGGCATCCGGCCCGCCATCTGACCGGAGCTACATGCCACACAAGTTGTTAAGTTGTCAATTCGATCGATCCCGGGCGACGAAATTCAATCCATTGTTATATTTGATATATTATCCGTTTCATGCCGACTGCCAGCATCAGGAGTTTGACGAACTTGTCATGCTGACGGCCACTATTTACAAATTTGTAATTAGACAACATCCCCGCCTGGACGGTTGGGCTGTCGTGCCGGACCGTCCGCGGAGCCTCGCAGAACAGGACTCAAGGCATGAGCACCCACACCAAGCTGACCGGCGTCTTCCCGGCGATTCTCACTCCGGTGGACGCGACCGGCGAGCCGAACGCTGCGGTTCTCGCGGCACATTGCCGGGCCCTGCTCGACGAGGGATCCACCGGGTTCGCGCTCCTCGGCACGACCGGCGAAGCAAACTCGCTGTCCGTGGCCCAGCGCATGAAGCTGCTGGAAGACCTGCTCGCGCTCGGCCTCGGCCCGCAGCACTTCCTGCCCGGAACCGGTAGCTGCGCCGTCAAGGATGCCATCGCGCTGACCAAGCACGCGCTCGACCTCGGCTGCCGCGGCGTCGTGGTCCTGCCGCCCTTCTACTACACGCCGGCGAGCGACGACGGTTTGTTCGCGACCTATGCGCGGCTGATCGAAGGCATCGGGCATGCCCGACCGAACATCATCCTGTATCACATCCCACCGATGTCGCGGGTGCCGATCGGCCCCCTGCTCATCGAGCGGCTTCTCGCCGCGTTCCCGGGCGCGATCGTCGGCGTGAAGGACTCGTCCGGCGAGATCTCCAACATGGTGTCGCTCGCCGAGCGATTCCCGCAGCTCTCGATCCTCGCCGGGGCCGATCCCCTGATGCTGCCGCTGCTGCGCAAAGGCGGCGCCGGCGCCATCACGGCCACCTCCAACGTGGCGATGCCGCTGCTCGCGTACCTGTTCGACAACTTCGCCGATCCCGCCGAGGCGACCAAGGTGGAGCGGGCGCAGGCCTTGCTCTCCACCATCCGCAACGAGACCCGAACGTTCCCGCAGATCGCGACGCTGCGGGCGATCGCCGCGAAGCGCCGCAACGACCCGTCCTGGACCAACTCGCTGCTGCCGAATCTGCCTCTGACGGCCGCCGAGGAGGCCACTCTGTACGCAACCATGCGGCCCCTGCTCGACGCCATGGCGGCCGAGTTCGGGCGCTGACTGAGGGATCCCGATGATCGCCTCCGATCGAGCGCTGCGCCTCGTCCATCCGCCGGTGATCGAGATCGGGCCCGGAACGGTCGCCACCGTCGGGGCCTGGGCCAAGGCGCGCGGCTGCCGCCGGCCGCTGGTGGTCGCCGACGCCTTCAATGTCGGTCGTGTCGACCAGCTCGCTCTCGACGGCCAGGTCACCGTGTTCGGCGAGGTGGTGCCCGAGCCCGACATCGCCAACCTCGAGCAGGTGCTGGCGGTGGCGAGCGCGGCGGCGGCCGATCTCGTCGTCGGCTTCGGCGGCGGCAGCGCCATGGACCTCGCCAAGCTCGCCGCGGTGCTGCCGGGCAGCGGCCAGACGATCCGGGACGTGGTCGGGGTCGGCCGCACCCGCGGCCGCGGCTGCGCCCTGATCCAGGTCCCGACCACGGCCGGCACCGGCAGCGAGGGCGGCATCCGGGCGCTGGTCACGGATCCGGCGACACAGAACAAGCTGGCGGTCGAGAGCATCGACATGCTCGCGGATCTCGCCGTCGTCGACCCCGACCTCACCATGAGCGTGCCGCCGGCCGTCACGGCCGCGACCGGCATCGACGCCATGGCGCATTGCGTCGAGGCCTTCACCAACCGCAAGGCCCATCCCCTGATCGACCTCTACGCCATGGAGGGCATCCGGCTGGTCGGGCGGTATCTCGCCCGCGCGGTCGGCGACGGCTCCGACCGCGAGGCCCGCGGCGGCCTCGCCGTCGCATCGCTCTACGGCGGCTTCTGCCTCGGGCCGGTCAACACGGCCGGCGGGCACGCCCTCGCCTATCCGCTCGGCACCCGCCACCATGTCCCGCACGGCGCTGCCAACGCCCTGATCTTTCCGCACGTGCTGGCCTTCAACGCGCCGGTCGTTCCCGACAAGACGCGACGGGTGCTGGCCGCGCTCGGCCTGCCCGAGACGAATGCGGAGGACGCCGTGCGCGAGGCGAGCCACCGCTTCTGCGCCGCGCTCGGGATCGAGATGCGGCTTTCGCGCCTCGGTATCCCCGCGAGCGACCTGCCCGTGATGGCCGACGAGGCCTTCGCGATCCGACGCCTGCTCGACAACAATCCGCGAGAGCTCTCCAGGGAGGACATCCTGGCGATCTACCGCAACGCATACTGACCGGTCGGTCCCGGCCGACCGGACGAATCGACGGAGCCGAGGAGGTCCGCTGCCGATCCCGCGGGGCGGCGTGCGGGTCGCATCGGGATGCGGATCCGCGGGCGACGACATCGAGACGACCGCCCGTGTGGTCGACCGATCCGGAGCTCGAGCAGATCAGGAGGCAGACATGGACCTCACGACCTCCGCAAGCCCGGACCGGGCCGCCTCGATCCTCGGGCTCGCGTCCGCGCATGTGTTCGCTGCAGCCGAGTGACCTCTGGAGGGCACGATGAATCGCAGGAAGGTTCTGGTCGGCGTCGCGGGTCTGGCAGGCGCCGCATTGGCGCGCATGCCGGCGTGGGCGCAGGAGCAATATCCGTCGCGCATGGTGATGGTGGTCTGTCCGTTCCCGCCCGGGGGCGCCGCCGACGTGTTCACCCGCATGGTGGCGGAGCATCTCGCGGCCACCTGGGGCAAGCCGTTCGTGGTGGAGAACCAGCCGGGCGGCGGCGGCATCATCGGCATGACACGGGTCGCCCGGTCGGCGCCCGACGGCTACACCCTGACGCTCTCCAGCACCGGCCCGCTCGCCGTCAACGAGACGCTCTACGGCGACAAGCTCGCCTACCACACCCTGCGGGACTTTGCCCCGATCTATCAACTGACGATCACCCCGAACGTCCTGATCGTGAATCCGAAGCGGCTGCCGACCATCAAGACGGTCGCCGACCTGGTCGACCATTTGAAGAAGAACCCGGGGCAGCTCAGCTTCGGCTCGGCCGGGATCGGCACGTCGCAGCATCTGGCCGGCGAATATCTCCAGCAGGTGACCGGCACCCGGATGACGCACATTCCCTACCGGGGCACGTCGCTGATGCTGACCGACCTGCTCGGCGGCCAGATCGATCTCGCGTTCGAGAACACCGGCCCGGCGCTTCCGTATATCCGCAACGGCGACCTCCGGGCGCTCGGCTTCGCCACGGCGAGCCGCCTCGACATCGACCCCGGCCTGCCGACCATCGCCGAGACCCTGCCGGGATTCGAGGCCACGGCCTGGCACGGCTATCTCGCGCCGGCCGCCACATCACCGGCGATCGTCGACAAGCTCGCCAAGGAGATCCGGGTCTTCGCGAACAAACCGGAGGTCATCAGCAAATGCGCCGAGCTCGGCGCGATCGTCCAGGTCGACTCGTCGCCGGCCGCCTTCCGGACATTCATCGCCGACGAGACCCAGCGCTGGAAGAAGGTGATCGAGGCCGGGAACATCAAGGCCGGCTGAAACACGGCGCGATCCCTCGTCGCGCGTTGAAGATCGGCGGCGGGCGGCCGCCATGGCAGCGGTCACGGCGACCGCCTCCGTCGCCGGGCGGGCATCACCTCGAACACGCCCCGCGGCTCGCTCCTGGCCTCGCGGTCGACCATGTGTCGAAGGCCCCTCGCCTGCGCCTGATGCTGTAGCTCGTCGAAGAGGCCGCTCGGCGGATCGGGCAGCGGTGCGATCCCCTGTAGCCCTGTTGCCGACCACACCGGCCCCCAGGGGGCGCCCGCGCCTCGTCGACGACAATCCCGGCGCCATACAGGATCGCCCAAACCGTGTAGAAGGCGTTCGACAGGAGGCGTGCGACCAACGGTCCGCGGCCCGAGAGTCGACACGTCCGAGGCGGGAACACTATGGACGGCAGCTCGCTGCATACGGCACACGTTTCGGGGCAGTGCCGGAATCACGGCGCTCCTGTAGAGCGGCCCGGAAGGGCCGAGTACCGGTCGGGACGAACCACCAGCAGAACAACCAGGAGACGATGGCGATGAGCGAGGGGGCAATGCAGGCGGGCGAGAAGATCGCGGTGGTGACCGGGGCCGGCACCGGGATCGGCCGATCGGCGGCGCTGGCCCTGATGGCGACCGGCTTCACCGTGGTGCTGGCCGGGCGCCGGCCCGAGATGCTGGCCGAGACGGCGAGCCTCGGGGCCGCCAAAGGCGGCAGGAGCCTGGCGGTGCCGACCGACGTCTCCGAGCCTGCGTCCATCAAGGCCCTGTTCGCCACGGTCCGGGACACGTTCGGGCGACTCGACGTGCTGTTCAACAATGCCGGCCGCGGCGCCCCGGCCGTGCCGCTGGAGGATCTGCCGTTCGAGACGTGGCAGTCGGTGGTCGCCACCAACCTCACCGGCCCGTTCCTGTGCATTCAGGAGGCGATCCGGATCATGAAGGCGCAGACGCCGCGCGGCGGCCGCATCATCAACAACGGCTCGATCTCGGCCCATACGCCGCGCCCGCGCGCCGTCGCCTATACATCGACCAAGCACGCCATCACGGGGCTGACCAAGCAGGTCGCGCTCGACGGAAGGCCGTTCGACATCTGCTGCGGCCAGATCGACATCGGCAATGCCGCCACCCCGCTGACCGAGCGGATGGCGCATGGCCAGGGCGTGCTGCAGCCCTCCGGCGAGAGCATGGTCGAGGCCCGCATGGACGTCGCCCATGCCGGCCAGGCGGTCGCCTACATGGCGAGCCTGCCGCTCGACGCCAATGTGCTGTTCCTCACCGTGATGGCCAACCAGATGCCGTTCGTCGGACGGGGGTAGACCACGCGCCGTAGCTGACCTCTCGTTCCGTCGCGAGACCGTCGGCTGCGCCGATGCACACGGCACAACAAATACGCGTGATTGATCCGGCCTACTGTCCTGCTCCGGTCCGTACCGTTCACCATGCCCGAGAGCCAACACATTGCTGGAATGAATGTTCTACTGACTTGATCAAAGCTGTCGATGCGGCCTTCCGGCCTGCGCCGCAGGTTGCGCGCATTGATTGCGCAACCTGCGAAAGGTACGTTGACGGACGCATGGTCACCTCGGCGGCAGCGAGGCCCCCATGGGCGATTGGGCATTCTGGAAGCATCTCGGACGTACCAGCGATGTTTTGGGCGTACTCGGGTTTCTCGGCTTTTCGGCCGCGTCCGTGGGCGTCTTCGCGACCATCACCAATCAGCCGACCGTGCTGTCGCCGGCCCCGACCGGCCCAGCAACGGCCTCTCCAGCGACGACCGCTCCGGTGACGTCCACTACGGGGCGGGGGGAGCAGAGAACCGAGTCCCGGACACCTATTTCACCTCGCCCGGATGGCTGCGTCGGATGTGAACCGGCTGCCGCCGCTCCGCCGGCCGTTGGCCGCCCGCCCGCAGTGCCGCAGACCCTCCCCTCGAGAGACATGGTTTCGGCCGGCGAGCTTCGCGGCACGGCACGCGAAGCGCCGGCCGCGGCGGCCCCCGGACCGACAGCGCCAAAGCCTAACGAACCAATCGATCCGGCTGCGCCACGCATCGATCCTCTGATAAAGGCCCGCCTGGTGGAGCCCGATCGACCGTCGCCGCCGATCGCTCCGAACATCACGGTCGGATCCCGCGGCTGGATTCACGCCGGTACCTACGCGCACCTTTTTCTGAGCGTCGGCACCTGGGAAAGTCAGAAGCTCGACTTCTCCTACACAGCCTCACCATCGAGGCTGAAGGGAACAGTCCTGTCGATTACGTCCTCGGATCCGCTGAATCTCCGCGCGGCTCCTCCCGACGGGCGTGGCTCCATGGGCGATATACTGGGAGAGGTTCAGCCGTCGCAGCGCGTTCGAGTGCTCGATGTGTCAGGCCAGAAGCAGGTCTGGCTGAAGGTCGAACTCCTGCCGAGCGCGACGGCGAGACGTTAGCGCGACGGCTCGAGAACTGCCGCGTCTCACCAGCACGGGAAAGCGACGTAACCACCAAATCGTCCCCTGACGCCGCCGATCCCAGCTCCGCCGCCGTGCCGGCTGGCTCGTCGAACGCCGCCGACGCCTCGCCCTCACTCTGTTCCCAACCCCAGTTTGCGCATCTTGTCGTGCAGCGTCGTCTTGGGGATCTGAAGCGCTATGGCGGCTTGCGACAGGTTCATCCCATGCTTGCGCAAGGCGTCGGCGATCATGGCGCGCTCGAAGGCATCGACGGCCTCCGGCAACGACAGCAGCGCCGCGTCGGCCGTGGCGAACGGTGGAAAGCCCATCTCGATGCCGAGCACGAAACGGTCGGCGACGTTGCGCAGCTCGCGCACATTGCCGGACCAGACATGGGCGATCAACTGCTGGAACTTGGCCGGATGGATCTCCGGGGCGGGCCGGCCGTGCATCGCGCAGCTCAACTGCACGAAGTGCTCGAACAGGAGCCGCACATCCTCACGCCGTTGGCGTAGCGGCGGCAGCTTCAGCGTGACCACGTTGAGGCGGTAGTAGAGGTCGGCGCGGAAACGGCCCGCCTCGGCCATCTGGACCAAATCCTCCTTGGTCGCGGCGACGATCCGGCAATCGACCGGCACCGCGGCGTTCGATCCGAGCCGCTCGAGCGTGCGTTCCTGAAGCACCCGCAGCAGCTTGATCTGGACGCTCATCGGCATGCTGTCGACCTCGTCGAGGAACAGCGTGCCGCCGTTGGCGTATTCGATCTTGCCGATACGCCGCTTGGTCGCTCCGGTGAAGGCGCCCGGCTCGTGGCCGAAAAGCTCGCTCTCGACCAGGCTCTCGGGCAGGCCGCCGCAGTTGATGGCGACGAAACGGCCGCGGCGTCCGCTCGCCTCGTGCAGGCAGTTGGCGACCAGCTCCTTGCCGGTCCCGGTTTCGCCGTGGATCATGACCGGGGCCTGGGTGTCGGCGATTTCGGCGATGAGGCGCCGCAGCCGGTCGATCCCGGCGGAATGGCCGATGATGCGTTCCTTCAGCCGGTTCTGGTCGCGAAGCTGATGGCGGAGCGCCCGGACCTCGAGCGTCAGGGCGCGTTTCTCCAGTGCACGCCGGACGACGTCGACGAGATACTCCGGCAGGAACGGCTTTTCGACGAAATCATAGGCGCCGGATTTCATCACCTGGACCGCGAGCGCCACGTCGCCGTGGCCCGTGATCAGGATGACCGGCAGGTCGGGATCGATGGTCTGAATTTCGGCGAGCAGCGACAGGCCGTCGCGGTCGGGCAAGCGGATGTCGGTGACGATCACGCCGGGCAACTCGCTGCGGATGAGCTTCAGCGCCTTTTCGACCGAGGTCGCGCCCATGGTGGCACGTCCATCGAGCTGAAAGGCCTGTTCGCACCCGAGCAGCATGTCCGGGTCGTCGTCGACCACCAGCACCTTCAATTCGGCTTGCCTCATTCGGCTTGGCTCATGATGCGGGTTCTGTCGCTAAAGGAATCGTCAGGCTGAAGACGGCGCCGCCCGAGTCCCGTTCCGTCGCGCTGAGCTCGCCGCCGAAGTCGCGCACGATGCCGACCGAGATCGCCAGCCCGAGACCGAGCCCGGTGCCCGGCGCCTTGGTGGTGAAGAACGGCTCGAAGGCGTGCTGCCGCCAGGCCTCCGAGAGGCCCGGTCCGTTGTCGCAAATGTACAGCCGCGCAAAGCCGTCGGCATAGGCGGCCGCGACGAGGTCGAGCCGGCTGTTGTCGCGACCGTCCATGGCGTCGAGGGCGTTGCCGATCAGGTTGACCAGCACCTGGTCCAATCGGTTCGGATCGCAGCGCACGACGAGATTTGCATCGATATCCTCGACCACCTCGACCTTGCCGTACGCCACCCGGTGGTGCAACAGGAACAACGCGTTGTCGAACGACTTGCGGACCCTGATGGGCCCCGCCTCGCCCGACGATTTGCGGGCGAAGCCTTTCAGCTCGCCGGTCAGCCTGCCCATGCGCTCGACGAGCGGGCGGATGCGCTCCAGATTGCCGCTGGCCGTGGCGATGTCGCCACGCTCGAGGAACTTGACGGCATTGCCGGACAGGGCCGCAATCGCCGCCAGCGGCCGGTTCAACTCGTGCACGATGCCGGTGGAGAACTGTCCGATCGCGGCGAGCTTGCCGGCTTGGATCATCGCCGTTTGGGCGTCGCGCAGCGCCTCCTCGGCACGGCTGCGCTCCTCCACCTCCTCCACGAGGCGGGCATTGGTGGCGGTCAGCTCCGACGTCCGATCGGTGACCTTCTGCTCCAGCTCGTCGTGGGCGCGCTGCAGCGCCGCCCGGGCCGCGACGATCTCCCGGAGGTGATGCTGGCGCTGGACCAGCGCCACCAACGCGCCACTGAGCAGGAGGACCCCGAGGCTGGCGAGCACGGCGCGGGTCCGGGCGAGGTCGACCGCCTCCTTCAGGTCCGAGAAGACGGTGAGCCGCCAGGGCACCTCCGTCAGCATCCGGGCTTGGGCGAGGAAAAGGCCGCTGATCGAAAAGACGCGGCCACCCGTGCCGGCGTGACCGGGAAGACGAACGATCTGGGCCGTATCATCGAGGTTGCGCACCACCTCCATGCCGATCGGGGCGAGCGTGCGGTCGTTGTACTGCTGTGCCTCGGCAATGTCCCGACGAGCGGCCGAGTCGAGCGGCTGCAGCGTTCCGTATTTCCACGCCGGCACCGATGACAGGCTGATGACGCCGTGCTCGTCGGTCAGAATCGCCGGCGACTCGGCCGACGACCACGACAGCTCCAATTGCTCGAGGTCGATCTTGACCACGCCCGTGCCGACGATGACGCCGTTCTCGTGCAGAGCCGTGGCGAGATAGTAGCCCGGCCTGTTGCCGATCGTGCCGATCCCATAGAACCGTTCCACACGGTCGATCACGGCATTGCGGTAATACGGCCGGTAGGACAAATCGAGGCCGACGAAGCTGTCGGGCTCGTTCCAATTGGAGGAGGCGCCGACCCGGCCCTTCCGGTCGAGAATATAGACGACGGCCGTGCCGATTCGATGATTCAACGTCTCGAGATAGATGTTGACCTTGTGCAAGAGCGTGGCATCGGACGGGTCGCGCAAGCGCGCGATGACGTCGGGATGAAAGCCTATCACATAGGGGAACTTGGCATATTTCTCGATCTCGCGCTCGAGGCTGGCCGCGTAGAGATCGAGCCGGTGGTCGGCACTGCCGCGCAACTTGCGGATCGACCCATCGAGCTCCAGGTTGTACACGAGATAAGCGACTGCTGCCGCGGCGGCGACGACAACGACGGCGACTGTCAGCCGACGCCGCATGGCGCCCGGACGGGTGGCGCGCGGCACGCCCAGTGACGAGAACGCTTTCGACATCGCCATCCCGACCCCGCGAACGGCACGTGATTACCTGCGCGGGGGCACCGTCCTTGACGCAGCGCATCCGATCGACACAGGGCCGAGGCCGGCGGGGGCCGACTCCAAGCCGCGCCTGCAGCCGGCCCTGTGCTTCGCCATTTCACTGTACAGGAGCCTGGGCCGCGCGGCTGTTCGTGTTGCTACGGTCCCGCGACGACAGGCGCCCACGACGTTGCGGGCGCGTCTCGCGACGCGCCCGCAACCGCCTCGTCTCCGCTCGTGTGCTGCGGGGGTCCCGAGTTCGGCGTCTCAAAGACCGAGCAGGCCGAAGAACACGTAGCAGAGGAGCGCGCCGACCACCGACATCGAGAAGCCCCAGATGAGCAGCTTGCGGAACAGCTTGCCCTTGTCCTCGTGTGCGGCGGCGCAGGCCAGGCAGACGGCGCCGAACAGCGACAGCGGCGAGGTGTCGACCATGTGCGAGCCGACATTGATCGAGGAGATCATCGCCACGGGATCACCGCCCACGACCTTGACGAGGCCGGGAACCAGCGGCAGGAACATCGGCATGACGACGCCCGACGAGCTCGAATAGGCCGAGATGATGCCGGTGACGAAGCCGAGCACGCCCGTGACCGTGACCGGGCCCGAGACGGTGGCGATGATGTCGACCAGGGCGCCGAGGCCGCCGGCCTTGTCCATGATCTCGATCAGGATGCCCATGCCGCCGACCATGATGATCACCGACCACGGCATCGACCTCACCACCGTCTTGCTGTCGCCGGCGTTGAGGACCAGCAGGACGGTCGCCAGGATGAAGGAGAGGGCGCCGACATTCGGGGCCTTGCCGTTGCCGAGCACGTTCATCACCGTCGGCGTGAAGATCGGCTTCATGATCGACAGACCGGGCAGGATGACCAGCAGGACGAGCAGCAAGACGGCGCCGAGCGTCATCCACTGATGGGTCGTGAAGGGCTCCGGCTTGGCCGCGACCTCGTCGATGCTGAGCGTCGAATGCTTCTGCTGGATCATCCAGGCGGCGCCACCGAGCAGGAAGAAGCCGCCCATGTTGCCGATCATCTGCGCGAGCTCGCAGTCGAGATAGACGCGCCACGCCATCACGTCGAGGTCGCCGAGCGGCTTGCCGATGGCCGCCATCTCCGGCGCCATCTTGGTCACGAAGAACTGCGAGATGATGCCGGTCGGGGCGATCGGCGAGAACGCCGCGCCGTTGGCCGCGCCCACCACGAGGAGAGTCATCAGGAAGGCGGACAGCTTGATCCGGCCGGCGATCGCCATGGCGACCGGCGCCATCAGGGTGACGGTGGCGATGTTACCGGGGCCGATCGTGGTGATGACGGTGATCAGCGCGAAGACGATGAACGGGATCAGCGCGGTGTTGCCGCCGGCGAGCCGTATCGAGTTGGCCGTCACCTTGTCCATGGTTCCGTTGGTCGTCGCGATCCCGAACAGGAAGGTGACGCCGCTCAGGATCATGAACAGGTCGATCGGCCAAGATTGCAGAACCTTGGAGGCCGGGATGCCGGCGAAGACGGCACCGATCAGGATGGCGAAAGCGATCGCCACGACTCCGACATTGAGTTCCTCATTGTACATCGAGATGCCGACCACGATGACAATGCCGAGCAGCGAGACGAACGCTGCAATTGACATTCCTAGTATCACATGACCCTCCTGCCTGTAGGGATTTCGCTGAGCCGAACCGGAAACTGCCGGTGGATCGCATCCGGGCCGGCGGCTGGCGTCGGGGCTTGATCAGGAAGACATCGGCAGGCCGACCAGAGCGCATGCCGGCTCGGAGACCGAGACGGCGCAGGCGACACGCTGTCCGACGCGATGGTCGACGGCGCCGTCGGCACCGGGGACGTCTCGCCAGCGGCGGGATGTGGAAGCTCTGGAAGCGGCGCAAAGCCGTCGGGTGCGTGAGCCGAAGTCAGCACCCGTCGGACGGCGAAGATCGCCGGAGGTCGATGCATTTGTCAGCCCCGTGCGCTGTCGTGCGTTCGTCGCGGCGAATGAGACAGCCTGTACGGGGGCTACGGTTGGTCGTTCGGCGCAGACCTGGTCAGGCACGGAACGTGCCGGTTTCAGTCTCATCGAATTGAACTAATCTGCCGTCGTTTTTCGGCGCTGTTCGCTTGTTTCGTCCGGAATCCCGTATCGGGCGAATGATCGTCGTTCGGAAATCCGAACGAACCCGCCGGCGAACCGGCGCGGCAGATCATCAGCTCGGATGACCGGGTCCGACCTGCCTCCGTCTTCCCGGATCGCTCTTGCTGGAAAGCTCCAGTTCGGCGGCGCCAGCCGTGCGGGCCGCTGCCGGACGATGTCGATCTGGCGCGGCTGCTTCGAGGTGGCGTCGGCGAGCCTGTTCTCGGCCGAGGACCGGAACCGGGCCGAGTTCTGAGCGGAGGCGGCTCCGCCGGCCGTCACGAGTCCGCCCGCCATCGTGAGAGAGACGGTGACGGGCGCGCGGAACGACAGCAGGATCCTCTGCCGATCACGCCGATGTCCTGCTCCCGGCCTGTCCCCCCCGACCCGGAGCCTGTCGATTCAGATCACGTCACAACCTTGGATTTTATCGCAGCCGATTGTGCGCGCCATCGCGCGCGCTACATGCGGGCATGACGATGCTCGCTGACGTTGCGGTCTCGTCGATCTCGGCCATCACGCCGGCGAGCTCGTCGAACGCCGCCGAGAGCGCCCGGACCTGGTCGTCGAGGTTGCGGTCGCGGCCGGCCTTGGCGTCCTGCTCGAGTTGCCGGGCGATCTCGGCCAAGCAGGCGAAGCCGAGCGTCCCGGCCGCCCCCTTCAGGGTATGCGCCTCATGCTCGACGTCGCCGGCCGCGCGCGCCGCGACGTGCTCGCGCAGCGCCGCGACGCGGGCCCGGGAGTCGGACATGAAGGTCGCCAGCACCTGGCGGGCGCCATCGGGGCCGATCTCCTCGCCGAGCAGGGCGAAGGTGCCGCGGTCGAAGGTCGCCGCCACGTCGGCGCCCGTCCCCACGGCAGCCGGCTCGCGGACCCGCAGGCCGAGATAGCGGCGGATCGCGGCCTCCAGCCGGTCGCGGGTGATCGGCTTGCCGACGAAATCATTCATGCCGGCGATCCGACAGGTCTCGGCATCGTGCTTGAAGGCATTGGCCGTCAGGGCGACGACATGCACGCGCCGCTCCGGCTCCGGCAGCGCCCGGATGGCGCGCGTCGCCTGCAGGCCGTCCATGCCCGGCATCATCATGTCCATGAAGACGAGGTCGTAGGGCGCCGCCTTCACGGCCGCCAGCGCGGCAGCACCGTCGGGGACGAGGTCGATCGCGTAGCCCAGCCCCTCGAGCAGCTTCTGGACGACGAGCTGGTTGGTCGGATTGTCCTCGGCGACCAGGATACGCAGCGGGTGGACGGTGCCCAGTGGCGGCTGGCCGACGCCGGCCCGCGTGTCGAATGCCTCGGCCCCGGTGCTGCCCTCGACGATCGCGCCGCGCACCGCGGCGTAGCCGAGCGGCTTGCCGAGCACCGCGTCGAAGGTCTCGTCCGCGCCGGCGACCCGCTCGTGCGCCGCCGCCGAGGTCAGCAACACCAGCCGGGTCGTGGCCATGCAGGGCTCGGCCTGCAGCGAGGCGATGATGTCGCCGCTCGCAACCGTCTCGTCCAAGGCGATGCAGGTGAAAGGCTGCGCCGTGACGGCGGCGTCCCAAGCCATGGAGACGCCGAGATCGCGGGTATCGGCGGCACTCACCTCCGCCCCGAGCAGCGCGAGCTGGCGCACCAGGGCGCTGCGTGACACCCCATTGCGGTCGATCACCAGGACGCGGGGCGCCGTCGTCGCCACGCCGCCGAGCAGCGGCGCCTCCGCGTCCGGAAGGCCGACATCGACGACGACCCGGAACGCCGTGCCACGGCCGACGGCGCTGTCCACCGTGATGGTGCCGCCCATGCGCTCGATCAGCCGCTTGCAGATCGCCAGCCCGAGACCGGTGCCGCCGAACCGCCGCGACACCGAGGAGTCGGCCTGTTGGAACTCGGCGAACAGACCGCCCATCGCCTCCGGCGCGATGCCGATGCCGGAATCGACGACATCGACGGCGATGCCTATACGGCGCGGCGCGCGCGAGGCCACCACGACCACGTCGACCGTGATGCCGCCCGTCTCGGTGAACTTGATTCCGTTCGTGAGCATGTTCAGCAGCACCTGCCGGAGCCGCCCCGGATCGCCGACGACGGTGCGCGGCAACTCGGGTGACAGCACGGCGGCGAGCGCCAGCCCCTTGGCGGCGGCGCGCTGGCCGACGCCCCGCAGCGTACCCTCGACGAGGGCGGCGAGGTCGAACGGAATCTCCTCGAGCACGACACAGCCGGCGTCGAGCTTGGAAAAGTCCAGCACGTCGTCGACGAGGTGCAGGAGATGCTCGGCGGAGTCGCGCAGCGTTCCGGCGAAGCGCGCCTGCTCGCCGGTGAGACCGCTCTCGGTCAACAGCCCGGCCATCCCGATCACGCCGTTGAGCGGCGTGCGGATCTCGTGGCTGATCACGGCGATGAAGTCCGAGCGGGCCCGCACCGCCGCCTCGGCCGCCGCGGCCGCGCGCTGCAGACCGCGCTGATAGCGCTGGATCATCACAATGACGATCACGAGGCCGATGCTCAGCACCAGAGCCCCACCGAGATACATCGCCCGGTTGCGCCCGAAGGTCGCGTAGACCTCCTCGTCGGCGAGACCGACCAGGACGATCAGCGGCAGGTCCTTGACCTTGCGGTAGCTGAAGGTGCGCTGGACTCCGTCGACCGAGCTCTGGGCCTCGACCACGCCGGCCGGCGCCCGCGAGAACGCCGCGAACAGCGGGCTGCCGGCCAGCCGCTTGCCGATCACCTCGGAGCCGTTGCCGACCCGGATGCGCACCACCGCGTCGGTGCCGACCAGCGAGATGATGCCTTTGCGGCCGACATCGATCGAATCGTAGAAGCGCGCCAGATAGGTCGGGTCGACCGACACCACGGCGATGCCGAGCAGCCTGCCGTCCGGCCCCTCGATCCGGCGCGAGATGTTGATCGACCACTTGTTGCTCACCCGTCCCAGCACCGGCTCGCTGATGAACAGGATGTCGTCGTCGCGCCGAAGATGAACCCGGATGTGGTCGCGGTCGCTCAGATCCACCCCGTTGGTGCCGAGCGGATCGAGGCTGCTGGTGACGAGCCGGCCGTTGCGATCGATGACCGAGAGCTGGAAGGCAAAATCGTTGGCGACCTCGCTCGCCCGCGCCCACGGCCGGACATCGAAGCCTTGCGGGTCGCGGCTGTAGATTTCGCGGACATACAGGAGCGTCTGGTCGACGCCGCGCACCGAGCGGATGATGTGCTCCTCGAAGGCGCGGGCCAGGTTCGACGTCGTCTGATGGGCGTCCTGAGCGACGAACCGACGCTCCTCGTGGATCTCGTAGATGGCCCCGGCCCAGATCACGGCGATGCAGGCGAGCCCGAGCAGGATCACCCCGTGCGGACCGAGCGGCCGGCGCACGACGCCGCGGGCCGCCGCAAAAGTCCGCGACAAGGCGTTCGAGAAGGGGATCGACACAGTGGGCATTTCGGGTTCTGCCGGGTCCCGGCCCGAACGGCGGGCGAGGCGCCGAGTTTCTCTCGGCTGATGGCACCCAACATGCGCTCTGCGACGCACACGGCTGGTTAACGGGGCCTCACGCGGGAACGATTCGCTTTTCATAAGATTGACGGCGCGTTGATCTTCGAGCGAGCAACAATCCTCCCCGGGACAATGCTTAATCCAAACGTCTTAGGAAGCGCCGCCGCAGGCCGACGACGTCGGACGCGAGACGCAAAGCTTTGGTTTCACCACCCTCGACTGGGCAGGCGGCGCATCAGTCCAGCCGCTCGACGACCACCCTTGTGCCGGCCGGCACCGACGTGAGCATGCTCACGTCGCCGTCGGCGCGGGCAAACAGGTTGCAGGGCGCGGCGAGCCTCGTCTCGCCGTCCTGGCTGATCGGCGTGCGGCCCCAACCGATGGCGATGGCGGGTCCCTCGGGCCAGTAGACGATCTCGCCCGGCGTGACGACGGCGCGGGCCTGGGGCTCGCGCGGCGTCCGCACCGGCACCTCGAAATAGAGCTCCTCGCCCCAGGTGAGCACCGAGGCGGTAAACGGCAGCGCGGCCAGGACCGCCTCGGCGGTCGGGCCGTCGAGCAACGTGGCATCGAGGGTCAGCAATCCGAAATCGAAGCGGATACGGGCCATGGCGGTTCTCGCTGGCTGCAATGCCACGACCATACCACGCCCGCGCGCTCCCGCACGCGCGACAAGCCCCCGGGCGAACGGCCGGCGCCATGGCCGGCCTCGCTGCGCTGCGGTATGAAAATCCGCCCCTGGCGCACGATTCCTGCATGGCGGGACGACCCCGAACCGGAGAGCCCGATGGCCGACGTCCTGCCGCACCTGCAATCGGCTGCCGGGCTCATGGTCCTGCTCGGCCTCGCCTGGCTGATCGGCGAGGACCGCCGCGCCGTGCGGCCCCGGACCGTGGCGGTGGCGCTCGCCCTGACGATCGCCCTCGCATTGCTGCTCCTCGAAGTGCCGGGCGTCACGGCGGATTTCGCCGGGGCAGCGGCGGCCGTCGATGCGGTCGCGGCCGCGACCCGGGCCGGCACCGCCTTCGTGTTCGGCTATCTGGGCGGCGGCGCCCTGCCCTTCGATCCAAAGATGCCTGGCGGAGCGTTCGTGCTGGCCTTCCAGGCTCTGCCGATCGTGCTGGTGGTGAGCGCCCTGACCACGCTCCTGTTTCATTGGGGCGTGCTGCAGCCGGTGGTGCGGGGCTTTTCGGCCGTGCTGGAGCGCACGCTCGGCATCGGCGGCGCCGTCGGGCTGTCGACCGCCGCGAACATTTTCGTCGGCATGGTCGAGGCGCCGCTGTTCATCCGCCCCTATCTGGCCGGGCTCACCCGCGGCGAGCTGTTCATGGTGATGACGGGCGGCATGGCCGGTATCGCCGGCACGGTCTTCGTCCTCTATGCGACGCTGCTGCGCGACGTGATCCCGGACGTCGCCGGCCATCTCGCCGTCGCCTCGATCCTCGGGGCGCCGGCCGCCATCCTGGTCAGCCACCTGATGGTGCCGGATCGCGTCACCGGCACCACCGCGGCTCCCGCGGTCGCGCCGGCAAGGATCGCCGAAAGCACCATGGACGCCATCGTGCGCGGCACCACGGTCGGGCTCGAGCTGCTGCTCGCCATCGTCGCCATGCTGATCGTGCTGGTGGCGCTGGTCCATCTCGCCAACGCCGTGCTGGGCCTGCTCCCCGACATATGGGGCGCCCCCGTGACGCTGCAGCGGGCTCTGGGCGCCGCCATGGCGCCGGTGTGCTGGCTGATGGGCATCCCGTGGAGCGAGGCGCCGACCGCCGGCGGCCTGATGGGGATCAAGACCGTGCTCAACGAGCTGATCGCCTATGTGGAGCTGTCGAAGCTGCCGCCCGACGCGCTCGCCCCCCGCTCCCGCCTGATCCTCACCTATGCGATGTGCGGCTTCGCCAATTTCGGCAGCCTCGGCATCATGATCGGCGGGCTCTCGGCGATGGCGCCGGAGCGCCGCGACGAGATCGTCGGGCTCGGCCTCAAGTCGGTGGTCTCCGGCACGCTGTCGACCTGCGTGATCGGCGCCGTGGTCGGCATGCTGGTGTGACGGCGTGCCTTCACCCTCGTAGCCTGGATGGCGCCTGCGCCATCCAGGGTTTTATGGGCGCAGGATCCCGGGTTTCGTTTCACTCAACCCGGGCTACGCGATCGGTACTACGCGATCGGTACCGCTCAGTGGAGCTGGAACATCCCGTCGACCGCCTTGATCTCGGCCGGCTTGATCAGCCGCGAATGGGCGACCGTGACCGAGTGCAGGGGCCCTTCGAGCTTCTCCCGCCAGAAGCCGAGAAACTTGTTCAGCTCCGGAAAATGCGGGTGGAGATCGTAGTCCTGCCAGAGATAGGTCTGCAGGAGCCAGGGATGATCGGGCCGCCTATACAGGATATGAGCGGTCGTCAAGCCGTAGCCGTGTAGTTGCTTCAAGAACTCCTGAGAGGCCATGGTGTCCCCCATCCGTGTCGGACCGGAAGTCTTTCATTCCACCTCCAATCATTGCAAGCTCATTTGGTAAACAAAGTGTTCACGGAACAGGCTTGGCAGCCTAGCTCCGACAGTGCTATCAAGCCTCTACCTTTCGCACTGCAGAAAAGCTTGGGCTAAGCTTCGAGGAACGGTCGCGGCCAATCCGGCGCCTGCCGCTCGGCGGCTGGCAGTCGGGATGCCGGAGTGCCAATTATTTTCGGCCCCCCTCTTGAACCCGGTTCCACCGAGCACCAAGTCGCAACCGGGCGCCCGGGGCCCACCGCCCCGCCGGCCGACCTGCATTCCAATTCAGCACTCTGCTTCAAAAACTTAGGAGGACAGCATGAAGTTCCGTCCGCTTCACGACCGCGTCGTCGTCAAGCGCGTCGAGGCCGAGCAAAAAACGGCCGGCGGCATCATCATCCCCGACACCGTCAAGGAGAAGCCCCAGCAGGGCGAGATCATCGCGGTCGGCCCGGGTGGCCGCGACGAGGCCGGCAAGCTGGTCCCGCTCGACGTGAAGGAAGGCGACCGGGTGCTGTTCGGCAAGTGGTCCGGCACCGAGGTCAAGCTCGACGGCGTCGAGTATCTGATCATGAAGGAGAGCGACATCATGGGCGTTCTCACCGACACCGAGGCCAAGAAGAAGGCCGCCTGACCTCACATTTCGGATTCGCCAACCTGATAGGGCCCTGCCGGATTTTTGGATCGGCACCGTGGTCTCGCCGGGTCGGGAGAACGCAACGGTTTCATTCAGGAGCTGACGACAAATGGCTGCCAAGGACGTGAAATTTTCGACGGACGCGCGCGACAAGATGCTGCGCGGCGTCGACGTGCTCGCCAATGCCGTGAAGGTGACGCTCGGCCCCAAGGGCCGCAACGTCGTGCTCGACAAGAGCTACGGCGCGCCGCGCATCACCAAGGACGGCGTGACGGTGGCGAAGGAGATCGAGCTCGAGGACAAGTTCGAGAACATGGGCGCCCAGATGGTGCGCGAAGTGGCCTCGAAGTCGTCCGACATCGCCGGTGACGGCACCACGACGGCCACGGTTCTGGCCCAGGCGATCGTGCGCGAAGGCGCCAAGTCGGTCGCCGCCGGCATGAACCCGATGGACCTCAAGCGCGGCATCGATCTCGCGGTCGAGGCGATCGTCGCCGACCTCAAGAAGAACTCCAAGAAGGTCACCTCGAACGACGAGATCGCCCAGGTCGGCACCATCTCGGCCAACGGCGACTCCGAGATCGGCCGCTTCCTCGCCGAGGCGATGAAGAAGGTCGGCAACGAGGGCGTCATCACGGTCGAGGAGGCCAAGAGCCTGGAGACCGAGCTCGACGTCGTCGAGGGCATGCAGTTCGACCGCGGCTACATCTCGCCCTACTTCATCACCAACGCCGACAAGATGCGGGTCGAGCTCGAGGATCCCTACATCCTCATCTACGAGAAGAAGCTCTCCGGCCTGCAGGAGCTGCTGCCCCTGCTCGAGTCCGTGGTGCAGACCGGCAAGCCCCTCCTCATCGTCGCCGAGGACGTCGAGGGCGAGGCGCTGGCCACGCTCGTCGTCAACAAGCTGCGCGGCGGTCTGAAGGTGGCGGCTGTGAAGGCGCCGGGCTTCGGTGACCGTCGCAAGGCCATGCTGCAGGACATCTCGATCCTGACCGGCGGCCAGGCGATCTCGGAAGACCTCGGCATCAAGCTCGACAGCGTGACGCTGCAAATGCTGGGTCGTGCCAAGAAGGTGACGATCGAGAAGGAGAACACCACGATCGTCGACGGCGCCGGCAAGAAGGAGGAGATCGAGGCCCGGATCTCGCAGATCAAGGCCCAGATCGAGGAGACCACCTCCGACTACGACCGCGAGAAGCTGCAGGAGCGGCTCGCCAAGCTGGCCGGCGGCGTCGCGGTGATCCGCGTCGGCGGCGCCACCGAGATCGAGGTGAAGGAGCGCAAGGACCGCGTCGACGACGCCATGCACGCCACCCGCGCGGCCGTCGAGGAAGGCATCCTGCCGGGCGGCGGCGTCGCCCTGCTGCGCGCCACCGAGTCCCTCAAGGTGCTCAAGCCCGAGAACGACGACCAGAAGACCGGCATCGAGATCGTCCGCAAGGCGCTCTCGGCTCCGGCCCGCCAGATCGTCCTCAATGCGGGCGACGACGGCTCGGTCGTGGTCGGCAAGATCCTGGAGAACGCCGAGTACGCGTTCGGCTACGATGCCCAGAACGGCCAGTACGGCAACCTGGTGAGCAAGGGCATCATCGACCCGACCAAGGTCGTTCGCGCCGCGCTCCAGAACGCCGCCTCGATCGCCGGCCTGCTGATCACCACCGAGGCCATGATCGCCGAGCTGCCGAAGAAGAACCAGCCGGCCATGCCGGGTGGCGGCATGCCGGGCGGCGGCATGGACTTCTGATCGGACTTTTCGGTCGCCGACCCTCGGGTCGGATCAACGTCGCAAACACGAAGGCCCGGGAGCGATCCCGGGCCTTTTTTGCTTGTTCACCCTCCCCTGGAGGGGGAGGGTCGACCGCCGAAGGCGGGCGGGGTGGGGTGAAACCCCACGCACCGGCAGCGCTGTCACCCCACCCCGGCGCGCTACGCGCGCCGACCCTCCCCCTCCAGGGGAGGGTGAACGGGCCTCGATTCGGCGCATGCTTCGCGGCCACCGCTCCCACCTCGCCTGAAGACCCATTAGACTGGTGTCGACGAACGAGGCCGTCATGACCGTTCAGACCCCCGTACAGATGGACAAGTCCGCCTTCCTGACCTGGGCCGAGGGTCAGGAGGAGAATTTTGAACTTGTGCGGGGGCACGTCGTAATAATGACCGGCGGCGTAAGAGCCGAGCGGCAAATCGTCCTCAATCTCTTCAGAGTTCTGGATGCGTGGGTCGATCCGGAGACGTGGGCCGTCCTGCCGAAGTTCGGCGTCGATGTCGGGCCGGCGACCATCCGGTTTCCGGACATCGTCGTCGACGTCCCGGCGCTCGGGATCACGCTGCCGCTCGACGAGATTTATCGACGCGTCGGCGTGGGCTGAGACTCGGCACGGCCGGCATCCCGGCGACACGAGTGCGTGTGCGATCCGCACACACCGACCCCGGATACGAAAAAAGGCCCGGGCATGGGCCCGGGCCTTTCGTCGTCGGCGCCGAAGAAGGCGCCCGTCCCCCAAGCCCGCCCCCGTGCGGGATTAAGTCAACGACCACGCAGTCCACAGTGCGCGTTCATCCGGCGTCACCGTGAGCGCCGTGGTCGTCGGCGCCTGAACGCCTTTGTCCTGATCATGATGCGCCGTCACGGTTAACGACCCGTTAACGCGTAAAAGATTTTCTGAGCGTCGTGATTCGGACCCGGTTACCGCTGTCGCGCCACCGGGCGACGCCACCGCTCGGCGACGTGAGAACGCCACCGCCCTACTCGGCCGGCGCCGCGCCGGGCGCGACCGCGATCCGCGGGCTCGCCAGCGTCACCACCGCGACGAGGCCGAGCACGGCGGCGAGAAACAGCCCTGCCACCACGACCAGCGCCACCAGCACCAGGTCGAAGCCGCCGCGCGCATGCAGCACGGCGATCACGGGCACGGCGACGCCCGACGAGGCGAACGACAAAAAGTACCGCACCGCATAGACGCGGCCGCGCCAGGCATCGGCCGTGTAGCGAGCGATCACCATGTCGCCGACCGTCACCTGCCCGTACAGCGCCGCCATCACCACAGCGAGCGCGGCGATCAGCACCATGCCGTTCGCCTGCACGGCCCAGGCAGCGCCGACGAACAACAGCGCCACCACCAGCGCGAACAGCAGATGCGGCGCCACCCGCTCGGCGATGCGGCCGACCACCAGTTGCGCCACCGCGCCGCACAGGAACACCGTCGTCGCCAGCCCGCCCACCGCGGCGAGCGCGACGCCGCCGCCGAGCCGCTCGTCGACGATCTTGGGCAGCGCCACCACGATGGTGTTGAAGGTGAGCCCGCCGCAGAACGAGATGATCACGTAGAGGCTGAAGAAGGCGATCGCGGCACCGCGCGGCAGCACGATCTCGGCGACGCGCTTGCGGCTGCCGGTCTCGTGGCGATCGTCGGCGACCATCGCCAGATAGGCGATGCCGACCGCGATGCAGACGATCGCCGGGACCCAGAAGGCGCCGCGCCAGCCGAGCCAGGAGGCCAGCACCGCGGTGACGCCGGAGGCGAGCGAGACGCCGAGATTGCCGCACACGCCGTTGAAGGCTAGCGTGCGGCCGCGGGCGCCCGACGCCTCGATCAGCATCGCCATGCCGACCGGGTGATAGATCGCCGCGAACACGCCGAGCATGAACAGCCCGACCGCGAGCATCGGCAGCGTCGGCGCCACGGCGCAGCCGAAGAGCGCAATGCCGCAGCCGACGAAGAACGCCGCCATCATGGCGCGCCGGCTGAAGCGGTCGGCGAGCCAGCCGGCCGGCAGCGAGAACAGCCCGAAGGCGACGAACATCGCGGTGGAGAGGACGATCAGCTCCGAATAGGGCCGCTGGTAGACCGCCTCGAGGCCGATCACCACGGTCGGAAAGATGCCGAGCACGAAGTGGTCGATGCCGTGCGCCGCGTTGAGAAAGGCGATCGAGCGCCGCGTCTGCTGCGCGGCGTCGCCGGCCGCGGGATGAGTGCGCGACGGAATCGGGGGCATGGGATCGTCCTGCACGACGGGAGCCGCGATCCTAGCACGGGCTAGCGCGCCGACTGCAAGATGCGCCGGCTGATGTGGCCTCCACGCCACGCTGCGTTGCCGTCAGACAATGCGCAACCTGTTTTCCGGATTTGTTCGCGTGGACCGGCGACGTGCGGCTCGCTAGATTTACAACTCGGGTGCGGCGAACCTGAGCAGTCCGGTTTCCATAGGATCGTGCCATGAGCCGGTCGGGAATCGGCGCGGTTGCTTTGGCGACCGCGTTGCTCGGTGCCGTCGCGAGCGCATCAGCCGACCCGATGCCGGCCGGACCGGTCTCGGCCGAGATGCTCGCGGCGCTCGAGGCCGATCAGATCATGATGTTCGGCGGCACCGATCTCTGGCGGGCCGGAGGTTTTTTGCACGGCGGCTTCGCCTGGGCGCCCGACGGCCTCGCACAGGACGGTCTCGTCCTCAAGGTGCTGGCCGGCGCCGGTACCTATCAGTACCGCAACGGCACCACGCAGATTTACGCCGCCCACGCCCTCGGCACCGTGGCGCCGGGCTGGATTTTTCGGCACGACCGTTTCATCGCGGTCGCGTATGCCGGGCCGGACATACAATACCACTGGACCCTGCCGGCCGATCTCGGCAATCCGCTGCGCGGCACCCATGCGGGCGTGCGCCTCGGCATCGAGACCTGGTGGGAGCCCCTGCCCGACACCATGGTCAAGGCAGCCGGCTCGTGGTCGTCGGTCGGCGGCAGCTACGCGCTGCAGGCGGCGTTCGGCTGGCGGGTGCTCGAGCCCCTGTTCGGCGGCGTCTATGTCGGCCCCGAGCTGCAGGCCTTCGGCGACGACACCTATCGCCAGCTCCGCGCCGGCGTCCACGTCACGGCGTGGCGGCTCGGTCCGTACGAGTGGTCGGCCGGCATGGGCTGGGTGACCGACTCGGACGATCGCGCCGGCGCCTATGTCCGGCTCGGCGTGCTGACCAAGCAGTGAGGCTGCTGCGACCCGACATCACGGCGCACAGGGCGGCGGCTCGCAGCTCTCCACTGCGCGGGTGCGTTCCCTGAACTGCTGCAGCAGCAGATAGGCGCCGACCGCCCCAGCCAGTCCCGATGCGATCAACGGCAGATGGATCGGCAGGTCCGGACCAGCCGTCCCGCCGCCGCGTCGCATCATCAGGACAAGACCGAGCACCACATTGCCGGCCGACAGCACGCCGGTGGACCACGCCAGCGCCCAGTCCTCCAGCGAGAAGGCGCCGTGCCGGCCCCGCGCCACCGCGGCGAACTTCTCGTAGGCGTGGAAGACACGAAGATCGTCGGACTTGGCGAAGACGTCGAGCGCGTGGATCCGGCAGCTTCCCAGGAAGGCGCCGATCACCACGGTGCGGAGCGCGATGTGATAGCAGAGGCTGTCGACATACAGCGACACCAGCGGCACCAGGGCCAGCAGGCCGAGCAGACTGCTGTTCCAGGTCTTCTCGGTCAGCGGCGACAGGCCGATCGCAGCGGCGCCGAGCGCCGACACGATGATCAGCTTCCACTTGACCAGATCGAGGCGGGCCTTCTGCGCCTCGACGATCTCGTCCCTGAGCTTCTGCATGTCCGCACCCTCGGCCGGAGCGACGCGCGTCCCCGATCGTAGGGCGCCTAGTGCGAGGCCTCAAGGTGCCGCCGACATGCCTCCGGGCGCCGGCGCCGCCGGCGGTCGCGCCGGCCGTCGCGGGAACAGCAGGCGCTGGTAGAGGAGCCCGATGCCGACCAGCACCAGCCCCAGCCCGATGAACGACAGCGCCCGGAAAATGCCGGTGAGGCCGGCCATGTCGTAGAGAAACACTTTTGCGATCGTCAGCGTGACGACGGCGGCGGAGGCGAGCCGCGCCGGCTGCGAGCGCAACAGAATCCCGGCGAGCAGCAGCACCACGCCGAAGGCGAGCCACGCGGCCGAATAGGTGTACTGCTCGACATCCGTGGTCGGCCCGACGGTCAGCACGGCGCCGTGATAGGCCCGCCTGATTTCCAGGCTGAGCCACAGGAGCGACAACCCGACCGCGGCCGTGGCGGCGACGGCCCGGTAGGCCATCGGCCGCGTGTCGCGCGCGACCAGCGCCAGCACGGTGGCGAGCACGGCCGGCAGTCCGTAGCCGAGCAGCACAAGGTTGACCACCGGGCCGCCGACCGCGTCGCCCGTCACCACCGGATTGACGAGCAGCACGAGGCCGACCGCGATGCCGGCGAGCGCCAGCACCGCCATCACCACGGCACCGACATTGTGGACGATCGAGCCGGTCCGCAGCCGCACCCGCTCGAGTCCGATCGCCAGCGCCAGCCAGGCGGAGACCTGCAGGCCGACCTCGGTCAGCGGACTGACCATCCGATAGACGTCGCCGCCCTGGACGGTGTGGCGGATTTCCAGCGACACCAGCAGCACCGTGAACAGGATCGCCAGCGTGTCGACGGTGCGGGCCGAGCCGTCGTCGGCGCGCTTGCGCAACAGATGGCCGCCCGTCCAGAAGGCCAGCGCCGGCACGCCATAACCCCACAGCAGCCAGTTGAAGATCGGCGTCGTGCCGACCGCGTCGCCGACGATGCGCGGCTCCCAGCCGATGCGGGCGAGCACGACCAGGGCGACGCCGGCGGCGAGATACCGCAGCGCCGGCAGCGGCCGGTGCCGCTCGACGAAGGCGATGCCCGCCACCGTCAAGGCGAGCGCGATCGTCAGAAAGCCCTTCTCCAGCGCCATGGTGAGGGCGAGCGCCAGCGCCGCGACGGCGCCGACGGCGAAGATGGCCTGTCCGGCACCGAGACCCGGGCGCGACGGCCGCCGGCCGAGCGTCTCGGTCGCGACGGCGAACAGCGCGGCGAGCAGCAGGGCAAGGCCGGCGAACGGGATCGAGCGGTCGAAGCCGGCGATCCGCCAATACAGCGCGATCAGCACCGCGACCGGGGTCGCGATGGCGCACCACGCCCACACCTGCGGCACCACGGACCGCTCCGATCGTCCTTGCGCGAAGAAGCCGACGAGGCCGAACAGCGCCGCGAAGCCGAAGCCGGCCAGGAGATGCAGCGTGAAGGAGGCGCGCTCCGGCTCCGGCACCACGCCGGCGACCGGGCCGGCCGGCGCGATCAGACTGTCGAGCCGCGTCTCGGTCGCCCATTCGGCCATCACCAGCACGGCGAGACCGGCCGCCACCGGCACGGCGGCGAGCGCCGCCGGCGATCTTTGCGCGATCCCCACCGTGGCGAGGACCAGCAGCACGAAGCCGGTCAGCGCGACCGAGTCGTGGCCGCTCACCGTGGTCAGCAGCGCCGCCGGCACCAGCCAGGCGGCGAGCGCCAGCGACGAGATCTCGTCGATCGTGTCGGGCGTGGCGGCGGGCCCGAACAACAGGCCGGCGACGATCATGGCGGCGGCGAGCGCGAAGCCGATCACGACATAGACGGTGTGGGGCAGCGCCGTCGCGACTGCCGCCTCGGCGATCCCGGGCAGCGTCCACAAGGTGGCGAAGCACAGCGCCGTGACGGCGAGCCAGCGCCACAGTTTTGCGCGCGCCAGCGCGAACGCCGCCGCTGTGACGACGATCAAATAAAGATAAAGCGCCCAAAAACTCGGCTCCTCGGTCGAGACCAGCACGGGCGTCACATAGGCGCCGACCAGACCAAGTCCGGCGAGCGCCGGCCCGTGCAGCAGCGCGGCCGCGAGCGTCGCCAGCGCGACGATGCCGAGCAGCAGGAAGGCCAGCGGTGGCGCCAGGAAGCCGTACAGCGCATAGGCCGCATAGACGGTCGCGTAGGCGACCGTGGTGCCGGCGGCCGTGAGGATGCTCGGGATGTGGGCGGCACCGATCTGGCCGATCCCGCTGCGCAGCTCGTTGCGCCGCGTCCATTCGCCGGCGGCGATCAGCGCGATCGCGAGCAGCGCGCCGAGCATCACCCGCACGCCGGGGCCGATCAGGCCCTGCTCGATCGAGTAGCGCACCAGAAAGATGCCGCCGAGCGCCAGCGCGACACCGCCGACCCAGACCACCCATTGAGTGCCGAAGCGCTCCTCGAAGCCGCGCGCCGGAACCGGCTCGGGCGCCGCCTCGGGCGGGACCAAAGGCGGCGGGGCCTCCGGTATCGCTTCCGACGCGGCCGGCTGGATCGCCCCGACGGAGATCGGTTCCGCAACCGGCTCGGGCGGAGCCGCCGCCTCCGGCGCCCGCTGCGGGGCGGACTCGGGCGACGGCATCGCGGCGTCGCCCGCCGCGATCACGCGAGGGCCCGCGTCGCGCAGCGCCGCGACCTGCTGTTCGAGCCCGATCAGCCGGGCGCGCAGCGCGGCGATGCGGCGCCGCTCGCCCCAGGCGAGGATGATCGCCGCGACGGCGGCCAGCAGCGCCAGGAATTCCATCTTCGCCCCCTAAGTCCCGGCGCGCATGCGGACGCCGATCCGGTGATCACGTTTGCCGATCGCACACCCGCTCGGGTGCCGTGATTCGCCGGGCGCCCTCGCCCGGCCGCAATTGTCGGGGATCGCTCGATCATGTCGAGCGCCGACTTCCGCCTGGTCAGCGATTGGAACCTCGCCGCCCCGCCCGAGCTCGTGTGGGAGGCGCTGATGCGTCCGGCCGAGTGGCCGACATGGTGGCCCGCCGTCACCCGCGCCGAGGTGATCGCGGCGGGCGATCCGAGCGGTGTCGGCTCGTGCCTGCAGTTCGAATGGAAGACGGCCCTGCCCTACAGGCTCGCGTTCGAGGTCCTCACCACCCGGGTCGAGCCTCTCGCGCTGATCGAGGGCGAGGCGCGCGGCGCGCTCGTCGGCACCGGCCGCTGGCTGCTGACGCCGACGAGGTCCGGCACCCGTTTGCGCTACGACTGGACCGTCAGGGTCACGGCACCCGGCCTGCGCCTCGTCGCCCCGATCGCGCGAAAAGCCTTCGTGTGGAACCACGGCATCGTGATGCGGCAGGGCGAGGCCGGCCTCGCCCGCTGGCTCGCCCGACGCTGAACGCGCGCGTCGCGTCACACTTGCGCTCATCCGCCGGCCCGCACCGGGCGCTCGCAGGCCGCCGGCGCGCCGATCGTGGCCGACGCGGCGAACGCGCCGGCGAAGCGATCCGACCGTCCGCGCTGACCGGCGGCCCAGCCGCTCCAGGCGAGCCCGCACAGCACGAGCGCAATCCCGGCGAGGGCAAAGGTGGTGCGTTCGAGGGCAGACATCGGGGGGTCCTGGCGACTTCGGCTCGTGCGTATTGGTGCCGCCGCACCGGGAGGCCGTTCGAGCCGAAAGCGCAGAACGGACGCCCCGAGGCTCCGCTTCGGCCGGCGTGGTTAGCACCGCGTATTCTGGATTCTTGACGTGGCGCATGGCGCGACGGCCGCGTCCGTGCTGCCGTTTTTCCAGGATCTTCAAGCGAGAAGGAGGCTCCCATGGCCGCCCGCTCGACCCTTCCGCCGCTCCCGGCCGGTCCCGGCCGGACCCTCGCGATCACGCTCGCGATCCTGTTCCTGGCCTGCCTGCTGCTCGGCCTGCTGCTCCCGATCCGCGGCGCCCACGGCATCGCCCTCGGCCCCACCGTGCTGACGTACCGGATCGGCTGAGGAGAGCCCGCTTCAAAACCCCGGAAGGAACGAGCGCAGCGTGCGACGACGCCCGCGGCCGGACGGCGGTGGCGCGCCGTGATGGACCGCGAAGCAACCGCGCATGCGGATGATGCCCCAGACCAGCGGGTTCCAGGCGAACCAGCCGCGCTCGACGTCGCGCGCCAGCACGTCCGGCCGCACGTCGGGCGGCGCGCCGAACACCTCGGGCATCGACCGCGACAGCCCAGGATCGTCGAGGATGTTCCACTTCGAGTGGCCGCCCATCATGGGGGAGCGCAACGCATAGACGACGCGGGCGACCCGCGACTCGCGGATTGCGAAAGCACACATCGCGCAGGGCTCGACCGTGGTGTAGAGCGTGCAGCCGGCGAGGCTGCGCCGGCCGAGCACGCGGCGCGCCTGCGCCATGGCGACGATCTCGGCATGGCGCGTGACGTCCTGGTCGCGGCGCACCGCGTTGGTCGACTCGGCGATGACCTCCTCGTCGCGGCAGATCACGCAGGCGAACGGCAGCTCGCGCCGTCCGCCGCCGGCGCCGAGCGAGATCGCCCGCCGCATCATCCGCTCGTCGACCGCCTCGAGACTCGCCGTGTCCATGCCGTCCGTTCCCCCGCCCCCGAAATAGGTGGGATGCGGGGTTCGAACAAGCCGGACGATGTGTCGACGCGCGGCAGGGTCTCGTCGATCGCCGGTGACGGCGCGACTACTTGTAGCCGGCGGCCTCGAAGACGGTGCGGCAATCCGGGCTCAGCCGGCTGATCCGGGCCGCCAGGCAGGCCGTGATGGCGCGCACGTTCGGGATCTCGCCGGCGCAGAGGCGGAACACGTCGGGCCGGCAGGCCCGCTGCTGGGACGGCGTGCCGCGATACTCGCCCTGGGCGCTCGCCGCCGTCACGCCGCCGACTGCCGCGAGCACGACACCCATCGCCAGCAGCCTCGTCTTTCTCGTCCTCGTCGTCATGGCATGTCCTCCTTGTGCTGCTCCACCCGCGCCGGTGCGCGGCCCGCCTTTCGCCGCGGGGCTCTCCCTCGTCCGCAGACCTGCGACCGAGGGTTGGTGCACGGCCCAGCCGCGGCGGTTCGACGCGCCGGTGCGGTCCAGTCCCAATCGCCCACGATCCCACAGCCCCACCGTGCAAGCAGCCCACGATTCCCGCCCCTATGGACAGGCCGGCCCCAGCCAGTTAGGTAGTTGTACCGATCCGCACCGCCGGTCGGCCCGTCGCCGCTTCGTCGC
The DNA here is from genome assembly GCF_013377085.1 of Rhodoplanes sp. GTDB lineage: Bacteria > Pseudomonadota > Alphaproteobacteria > Rhizobiales > Xanthobacteraceae > Rhodoplanes. The sequence continues at coordinate 34,845 of NZ_JACAAX010000025.1, read as the reverse complement.
GACGGCCTCGAACCCGGCGAGGGAGAAGACGCTCGAACGTCCGGACGGCCACACAAAGGAGATGCCGAATGACGACACAGGTCGAAGCCATTGCCCGCCGCGCCACCGCCCGTCACTGGTGCCCCGAGGCCGACACCCGCGACAGCATCGTGGCGCGCCGCAATGCGCTCGCCGGGCTGTGGGCCGGGCGTCTCATGCACCTGCGCGACGACACGCTGACGATCTACGCCGCCGAGGTGCACGCCACCGGCACCGTGTGCGGCAGCGACGCGATCGTGCACAAGCTCTGGTACGATCTCAACCGCGCCGGCGTGCCGACGTCGCGCACCACCATCAGCGAGAAGATCGGCGACCTGCATCACGACGCCGTCGGCCAGCTCGGCGCGACCGACTGAACGCCGGCGACGCCGCGGCCGGCTTCGGCGGCGCCTTGTCGCTTCCGAGGCTGCGGACGACCGAGCCTTCGGACGACCGAGCCTTCGGAGGAGAAGCCGATGTCCATCGATCGTCGTCGCGTGCTCGCCGGGGCGGCTGCGCTGGCCGCGCCGGCGGTGGCGGCATCGATCGTCGGAGCGGCGGCCGTCGCGCAGGCGGCCGACAGCAGCCGCGCCAACACCTGGGTGCACGCCTTCGCGCGCCCGAACGGCGAGGACATCCGGCTGATCGCCCATGCGGGCAAGCCGATCCTGATCGTCAACACCGCCTCGCTGTGCGGTTACACGCCGCAATATTCCGGCCTCGAGGCGCTGTGGACGCGCTACGGGCCGCGCGGCCTTCTGGTGATCGGCGTCCCCAGCGACGACTTCGGCAGCCAGGAGCCGGGCGATGCGGCGAGCATCGACCACACGACGCACCGCTACGGCGTGACGTTTCCGATCGGCACCAAGACGGCGGTGCGCGGCCCCGACGCCCATCCGTTCTACCGTTGGGCCGCGATCGAACGGCCGCGCGATACGCCGCGCTGGAACTTTCACAAATATCTGATCGACCGCGACGGCCGCATCGCCGCCGCCTTCGCCTCCGCGGTCGAGCCGACCGATCCACGCATCGTCTCGAGCATCGCGCCGATGCTGACGGCGTGAGATCGCGAGCCGCGCGCTTGCGAGACACGAGCTTGCGGCGCGCATGTTAGCTGGCCGTGACGTCGAGCCGGCGCCGGCGTGCTGCACCGCCACAGCCGCGCCGTGCGCGACATCGACGGAAGACCGCAACAAGAAATTCACCGCGCGATTCGTGACCGCTTGACAAAGCATGACAACAGCGCGACCATCTAATCGTCAGCTTCGACGCGGGTTTGGTGATCCACTGATCCGACGATCCGGGGAAGCAGACAATGAGCCGGGCCACCAGAACACTGATCCGTCAGACACTGGACGACCGGCGCGGAGAGCAGGAGGTGAAATGCCACCGGGCTCGCAAGGCCGCGAAAATCGCTCCGGCCATCGTTGGGGCCTCAGCGTAGCGGCTTCCCCCACAACGGATAAGTCGGAAGCGGTCTCATAGGGCTGCATCAGTGAGGCAAAGCCCAACCTCGACCGCTTCCGCCTTTCTCTGATTTCGATATGTCTGATGTATGAGCGCTCATGCGAAAGCATCGAGCGTTTTTTGTTGTCTGCTGCGCAGCCGATCTGATGCAGCCGATCTGATCACGACACGAGCTGATCACGACCGATCCGACGACGGCGAGAACTGATTGCCTAACGAACTGGTTTCATCACGAACTGATCGCCTCGCGAACCGATCGCCTCGCGAACTGATACCCGCGGGATCTGATACCAGCCTTCATTTGCGCCAACTCACCTCCCTGCTCATGGCAACGCTCGTCCCGGCCATGACGGGTCGGAGGTTCTGGAACTTGGTATGATAATGACTTTCGCCGTCAACGGCATGATCACGGCGTGACGTGATCACGACCACGCACCGCCACGGCGCGTCCGAACCGGATCGTCCGATCACCTCTCTTCGGCGCCGTCGTCCGGCTCGCCCGCTAGGCGCCGCGAGGGGTGCCGCGCGCCGGCTCATCGCTCGTCATCGCCTGCGCCGGCTCCCGATCCGCTCGCGCTGGTTGACGGGCGCCGCGCGCCCCTCCGCCAGCGCGTGAGGGGGCCCCGCCACCCACCATCACGCCGGCGAATGGCCCATCGGACCCGCGCCCCTATCCCCCCTGCGGCCGAGCGCCCCGGCCCGCAACCGCTGCGGCATGCTCGACAGGCACCCGCGTTCCGGCCTATTCGTGTCGCGCATCGATCGCGCGGAACGGACGATCGGTACCTCACCGAACGCGATGGCAGGCCCACGCGTTCGCAACAGGCGCAAAGAGAGCCAGCCGCCATGAAAACACTTCTCGTGCCGACCGAGCCGAACGATTCCATGCGGTCGACCCTGACGACTGCACTCCTGGTGGCCAAGACGTTCGGCAGTCATCTCGAAGGATTTGCCGTGCGGGTGTCGGTGCCGACCGTGGTCGCCATGGACGTCGCGCCCTCCGCCTCGCTCGCCTTCTTCGAGGAGGAGAATGCCGAAGCGGCGCGCCAGTCGCGCGACCTGTTCGAGCAATTCATGCGCGAGAACGCCGTTCCGGCCGCTCCGCCCGCCGGAACGCCGCGTCTGCCCCAGACGGCGCCGAGCTGGGGCTGGCTCGACGACGCCCCCGAGGGCGACAATTTCGTCGGCCATTACGGCCGCATCTTCGACCTGATCGTGATGGGCCGCCCGAGCACCGACCCGCAGGGGCCGCACATGAGCACGTTCGAGGCCGGCCTGTTCGAGAGCGGCCGCCCGGTGCTGCTGGCGCCCTCGAAACCCCCGGCCGCGGTCGGCCGGCACATCCTGGTCGCCTGGAACGGCTCGACCGAGCAGGCCCGCGCCACCGCCTTCGCGATGCCGTTCCTGGCCCGCGCCGAGCATGTCACCATCCTGACGGTCGAGGGTGCCGTGGTGCCGGGCCCGACGGCCGAGCAGCTCGCCGGCAATCTGGCGCTGCACGGCATCAAGCCGAATCTGCTCACCTCCAAGGGCGGCGACAACCGCACCGCCGGACCGACCATCCTGGATCATGCCCAGCGGCTCGGCTGCGACCTCATCGTCAAGGGCGCCTACACCCAGAGCCGCCTGCGCCAGATGATCTTCGGCGGCACCACCCGCCACATCCTCACCCACGCCGAGATCCCGGTGTTCACCGCGCACTGATACCGGCCGTCACCTATTCCGACTCGTCATACGCGGGCTCGACCCGCGTATCCATCTCGAGAAAAGACTTCTTTTCCGTAGCTTGATGGATGGCCGGGTCAAGCCCGGCCATGACGATGAAGGCCGAGGACAGCGACGACCGGTGTCACCGCCAGCGGCGGTGCAGCCACAGCCACTGCTCGGGGTGCTGACGTACCCACTCCTCGATCACGCCGGTGATGCGCTGCATGGTGGCGGCAATGTCGACCTGCCCATCGGCCTCGCGCGGCGGCTCGATCGGCCCGACCAGCTCGAAGCGGAAGCGCTCGTCCGGCAGGCGCACCACGCGCGCCCCATAGATCGGGCAGTCGAACATGCGGGCGAAGCGGGCCAGCATCGGATTGACCTTGCAGGTCCGCCCGAAAAACGTGACGTCGATGCCGCGGGCGTAGTGCTGGTCGACCAGCATGCCGACCAGCCGGTTCTGCCGCAGCGCCTCGCGGATGCGCAGCGGCGTGTCGGGCCCGGCCGCGATCACGTGGCTGCCGCCCGCCTCGCGGGCCCGGATCATCTCGCGCACGAAGGGGCCGATGCGCGGCGCCCGAAACACCACCGAGATGTCGCGCCCGATGGTGCCGGCACCGAGCGGCACCACCTCCCAGTTGGCGAGATGGCCGGTGAACATCAGGGCCGGCCGCGGATCATCGCGCAGCCGCAGCAGGGTCGCTCGCGTCGCCGCGTCGACCTCGATGCGGCCGCCCGGCCGCGGGTCGCGCCAGTCGTAGTCCCACAGCCGGTCGAGATGGGCGTATTCGATGAACAGCCGGCCGAAATTGTCCCACATGCCGTCGAGCGTCGTGGCGCGCTCGGCCGCGGTCATGTCCGGGAACACCATGGCGAGCTGCTCGCCGGCCACGCGGTGTCCCTTCAGGCGCGGCCCGACCTTGCGCAGGAGCCAGCCGGCCGCCGCCGCCGTGCGGCCGAGATCGAGCCGCCGCAGCAGCCGCAGGACGCCGACGCCGGCAAGGCCGACGCCGGTCTCGAGCTTTTCCAACAGGCTCTTATGCTCGCGGTGCGGCAGGCCGGGCCGCAACGCATCGAGCCGCGTCGTCACCGCGTGGATGAAGGGCAGATAGGCGGCCGAGCGATTCTCGACGGAAAACAGCCCGGTCCGATGCGCCGCGCCGAGCTTGAGGCGGCCACCGTCGCGCCCGTACAGCACGCAGGCCCAGTAGGAGGCCGAGGAGCCCGGGATGCGCTCGAGATAGATTTTCACCGCCACGACGTCCGCGAAGGCGAGCGCCCGCGGCCGGCCGCCCTCGGTCCAGGCCAGCCCCTCGGGCTCCAGACGGAAAACTCTCTCGGACGTGAAGGGATGCGCGCGATACGCGTAGGTCGGATCGGTCATGCTGGATCGGTCGGGCCCCGCCCCGCCGTCGGGCGTTTGGGCCGGTCCCTTTTAGGGCGCCGGCCCGGTCTCCGCCAGCGCGCCGGCCAGGCGGCCGCGGCAGGCTTCGAGATTGGCCAGCACGGCGGCGAGCCGTTCGCGGTCGGCCGCCGACAGGCCGGGCGGCGCGGTCGCAACGGCATCGGCGGTTCTGTCGCGCGCCGGCACGGCTTCGCCCGCGGCGGCGGGATCGCCCGCGGCAGCGGGATCGACAACGGGCTCGCGCACGGCCGCACCCGATGCGGCTCCGTGGGATGCGGCGCCGGCGGATGCCGCCGCGAGCGGCGCCGCCCGCCGCGGTCCAGAGGCTGAACCATGTGCCGGACCGAAGGATGGCTCGCGCCGCCCATAGGGGTCGGCATCGAGCTCCGGCTTCGCCTCGCCCCCGGCCGACAAATCCGAATCGCACTCCACCGCGTCGTCGAGATCGGCGGCCGCCGCGATCTCCTCGACGGCGCCCTCGGTCTCGGTGCCGTCGATCTCCGGGATGCGCTCGGGCTGCGGCGCGCCCTCCTGCCAGACGGTCTGCACGAAGCGGCCGCCCTGCTCGCGCAGGATGCGTTGGACGCCGCGAATCGTGTAGCCCTCGCCGTAGAGAAGATGGCGGATGCCGCGCAGCAGGTCGACGTCGTCGGGACGATAATAGCGCCTACCGCCGCCGCGCTTCATCGGGCGGACCTGCGGAAACCGGCTCTCCCAAAATCGCAGAACATGCTGCGGAAGCGCGAGATCCTCCGCCACCTCGCTGATGGTGCGGAACGCTTCGGGCGCCTTGTTCACGGCCGTTCCTCCGCCGCGCGCGCCGTCACGCCTCGGCGCCGTCCGCGTTGATCCGCTGCTTGAGAATGGCCGACGGCTTGAACACCATCACGCGCCGCGGCGAGATCGGCACTTCCTTGCCGGTCTTCGGATTACGTCCGATCCGCTGGCCTTTCTTGCGGACGACGAACGATCCGAACGAGGAGAGCTTCACCGTCTCGCCCCGCTCGAGGCAATCGGTGATCTCCTTGAGCACCAGCTCGACCAATGCGGCCGATTCGGTGCGGGAAAGCCCCAACCTCTGGTAAACGGCCTCGCAAAGGTCCGCCCGAGTTACTGTCTTCGCGCTCATCGTGGCCCCAGCGCCTACCCATAGACTTTTATATGTTACTGAATTTACAACGATATGAGCTTCGGCGCCCGGGGTCAACGGGGCGACAGAAGATTTGAACGGTCATTTCGATGACGGTGGAGGATGTTGCGGCGGCGCGGCACCGGTTCGCCGTCGAGTCGAGCGACCACGCACGACGGCGTCGGCGTGCCTCGCCACTGCAGGACCAGGACCGAACCGTCGGGTCACCAGCGGATCAGCGCGGCGCCCCAGGTGAAGCCGCCGCCCATCGCCTCGATCATCACCAGATCGCCCTGCTTGATGCGGCCGTCGGTGACGGCGGTGTGCAGGGCGAGCGGAATCGAGGCCGCCGAGGTGTTGCCGTGGCGGTCGACCGTGGAGACGATCTTGTCGCGCGACACCCCGAGCCTGTGGGCGCAGCCGTCGATAATCCGCTGATTGGCCTGGTGCGGCACGAACCAGTCGATGTCGGTCGCCTTGGTGCCGGTCTCGGCCAGCACGTCCTCGACCGCGCCCGTGATCATCGTCACGGCGTGGCGGAAGACCTCCTTGCCCTCCATGCGCAGATAGCCGGCCGTGCCGGTGGTCGACGGGCCGCCGTCGACATAGAGCTTGCTCTTGTGGCGCCCGTCCGAGCGCATCTTGGCGCCGAGCACGCCGCGGTCCGCCAGGGTGCCGGCCTGCGGGGCGGCCTCGAGCACCACGGCCCCGGCCCCGTCGCCGAAGATCACGCAGGTGGTGCGGTCCTTCCAGTCGAGGATGCGGGTGAAGGTCTCCGAGCCGATCACCAGCGCGCGCTTGAATCCACCCGTGCGCAGCAGGCTGTCGGCCGTGGCGATCGCGAACACGAAGCCCGAGCACACCGCCTGCAAGTCGAAGGCGGCGCCCTGGGTGATGCCGAGCTGGGCCTGAACCGTCACGGCGCTGGCCGGAAAAGTGTGGTCCGGCGTCGCGGTCGCCAGAATGATCAGGTCGATCGCCTGCGGCTCGAGGCCGGCGGCGGCGAGCGCGTCGCGCGCGGCATGGACGGCGAGATCCGAGGTGAACTCGCCGTCGGCTGCGATATGGCGCTCGCGGATGCCGGTGCGCTGCACGATCCAGTCGTCGCTGGTGTCGACCATGCCGGCCAGCTCGGCATTGGTGAGCGTGCGGGCCGGCAGATAGCTGCCGCAGCCGAGAACGATCGAACGGGTGATACTCACGAAGCCACCTCTCCGGCCACCGCGGTGGGGGCCGTCTGCCCGAGCGTCCTGCGGATCTTCCCCAGCAGCTCGTAGCGCGCCATGTCGTAGCCGAGGTCGACGGCCGCCGCGAACCCTTCCGCGTCGGTGCCGCCGTGGCTCTTGATCACCACGCCGTTGAGGCCGAGGAAGACGCCGCCATTGACCTTGCGCGGGTCCATTTTGTCCCTGAGGGTCTTGAAGGCTTGTCGCGCGAAGAGGTAACCGATCTTGGCCGCGAGGGTGCGGCTCATCGCGCTCTTGAGATACGAGGCAAGCTGTTTAGCCGTCCCCTCGGCGGTCTTCAAGGCGATGTTGCCGGTGAATCCTTCGGTGACGACCACGTCCACGGTTCCGCGGCCGATGTCGTCGCCCTCGACGAACCCCTTGAAGTCCATGTGGCTGCAGGCGGTCTCGCGCAGCACCTGGCTGGCGCCGCGGATCTCCTCGAGCCCCTTGACCTCCTCGACGCCGACATTGAGCAGCCCGACGGTCGGACGCTCGAGGTCGAACACCACGCTCGCCATGGCGCTGCCCATGATGGCGAGCTGCACGAGGTGCTGCACGTCGGCCCCGATCGAGGCGCCGACGTCGAGCACGATCGATTCGCCCCGCGTGGTCGGCCACAGGCAGGCGATCGCCGGCCGCGACACCCCGGGCATCATCCGCAGGTGGAACTTCGACATCGCCATCAGGGCGCCGGTGTTGCCGGCCGAGACGGTGACGTGCGCCTCGCCCTTCTTCACGGCGTCGATGGCGAGCCACATGGACGACCGCCAGCGGCCATGGCGCAGCGCCTGGCTCGGCTTCTCGTCCATCTTGACGGCGACATCGGTGTGGACGACGCGCGACGCCGCCTTCAGCGCCGGCCGGCTGTCGAGCAATGGCCCGATCACGGCCTGGTCGCCGACCAGGATGAAGCTGGTATCCGGATGCCGGCTCAGGGAGATATCGGCGCCCGCGATCACCACCGCGGCTCCGTGGTCCCCCCCCATGGCGTCCAGCGCGATGCAAACCTTCTGAGACATGAACCGACGTTGGCGGGCGGCGCGAAACCGCGCCTTTAGACCGGCCGACGCGGACCAGTCGCTGGGTTACGGAGGCGGCGACAATACCTCGTCCGCGCCCTGTGACAATCGCTTAAATCACCGATGCGCCGTGTATGCTGCGACATGCCTCGGCGGACTAGTCGCCGGGTCCACCGCTGGCTCCACCGCCTTGTCCCCCCTTGGCTTTGAGGGCCGCGAGTGCGGCGAACGGCCCCGGTTCCGGCTGTCCGGCGTCGGGGGCCTCGAACACGACGCCCTGCTTGCGCGGATAGGGATCGACGCCGAGCAGCACGAACTCGGTGGCGATGGCGCCGAGATCGACGACCCCGTTGACGAGCGGCTCGGGCGGGTCGGCGGCCTCGGGATCGCGCGGCGGACCGGCCTCCTCGGCCGGTGCGTCCGGGCTGAAGACGAGGTCGACCGGCTCGGCGATCTCGCTCTCCATCGGCTCCAGCGTGACGACGCAGGTCTGGCCGGCCGTCGCCGTCACGGTGCCGGTCACATGCAGGCCGCGGCCCTGCCGGGCGAGATCGAACGACGCCTCGAAGCGCGGCAGGCCGGTGAGGCCGCCGAGCCGCGCCACCGCCTCGCGCACGCCCGCATCGGCCGACAAGGTCTTGGTGAGGCCCCCCTCCGGAACCTCCTCGATTCGCACCGGCACGCTCCAGGGTCGATCCGGCTTCGACATGGCCAACACTCCTTTTACAGGCGCCTCTCACCACATACAGCGCGATTCGCACGACCACCGAGGCGACGACCGCGCGGCCGGCCGGGCCGCCACGGCATCTGCGATATGGGCCCGAAGCGCTTGATATGCCACGATCGCGCCATAGAGCGCGACAATGGTGCGATGCGTGGCGGGACTCCGCCGGCGGGAACGCCGGCCGATGAGTTTTGCGCGGGGCGCTCGGGGCGCGTCTCATGCTGGTCGCCGTGCACTTGTGTTCTGTGCGTCTGCGCCAGATTGTGTTCTGAGCGCCTGCGCGCTACGCCCGGGGGCGGGCCGAAGGGGGACGTCGTGGGTCAGACCATCAGCCAGCGGACCGGCAAGATTTTGCGCGCCGTCGCGTCGCGGGCCTTCGGCCCGCGTGCTCTCGTCTCCCGCGCTCTCGTCTCGCGCGCCAGGACGGCGCGCGCCGCGGCGGCCGTGCTCGCGCTCGGGTTGCTGCTCGGCGGCTGCCTCACCCAGACCTATCAGCGCGGCTATATCGTGCCCGAGGGTGCGCTCGAGCAGATCCCGCTCGGCGCCTCTCAGGAGCAGGTGCTGATCGTGCTCGGCACCCCCTCGACGGTCGCCACCGTTTCGGGCGAGGTGTTCTATTACATCTCGCAGCGCGCCGAGCAGACCTCGTTCCTGCCCCAGAAGGAGGTCGACCGGCGCGTCATCGCGGTCTATTTCGACCGCAACCGCAAGGTCGAGCGCCTCGCCAATTACGGCATCAAGGACGGCCGCATCTTCGACTTCGTCAGCCGCACCACCCCGGCGGCCGGCCAGGAGCTGAACTACATCGCCTACATGTTCAAGGCGTTGAAGTGGTTCTGAGCCAACGCTGAACTCACCCTCGGTTTGCCTCGACCGGGCCTTCCCTGGTCATGCCCGGGCTTGGCCGGCCACCCACGGTCTCAGGTCTTGCCTTCGATCGGCGTCAAAAACGCGGATGGCCGCGACGAGCGCGGCCATGACGTGGGCTTGAAACCCGTATAAATCCATTATTCGTCAGACCTTTGTCCGCAAGACCTCGTCAATCGCTCAAGCGGTGGCCGCGCCCGTTCACGCCTCCTGTGGGGCCGGCTTGGCGTACTGGGCGTCGCCGTAGCCGAAAGACCAGTTCTCCGCCGCCACCTCGACCAAGTTGATGAAGACGTCCTCGGGCCGCACGCCGGGGTTCTCGCCGAGGCGCTCGACGATTCGCCGGAACAGCGCCTGCTTCTGGGCGAACGTGCGGGTGTTGCTGACCGTGAGCTGGATGATGACGAGGTCGTCGCTGCGGTGAATGCCGAAATAGTCGGGGCCGTAGTCGAAGTCGTCGGCGTCGTGCTCGCTCACGAGCATGAAGCGGTCGCCCTCCGGCACCGTGAAGGTTTCGTGCATGGCGGCGTAGAGGCCGTCCAGGATGGCCTTGCGATAGGCGGCGGGCTTGCCTCGACGGAGGGACACGCGGGTCAGCGGCATGGTGTTGTCTCGCTCTCTGGTTGACGGATGCCGAAACGCTATCGCCTGCACCATGATTTTGGAATACAATGTAAGAAGATTCCTGAGATAACGGATTGAAATGATAATCCCTGCCCTGCTCGACGTGGACAGTGTCCGCACCTTCGTGCTGATCGCCGACCTCAAGAGCTTCACCCGCGCGGCCGAGGCGATGGACACGACCCAGTCGGCCGTCAGCCTCAAGCTCAAGCGCCTGGAGGCGCGGCTCGGCCGCCGGCTGATCGAGCGCACGCCGCGGCTGGTGCGGCTGTCGGCCGACGGCCAGGCGTTTCTCGATCCCGCCCGCGAGCTGGTCGCGGCGCACGAGCGCGCCGTCGGCGCCTTCGTGCCGGCGCACCGCCGTCTGGTGGTCGGCATCAGCCATCATGTGGTCGGCGCCGAGCTGCCCCGGCTGCTCCGCCGCCTCGGCGAGACGGCGCCCGGCGTCGTGCTGGAGATGCGGGTCGACTCGTCGCTCGACCTGCTCGCCGAGCTCGACCGCGGCGCCCTCGACGCCGCCGTGGTGCTGCAGCACGACGACGGCCGCCGCGGCGGCGAGCTGCTGCTCACCGATTCGTTCGGCTGGATCGGCGCCCCCGACTTCGTCCGCCGCGACGGCGAGCCGCTGCGCCTCGCCGCCCAGGCGGAGCCGTGCAGCGTGCGGATCATGGCCATCAAGGCGCTGGCGGCGGCCGGCATCCCATGGACCGAGGTGTTCGTCGGCGGCGGAGTTGCGACCATCGGGGCGGCGGTCGCGGCCGGGCTCGCCGTGGCGGCGCTCGCGCGCCGCGTCGCCCCGCCCGGGACGATCGACCTCGGCCCTGCCCTCGGCCTGCCGCCCCTGCCCCGCCGTGACGTCGTGCTGCACGCGGCCGTCACCGACCGCGCCGGCCGCGACGCGCTCCGGGGGCTCGCCGCGGCGTTCCGGGCGACGGCGTAGGGCGATTATACCGGCCGTCACATATTCCCGACTCGTCATACGCGGGCTCGACCCGCGTATCCATCTCGAAAAAAGGCTTGCTTTTCCGCAGGTTGATGGATGGCCGGGTCAAGCCCGGCCATGACAGGAGGAATGAAAAAAAGCCCCGCGGATTGCTCCGCGGGGCTTCGTCGTGTCAGGCTCGTGCGTGCGTCAGTGGGCGAGGATCGCCAGCAGCAGCAGCGCCACGATGTTGGTGATCTTGATCATCGGGTTCACGGCGGGGCCCGCCGTGTCCTTGTAGGGGTCGCCGACGGTGTCGCCCGTCACCGAGGCCTTGTGGGCCTCCGAGCCCTTGCCGCCGTAATGGCCGTCCTCGATGTACTTCTTGGCATTGTCCCAGGCGCCGCCGCCCGACGTCATCGAGATGGCGACGAACAGGCCGGTGACGATCACGCCCAAGAGCATCGCGCCGACCGTCGAGAAGGCCGCCGACTTGCCGGCCGCCCCACCCCCGGCGATCACGTAGATGGCGAAGTAGACGACGATCGGCGACAGCACCGGCAAGAGCGACGGGATCACCATCTCCTTGATGGCGGCCTTGGTCAGCAGGTCGACGGCGCGGCCGTAGTCCGGACGCTCGGTGCCCAGCATGATGCCGGGATGCTCGTGGAACTGGCGGCGCACCTCCTCGACGATCGCCGAGGCGGCCCGGCCGACAGCCATCATGCCCATGGAGCCGAACAGATAGGGCAGCAGTCCGCCGAACAGGAGGCCGACCGTCACGTAGGGGTTGGTCAGCGCGAAGTCGAGCTTGACCCCGGCGAAGTACGGGTGCTGCGCCGGATTGCCGATGAAGTACTTGAGATCCTCGTTGTAGGCGGCGAACAGCACCAGGGCGCCGAGGCCGGCCGAGCCGATCGCGTAGCCCTTGGTGACCGCCTTGGTGGTGTTGCCGACCGCGTCGAGCGCGTCGGTCGACTTGCGCACCTCCTTGGGCAGACCCGCCATCTCGGCGATGCCGCCGGCATTGTCGGTGACCGGGCCGAAGGCGTCGAGGGCGACCACGAAGCCGGCGAGCGACAGCATGGTGGTGACGCCGACCGCGATGCCGAACAGGCCGGCGAGCCCGTAGGTGACCAGGATGCCGGCGATGATCACGATGGTGGGCAGCGCCGTCGCCTCGAGCGAGACGGCGAGGCCCTGGATGATGTTGGTGCCGTGGCCCGTCACCGAAGCCTTGGCGATGGTCTGCACCGGGCGGAAGTCGGTGCCGGTGTAGTACTCGGTGATCCAGATGATCAGGCCGGTGACGACCAGGCCGGCGATGCCGCAGACATAGAGGTGCCAGCCGGAATAGCCGACGCCCGGCAGCGGGCCGAAGCCGATCAGCAGGGCGACGACGCCGGCGATGCCGATCAGCGACAGGACCGCGGTGGCGATGAAGCCCTTGTAGAGCGCCCCCATGATCGACTCGCTGGGGCCGAGCTTCACGAAGAAGGTGCCGATGATCGAGGTGATGATGCACAGGCCGCCGATGCCGAGCGGCAGGATCATCATCGGCAGCAGCAGGGGCGTGCCGGCGAAGAAGATCGCGGCCAGCACCATGGTGGCGACGGTGGTCACCGCATAGGTCTCGAACAGGTCGGCCGCCATGCCGGCGCAGTCGCCGACATTGTCGCCGACATTATCGGCGATGGTGGCCGGGTTGCGCGGATCATCCTCCGGGATACCGGCCTCGACCTTGCCCACCATGTCGCCGCCGACGTCGGCCCCCTTGGTGAAGATGCCGCCGCCGAGACGGGCGAAGATCGAGATCAGCGAGGCGCCGAAGCCGAGCGCCACCAGGGCGTCGACCACGATGCGGTCGTTGGGGGCGAAGCCCATCGTGCCGGTCAGGAAGCCGAAATAGACCGTCACGCCGAGCAGCGCGAGGCCGGCCACCAGCAGGCCCGTGATGGCGCCCGCCTTGAAGGCCATGTCGAGGCCGCCGGCGAGCGAGGTGATCGCCGCCTGGGCGGTGCGGACGTTCGCCCGTACCGAGACGTTCATGCCGATGAAGCCGGCCGCACCCGACAGGATCGCCCCGATGGCGAAGCCGACGGCGACGAACCAGCCGAGGAACACGCCGAGCAGGCCGAAAATGACGACCCCGACGAGGCTGATATAGGTGTACTGCCGCTTGAGATAGGCCTGCGCGCCCTCGCGCACGGCGCCGGCAATCTCCTGCATCCGGGCCGATCCGGCGTCAGCCGCCATGACGGACCGTATCGCCCAGACCGCGTAGACGATCGATAGCGCCCCGCAAAGGACGATGACCCACAAAGCTGTCATTGAAGACCCTCGATTTGTATCATTGGCAGGGAGCCCCGGGCAGGGCGCATGTCGCAGCCGGCTCCCACGCCGGCCGCCCGAAAATCCGCGGGCGGACATTGCCAAAAAGCTTTTTGCGACGCAATCGAAACTGCCGCCTCGGAGGCGAGCCCGCAGAAGTTTGCAATCAGCCGTCGGAGGCGACCCGCAGCCGGCCCGCCACGGCGATCCAGGCGAGCAGCACCACGGTCGCCAGGACGGCGCCGAGCACGACCTCGTTGACCAGCGGCCAGCCGTGCCGGGCCAGCATGGCGCCGGACGAGAAGGAGCCGACCGCCATCGCGCCGAAGACGAAGAAGTCGTTCACGGCCTGGACCTTGTTGCGCTCGGCCGGGGTATGGCAGACGGTCACCAGCGCGGTCGCGCCGACGAAGGCGAAGTTCCAGCCGACCCCGAGCAGGATCAGGGCGGTCCAGAAATGGGCGAGCGAGGTGCCGGCCCAGCCGACCGCGCCGGCCGCCGCCGTGAGCGCGAGGCCGGCCGCGATCACCCGGCCGGTGCCGAAGCGCCCGATCAGCGAGCCGGTGACGAAGCTCGGTGCGTACATGGCCATCACGTGCCACTGCAGGCCCAGCGCCGCGTCGGTCACCGAATGGTTGCACGCCACCATGGCGACCGGCGCCGCCGTCATCATCAGGTTCATGCTGGCGTAGCTGGCGAGCCCGCAGACCACGGCCGTGATCAGGCGCGGCTGGCGGAAGATCACGACCAGCGGCCGTCCGGTGCCGGCACGCCGCGAGGCCTCGGCGGACGGCGGCGGCGGGAAACGCACCAGCAGCAGGACCAGCGCCGCCACCACGGCGACCACGGCCTGGGCCAGGTAGCTCGCCGCGAAGGCGTATTGGGGCAGCATGTCCTTGGTGGCGATGATGAGCTGCGGCCCGAACACCCCGGCCATGACGCCGCCGGCCAGCACCCAGGACACCGCCTTCGGCTTGAACGCGTCGCTCGCCGTGTCGGCCGCGGCGAACCGGTAGGACTGGTGGGCCGCCGCATAGAGGCCGCCCGACAGCGTGCCGACACAGAACAGCGGAAAGGCGGCATAGATCACGGCGGCGCCGCACAAGAGGCCGGCGACGAGGCCGAACAGCGTTCCGACCTCGAAGGCGGCGAGCCGCCCGAACCGCTTGGCGATCGCCCCGACCGGCAGGGTCCCGATCCACAGGCCGAGCACGAAGGTGCTCACCGGCACGGTGGCGAGCGCCGGGTCGGGCGCCAGCATGGTGCCGACCAGGCCGGCCGTGCCGAACACCACGGCCGAATTGGCGCCGGCGAGCGCCTGCGCGGCGGCCAGAACGAAGGCGTTGCGACGCGCCAGCCGGTCGTCTGTCCCGGCGTGCGGCTCGGCGATGGCGGACATGGAGACCCCGGAGCGAAGAAGCGTGAAGACTATTCTCCTCTGGCGGGGCGCGTCAGCATTGATTTTCTACGGAGCAGGCCGGCGGTCCGGTCAGGCGTCCTCGACCAGCGGGCGCAGGGATCGCAGCACGGCCCTGCGCGTTGTCCGACGGCGCATGATGACGTTCCCCGTAGAAACGCGCATCCTGCGCAAAACCGCTTGATTATTGCGCAGATTGCGCAATTCTAGGGTCGCTAGACAGACTATCGCGTGACACCCCCGACCACTTTGCGCATTTCGGTCATCAGAAGGGGATTACCGTGAAACAAGTGCCCATCAAGCGCGGCATCGAAAGCGTGCCCGGCGGGATGATGATCGTCCCGCTGCTGCTCGGCGCCGTGATCGCGACGCTCGCACCCGACACGCCGAAGTTCTTCGGGTCCTTCACCGGCGCGCTGTTCACCGGCGCGCTGACCATCCTGGCGGTCTTCTATGTCTGCATGGGCGCCAGCATCGACTTCAAGGCGACGCCCTACATCCTCAAGAAGGGCGGCAGCCTGTTCGCCGTGAAGATCGGCATGGGCATCGTCGCCGGCCTGGTGCTCGGCCGGCTGCTGGGCGAGGCGCCGATCAGCGGCGGCGTGTTCGCCGGCCTGTCGACGCTGGCCGTGGTGGCGGCCCTCAACGACACCAATGGCGGGCTCTACATGGCCCTGATGGGCCAATACGGGAAGCCGCGCGACGTCGGCGCCTACACGATCATGTCGCTCGAATCGGGGCCGTTCCTGACCATGGTGACGCTCGGGGTCGCCGGCCTCTCGGCCTTCCCCTGGCAGACCCTGGTGGGCGGCATCCTGCCGCTGGTGATCGGCATGATCCTCGGCAATCTCGACCGCGAGATGCGCGACTTCCTCGCCAAGGCCGTGCCGGTGATGATCCCGTTCTTCGCCTTCGCGCTCGGCACCGGCCTCGACCTCACCAAGGTCTGGCAGGCAGGCCTGCTCGGCGTCGGGCTCGGCGTCGCCGTGGTGGTCGTCACCGGCATCCCGCTGTTCCTGATCGACCGGGCGACCGGCGGCACCGGCGTCGCCGGCGTCGCGGCGGCGTCGACGGCCGGCAACGCGGCCGCCGTTCCGGCCATCATCGCGGCCTCCAACCCGGTCTATGCCGAGGCCGCCAAGTCGGCCACCATCCTGGTCGCCGCCTGCGTCGTCGTGACGGCCATCCTGGTGCCGTTCGTCACCGCCTGGACGGCCCGCGTGGTCGGCGCCCCCGCCGACCTGCCGGACGATCCGGACTCGCCCGACCTCTCCGCGCCCGATCTGATGGGCCGCCGCAAGGAGCCGTGACGTGACCGCCGACACCCCGTCCTGGCTGATCCTCGCCGACGATCTCACCGGCGCGGCCGACACGGCCATCGCCTTCGCCCGTCGTGGCATCGAGACCGTGGTGACCTGGGGCGACGGCGACGTCGG
The DNA here is from genome assembly GCF_013377085.1 of Rhodoplanes sp. GTDB lineage: Bacteria > Pseudomonadota > Alphaproteobacteria > Rhizobiales > Xanthobacteraceae > Rhodoplanes. The sequence continues at coordinate 18,553 of NZ_JACAAX010000025.1, read as the reverse complement.
CGACGCGCCGGTGGTCTCGGTCGACGCCGACAGCCGCCGGCTTCCGGCGGCGGAGGCGTCGGCCCGCCAATGCGCCGCGCTGGCCGCCCGCGTCCGGCCCGGCCAGCGGCTCTACAAGAAGATCGACTCGACCCTGCGCGGACAGCCGGCGGCCGAGACCGCCGCGCTGCTCGCCGCGCTGCGCCGGCAGGGCCGCCCGACCCTCGCCTTCGTCGCCCCCGCCTTCCCGGCGACCGGACGCACGATGGAGGGCGGCCGGGTGCTGGTGAACGGACAGCGGCTCGAGGAGACGCCGCTGTGGGCCCGCGACCACACCTATGAGAGCGGCTATCTGCCGGCCGTGCTGAAGTCCGCCGGCCTGCGCGCCGGCGTCATCCCGCTCGACCAGCTCCGGCGCGGCGAAGGCGTGGCGCGCGGCGTCATCACGGCGGCGATCGCCGAGGGCTGCGACGCCGTCGTCTGCGACGCGGCGACCGAGGACGACCTCCGCCTCGCCGCCGCGGCGGCGCTACCGCTCGCCGACAAGCTCTTGTTCGTCGGCACCGGCGGGCTCGCCGGGGCACTCGCCCGCCTGGTGGCGCCCGACGAGCCCCCTGCTCCGTCGCTCGCGGCCGTGCCGGGCCCGGTGCTGGTCCTGGTCGGCAGCGTCGCCGAGGTGTCGCGCGCCGCCGCCGAGCGGCTGTCCGCGGAAGGCCGCGTCACCGCCGTCACCGTTCCCGAGGCCGTGCTGCGCGGCGCCTCCGGCGCCGTGACGGCCGGCCGCGAGCTCACGGCCCGAATCGGCGCGGCGCTCGGCGACGGCGACGTGCTGGTGACCACCGAGTTCGGCCCCGGCAGCGATCTTCGCGAGGGCGGTGACGTCGCCAGACGCCTGGCCGATCTCGTCGCGCCGGCGATCGTCCATCTGGGCGGCCTGGTCGCCACCGGCGGCGACACGGTCTGCGCCCTGCTCGGCCGCCTCGGCGTCACCGGCATCCGCCTCGTCGACGAGGTCGAGCCCGGCGTGCCGCTCGGCGTCACGGTCGGCGCGGTGGCGATGCCGATCGCCACCAAGGCCGGCGGCTTCGGCACCGACGCGACGCTGGCCCACTGCCTCGACCGCCTCCACCAGATCACCGGACAGAAGAGAGATTGAGATGCCGGGTCCCGTCATAGCCATCACCATGGGCGACCCGTCCGGGATCGGCCCGGAGATCGTCGTCAAGGCGCTGGCGCATCAGAGCCTCTACGACATGTGCCGGCCGATCGTGATCGGCGATACGGTCCGCCTGCAGGAGGCAGCGGCCCTGCTCGGCTCCAGCCTCGCCGTCCACACGATCGCGCGGCCGGCGCAGGCCACCTACACCTGCGGCACGATCGATTGCATCGACCTGCAGGCGGTGCCGCCCGGCCACCCCTTCGGCGTCGTGTCGCCGGTCTCGGGCGAGGCGGCGTATCGCTACATCGCGCGGGCCGCCGAGCTCTGCCGCACCGGCGAGACCGACGCCATCTGCACGGCGCCGCTCAGCAAGGAGGCGCTGCACGCCGCCGGGCACAAGTTTCCCGGCCATACCGAGCTGCTCGCCCACCTCACCGGCACGCCCGAGGTGTCGATGATGCTGGTCGGGCCGCGCCTGCGGGTCATCCATGTGACGACCCATACGGGCCTGATCGACGCCGTCGCCAAGATCGAGCCGGGCCTGGTCGAGCGCACGATCCGGCGCGGCCACGACACGCTGGTCGCCGCCGGGATCGCGCAGCCGCGAATCGGGGTGTGCGCCATCAACCCGCATGCCGGCGAGAACGGGCTGTTCGGCCATGGCGAGGAGGCCGAGAAGATCGAGCCGGCCGTCGCGGCCTGCCGGGCGAAGGGCTGGTCCGTCGAGGGGCCGCTGCCCGGCGACGCCCTGTTCTTCCGCGCCTATCGGGGCGATTTCGACCTGGTGGTCGCGATGTATCACGACCAGGGCCACATCCCGATCAAGGTGATGGGGCTCGAGGCCGGGGTGAACATCACGGTCGGCTTGCCTGTGATCCGCACTTCGGTGGATCATGGCACCGCCTTCGACATTGCCGGCCGCGGGATCGCGGACGAAGGCAGCCTGATCGAGGCGCTGCGCCAGGCCGCGGAGCTGGCGGGCCATCGGTAGGGCGGGTTCAACCAAAGTAGAGTTCGATTTTGCCTCGGAACACGCTCTAAGAGTTTAACGAAAAAGCGTTTTCATCGCGCGACCGGGTTTTCGCCTCGCTTGAAAACGCATTCATGGACCAGGAACGACCGGTTCGGGAGACCCATGCGACGACGACGCGAGCGAGAGCAGCAGATCCTCGACCTGATCCGGTCCGGCGACGAGAACGTCGAGGAGCTGGCGCAGCGCCTCGACGTGTCGCTCTCGACCATCCGGCGCGACCTCCAGCGGCTGTCCGATTCGGGCGTCGTCACCCGCACCTATGGCGGCGCGATCCTGTCGCAGCCCGCCCCCGAAGCGAGCCTGAGCAGCCGTGAGCACATCAACCTGCAGGCCAAGCAGGCGATCGCCGCCGCGGCCGCCGGCCTGGTGGAGGACGGCGAACGCGTGCTGCTCGACGTCGGCTCGACCGTCGAGGCCCTCGGCCTGCGGCTGAAGGAGCGCCGGCTCGCCGTGGTGACCAACAATCTGGCGCTGGTGTCGGTCTTCGCCCAGTCGGAGGGGATCGAGCTGACCGTCCTGGGCGGCACCGTGCGGGCGATCAGCATGGGCACGTTCGGCCCGCTGGCCGAGATGAACGTGCGCCGCCTGACCGTCGACAAGCTCTTCCTCGGCGCCGACGGCGTGGTCGCCGGCCGCGGCCTGTGCGAGGCGACGCAGGAGCAGGTCGCCCTCAAGGAGGGCATGGTGCAGCAGGCCGCGGAGGTCTTCCTGCTCGCCGACGCCTCCAAGCTCGGCAACGCCCACCAGCCCGCCTGGCTGCCGCTCAACCGGCCCTGGACCCTGGTGACCGATTCGGGTGCCACCGACGAGCAGCTCGGCCCGTTCCGCACCCTGCCCGGCGTCACCGTGGTGATCGCCCCGATCGAGGCCGCGCGCACCCGCACGGCGCCGAGCCTCGACGACGCGCTGGATTAAAAACGCGTTCGGCCGGAGCGGTTTCCTATCGGCGTGAATCACCGCCCGGCGACGACGGTCGTGGTGGTCCGATGTCCGGTCGCCTGCCGCGGGCCGGCATGCCTACCGGCGAAGCGGAGATCCGCTTCGCCGGTTCTTGTCTGCACCTTGCCTGCGGTCAGGCCGGAACTGTCTCGGCCTCGGTCTCGACCGGAGCGGCACCGGAGAGCGCCCGGTCGAGCGCGGCACGATCGACCGCGCCTTCCCAGTTGGCGACCACGATGGTGGCGAGCGCATTGCCGAGGATGTTGACGGCCACGAAGGCCGAGGACATCAGGCGGTGGACACCGAGGATGATGCCGACGGCCGCGACCGGCACGGTGCCGGTGGCCGCCAGCGTCGAGACCAGCACCACGATGGCCGAACCGGCGACCCCGGCCCCGCCCTTCGAGGTGACGAGCAGGATGCCGAGCAGCCCGAGCTGCTGCCAGATCGACAGGTCGATCCCGCAGGCCTGTGCCAGGAACACCGAGGCGGCGGCGAAATACAGGCAGGTCCCGTCGTGATTGAAGGCGTAGCCGGTCGGCAGCACCAGGCCGACGATCGCCTCGTCGCAACCGGCGCGCTGGAGCTTCTCGACGAGTTGCGGGAACACCGACTCCGACGAACTCGTCCCGATCACGATCAACAGCTCGGTGCGGATGTAGCGGGCGAGCCGCCACAGCGAGATCCCGCTCCACCGGGCGATCGGCCACAGCACGCAGACGATGAACAAGAGGCAGGTGACGTAGAACTCGACCACCATGGCGCCGAGCGACACCAGCGACGCGATCCCGAACTTGCCGACCGTGAAGCCGATCGCCCCCATCGCGCCGATCGGCGCCAGCCACATGACATAGCCGATGATCTTGAAGACGGTCCGCTTGGTGATGTCGATCATCTCGATCATCGGGTCCGCCCGCCGGCCGATCGCCAGCATCCCGAACGCGAACAGCACCGAGGTGAACACCACCTGCAGCACGTTGCCTTCGGTGAAGGCCGAGATGGCGGTGTGCGGCACGATGCCGAGCAGGAAGCCGTTGGCCGTGATCTTGTGCGCGGTCGCCAGATACGGGTCGAGCCCCGCACCCGAGATGGAGTGCAGGTCGATGTTCATGCCGCGGCCCGGGCCGAGCACGTTGATCATGAACAGGCCGATCACCAGCGCGAAGGTGGTCACCACCTCGAAATAGATCAGCGCCCGGATCGCGACGCGGCCGACCTTCTTGGCCTCGCGCACCGTGGCGATGCCGTGCACGACGGCGCAGAAGATGATCAGGCCGACGAACATGGCGATCAGGCGGATGAAGAGGTCGCCCAGCGTGCGCATGACATCGGCCGACTGCGGCCACAGCCATCCGATCAGCGCGCCGGCCGCCATGCCGGCGAAGACCTGCACCGACATGTCCTTGTAGAAGGGCTTGCGGCGCGGCTTGTCGATTGACATCGTAACGGTCGTCATCGTCGTTCTCGGAGGTTCTGGATCAGCGGATCGCGGAGGCGCCGAGGATCTCGGCAGCATCGGCGAACAGCGAATCGACTGTGATGTCGCGGGTCAGCAGGCTCTGCTGCCGGCAATTTTGCAGGACCGTGTCGAGTGCCGGTCCGATCGCGGCGACGCCGATCGGCGTCATGTCGGGGCCTGCGGCCGGCGCTGTCGGCCGGACCCGCTTCAGCACGGCCCACAGCTCCTTCGCCACCGCCGGATTCGCGGCGGCGATGTCCTTGCGCATGACCATCACGTGGTTGACCGGCAGCACCGCGTGCCTCGCGTACCAGGCTCGCGCGGCGGCCTCGGGATTCGGAAACACCGGGACGAAGGCCGGGTCGTCCGGCAGGTCGTTGCCGAGAATGGCGGCGTCGATCTCGCCGGCCCGCAGGAGGTCGACCAGGCTGCGGCCGGCCGGCGCCCGCTCGACCCAGGCCGGATCGGCACATTCGGCGACGTGGGCGCCCTCCTGGGTGACCCAGCGGATTTTCTCCGGATCGACGCCGTGGTCGTTCTGGAGGATGCCGCGGATCCACATCCCGGTGGTCTGGCTGTAGGCCCGCACGCCGATCCGGCGTCCGGCCAGCCCGTCGACCGTCACCAGCGCGTCACGCCGCATGATCAGGCAACGATGCTGGAAGCGCGCCGCCAGCACCACCGGCAGCAGGAGGAGCGGCTTGCCCGCCGCCAGCGCCTGCACGGCGGTGACGATCGCCATCTCGCTCAGGTCGAACTTCTGCTCGCGGACCATCGGCGCGAAGGCACGATGGATCGGCGCGACCTCGGCGAAGGCCAGCGAGAAGGTCTCGGCGCCGGCCTCCGGCCCGGCAAGCGCCGCGCGCCACGGCTTTGCGCCGAGCGCGATCGTCAGCGTGACGGGCGTGGTCATGCCGCGGACCTCTTGGCGGCGTCCAGCGCGGGGTAGAGGCGACGCGCCGTTCCGGCAAAGATCTGGGCGCGGTCGGCGACGCTCAGGCAGGCGAGCGCCCGCTTCGCCTCGTCGACCAGCCGCGACATCGGACCCGCATGGGCCGGGAAGTTGGAGCCCCAGGCGATCCGGTCGGCGCCGAACGCCGCCACCAGCCGCGGGAAGAACGCCTCCGGGGTCGAGGTCCCTTCGGCGGACTGCTCGACGGTCCGGCTGGTCAGCTTGAGGAACAGGTTGGGACGGTCGACCAGATCGAACAGCCAGCTCGCGGCCTTGTAGGGCGGTCCGTCGGACAGCACCGGCCGGGCGAGATGATCGAGCACGATCGGCACGCGCCGGAACCGGTCGAGCAGCCGCTTGAGGTCGGGCACGCCCTCGGGACGCATCTGCAGGCACACCGGCACGCCGGCGGCTTCGGCCCGCTCCCACACCGGGAACGTCTTCGGATCGGCGAGCCAGGCGGCCTGCCCCGGGCTGGTGCTGCCGGTGGTGAACAGCCGCAGGCCGGTCAGCCCGGCGGCGTGCCAGCGGTCGAAGGTCGCGACCGCATCGGCCGCGAACATGTCGATGGAGAACACGCCGGTGAACCGGTCGGGATGGGCGGCCACCGATTCCGCCAGATAGCCGTTGTCGAACCCGTAGGCTGTCGACGCCTGGACGACGGCGGACTTGGCGACACCGGCCGCATCCATGGCGGCGATCAGGTCGTCGGCGCTCGTCGGCCGCGCCCGCGACCAGTCGGACTGCTTTCCGCCGAGCGGCGCCAGGGGGTACCGCACGGTATCCGGGGAGATCACGTGCGTATGGATATCGATGATGTCTCTGATGTCGGCGGCGGGCATGCCGGCCTCTTGTTCTGGTGTAGCCGGGGGGTGCCTGCATATTTCACATTTCGCTGAGATTTCCTGCATTCCAAGGCCGTCCTGCGACATGCATTTTTGCTAAGTCTATTTTGTCCAAAAAGGTATCGCCGGGGTCGGGCCGCAACTCCCGTCGCGGCCGCGCGTGCGCCCGGCGGGCGCGACACGCCGGGTGCCGTTGCCGCCGTGCGGCGAATTCCCTAAGGTCGCTCCCGCATCGAGAGTTGGGGCGACGCCCAACGCCAACCTGCCGACCGGGCAAGGTGGCACTCCCTCGACCAGGGAGGATGTGGCCGAGCCGGCAACCAAACGGATCAAGCCACCGCGTCCGTCCCGAGAAACGAGGACGGACCAATGCCGATCATGATTCCCGACGACCTGCCGGCCCGCCGCACGCTCGAAGCCGAGGGCGTCATGGTCATGCGCGAGACCGACGCGGTGCGTCAGGATATCCGTCCGCTCCGCGTCGGCCTGCTCAACCTGATGCCGAACAAGATCCGCACCGAGACGCAGTTCGCGCGCCTGATCGGCGCGACCCCGCTCCAGGTGGAGCTGACGCTGGTGAGGATCACGGACCACGTGGCGCGCCACGCCGCGGCCGACCACATGGCCGCGTTCTACCGGGCCTGGGCCGACGTCCGTGCCGAACGGTTCGACGGGTTCATCGTAACGGGCGCACCGGTGGAGCTGCTGCCGTTCGAACAGATCACCTACTGGGACGAGATGCGCCGCATCCTCGACTGGATGCAGACCCACGTCCACCGCTGCCTCACGGTCTGCTGGGCCGCGCAGGCCGCCGTCCATCATTTCTACGGCATGCCGAAACACGAGCTCGCCGAGAAGGCCTTCGGAGTGTTCCGGCATCGCGTCCTCGCGCCGGCATCGCCTTACATGAGAGGCTTCTCGGACACGTTCTCGACGCCGGTGTCGCGCCGGACCGAGGTGCGCCGCGAGGACATCCCGGCGGCGGCCGGCCTCGCGGTCCTGGCCGAGAGCCGCGACACCGGCCTGTGCCTGCTCGACGACCCGTCGCACCGGACCCTGCACATGTTCAATCACCTCGAATACGACACGACGTCGCTCGCCGAGGAATACGCCCGCGACGCCGCCGCCGGCGAGGCGGTGGCGATCCCGCGGGACTACTTCCCGGACGACGATCCATCGCAGCCGCCCGCGAACCGCTGGCGCAGCCACGCCCACCTGCTGTTCGGAAACTGGATCAACGAGATCTATCAGACGACGCCGTTCGACATGTCGCAGATCGGTGCGTGACCCGCCGTCAGAAATGGCTGAAGCTGGCGCGGTCGAGCGCGACCGTGGCGCCGTCGGGACCGATCACGCGCGGGGCCCCCTGCCCCGCGACGATCTCGCCGATCTCGGTCGCCGGCACGCCGGCCGCCGCGGCCGCGGCGAGGAACGAGCCGACCCGCTCCGGCGCTACGGCGCAGACGATCTCGTAGTCGTCGCCGCCCGACAGCACGGTGGCCAAAAGCTCCGGCGCCGCCGCCAGCATCCGGTGCGCCGCGTCCGACAGCGGCAGCCGCACCGTCTCGATCCGGGCCGTCACGCCCGAGGCGGCGCAGAGCTTGGCGAGATCGCCGACCAGCCCGTCGGAGACATCCATGGCGGCCGAGGCATGAGTGCGCACCGCCTCGGCGAGCGCATTTCGCGGCCGCGGCACGAGATATCGCGAGATCAGATGATCGCGCCCGGCGGCGTCGAGCCCGAAGTCCTCGGGGGCCGCACGCTCGAGGCGCACCAGCAGGCCGAGCACGGCGTCGCCGATCGTGCCGGTGACCAGGAGCCGGTCGCCCGGCCGCGCCCCGCGCCGCCGCACCAGCGTGCCGGTCGGCACCGCGCCGATCACCGTGATCGAGATCATCACGGGCCCGGGCGACGCCACCGTGTCGCCGCCGAGCAGCGGGCAACCATAGGCCTGCGCGTCCTCGCCGAGGGCGCGGGCGAACGGCGTCAGCCACGCGTCGGTGGCCGGACGGCTCGCCCCCTTGGGCAACGCCAGCGACAGCAGAAAGCCGAGCGGCCGGGCGCCCTTGGCGGCGAGATCCGACAGATTGATGCGCAACGCCTTTTGCGCGACGGATGCCGGCGGATCGTCCGGGAAGAAGTGCATGCCGGAGACGATCGCGTCGGTCTCCAGCACCAGCTCGCAGTGTTCGGGCGGGGTGAGCAGCGCGACATCGTCCAAGAGCCCGAGGGCGCCCGGATGGGTCGCCAGCGGCGCGAAATGCCGGGCGATCAGCCGGTCCTCGCCGGAGCCTTCGGGTTCGCCGCTGCCCGTCATTCCGCCGATCCTCGACTCGCGTGCCGGCCGCCACAGTATCGCAAGGCCCCCCGCGACGTCAGGCTTGTGCACCGCACCCGTCCGACCCGGTTTCGGATCATGGCCGGTGCGCCGCGACGGCAGGACTCGCTCGCGTCTCTGCGAATTGACAGCCCCCCTAATGCACCACCTAGTTACTCCGGCCGTGGTCGCCACGAGAGCGGTCCGGCACCACTTCCCCGGCGGACCATTTTCCGCGGCCCGCCACTCGCGAACAGTCCAGGGAGGACATCGACGTGCGACGCATCCTGATCACGATGGCGACGGCGCTGGCCGTCGTCGCGACGGCCGCAGCGGCACTGGCAGACACGTCCTGGCCGCAGCCCGGCCGCACCATCAAGATCATCGTGCCGTGGCCGGCCGGCGCCGCCAACGACGCGCTCGGACGGTTGATCGCCCAGCGGCTGCAGGAGCGCTACGGCGCCAGCGCGGTGGTCGAGAACCGGACCGGCGGCGCCGGCCTGATCGGCACCACGGCCGTGATCCGGGCCGACCCCGACGGTTACACGCTGCTGGCCAGCGCCTTCAACACCGCCGTCATGCCGATGGTGGTGAAGGGCGCGACCTTCGATCCCGAAGCCGACCTGGAGATGATCGGCCGCACCGCGATCGCGCCGCTGGTCCTCGTCATGTCCAACACGCGGCCGCCGAAGACCCTGCCCGAGCTGATCACGGCCGCCAAGGCCGATCCGCGCGCCTATCTGTTCGCGATCTCGTCGCTCGGATCGGCCGGCCACCTGACGACGATCGCGTTCGCCCGCCGCACCGGCATCCCGTTCGAGATGGTCCCCTATCGCGGCACCTCGCCGGCCCTGACCGACGTGATGGGCGGCAGCGTCCAGATGCTGATCGACCCGACTTTCGCATTGCTGCCCGCCGCCAACCAAGGCACGCATCTGCGTGCCATCGCCATCGCGGCCAAGCAGCGCTCGCCGTTGGCCCCCGACCTGCCGACCATGGCCGAGGGCGGCCTGCCCGGCTTCGAGTTCAATTCCTGGTACGGAATATGGGCCCCGAAAGGCACGCCGCGCGAGATCCAGGAGAAGCTCAACGCGCTGATCCAGGAGACCATGCGGAATCCGGAGATCGTCGCCAAGCTCAACGCGACCATGCTCGAGCCGGTCGCCGAGAGCATCGAGGAGTCGCGGAAGTTCGTCGCCAGCGAGATCGTGCGGGCGCGCGAGCTGCTGCAATCCATCGGCTTCAAGCCGGAATAAGTCCCATGCGACATGCGGTGGTGACGGGAACCAGCTCGGGGATCGGTGCGGCGATCACCCGCCGGCTCCTCGACGACGGTTTTCAGGTGACCGGGCTCGACCGGTCGGCCGCGACGATCGAGGCGGCCGGGTTCACGGCGATCGCGGTCGACCTGGCCGATCCGGCGGCCCGGTCCGCCGCCCTCGACGCGCTGGACGCGCGGGCCGCGTCGGCGCCCGTCACGGCGATCGTGCACGCCGCCGGCATCATGCGCGGAGCGCCGCTCGGCGCCCTCGATCCGGCCACCGGCGAGCTCCTGTGGCGCATCCATGTCGATGCCGCGATCGCGCTGGCCGACCGCCTGGTGCCGCGCATGGGTGCGGGCGGCCGCGTCGTGCTGATCGGCAGCCGGGCGGCCCGCGGCGTCGTGCAGAAGAGCCAGTACGGGGCCGCCAAGGCCGCCCTGGTGGGCTTGGCGAAGTCGTGGGCCAAAGAGGTGGCACCGCGCGGCATCACCATCAACGTCGTCGCCCCGGCCGCCACCGACACCGGCATGCTGGCCGATCCGGCGCGCGCCGTGATTCCGCCCGAGACGCCACCGTTCGGCCGCCTGATCCGGCCCCAGGAGATCGCCGCCCTGGTCGCCTTCCTGCTGTCCGACGAAGCGGCCGCGATCACGGGCCAGGAGATCGCCATCTGCGGCGGGGCGTCGCTGTAGATCTCACCGGACGGCCGCGGGCTGCCCGCCCCGACCGAACCGGCGGAGCCGAGGCCCTCACGCCGCGTCGGCGGCGTAGTCGCTGCTCGGCGGCGCCGAACCGCCCGGCTTGCCGCGGTGGTCGGCTGCGGCGATCTCGACCCGGTTGCGGCCGCGCTCCTTGGCCCTGTACAGCGCCTGGTCGGCGTGGCGCAACAGCTTCGGCACGTCGAGCGCCGGGTCGTCGGACAGCACCATGCCGATCGAGACCGTGGCGCTGACCGGGCGACCCTCGACCAGGCTCGCGCCCTCGGCGAAGCGCGAACGGATGTCCTCGGCCATCAGCAGCGCGCGCTCGCGGCCGATGTCGTAGAGCACCGCGGCGAACTCCTCGCCGCCGAGCCGGCCGATCACGTCGGAGGGGCGGATGGTGCGGCCGGCGGTGTCGGCGAATACCTGCAGCACCTTGTCGCCGACGGCATGGCCGAAGCGATCGTTGATCGACTTGAACTTGTCGAGGTCGGCGAGCAGCACGGCGGTGAGCCGCGGCTCCTCGGCCTGGCGGCGGGTGACCTCCTCGCACTCGATCAGGAAGCCACGCCGGTTGGCGATGTCGGTGAGCTGATCGACCATCGAGGCGGTCTTGTGCCGGTACTCGGTGCGCTCCTTGGCCATCGCCAGCAGGATGAAGGCGATCGAGATCGAGAACAGCAGGGCCTCGGAGCTCAGCACGGTCAGCCACACGCTGCCGAACACCTGGTTGGTCGGCGACCACGGCAACAGCGCGGAAAGCGGCGTGCGCAGCAGGAACAGCGAGCCATGGGCGAACAGCAGGAAGGTCGCCGGCAGCCGCGACACCAGCGGCTCGGCGCGACCGCGCCAGAACTCGGCGGCGGTCGCCCAGGTGTAGCCGGCGATGATGCCGGCGCTCACCAGGGCGCGCAGCTCCATCTTGTCAGACGTGAAGGCGAAGTGGGTACCGAGCAGCCAGAGCACGGCACCGGCGATCATCGCGACCGGCAACGGGCGACGTCCGTCGAACACCCGCGCACCCGTCCAGGTGACGGCGAAGGAGGTCAGCAGAATCGCGTTGGCGAGATCGATCGTGAGCATGTCCGGCCAAGTGCCGTACATGCCGAACAGCGTGATGGAGCCGGCGCGCAGGAGATGCGCTCCGCCCCACCAGGCGACCGCCTGGATGGCCGAGTTCTGGATCCAGACGAACAGCAGCAACAGGCCGAGAATCGCCTCGACATAGATCGTGACGAGAAACAGCGTGTTGACGTCGATATTCATGGGTCGCGATCCGGACGCCGAACGGGGGCTCGGCCGTCTCCCACAGTTACCGAGCCCGGCCAAACAACTGGTGAAAGTCCGGGCCAATACCGTCGAGACGGCACGACAGGGTAAGCGAAGCGTTACGCCGACTTGCGTTTAGTCGATCTCCGCGGCGCCGAGGTTCAGCCACGATGGCGCCGGCTGGATACCGTGCGGTCGGGCCGGTACCGTGGCGTGTCGAATCCGGGAGGCTTTTCAGGGCATGCCGACCCCCACTCTCGCCCCGATCGTCGTCTGGCTCCGCGACGACCTGCGCGTGTCCGACAATCCGGCGCTCGCGGCCGCCGCCGGCTCCGGGCGGCCGGTCGCGGTCGTCTACGTGCTCGACCAGGAGAGCCCCGGTCTGCGTCCGCCCGGCGCCGCCAGCCTCTGGTGGCTCGCCGGGTCCTTGCGGGCACTCGCCCGTGGGCTCGGCGAGCGCGGCGCGTCGCTGACGCTGCGGCGCGGACCGGCCGCCCGGGCGATCGCCGAGGTCGTCGCGCAGGCCGGCGCCGCCGAGGTTATGTGGAACCGGCGCTACGAGCCGGCCGCTGTTGCAATCGACCGGGCCATCGAGGCCGACCTTTTCGCCCGCGGCGTCGCGGTGAGGACCTTTCAGGCTGCACTGCTGGCCGAGCCGGACCGGGTCCGCACCAAGGCGGGAAAGCCGTTCGGCGTGTTCACGCCGTTCCTGCGCCATCTCCTGGCGCTGTCCGCGCCGCGCGCGCCGCTGCCCGCCCCCGGACCGATGCGCGGCGTCGACGGCCTCGCATCGGACACGCTCGACGACTGGGGGCTCGAACCGAACGCACCCGACTGGGCGGCAGGCTTCGGCGCCGTCTGGACCCGCGGCGAAGCAGGAGCGCAGCAAAAGCTCGGCGACTTCGTCGACGGTGCGCTCGGCGGCTACGCGGCGGCGCGCGACCGGCCCGACGTGGTCGGCACGTCGCGGCTGTCGCCGCATCTGCGCTTCGGCGAGATCAGCCCGTTCCAGGTTTTTCACGCGGCCCTGCTGGCGCGCGAGGCCGGCCGCGGCCGTGCGACGGCGCAGGACGTCGACAAGTTCATCGCCGAGCTGGTGTGGCGGGAGTTCTCGTATCACCTGTTGGCGCACCATCCGGATCTCGCGACCAAAAACTATCAGCCCCGATTCGATGCCTTCCCGTGGCGCGACGACCCGGACGCGCTGCGTGCTTGGCAACACGGAAAAACCGGCTACCCGATCGTCGACGCCGGCATGCGCGAGCTGTGGACGACGGGCTACATGCACAACCGCGTCCGCATGGTGGTGGCGTCGTTCCTGATCAAGCACCTGCTGATCGACTGGCGCGCCGGCGAGCGCTGGTTCTGGGACACGCTCCTCGACGCCGATCCGGCCAGCAACGCGGCGAGCTGGCAGTGGGTGGCGGGCTCGGGTGCCGATGCGGCGCCCTATTTCCGCATCTTCAATCCGATGCTGCAGGGAGAAAAATTCGATCCCGACGGCGCCTATGTGAAGAGGTTCGTTCCAGAGCTCGCCGGCCTGCCAGCAAAGATCGTCCACAAGCCGTTCGACGCGACGCCGATCGAGCTGAGATCCGCCGGCGTGACGCTCGGAAAGGACTATCCTGTGCCGCTGGTCGATCATAAGGTCGCCCGCGAGCGGGCGCTGGCCGCGCTCGCGCAAACCAGAAGCTGACCCTTCGGGGCCGGTGCTCATCGTCTCACGATACGGACCCACCATGACGTTTCACGACGGAGTCACGCGCGCCATCGGCAACACGCCGCTGATCAAGCTGAAGCGCGCGTCGGAGCAGACCGGCTGCACCATTCTGGGCAAGGCCGAGTTCATGAATCCCGGACAGTCCGTCAAGGACCGCGCCGCGCTGTTCATCATCGAGGACGCGATCGCGCGCGGCGCGCTGCGCCCCGGCGGCGTCATCGTCGAGGGCACGGCCGGCAACACCGGCATCGGCCTCGCGATGGTGGCCGACGCGCTCGGCTTCCGCACCGTGATCGTCATCCCGGAGACGCAGAGCCAAGAGAAGAAGGACACGCTGCGTGCCTACGGGGCCGAGCTGGTCGAGGTGCCGGCCGTGCCCTACGCCAACCCGAACAACTACGTGAAGGTGTCGGGCCGGCTCGCCGCCGAGCTCGCCGCGAGCGAGCCGAACGGCGCCGTGTGGGCGAACCAGTTCGACAATGTGGCAAACCGCGAGGGCCACGCCCGCACCACCGGCCCGGAGATCTGGGAGCAGACGCAGGGCCGCGTCGACGGCTTCGTCTGCGCGGTCGGCACCGGCGGCACGCTGGCCGGCATCGGCCTGGCGCTGAAGGCGCGCAACACGAACGTCAAGATCGCACTCGCCGACCCGAGGGGCGCGGCGCTGTACAGCTACTACACGACCGGCGTGCTGAAGTCCGAGGGATCGTCCATCACCGAGGGGATCGGCCAGGGCCGCATCACCAAGAATCTCGAGGGAGCGCCCGTCGACCTCGCCTTCCAGATCCCCGACGAGGAGGCGATCCCGCTGGTGTTCGACCTGATCCAGCACGAGGGCCTGTGCCTCGGCGGCTCCTCGGGCGTCAATGTCGCGGGCGCGATCCGGCTGGCGAAAGAGCTGGGGCCCGGCAAGACCATCGTCACGATCCTGTGCGACTGCGGCACCCGCTACCAGTCGCGGCTGTTCAATCCGGAGTTCTTGCGCAGCAAGGGCATTCCCGTCCCGGAATGGCTGATCCGCCCGTCGTCCGTGACGGTACCGTTCGTGAATGCGTGAGGGGGGCAGCCCGTAGGGCGCAATGAGCGCAGGCGAATTGCGCCGGCCAGAACCCCTTCACGGTGCAATTCGCTTGCGCTCATTGCACCCTACGGTGCCGTGCCGCCTCACTTGATGAAATGATAAATCCCGTTCAGCCCGACCAGGCCGACGACGATCAGGTAGATGGCGACGATGAAGCTGAGCAGTCGCGGCATGATCAGGATGAGAACGCCGGCGAGCAGCGCGACCAGCGGAGAAATATGGGCGGCCGTGAACGTCATGAGGTGCTCCAGGGCATGAACGGCGGGAACGCGCGGGGTGCCGTCCCGACAACGCGATACCACCGACCGTGTTCATTCGATTCCGCATAAATTGAGGCCGCGGCCGACCTCGCCGGGCCGCAAGCGGCCGGCGGGCCGGCGCATCGGCGCCGCGGCCGCCGGCTCGACGGCCGGGCCGAATGGGGCTAGGACGGCAGGCCGCTCCTCGCCACGCGGGACCCCGTCCCGGAGAGACCGAGCCGATGCCGACCGACTGCCTGTTCCGTGACGATTCGTATCTGCGCGACTGCGCCGCGACCGTGCTGAGCCTCACGCCCGAGGGCGGCATCGTGCTCGACCGCACGGTGTTCTATGCCGCCTCGGGCGGCCAGCCCGGCGACTGCGGCGTGCTGACCACGGCGGCCGGCGAAAAGATAGCGATCGAGACGGCCGTCTACACCGACGCGATGAAGACCGAGATCGCCCATCGGCCGGCGAAAGACACCGGCGGCGCCGCCGTTCCGGCGCTCGCGGTCGGCGAGCCCGTGACGATCGCCATCGACTGGGCGCTGCGCCACCGCCGCATGCGTATCCACACGGCGCTGCATCTCCTCTCGGCGGTGCTGCCCTATGCCGTGACGGGCGGCTCGGTCGGCGACCAGGACGGACGGCTCGACTTCGACATCCCGGACGCCGGGCTCGACAAGGACGAGATCACCCGAAAACTCGCGGCCATGATCGCCACCGACGCCGCCGTCACCAGCCGGTGGATCACCGACGACGAGTTGGCCGCCAATCCGGCCCTGGTCAAGACCATGTCGGTGAAGCCGCCGATGGGCACCGGACGCGTGCGCCTGATCGAGATCGAAAACCTCGACCTGCAGCCGTGCGGCGGCACCCATGTGGCGCGCACCGGAGAAATCGGCGCCGTGCGGGTCACCCAGATCGAGAAGAAGGGCAAGCTGAACCGCCGCGTCCGCATCGCCTTCGCCTGAGCGGCCGCTTGCGGCACCGAACCGGCGCCGCGCTCTCCCCGTTTGCGTCCACCTCGTCATCCGACAGGATCCGCCATGACCGCTCGTCCGTCCCCGTTCGTCTCCACGCAATGGCTCGCCGAAAAGCTCGGCGAGGAAAACCTCGTCGTGCTCGACGCCTCCTACTATCTGCCGACCCAGAAGCGCGATGCCGCGGCCGAGTATCTGGCCGGCCATGTGCCGGGCGCGCTGCGCTTCGACGTCAACGCGGTCGCCGACCAGACGACGACGCTGCCGCACATGCTGCCGACCGCGCAGGAGTTCGCGGCGGCGGTCGGCGCCATGGGCATCTCCGAGCACGACACCATCGTGGTCTACGACGGCGTCGGCCTGTTCTCGGCCCCGCGCGTCTGGTGGACTTTTGGGCTGTTCGGCGCCGCGAACGTTTTTGTCCTCGAGGGCGGTTTTCCGCGCTGGGTCGCCGAGGGCCGGCCGGTCGAGAAGGGTCCGGTGACGCGCCCGGCCGAGACTTTTGCGGTCAAGACCCCGCCCGACATCGTCGCCGACGTCGCCCGCGTCCAGAGGACGATCGCCGAGGGGAGCGCCCAGGTGGTCGATGCCCGCGCCGCCGACCGCTTCACCGGGGAAGCCCCGGAGCCACGCGAAAACCTGCCGTCCGGCCACATCCCGGGCTCGCTCAACGTGCCGCACGCCGCCCTCGTCCACAACGGTACGCTCAAGCCAGCGGCGGAGCTGCGCGCGGCGTTCGAAGCCGGCGGCGTCGATCTGGACAAGCCGGTGCTCACCACCTGCGGGTCCGGCGTCTCGGCCGCCGTGCTGTGGCTCGCGCTGCACACCCTCGGCCGCGATCCGGTCGCGCTCTACGACGGCTCCTGGACCGAATGGGCCGGCCGCGGCGACCTGCCGATCGCGACCGGGGCGAAGTGACGGCGAGAACAGGCGCTCGTTCCGCTCGGGACTGTCCAAACCTGATCACTTGCGCGTCCAGCGTTCTCTCCCCCCTTGTGGGGGAGGGACAGGGAGGGGGGACAGCGCCGGCGTCGTGCCGTGTGGCTCACCCCCCTCTCCACCTCTCCCCCACAAGGGGGGAGAGAGCAGGCCGTGCACGCGGCAGCTCTGCAATCCACCCGCCGCGCTAGCCCAGAATCTGCCCCAAGAACAGCTTCGTCCGCTCGTGGCGCGGGTTGGTGAAGAACTCGGCCGGCGTGTTGACCTCGACGATCTGGCCGGCGTCCATGAACACGACGCGGTCGGCGACCTGGCGGGCGAAGCCCATCTCGTGGGTGACGCACAGCATGGTCATGCCGTCCTGGGCGAGCGACACCATGGTGTCGAGCACCTCCTTGACCATCTCGGGATCGAGCGCCGAGGTCGGCTCGTCGAACATCATGATCTTGGGGCTCATGCACAGGGCGCGGGCGATGGCGACGCGCTGCTGCTGGCCGCCCGAGAGCTGCGCCGGATATTTTTGCGCCTGCTCGGGGATGCGCACCCGCGCCAGGTAGCGCATGGCGATCTCATCGGCCTGCTTGCGCGGCATCTTGCGCACATGGATGGGCGCCAACGTGCAGTTCTCCAGGACGGTGAGATGCGGGAACAGGTTGAACTGCTGGAACACCATGCCGACCTCGCGGCGCACCTCGTCGATGCGCTTGAGGTCGTCGGTGACGCTCACCCCGTCGACCACGATGGCGCCGCGCTGGAACGGCTCCAGCGCGTTGACGCAGCGGATCAGGGTCGACTTGCCCGAGCCGGACGGCCCGCAGATGACGATCCGCTCGCCGCGCGCCACCTCGAGATTGACGTCGGCCAGCACCTGGAACTCGCCGAACCATTTGTACACGCCGCTGATCGACACGGCGGGACCGTCGCCGCTCGCCGCCTGCACGTCCTGTCGCTTCTCGACGAGCACGGCCATGTTGATCCCTCTCAGCGCCGGTCGCCGGCGGCGAGCCGCCGCTCGATGCCGGTCGCGTAGCGCGACATGAAGTGGCAGGCGACGAAGTAGCACAGCGCCGCGAAGGCGTAGCCGGTCGTGCTGGTGACCGGCGTCGCCCAGTTGGGGTCGACGCGGGCGATCTCGATGGTGCGCAGGAAATCGAAGATGCCGACGAAGAACACCAGCGTCGTGTCCTTGAACAGCGCGATCGTGTTGTTGACGATGTTCGGGATGGTCACCCGCAGGGCCTGCGGC
Organism: Rhodoplanes sp.; assembly: GCF_013377085.1. GTDB lineage: Bacteria > Pseudomonadota > Alphaproteobacteria > Rhizobiales > Xanthobacteraceae > Rhodoplanes. Next base: position 430 of record NZ_JACAAX010000025.1, on the reverse strand, counting down.
AGCACCACCAGGGCGAGCATGCGCCAGTAGCCGAGCCCGAGCGCACGGGCCGCCTCGTACTGACCTTTCGGGATCGACTGCAGGCCGGCCCGCACCACCTCGGCCATGTAGGCGGAGGCGAAGATGGCGATGCCGACGAGCGCGCGGATCAGCTTGTCGGGCGACCAGGCCGGCGGCACGAACAGCGGCAGCATCACGCTCGCCATGAACAGCACCGTGATCAGCGGCACGCCGCGCACCAGCTCGATGAAGCCGATCGACAGGATCCGTACGGCCGGCATGGCGGAGCGCCGCCCGAGCGCCAGCAGGATGCCGATCGGCAGCGACGCGACGATGCCGACCGAGGCGACCACCAGGGTCACCAAGAGGCCGCCCCACGCCGACGTGTCGACGACGGACAGGCCGAGCAGCGGCACGCCGTGCAGCAGCA
>NZ_JACAAX010000024.1 GCF_013377085.1 Rhodoplanes sp. | reverse complement strand
CACCGAGGCCGTCGCCGTTCTCGGCGTCGGCCTCGGTGCGCTCCTCGACCTCCTCGTTCTCCACCGTCTCGACCTCGGTCTCGGTCTCGGCGTAGGCCTCCTCGATCTCGTCCTCGGCCTCCTCCTCGATCCGGACCAGGGACGGCAGCGCCGTCGCCGACTGGGCGGCGATCGCACGCGCCTGCTCGAGGGTGTGCACCTGCTCGTTCTTCTCGATCACGAAGGGGTGCTGGCCCATCACGGCGGGATCGGCCTTGACCGTGATGGTGAGGCGGAAGCGGTGCTCGAGCTCGCTCAGATGAGCGCGCTTGTGGTTGAGCATGTAGAGGGCCGTGTCGGTGCCGCTGCGGATGGTCAGGTTATGGGTGGCGCCGCGCATGAGCCCTTCCTCGAGCATGCGCAGGCATTGCAGGGCGACCGACGAGACCGAGCGGACATGGCCGGTGCCGCCGCAATGCGGGCACTTCTCGGTCGAACTCTCGAACACGCTGGTGCGGATGCGCTGGCGCGACATCTCCATCAGGCCGAAATGCGAGATGCGGCCGACCTGGATGCGGGCGCGGTCGTTCTTCAGGCACTCCTTCAGGCGACGCTCGACCGAGCGGTTGTTCCGCTTCTCGTCCATGTCGATGAAGTCGATGACGATCAGGCCGGCGAGATCGCGCAATCTGAGCTGGCGGGCGACCTCCTCGCAGGCCTCGAGATTGGTCTTGAGCGCCGTGTCCTCGATGTGATGCTCGCGGGTGGCGCGGCCGGAGTTGACGTCGATGGCGACCAGCGCCTCGGTCTGGTCGAGCACGATGTAGCCGCCGGAGCGGAGCTGCACGGTCGGCGAGAACATCGCGTCGAGCTGCGTCTCGACGCCGTAGCGGGTGAGCAGCGGTTGCGGCTCGGTGTAGAGCTTCACGTTCTTCGCATGGCTCGGCATGAGCATGCGCATGAAGTCCTTGGCCTCGCGATAGGCGTCCTCGCCGGCGACGATGACCTCGTCGATCTCCTTGTTGTAGAGATCGCGGATCGCCCGCTTCACCACCGAGCCTTCCTCGTAGACGAGGGTGGCGGCCGTGGACTTGAGCGTCAGGTCGCGGACCTGCTCCCACACGCGCAGCAGATACTCGAAGTCGCGCTTGACCTCGGTCTTGGTGCGCGCCGCGCCGGCGGTGCGCAGGATCACGCCCATCCCCTCCGGAACCTCGAGGTCCTGGGCGATCTCCTTGAGGCGCCTGCGGTCCACCGTGTTGGTGATCTTGCGGCTGATGCCGCCGCCGCGGGCCGTGTTGGGCATCAGCACCGAGTAGCGGCCGGCGAGCGACAGGTAGGTGGTCAGCGCCGCGCCCTTGGTGCCGCGCTCTTCCTTGACGACCTGCACCAGCATGACCTGGCGGCGCTTGATCACCTCCTGGATCTTGTACTGGCGGCGTGAGCGCGGCGTGCGGTCGGGAAGCTCCTCGAGCGCATCGGCACCGCCGACCGACTCGATGGTCTCCTCCTCCTCGCCGTTCTCGTCGTCGTCGTCCTCATCATCGTCGTCGTCGTCATCCTCGTCGTCGTCGTCGTCATCCTCGTCGTCGTCGTCGCCGTTGCCGGGCGCGCCCTCGGGCGGCAGGATCTCGCCCTCGACCGGGGCGGCTTCGGCCGACACAGGGGTCGGCGCTGCAGCCTCGGCGGCCGCCGGTTCCTCGGACGTGGCGGGAACCGGAGTGTCGGCGCTGGCGACCGTCACGCCGGCGGGCTCGCCCGCGATCTCGGCGGCGCTCGGTGCGGCCGTCGGCTCCGTCGCGGCCTCGGGGGCCGGCGGGATGTCACTCTCGGAGCGGGCGAAGTCGAGCTCGGTCTGCGCCTCGCCCTCGGCCTTGGTCGGCGCGTCGCGCGGGGGCTCGTCGTGGCTGCCCTCGTCCGAGTCGGCGACCGGCTCGCTGGCGACGCGGTCGTCACGATGCGGCGGGCGCCCGGCGGCGACCTGGCGCGAGCCGCCGGACCGGGCGGCGGCGCGGCGGTCGGCCTCGGCCTCGGCGGCCCGGTGGGCGCGCTCCTCCTCGTCGATCAGCACCTGCCGATCGGCGACCGGGATCTGGTAGTAGTCCGGGTGGATTTCGCTGAAGGCCAGGAAGCCGTGGCGATTGCCGCCGTAATCCACGAACGCGGCCTGGAGCGAGGGTTCGACCCGCGTCACCTTGGCCAGGTAGATGTTGCCCCGGAGCTGTCGGCGGCTCGCCGACTCGAAATCGAATTCCTCTACTCTGTTACCGCGAAGCACGACGACCCGGGTCTCTTCCGGGTGGGTCGCGTCGATGAGCATCTTATTCGCCATGTTTGTGTCTCTGTACGGCGCGGCCGCGCGCCAGCCGGTCCCGCGATGCGAGCAGGCAGGCGCGACGGACGATGCAGGCCGAAGGGGGGGTGGGACCAAGAGGGTCGAAGCGCGAGTCGCGGTCCGGGAGCCGGGGACGGGAGCGCCGGCGCTCTTTCACAGCGCCCGACGATGTGCTCCTCGTACTGTGTCCCGGACATCGGCTCCGAATCCTGGGGTGCGGTGGCCACGCGAGGTGGCCGCGACGGGTCAAGGGCTGGGGAATTTTCGCGTGAACGTCCAATCGGATCGCAAACGCATCCAATCTTCCTTAGAAGGAGGCGACGTCTCGCTGCCGACCGCTCCCGCGTGCCGCCTCGGGGGGCGGCGCCGAAAACGGGGGACGGGACTTCGAGCTTCCCGGGCGCCCCAACACGGCGGAACCGGACTCTCAAGAATCCACCAGCACCCCTTATTAAGGCGCGTCATGGCCCATTGGCAAGCCGCATGCACTTCACGTCCGGGCGAGGGTGGGTCGGGAATCCGTGGTCGGTCAGCCATTTGCCTCGTTCAAAGGCAGATCGGAGCGATGCCCGGTTCGGCCCCGCCGCGAGAAAGCCTACGTTAACCGTCAGAGTTTATTCGGGAAGCTGTACGGGGAGGCGCAACGAGGTGGCACGGGGTCTCGCCCTTGGGCTGGTCGTTGCCGTCGTTCTCGGCGCGCTGCACGCCGGCGTTGCATCGGCGCCCGCGCAGGACCGTCCCGCGCCGGCTGCCCCGGCAGGCTTCCCGTTGGCGACCGACGCGCGCCTGGCCGGCGACGCCGGCCAGACCCGATTCGTCGTCGATCTTTCCCGGTCGGTCGAGATGCGGGCCTTCACGCTCGCCGACCCCTACCGGGTGATCATCGACCTGCCGCAGGTGACGTTCCAGTTGCCGCCCAAGGCCGGCGAGCGCACGCGCGGCCTGGTCAAGGCGTTCCGCTACGGCCTGGTGATGCCGGGCGGATCCCGCATCGTCATCGACACCACCGGCCCGGTGCGGGTGGAGCGGGCCTTCGTCCTCGATCCGGCCGACGGCCTGCCGGCCCGGCTGGTGCTCGACCTCGCATCGGTCGACCGCGCCACCTTCCTGCGCGCCGCCGCGATCGACAACCGGCTGCCGCGCGAGTCGCAGCGCCGCTCCGAGCGCGACGCGCCGCCCAACGGCGATCCGCGGCCCATCATCGTGGTCGATCCCGGCCATGGCGGCATCGACAACGGCACCAGGGCGCCGACCGGTGAGGAGGAGAAGACCCTGGTGCTCGCCTTCGCCCTGATGTTGCGCGACAAGCTCGAGCAGACCGGCAAGTACCGGGTGGTGATGACCAGGACCGACGACCGCTTCGTGCCGCTGAACGACCGGGTGCGCCTCGCCCGCCAACGGGAGGCCCAGCTCTTCATCTCGATCCATTGCGACGCGCTCGCCCGCCGCGACGGCGGCGCCGAGGGGGCGACCGTCTACACGCTCTCGGAGCACGCCTCCGACGCCGAGGCGGCGCGCCTCGCCGAGGCCGAGAACAAGGCCGACGTGATCTCGGGCGTCGACCTCTCGGCCGAGCCGGACGACATCGCCGACATCCTGATCGACCTCGCCCAGCGCGAGACCAAGAACTATTCGGCCCAGTTCGCCCGCACCCTGGTGGGTGAACTGAAATCCACTGCTAGGCTGCACAAACATCCGCTGAAGGCGGCCGGCTTCCGGGTGCTGACCGCACCCGACGTGCCCTCGGTGCTGGTCGAGCTCGGCTACGTGTCCAACAAGGCCGACATGAAGCAACTGACCTCGGACGCCTGGCGGTCCAAGGCGACCGAGTCCATCGCCCAGGCCGTCAACGCCTTCTTCCATCCCCGCCTCGCCGGCCCGAGCGAGGCCACGGGCGCGAACTGAGGGCAGGGGAGGGCGCCGCCGGCCGATACGGCGCGTTTCAGGCCGGCTCTTTCGGCTCGTAGATCTTGCTCAGGAACATCGTGCCGGTGCGGATGTCGAGGGCGATGGCCCGGCGCGCCGCCTTCACGTCCTGCGCCTTGATCGCCTCGATGACCCGGGCATGGAAGCGGTGGCCGTTCTCGAAGAACCGGACCGCATGGGCCGGCTTCTGATGGATCGTGGCCAGGAAAGGCCCGGTGCGCATCCACAGGCTTTCTAGGATGTCGACGAGCTGCGAATAGCCGGTCGTCCGGTAGATCTCGAAATGAAAGCTGTGGTTCCCGGTCAGCGCCGCGTCGATCTGCCCGGCCTTGGCGGCGGCGAGCATCTGCTGGTTGATGTCGGCCAGCTTTGCCACCAGCCCGGCATCGCGCAGCCGCACCGCCCGCTCGGCCGCATAGCCCTCGAGCTGCATCCGGATGCGGACGAATTCCTGGTGCACCTGGGAATTGAACGGGGCGACCCGGATCTGGCGGTTGGAGGACTGCTCCACGGCCTTTTCGGCCATCAGCCGCTTGAGCGCCTCGCGCACCGGCATCGGGCTGGTGCCGAGCGCATCGGCCAGCTTTCGGATCGAGATCTGATCGCCTGGCTGGAAGTGCCCCCGCAGAAAGGCGAGCCGCAGGCTTTGATACACCCTCTCCTGCAACGTCGAGACGTCGATCGAGGGAAGACAATCATACATCGCTGAGAATCCGAGCGTTCGTCAGGCGCGCCGACCATGACGCAGTGCAACGAGCAAGGCAACAAAGCGCGGCTTCGCATGGCGCGTCGCGTCGGTCTTGCGTCTCGCTCCTCGCCCGACGGAGGCGCGAAGCGCGCGTCGTGAGACGCCCGGGTCGACGGCGGGCGGCCCGGGCCAGTCGACCGATCTCGAACCAGCGACCACCAGTCCGACCGGCCTTTCCCAGGCTCCACGCGATCGAACTCGACTCGATGGGGGCTCGGCGCCGTCCCGCCGGCCCGCGGCGCGCGCCCCTACCTGGGAGTGTGCCGCATACGCGCCCTCTCCTGAATTCGAATATCGTGATCTGTGATCACATATCTATGATCTTGACGATTGCGGTCGGCAGGCGCAGGATTAATAAAAGATTGAGCTCGATGGGGATCGGGATGCTCAAACAGCGGAACGCCATCGTCACCGGGGCGACCAGCGGGATCGGCTTGGCGATCGCCAAGGCGCTGGCCGACTGCGGGTGCAACCTGATGATCGGTGGCTTCGCCCCCGTCGGCGTGCCGGAGCGCCTGTGCGCCGACATCGGCAGCCAGAACGGCGTTAAGGTCTTTCATTCCGGCGCCGATCTGAGCAAGCCCGAGGAAGCCCGCCGCCTGGTCGCCGACGCGATCGCGGCGATGGGCACCGTCGACATCCTGGTCAACGACGCCGGCCTGCAATTCGTCGCCCCGATTGTCGAGTTCCCCGAGGAGAGGTGGGACCACCTGCGCTCGGTGATGCTCGACGCCCAGTTCCACCTCATCAAGGCGGTGCTGCCCGGCATGATCGCGCGGAGCTGGGGCCGGATCGTCAACATCTCGTCGGTGCACGGACTGGTCGGCTCGCCGCACAAGCCGGCCTACATCGCCGCCAAGCACGGCGTCGTCGGGCTGACCAAGGCGGTCGCGCTCGAAGTGGCGGAGCACGGCATCACCTGCAACGCCATCTGCCCCGGCCTGGTGCTGACCGACCTGATCCGCAACCAGCTTCCGGACCAGGCCAAGGTGCTGGGCTGCACCGAAGACGAGGCGCTGAAGCGAGTCTTTCTCGCCAACACGCCCACCCAACGCGCCATCGATCCCGCAGAAATCGGCGCCACCGCCGCGTTCCTGTGCAGCGACGGCGCCAAGTCGATCACCGGGACGACGATCGTCGTCGACGGTGGCTACACGGCCCGCTGAAAGAACCCCCGAGACGCGCGTCGTCGGACGACAGTCAGACCCGCCGGCGCGCAACGTCCTGAAACTGCCCACCGCCGCTTGCGACGGAGGGGAGCGCGTCTCGTGCTGTGCGCGGGGGCTTGTCGCCAGCGGCAGCAAACAACCGGGAGGGGAGCTCATGGCGCCCGAGGATGGGTTCACGAAGAATCAATGGCTGAGCTTGGCGGCGTCGGTGTCCGGTTGGGCGCTCGACGCGATGGACTGGATGATGCTGGCGCTGCTGCTCCCGCTGATCGGCGCCGAGTTCGGCCTGTCGCTGCCGCAGCTCGGCCTGCTGGCGACGCTGACACTGGCAGGCGCCGCCATCGGCGGGATCATCGTCGGCGTGCTCGCCGACTACTACGGCCGCGTCCGCATGCTGATGCTGACGATGCTGTGGTACAGCGTCTTCACGGGCGTCTGCGCCTTCATGCAAAGCTACGAGCAACTGTGCGTCGCACGCTTTTTCACCGGCATCGGGCTCGGCGGCGAATGGGCGGTCGGGGCGGCCCTCGTGTCGGAGTATTGGCCCGACAGGCACCGCGCCAAGATCACCAGCCTGGTCCACTCCGGCTGGCCGGTGGGCTACGGCCTCGCCTCCCTGGCGTTCATGCTGGTCGGCCCGACCTACGGCTGGCGCGGGATGTTCCTGGTCGGCGTTCTTCCGGCGCTGGCCGCGATCCTGATCCGCCTGACCGTGCCGGAGCCCGAGGAATGGGTGAAGGCGAAGGAAGCGCGCGGTCGGGCCAAGGAGGCTACGCCATTCCCGCTGGCGGCGCTGTTCTCGCCCGGTCTCCTGCGCAATACGCTGTGGTGCAGCATCTTCACGACCGGTGCGCTGATGGCCTATTGGGGCGCCGGCACATGGCTGCCGTCCTACCTGGCGTCCGTCCGCGGTCTCACGATCGTCAAGTCGGGTGGCTTCCTGCTGCTCCTGAACGTCGGCGGCTTCCTCGGCTATCAGTTCTACGGATGGCTCGCCGACCGCCATGGACGACGCCTCGCCTTGCAGGTCGGCTTCGGCGCGGCGATCGTCTCGACGCTCATTTATGTGATGCTGCCGAGCGAGGACATGCTGTTCTGGTTCGGGCCGATCTTCGCCTTCAACACCTACGGCGTCTTCGGTCCGTTCGGCGCCTACATCTCGGAACTGTTCCCGACCGAGGCGCGCGCCGCCGGGACCGCCTTCTGCTTCAATGTCGGCCGTGCGGTATCGATGTCGTCGCCGTTCATCATCGGCCTTCTCGCGCAAGGCTACGGCCTGTCCTTCGGCCTGGGCGCGACCATGGTGTTCAACCTCATCGGCATCATCGCACTCGTCTTCCTGCCTGAGACCGTCAGGGCCGGAAAGAAAGTGCATTTCGCCTCGACAAAAGCCCAGGCGCCGGCGGTGAGCTGAGCCGCGGACTCGCGGGCCTTTCGGCGGGTTTCCTGGAGACATCCAGGGCCTGCCGGAAGGAAGGCGGGGAGCGGCGTCCCGAACGGGTGCTGTTCACCGATCCGAACGAGCAGGAGATGACCCCGACGCGGGTGGGAGAACGGCGATGACAATGGCGGTGATGGGAGCCGGTTCTCTGGGGATCGTGGTCGGCGCGCTGATCACCAGGAGCGGACAGGACGTCGTCCTGATCGACGTCGACGAGAAGAACGTCGAAGCCCTGAATACCAAAGGCGCGCGGATCACCGGGTTCCTCGACATCACGGTCCCGGTGCGAGCGATTTTGCCCCCACAAATGGAGGGCCTGTACGACATCGTATTCCTATTGACGAAGCAGACTTACAACGACTCGGCGCTGGCGGCGCTGCTGCCGCATCTCGGACCCGATAGCACCGTGTGCACGCTGCAGAACGGCATTCCGGAGGAATCGGTGGCATCGCGTGTCGGCATCGCGCGCACGATCGGCGGAACCGTCGGGTTCGGGGCGACGTGGCGCGAGCCGGGCGTCTCGATGCTGACCTCCACGCTGGAGGCGCTGCAGAGCTTCGGATTCGACATCGGCGAGATTGACGGCCGCCTGACCCCGAGGCTCCGCAGGGTCCAAGAGGCCCTGTCGGCGGTCGGCGGCTGTCAGGTCGTCGACAATCTGATGCCCATCCGCTGGTCGAAGCTTCTGATGAACGCGACGTTCAGCGGGGTGTCGGCGGCGCTGGGCTGCACGTTCGGCGATGTTCTGGAGAACCGCGACGCGATGGGGTTCCTGTCGCATGTCGCCGACGAGACGATCAAGGTGGCCCGGGCTCACGGAATACGCCTCGCCGAAATGCAGGGTGAGGACATGGAGCTCCTGGAGCTCGAGCCGGGAGAAACGGTCGACGGCAAGATGCCGTTCTATCGTCGCGTCTGGTCCCGTCACGCCAAGCTGAAAGCCAGCATGCTCCAGGATCTGGAGAAGGGCCGGAAGACGGAAATCAACCAGATCAACGGGTACGTGTGCCAGAAGGGGAGAGCCGCCGGCGTGAAGACGCCGTGCAATGATTTCGTCGTCGGGCTGGTCACGGAAGCCGAGGCGACGAAGACGCTGCCGGATTTCAGCGACAACCTGGACCGCATGAGGACGTGCCTGGGCCGAGTCGAATCGCAGACCGCGGTGCATCACAGGGAAACAGCGCCATGAGCAAGCTGATCGTCACGGCGGCGATCACCGGGGGCGTCCATGTCCCCAGCCTGTCGCCATATCTCCCCAGCACGCCCGACGCGATCGTCGAGCAGGCCGTGGGCGCCGCCCACGCCGGCGCTGCCGTCGTGCATATCCATGCCCGCGATCCGAAGGACGGCCGCCCGTCGAGCGACGTCGCGCTGTTTCGGCAGATCGCCGCCGCTATCCACGACAGATGCGACGCCGCCATCTGCGTCACCACCGGGGGCGGCCTCGGCATGAGCCCGGAGGAGCGGGTCAAGCCGATCGGCGTGCTGCGGCCCGAGCTGGCCTCGCTCAACGCCGGCTCGATGAACTTCGCGATCCATCCGCTCGCCGACAAGATCAAGACGCCGCTGCACGAGTGGGAGATCCCCTATCTGCAGTCGACCGAGGACTTGATCTTCCCCAACACGTTCCGCAGCATCAAGGTCTTCACCAAGGCGATGCACGCGGCCGGCACCAAGCCGGAGCTGGAGATCTACGACGTCGGCATGATCAACAACGTCAAGTACCTGCTCGACACCGGCGTGTTGAAGGCGCCGCTCTACATCCAGTTCGTGCTGGGCATTTTGGGCGGCATCCCGGCGACCCCCGAAAACCTCGTCTTCATGGTGGAGACCGCGCGAAAAACGCTCGGCGCCGAGAATTTCGTGTGGTCGTGCTGCGCGGCCGGACGGGCGCAGCTTCCGCTGACCTGCGTCGCCATGGCGCTCGGCGGCAATGTCCGGGTCGGCCTGGAGGACAATCTCTATCTCGGCCCCGGTCGGCTGGCACAGAGCAGCGCCGAGCAGGTCGCGGCGATCATCCGCATCGCCACGGAGCTGAGCCTGGAGATCGCCACCCCGGACGAGGCCCGCCGGAGCCTGGGCCTCAAGGGCCGGGCAGGGGTAGGCTGGACCGTCGCCGCCTGAGCGCCTGTTCGGAGCCTCGATCGGGGCCACGCCGCGGCCGAAACCGCGGCCGGGGCCCCCGACTCCCTGGCCGACCCCACTGGCCGAAGCCTCAGTTTGACCATAAAACCGGGCGACCAACGCGGACGGACGATCGGCACGCCGGCGCGGACCTGCGCCCGGGCAGAAGGCCGTGCGGCCGGGGATCGACCTGGAGCGCCGGCCGGGGGAGGCCGGGCGGCAGCGATACTCGGGTCGGGCCGGGGGACCGGGCGATCCGGAGCGGTGCGCCATTGCGGGGAATGGGGCGATGAGACTGATCCTGCGGTTCTTCGGCTTCCTGTTCACGATCGGAACGATCCTGTTCCTGGTCGGGATCGCGGCTGCCGCCGGACTGATCTGGCATTTCTCCAAGGACCTGCCCGACTACACCCAGCTCCAGGAATACGAGCCGCCGGTGATGACCCGCGTCCACGCGGTCGACGGCGCGCTGCTCGCCGAATATGCCCGCGAGCGCAGGCTCTATCTGCCCATCCAGGCGATCCCCAAGCGGGTGATCAACGCCTTCCTGGCGGCCGAGGACAAGAACTTCTACGAGCACGGCGGCCTCGACTTCACCGGCATCGCCCGCGCCGGCGTGCTGTTCGCCCAGAATCTCGGGTCGAACCGGCGGCCGCAGGGCGCCTCGACCATCACGCAGCAGGTGGCCAAGAACTTCCTGCTCACCAACGAGGTGTCGTTCGACCGCAAGATCAAGGAGGCGCTGCTCGCCCTCAAGATCGAGCGCACCTACTCGAAGGACCGCATCCTCGAGCTCTATCTCAACGAGATCTATCTCGGCTTCTCGGCCTACGGCGTCGCGGCCGCCTCGCTCCTCTACTTCGACAAGTCGGTCAACGATCTCTCGATCGCCGAGGCGGCCTATCTGGCGGCGCTGCCGAAGGCGCCCTCGCAGCTCCATCCGTTCCGCCAGCGCGAGCGCGCCGTCGAGCGCCGCAACTACGTCATCGACCGCCTGCGCGAGAACGAGTGGATCACGCCGGCGGAAGCCGAAGCCGCCCGCAAGGAGCCGCTCAACGTGACGCCGCGGCCGACCGGCGCCCACATCTTCGCGGGTGAGTATTTCGCCGAGGAGGTGCGCCGCGAGATCTCGGAAAAGTTCGGCGAGAAGCGCCTCTACGAGGGTGGCCTGTCGATCCGCACGACGCTGGATCCCAAGCTGCAGGTGATGGCCCGCAAGGCCTTCACGGACGCGCTGGTGCGCTTCGACGAGACGCAAGGGTGGCGCGGCCCGGTCACCAGGCTCGACGCCGCGGGCGACTGGGGCGTGCGGCTCGCCGACGTGCGGGCGCTCAACGACGTCGCACCCTGGCGGCTCGCCGTGGTGCTGGAGACCTCGGACCAGACGGCGCGGGTCGGCCTGCAGCCGGCCCGTGAGCCGGGCGGCGCGGTGTCGCGCGACCGGCTGGTCGGCATCGTCCCGCTCGACGGGCTGAAATGGGCGAAGCCGCTCGCCGGCCCCAACAAGGGCAAGGTGGTCGCCAAGGCCTCGCAGGTGCTCGAGCCGGGCGACGTCGTCTATGTCGAGCCGATCGCCGGCAGCAACGGCCAGTACCGGCTGCGCCAGCTCCCCGAAATTTCCGGCGCCATGGTGGTGATGGACCCGGTGACGGGCCGCGTGCTCGCACTGGTCGGCGGCTTCTCGTTCGACCAGAGCCAGTTCGACCGCGCCACCCAGGCGATGCGCCAGCCCGGCTCGTCGATCAAGCCGCTGGTCTACTCGGCCGCCCTCGACAACGGCTACACGCCCTCGACCATCGTCATGGACGCGCCGATCGAGATCGACCAGGGCCCCGGCATCGGCGTGTGGCGGCCGGAGAACTACTCGACCGGCAAGTATTACGGTCCGCAGACCCTGCGGTTCGGCATCGAGCAGTCGCGCAACGTCATGACGGTGCGGCTCGCCCAGGACGTCGGCATGCCGCTGATCGCCGAATACGCCAAGCGGTTCGGCATCTACGACAACATGCCGCCCTATCTGTCCTACGCGCTCGGCGCCGGCGAGACGACCGTGATGCGGATGACCACGGCCTATTCGATGATCGCCAATGGCGGCCGCCGCATCACCCCGACCCTGATCGACCGCATCCAGGACCGCACCGGCAAGACCATCTACAAGCACGACCAGCGCGAATGCCGCGGCTGCGACGCCGACGGCTGGCAGAACCAGGCCGAGCCCGGCCTGATCGACCGCCGTGAGCAGGTGCTCGACCCGATGACGGCCTACCAGATCACCTCGATCATGGAGGGCGTCGTCCAGCGCGGCACCGGCAACACGGTCGCGGCCGTCGGCAAGCCGGTGGCCGGCAAGACCGGCACCACCAACGACGAGAAGGACGTGTGGTTCGTCGGCTTCACGCCGGAGATCGCGGTCGGCGTCTATCTCGGCTACGACAAGCCGCGCCATATCGGCCGGGGCGCCTCGGGCGGCCACCTCGCCGCCCCGGTGGCGCGCGACTTCCTCAAGGTGGCGCTCGCCGACAAGGCCCCGGTGCCGTTCCGGGTGCCGCCCGGCATCAAGCTGATCCGCATCGACGCCCAGTCCGGCACCCGCGCCGGCCCCGGCACCCAGAAGGCGATCCTGGAGGCCTACAAGCCCGGCACGGCGCCGGCCGACAGCGCAACCATGGTCGGCACGCTCGGGCCGGACGGCCAGCCGATCGGCGTGACCCCCGAGGTCGACCGCGCCGTGCGCACCGGCACGGGTGGGCTGTACTGACCTCTCGGTCGTTCCCGCCGCCTGCGGTCTCTTTTTCCGAGGGCGCCGCCCCGCATCGGGTTCCCTGGTATCGCCCCCGGCACGCTTGGCGTCGCCCGTGCGAGCCTGTCAAAAGCAAAAAGCCCCCGCCGGCGATCGGCGGGGGCTTTTTGGCTCACGGGGGTGGAGCAACCCGGGACGGGGGCCCGGGCAGAGTGCGGCAGGCTCAGACCTGCAGGAACGGGTAGCGGGCCGCAGCCTCGCTGCGCAGACGCTTGGTCTCGCGGAAGACGTCGGCGACCGAGCGCAGCGCGCGCACGAAGGAGTTGCCGGCCGGTGCGGTCGAGAGTTCGATCGGGGTTTCGAGATTCATGATTCAGTGTCCTGGTCGACGAAATTATGATCGGCGTTTCGCTTCATCGCCGTGTCCTGCCTGATATTGCGCTTCGACGGCATCAGAATAAGTGGTTTTCCGGACATCGATCTGTGCCGCACCGTCACAGCCGGGGCCGCTCGAGCAGGCCGCACACCGGACCGCCGATCGCCACGCGGTCCGCAACAAAACGAGCCCCGGCCGGGTGGCCGGGGCTTGTTTGCCTGTTCGGATCGCCGGCGTGACGCCGGGCGGGCGCTCAGCTATCGACGAAGGGATAGCGCTCCATCGCCTCCATCCGCAGCCGATGGGCCTCGCGGATGATGTCCACGGCAGAGCCGAAACCGGCGAGGGTCAGACCCAGAAGGGACTTCCGGCGGGGCGGCACGGTCGGGGTGGCGTCGGGGGTCGAAGCACGAATCATTGTTTCACCTGGTGATATGACGGTCTTTGCGTGAAGCCCTGATTCGACGTTTCCATTTTATCGTTCGCAAGATCATCAACATGATATTGCGGCGCACTCGTGACAACCCCTTCGATGCGATCTTATTGATCAAATATCGGTTGCGATGCGAAATGACTGGTTATTTCGACGGTTTCGAACGAAAGAATGAATGGAGAGTCCTTGGCGTGTGGAGGCAGGTGGCCTGGCACCGGTCTGCGCGGTTGCACGTCTGCTGGCGGATCAGCGACCGCGGACGGGCGGCGACCCGGAGACCCGCTGGCGAGGGGTCGTGCCTACACCGCGGCCCGTTGATTGCCAGGTCCGCCTCGCAGCCGGCGGGTCTCAGGCCTGCCGCTCCCGCGCTTGTGCGTTGCGCAGCCGGGAGCGTCATGCACGAATAGCGTCATGCATGTATTGTGATGGTGCGCCGCGACGGCAGGGCACCCCACTGATGGGGACCGTCGATGCGGACCGGGCGTCCGGGTGCGGTGAGGCGGGCGCGGTACGACGGACGCGGAAATACGGCGGGGGCGAGACGCTGGGAGCACCGCATGGGGTTCATCTGGGCGCGATTGCTCGTTCTTCTCGCCGGCTGGGCCGCCGCCCTGACGACGGCGCTGCTCGCCTCGACCCTGATGGCCACCCCCCGCCTGTCGGTCTTCCTGGTCAGCGGCGGCCTGTGGACCGCCGCCATGCTGCTCGACTGAGCCGGCGGAGTCCGGCCGGCAGCCGCCGGGTCAGATGTCCATTCAGAGATCCATGAAGCAATAGCGGCGCTGGGCGTCGCTGCGCATGCGGCGGATGTCGGTGACCATGTCCGCGAGGGCGGAGACCGCCGGCAGCGCCGCGGCAGTCGGATCGTGGAGCTCGGTCGTGTCGAGATCGGCGGTGTCGTCGACGGTGGCTTGCAGCATCGGACGGGTCCCTGTTTGGCCGAACCGGGCACGGGGCCCGGGGGTCGACCGCTCGTTGTTGTTGCTGCCGCAGCGTGATTCGGATCGTCCCGGCCGCCGCGGTCCCGAGTGGTATCTCGGTGAGGACACTCTTCTCCGGCTCCGTAAACGGACCGTTGAGAAAAGCCGTCCCGGGGGCGACCTGCAGGCTAGGTCATGGGGAAAAACGATCTAGCCTTGCCTGGCGATTAATACGAAGCCGTCAATCTGGTCGGACTGGACCGCGGGCGAGCCCGGCCGGGACCGCCTCGCGGCGCGGCCGGCGGTCGGCGGCGGTTGCGCGCGCCTGCCCGGACCGCTACATGCGGACGCGAGATCGGGCCCGTCGGCCCGTCGGAAGCGTGGGGCGGACGGCCCCGAGGTGAATCCAGGATGCGTGCGGAAACCCAGTCGGTCCTCGAGGAGATCAAGCAGTCGGTCGGGCTGCTGAGGAGGCATCTTTGACTTCGACAAGGCACGCGCGCGACTTGCGGAGCTGAACAAGCTCGCCGAGGATCCGAACCTCTGGAACGATCCGCAGAAGGCCCAGCGCCTGATGCAGGAGCGCACCGGCCTCGAGGACAGCCTGACGGCGATCGGCCGGATCGAGCAGGAGGTCGACGACCAGGTCACGATGATCGAGCTCGGCGAGGCCGAGAGCGACCAGGGGGTCATCGCCGAGGCCGAGGCGACGCTGAAGAAGCTCAAGGCCGAGGTCGAGCGCCGCCAGCTCGAGGCGCTGCTCTCGGGCGAGGCCGATCAGAACGACACCTATCTCGAGGTGCATGCCGGCGCCGGCGGCACCGAGAGCCAGGACTGGGCCAACATGCTGCTGCGCATGTACACCCGCTGGGCCGAGCAGCATGGCTTCAAGATCGAGTATCTGGAGGAGACCGAGGGCGAGGAGGCCGGCATCAAGTCGGCCACCATCCAGGTCAAGGGCCACAACGCCTATGGCTGGCTGAAGACCGAGCGCGGCGTCCATCGCCTGGTGCGCATCTCGCCGTTCGATTCGAACGCCCGCCGGCACACGAGCTTCGCCAGCGTCGACGTCTATCCGGTGATCGACGACCGCATCGTCATCGACGTCAAGGAAGCCGACGTGCGCATCGATACCATGCGGTCGCAAGGCGCCGGCGGCCAGCACGTCAACAAGACCGAGTCGGCGGTGCGCATCACCCACATCGCCAGCGGGGTCGCGGTGGTCTGCCAGGCCGAGCGCTCGCAGCACAAGAACCGCGCCACCGCCTGGAACATGCTGCGCGCCCGCCTCTACGAGATCGAGCTGAAGAAACGGGAGGCGGCGGCCGCCGCCGATTTCGAGGCGAAGTCCGACATCGGCTGGGGCCACCAGATCCGCTCCTACGTGTTGCAGCCCTACCAGATGGTCAAGGATCTGCGCACCGGCCTGACGACCTCCGACACCGGCGGCGTGCTCGACGGCGACCTCGACCGCTTCATGGAGGCGACGCTCGCCCAAAAAGCCTTCGGCGGCGAGCCGGGCGAGATCGAGGACGTGGATTGATCGTGAGGGCGCTGCTCGGCCGAATGCGGTCCAATCCGGCAGGGGATTGGACCCTGGCCGTTCGGTTCAGGGCTCGGAGCAGCGTTGAGCGCCAGTACCCTCGCCCTGAGGGAGCTTTGCAGAGATCGTCATTCCGGGGCGCGAACCGAAGGTTCGCGAGCCCGGAATCCATAACCCCTGTGTCCCGAGAGCAATCGGCACCGGGGGTATGGATTCCGGGTCCGCGCGCTTACGCGCGCGGACCCGGAATGACGAACTCTCCAAAGCGCGCTGCTGCGAAGAGGTGAAGCGCAGCGCCGCCCTCTCAGGCGCACCCCCACAAGATCCTGCCGGAACGCCGACTCTCGTCCGTATAAGCTTCGGTACAAGCGCATGCGACGCGACGCATGCGGTTCGGGGCGACGCATCGCCGGGGCCCGGGCCGCCGCCGCGCGCGTCAGGAGGACGGGATGTCCACTTCCGCCGTCAGCTCGTCGGATTCGTCGAGCCTCTGGTCACTGATGAAGCTTCTGCAGACGAGCAGCAGCTCGTCGACCTCGTCGACGTCGTCCAGCTCGACGAGCTCCAGCTCGTCGACCTCCGGCACGTCCGGCACGTCCGGCAGCTTCATGCCGCCCCCGCCGCCGCCCGACGACGACTCGTCGTCGTCCTCGTCGTCATCCTCGTCGTCGGGATCGGGCAACGGGCTCGGCAGCGACATGATGATGCTGCTGATGATGATGCAGCAGGTCTCCGGCGATTCGTCGGGCGCTTCGAGCGCGTCGTCCGCGGCCGGCTCCTCTGTGTCGGCGATCGGCAGCGCCACCTCGTCGAGCTCGACGTCGGGCACGTCGGGCAGCAATCCGCTCGACAAGCTGTTCAGCTCCATCGACACCGACGGCGACGGCTCGATCTCCAAGAGCGAGATGGAGAGCCTGGCGACCAGCAGCGGCGGAACCACCGATCAGGCCGACTCGGTGGTGTCCTCGCTCGACAGCGACAGCGACGGCTCGGTCAGCCAGGCGGAGCTGGCCAAGAGCCTCAAATCGATGTTCGACACGCTCGCCTCGTCGATGTTCTCGGGCTCCAACGAGCAGCGAAGCGTCTCGATCACGGCGTGAGCCGGCGGCGCTTCGACCACAGGCCGGGCTTCTCCTCGCGCTCGTCCCCGCCACCGCGCTACGGGATGCACACATCGCTTGCCATGCATGAGAGCGTCATGCGCGGGCTCGACCCGCGCATCCATCGATTTTCGCAAAAATGCTTTGTTCGCAGGATGATGGATCGCCGGGTCAAGCCCGGCGATGACGACGGTGGGGAAGGCGCTCTTTTTGTCGTACCACCAGATGGTCTCGACAAAACGAGATCTGTGCATCCCGTAGCGCCACCGCGGGGACGATTTTTTGTGATCGGGAGCCGAGCGCTTTGCGCTGTCCGGGAGCGTTCGAGGATGGAGGTTTCGATGCCGTCGCGGGATGCCGCCGCGGCGCGTCGTCGGCAGACGATGCAGACGATGATGACCGGACGCGCCTAGAGCGCGCCCATCCGCAGTCCGGCGCGAAGGAACTTCTGCGGGTCGATGGCGTCGCCGGAGACGCGCGTCTCGTAGTGCAGATGCGGGCCGGTCGAGCGGCCGGTGGAGCCGAGCCGGCCGATCACCTGGCCGATCTTCACGCTCTGGCCCGGCTGCACCAGGATCTCGGAGAGATGGCCGTAGCGGGTCGACAGGCCGTTGCCGTGGTCGACCTCGATCATCCGGCCGTAGCCGCCGCTCCAGCCGGCCGACGTCACGGTGCCGTTGGCGGTGACGCGGATCGGCTCGCCCGTGGCGCCGCGGAAATCGAGCCCGGTATGCATGGCGGGGCGGCCGATGAACGGGTCGAGCCGCACCCCGAACGTGGAGCTGAAATCGACGTCGCCGGCGACCGGCTTCCTGATCGGGATCGAGACCAGGGTGCGGGTCAGGCGCTCGGCCTGGGCGCGGGCGAGGCGGACCCGGTGGACCTGGCGCTCGAAGGTCGAGGCCACCGAGGCGAGCCGCACCGGCACGAACGGGCCGCCGACATTGCTCTCGGCCGGCGCGGTGCGCTCGAGCCCGAGGTCGGAGAGCATCGCGCGGATGCGGCGGGCCCGCCCGTCATAGCTCTCCTCGAGCGATGCGAGCGACGCCACCTGGCGGGTCTCGATGCGGTCGAGCGCGCCGTTGAGCCGCGCGATCTTGCCTTCGAGGCCCGGAAGGACGTTGCGGCTCGCGGCGGCGGCGAGCGCGGTCGGCGGCTGGCGCGATTCGAGCCGCGCCTGGCGGTCGGGTGGGGCCTTGAAGATCACGGTGTCGCTGATCGGCGAGGCCTTGGGCTGCGCCGCCACCGGGGCCACGGGCTCGGCCGGGACGTTGCGGCCGGGCGGCTTGATCGAGCCGGTGGTCTCCTGCGTGCCGATGCCGCCGAGCGCGGTGGCGCGGTTCTCCAGCACGCTCTGGCGGCGAATCACCTGCTCGAGCTTCTGCTCGAACTGCTCCTGGTCGAGGAGCTGGCGGGTCGTCACCCGGTCGACCTGGGCCCGCATCTCGGCGATGCGGTCCTCATAGGCGGCCTCGAGGTCCGTCTGGCGGGCGATCATCCGGGTGATGACGTCGTCGTGAAAGGCGAAATAACTGGCCGTGACGGCCGACCAGCCGGCCATGATCACCAGGCTGCCGACCACGGTCCAGAAGGCGACCGGGCCGAGCCGCACCTGCCGGCCCGCATAGCCGAACGTGAAGGCGCGGCGCGGCGTTTTGGTCGTCCCTTGGGCCGATGGCCTGGCTGCCGCCTGGGCCGGCGGCCGGGCGGGCGGCCGCGGGCGGCGGGGCTCGTCCTCGGGCCGGGGCCGCCGCTCGTCGAGGCCGACATGGTGGCCGTAACGATGATCGGCATGATGATCGCCGCGGTGCTCGGCCCGGTGGTCGAACTGGGGCTCGGCGGCGTGGCGGACGGCGTGCGGATGGACGGGACGCGGCGGCACCTCGGTGGCCCGGTCGGCCGCCGCGGGATGCTCGTGCATCGGCCGGTCACGCTGCCCGTGATCGTTGTTGGGCCGATGAGACATTCACGCTCCCTGCCGGCCGTGCGGTCGCGCCGGCCGCTCCGAGGCGTGAATGAAATCACCGCATGGTAAAGATTTTCCGAACGAATCTGCTTTCCATGACCTTCGTTCCGGGACTCGACCCGGCCGGGACGTGCGGTGCCGGGTGGTGCGGCCCTCGCCTGCTAAATCGCCTTCACGGCTGCCAAAACCTCGTCGGCATGGCCGTCGACCTTGACGGAGGGCCAGACGCGGGCGATCCGACCGTCCGGCCCGATCAGCACAGTGGCCCGGGTGATTCCCATGAAGGTCTTGCCGTACATGGACTTTTCACCCCACACCCCATACGCCTCGAGCATCTTGTGGGTCTCGTCGGAGCCGAGCGGGATTTTCAGGTCGTGCTTCTTCACGAAGGCGTCCTGCTTCTTCACCGGATCGGCAGATACCCCGAGAATGTCGGCGCCTGCCTTTGCGAACTTTTCGCGGGCGGCCGAAAATGCCTGGGATTCGCGGGTGCAACCGGGGGTGTCGGCCTTCGGGTAGAAATACAAGACCAGCTTGCGGCCGCGATAGTCGGCGAGCGACACCTCGCCGCCACCGTCACGGGGTAAGCGGAACTCCGGAGCAGGGTCGCCGTCGCGCAGTTTCATTGGCATATGCCTTCCTTTCGACGCTTTCCCGGCGCTCTCTCGGAGCCTGGGGTATGGGTAATAAGTCCCTGTTAGATCGATGGATGTGCCGGGCCTAGTGCCCGCCTCACCGGATCGCATACGGGGGCATTGTGCGGGCAGGGAACGGGGCCGTCCAGAACGCATGACGGACAAGGAACTGAGTCCGAAACTGGCTGCCCTGCGCAGCCTGGAGGCGAGCCTTCATCTGCACAAATGTGCGGAGGCCGCCCGGGTTGCGTCGACGCGCGCCTGCCGCGAGCCGACGCCGTCCGATGCGCCCCGCGCGTGTGCTGCGCCTCGCCTTTCGGCCCTGTCGTCTGCCCTGTCTGCCCTGCCGCGTTTCGGTCGCCGCCTGCGTGTCGGCCTGTCGTCGCTCCGCGAGGCGGCTCTGACGACGCTCGGACCGAGAGCAGGGGCTCACCGGTCCGGCCCGCGTCGCGCCCGCGGGCATGGCACCGCGCATGGCCGGGCCGACCGCCCTCACCGCATCGATGTTCAGACGGCCGTGTGGCACCTTCGTCAGGCCGTGGCGCATGCGCTCGGGCGCCGCCCGGTGCGCATCTGCCTGCTGGCCACCGGCTTGCCGTTGGCCGCCATCGCCCTGCTGATCGGCGGCTTGTGGTGGCGTCTGTCCGTCGGGCCGATCCCGCTCGACATGGCGACCCCGTGGCTCACCGCCGCGATCACCGAAAATCTCGGCAATCGCTACAAGGTCGAGATCGGTGGCACCGTCATCGAGCTCGACGAGAATCGCCGCATGGCCGTGCGGGTGCGCGACATCGTGGTGCGCGACACCGACGGCACCGTGGTGGCGACCGCCCCCAAGGCCGAGGCCGGCCTGACTGTCGCGGCGCTGATGACCGGGCGGCCGCGGGTCGAGAGCATCAGCCTGGTCGGCGCCGAGATCGCGCTGCGGGTCGAGACCGACGGCACCGTCACGATCTTCGCCGGCGCCGACAAGCGCCCGATCGCCACCTCGCCCGTGCTGGCCTCGGCCGGCACGGCGCCGATCGGCCTCAAGGCCGATTCGGAGCCGACCGCGTCGATGCCGTCCGGCTCCGCAGCGCCGGCCCGCAGCGCCGGGCAGAATTTTGCCGCCCTGCTGGCCTGGGTCGACAGCCTCGGCAGCCTCGGGCTCGACGGCGGCGCCCTCACCGAGGTCGGCCTGAAGAGCGGCAATCTGGTGGTCGACGATCAGCGCAGCGGCCGTCAGTCGCGCTTCGAGAACATCCACCTCACCATGACGCGGCCGCAGCCGGGCGAGCTCTCGGTGACGCTCGGCTCGCAGGACCCCGAGCGGCCCTGGGTGGTGGTGGGGGCCGTCAAGGCGACCCAGCAGGGCTCGCGCGTCGTGCGCATCGAGGCCCGCAAGGTGTCGGTGCGCGACATCCTGATGGCGCTGCGGCTCGACGGCGGCGTCGAGTCCGACCTGCCGATCTCCGCCAGCCTGCGCGCCGAGATCGCCGCCGACGGCACGCCGCAGTTCGCCACCGGGCGCCTGCTCGCCGGTCCCGGCATGATCGGCGAGGTCGGCGACGCCCTCAATCGCGTGACGGTCGACCGCTTCGAGGCGAGCCTCGAATGGGACGCCAGTCGCGGCATGATCGTCACGCCGTTCCAGCTCGTCTCCGGCACCACCAGGATGACGCTGGTCGCCCAGGCGGAGCCGCCGGCCGATCCCGGCCAGCCGTGGGACGTCGGTCTGCGCGGCGGCAGCGTCGTGATGGGCTCGGCCGCTCAGGGCGAGACGCCGCTGCTGATCAACCGGCTCCTGATCCGCGGTCGTTTCGATCCGATGTCGCGCCGGCTCGACGTCCTGCACGGCGAGGCCGCCGGCGGCGACGTCGCCATCGCCATGTCGGGCTTCTTCGATCTCGCCACCAGCGATCCGCGCATCGTCGTCGGCATGGCGGCGCGCAACATGTCGGCGACGTCGTTCAAGCGCATCTGGCCGCCCTTCGTGAACCCGCCGGTGCGCGAATGGGTGATGGACAACATGACGGGCGGCGCACTCGACCGCATCGAGATCGCCACCAACGCACCGCTGTCGACGCTGCGGGCCGGCGGCCCGCCGGTGCCGGACGACGGCCTGTCGATCGAGATCGTCACCAACGGCACCCAGATCAAGCTGATGGAGGCATTGCCGCCCATCCGCGAGTCCGATCTGGTGATGCGGGTGCGCGGCCGCCAGATCGCCGTCGCGCTCGGGCGCGGCGTCGCCGAGCTGCCGTCCGGGCGGCGCATGACGGTCACCAACGGCCTGTTCGAGGTGCCGGATTCGCACGGGCCGAAGCCGCCGGCGCGGGTGCGGGCCCGGGTCGACGGCCCGGCCCCGGCGGCGGCCGAGTTCCTGGCGCTCGACCACATCCGCGACGCTGCCGGCGTGCCGCTCGATCCCAACAATTGCCGCGGCACCGTGAGCGCCCAGGTGACGGTGGCGACGACGATCGAATCCGATCCGCCGCCCGGCACGTTCAACTACACGGTGGTGGCCGACGTCACCAATTTCGCCGTCGACAAGTTCGCGCTGTCGCAGAAGATCGAGGCGCAGACCCTGCGCATCAACGCCAATCAGCAGGGCTACCAGGTGAAGGGCGACGTGCGGGTCGGCGGCGTGCCGGCCGCGATCGAGCTCCGCAAGACGCGCGGCGACGAGGATGCCGAGTTGCGTCTGCAGGCCACCATGGACGATGCCGCCCGCACCAAGCTCGGCTTCGATGCGGGCCCCGCCGTGAGCGGTCCGATCGCGATCAAGCTCGCCGGCCGGATGGCGACCAATCCCGACCAGGACAACCGCCTGGTCGTCGAATCCGACCTGACCCAGACCCGCATCGACAATCTGCTGCCGAGCTGGGTGAAGCCGGCCGGCAAGCCGGCCCGCGCGGTGTTCACCTATGTGGGGCGCGGCAAGGCGGCGCGCTTCGAGGACGTCGTCATCGAGGGCTCGGGCGCCTCGGTGAAGGGTGGCGTCGAGATCGACGGCAACGGCGACTTCCTCGCCGCCTCGTTCCCGGTGTTCGGCCTGTCGGACGGCGACAAGGCGACCCTGAAGGCCGAGCGCGGCCAGGACGGAATCGTCAAGATCACCCTGCGGGGCGACGTCTATGACGGGCGGGCCTTCGTCAAATCCGTGATGGGCGGCTCGTCGGCCGACCAGAAACGCCCGTCCGCCAATGCCGACGTCGACATCGACATGAAGATCGGTGCGCTGGCCGGCTTCAACGGCGAGGCGCTGCGGGCCGTCGACCTCAAGCTCCTGCGCCGCGGCGGCAAGCTCGAGTCCTTCAACCTCTCCGCCAAGATCGGCGCCGAGGCGACCCTGATCGGCGACCTGCGCGGCCGGGTCGGCGGCGGCGGCCAAGTGGTCTATCTGGAGAGCAAGGACGCCGGCGCGGCATTCCGCTTCACCGACACCTATGCCCGCATGTTCGGCGGCCAGATGTGGGTCGCCATGGATCCGCCGAGCGCCGACCAGCGCCCGAAGGAGGGCCTGCTCAACGTCCGCGACTTCACGGTACGGGGCGAGCCTTCGCTCGACCGGGTCGCCGCCTCGGGGGCGGCGGGCTCGCAGAATCCCGGCGTCGAGTTCAGCCGCATGCGGGTGGATTTCAGCAAGGGCGCGGGCCGCCTGATGATCCGCGACGGCGTCGTGCGCGGCCCGATGGTCGGGGCCACGCTCGAGGGCGCGATCGACTACGCCGCCAACGAGGTGCGCCTGCGCGGCACCTTCGTGCCGCTCTACGGGCTGAACAACGCCTTCGGCCAGATCCCGATCGTCGGCCTGTTCCTGGGCGGCGGCGACAAGGAAGGCCTGCTCGGCGTCACCTACGAGGTGGTCGGCTCGCCCGGCGCGCCGATCCTGCGGGTCAACCCGATCTCGGCCGTGGCGCCCGGCGTGCTGCGCAAGTTCTTCGAGTTCCCCAGCACGCTGACGGGCGCCGAGCGCACCCCGGACGTCCGCTCCAGCATTCAGTGATCGGACGGTCATTCCGGGACGGCGCACCGATCCCGGGTCTACCCGGGATCGGCATCGCATGGTGCTGAAGTCGGCAGCAGCCGACTTCGGGGCGCCGGACCCGGAATCCAGCGACGCGCTCGGAATTCCTGGTTGGATTCCAGGTTCGCACCTTCGGTGCGCCCCGGAATGACCGTGACCTGATCGACCGTGTCCGGGCTCACCCGTTCACGAACTCGCCGGCGCGAAACCCCTGCGCATAGAGCAGCGCCCCGAGGTCGCCGTGGTCGATGCGGGCGTCGGCGGCTGCCGCCACGGCGGGCTTGGCGTGGTAGGCGACGCCGAGGCCGGCCTCGTCGATCATGGCGAGGTCGTTGGCGCCGTCGCCGACCACCAGCGTGTCGTGCTGGGCCAGCCGCAGCGCCTCGCGGCGATCGTGCAGGGTGGTGCGCTTGGCCTCGCGCCCGATCAGCGGCGGTACGACGCGGCCGGTGAGGCGCTTGTCGGGGCCGATCTCCAGCACGTTGCCGACATGCTCGTGGAAGCCGATCAGCGCCGCCACCCGCGCCGTGAACAGCGTGAAGCCGCCCGACACCAGGCAGGTGCGGGCGCCGTGCGCCGCCATGGTCCGCACCAGCGCGCGGGCGCCGGGAGTGAGCGTGATGCGGGTCTCGATCACCTCGTCGATCAGGCTCACGGGCAGGCCGGCCAAGAGTGCGACGCGCTCGGTGAGCGCCGGCTCGAAGGCGATCTCGCCGCGCATCGCCCGCTCCGTGATGGCGGCCACGTGCGCCTTGCGGCCGATCATGTCGGCGATCTCGTCGATGCATTCCTGCTGGATCATGGTCGAGTCCATGTCGGCCACCAGCAGCCGCTTGCGGCGCTCCGCCACGGCCTGCACGACGACGTCGATCGGCCGCGGCGCCAGAGCGGTGCGCAGCCGCGCGGCGAGCGCGCGCTCGTCGAGCGGCCCGCGCGGCGTGAACGGCAGATCGACCGCGACCGCGGGCGCCAGCCAGTCGGGCGTGCCGGGCGAAGGCAGGATCGTCCGGGCGATCGCCGCCGCGGCGTCATCGAGGACGGGCCGTGCGGGATCGGCGATCAGGGTGGCGACGTGGGTCATGCGACGGGCAACTCGGGACCTCGGAAACCGGCCGGCCTGCATAGCCGCAAAACCGCACGGCGCCAATGCCGCAGGTTTCAGGCTACCGACGGCGGCCGGGCGCTCCATGCCGTCGGCCAGCAGGCCGGCGAGGTCCGCGCTACCGACGCCGACCGGCCAGGAAGGCGACGACGGCGGCCGACTGGACGAGCGCCGCGGCGATGAAGAGACACGGCGCCGCTCCGGGCGCCGTGGCGCCCAGCGGCGGGCCGAACTCCCGGATCAGCCCGAAGACCGCGGGCGCGAACGCATAGGCGCCCTGGCCGATGGCGACCATCAGGGCGACGACGCGCGGCGCGTCCTCGGCGGCGAATTCGACCTGGGCGACGAGGGGCGGCAGCGACGTCACATTGCCGATGCCGGCACCGAACAATACGACGCCGAGGAGAAGCAGGGGCATGTGGTCGCCGGCCGCGCCGAGCAATGCGAGCGATCCGGCGATCTGCACCCCATGGCTCGCGCAGGCGACCAGCCGGCGATCGGCGCCGGCCGGCATCAGCCATCCGACCATTGTACGGCCCGCCACGGCCGCAGCCGTGGCGGCACCGGTCGCGAGGCCGGCGGCCGAGGCGCCGAGCGGCGGGACCAGCAGCGAGAACAGATGCGCCAGTAGGCCGATCTGGGCGAACAGGCCGAGCGCCATGCCGGCCGCCAGCGTGACGAAGCGGCGATCGCGCCACAAGCCGCGATGCGTGAGCGGGTACGTCGGCGGCGAGGCGATCGATGCGGCTTTCGCTTCGGGGGCATCGCCGTCGGCGGACAAGCCCATGCGGTCGGGACTAGCGGCGTAGAACCGATCTGCGAGCACCCAGATGGTGACGATCATCACCAGCCCGACGACGGTCGCGGCGCAGGCGAAGCCGACGACTCCGATCATCGCGACCCAGAGCGGCGAGAACACCACGCCGCCGACGCTCGATCCGTTGTAGGCCATCGCCAGGGCCGCCGGCCTTGTCCGCACGAACCACGGCGCGACGATCGCATTGACGGCGGCTGCCCCCATGGTGACCCAGCCGCCGCCGCTGAGCAGCGTCGCGAGAAAGAGCTGCCACGGCTCGGCCGCCGCGGCCCAGCCGATCACGCCGGCCGCGAGCGCCACGGTGCCGGCCTTAGTCACCGCGGGCAGGCCGAACCGTCGGTACAGCGTCGGGAGATTGGCGATCACGACCGCGCCGAACAGGAAATGGGTGGTGACTGCGGCGGAGATGAGCGCCAGCGACCACCCCCGCGTTTCGCGGACCACATGCAGGTAGACGGGCGGGCCGTAGAACCCGACCCCCCAGCCGAACATGGCGAGGATGAACACGGCGGCGACCACCCGCCAGCCGAAGAACAGGCTTTTCTGTTCGCGTGTCGTCACTGCGCGCTCCGCCGTCTTGTCCGTCGGGGTCGCCGCGGGCTCTCGCGTTGCGGCATGCCGCCGTCGACCGGTGGAGGTACACTGGAGCGGATGCCGTCCGAACGTTACGGCGCCGGCCGTAGCATCGCGCCGGGGGCCGGCACAGAATGGCCGTCCGAGCGAGGATGGAGATCATGACCAGCAACGCACGATTTGCCGAGCTCGCCACCCTGTCGGGGGATCCCGCGCGGGCCAGCATGCTGTTCGCGTTGATGGACGGCCGGGCGCTCACGGCCGCCGAACTGGCGCGGGTGGCCGGAATCACGCCGCAGACGGCGAGCGGTCATCTCAGCCGGATGACGGCGGGCGGTTTGTTGAGTGTCGAGAAGCAGGGGCGGCACCGGTATCACCGGCTCGCCACGCCGTCGGTGGCGCACATGCTCGAGACCATCATGCAGGTTGCCGCCGAACTCGATCCCGACCGGCAGCGGCCGATCGTCGGCCCGCGGGATCCGGCGCTGCGGAAGGCCCGCGCCTGTTACGACCACTTCGCCGGGCGGCTCGGCGTCGCCTTGGCCGACGCCCTGGTGGAGCGCGGCCATGTCGAGCTGACGAGCGATGCCGGCCTCCTCACCGAGTCCGGGATCGCCTTCCTGGGCGAGATCGGGATCGACACCGGACCGATGCTGCAGCGACGCACGCTGCGGTCGGGACGCGTGCTGTGCCGGCCCTGCCTCGATTGGAGCGAGCGGCGACCGCACCTCGCCGGCGCCGTCGGCGCCGCGATCTGCACGCAAAGCATGCGAAACGGATGGACCCGCCGGCGCGACGACACCCGCGCCGTGCTGGTCACGCCGGCCGGCGAGCGCATCTTCCGCGAGACCTTCGGCGCACGGATCGAATAGATCGGGCCCCGATCGTGCGGCGTCGATCGGAGCGGGTCCCGGCGCCGCCGCGGATTTGCTGCCTCAATCCAGCACGTGGCTGACCATGCCGTCGGCCAGCTTGGGCTCGAACCAGGTGGACTTGGGCGGCATGATCTCGCCGGCGTCGGCGACCGCCATGAGATCCACCATCTGGGTCGGGTAGAGCGAGAACGCCGCGGCGGCGTCGCCGGCCGTGACGCGTCGCGAAAGCTCCTCGACGCCGCGGCCGCCGCCGACGAAGTCGATGCGCTTGTCGCGGCGCTGGTCGGTGATGCCGAACAGCGGCTCGATGGCGTTCTTGCTCAAGAGCGTGATCGGCAGTCGCCCGACCGGGTCGTCCGCCGGGACGAACTCCGGATGCAGCGTCAGCGCGTACCAGGTACCGTCGACGAACAAGCCGAACGCGTTCGGCGCCGCCGGCCGCACCGGGCCATCCGCCAGCGTCACCTCGAACCGCTCGCCGAGCGCCGCGAGCAGCTCCGCCGGCGTGCGGCCGTCGAGGTCCTTCATCAGCCGGTTGTAGTCCAGGATGGTCATCTGGTGATCGGGGAACATCACGGCGAGGAAATGGTCGTGCGACCCCGCGCCCCCGTGCGCGGCGGGGCCCCCGCGCGCCGCCGCGACCCGCGCTGCCGCTGCCGAGCGGTGATGGCCGTCGGCGATATAGAGGGCCGGCAGGGCTTCGATCATGCGGGTGAGCTGGGCGACGGTCTCGGGCCCGTCCACCACCCACATCTCGTGGCGCACGCCGTCGTCGGCCGTGACGTCGACGGCGCCCCTCGTCTCGGTGACCTGGGCCAGCAGCGCGTCGAGCCCGGGCGCGTCCCGGTAGGCGAGCATCACCGGGCCGGTCTGGGCGTTGACGGCCTCGATCTGGTGGACGCGGTCGTCCTCCTTGACCGGCGTGGTCAGCTCGTGCTTGCGGATGCGGTTGCTCTCGTAGTCGGCGACCGAGGCGGCGACGGCGAGGCCGGTCTGCACCCGGTCGCGCCAGGTCAGCCGGTAGACGTAGTAGCCGGGCGTGGCGTCGCGGATCAGCACGCCTTCGGCGACCATGCGGTCGAGGTTTTCGCGCCCCTTGGCGTAGACGGCCGGATCGTGCGGGTCGATGGCCGGGTCGAGGTCGATCTCCGGCTTGGAGATGTGCAGGAAGCTCCACGGCTTGGCGCGGGCGCGCAGCCGCGCCTCGTCGCTGGACAGCACGTCGTAGGGGGGCGCCAGAACCTCGGCGGCGCGTCCCGGGCCGGGACGCAGGGCACGAAAAGGCTGAACCAGGGTCACAGGACCGACTCCGCGGCAGGGATGGTTTTTCGGGCCCCGGTTTAGCACCTGGAGCGGGCGGCGGAAGGGCTTTTGGCGCGGCGCGCCGGGAGCGGCGAGGGCGGGCGGCGCGGCCCGTCAATACTCGAGAAACGGCCGGCGCTCGTCCGCCCAGGCCTGCTCGTCAGGCCGCGTCAGCGCGTCGAGGTCCTGCGGGGTCGCCGCCGCGTCGTCGACCCATTCGCGCAGCAACGGGCCGCCGTTGATGACGTCGATGGCGAGCCGGCCGTGCTCGTACTCGTAGGCAAAATCCCGCCACAGCGGGTAGTCCGGATACAGGCGGCGGATCGCCTTGAAGGCGAGCGCCTGCAGGCGCCAGGGCCTGAACGCCGCGTGGTCGTAGCCGGGACCCTCGGTGTGGATCTGCACGCCGTGGCAGAGCTTTCCAGCATGCTTGTGGAAGGTCGGCTCGAACCAGATCTCGCGCAAGGCACAGCCGGCGAGCCATTGCGGCGCCAGCGCCCGCATCTCCGCCATCACGGCCCGCGCATCGATGTCGGGTGCGCCGAACAGCTCGAGCGGCCGCGTGGTGCCGCGCCCCTCCGACAGGGTCGTGCCCTCGAGCATCACGGTGCCGGCATAGGCCCGCGCCATGAACAGGTTCGGCGCGTTGGGGCTGGGGTTGATCCAGGTCCGCTCGCCGAGCGGCCAGCCGAAGCCCGGCGCCGCCTCGGGCCGCCAGCCCTGCATCTCGACGACGCGATACTCGACATCGAGCTTCAGCGTGGCGACGAACCAGGCGCCGAGTTCTCCCAGCGTGAGGCCGTGCCGCATCGGCAGCGGACCGGCGCCGACAAAGCTCTCCTGGCCGGCGCGCAGCGTCAGCCCCTCGACCGGCCGGCCGGCCGGATTGGGACGATCCAGCACCCACACGGCCTTGCGGTGGCGCGCGGCCGCTTCCAGCACGTAACGCAGCGTGGTGATGAAGGTGTAGATGCGGCAGCCGAGATCCTGGAGGTCGACCAGCATCACGTCGAACGTGTCCATCATCGCGTCGGTCGGCTTGCGCACCTCGCCGTACAGGCTGAACACCGGGATGCCGTGCGCCGGATCCAAGAAATCCGGCGACTCGATCATGTTGTCCTGCTTGTCGCCGCGCAGACCGTGCTGCGGGCCGAAGGCCGCGCCGATCGTCAGGTCGCCGCAGCCGGCCAGCGCATCGAGCGAGTGCGTCAGATCTTTGGTGACGGAGGCCGGATGCGCCAGCAGGGCGACGCGACGGCCGGCGAGCGGCGCCCGCAAGGCCGGCTCGGCGACGAGGCGGTCGATTCCGAAGTTCATGACGGCACCCGACGCCACTCGCGCGGAGCTCTCCGCTTCACCTCTCCCTCCGGGAGAGGGTAAGAGTGCACCAGGTCGAGGCGGCGAAGACGGTCGAGCGAAACCACGGCTGGGATCATGTCCTAAAACAGTTTGTCACGTGACGATGACATGCTCTACGCCGGCAGCAGGTCATGCGCAAAGCCGTCGGCGTGATGGAAGTCCGGTTTTCCGGGGGGGTGTGCCAGCGCCCAATAGGACAGGCGGCCGTTGGTATCCTCGATCACGGCCGACAGGCCGAGATGCAACGGGGCGTCGCACGGTAGCGCTGAGAGGCGATCGAGCTCCAGCGCGGCCTGCAGCACCCAGCCGTCGGCGCGTGATTGCGCCTCGATCAGCGGCGCGCCGATCTCGTCGGCGACGCGCATTCCGCTGCGGTAGAAGTCGAACCGATAGGCCGCCCAGCACGTCGACGGAGAAAAGTTGAATTCGTAATACGCGGAGCCCGGCGGCGCCCGGACGAAAGCCTCGAAGCAGGTGTGCCGCCACAGCTCGTCGGCGCGCGCCGGCGTCTCCGGTGGCGGGATGCGGATGGCTGTGATCGCACCGGTGACGATCCAGGTCAGCAGCAGCCGACCGGCCGCCGGCCGTGCGACCTCGACGGTGACGTCGGTCGCGGCTGCGTTCGGCGAATCCGGGTGACGGCGGAGGGGAAGGAGCATGGCGGCACTCTAGAGCGAGTCCCGTCTCCATGGAAACGGACCTCGCCGTTGTGCTTTCGGCGGGTCGCCTGCCGCGCCGGCCGCCGCGTCCGTGGCCGCCGGGCGTCAGCGGCGGCCCGCCCGGCCGCCGCGATAGCGGGCGACGATCTCGGTCGGCTTGTGGATCGTCGTCACCAGATCCAGGTCGTCGATGACGCGCGTTCCGGCTTGGTGGCCGAGGCGACGATACGCCTCGAACTGGTCCGGATCGAAGAACTGATCGACCGTCGACTGATGCGGGAACTCGGGATTGGACGCGAGATAGCCGCGGGTGGCGAAGTCCATGCTCTTGATCAGGGTCGACTTCACGTAAATCAGCGTGCCGATGCTGCCGTCCTCGTAGATGATCTCGCCGACCAGGAACGGCGCCTGGGCGTAGCGCACGCCGGCCGGGTAGTCCTTTTCGGGCTGCATCAGCAGCCGCTCGGGGCCGAGCCCGTCGAACAGCGACAGGGTTGCGCCGAAGTCCTGCTCGATGCGCCCGCGCGCCGACACCAGCGATCGCAGGCTGATCGCCGGGTCCGCCTCGCCGTCGACGATCAGGATGACGGCGAGCCTCCGCCGCACCAGCTCGTACAGCCCGAGATTCTCGAAATGCCCGCCGTCCGTCAGTTCGAGGAACCGGCTGTGCCGGTTGTGGGCGCGACCGAAGATGCCGGCCCACAGGCCAGGATTGAAGAAGTTGGGGACGGCCTTGATGGTCCTCGATCGGCTGGACGGATTGCCCACCCACAGGCCGAGCCGCACGTTGAGCAGCGACATCACTGCCGAGACGAACGGGTTCATGGTGATGCCGGTGCCGATGTAGCCGGCCCGGGCATTGGCGGCGGCGCCCGACGCCGCCATCGCGGTGGCGAAGGTCAGCGCTCCGTTGCGGGCGAGATACTCGTCGGTCGGCTGCCAGCCCGTGACGGTGCTGCCGATGAAGAGCGGCGACACGATGAAGTTGTCGCCGCCGCGCCGCCTGACCTTCTGGTCCTCGTCCCTGATCAGAATCACATTGGTGTTGATCAGCGGATAGGGGCGTGGGACGAAATCGTTGTTTTCCGGGTCGGGCAGCGACGAGTCCTTGAACCTCGTGACCGTCATGGTGTCGGCGACGGCGGAGTAGCGGGCCTTCATCGCGGTCACCGAAGCGTCGGTCGGCATGAACGCTTCCATCAGCCGGTCGCGGTAGAAGCGATGCAGACCGACGAGATTGATGTTCGCCCGCCAGCCGAGAAAAGCCGCCAGCAGGATCGATCCGAAGATGGCAACGAAGGTCAGGGGATTGAATTCGCTCGACACCGAGCGCGTGTCGAGCAGAAAGAAAAACGCGGCCGCAGAGGCGACATAAGCGAGGATCAGGGTGCCGTAGAGATAGAGCAGTGCGCCGGCGGTCGCGGCGATCTTGCCGACCGTTCCCGGCACGATGTTGCGCAGGAACGTGTAGTAGCCGTAGAGGGCCGAGATCACGCCGCCCAGCAGGACGACGACGCCGCCGACCGGACCATAGGTGGCGATCGCCTTGGGTCCTGTCGGACTCGCCAAGTATTGTGGAATGATCGGCACGGTCGCAACAGCGAGGATCACGAGCGTCGGAACGAAGAGCGCCCCCATGAACCGTTCGAGCGAGCGCCGCAGAAAGTAGCTGGGGCGGAGCGTCGGCGGCGTCAGCATGTCGA
Organism: Rhodoplanes sp.; assembly: GCF_013377085.1. Lineage (GTDB taxonomy): Bacteria > Pseudomonadota > Alphaproteobacteria > Rhizobiales > Xanthobacteraceae > Rhodoplanes. Next base: position 58,396 of record NZ_JACAAX010000024.1, on the reverse strand, counting down.
CGATCGTGGTCGTCGTTCCCATGATCAGCAGGACGACACCCGCGATCAGGGCGAGCCGCACAGTGCCGTCGAGGTCGTGGTATTGGGAGGAAACGAGGTAAAGTCCGAGCGCAGCGAGCAGCGTGACGACGATGCGAGCGGCGTGGTGACTCCGCTCGGACGCCTGCGGATCCCGACTGTGCAGGGCGAACACCACGGCGGCGCAGACGAAGAGGAAGCAGATCAGATAGAACAGATACATCAGGACGGCGTAGAACGCCGGATAGCGCAGATGGCAGGCGAAGTCCGAGTCCGTGCAAGGTTTGTTGGTGCTCGACCAAGCCGCCCAGGAGTCGCCGATCGGTGACCACAGCTCGGTGGCGCGGGCGAGCGGGTCGATCACGTGGTGATTGAACACAGTGACGATCGTAAAGGCGAGCGTCAGCAGCGGAATCCAGATCAGGAGGCTGATGACGATCGTCCGCAGCAGGACGGCGAGCATCGACCAGGCGCTCATCCCGTCCCCGGCGGTCAGGTACGAGCCGTGGGCACGCAGGAACGCGAGGTTGCGGCGGGCGCGGTCGAGCGGCGTCTCGTGCGCCGCGGGTTCCGGGTCGGGCGGGGCGTGCGGCGTGGGCCGCGCCGGCGCGCGGCAATCGTTGTCCGGCGGCGGCGCCTCGGAGGCATAGGGGAAGTCGGTCGGCCCCAGTCCGAACCTCGCCGCGTGCGGGTCGCGCGGATCATCACGCGGCTCCCGCGACCACCACCATTGCAGCGAGGCGCCGAGATAGCCGCCGCCCGACACCGACGAGATGTAGTCGAATCGCCGGATCAGATCGTTCTCGGCCAGCACCTGCATCACGCCGAGCGCCAGCGATGCCGAGCGGATGCCGCCTCCCGACAGCCCGATGCCGCACCACGGGGCGGTTTCGGCGCAGGCGCCGAGCCGCTTGCCGCGCCCCGTCGCGATATGCTGCTGCTCGCGCGCCAGCATGATGTGCTGCTGGTCGCTCGACAGGAGGTCGGTGCCGGACGGCGCGGCCGTGTTCGCGGCGTCGGGCTTCGGTTCACTGCGATCCGTCATGAGGCACCTGTCGTCGTGCGCCGAATGGGCGTCGCCGGACCGGACCGTCCAGGGCGGGACGGCAAATCTTCGCGCCGCCGCACCGCTCCATCTCTTTGTCGGGAGCACGATCGTCACCGAGGGCCGGGGGGCCGGGGGGCCGGTGCTCGGGATCGTGCTCTACGGCACCAGCGGCCAGCGCAGCTCGTCGGCGCGGGTGAAGCGCCTGCCGCCGCTCACCAGCGCCTCGAGGTCGTTGATCCTGAGGAAGCTCCCCGAGCCGCCCACATCGAGGGAGAAGAACACGCAGACCGGCTGGCTCGTGACGGTGCGGTACTGCTTGGTCTCGACGCGCTGCTCGGCGAGCCCGGCGGAGCTGGCGTAGGCCGGAGAAGGCCGGAACCAGTCGAGAGCCTGGCTGTAGGTGCCGCCGGAGACGACCGCGGGGTCGAACGAGAACTGGCCGAGATTGCTGCGCATGTCGACCGCCACATAGGAATCGGGCGCGTTGTCGTTGGTGCGCCGGCACCCGGATCGCCGCGCCGCGTAGCGGAAATGGAAGGCGTCGAGCTTGTCGGTCTCCTTCACCCGCAGGCCGTGGTCGTGATAATCGTCGTAGGAGCGGGTCGGGACGTCGCCGCCGAACGGCGCGACCGTACCGCACCGGCCGTTGTCGAAAGTCTGGGCGACCCGCACCAGCTTGACACGGCCGCTCCATCGGGTCGCCGGCTCGCCGTTGCCGCCGACGCGGCCCGACTTGATGACCAGCACGCCGGAGCGGGCCTCGGCGAAGCTCTCGACGATCACGTAGGCGAACTCGACCTTGCGGTTGGCGAGGTCGGGTCGCGACCAGTCGAGCTTCGCCCAACCGTTGCCAGACGCCCGGACATAGAGGCTGCGGTCGGTCAACGGCCCTCCAGCACCGCCGAGGCGGCCGCAGTCCTCCGCATGGCCCGGCGAGGTCGACACGATCGACGCCAGCAGGACTACCGCGCCGAAACGTCCGAATCCGGTCTGTCCAAGCTGCATTGTCGCCTCCGGCTGTGAGGGGCCCGAAAGTTGTGCAACCCTGATGTTGTAGAATACCACCCATAGCCTTTGCTGCAACATAAAGTGGTATTGGGAGGAGGCGTCTTCCCCCGTCCGGGAGCGCGACCGGTTGGTGCCGAAGCGCGGGACGGCGAAGGGCGGCTCCGCCTGCGGTCGCCCCCGGAAGGGTAGGCTGTGCCACAGGAATTGCGGCGTACGGTCTTGCTGTTAGGCTCGCCGGGGCCGAGGGTCGGCCACGAGCCGGGAGGACGCGATGGCGCCGCTGATCGCCGTGACGGGTGCGACCGGGTTCATCGGCCGCCATCTGCTGCAGGCCCTGCCGGCGCAGGGTTTCAGGGTGCGGGCGCTGCTGCGCCGGCCGGCCGAGTTGCCGGCGGAGGCGACCGGCGCCGTGATCGGCGACATCGCCCGGCCCCAAAACATGGCGGCGGCGCTGGAGGGGGTCGATGCGATCGTCCATTCGGCCGCGCTGACGCCCGATCTCACCGGCCGACCGGCCGACGACTACCGGGCGATGAACACCGAGGCGACCGTGGCGCTGGCCCGCGCCGCCCAGCGCGCCGGCGTGAAGCGCTTCGTCTTTCTCTCCTCGATCCGGGCGCAGGCCGGCCCGAGCGCCGCCCACGTCCTCACCGAGGCGGGCACGGCCGCACCGGAATCCGCCTACGGCGAATCGAAGCTCGCGGCCGAGCAGGGGCTGGCGACGCTCGACATCGACTGGGTCGCGCTGCGGCCCGTGCTGGTCTACGCCCCCGGCATGCGGGGCAACATGGCCGAGCTCTTGAGGCTCGCCCGCTCGTCCTGGCCGCTGCCGTTCGGATCGCTGACGGCGCGCCGCTCGCTGCTCGCCCTCGACAATCTCTCCGGCGCGGTCGCGACCGTGCTGGCCGCACCGGGGCCGCTGCGGTGCGCTTTCGTCGTCGCCGACCGCGATGCGCTGACGGTCGGCGAGATGGTCGCGGCGCTGCGGCGTGGGCTCGGTCGCCGGCCGGGCCTGTTGCCGGTTCCGGTGTCGCTGCTGCGGGCCGCGCTGCACGCGAGTGGGCGCGCCGAGGCGTTCCGCCGCCTCGCCGAGCCGCTGGTGGTCGATGCCGCCGCGCTCGCCGCGCTCGGCTGGACGCCGGCGGTGACGACCGCCGCGGGGCTGGAGCGGCTCGCCCGCGACGCGCCGGCGTGAGAGCGAGACTCAGGGCGCCGATCGGTCGAGCGCGCCGGCGGATCGGGTCGCCTGCGGATCGACGCCGGCCGTGCCCATGCGGACGTAATCGAGCGCGGCTGCGACGCCGGTGTGGAACATGTCCGCCTGGAAGACGGCGAGATGCTGCGGCGTGCGGTGGCGCAGGAACGCGTTCAGCCGTTCGCCCATGATGTACTCGACATAGCCGCGGGTGCAGCGCGACCAGTCCTGCGACGCGCTCCACATGGCTTCCATCAGCTCGGCATTGGACCGCGTGACCAGATCGAGATTGGCGCGGGCGCACGAATTCACCTGCAACGTCATCTCGGCGCCGGCGACGAGCAGACGTTGGGCCATCGCGGTGTTCTGACCGATCATCTCGGATCCGGCATTCGCCGTGCGGTCGATGGCGGCGTGCACGCGCGGGGGTGCTTGCTCCGGCGCCAGCGGGTGGGGTTTGTCGGTCTCTGTGGAATGCTCGAGATGCGCTTGCGAGTCCATCACGGTCTCCAACCTTGGTGAGGTTACGTCTGCGGCACTCCCGTTCTTACGTCTTGTTGTCGGGTTCTTAGGTGCTCCTGTCGGACTGTTTGATGACAGCCCGGCTCGATGACGGTCTGGCTCGATGACGCGGCGTTCCGATGTCGTCCGGAAACGCTGCTTTCTGATCACGTGCCGTTCGCGACGATGGATCCAAGTCCGTCCGGGGCGAATCAGTTCCAGCGGCACGTTATCGTTCGTTGCACGTGATCTTCATGACGGCAGAACGGGACACATCTTCCCGCGTCTTGCGAAAACGGGAGGGTGTTTCACGGAAGCGTCGCAGAGAGAAGGCGCTGTCCTTACGCGTCTGCGCGTCTGCGCGCCCATCGTCGATCTGATGCGCCTGCTCCGATCGCGCGCGGTGGTCCCCGCTCGGCACGATCTCATTCGGCCGGCGCCAGCCGCAAGATCTTGCCGTCGTCCTCGTCGGTCAGCGCAAGGACCTCGCCGTCGAGGCCTTGCGTCACGTTGCGGATGCGGGCGCCGAGCGGGATGCGTTCCTCGGCCGTCACGCGCTCTCCGTCGAGCGTGAGCCGCACGATGCCGCGGGCCATGAGGCCGCCGATCAGCAGGCTGCCGCGCCAGCCGCGGATGCGCTCGGCCGTGTAGAACGCCATGCCGGACGGGGCGATCACCGGCGTCCACTGGCGGATCGCGTCGGAAAGGTCCGGCCGCGTCGGCGGCAACGGGATCGGGCGGCCGTCGTAATGCGTGCCCCAGCTCACCAGCGGCCAGCCGTAGTTCTTGCCGGCCTGCGGGATGTTCAGCTCGTCGCCGCCGCGCGGGCCCATCTCGTGCTCCCACAAGATCCCGGTATCGGGATGGATGGCGGCGCCCTGCACGTTGCGGTGACCGTAGGACCAGATCTCCGGGCGCGCGCCCGGCTTTCCGACGAAGGGATTGTCAGGCGGCACCGAACCGTCCGGGCGGATCCTGATGATCTTGCCGAGATGGCTGCCGAGATCCTGGGCCGGGTCGAACTTGAACCGCTCGCCCGTGGTGACGAACAGATTGCCGTCGCGTGCAAAGGCGAGGCGCGAGCCGAAATGATTGCCGCCCGACACCTTCGGAAGCTGGCGGAAGATCACCGTGACATCGCCGAGCGCGGTCTCGCCGAGCTTGCCGCGCGCCACGGCGGTCGATGCGCCGCCGTCGCCGGGCTCGGCGTACGAGACGTAGACCAGCCCATTCGTCGCGAAGTCCGGATCGAGCGCGACGTCCAGAAGCCCGCCCTGGCCCTGCGCGAACACCGCGGGCACGCCGCCGAGCGGCGCCGACACGGCACCGTCGCGGGTGACGAGGCGCAGCCGGCCCGGCCGCTCTGTCACCAGCATGCGGCCGTCCGGCAGCACGGCGAGGCCCCAGGGATGGACGAGCCCGCCGGCGACGACGCGCACGCTCAGCGGCCCGGTCTCGGTCGTGATCCGCCGCTCGGGCGATGGGCTCGGCGTTTGCGCGCGCGCCGGGACGAAAGCCGTTGCTGCCAGCAGGCCGGCCAGGACCACACCGGCCGGGGCGAGGAGGCGACGTCCCATGCCGATCTCCGGGCTTGTTTCCTAGGATGCCAGAATCGCCCAGCCGTGCGGCGGCAGCGTGACCTGCGCCTCGGCGATGCCGCCGCGGTGTCGGGCACGCGAAGTCCTGCGCAGTCCACGTGACCCGATATATCGTATCGTGTCGGGTCGCGTCGGCAACCGATCAGCTCGGCGGTGGTTCGCCGCGGAGGCTCCGTCGAGCCTCCGCCGGCGTCAGCCATCCGCAGGATATGCTAGGGTCCCGGCACCGTCCCGACCATGACGGCTTGCCCGACATTCCGCTTCCGATCGACCGGACCCGACATACCGCAGCCGACCCATGTCCATCGACGCCATCCTGATCGCCGGGCCGACGGCGAGCGGCAAGTCCGCGCTGGCGCTGACGCTGGCCGAGCGGCTCGGCGGCGTCGTGATCAATGCCGACTCGATGCAGGTCTACCGGGATCTCCGCATCATCACGGCGCGGCCGACGCCGGACGAGGAGGCGCGCCTTCCGCACCGTCTCTACGGGCATGTCGATGCGGCCGTGAACTACTCGGTGGGGCACTACGTGGCCGATGCGCGGGCCGCGATCGCCGAGGCGAGGGCGCTCGGCCGCGTGCCGGTGCTCTGCGGCGGCACCGGGCTCTATTTCAAGGCGCTGACGCAGGGCCTGTCGAAGGTGCCGCCGGTGCCGGAGGAGATCCGTGGCGTCGTGCGTGAAAAGCTGGAACGGCTCGGGCCCGAGGGCCTGCATGCGGAGCTGGCGGCGCGCGATGCCGGCGAGGCGGCGCGGCTGAACGTGCGCGACCGATTGCGCGTCGCCCGCGCCTTGGAAGTGCTGCTCACGACCGGCCGGCCGCTCGCCGCCTGGCACGCCGAGACCGAGGCGCCGGTGCTCGACGGCGCCCGCCTCGTCACGGTGTTCCTGGCGCCGGAGCGGACGGCGCTCTATGCCCGCATCGATGCGCGTTTCGTCGCCATGGTGGAAGCCGGCGCGCTCGACGAGGTGCGGGCTCTGGACGCACGCGGGCTCGATCCGCTGCTGCCGGCCATGCGGTCGCACGGCTTTCCGGGCCTGCTGAAGCTCCTGTCGGGCGAGATGTCGCGCGACGACGCGATCCGGAAAGGCCAGCAGGACACCCGGCACTACGCCAAGCGGCAGTTCACCTGGTTCCGCCACCAGCTCCCGGACTGGCCGTGGATCGCGCCAGAGCAGGCTCTCGCCGACCTGCTTGGCCGCGCGGGTGTTTCAGCTTGAGGATGTTCGGAAAAAGGCGCAATCCTGGGTAGTTGTTTCTGGAAATTGCGTCATGTCTTACAGCGATTACATCGTCTACGCCGACGAGAGCGGCGATCACAGCCTGACGTCGATAGACCTGAGCTATCCGGTCTTTTCGCCGGCGTTCTGTATCTTCGAAAAGGGCACCTACGTTCAGAGCGTCGTTCCCCGGATTCAGCAGCTCAAGTTCGAGTTCTGGGGGCACGACGGCGTCGTGCTGCATGGACACGACATCAGGAAGTAGCACGGCGACTTTCGAATTCTCCGCGACGCTGAAACTCGCAAAGCATTCATGACGCGTACCAGCGAGATCATAGAGGCTGCCGATTTCACCATCATAGCGGCCGTGATCGACAAGCAGCAGCACATCAAGCGGTACAGCGAGCCGGCCGATCCTTATGAGATCGGCCTGACCTTCTGCATGGAGCGGCTGTTCTACTTTCTCAGCGAGAAGAAGCAGGTCGACCGGGTGACCCACCTGCTGGTCGAGTGTCGCGGCGCCAAGGAGGATGCCCGACTCGAACTGGAGTTCCGGCGCATATGCGACGGCCGCAATAGGGCCGGAAAAATGCCGAACTTCGACATCCGGTTCATGGACAAGAAGCACAATTCGACGGGGCTGCAGCTCGCGGACTTGGTCGCGCACCCCGTCGGGCGGCATGTCATCGATCCTACCCAGCCGAACCGCGCGTACGAGATCGTCCAGACCAAGTTCCGCCGCAGCCGTGCGGGGCAGTTCGACGGGTATGGCCTGAAAATCTTCCCCTGAAAAGCGAAAGGCCCCGGTTTGCACCGAGGCCAGACGCCGACCGAGAAAGCCCGATCCATTTGATTTGAACATGGAGATCACCCCGACTTCGGTCAAGTGCGGAGCGGGGGTTCTACGGGCGGTCGCAGCATCATTTTCGTGCCAAGCGGCAGTTCACCTGGTTCCGCCACCAGCTCCCGGACTGGCCGTGGATCGCGCCAGAGCAGGCGCTCGCCGACCTGCTTGGCCGCGCGGAGTCTTCCCGGCCGGGATGACGGTGCGGAGCGCCGCGGCGGCGGCGACCGCGAGGCCGGTGACCAGCACCCAGCCGGCCGGGCGCAGTCCGAACGAGACGTCGAGATTGGCGGCGAGCAGGAGCGTCGCGTCTATCCCGGTCGTGACGCCGTACCACGCCGCCTCGCCGAGCGCGGTCGCGATCGCGGCGACGACCGCCAGCACTGCGAGCCGCCACGGCCCGACCTCGCCAAAAACCCGGTAGGCGAGGCGGTAGAGCAGCAGCCAGACCAGGAAGCCGGCCATCATCATCGACTCGGTGACGTCGAGCTTGGTCTGCATCAGGAAATGCAGCATCGCCAGCAGCGCGATCGGGTAGGCGAGCCGATGCAGCGCCTGCCAGCGCGGACCGCCGAGCCGGCGCACCATGCCATCCGTCGAGGTGACGGCCAGCGCGAGCAGCCCGAGAAAGGCGACGAAGCCGATGGTGAGGTAGATCCGCAGCGCGATCTCGCTCGCCACCTTCACGAGGTCGAGCTTCTGGTCGAAACAATAGAGCGTGAGGTGGAGGGCCACATAGGCGAAGGCCGCGACCCCGATGACGCGCCGCGTGAGGATCAGCTTCGGCGCTCCAAAAATGCGCCGCGCCGGCGTGATCGCCAGCGACACCAGCAGCAGCCGCACGGCCCAGGAGCCCGACTGGTGGATCGCCTCGTTGAACGGGCGCGCGCCGAGCCCGCCGGTCGCGGCCAGCCACGCGATCCACAGCGCCGGCAGCACGACGAGGACGAAGGCCACGATCTTCGGGGGAGACCAGCGGCCGGAGCGTTCACGCAGAAAGGGCATTGCTTCGGGGACCTCGTCGACCGCTCGGGCGTAGCCCGACCGGGGCCGGACTGCGAGCGATATTGCAGGGAAACGCCGGTCACGATCGGTCACGATTCGACGAGCGGCGGTCGCTCGCGGCGTGGCGCCGCGGTGCTTCGGAGCCTTGAAACACGCCGCCGCTTCGGCGACAACTGATGCCAGTGCCGGGTCGCATGGGAACAATCGCGTTCGGTCGAACCGCACCGACCGACAGGCTCTGTGCTCCGGGAGCGGCCCTGATGCTCGATCTCTCCAATCCGGCGTTTCGTGCGGTGTTCGACCGGTTCATGGCGCGGCTGATCGAGAACGGCGACCGCCTGCGGCACCTGGAGGGGGCGATCGCGCCCGACGCGGCGGAGGTTTTCGCCGAGATTCGCCTGATCGTGCACCGCCTCGCGGGGTCCGCCGGAACCTTCGGCTTCGCCCATCTGGGTGCGACCGCGAAACGGCTGGACAGCCTGTTGAGCCGGGGCGACTGCGACCCCGAACTCGTGCGCGCGCTGGTGCGCCAGTTGCTCGCCGCCATCGACGGAGGTGAGGAGACGACGAGGGTCTAGCCGATGAAGGTCAGACGCTCGCTGCCGGTGCGAGCAAGCCACTGCTGTGCTGAATCGGCACGCGCGATGCGTATCACACGTCCTGTCCTGTGCTCCTGTGAACACGGCAGCCGAGCACGGGAATGCGACGGTCTCGAACTCCAAAAACCATGCCGAAGCGTCGGCCGGTGTTTGGCGGGTCGAGCCGGTCATGTCCGATGCTTTACACGTTTCTGGATTGAGCCTATCTATTTCAAATTGATTTTTGGATTGCTGATGCTGGGAAAGCAGCACCCTCGAAGAGCCCGCAAGCCGGGTGAAGAGGTCGATCATGACATATTGGATTTCCGCCTTCGCGACGGCTCTTCTGGTCATCATCGGTTACGCCACGGGGGCCCTCGGAGCTCTCATCGCGTTGATCGCATTCGCAATCGCCTTGTTCCTTCTCTGGGCGCGCCAGGTCGGGCTCATGGGCGCCTGGACGACGTTCAGTCTCGACCGCTCGATGGGCCTTTTCCTCGACGGCGAGGACCGAAGCCGGCTTGCGCTGATCGTCAGTGATCGCGAGAAACTCGGCAAGGCTTGCACGGTCGCCATCGCGCTGACGGCGCTTCTGCTGGTGTTTCCCACCCATCAGGTCGGGATCGCGATCGCGGCCGCAGCCGTCTGGTCCGTCTTCCGGATTCGGCGAGCCAGACGGCCGCTGTTCGCGTTTTCAAGGCCGCTGTTCGGGCTCTTTCCGAAAGAGATCAGTGAGTTGCCGACTGCGTCGCCTGACCCGCCGATCGCCAGGGCTGCGGCCGGGCAGGATGTTTTAGGAGCGGCCGCTCCACCCGTCGCTCCGGCGGCGTCGTCGGTTTCCACTCAGCCCGCCATCCCTGCGGCTCCGCCGGTTCCTGCTCAGCCCGCCGCTTCTGCGGCTCCGCCGGCTCCCGCGATCCCTGCGGCGCCATCGGCTCCTGCTGAGCCCGCGGTCTTTTCGGCACCGCCGGCTCCCGCCCAGCCGACGATCCCGTCGGCCCCGCCGGCTCCTGCTCAGCCCACGGTCCGGGCGACACCGTCGGCACCTGCACCGTCCAGTCAGACTGCAGCGGAACCGAAGGTGTCGACCAAGACCGGCGCACCAAACTACAAAGCCAAGACCAAAGGCGGTCGTCGTCGTGGACGACTACGGTGATCGCGACCGGAGTCGCCATCCGGCCGTTTTCGCACGGAACCCGGCGTTTTATCGGATGTGGTCCCGATCCTGGGCGCCGAGCGGACCGTCCGTGTCCGGGCTCACGATCGTCCGGTTGCGGCCGCCCTGCTTGGCGGCATAGAGGGCGCTGTCGGCCGCCAGGATGATGTCGTCGACACTCGGGCAATGGCGGCTTCCCGCCAGCCCCGCGCTGAAGCTCGTCCCGAAGCGGCAGCCCGCCGCGTCGAACTCGATCTCGGCGAAGCGCTGGCGCTGCTTGTCGATCACGGCGTGAGCGGATTGCGGCGCCGTGTCGAGCAGGATCACGCCGAACTCCTCGCCGCCGTAGCGGCCGATGATGTCGATCTTGCGCAGCCCGGCCGCCAGCGAGCTGGACAGGGCCCGGATGACGCGGTCGCCGATCAGATGGCCGTGCGTGTCGTTGATCTGCTTGAACAGGTCGATGTCGATCATCGCCAGGCTGATCTCGCCGCCGGTGCGGCGGCATCGTTCCAGCTCGTGGGCGAGCCGCTCCTTGAATCGGCTGTGGTTGAGGAGGCCGGTCAGGCTGTCGCGCTCCATGATCGAGCGCATCAGCTTGGCGCGCTCGGCGCGCAGGCGCACGAGCGCGACGAGATGGTCGAGGTCGACCGGCTTGCTGAGGAACTCGTCGCCGCCGAACCGGCGGGCCTCCATCTGGCGGACGGCGTCGCGCTCGCCCGACACGAACACGATGGGGACCGAGAGATAGCGGCGGGACTGCCGGATCATCCGGGCGGTCTCGATCCCGTCGACGCCGGGCATCTGCACGTCCATGAGGATGAGGTCGGGCAGCGCCGCATTCAGCCGCTCGAAGGCCGCGGTCGCCGTGTCGACCACCTGCACCTCCATGCCGGCCTCCTGCAGGGCCACGGCGTAGAGATCGGCGAGGACGCAATCGTCGTCCAGCACCAGAATCGACAGCCTTTGGCTGTTCCGCCGATCCATGTTGCGCTCGAGCCAGTCGACCAGCTCGTTGGCGTCCAACGGCCTGAACAGCACGGCGTCGACCCCGGCCCGGGTGGCGGCAAGGCGGAACTCGAAGTCGGGATTCTGTGTGACGAGAAGGACCGGACAATGCAGAGAAACCGCGGCGCACAGCTCCAGCGGCCGGTCGACCGAATCGGTGACGATGGCGGCCTCGAAACGGCGCTCGGGCAGGCTCGCACCGGGTTGCCAGGCACAAGGCTCCAGCACGGCATGGGGCAGTGGCGAGAGCGCGTGGCGCAGCGTGTCGAGCTCCGCCGTCGCGGCGTAGAGGGCGATCACGGGCCCGTCCGGGACGCTCTCGGCGATCGGAGTCGCGTCGGGGCTCGTCGTGTGTCGAAGTAGTCCTGATCGTACAATTTGGCTAGAGCGCATGTATTGCTCCGGACTCGGGCCGACGTGGTAGCCGGTCGCCGGATCGAGGTCGCTGCAAGACTAGGTTCAAAGCATTTATGAACAGTTTAACCAATTGACCACATAGCGTTCTTGAGCAAGAATCTTTCTGTTGCGTCGAGTCGGATCATGTCTGAACTTATACGTACTTCCTCTATGCATGCTCTGTTAATCGCCCGTAACCCACAATGCGGAACGCGCGGAACAGCGCGAAGTCCGACCCAACGCTCGGAGCTGACGGCATGGTCGCAATCCATAGCGATGCGGCGAGTCGGATCGCAACGAAGAGCCCTGTCGTCGCCATCGTCGAGGATGACGACATCTTCCGCCAGTACCTGTCGATTTTGTTCAAGAACAACAACTGCCAGGTCAAGGAAGCATCCTGCAGCCGGGAGCTCTTCGATATTCTTGCGACCCAGGATGTCGACTGTGTCGTTCTCGACTACAACCTCGATTCCGAGAACGGGTTGGCCGTCCATGCCAGGATCAAGGAGACGATGCGGAACGTCCCGCCGATCGTGATGCTGACGGTCGAGCGGAACGAGCGGACGATCATCAAGGCGTTTCGCGGCGGCATCAGCGACTATGTGCTGAAGGACAACCTGAAATCGGACGAGTTGTTCAAGGCGGTCGACAATGCGATCGAGCGGCGGTCGCAGGCCTGCGCCCACGAGGCCGAGCTCGCGCGGCTGAAGCGCAAGTCCGAGTTCGACGACGCGACCGGTCTTTACAGCCGCGCCGCCATCGACGACCGGCTGGCGGGACTCGTCCGCAGCAAGCGCGACGGGCGCTGCGCCATCATTCTGATCGCGCCCGACGATCTCGACGCTGTTCGGGCGAAATTCGGGTTGGTCGTTGCCGACCGGGCGTTGCGCGCCTTCGTGTCGCGTCTGAAGGGATCGCTCGGCCCCTACGATATCGGCGGCCGCTACGACGACACGCGGTTCATCTCCCTGACCGACGTCGACGTGCGGTTCAAGACGATCGAGCTCACCTGTCGCAAACTCGCCCAGGATCTCGCCGTGGACGTGAACCTCGACGCCATGGGATTCCGGATCACCCCTCTGATCGGCGCCGCCATCTATCCTCTCAACGGCCGCGACATCGGCGTGGTTCTCGCTGCCGCCGAGAGTGCCCTGGAGAACGCACGGACGAGCGGAAAGGCCTACGCCATCGCTGCGGATCCGCGCAGGGTGGACGTGGCAACCGCGGCCGACCTCGTCGCGGAGGCGATGCCGGTGACGGTCCGCCCGGAGGCCGCGAGTGTCGGAGCGGGGGCCGATATCCCGGTCTGTCGCTCCGGCGACCGCCGATCGACGAGCCGCCACCGCGTGTTCAAGCAGGGCCGGATCGTCTTGCCGAACATGTGCTCGGCCATCGACTGCACCGTCCGCGACATCTCGTCGAAGGGGGCGCGGCTGCGCGTCGGCGGCCATTTCATCGCGCCGGAACGGTTCGATCTGCTGTTTCCGGCAACGGGCGAACGACGGCATGTGTTGTGTCGTTGGCAGCACGGAAACGAGTTCGGCGTTCAGTTCGTCGATTGACACCGGCGGGAGCTGCCTCATCGAGCGACGGCCAGGGTCCGCAGAACGTTTCCGACGGTCGAGATCATTCCGGTGCTCGGATGCGTTTCCGAGTTGTTAACCACTTCGGCGCCTTCGTAAGAGCGTTCCTTATCGCCTCATCCCCCGCCTCGGCCTGCCGGCATGCGACGCCGGCCCAGAACCATTGGGGATCACGTGGTCAATCCTGTCCAACCAGAGAGCGGCAGCTCCACAGCGATCCCGCCGCCGGCATCCTCGGCCGGTTCCGACGAAAGCGCATTCCTCGCCGCTCCGCTCGACATTCGAACCATCGATCAGGAGCGCCTCTACGTCGCCGCCGTCGAGTCGTCGATCCACGCCTTCATCACCATCGATTTCGGCGGCGTGATCGCCGGCTGGAGCCCGGGTGCCGAACGCATGTTCGGCTATTCGGCCGACGAGGCGATCGGGGCGCCGATCGATCTGATCTTCCCGCCCGGCGAGGTCGAGCAGGCGACGTGGATCCGCGAGATGATCCTGCAGGGCTCGCGCATCGAGACCTACGAAGCCGTCCGCGTCGCCAAGGACGGCAGGACCGTGAACGTCGTGGCCACGCTGTCGCCGATCAGGGCGGCGTCGGGCGAGATCGTCGGAATTTGCTCGATCCTGACCGACGTGACCAACCAGAGGCTCGCCGAGCAGCTCTTCGGGCTGGTGGTCGAGGCCTGTCCGAGCGGCATGATCGTGTCCGACCAGGACGGGAGCATCGTGCTGGTCAACAGCGCGACCGAGCGGCTGTTCGGCTATTCCCGCGGCGAGCTGCTCGGCCAGACGATCGAGCTGCTGGTCCCCGAACGCATGCGCTCCCGCCACACGGCCTTCCGCGGCGCGTTCGCCCGGCATGCCAAGGACGGGCGTCCGAGCCACGGACGGGTGATGCAGGCGCGCTGCAAGGACGGTTCCGAGATCGAGGCCGAGATCGGCCTCAATCCGATCCTGATCGAGGGTCGGCAGATGGTCCTGAGCGTCATCTTCGACGTCCGCGAGCGTCAGCGTATCGAGCGGATGAAGAACGAGTTCATCGCCACGGTGAGTCACGAGCTGCGCACGCCGCTCACCTCGATCACCGGATCGCTGGGCCTGCTGCTCGGCGGAGCAGCCGGTCCTCAGACCGAGCCGGCCAAGCGCCTGCTGACGATCGCCCAGGCCAACAGCCTGCGGCTCGTCCGGCTCGTCAACGACATGCTGGACATCGAGAAGATCGAGTCGGGGCAGGTCGTCTTCAATCATCAGGAGACCGACATCCGCGCGCTGGTCGAGGATGCGATCGAGGCGAACCGCGGATTTTCGGAGCAGTTCCAGGTGCGGGTCATGCTCGCCCCGGATGCTGAGTGCGCCACCGTCTGCGTCGATGCCGACCGCATCGTTCAGGTCGTCACCAATCTGCTCTCCAACGCCTGCAAGTTCTCCCCGGCCGGCGGCGAGGTCGAGGTGCGGATCGAGCGGGCGAACGGGGCGGTCCGCGTCTCGGTCCGAGACCAAGGACCGGGCATACCGGAGGAGTTCAAGCCACGGGTGTTCAGCAAGTTCGCCCAGGCCGAGAGCCCCTATACCCGGCAGAAGGGCGGCAGCGGGCTCGGTCTCAACATCGTCAAGCAGATCGTCGTCCATCACGGCGGTCAGGTCGGGTTCGCGCCGGCGCCCGGCGGCGGCACGATCTTCCACATCGATCTCCCTGCGGTTGCCGGTGGGGGGCTGTCGCAAGCGATGGCGGCCGCTTCGCAACCGCAGCGCCGGGCCATGATGTGCAGCCGCGACTTCGACGGGTCGTCGGCGCTGTGCGGTCTCGTCCGTTCGCGGGGGTTCGTGGTCGATTTCGTGGCGACCGCGAGTGCGGCGCTGGCGCGTGCCGCGCTGGGCCGCTATGCGCTGTTCGTGGTCGATCTGCCGATGCGCGATCTCGACGGGGTCGGCCTGATCCGGCAGCTCCGGATGTCCGCGCACCATGCCGCGACCCCGATCGTCGTCGCGGCACCCGGCGGGTGGGCGGGCAACGCCGATCTGCGATATGACGACCTCGGCATCGTCGGCTGGCTCGACAAGCCGGCCGACTGTACGTGCCTGGCCCGCATCCTGGACCGAATCGAGGCCGGAAAGGGAAGGCCCCGCGTGCTGCACGTCGAGGACGATCGCGCGTTTCTGGATCTCGTCGGCCATCTGCTGAAGGGGGACTTCGACGTCGTGTCGGTTGCCTCGCTGGAGGAGGCGCGTCAGGCGTTGCAGAGCGGCACGTTCGACGCGTCGCTGCTCGACCTGGGGCTGCCGGACGGCCGCGGCACCGAGCTCCTGCCGTATCTGCGCGATCGTGCCGGCAACGAGCTGCCGGTCGTCGTTCATTCCGGTTCCGGCGCCGACGAGCAGACGAGCGCCCGGGCCGAGGCCGTCGTGATGAAAGCCCCGGGCTCGATCCGCGAGCTCGTCGGTACGTTGCGGCGAATCCTCAAGCAGGATGGCTCGCACCAACGCTCCGGGGGAGAGGTCGCATGACCCGCCGCCGAATCCTGTTCTGCGACGACGATCCCGACATTCGCGAGATCATCACGCTCTCGCTCGGCCTGGACCCCACGCTCGACGTCAAGGCGTGCGCGACCGCCGGCGAGGTGCCCGCGATCGCCGCCGCATGGGTGCCGGATCTCATCCTGCTCGACGTCATGATGCCCGGCATGGACGGTCCGACGACCTTGGCGGTCCTGCACGACGACACCCGCACCAGAACGATTCCGGTCCTGTTCATGACGGCCCGCACCCAGGCCTACGAGTTCGAGCGCCTCGTTGCGCTCGGGGCCGCCGGCGTCATCGCCAAGCCGTTCGACCCGATGACGCTCGCCTCGGTCGTGAGCAGTTACATTTAGTAGATCCTATTGCGGTTTCGCGACCAGGTGTGCCGGGCCGTGCTCCGGAAGACGGTCCGCAGAAGGCGGATTCGGCTGTGGCCGTTTGGCCACGCGTCATCGCAAACCGTCGCGTCCGATCGTTATGAGGGATGCGCGCTGGTCACGGCCGCGCGCGTTTTTTGAAACGGCGACGATCGACATCGTCGAAAACAGACGAGAAACCTCGCGAAACATCCCGCAGTGCCGGATCGCGCCGTCAGATAGCCCGCCTGACCGTCGCGATCCTCACGGGGCCGGCGTAATGACCCGCACTTGTTTGTTTCTGTCGCGGAGCGGCAAACACAAACAACTGGAGAGCCGAGGTGATTCGCCATGTCTGACCGGCTGCGACGGCGCTCCGCGCTGCTCAGGAGTGGTACCGCGATGATCGCCGGCGCGGCTGCCTTGGCCGCCACGGCACTGCCGGCGCAGGCGCAATTCGCCAGTATCACCGGCTTCGGCGACAGCTATGCGGATACGGGCGGTGCGCCTGGCGGCGCGTTTCGCCTGGCAAACCGGCCCTGCATCTACGCCCCGTATTGCTCGTTCACCGGCGGCACGACCTTCGTGCAGTCGCTGCAGTCGATCTACGGCCTGCCGGGGATGACCAACTACGCGATCGGCGGTGCCCGAACCGACAACACCAACACCCTCGTCGCGCTCCCCACCATTGCCGGCGATCCGTCCAGTATCGCTCCTATCAATCCGCCTCTCGGCGGCTTTCCCTATGAACTGTGGCAATTGGCGGTCAATGGCACGCGGTTCACGGCGCGCGACCTGATCGTGCTGTCGATCGGTGGAAACGACGAGTCGTACATGACCGGTGCCGATTCGATCGCGACCGTCAACGCCCGCGCGATCCTCGCGGCGCAGAACGCGGTCTTCGGCGGCATCGCGGTCGACGGTTTCGTCACCGGTGGCGCGCAGCAACTGGTGGCGGCCGGCGCGCGCAACATCGCCTGGCTCGGGACCGGCAACTCGAAATGGTTTCCAGAACCGCCCAATGGCACGGCGTTGTCGACCACACAGCGGGACGCCTGGGCGAACACCTATCTCGAACAGACCCAGCTCATGCTGCGGCCTCTGGCGCTGGCAGGCGTTCGCATCTTCATGTTCGACTTCGGCGTTCTGCAGGAACGCGTCGCCAACAATCCCGGGATGTACGGTTTCACCAGCGCCACCAATTGCGAGGCGGGAAGTGGCACGCCCGGCGTGACGCCCGGCAGCGTCGTCGTGAACAAGGTGGGCTGCTTCTACCAGAACTCGGTCCATCCGACCGCCGCCGCGATGGCGCTGATCGCGACCTACATGGCGAACCAGATCGACGCGCCGACCACCGTGGTGCCGCAGGGCCGCATCACCACCAGCGTCGCGTCGGGGTTCGCCACCTCGGTGTTCGGGCGCCTCGACGCCTATCGGACCTTCCAGCCGTACGGGATCGGCTCCGCGATGGCGATGGCCCATGCGCCGACCAAGGCGATGCCGATCAAGGGGCCGGTGCCGATCGCGCCGGGCAGCCGGTGGTCGATGTTCAGCGAGGTCGGGTACAGCGGCGGCACCCAGGACCGGCAGTTCTATGCCGCCGGCTATGACCTCCACGCCGTCGGCGGCACGCTCGGGGTCGAGTATCGGCTCGATCCGACGGTGCGGCTCGGCGCCGTGTTCGGCTATTCCGAGCCCCACGTCGATCTCAGCGTTCAGAACGCCCGCAACAACATCAATGCCTATCAGTTCGCCGGTTACGCCTCGTACACCGACATGAACTGGTTCGCCGACGGCCTCCTCGCCTATGGTCGCCAGGATTTTGCGCTCGTTCGCAACGGCGTGATCGACACCGTTCACGGCGGCACCAGCGCCGACACCTTCACGGCCGCCGCCAAGGGCGGGTGGTTGACTGATGTCGGGCTGTTCCGCGCCGGGCCGATCGCCAGCCTCGCCTACACGCACGCCAACATCCACGCCTATACGGAAACCGGCGACAGCCTGCTCACCATGATGGTCGACCGGCAGGCGCTCGACAATCTGACCGGCGGGGCCGGCCTGCAGGTGCGCCTTCCGGTCCTGCTGAGCACCGGAGTCTACAATCCCTTCGTCAACGTCACGGCCGAGCACGATTTCCTCGGCTCCGGCCGGGTCGTGACCACCACCCAGGTGACGGCACCGCTGCTCCCGGTGCTCACCCCGGTTCCCGACGCCAGCGGCCGGACCTACGGCAAGGTCGCCGGCGGCGTCGCCGCCATCGTGGCCGGCAATGTCAGCGCCACCGTCAACGCGGCCACCACGTTCGGCCGCGAGGGCGGCAACGACTTCGGCGTCAGCGGCGGCATCAGGGTCGCCTTCTAGGCGCCCCGCGTGCGGAGCGTCCTCGGCCTGAACAACGAGGCCTCGAAAGCCCATTGATTCTGCAGCGAAGCTGCAGAATTTGGGCGCGACCGCCTTGACCCCGAATCCTGCCTCCTCTATAAGGCCGGCAACTTTTGAAGCGAAAGTGGAAGTCGATGCGCAATATTATTGCGAGCCTCATCGTAGGACGGCGCGCCATCCGGGGATCGGCCTGACCGATCCTGCCCGGGGTGGCGTGCTGTGCAAGGGGCCCTGGTGGCCCTTTTTTCATTCCTGAAGACACGTTCCCGAAGACGGCCATTGCGCCGAAACGAGACAGCAAGGCGGAGAGATCGATGACGAAGGAGATGACGGGCGCCGAGATGATCATCCAGGCGCTGATCGACCAGGGGGTCGAGCACATCTTCGGCTATCCGGGCGGCGCGGTGCTTCCGATCTACGACGCGCTGTTCCATCAGGACAAGGTCCGGCACATCCTGGTGCGGCACGAGCAGGGCGCCGTGCATGCGGCCGAGGGCTACGCCCGCTCGACCGGCAAGGTCGGCTGTGTCCTGGTGACCTCGGGCCCCGGCGCCACCAACGCCGTCACGGGCCTGGCCGACGCGATGTGCGATTCGATCCCGATCGTCTGCATCACCGGCCAGGTGCCGACCCATCTGATCGGCAACGACGCCTTCCAGGAGTGCGACACGGTCGGCATCACGAGGCCGTGCACCAAGTACAACACCCTGGTGAAGAGCATCGAGGATCTGCCGCGGGTGCTGCACGAGGCCTTCCACATCGCCGCGAGCGGCCGGCCCGGCCCGGTCGTCATCGACGTGCCCAAGGACATCCAGTTCGCCTCCGGCACCTACACCCGGCCGAAGACCTTCGCGCATCGCGGCTACGTGCCGAAGATGAAGGGCGACCCCGGGCGCATCGAGGAGGCGGTGGCGCTGATGCGCACGGCCAAGCGCCCGGTGTTCTACACGGGCGGCGGCGTGATCAATTCGGGCCTCCGTGCCACCGCGCTGCTGCGCGAGCTCGTGCGCGCCACCGGCTTCCCGATCACCTCGACCCTGATGGGGCTCGGCGCCTATCCGGCCGCCGACCCGCAATGGCTGGGCATGCTCGGCATGCACGGCACCTACGAGGCGAACTTCACGATGCACGAATGCGACGTGATGATCTGCATCGGGGCGCGCTTCGACGACCGCATCACCGGCCGGCTCGACGCCTTCGCGCCGGGCTCGCGCAAGATCCATGTCGACATCGATCCCTCGTCGATCAACAAGAACGTCAAGGTCGACGTGCCGATCCTGGGCGACTGCGCGAACGTGCTGGAGGAGATGCTGCGGCTGTGGAAGGCCCAGCCCGGCGACGTGCACGGCGCGGCGCACAAGAGCTGGTGGAAGAAGATCGACCACTGGCGGTCCCGCAAGAGCCTCGCCTACAAGGCGTCGACCGAGGTGATCAAGCCGCAATACGCGATCCAGCGACTCTACGAGCTGACCAAGGACCGCGACACCTACATCACCACCGAGGTCGGCCAGCACCAGATGTGGGCCGCGCAGTTCTACGGCTTCCAGGAGCCGAACCGCTGGATGACGTCCGGCGGCCTCGGCACCATGGGCTACGGCCTGCCGGCCGCCGTGGGTGTGCAGCTCGCCCATCCGGGCTCGCTGGTGATCGACATCGCCGGCGAGGCGTCGGTGCAGATGACCATGCAGGAGATGGCGACCGCCGCGCAGTATCGGCTGCCGATCAAGATCTTCATCCTCAACAACCAGTACATGGGGATGGTGCGGCAGTGGCAGGAGCTGCTGCACGGCGGGCGGTACTCGCAGAGCTACTCGGAGGCGCTGCCGGACTTCGTCAAGCTCGCCGACGCGTATCACGGCGTCGGCATTCGCTGCAGCAAGCCGGGCGACCTCGACGACGCCATCCGCGAGATGATCGCGGTCGACAAGCCGGTGCTGTTCGACTGCGTCGTCGATCCGGCCGAGAACTGCTTCCCGATGATCCCGTCGGGTCGCGCCCACAACGAGATGATCCTGGGTGACGCCGCCGAGAAGCTCGACGAGGCGGTCACCGAGGAAGGCCGGATGATGGTCTAGCGACATGCGACACGGTCCTCTCCCGATCGGGAGAGGGACGAGCGGATTATTTATTCGGGGCAGGGGCCTTTTTCAGATGATGTCCACGAGTCCGACCATGAGCACGCCGACCAGCACGTCGCATTATCCCTCCGCCGGCATTGCCCAGGCGATCGAGATCCACACGCTCTCCGTCATCGTCGACAACGAGCCGGGCGTGCTGGCCCGCGTGATCGGCCTGTTCTCCGGCCGCGGCTACAACATCGAGAGCCTGACGGTGTCGGAGACCGAGCACCAGAAGCATCTGTCCCGCATCACCGTGGTGACGCGGGGCACGCCGATGGTGATCGAGCAGATCATGAACCAGCTCGACCGCATGGTGCCGGTGCACCGGGTGGTCGACATGACCGTGATGGGCCGCTCGATCGAGCGCGAGCTCGCCATGGTGAAGGTGCGCGGCAAGGGCGACCACCGGGTCGAGGCGCTGCGCCTCGCCGACGCGTTCCGGGCCCGGGTGATCGACGCGACCGTCGAGAGCTTCGTCTTCGAGATCACCGGCGCGGCCGACAAGATCGACCAGTTCGTCAGCCTGATGCTGCCGCTCGGCCTCGTCGAGGTCTCCCGCACCGGCATCGTCGCCATCGCGCGGGGGCCGGAGGGGATGTGAGCCTCCGGTCATTCCGGGGCGCGGGCTGAAAGCCCGCGAGCCCGGAATCCATGCCCACCGACAGGGATTATGGGTTCCGGGCCCGGCCCTTCGGGCCGTCCCGGAACGACGGCGGTGAGGTGGACGCCCCTCGATCTCGGATATACATTGTGTATCCGAAGAGGATGCCATGAAGGTCAAGGTCTCGAAATGGGGCAACAGTCTCGGGGTCCGGCTGCCCAAGGCGGCAGCCGAGGCGGCGGGGTTGTCCGAGGGCAGCGAGGTGGACGTGGTGGTCGAGGGGCGCGAGCTGCGGCTGAAGCCTTCGGTCGCGCCGGTCGCCTACACGCGCTACCGGCTCGCCGATCTAGTCGCCGAGGCAAAGCGGCTCGGACCGGAGAACGAGCCGCCGACCGTCGACTGGGGGCCGGATCGCGGCTCGGAGATTCTGCCCGAGGATGCGTATTCGCGCGGCGAGATCACGTTCGAGGACCTGACGAGAAAAGATGCTTCCCGAAAGCGGTGACATTGTCTGGGTCGAGCTCGATCCCGTTCTCGGCACCGAGCAGGCCGGGCGTCGTCCGGCGCTGGTGCTGAGCGATCGCGCCTACCACGAGATTTCCCGCCGGTCGGTCGTCTGTCCGATCACGTCGCGGGCGAAGCCGTGGAGCTTCAATGTCCCGCTGCCGGAAGGGTTGGAAACCAGGGGTGTGGTTCTGGTCGATCAGATCCGGACCGTCGACCGGGAGCACCGCGTGTTCGGCGTCATCGAGCACGTTCCCGATCGCGTCCTGCTCGACGTCCGCGGAGTGCTGGTCGCGCTCCTCGGCCTCGACAGCGTCCCGATCGCGTCCGGCCCTTCGCCGTCCATTCCGGACGCATCGGCATAGTACTTCCGCCGGAACCGGGCTTGTCCCGGCTCCATGTACCTCTTAAGAACCCACCCACGGCAGCCCGGTCTCCGGCCTGCCGGACCCACACAACAAAGGCGGCCCGATCCGCCGAGCAGGGGAACCACCGATGCGTGTCTATTACGATCGCGACGCCGACCTCAATCTGATCAAGACCAAGAAGGTCGCGATCGTCGGCTTCGGCAGCCAGGGCCACGCCCACGCGCTCAACCTGCGCGACTCCGGCGTGAAGAACGTCGCCGTGGCGCTGCGCAAGGGCTCGGCGAGCGCCAAGAAGGCCGAGGCCGCCGGCCTGCCGGTGATGACCGTCGCCGAGGCCGCCAAGTGGGCCGACGTGATGATGATGCTCACGCCGGACGAGCTGCAGGCTGACATCTACGCCGCCGAGATCGCCCCCAACATCCGCGAGGGCGCCGCCCTGATGTTCGCGCACGGCCTCAACGTCCACTTCAACCTGATCGATCCGAAGAAGGACATCGACGTCCTGATGATCGCGCCGAAGGGCCCTGGCCATACGGTGCGGGCCGAGTACGAGCGCGGCGCCGGCGTGCCCTGCCTGCTGGCGATCCATCAGGACGCCTCCGGCAACGCCCACGACATCGGCCTGTCCTACGGCTCGGCGATCGGCGGAGGTCGCGCCGGCATCATCGAGACGACCTTCCAGGAGGAGTGCGAGACCGATCTGTTCGGTGAGCAGGCGGTGCTGTGCGGCGGCGTGGTCGAGCTGATGAAGGCCGCCTTCGAGACCCTGGTCGAGGCCGGCTACGCACCCGAGATGGCCTATTTCGAGTGCGTGCACGAGATGAAGCTGATCGTCGACCTCATCTACGAGGGCGGCATCGCCACCATGAACTACTCGATCTCCAACACGGCCGAGTACGGCGAGTACAAGTCCGGCCCGCGCCTGGTGACGGCAGAGACCAAGGCCGAGATGAAGAAGGTGCTGGACGACATCCAGTCGGGCGCCTTCGTCAAGGACTGGATGCTGGAGAACAAGGTCAACCAGGCCTCGTTCAAGGCGATGCGGGCCAAGATGGCCAAGCATCCGATCGAGGAGGTCGGCGCCAAGCTGCGCGAGATGATGCCCTGGATCAAGCAGCGCGCCATGGTCGACAAGAGCCGGAACTGACCAGGCTCGCCTGGACCGGACGCGTCCGATCCTGTTCTTGGACAAGGGCTGCCGCGAGGCGGCCCTTTTTCATGGAGTTCGCAGTCTTCGTCATTCCGGAAGCCGAGCGGAGCTCGGCTGTCCGGAATCCATAACCCCGGCCTGTGTTTATGGATTCCGGGCTCGCCGCTGCGCGGCGCCCCGGAATGACGGAGAGGTCGCAGCGCGATTCCGGTTGAATCCCCCGCCGCCTCCCGATATCGACGAACCCAACAAGGGTCCGCACACGCTCAGCGCGACCCGGGCCCTCAGGGAGGACTTTGTATGAAGCTCGCCGCATTGGCCGTCGCCGCCGTCACGGCGCTCGCCGCACTCGCCGGGCCGGCGCTCGCCCAGGCGCCCGCCGCGCCGGCGCCCGAAAAGCCGAAGCTGGTGCTCGGCGTCGGCGGCAAGAACCTGCTCTACTATCTGCCGCTGACGCTCGCCGAGCGGCTCGGCTTCTTCAAGGAGCAGGGCCTCGACGTCACCATCACGGATTTCGGCGGCGGCGCGAAGTCGCTGCAGTCGCTGATCGGCGGCTCCGCCGACGTGGTCACGGGCGCCTACGAGCACACCATAAGGATGCAGGCCAAGGGCCAGGAGATCCGCGCCGTCGCCGAGCTCGGCCGCTTCCCCGGCATCGTGCTCGCGGTGCGCAAGGACAAGGCCGCCCAGGTGAAGTCGTTCAAGGACCTGAAGGGCATGAAGATCGGCGTGACGGCGCCGGGCTCGTCGACCAACTTCTTCCTCAACGCGCTCTTGGCCAAGGACGGGCTCAAGTCGACCGACGTGTCGATCATCGGGATCGGGGCCGGCATGTCGGCCGTCGCCGCCATGAAGAAGGGCGACATCGACGCGATCTCCAATCTCGATCCGGTCATCACCAAGCTGGTTCAGGACGGCGACGTGGTGGTGATGGCCGACAGCCGCACCGAGGCCGACAACGAGAAGCTTTTGGGCGGCAACAATCCGGCCGCCGTCGTCTATCTCAAGACCGACTTCATCGAGAAGAATCCCGAGACCACGCAGCGCATCGTCAACGCCTTCTACAAGACGCTCAAGTGGCTGCAGACCGCCACGCCCGACGATGTCGCCAAGGCGGTGCCGGAGGAGTACCACCTCGGCGACCGCAGTCTCTACATGGCCGCCTTCACGGCGTCGAAGCCGATGTACTCGACCACCGGCATCATCCCCGAGAAGGGCATGAAGAACGCCCTCGACATGCTGGTGCAGTTCGACGACGAGATGAAGGATGCCAAGATCGACCTCAAGCGCACCTTCGACGACCGCTTCGTCAAGAAGGCCGCCGCCGCGATGTGAGGCGTCATCGTCCGCTCGTCCCCGCCTTCGCGCTACGGGATGCACACATCGCTTGCCATGCATGAGAGCGTCATGCGCGGGCTCGACCCGCGCATCCATCGATTTTCGCAAAAATGCTTTGTTCGCAGGATGATGGATCGCCGGGTCAAGCCCGGCGATGACGACGGTGGGGAAGGCGCTCTTTTTGCCGTACCACCAGATGGTCTCGACAAAACGAGATCTGTGTATGCCGTGGCGCGCAGGCGGGGACCCAGGAGCGGCACGGCAGGGAGCCCTGGATGCACGCTTGCGCGGGCATGAGCGGAGGTCGTGGCTGCGCTCTTGCTCGCGAAGGGGCCGCCACCTCCATCCGCCCCACCTTGAAGGGTCCGTGGCCTCATGGTTCGAGACGCGGCCTTCGGCCGCTCCTCACCATGAGGGGAGAATTGGTGCCGGGCCGCGCCTGCAGGCGACACGCTTGACCTCTCCGGCTGGGCGGGCGACAGGTCGAAGCGCCGCGCAAAAAAGAACGCGGCATCCGGGTGAAGGGGTCGGCGACCCGCGGCCGGAACCCCCAATGACGGACCCGGAATGTACACCCCCCGCCTCACTCTGCCGCACGTGCTGCTGGCGCTGCTCGTCGCCGCCATCTGGGGCGTCGCCTTCGTCTTCACCAAGCTCGGGCTGGACAGCTTCTCGCCGCCGCTCTTGACCGCGCTGCGGTTCGCCGTGTCGGCGCTGCCGCTGCTGGTGGTTCCGCGCCCGCGGATCCCGTGGCGGCTGACGATCGCACTCGGCCTGACGCTGTTCGTCGGCCAGTTCATGTTCCTGTTTCTGGGCATCACGCACGGCATTCCGCCGGGCCTCGCCGCCGTGATCCTGCAGACCCAGTCGATGTTCACGGTCGCGCTGGCCGCGGCGATCTTCCGCCAGTATCCGACCGGCCGGCAGACCGCGGCCCTCGCGGTCGCGGCGGCCGGGCTCGCCTGCATCGCGGCGACCGTCGGGGAAGAATTCGACGCCACCGCGCTCGGCCTGATGCTGCTCTCGCCGTTGAGCTTCGCGGTCGGCAACCTGCTGCTGCGGCGGGTCGGCCACGCCGACATGGTCGCGCTGATGTCCTGGCTCAGCCTGGTGCCGCCGCTGCCTTGCTTGGCGCTGGCGCTCGCTCTCGACGGGCCGGAGGCGATCGGCCACAGCCTTGCCGCGGCGCCGTGGATCGCCTGGGTGTCGGTGGTCTTCCTCGGCTTCGCCGGCACCACCATCGCGTTCGCGGCGTGGGGACAGCTCCTGCGCCGCTATGGCGTGGCGACCATCGCGCCCTTCGCGCTGCTGGTCCCGTTCATCGGGGCGGTGGCGTCGAGCCTTGTCTTCGGCGAGCAGTTCGGTCCGCTGCGGCTCGCCGGCATGGGGCTGGTGCTGGCCGGGCTGGCCGTGCTGCTGGTGCCGTCGTCGCGGCGTCGAACCCGGTCCACCAGACCCCCGGCCTGATCCCACTACGAAACCGGGCGCTGCTTCGCCGTGAACCGGCGGCGCCCGCCGCTCGACCCATGACAGGCCCGGCCGTCCGGCCTGGACACGAGAGCGCGTTCGGCGAACGGGAGGCCGGTCTTGCGTCGGAACGCGCTGAACATCGGAGCCGGGGCGTTTTCGTCACGCGAGTCGGTCGCCACTTTGCTCGAGAATGCTCTCATGGATCGAGCCATGACCCCGGACCTCGCGGCGGCGATCGCAGGCGCGTACCGCGTGTTCGGGCGATACCGGATGAGCGGCGCCGTCACGGTCTGCCGCTGCAATGTCTGCGTCGGCCCGGACGACGCGCGGGCGTTGTCGATCCTGCCCCTGACGTCGATCTCGTCGTCGCTGCTCGCGCAATACACCCACTCGGCGCACGAGTGGGACGACGACGTCGCATACGAGTTCCGGTATTTCCTCCCGCGCTACCTGGACTTGATCGCCGCAGGCGACGCGCCCTCGACCACCGGGGCCGAGATCTGTCTCGAGCGGCTGCATCGCGCCGACTACCGGAACGCCTGGCCGGCGGCCGAGCGGGACGCCATCGACGCCTTCTTTCTGGCGCAGCTTCGCGCCGACCTGCTCACGCCTCCGCTGCTCGATGCGACCGGCCTGCCGGCCTGGCACAGCGATCCCGCCGAGGACACGCTGTGCATGGCGGCGCATGCGGGCGGCGACGTGGCGCCGCTTCTGGCGGCCTGGGACGCCGAGCGCGGCCGCCTGCCGGTCTTGCACATCGCCGTTATGGTCGCGACCGCGGACTGGATCGGTAACCGGCTGGCCAACCGGGGCTGGGTGGGCCTGCCGCGGCCGCACGTGGAGGCGGCCCACGACGCGGTGATGCGCTGGCTGCTGCGGCCCGCGACGCGCGACCGCCTGGAGGCGGCGTGCCTGGACGAGCAGGACGACGGTGCCGCGGCGCTTCTGTCGCTGGCCGAGACGATCGTGGCCGGGCGACTTCCGCCCGCCTGAGCGGCTGATTTGCTTTGCGCCGCGACGCCCTGTAGGGGTTCCGGACCCATCCGCAACACGCTCGTCCAGCATGAACATTCTCTCGATTCAATCGCACGTCGCCTTTGGCCATGTCGGCAACGCCTCGGCTGTGTTCCCGCTGCAGCGGCTCGGCTGCGAGGTGTGGCCGATCCACACGGTGCAGTTCTCCAACCACACCGGCTACGGCGCCTGGAAAGGCCGGGTCTTCGACGGCGGCATGATCGGCGAGCTCCTGGAGGGCATCGCCGAGCGCGGCGCGCTGCCGCGTTGCGACGGTGTGCTGTCCGGCTACATGGGCGGCGCCGACATCGGCGAGGCGATCCTGGACGCGGTGGCAAAGGTGCGGGCCGCCAATCCGGCCGCGCGCTACTGCTGCGATCCGGTGATCGGCGACGTCGGCCGCGGCATCTTCGTGCGTCCCGGCCTTCCGGAGTTCATGCGGGCGCGCGCCGTGCCGGCGGCCGACATCATCACGCCCAACCAGTTCGAGCTCGAATACCTGGCCGACCGCACCACCGGCACGCTCGCCGACGCCGTGAAGGCCATCGATGTCGTGCACGTGCTCGGACCGAGCGTGATCCTGGTCACGTCGTTGCACACCGACGAGACGCCGGCCGACGCCATCGATCTCCTCGCCTCCGGCCCGGACGGCCGCTTCCGCCTGCGCACCCCAAAACTCGACATCTCGATCAACGGTGCGGGCGATGCCATCGCGGCGTTGTTCTTCTTCCATCACCTGTCCACCGGCTCGACCGCCGAGGCTTTGTCGCGCGCCGCGTCGTCGATCTTCGGTCTCTTGAAGCGCACCGTCGAGGCGGGCTCGCGCGAGATCCTGACGGTCGCGGCGCAGGACGAGTTCGTGACGCCGTCGCGCGTCTTCACGGCGGAACCGGTGTGATCGCCATGGCACGACGCTTCGTCACGCTGGACGTGTTCACGTCACAAATATTCGCAGGCAATCCGCTCGCCGTGGTGCTCGATGCCGAGGGCCTCGCGCCTGACGCCATGCAGGCGATCGCCAAGGAATTCGCGCTGTCCGAGACCGTGTTCGTGCTGCCGCCGGAGAACCCGGCTCACCGGGCGAAGCTGCGCATCTTCACGCCGGCCCGCGAGCTGCCGTTCGCCGGCCACCCGACCGTCGGCACCGCGGTGCTGCTCGGCCGGCTCGACGGCGGCGCGGGCGTGCGCGATCTCGTCGTCGAGGAGGCGGTCGGGCCGGTGCGCTGCCGGGTCGAGCCGCTGGATGCCGCGCGCGGCCGCGCGCGCTTCGATCTGCCCCGGCTGCCGGAGCCGGTGGCGGGTGTGGTCGATGCCGGTGCGGCGGCTGCTGCGCTCGGCCTGTCTCAGAACGACATCGGCTTCGACAGTTTCGTCCCCGAAAGCTGGTCGGCAGGCGTCGCCTTCACGCTGGTGCCGCTGAAAAGCCTGGACGCGGTCGGCCGCGCAAAGCCCGACATGCGCCACTGGGGCGCGGCCTTCGGCACGCAAGGGCATTCGGCCGCCTTCGTGTTCAGCCGCGAGACCGCCGAGCCGGGCCATGCCTTCCACGCCCGCATGTTCGCGTCGAGCTTCGGCATCGGCGAGGACCCGGCGACCGGCGCCGCGGTCGCGGCCTTTGCCGGCGCGGTGGCGCGGCACGGCGGGCTTTTGGACGGCGACCATGATCTGGTGATCGAGCAGGGTTTTGAAATGGGCCGCCCGAGCCGCATCGTGCTGTCGCTCGCGCTGCGCGTCGGCGTGCTGACTGCGGCCGCGATCGGCGGCGAGGCCGTGGTGGTGAGCGAGGGGCGGCTTCTCGCTTGACCCCGATCGTCGCTTGACCTGTCGTCGCCGCTCGGTCACCAAGCCCGCATGATACCAGCCGTCACATGCTCCGACTCGTCATACGCGGGCTCGACCCGCGTATCCATCTCTAGAAGAAACCTTATTTTCAGTAGCTTGATGGATGGCCGGGTCAAGCCCGGCCATGACGCGAGGGGGCGAAGCCAACGAGGGCTGGTATGACCTCTTCGGCGCTGACCGTGTTTCCCTGCGAACGCCTGGACCTGACGCTCGAGACGAGGGCGTGGCGGTTTGCCGACACGCGCCGCGCCGAGATCGACGCGCATTTCGAGAATTTGCGGCGCGGGCTGCCGCATGTGTGGAACGGCCGTGTGCTGCTGATGCGCGAGCATGCGCTGGCCGACGGCGTATTGCGCGGAACGTTTTTCGAGACCGACTTCGCCAGTTTCCTGGCGTGGCGCGACTGGAGCTTTCCCGACACCGGCGTCACCAATGCCTTCGCCATGGGGGCGCTGCGCTCATCCGACGGTGCCTTCCTGCTCGGCGAGATGGCGGCCGGCACAGCCAATGCGGGAAAGGTCTACTTTCCCTGCGGCACGCCGGATCCAAGTGACGTTCGCGACGGCATGGTCGACTTCGCCGGCAGCATTTTTCGCGAGGTGCGGGAGGAGACCGGGCTCGCGCCCGACGACTACGACGCGGGACCATGGGCCATGGTGCCGGCCGGTCCGCGCCTCGCGGTGATCCGCGTGCTGCAAGCTCGCCTCCCGGCCGATGCGTTGTGCGACAACATCCGCGCCCATATCGCCGGCGAGACGCATCCCGAGCTCGCCGCCATCCGCGTGGTGCGCAGCCCGACCGATCTCGACGACACGATCCTGGATTTCGTCCAGGCCTATCTGCTGCACGCTTGGCGGTGAGACGCGCGTTCTTCCGACCCCTCCCCGAGAGCGCTGAAAACGCCGAAACGGCTGTCGCGGGTCTGTCATGGGCCGCCGCTACCTTGGTGAAAACGTTTACATCGACGTCGACACCGCCGAGCCAGCATGCCCGCCGCCACCACCATCAAGGACGTCGCCCGCCGCGCGCGCTGCTCGATCGCCAGCGTCAGCCGGGTGGTGAACGACTCCGGCCCGGTGAGCGGGCCCTTGCGCCAAAGGATCGCCGCGGCCGTCGCCGAGCTCGACTTCAGCCCGAGCGAGGTCGGGCGTAGCTTGGCGCTGAAGCGCTCGCGCACCATCGGCGTGCTGGTCCCCAGCGTCACCAATCCGGTGTTTGCCGATTGTCTCGCCGGCCTGCAGGACGCCGCCCGCCGGGCCGGCCATGCCGTGCTGATCGCGCAGTCGAATTACGAGGCCGGCCGCGAGGCCGAGGCCATCGCGCCGCTGATCGCCGAGCGGCCCGCCGGCCTGGTGCTGACCGTGTGCGACCCGGCGTCGAGCGAGGCGCGCCGCCGCGCCGCCGCGGCCGGCATCCCCACCGTGCTGCTGTTCAACGAGCCGGCGCCGGCCGTCGGCACGGAGATCGATGTCGAAGCGAATGCCGGCGGCGGCGCCGTCGTCACGGTCGACAATCGCGGCGCCGGGCGCGAGCTGGCCGCTGCCGTGCTGGCGCGCGGCCATCGTCGGCTCGCCTTCGTGGCCGGCCGCTTCGAGTCGTCCGACCGCGCCCGCGCCCGGTTCGAGGGATTTCGCGACGCGCTGACCGCGGCCGGCCTGCCGGTCGCACCGCCGATCGAGATCGACTTCCTCGACGGCGCCGACCACATCGACCTCACCGAGGTCTTGGCCCGCCTGCAGCCGACCGCGATCGTCGCCTCCAACGACCTGCTCGCCATCGGCGTGATGGCGGCGCTGCGCCGCCACGGCCTCGCGGTGCCGCAGGATGTCTCGGTCGCCGGCTTCGACGGCATCGCCATCGGCCGGCTGATCGCGCCTTCGCTCGCCACCGTCGAGTGGCCGGCCCGCGCCATGGGCACGGCCGCTGCCGCCATGCTGCTCGACCTCGTCGGCCCGCGCGGCGGAAAGCCCACCGCGGCACGCACGCTTCGCCTTCCACACCTGATCCGGCCCGGCGGCACGCTCGCCGACGCCCCCGTCACCTCATGCCTTCCACTGGAGACCTCCCCATGACGACCCGCCGTATCCTCCTCGGCTTCGCCGCCGCCACGCTTCTCGCCGTGCCGACCGCCTTTGGCCAGAGCGGCACGGCGATCTGCTACAATTGTCCGCCGCAATGGGCCGACTGGGCCTCGATGCTGAAAGCCGTCCAGCAGGACCTCGGCATCGCCATGCCGCACGACAACAAGAACTCCGGCCAGGCGCTGTCGCAGCTCCTCGCCGAGCGCGCCAATCCGGTCGCCGACATGGCCTATTACGGCATCACGTTCGGCATCAAGGCCAAGCACGAGGGCGTCACCGAGGCCTACAAGCCGGCGCTGTTCGACCAGATCCCGGCGGGCCTGAAGGACCCGGACGGCCACTGGTGGACCGTGCACCAGGGCACGCTCGGCCTGCTCGTCAATGTCGATGCGCTGCGCGGAAAGCCCGTGCCGAAGTGCTGGGCCGACCTGACCAAGCCCGAGTACAAGGGCCTGGTCGGCTATCTCAACCCGACCTCGGCGGCGGTCGGCTATGTCGGCGCCGTCGCCGTCAACCTCGCGCTCGGCGGCACGCTGCAGAATTTCGAGCCGGGGCTCACCTACTTCAAGCAGCTCGCCGAGAACGATCCGATCGTGCCGCAGCAGACGTCCTATGCGCGCGCCGTCTCGGGCGAGATCCCGATCCTGCTCGATTACGACTTCAACGCCTATCGGGCCAAATACACCGAGAAGGGCAAGTTCGAGTTCGTCATCCCGTGCGAGGGCTCGGTGTCGTTCCCCTATGTGATGACGCTGGTGAAGGGTGCGCCGCATCCCGCCGAGGCCAAGCGCGTGCTCGACTATCTCCTGTCCGACAAGGGCCAGCTCGTGTGGACCAACGCCTATCTGCGCCCGGCCCGGCCGATCGAGATGCCGGCCGAGGTCGCCGCGAAGTTTTTGCCGAAGTCCGACTACGCCCGCGTCAAGGACATCGACTGGGGCGCCGCCGAGCAGGTCCAGAAGGCGTTTTCGGATCGCTACCTCGCCGAGGTGCGGTGACTAGAATTGCTGTCATTCCGGGGCGCGGGCCGCAGGCCCGCGAGCCCGGAATCCATACTCACAGACAGGGATTATGGATTCCGGGCAGCGCCGCTCCGCGGCGCTTCCGGAATGACGAAGGTAAATCCCGATGACCCGTCGCTTCGAGTTTCTGCTCCTGCTGCCGGCCGGCGTGTTCGTGCTCGCCTTTCTGCTGGTGCCGATGGCGGCGCTGGTGCCGGTCGCCGGCTCCGGCCGGCTCGGCTGGAGCGCCTATCTGGCCGTCGTCACCGAGCCGCGCTATCGCGCCACCATGATCTCGACCCTGGTGGTCGCCGCCGCGACCACCGCCCTGACGCTCGCCATCGCCACCGTGGCGGCGCAGTTCCTCGCGAGCCGGCGCTTTCCCGGACGTGATCTGTTGGTCGCCATGCTCACCTTTCCGCTGGCGTTTCCCGGCGTCGTCGTCGGCTTCATGGTGATCCTTCTGAGCGGGCGGCTCGGCCTGGTCGCGCAGGCGAGCGAGGCTCTGTTCGGCGAGCGCATCGTCTTCGCCTATTCGCTCGGTGGCCTCCTGGTCGGCTATCTCTACTTCTCGATCCCGCGCGTGATCCTCACCGTGATGGCCGCCGTGGAGAAGCTCGATCCGGCGCTGGTCGAGGCGGCGCGCTCGCTCGGCGCCGGGCCGTTCCGCATCCAGCGCGACGTGGTGCTGCCGGCGCTGGCGCCGGCGCTGGTCGCCGCCGGCGCGCTGTGCTTCGCCACCGCCATGGGGGCGTTCGGCACCGCCTTCACGCTCGCCACCCGCATCGACGTGCTGCCGATGGTGATCTACACGGAGTTCACGCTGGGCGGAAACGTCGCCATCGCGGCGGCGCTCTCCATCGCGCTCGGGCTCGTCACCTGGCTGGCGCTGGCGCTGGCCCGCAACGCGACCGGCGCCGTCGCGGCGGCGGGCTGAGCCATGCGTCTTTCCACGCTCGCCGCCGGACTGCTCACCGTGCTGGTCGCCGCCTTCCTGGTGGTGCCGGCGCTGGTGTCGATCGTCGCCGGCGTCTCGGTGTCCTACTCTCGCGGCCTGTCCGAGGGCCTGACGCTCGACTGGATCTTTGAAGTCTGGCGGCTCTATGCCGACACCATCCTGCGCTCGATCATGATCGCGCTGGCGACGCTCGTCGTCACGCTTCTGATCGGCGTGCCGGCCGCCTATGCGCTGGTGCGCCGCGGCGGCCGGCTCGCGCGCATCGCCGAGGAGATCGTCACGCTGCCGCTGGCGATCCCCGGCCTCGCCCTGGCGCTCGCCCTGATCATCACCTATGGCGGCGTGCGCGAGCTGCGGGTTTCGTCGGCCTTCATCGTCATCGGCCATGTGCTCTACACGCTGCCCTTCATGATCCGCTCCGTGATGGCGGTGCTGCAGTCGTTCGACTGGCGGCTTTTGGACGACGGCGCCGCCTCGCTCGGCGCCTCGCCGTGGCGGCGCTTCGTCGACATCATGCTGCCCAATGCGCGGCCCGGCATCCTGGCCGGCGCCCTCACCGTGGTCACGCTCTCGATCGGGGAGTTCAATCTGACATGGATGCTGCACACGCCGTTGACCAAGACGCTGCCGGTCGGGCTCGCCGACTCCTACGCCTCGATGCGGCTGGAGATCGCCTCGGCCTACACGCTGGTGTTCTTCGTGATGATCGTGCCGCTTTTAGTCGCCATGCAGGCGGTGGCGCGGATCGGCGAGCCGCGGAGGACGGCGTGACGGCAGAAGAAACCACGGCGCACGGGGCGAGCCTGTCGATCCGGCGCGCCGGCAAGACGTTTCCGGGCGGCGTCGTGGCGCTCGCGCCGACCGATCTCGACCTGCCGGCGGGCGAGATCCTGGTGCTGCTCGGGCCGTCCGGCTGCGGGAAGACGACGCTGCTGCGGCTCGTCGCCGGGCTCGGCGCGCCCGACCCGGGCGGCGCCGTGCTGTTCGACGGCGTCGACGTGACCACGGTGCCGATCGAGCGCCGCCGCGTCGGCATGGTGTTCCAGTCCTATGCGCTGTTTCCCAACATGACGGTCGCCGAGAATGTCGGCTATGGCCTCAAGGTGCGGGGCGAGCCGAAGTCTTCACGCGACGCCGAGGTGGGGCGGCTGCTCGACATGGTCGGGCTCGCCGAGCTTTCGGACCGGCCGGTCGACCGCATCTCCGGCGGCCAGCGCCAGCGCGTCGCGCTTGCCCGCGCCATCGCGATCCGGCCGAAGATCCTGCTGCTCGACGAGCCGCTGTCGGCACTCGACGCGGCGCTGCGCGAAAAACTGCGGATCGAGCTGGCGCGGCTGCTGCGCCGCTTCGCCATCACGGCCATCCACGTCACCCACGATCAGGCCGAGGCGATGGCGATCGGCGACCGCATCGCCGTGATGAACCAGGGCCGCATCGTCCAACTCGGCACGCCCGAGGATGTCTACGTCCGCCCGGCCGACCGCTTTGTCGCCGGCTTCGTCGGCGTCATGAACCGGCTGCCGGGCCGGCTCCTGCCCGGCTGCGGCGTCGCCGAGGCGTTCTTCCGCCCCGAGGCCGTCGCGGTCGGCCCGCCGGAGGCGGGCTCGGTGGTCGCGATGGTCACGGCGGCGACCTTCTTCGGCGCCTACCGCCGGCTCACCCTCGACGTCGCCGGCCATGCGGTCGAGGCCGAGGTGCCGGCGGAGCGCCCCGTGCGGCCCGGCGATGCCGTCTCGCTCGCCGTCGATCCGGCCCGCCTGCACGTATTCCCGACCTGAGCTTGCAACCCGAGCAACCGACCCGAACCAGTGACGCCTCCATGCTGATCGCGCAAATCTCCGACCTGCATCTTCGTCCCCCCGGCGTGCCCGCCTACGGAGTCGCCGAGACCAACGCCTTCGCCGAGAACGCCATCAACGCGCTGCTGCGGTTGCGGCCGGCGCCGGAGCTCGTGGTTCTCACCGGCGACGCCACCGACTGCGGGCTGCCGGAGGAGTTCGCGCTGCTGACCACGCTGCTCGACCGCCTGCCCATGCCGGTCTTCTGCGTGCCGGGCAATCACGACCGGCGCGAGGCGATGCGCGCTGCGCTGGCGCCGAAAGGCTACCTACCGGCCGATGGCGCGCTCGACTTCGTGGTGGAGATGCGCCCGGTGCGGCTGATCGGCCTCGACAGCCTGTGGGAGGGCCACAGCGCCGGGCGGCTGGAGCCGGCGTCGCT
Organism: Rhodoplanes sp.; assembly: GCF_013377085.1. Lineage (GTDB taxonomy): Bacteria > Pseudomonadota > Alphaproteobacteria > Rhizobiales > Xanthobacteraceae > Rhodoplanes. The sequence continues at coordinate 23,317 of NZ_JACAAX010000024.1, read as the reverse complement.
CGACTTTCTCGCTGCGGCGCTGGCTGCAGCGCCCGATGTGCCCACCGTCGTGGCCGTGCACCATCCGCCCTTCGTCTGCGGCATCGGCCACATGGACCGCATCCGGCTGCTCGACGGCGCGGCGCGCTTTGCCGCGATCGTCGCCGCCAACCCGCAGGTCGAGCGGGTGATCACGGGCCACCATCACCGGCCGGTCGCGGTGCGCTTCGCTGGGACGATCTGCCAGATCGCGCCGTCGGTCGCCCATCAGGTGACGCTGAACCTCGCGCCCGGCGCGCCGTCCGATTTCGTGCTGGAGCCGCCCGCCTTCCTGCTGCACCAGTGGATCGAGGGCACCGGGCTGGTCACCCACCAGGCCTATGTGCAGCGCGCGCCGGGCCCGTTCCCCTTCGTCATGCCGGCCGAGTATCCGGGCGGCGGGTGACGCCGCGGTCAGTCAGCGCTCACCAGCCCGAGCCGCCGCCGCCTCCGCCGCCGCCGCCCGAGGAGCCGCCGCCGTCGCTGCCCGAGGAGCCGCTGCTCGATCCGGGTGCCGTCGAGGACGAGGCGACCGTGTCGGTGAGGCCGCTGCCGAGCTTGTCGGTCCAGCCGACCGGATCGTCGTATCCGCGGTCGCTCGAATACCAGGCCGTCGCGGCGGCGGCGCCGACGCCGGCCGCCGCCAGCACGCCGGCGAAGCGCGTCGCCCAGGTGTTCTCGACATCGAGCGCGATCGCATAGGGCAGGAACTTCTCGAACAGCTCCGGCGTCTTCTCGGGCGGGGTCAGGTATTCGAGACGATCCTCCTCGGCCGTGCCGAGATACTGGCGGAAGCCGGCGATCTGATCCATCACCACGCGGCCCTGCCGGGTCGGCGCCTTGAGGAGCGAGAAGGCCAGCGCGACCACCGGCGCCAGGGCGACCGGCACCAGCCCGGGTACGGCGTCGATCAGCGTGTCGGCCGAAGTGGTGAGCGCCATCGTGCCGAGGCCGCCGAACACCAGGAAGAAGATGGCGCCGACGATGAATGTCGGCAGCTTGACCTGGCCCTGGACGAAGCCGCGCAACAGGAGCGTGCCGGCGAAGGTGCCGACCGAGCCGAACAGCATGCCGATCAGCACGGGTCCGCCGAAATTGTCGCCGCGGGTGACGAAGGTCGTGACCGCGATGGCCGCGACAAGGGCGATCCAGCCGAGCGTGCCGACCACGGCCCAGCCGGTGTTGGGCCGGAACAGCACGCCCCGATAGGCGGCGTCGAGCCCCTGCTGCAGGGCCGACTTGGCGGCGGCGATGCGCTCGTGATTCTCCTGCTCCAGCGTGACGGCGCCGGCCGCGAAAAGCTTCTGCGTCACGGCGCGCTCGGGGGCGGGCAGGGGACGGCCGCCGTGGTGCGGCGAAACGCGGGTGATCTTGCCGACATCCGCGACCGTCAGATGGCCGCGCACCCCGAGATCGACGATCGCGGCGGCAAAGGTGCGGTCGTCGAAGCCCATCCGCCAGACATAGCGCACGCCCGCCGCCGTGAACCCTTCGGGCGGGCCGAACAGCGGGATGATGGTGCCGCGTGGCGGATCGCGTCCGACCTTCAGCCAAGCAAGCAGATAATAGCCGAGCAGCGCGATACCGCCGGCGAGTGCGGCGACGAGCGCGAGATTGTCGGTCAGCCACCAGCCGAGCTTTTGCGTGTCGGTCGGCGGCGCGACGACGCCCTTCTGCCACGCCGTCGCGACCGTGAGCCCATTGCGCGGCGGCAGTGGCCGCGTGGTGCGGAACACGATGCGGCCGGGCTGCTGCTCGATCACGGTCGCGTCGCGGCCGGTCGCGCCCTGCGGGCCGGTGTAGAGCGCCGAGCGGCGGAACGGCACCGCCTCGGGCAGCGTGATGCGCGCCTCGGCGACGTCGATCCCGAATGTCCAGCCGGTGCCGGTGGCGTTCCAGTACAGCTCGTCGACATCGTCGAAGAAGCCGATCTGCCGGGTGGTGCGATAGCGGATCACATAGGTGTGCGGCCCGCTGCGCAGCAGCGTGTCGGCGCTGCCGATGCGCAGCCGCACGCCGTTCGTCAGCACCTCGCGGGCGAACGGCTCGGTCCGGCCGTCGCGCTCGACGCCGAGCACGTCGAAGCCGACCTCGACGCGGGTGCCGTTCGGCCGCGTATAGATGGTCGGGAAATCGCGAAGAATGCCGCGGCGGATATCGCGGCCCTCGGCCTCCACCCGGATCGTCTCGGTGACGGCGAGGTCGCCGTTGCGCTCGACCGTCACGTCGCTGACGAAGGACAGGATGCGCTCCTGCGCGTGGGCCGGCACCAGACCCACTACGACCGCGGCGACCAGGACGGCGAGGGCGAGCGCGGCGCCGGAACATGTCCGGCCGAGCTCGACCCACACTCCGCTCATTCCCGCGAACGCGGGAATCCAGGGCCGCTTGCCGTGTCGCCCTGGGTCCCCGCTTTCGCGGGGACGAGCGGAATTCGGGGCCGACCCATCGCCGCCGAAAATCGCGCCAACGAACGACCCGGCGCCCGTCATCGCGAGAACTCCACGTGCGGTGCGGCGCCTTCGCCCTCGTCGATCTCGAAGAACGGCTTCGGCGCAAAACCGGCGAGGCGGGCGACGATCACGTCCGGCACCGACTGCACCGCGACGTTCAGGTCGCGCACCGTGCCGTTGTAGTAGCGCCGCGCCATCTGGAGCTGATCCTCGATCTCGGCGAGCTGATCCTGGAGCTTGCGGAAGTTCTGGTCGGCTTTCAGGTCCGGATAGGCTTCGGCGAGCGCGAACAGCCGGCCGAGCGAGCCCTGCAAGGCGCGCTCGGCGGCGGCCTGGGCCGGCACCGTGTCGGCGGCGACGCTCACCGAGCGCCGGGCGGCCAAATCCTCGAACAGGCCGCGCTCGTGCGCCGCATAGGCCTTCACGGCGGCGACCAGATTTGGAACCAGGTCGGTGCGTCGGCGGAGCTGCACGTCGATGCCGCTCCATGCCTCGCGGGCGAGGTTGTTCAGCCGCACCAGCCTGTTGAACAGAAAGCCCGCACAGCCGAGCAGGGCCGCTACCAGGACGAGGCCGATCCATTCCGGCGCCATGGCGTCTCGCATGCTGGCCCGGACCGGGGCGGCGCCGGGCGTGGGAGAGGACGGGCGATTCGTGGAGGGTAGTTTAGCGGCAGCGTCCCGGCCGACCAAATCCGCGCCGCCCGCCGGGTCTGCAACATAACTGTTATGAGACGATCGAGCGTGGGTGTGCGGCACCGAAAGTGCCATGACGGAACCGGCCGCGACCAACACATGCGGCAGACCCGGGAGGTTGCCATGTCGGGTGTCACGATCGAGATTCCTGCATCGCCGACCAAAGCCGTCGGCGCCGGATTGACCCGCGAGCAGAAGAAGAACCTCGCGCTCGCGTCGTTGGGGTCGTTTCTCGAGTTCTACGAGTTCATGGTGTTCGGCTTCTTCACCGTCGTGATCGCCAAGCTGTTCTTTCCGCCCGATCTTCCGGATGCGGTGAAGACGTTCCACGCCTTCGCACTCTATTCGCTCGGCTTTCTGCTGCGGCCTGTCTCGGGCGCGATCATCGGGCATCTGGGCGACAAGTTCGGCCGCAAGCGGATGTTCGTGATCACCATCTTCATCATGGCGGTCCCGACCACCCTGATCGGCCTGATGCCGACCTATGCCCAGATCGGCATCCTCGCGCCCATCCTCCTCCTGGTGCTGAGACTGGTGCAGGGGGTGGCGATCGCCGGTGAGTTCGCGGGCGCGTCGGTGTTCGTTTCCGAGCACGTGCCGGTCGCGCGGCTGGCGACGGCGAACGGCTGGTTGCTGGGCTCGACCTGGCTCGGATTCTTTTTCGGCGCGGCCTCGGGGGCGGTGCTGGCCAACCTGCTCTCCCCGGCCGATCTCGAGGCGTGGGGGTGGCGTATCCCCTTCGTCGTCGGTGGTGTGTTCGGTCTCGTATCGGTCTATCTGCGGCGTTCGCTCGACGAGACACCGCTGTTCAAGGCACTGCACGCCCGCCGTGACCTGGCCAAGGCATCGCCGTTCCGCGACGCGATCCGGATGTGTCCCGGCCGGATGGCCTACGTGGCCGGGCTCGCCAGCTATCTCGGCACCATGATCATCATCCTCTATTTCTATATGCCGACCTTCCTGGCGGCGAATTACGGCTTCGACCGTGCGAGTGTTTTCACGGCGAATGCTACGGCCCTGTTGGTTGCCTCGGCTCTGTGCCCTCTCTGGGGCCGGGTCGCGGACAAGGTTGGTTACGGACTCGTGCTCGGGCTGGGGGCCACTGCGCTCGGTGTGGCGCTGTTCGCGTTCTTCCAGCAGCTCGAGTCGATCGCCGCCACGCCGGGCGTGCTGATCTGGTGGTACCTCGGCTTCTCGGTCCTGATGGCGACCGCCGGCGTGGTCCCGCTGCTCTCCGCCGCCCCGTTCCCGACCGAGCTGAGGCTGACCGGCTTCGGCTTCGGCTACAATGTCGGGATCGTCATCTCCGCGGCGGCTCCGACCATCATGGCGTGGATCGTCCTCTCCTACGGGAGGCAGGCGGTCGCCTGGTTCGCGCTTCTCGTCGGAATGGTCGGTCTCGTCCTCTCCGTCATGACATCCCGCATCCCGCTGATGCTCGACAAGGAGCACGTCCGATGACCGTCACGGGCCGAGCCTCGCCCCTGTGCGTCCGTCTCTCCGACATCCCCGAAACCGTGCTCGTTCCTGCGAAGTACCTGTCGGGTGGTTCGATCGGGGCCCAGATCGCCTACGGGTCGGACATGAGCCTGCTCGTCGCCACCCGCCAGCCCGGCTACCATTCCAGGCCGCATACGCACGACGCCGAGCAGCTCAATTACGTGCTCCAAGGCGAGCTCTACGTCTTCGTCGGCGACGACGGGTTTCTCGCCCGGAAAGGCGATGTTTTCCGGGTCCCCCGCAATGCGGTCCACTGGTCTCTGGTGAAGGGCACGGGCCCATGCGTTCTGCTGGAGACCCATGCGCCGCCTCTGGTCGGCGACCCCGGCGTCGTCGATACCGCCGTCGCCCTGGTGGAGGATGGTGCTGCCCTGAGCGTGACGGCGATCGGCTCGGAATGGCCGAGCACACACGACACGGCGAGCGTCGAGGAGCGGGTGCTCGCGCGCGACCGGGCAGCAGCAGGGTCCGAGGTGCTGTCATGATGAGATCCCGCAAGTTCGGCGACGTCGAGCTCATCCAGATCGTCGAGTTCACCGGACCGACGCACGATCTCGAATGGATGCTGCCGGGCATGCCGCGCTCGGCCTTCGACGCCAATGCGTCTTGGCTGCTGCCGGATTACTGGGTGGCGAGCACCAATCGGCTCGTGTTCACCATGCAGGTGGTGGTGCTCAAAGCACAGGATCGCATCATCCTGATCGATACCGGCGTCGGCAACGGCAAGACACGCATCTCGCCGCATCAGAACATGATCAATACGCCGGTGCTGGATTGGCTGGCGGCCGTCGGCGCGCCGCCCGACAAGGTCACCCACGTGGTCCACACGCATCTGCACGGCGACCATGTCGGCTGGGATACGTGCCGCGACGGCGACCGGTGGGTCCCGACCTTCCCGAATGCGATCTATCTGGCGCCGGCGGACGATTGGACTGATTTCAAGTCGCGTCACGATACGGGAACGCTCGGCGTGCACGACGGGCCGTTCGTGGACAGCGTGCTGCCGATCGCCGAGGCCGGGCTGCTGCGGTTCTTCGCGCCCGGCGAGGAGGTCGCGGGCTGCCTGCTGCCGACCGCCGCACCGGGTCACACCATCGGCCAGGTGACGCTGTCGTTCCGCCACGCCGGCGAGCACTGCATCTTTTCCGCCGACGTCCTGCATTCGCCCATGCAGGTGCAGTATCCGGACATCAACAGTCGCTGGTGCGAGTATCCGGATGCGGCGCGGGCCACCCGACGCGGCCTGATGGAGACCGTGGCCACGACGGAGGCGATCGTCTATCCGGCGCACGCCTTTGGCCTCGACGGCTGGCGGATCGTGCGGCAGGGCGACGGTTACGCGGTGCATACCGGACCGCGGTCGGCTGTGCCCGCACGGCCGGCTGCGCCGCATGTGCCTGATGCGTCGAACATCGTTCCGCGCCGCGTGCCGCAGACGGCACACGGCTGATCCTCGCCTAGACACACCCGCTTGAACCGGAACGCGATCATGATCTACGAGATGCGAACCTACGAGTTGAAGGTCGGGGCCACCGCCCGATACGTGCAGCAGTTCAGTGAGGTTGGGCTTCCGATCGTCAGCCGCTACTGCAAGCTCGTCGGCTATTGGGTGGTCGAGGGCGGACGCCTCAACCGCGTCGTCCATGTCTGGGAGTTCGAGAGCCTCGAGCAACGCAGCGTCGCCCGTGAGCACTGGTGGCAGGACCCCGAGTGGATCGAAAAATACCTGCCGCTCGCATTGCCGCTCGTCCTCTCGCAGGAGTCGATCCTGATGACGGCGGCGCCGTTCTCTCCCGTCGGAGGCGTACACGTATGAGCCGGGCGATGCGCATGGAGCGGACCGGCGGTCCGGAGGTTCTGATCTGGACCGAAACGGATGTGGTGGAGCCCGGGCCGGGGCAGGTGGGCATCCGGCACACGGCGATCGGCGTCAACTATATCGACGTCTATCATCGTACCGGCGTCTATCCGCTGCCACTTCCGGCCACGCCGGGGGTCGAGGGCGTCGGCGTCGTCGTCTCGGTCGGCGCCGGCGTCGACGGACTGAAGGTCGGCGACCGTGTCGCCTATGCGGGCGGTGCGCCCGGGGCCTACAGCGAGCATCGGGTCCTCGATGCGGCGCGTGCCCTGCGCCTTCCCGACGCGATCGGCGACGAGCAGGCGGCGTCCGGCCTGTTCTCGGGACTCACGGCCCGCTTCCTGCTGCGCGACGTGTACCGGGTCGCGTCCGACGACGTCGTGCTGATCCACGCCGCCGCCGGCAAGGTCGGGCTCCTCATGTGCCAGTGGGCGCGTCACCTCGGTGCCACCGTGATCGGCACGGTCGGCAGCGAGGCGAAGGCAGCCGTCGCCGCCGAGCACGGGTGCCGGTTTCCGATCGTCTACACGCGCGACAACGTGCCGGAAGCACTGCTGCGCGCCACTGGCGGGGCCAAGGCCCATGTCGTTTACGACTCGGTGGGCAAGGACACGTTCGCGGACTCGCTCGACTGCCTGCGGCCGAAGGGCATGCTGGTCTCGTTCGGCGTCGCGTCGGGCGAGACGCCGCCGCTCGACCTGCGTCTCCTTCTCGCCAAGGGCTCGCTGTTCGTCACCCGGCCGAGCTTCGGACACTATATGGGCGAGACGGGCGCCTACCGTGCCGCGGCGCAGGAGCTGTTCGGCCTCGTGACCGATGGCACGCTGACGTTCCCCACCGGGCAGCGTTTCGCCCTGAAGGACGCTGCCGCGGCACACCGAGCCCTGGAGGAGCGCCGCACCACGGCCGCGACCATCCTGGTGCCGTGACGATCCACCCGTCCGCGTGGCCGCTTTGACGGCCGGAGCGCGCTCGCTATGATCGGCACGTCGAACGGCGAGTGGACCGTGGGCGAGCCGAAGCTGAACGCGTCGAGTCTGGATCTGCGGCCACTGTACTATTTCGTCCACGTGGCCGGCAGCGGCAGCTTTACGCGCGCCGCCGCGGCGCTGTCGGTGGGACAGCCGATCATCAGCCGCGCGATCCGCGGCCTGGAGCAGGACCTCCAGGTCGTGCTTCTGCATCGGCACGGGCGGGGCGTCAGCCCCACGCCGGCCGGCGAGCAACTGCTGGCGCACGGCCGGACGATCCTGCGGCAACTCGCAGAGACGCGCGACGGTGTCGCCGCACTCGGCGACGTTGCCGCGGGCGTGGTCGATATCGCCATGCCGCCGCTGTTCGGCGACTTGGTGGCGATTGATTTTCTCAAGCGGATGCGAGCCGACTATCCGCTGATCTCGGTGCACATCCGGGAAGGGTATGCGGCGGATTCGCTCGACTGGCTGAGCGCCGGCGTCAGCGATATCGCGCTCGTGTTCAACGCGCCGAGCATCACGACCCTTTTAGTCGAGCACGTCCTCGACGACGAGATCCATATCGTTGGTCTACCGGGCAGTCTCGAGTCGATCCGCACCGGCCTGCCGGCGCGAATGCTGGCGGGCATGCCCCTGCTGCTGCCGCCGGCGCCGCACCGCTTGCGGGCGCTGGTCGAGGATGCTGCCCGCGCGGCGGGTATCGTGCTGCGGGTCGAAGCCGAGATCAGCGGCGTCGCGACATTGTTGGAACTGGTCAAGGCCGGGGTCGGATACACGGCCCTGCCGGCGACACTCCTGCGCGGCCAGATCAAGGAAGGACGACTGCAGAGTTGCCCGATCGTCGATCCCACCGTGGGGCCGCGACTGGCCTTGGTGACATCGATGCAGCGTCCGCCGACGCTGGCCAAGAAGGTCGCCCTCGAAGCGCTCTCGGACGTGCTCTCGTTGCACGGCGGGCCGCAGCGCGGCAAGGCGACGCGCAGCGGGACCAAGCACGGCAAGCCGAAGCACCGCTCGTCCGCGACTGCGGCGCGGGGCTGAGGACAGGATTGGACGCGCGGGGCGGGGCACGCCCCCGGCGTCGGCCGCAGCGCGACGATCGAGAGGCGGCACGGAGCACCCGGCCGCCTCTCGATCGAACGATGCTAGTTGGCCCGAACCTCGGCGCGGGTTTCGGCCGGCTTGAAGGCGCCGCCCTTGGGGGCCGGCAGCTCGACCGTGTTCGTCTTGACCGGCGCGTTGGCGCGACGGATCTGGTAGAGGTACCAAGCCGCGACGGCGGCGACCAAGATGCCCACTTGGTAGCCCGGCAGGACCAGCGACAGTGCGATCAGCACCACCGCGACCGTGCAGGCCTTCCCGAGCTTCTCGCCGTCGCTGAAGATCGGGGTGAGCCGGTCGTAGTTGTCGCCCTCGAGGAAGGGGGCGGTGAACCGGTCGAGGCCGAACTTCGTCCACGCTCCCAGGAACCCGAGCTTGTGGGACCAAAGCAGGAACAGCGTGATCGCGAAGGCAAGCAGAGCAATGGCGGCTCCGAGGGGGCCGGCGGCATAGCCGATGACCACCACGAGGGCGGCGGCGAATGCGAAAACCCAATAATTCATTTGTTTAACCCTCCACCCCTGAAGGGGGGCTGAACGAGGTTGTCCTAGTCAGCTTACAACACGCCTGACAAGACAACGATACAGCGTGAGTCGGAAGGCGTAAATGGAAGGCGGGGCCCTCCCGGCCGGATGGTGAAGGGCGCCGTGCCTCGCCGCCGCGGTCCGGTCCTATCGCTCGACGAAGGCCTTGAGGCGCGCGAGCGCGTCGTCCCACTGGCGCGAGATGTCGGCCAGGCCGTCGCGGGCGTCGTCGATGGGCTGTCGCACCAGCACGAACCGGCTCTCGCGACCGACCCGCCGGCTGGTCACGATGCCGGCGCCTTCGAGCACCTTCAGGTGCTTGGTCACGGCTTGCCGGGTCAGCGGCGTGCTGGCCGTCAGGCTGGCGATCGACAACGGCTCGCCACGGGCGAGCCGGCCCAGCACCGAGAGCCGCGTCTCGTCGCCGAGGGCGGCGAACACCGCGGCCCGGGCCGCGAGGACGTCGCCGGGCGACTGCGCCGCCGTCGCGTTACCGGACATGACCGTCGCTCCCCACCGTCTCGGCGACGTAGCGCGCGATGTTCTCCACCTGCATGCCCCAGCCGCGGTCGTTCATCCGGAAGGCCTCGTCGCGGCGATGGGCCGGCACCTTGTCGAATCCCGATTCCACCACGGTCAGCCGGGTGCCGGTCGCGATCGGCTCCAGCGTGAACTCGACCAAGGTCGGCTCCTCGCCGCTGTAGTCCTGGCCGGGGTCGATGGCGTAGGGGTGCCAGGCGAAGGCGAAGCGGCGCTCAGGTTCGATGGCGCGCACCTGTGCGGTCCAGCGCACGTGCTCGTAGCCCGGATAGGTGACGTGGCCGCGCGAGAACGCGCCGACCACGAAAGGCCCGTCGAGCTTCACCCGGAACCAGGCGCCGAACGCCTCGTGGTCGATCAGCGCCCGCCAGACGCGCGACACCGGCGCGGCGATCTCGATGGTCTTCTCGATGCGGTCGGTCGTGCTGAGGGGTGTGGACATACGCAACCTCCTGGTTGCGAATAGGCATAGCCGGACCGGACAAAAAGCGCAACCATATTGTTGCGTTTTGATCGTCGAACGAGACGGCGGCTCCGAGAAGCCGGCGTGACGGCGAGCGGGGCCCAGCTTGCTCTCGCCGGCGACGCACGTTAAAAGGGCGCCGTTGCGTCGCCGGTCAACGCCGCGTTAACGAACGTCCGTCACCGTGACGCGCAACAGAGGACTTTTGGGCATGTCGCCGCGCCGCCATGATCGCGCGCTTTTCGGAAGGGCCGTTTCGGCCCCGTCCGCGGCTGCCCTGATCTCCGGCCTGCTCCTTCTCCTTAGCTGCCCCTGAGGGCCGGCAGGGCGCGACGCGCCTGGGCGCTCAGGGGACCCGAGTTGGAACCCCGGACGCGCCCTGAAGCGGCGCATGCTCTTCGAGAAGGATTTCTTTCCATGACCGCGCACCCGACCTCCGCGCACCCCGCGACCGCGCACCCGATGTCCGAGAAGGACCGCGTCGTCATCTTCGACACGACGCTGCGCGACGGCGAGCAGTCTCCCGGCGCCACCATGACGCACGAGGAGAAGCTCGAGGTCGCCGAAAGCCTCGACCAGATGGGCGTCGACATCATCGAGGCCGGCTTCCCGATCGCCTCGGAGGGCGATTTTCAGGCCGTCAACGAGATCGCCCAGCGGACCAAGAACGCCGTCGTGTGCGGGCTCGCCCGCGCCGCCTTCAAGGACATCGACCGCTGCGCCGAGGCGATCAAGCCGGCGCGGCGCGGCCGCATCCACACCTTCATCTCCACCTCGCCGGTCCACATGAAGTGGAAGCTGCAGATGGAGCCCGACAAGGTGTTCGAGATGGTGGTCGCGCAGGTGACGCGCGCCCGCAACTACACGGACGACGTCGAGTGGTCCTGCGAGGACGGCACCCGCACCGAGCCCGACTTCCTGTGCCGCTGCGTCGAGGCCGCCATCAAGGCCGGCGCGACGACCATCAACATCCCCGACACGGTCGGCTACACCACGCCGGAGGAGTATTTCTCGCTGTTCAAGATGGTGCGCGAGCGGGTGCCGAATTCCGATCAGGCGCGCTTCTCGGTGCACTGCCACGACGATCTCGGCATGGCGGTGGCGAACTCGCTCGCCGGCGTGCGCGGCGGCGCGCGGCAGATCGAGTGCACCATCAACGGCATCGGCGAGCGCGCCGGCAACGCCGCGCTGGAAGAGGTCGTGATGGCCATGAAGGTCAGGAACGACGTGCTGCCCTACTGGACCGGCATCGACGCCACCCGCATCACCCGCGCCTCGAAGCTGGTCTCCGCCGTCACCTCGTTCCCGGTGCAGTACAACAAGGCGATCGTCGGCCGCAACGCCTTCGCGCACGAGTCCGGCATCCATCAGGACGGCATGCTCAAGCACACCCAGACCTACGAGATCATGACGCCCGAGAGCGTCGGCGTGAAGCAGACCTCGCTGGTGATGGGCAAGCATTCGGGTCGCCACGCTTTCGTGCACAAGCTGGAGGAGCTCGGCTATCAACTGGCCTCCAATCAGCTCGAGGACGCCTTCATCCGCTTCAAGGCGCTGGCCGACCGCAAGAAGCACGTCTACGACGAGGACATCGAGGCGCTGGTCGACGAGGAGATCGCCACCGCGCAGGACCGCATCAAGCTGGTGTCGCTGTCGGTGATCGCCGGCACCCGCGGGCCGCAGCGCGCCACCATGAAGCTCGACATCGACGGCCGCACCGCGATCGAGGAGTGCGAGGGCAACGGCCCGGTCGACGCGGTGTTCAACTGCATCAAGGCCCTGGTCCCGAACGAGGCGAACCTCGAGCTCTACCAGGTGCACGCCGTCACCCAGGGCACCGATGCCCAGGCCGAGGTGTCGGTGCGTCTCTCCGAGGCCGACAAGACCGTCACGGCCAAGGGCGCCGATCCGGACACCCTGGTCGCCTCGGCGAAGGCCTATCTCGGCGCGCTGAACAAGCTGGTGATCAAGCGCCAGCGCACCAAGCCCGAGGCGATGACGGCGACGCCGTAAGACGGAGCTGATATCGTCTCACGAAGCGCCTCCTTCACCTCTCCCCGCACGCGGGGAGAGGTGAAGGAGGCCGACGCTGCGCTGCATTCTTCGGTGCACGAGTCCGCCTACAACTCTCTGAACATCACCAGCGCATCGACATAGCCTTGGGTCGGATGCGCGAACGCACCCGGCAGGCGGCCGACGATGGAAAAACCCAGGTGCTGCCACAGCCGCACGGCGCGCTCGTTCGAGGCGATCACGAAGTTGAACTGCATGGCGCGAAAGCCGCGCGCCTTGGCGCGTGCCAGCGAGTGCGCGCACATCGCCCGGGCGACGCCGCGGCCGGGCGCGTCGGCCGCGACCATGTAGCCGCAGTTCGCCACATGGGCGCCGCCGCCGGCATTGTTGGCGCGCAGATAGTAGGTGCCGAGCACGGCCTCGCGGTCGCGCTCCTTGTAGACGGCGACGTGCACCTCGTGGGCCGGCGACAGCCAGTAGGCCAGCGTGTCCTCGCGGCTCATGTCGGTCGGCAGCGGATAGGTCTCGCCGGCCCGGATCACCGGTTCGAGGATGCGCCATAGCGCATCGGCATCGGCGTCGGTCGCGGGACGGATCAGCATGGCGCTTCGTGGTCGTTCCGGGGCGCGGGCCGAAGGTCCGCGAGCCCGGAATCCATACTCGCAGACAGGGGTTATGGATCCCGGGCTCGCCGCTTCGCGGCGCCCCGGGATGACGGTGAGTCCGATCACCGATCGGCCGCCAAAGTGGATGGCCGGGACGAGCCCGGCCATGACGAGTTTGCGAGTCAAGTCCGGTCCGTCCGCCCCGTCAATACGTCATCGCCAGCGGCGGGCCTACCATGTTGGGGATCTCGATCTCGATCTCCAGGGTCGAGATCTTCGCGCCGCGATCCATCTTCACCTGCACGGCGTCGGGATCGATGAAGACGTGCCGCGAGATGACGGCGAGGATCTCGTCCTGCAGGACCGAGACGAGGTTCGAGCGGCCGAGCGTGGAGCGCTCGTGCGCCAACAGGATTTGTAGCCGCTCCCGCGCCACCGGCGCGGAGTTGCGGCGCTTGAACCAGCTCCACATCATGCTGCTCTCCGTCCGAACAGCTTGGTGAACAGTCCACGTTTCTCCGCCGGGATGACGATCTCGACGTCCTCGCCTTCCAGGCGGCGTGCCGCCTCCGTGTAGGCGCGGGCCGGTGCGCTCGCCGGATCGCTCAGCACCACCGGGGTGCCGAGATTGGAGGCGCGCAGCACCTCCTGGCTCTCCGGGATGATGCCGAGCAGCGGCAGCGACAGGATCTCGAGGATGTCGGCGATGCCGAGCATCTCGCCCCTGGCGGCACGGGCCGGGTCGAAGCGCGTCACCAGGATATGCTTGGCGATGCGCTCGCCCCGCTCGGCGCGTTCGGTCTTGGCGTCGAGCAGGCCGATGATCCGATCGGAGTCGCGCACCGACGACACCTCGGGATTGGTGACGATGACGGCCGCATCGGCGTGCCGCATGGCGAGCTGGGCGCCGCGCTCGATGCCGGCCGGGCTGTCGCACAGCACCCAGTCGAAGCGCTGGCGCAGCTCGTCGATGACGCGGGCGACCCCCTCGTCCGTGAGGGCGTCCTTGTCGCGGGTCTGCGAGGCCGGCAGCAGCCACAGCGTCTCGATCCGCTTGTCGCGGATCAGCGCCTGCTGCAGCTTGGCGGCCCCCTGCACGACGTTGATGAGGTCGTAGACGACCCGCCGCTCCGCCCCGAGCACGAGGTCGAGATTGCGCAGGCCGACGTCGAAGTCGACCACCGCCACGGTCTGGCCGGTCTGAGCCAGCGCCGTCCCCAGAGCAGCGGTGGTGGTGGTCTTGCCCACGCCGCCCTTACCCGATGTCACCACGACCACGTTGGCCATTGTCGGTCCCTTCTCCCTGCCTCAGTCGAGTGCAGCAATCAGCATCGTCTCGCCGTCGAGCCAGGCCTGGATCGGCCGGTTGCGGAGCGAGACGTCCAGATCGTCCACGGTTCGGTAGTAGCCGCTGATGGCGAGGAGCTCGGCCTCGATCTTGCGGCAGAAGATGCGGGCGCGCCGGTCCCCATTGGCGCCCGCCATGGCCCGCCCGCGTAGCGCGCCATAGATGTGGATCGACCCGCCGGCGACCACCTCGGCGCCCGACGAGACGGCGCCGAGCACGATGATGTCGCCATGCGGGTGATAAATGGTCTGGCCGGAGCGGACCGGCATGTCGACGGTCAGCGAGCCGGTCTGCGCCGTCGGTCGGCTCGGGCGCGTCACCGGTGCCGGCTCGGGTGCGGGATCGGGTGCCGGTTCGGGCGCGCTCTCGCTGGTCGCGACGCCGCGGCCGCTGGTGAGGAGCGGCGGCAGCTCGGAACCGAGGACGGCGGCGTCGCCCCCTTCGAGCCCCATGATGCGGATGCCGCGCGCCTCGAGCTCCTTGATCATCGCGGCGATCTCGGTCGGCGCCAGCGTCAGGCCGGCGAGGTCGAGCACGGCCGGGCGGCCGGCGAAGAATCCGGGCGAGCGGCCGAGCGCCCCGTCGATGTCGGCGAGCCAGTCGGCGACCGGCAATTCGGGCGCGAGCGCGAACGCCATATAGGATCGGCCCCGGAAACGCACGGGGCGCGGACGCGGTTTACTGTTCACGGCAGTCCTCATGGCCTCCGGCTCCCGGAACGGCGACGCGGGTCGGGGGCGATGGACGCCGGACGAATCGCCCCAGCCTGAAGGCGAAGCGAGAACAGTGGCAGCATTGAGTCGCTATGGCCGAGGGAGCACATCGCGGACCTCCTAACCAGCCATCCGGACGTCGCCGCCATGCGGCGCCGGCACCGGCACGCCGTCGTGGGTGTACTCGTTGAGCTTGTTGCGCAGGGTGCGGATCGAGATGCCGAGAATGTTCGCTGCATGCGTGCGGTTGCCGAGGCAGTGCTTGAGGGTCTCCAGGATCAGGCCGCGCTCGACATCGGCCACGGTGCGGCCGACCAGGGCGCGGGTGACGGCTTCGGCCGCCAGCGCGGCATGCTCGACCGCGGGCGGGCGCACCTGGTCGAGCCGCTCGCCGTCGGGCGTCAGGATGGCGTCGGCGCCGATCTCGTCGCCGCTCGCCAGCAGCACCGCGCGATGCATGGTGTTCTCGAGCTCGCGCACATTGCCGGGCCAGCGGTTGATCGAGAGCTGATGCTTGGCGTCGGCGGAGAGCGGCCGCACCGGCACGCCGTTCGCCTGCGCGTATTTGCGGGCGAAGTGATGGGCGAGCTCGAGGATGTCGCCGGGACGCTCGCGCAGCGGCGGGATCTTCAGGTTCACGACATTGAGCCGGAACAGGAGATCCTCGCGGAAGGTGCCGTCGCGCACCGCCTCGGCGAGGTTGCGGTTCGACGTCGCCAGAATCCGGATGTCGACCGGCACCGGCCGGGTGCCGCCGACCCGGTCGATCACCCGCTCCTGCAGGGCGCGCAGGAGCTTCGCCTGCAGCCGCACCTCCATCTCGGAGATCTCGTCGAGCAGCAGGGTGCCGCCGGTCGCCTCCTCGAACTTGCCGACCCGGCGCGCGATCGCGCCCGTGAAGGCGCCCTTCTCGTGGCCGAACAGCTCGGACTCCAGGAGTTGCTCCGGGATCGCCGCGCAGTTGACCGAGATGAACGGTCCGCGCGCACGGTTCGAGCGGCCATGCACGTAGCGGGCCAGCACCTCCTTGCCGGTGCCGGACTCGCCCGTGATCAGCACCGAGGCGTCGGACGGCGCGATCTGCTGGGCGAGCTTGACCACGTTGGCGGTCGCCTGGTCGCGATAGACGAGCTCGCGCGAATCGTCGGCGACGGCCGCCAGCACGGCGGCGATCATCTCCGGATCGGGCGGCAGCGGGATGTATTCCTTGGCGCCCGCATGGATGGCGGCGACCGCGGCGCGCGCGTCGCTGCTGGTGCCGCAGGCGACGATCGGCACGTGGATGTGCTCGGTCTCGAGCCGCAGCACCAGCTCGCGGATGTCGAGCGCGACGTCGACCATCATCAGGTCGGCGCCGCGGCCGGAGCGCAGCACCGCCATGGCCTGGTCGGTGCTCTCGGCGTGGGTGACGCTCGCGCCCTTGTCCATGGCGATCTTGGTCGCCACGGTGAGCTGGCCTTTCAGGGTACCGACGATCAGAAGGCGCATGGGGTCACTCCGTGGCTGCGGGCCGCTCGACCGGGAACGCCGGAAGGGCTGCGAGAATGGGCATGGTTCGGTGGCGCGTCATCAGCCGCGGTCCGCCTTGATGATTTCCGTCATGGTCACGCCGAGCTTGTCCTCGACCAGCACGACCTCGCCGCGGGCGACCAGCCGGTTGTTGACGTAGATGTCGATCGCCTCGCCGACCCGGCGGTCGAGCTCCAGCACGGCGCCGGGGCCGAGCTTCAGGAGCTCGCCGACCTCCATGCGGGCGCGGCCGAGCACGGCCGAGACCTGCACGGGCACGTCGAACACCGCCTCGAGGTCGTGGGCCGCGTGCATCGCGGCCTCCGGCTCCTGCTTGTCCGTATCCTGCTCGACGATGCTGTGATCGGTGTCGAGATTGGGGAAGGGCACCTTCGTGTCATCGTTCGCCATCGTGTGTCCCTCCCACCTTACGCCGTGTCGCCGCGGCGGGCCGCGACATAGCGCGAGACTGCCTCGTCGATCGCCTGTTCGGTGACGCTGCGGTCGCGCACCAGGCCGCCGTCCGCCCATTCGATCCGGCAGTCGCCGGGCGTGATCTCGGCGTCACCGAGCACCACGAGCCGACCCTCGAAGCCGCGGGCCCGCGCCATCTCGGTGAGGCGCTCGCGCGCCAGCTCGTAGAGGCCTTCGTTCACCCGCACGACCACATGGGGGGCGCTGACCAGCTCGCGCAGGCAGGCCGACATCAAGGCGCCGACCTCGCCGAAAGGCTGTTCGGCGATCAGGGCCGGAGCGAGCTTGCGGGCGATCGCGGTCGCGACCTCCACGGCCTCGGCCTGGAGCTTCGAGGTGATGGCCGGGATTTGCGCCGCGACGATGCCGATCGCTGCGGCGATGCGGTCGAAGGCGGCGGCGGTCTGCCGCTCGGCCTGAGTGCGGGCCTGCGCCTCGGCGGCGACCAGCCCCTTCTGGTAGCCGCGCTGCTCGGCTGCGGCGATCGCGGCCTCGTGCTCTTCGGGCGAGATGGTCGGCTCGCTCTTGGCCTTGGCCGGGGCCGCGAAGTCGAGATCGAACAGGAATTTGGCCGGCGCGGTCATGATCCGCACCTCGCGCCGTCGGCACTGCCGCGGGCCGTCGCCTGCGCGTCGGCGCTGCGGATCGCCGCGTGCGCGCGGTCGCTCCGGCGATCGGCGCCGGCGCGGAGCGAGGTCGTGTGCGGGCGGCGGGTCATCGCGGTCCTCAGTACACCAGCTCTTCGTCGGCGCGATTCTTGGTGATCATGATCTCGCCCTTGCCGGCCAGGTCCTTGGCGAGATTGACGAGCAGCGCCTGAGCCTCGTCGACCTCGCGCAGCCGCACCGGTCCGAGCGCGCTCATGTCGTCCTGCAGCATCTTGGCGGCGCGCGTCGACATGTTGGACAGGAAGAAGTTGCGCACCGGCTCGGAGGCGCCCTTGAGGGCGATCGCCAGCTTGTCCTTGTCGATGTGGCGCATCAGCGTCTGGGCCGAGGCGTTGTCGAGCTTGATCAGGTCGTCGAACGTGAACATCAGGCTCTTGATGCGCTCGGAGCTCTCCCGGTTGGTCTCCTCGAGCGCCGTCATGAAGCGCGTCTCGGTCTGCCGGTCGAAATTGTTGAACACCTCGGCGATCAGCTCGTGGGCGTCGCGGCGCCGGGTCTGCGACAGACTCGACATGAACTCGGTGCGCAGAGTCTGCTCGACCCGCTCGATCACCTCCTTCTGCACCGATTCCATCCGCAGCATGCGGTTGACCACGTCCATCCCGACATCCTCGGGCAGGATCGCGAGCACCTTGGCGGACTGCTCGGGCTTGAGCTTGGAGAGCACGACGGCGACGGTCTGCGGGTATTCGTTCTTGAGGTAGTTGGCGAGCATCTCCTCCTGCACGTTGGAGAGCTTCTCCCACATGTTGCGGCCGGCGGGCCCGCGGATCTCGTCCATGATGCCGGTGACCCGCTCGGGCGGCAGGTATTGCTGCAGCAGCCGCTCGGTCGCGTCGTAGGTGCCCATCAGGGCGCCCGAGGCCGACAACCGCGAGACGAATTCGAGCATCAGCCCCTCGACCGCCTCGGCCGGCACGGTGCCCAGCGTCGACATCACGATCGACAGCGTGCGCAGCTCGTCGTCGTCGAGGAGCTGCCAGATCTTCGAGCCGTACTGGTCGCCGAGCGCGAGCAGCAGCACGGCGGCGCGCTCGGGCCCGGTGAGCTTGCGGTTGCTGCCGCCGGCCGGCTGGCGGGCTGCCAGCGTGGCCACTACGTTCTCGATGTCGCTCTTCGGTTTCATTCTGGGGGTCCGCGATCAGGTCGACTCGTGGAGCCATTGGCGCAGGATCTGGACGGTCTCCTGCGGATTGCGTTCGGCGAGCTCGCCGACCTTCTGGATCGACTGCGCGTGCACGCTGCCCTGCACCTGCGCGAAGTCGATCATCCGGGAGGTATGGCTCGATGCCGCCTTGGCCTCTTCCTCGCTTTGCGGGATGCCGATCGGAATGCCGCCGGGCAGCGCCGGCGCGGTCTCCGGGGTGCCGCCCGTCAGGGCTGCGAAGGTCTCGGGCGTGATGATCCGACGCACCAGCGGGCGGATCACGAAGAGCAGCACGACCAGGCCGAGCAGCAGCATCACGCCGAGCTCGATCGCCCGCATGAGGTCGTCCTTGGTGAACTGCAGCATGCCGAGCCAGCCGGTCTGCTCGGGCATGGCGATGCTCTGGGTCTCGGCGAAGCGCAGATTGACGACCTCGACCTGGTCGCCGCGCTTCTGGTCGAAGCCGATGGTCGAGCGCACCAGCGCCGCGATGCGGTCGAGCTCCTCCTTGCTGCGCTCCTGGTAGACCAGCTCGCCCTTGTCGTTGCGGCCGTAAATGCCGTCGACCAGCACGGCGACCGAGACGCGGTTGATCCGGCCGCCCTCGATCACCTTGGTCTCGGTGATCCGGGTGATCTCGTAATTGTTGATCTCCTCGGTCTTCTTGCTCTGGTCGCGCGGGCCGGCGCCGGGCTGCGCGTTGGCGCCCGGCAGCTCGGTCGCCACGCTCACCTGGCCCTGCGGGTCGGTGGTCGACGACATCTCCTCGCGGGTCTGGCTCGAGCGCAGCACCCGGCCCTCGGGGTCGTAGCGGTCCTGGGTCTGGGTCACGCGGTTGAAGTCGAAGTCGGCGGTGAGCTGCACGCGGGCGCGGCCGGGGCCGACCACCGACGAGATGATCGACTCGATCTGGTCGCGCAGGTTGCGTTCGTAGGCGAGCTTGCGCTCGTCGCCGGTCGCGCCGGTGCCGTAGGGGTCGTCGTTGGCGCCGTCGGCGAGCAGGCGGCCGCTCTCGTCGACCACCGAGACGCGCTCCGGCTTGAGGCCGTTGACGGCCGAGGCGACCAGGTGGCGAATGGCGCGCACCTGTTGGGTCTCGAGCTGGCCCCGCACCTTGAGGGCGATCGAGGCCGACGGCTCGAGCTTGTCGCGCGAGAACAGCGGCCGCTCGGGCAGCACCAGGTGGACGCGCGCCGCCTGCACCCGATCGATCGCCCGGATGGTGCGGGCGAGCTCACCCTCGAGGGCGCGCAGGTGATTGATGTTCTGGACGAAGCTGGTGGTGCCCAGCGCGTCCGACTTGTCGAAGATCTCGTAGCCGATGCCGCCGCCCTTGGGCAGGCCGCCTTCGGCGAGCTTCATGCGCAGGCGGCTGACCCGGTCGCGCGGCACCAGGATGACGGCGCCCTCGTTCTTCATCTCGAAGGGGATGCTCTGGCGCTCCAGGTCCTTGATGATGGCGGACGAGTCCTCGAGCGACAGGTCGGTGAACAGCGGCGTCATCACCGGCGCCGTCACCCGCAGGATCACGAAGGCGAAGAACCCGATCAGGGCGGCCGTGACCGCGCCCATCGCGGCGATGCGCGCGGGCCCGAGGGTTTTCACGAAGGTGATCAGACCTTGCACGGGTCGACCCTGGACGGAGGAGGCTTCCAAGCCGTTATTCCGCCGGACGAAAATCGCCCGACCCGGCAAGTTTTGCCGGGTTCATGGTTTCGAATTGGTTAACGCCCGGGTTAACCACCGTCCCGACAGCCGAAATTCGCGCCGGCGTTGCTTCGGCGCCGCTGTTGTGGCGGCAAGGAGGCAGCTTTACGGCATCTGGATACCGTTGCGGCTGCGCCGGCGCACAAATTGTTAACGCCCGTCAAGGGCCGGCCGCGCAACCGCGAGCCGAGGCGTGTCGGCTCGACGTTCCGGCTCGACGCGTCGCCTCGAATGCGGGAGCCCAAAAAGAAAAGGCCGCCGGGGGGCGGCGGCCTCTCGCCAGCCCGGTGGTGACACAACCGGGCGGCCTGTCGGACAGATGGGGGGCTGGGGGGGAGATACCCGTCCGACATCAAGTCAACGTGCCGCTCGCGCCCTGGTTCCACCCGCTCCGAAAGATTTTTCCGGAGCGGATCGAGGGCGAGGACGGCGGGTACGCCTATTATTGGCGGTATTGTTGCAGGCGAGTGGTGCGCAGGCCGGCGAGGCCGTGGCGGTCGATCGAATATTGCCAGGCCAGGAATTCTTCCACCGTCAGCGTATAGCGGTTGCAGGCTTCTTCCAGTGACAGGAGGCCGCCGCGAACCGCGGCGACGACCTCGGCCTTGCGGCGGATCACCCATCGTTTGGTGCCCGGCGCGGGAAGGTCGGCGATAGTCAAAGGGCTACCGTCCGGCCCGATGACGTATTTCACCCTCGGGCGGTGGGGTTCTGTCATGGACGAACTCACGCTACAGGAACTGAAAACACCTCATCACCATAGGGGTCCCCGCTTAAAAATTGGCTAAGCGTCCGTAAAAAAAGGGAAAACATCGACGTTAGAAAAGCCCCTCCGAATTGGCTTCGGGGGCGCTGCAGCGAAATCGGCAAAGCGTGTGACGTCAATATGATGCGCCGCGCCGGCGGCGGCCGGTACGGTGGTCCGGAGCGGCCCGGGCGGGCGGTTCCGTCGCGCCGATTATGTGTGTTCTTTTTTACTTGGCGCGGGTGACCCGCTTGACCTGGTCGAGGGTGAAGTCCTGGCCGCCGACCGTCAGCACGGGAGGCGTCTTGGTCAGGTCGACGGAGTCGACCACCCCCTGCACCTCGGTCGAGACCGCCACGCTCTGGCCGGCCGCGTCGACTGCCGTCACGGTCATCTTGTAGGAGCCGGGCGGCCATTGGGTGCCGTCCTTGCCTTTGCCGTCCCATTTGAAGCTCTGCTGGCCGGCCTGCATGGTGAAATTGCCGGAATAGACGGTCTGGCCGGATGCATTGGTGATCGAGACGGCGGCCGACGCGGGCTTCTGGACCGTGAAGTCCCAGCTCGCCGTGCCGCCGCTCGGCAGCGTCGCCGAAGAGCCGTCGACCGCGACGGTCGTCCCGACATAGCCGATCGCCTGGGTGTTCTGGGCGGTCTTCTGCAGCGTCACCAGGGTCTCGAGCTGCTGGTTCGACTTGAGCTGCTGCTCGACCTGCGAGAACTGGACGAGCTGGGACGTGAACTGGTTGGTGTCCAGCGGGTCGAGCGGGTTCTGGTTCTGCAACTGGGTCGTCAGCATCTTCAGGAAGGTCTGGAAGTTGTTGGCGAGCGACTGGCTGTCGGTCGCCGTGCTGCTGCTCGTGCCGGTGCTCGACGTGGCCCCGGTGGTGACGGCGGCCTTCACGCCGAAACCGGTTCCGCTCTGGATGTCCGTTGCCATGACACTACACCTTCTGGTTCGAGCGAGAGGTCAAACGCGGATGTCGACGCCGCGGCTGCGGCCGAGCATGCGTCCATAGGTGGCGGTCAGCTCCACGGCACCCTGGTCGAGCGCCGTCTCGCTTGCCTGCGCAGCATTCGGGCGGCCCAGCCGGCCGGTGCCGGACTGATCGCCCTGCTGCTGACCGGTGCCCTGGTCGCGCAGCGAGAACTGCATGGTGCCGCCATCGGTCTTGAGGCCGGCGTCCTGCAGGGCGCGCTCGAGCTGGTTCGAGTCGCGCCGCAGCAGGTCGAGCGTGTCGGCCCGGTCGGCCGTCACCCGCGACACCACGGTGCCGTTGGCGTCGACGTCGAGCTGGACATGGATGCGGCCGAGGTCGGGCGGGTCGAGCCTGATCTCGAACGTGTGCTTGCCGGCGCGCGCCTGCGACGTGATCTCGACGGCGACGCCGGAAAGCGGAACGCTGTCCGAAGCCTCGCTGCGTCCGCTCACGCCCTGGGTGGCGGAGGCCGCGGACGTCCCCGTGATGGTCAGCCCCTCGGTGCGGACCATGCCGGCGGCGGCCGGCATCGCCGGATTGGTGGTCGGCGCGGCCGTAGCCGCGGCCGTGGCCGCCGCGGTGGCGTTTGCATCCGGACGCGGCTCGCTGGTGCCTGCGGTCTCGCTCGCCGGCCTGGCCGCGGCGGCCTGGCCGCCGGCATGCAGCGGCGCGGTGGTCGGCGCCGAGGCGGCGCCTTCGGTCGGGGTCGCAGTGGTCGGCGCGGTCGTGTCGGACGTCCCGACCGCCGTGGCCGGCTTGGTCGTCGGTGCGGCCTTGGACTGCTGGGTTGTCGTTGCGGCGGGCTTGGCGGTGGCCTTGTCGTCGGTGGCGGCCGTGGCGGTCGCCGCCGCATCGGTGACGGAGGCGGCCGGGCCGCTCGCCGCATCGGTGTCGCCGGAGGCCGCGGTGGCGGCCGCGAGATCGGCGGCCGTCGGCGCCGTTGTGGCGGGCTTGGCCGGCTTGCCGGCGTCGCCGACCGCCGCGACGGCATCGGTCGCCGCCGGGTTGGCGGCGGTGGCGTCGGCCGTCGGCAAGGTGGGCGTCGCGACGGCCACGGCGACCGGGGTCACCGGTGTCGCGACCGCTGCCGCGGCTGCCGCCGCAACTGCCGCTGCCGCTGCCGCGGCTTGGTCGTCGGTTGCCGCGGTCTGATCCGTCGGCGTGGAGCCGTCGCCCTGACCTTTGGTGTCGCCGCCTTGGCCGGCGTCGGTCCCCTGGTCCTTGGTCTTGCCGGCATCGGTCGTCGGCTGGTCACTGCTCGCCGACGAGGAGCCGTCGGTGGTGC
>NZ_JACAAX010000023.1 GCF_013377085.1 Rhodoplanes sp. | reverse complement strand
CCGTGGCGGTCGGCCGCGAGATGGGCTTCGACCCGGCCAAGCTCAACGTCAACGGAGGCGCCATCGCGCTCGGCCATCCGATCGGCGCCTCCGGGGCCCGCGTCCTCATCACGCTCCTGTTCGAGATGCGGCGCCGCAGCGCCAAGAAGGGTCTTGCCACGCTGTGCATCGGCGGCGGCATGGGTATCGCCATGTGCGTCGAGCGCGCCTGACGGCGCGTCGAGCGGGCCTATCGAGCCCGACCGGGCCCCGAGGGGCCCGACCTTGCGGCCCGGGCGCTTTGCCGCTCGGGCCGCTTTTTTATGGGCTGAGGTCGGGGCAGGGCGCGTCTGCGACCCGGTGGCGGGCGGTCTCGCCATCGCGCGCTTGCGCGGCGCCCCGGCTGTGCTAGAGCCAAACCCAATCGTCACGTGCGGCCTTCATTTCAAGCCGCCGACTGCCTCACCGTCACGGTTCAGAGAGGAAGCCCCAGGATGAAGAGACGTCAGTTCCTCGGCGCGCTCGCCGCCGGCACCGCCGCCAGCGCCGTCGCCATGCCGGCCGTCGCCCAGTCGTCGCCCGAGATCAAGTGGCGCATGGCCTCGAGCTTCCCGAAGTCGCTCGACACCCTGTACGGGGCGGGTGAGATGCTGGTGAAGCAGGTCGCCGAGATGACCGACGGCCGCTTCCAGATCCAGCATTTCGCGGCGGGCGAGATCGTCCCCGGCCTGCAGGCGCTCGACGCCACCTCGGGTGGCACGGTCGAGATGTGCCACTCGGTGTCCTACTATTACGTGGGCAAGGACCCGACCTTCGCGATCGCTGCGGCGGTGCCGTTCGGCCTCAATGCCCGCCAGCAGGCGGCTTGGCTGTTCCAGAACGGCGGCAACGAGAAGTTCAACGAGTTCTACAAGAAGTACAACATCTTCGGCTTCCCGGTCGGCAACACCGGGGCGCAGATGGGCGGTTTCTTCCGCAAGGAGATCAAGACGCCCGGAGACCTGCAGGGCCTCAAGATGCGCATCGGCGGCATCGCCGGCCAGGTGCTGCAGAAGGTCGGCGTGGTGCCGCAGCAACTCGCCGGTGCCGACGTCTATCCGGCGCTGGAGAAGGGCACGATCGACGCCGCCGAGTGGGTCGGCCCCTACGACGACGAGAAGCTCGGCCTGGTGAAGGTGGCGCCGTATTACTACTACCCGGGCTTCTGGGAAGGCGGCCCGATGGTCCACGGCTACGTCAATCTCGACAAGTGGAACGAGCTGCCGAAGTCCTATCAGGCGATCCTGCTCAACGCCGGCCACGCCGCGACCAACTACATGATCACCCGCTACGACGCCCTGAACCCGCAGGGTCTGCGCAAGATCCTGTCCCAGGGCGGGCAGCTCCGCCCGTTCTCCAACGACATTCTCGACGCCTGCCTGAAGGCCACCAACGAGCTGTGGGCGGAGATCTCGGCCAAGAACGCGGCGTTCAAGACGATGATCGACGACATGCAGGCCTTCCGCAACGACGAGTATTTCTGGTGGCAGGTCGCCGAATACAACTACGACACCTACATGATCCGCAGCCGCACCCGCGGCTGAGGGGTCACCGCGCGCCTTCGGGGGCGGGTGAGACGGTGTGGATACAGGAAGCCCCGGAGCGCTGCTCCGGGGCTTTTCTTATGGGGCAGGGCTGCGGGCGCCCCTTCTCCCCGCGTGCGCCACGGGATGCACACAAGGCTCGCCATGCATGAAAGCGTCATGCGCGGGCTCGACCCGCGCATCCATCACGTTTCGCAAAAACGCTTTGGTCGCAGGATGATGGATCGCCGGGTCAAGCCCGGCGATGACGACGGTGGGGAAGGTGCGCGCTTTGCCGTAACACCGGATGGTCTCGACAAAACGAGATCTGTGCTTCCCGTAGCCCGCACGCGGGGAGAGGTGACGATGGCGCCGGTATCAGGCTTCAATCGAGGCTGAGCCGTGGAGGCTCCGAGCCTCACCGCAGATCGAGCGCGGGCGGCGTGTCGGGCGGCGCCATCTGCAGCTCGATCTTGCTCGGGTCGACCGTCGTGGCCGTGCCCTTGTAGTGCATGACGAGCTGCGGAAAGATGATCACCAGCGCGACGCCGATGAGCTGGATGATCACGAAGGGGATCGCACCCCAATAGATCTGGGCGGTGGAGATCGGGGCCGTCAGCTTGCCGGTGAGGCGGTCGTGATAGGGCTCCTTGGGAGCCACCGATCGCAGGAAGAACAGCGCGAAGCCGAACGGGGGATGCATGAACGAGGTCTGCATGTTGACCCCGAGCATCACGCCGAACCAGATGAGATCGATGCCGAGCTTTTCGGCCACCGGCCCGATCAGCGGGATGATGATGAAGGCGAGCTCGAAATAATCGAGGAAGAACGCCAGCACGAAGACGAACAGGTTGACGAATATCAGGAAGCCGATCTGCCCGCCGGGCAGCGAGGTGAGCAGGTGCTCGACCCAGAGATGGCCGTTGACGCCGTAGAAGGTCAGCGAGAACACCCGGGCGCCGATCAGGATGAACACCGCGAAGGCCGACAGCTTGGCGGTCGCATAGGTCGCCTGGCGGAGCAGGCCGAGGTCGAGGCGGCGCTTGACGATCGCCAGCACCACGGCGCCGAGCGCCCCCATGGCGCCGCCCTCGGTCGGGGTGGCCAGCCCGATGAAGATGGTGCCGAGCACCAGGAAGATCAGGAACAGGGGCGGCACCATCACGAAGACCACCTGCTGGCAGATCTTCGACAGCACGCCGATCCCGAGCGTCCGAACGGCGATCCTGTTGGCGATCGCCACCACGAACGCGAACAGGATGGCGACGAACATGGTGAGGACGACGAAGTCCGCCCCGTTCATCGTCGGCGGCGCCAGTGCGGCGGCGAGTCCGGGGGCGAACGGCTCCAGCGCCGTGCTCAGACGGCCGCTCATCACCACCCAGCCGACGAGGCCGCTCAACACCGTCAGCACCGCGAGCGAGGTCATGCCGCGCCGGCCGTTCTCCTCGCGGAAGCCGATCGCCTCCGGCGGCAGGCCCGGGGTCGCCTTCGGGGAGACCATCGACACCACGAAGATGTAGCCGGCATAGAGCCCGGCCAGCATCAGGCCGGGCAGGAAGGCGCCCTCGTACATGTCGCCGACCGAACGACCGAGCTGGTCGGCCATGATGATCAGCACCAGCGAGGGCGGGATGATCTGGGCGAGCGTGCCGGAGGCTGCGATGACGCCGGAGGCGACGCGGCGGTCGTAGCCGTAGCGCAGCATGATGGGGAGCGAGATCAGCCCCATCGAGATCACCGAGGCGGCGACCACACCCGTGGTGGCGGCCAAGAGCGCGCCGACGAACACCACGGCATAGCCCAGTCCGCCGCGGATGCGGCCGAACAGTTGCCCGATGGTGTCGAGCAGATCCTCGGCCATGCCGGAGCGTTCGAGGATCAGGCCCATGAAGGTGAAGAACGGGACCGCCAGCAGGGTCTCGTTGCTCATCACGCCGAACACGCGCTCGGGCAGGGCCTGAAGGAAGTCGGGGCGGAACAGGCCGAGCTCGATGCCGAGCAGGCCGAACAGCAGGCCGTTGGCGGCGAGCGAGAAGGCGACCGGGTAGCCGAGCAGCAGGAAGACCACCAGCGCCGCGAACATGATCGGCGCCATGTTTTGGATGAGGAACGCGGTCATGATGCGGGTCCGGCCCTCAACGTCGTTCGGCCGGGTCGGGCGTGCCCGCCAGGTTTTCGGCGTCCGCCTCGAAGGAGGACAAATGGCCGCCAGGCCCGGCATGCGGGTCGGGAATGCGGCCCATCATAACGGCGATGCGCTTGACCAGCTCCGACAGGCCCTGGAGGAACAGCATGGCGAAGCCGGCGAACACCAGGAGCTTCGCCGGCCACTGTGGCAGGCCGCCGGCGTTGAACGACTGCTCGCCGAGGCCGATGAGCTGCTTCCACCACGCGATCATGTTGGGCAGCCAGCGCAGCGGCGCGTCGGCGAAGACGGCCGGGAATGCGTCCAGCACGGCGCCGACCTGGCTGAAGCTCGGTGCGGCCCTCAGGAAGAACGGCCAGCTCGTCACGATCATCACGACGCACAGGGGCAGCAGGAACAGCGTATGGCCGACCAGCTCGATGATGTCGCGGGTGCGCGGCTTGAAGCGCGTGTTCACGATGTCGATGCGGATGTGCTCGTTGTCGAGCAACGTCCAGGGCGAGCACATCAGGAAGACGGCGCCGAACAGCACCCATTGCAGCTCGAGCCAGGCATTGGCCGACATGCCGAAGCTTTTGCGGATGATGGCGTTGATGGCGGATACCAGGACGGCCACCAGGATCAGCCAGCTCAGGCTTCGCCCGAGGCGGGCGTTGACGGTATCGACGAGGCGGCAGAGGCCGAGAAGAGCCTTCACGTGATCACCTGCGCGACGGGGTCGCAGCGTCGCGAGGCGGCGCGCTCCACGGTTCCACGGTCCGGACATGCACGGATGGCAGCCAGACGATGGTCCATCGCATAGGGCGGATCAAACCGCGGCGTCAATCCCGAGTTTTCCGGCCGGGCCATGCGGCCGACCGGGATCACGGCGTCATTCCGGGGCGCGGCGAAGCCGCGAACCCGGAATCCAGCGACCAATTCAGTGCCCATGGTTGGATTCCGGGTCCGCGCGCAAAGGCGCGTCCCGGAATGACACGGTAGAGGTCACCCCCCCGTCACGCTCATGTGGCGGGCGAGGGCCGGGCGCTTGCGGCGGCGGTCGATGACGAAATCGTGCCCCTTGGGCTTGCGGGAGATCGCCTCGTCGAGGGCCGTGTGCAGGAGGACGTCGTCGGTCGAGGCCCGCAGCGCGGCGCGCAGATCCGCGGCGTCCTCCTGGCCCAGGCACATGAACAGGGTGCCGGTGCAGGTGATCCGCACCCGGTTGCAGGATTCGCAGAAATTGTGGGTCAGCGGCGTGATGAAGCCGAGCCGGCCGCCCGTCTCGGCCACCTGCACGTAGCGGGCCGGGCCGCCGGTGCGGTAGTCGGTGTCGGTCAGGGTGAAGCGTTCGGCGAGCTTCGCCCGCACCATCGAGAGCGGCAGATACTGGTCGAGCCGGTTCTCGCCGATGTCGCCGAGCGGCATCACCTCGATGATGGTGAGGTCCATGCCTTCGCCATGCGCCCAGGCGAGGAGTTCGCCGAGCTCGTCCTCGTTGACGCCCTTCAAGGCGACCGCGTTGATCTTGACGGCGAGGCCGGCGCGCTGCGCGGCCGCGATGCCGGCCTTCACCTGGTCGAGATCGCCCCAGCGGGTGATGTCGCGGAATTTGTCCGGATCGAGCGTGTCGAGCGAGACGTTGAGGCGGCGCACGCCGCAGTCGGCGAGCTCGGCGGCGAATTTTTCCAGTTGCGAGCCGTTGGTGGTGACGGTCAGCTCGTCCAGCGCGCCGGAGCCCACGCCGGCGCCGACATGGCGCGCCAGCGAGCGGAACAGCCGCATGATGTCGCGCCGCACCAAAGGCTCGCCGCCCGTGATGCGCAGCTTGCGCACGCCGCGCGAGATGAACGCCGAGCACAGCCGGTCGAGCTCCTCCAGGCTGAGGATGTCGGCCTTGGGCAGGAACGTCATGTGCTCGGACATGCAGTAGACGCAGCGCAGGTCGCAGCGGTCCGTCACCGAGACGCGCAGATACGTGATGGCACGCGCGAACGGGTCGACCAGCGGTGCGGTGGCCTGCGGGGCGGTGGCCCGCGCCGTCGAAACGGGCACCGCCAGCGGCGCCGCATGCGGCGCTGCCGATTCCGAAATCCCCTCATGCGGGGCGGTCTCGAAGGCCATCTCGCGGTCTCCTCGGAGCGTCTCGGATCGGGGCGGGCCGTGGTCGCGTTCCGGCCGATCGGTCGCGACGTCAGTCTTGATGCAATCCATATAATGCTTGCTGATCGTCGCGGGGAGGACGATTTCTGCCGCACCGGCGGGCTGTCCCGGCGGATCTCGCCGCGTAACAAACGGCCGGGTGGTATTATGGGAGGTGTCGATCGGGGGCGAACACCGCCACGGGATCGACGCGGACAAAACGACGAGACCACGGCCACCTACACGGCATCACGATCGAGGACGGCGAGGACCGATGAGCACCGACTCTTCCGCGACGGCAAAGTCTTGGCCGACCGAGCTGCGGCTCCGCAAGGACCGCGCCGCCCTCAAGGTCGCCTTCGACACCGGCGAGACCTTCGAGCTGCCGGCCGAGCTTTTACGGGTGCGCAGCCCCAGCGCCGAGGTGCAGGGCCATTCGGCGGCCGAGCGCAAGCTGGTCGCCGGCAAGCGAAACGTCACCATCCTGGAGGTTCAGCCGGTCGGCAACTACGCGGTGCGGCTCGGCTTCGACGACATGCACGAGACCGGCATCTACAGTTGGGACTACCTTCTGGATTGCGGTCGCAACCTCGCCCGCTACCAGGCCGAGTACGCGGCCGAGCTGGAGGCCAAGGGCCTGTCGCGCGATCCCCCGAAGCGGGGGTGAACGGCGATTCTCTGTTTTGCCGACCCCGGGACCGTTCACCCTCCCCCGGGTTCCGCGGCTTCGCCGCGGCGGGAGGGTCGGGCGTCCGCGAAGCGGACGACCGGGGTGGGGTGAAGCCGCAAACGCCGGCTTCGCCGATCACCCCCTCCCGGCGGACTTTCGTCCGCCGACCTCCCCCCTCCAGGGGGAGGTAAGGGAAGTGCGGCATCCCGCCTTCAGCGCAGCACCACCACCCTGGCCCCGACTCTGACCCGGTCGTAGAGGTCGATGACGTCCTCGTTGGTCATCCGGAAGCAGCCCGACGACACCGCCTGCCCGATGGTCTCCGGCTCGTTGGAGCCGTGGATGCGGTAGAGCGACGAGCCGAGATAGAGGGCGCGGGCGCCGAGCGGGTTGTTGATCCCGCCCGCCATGTGGCTGGGCAGGCCACGGACGCGTTGGCGCATCTCGGCGGGCGGCGTCCAGGACGGCCATTCCTTCTTGGCCGAAACGGCGGTGTTGCCGGCCCAGCGGAAGCCGTCGCGGCCCACCCCGATGCCGTAGCGAATCGCCTGGCCGGGTCCGGTGACCAGATAGAGCCGGCGCTCGGTGGTGTTCACCACGATGGTGCCGGGCGCATAGGACGCGTCGATGCCGACATTGGCCTTCGCGATCCGCGAATAGCCGGGCTTGTAGACCGTTCCGTAGGATCCATAGAAGCCGTTGGTGAAGCGTCCCTCGGGATCGAGGTTCTCGGCCTTCGTCACCACGGACGAGGCCAGGGTCGAGACCACAAGGGCCGCAGCGAGCAGGCTGACTCTGCGTATCATGTTCACTCCTTGGGGCTGGCCTTCGCCGGAAGGCGTTCGACCGGAAGGTTACCGAGCGGCCCGACGCGTGACACCGGAAGCCGTGGCCTCAACTCAGGGACGGGATACGCCGACAATACGGCAATGCCGCCCGGACGCGACGGTCCGGCGGCATTTTCGCGTGTTTTTCGAGCCGTGTGGCGGCGCCGCAACAGGAGATCGCGGATCGTCGGACGGGCGTGCCCCGAAGCCGCGGCGTGGCCGTTCAGCCACACCGGAAACATCCGGCAATATTCTGATAATGTTAATGATTTGGCCTGATCTTGCAGGCTCCTACGGGACGTTCCCCGGTTTTGCGTCGCAGCGGCCCGCAGTGTAGCGTTCGGTTCGCCTGAGGGGACGGGCGCGAATCGCGGCGGGCCGGGTGTCCGGCTGTTCTGGGAATGGGGAAGTCGATTGCAGATCCGATCCGAGCGCTTCGGCGCGGCCCTTCTGACCGCGTGGCTCGCCCTTGTCGGCACGGCAGCGGCCGCTGATCTCGGCGCCGGGCCGTACCCGACGAAGGCGGACGCGGCCTTGCCGGCCTGGATCGTCACCGTCGGGGTCGAGGGCCGGGTCGAGACCGTGTTCCTCGGCGGCGACACCTATACGGTCCGGCCGGCGCCGATCTTCGGCTTTCGCCGGGTCGGCACGCCGGAGGAGTTCCGCGCGCCGCGCGACGGCGCCGGCATCGCCCTGTTCGAGACGCAGTCCCTCAAGATCGGTCCCAACCTGAAGATCCGGGCCCAGCGCAAGGAATCCCAGTCGAGCGAGCTCTACGGGCTCGGCGACGTCGACTGGGCCGTCGAGGTCGGCGGCTTCTTCGAATACTGGTGGATGCCCTGGCTGCGCAGCCGCGCCGAGGTCCGCCAAGGCTTCGGCGGCCATCACGGCGTGGTCGGCGACCTGACGGCCGATCTCGTCCTGCCGGTGACGTCGGCCCTGACGCTCTCCGGCGGACCGCGCCTGTCGCTCGCCTCCGACATGGCGCTCGATCCGTATTTCAGCATCACGCCGTGGCAGTCGTTCCAGTCCGGCCTGCCGGTGTACCAGGCCAAGGGCGGCCTCCAGTCGGTCGGCGCCGGCGCCCAGGCCCGCTATTTCTGGACGCCCGAGCTCGCGACCCACGTCTATGTCGAATATCAGCGCCTGATGGACAGCGCCGCCGACTCGCCGCTGGTGACGATGCGGGGCTCGCCCGACCAGGTGACGTTCGGGTTCGGCATAACCCGGGCGTTCACGATCCAGCAGTTCTGGTGATCTAGGACGCGCGACCTCCGGCGGACCGGCCAAGGGGCGCCTCGCGCGACGGCGCTTTCTCGAGGACGGCATGCGGATCGTCAGGACCACGGGGCTTCTCGGACTGCTGATCGGCCTCGCCGTGCTGATCGGCCTGACCGTGTGGTCGGGCGCCGCGCTCGTGCGCGAGGCGATCGCCGGCATCGGCTTCGGCATCGTGCTGGTCGTGCTGGTGCGAGCCGGGACCGCCAGCATCGCCGCGGTCGGCTGGTGGGTGCTGTTTCCGCCCAAGGAACGCCCGCCGCTCTCCACCTGCCTGTCGCTGCGCTTCGTCCGCGAGGGCGCCAATGCGCTGCTGCCGCTCGGCCAGGTCGGCGGCGACCTGATCGGGGCGCGGCTGCTGACCTTCTTCGGCGTGCCGGGGGCGCTCGCCACCGCCAGCGTCATCGTCGACGTGCTGGTGCTGGCCGTCACCCAGGCGCTGTTCGCGATGACCGGCCTTGCCGTCCTGGTCTGGCTGGGGGCCGACTCCTCGGTCGCCTGGATCGCCGCCTTGGGTCTCGCGCTGGCCGTGCCGGCGCTGGTCGGCTTCTATGTCGTGCAGCGGCGCGGCGGTCACCGTGCCTTCGGCTGGGTGCTGGCGCGCTTCCGCGGCGACTGGGCCCGCTATGCCTCCGCCAAGATCGACCGGCTGTTCGTCGACCTCTCGGCCCTGCATGCGAGCCGCTCCCGGATGACGGCGAGCGTCGTGCTGCATTATCTCGACTGGCTGACCGGCATCGGCGAGGTCCTTGTCGCGTTCTGGTTCATGGGCCATCCCGTCAGTCTCGCCGAGGCGCTGGTGATCGAGAGCCTGATGCACGCGATCCGCGGCGCTGCCTTCGCGATCCCGGGCGCGCTCGGCGCCCAGGAGGGCGGGCTGATCGTGCTGTGCGCCGTGTTCGGCATTCCGCCCGACCAGGCGATGGCGCTGTCCCTGGTCAAGCGCGTCGCCGACCTCGCCACCGGCCTGCCGGGCTTGGTGATCTGGCAGTGGATGGAGGGCCGCCGCTGGCGCGAGCGTCGCGATCTTTCGGCGGCGGCGACATCCACGGGAGCGCCGGTGTCCGGGACACGCGTGTCCGGGACACCGGCCGCCTGACGCCATGCTCGCCACCCTGCTCACGGCCGTCCTGATGCTGCTGGCGCTCGCCGGCTGCGGCTATCTCGTCATGGCGATCGTGCTGGTCGGCCGCTTCGCGGCGCGACCGGTGCCGTTGCTGGCCGCTGGCGCATCCCTCTCCGGCGTCACGGTGCTCAAGCCGCTGCATGGTGCCGAGCCGGGCCTCTACAACAACCTCGCCTCGCTGTGCCGCCAGACTTTTGCGGGTTCGCTTCAGATCGTCTGCGGGGTCGCCGATCCGGCCGATCCTGCCGTGGCCGTGGTGCAGCGGCTGATCGCCGATCATCCGGGCCTCGCCATCGATCTGGTGATCAATCCCGCCCGGCACGGCACCAATCCGAAAATCTCCAACCTGATCAACATGGTGGAAAAAATCCGCCACGACTTGGTCGTGCTGTCGGACAGCGACATCAGCTTACGGGAGACCGACCTCGCCCAGGTCGTCGCGGCGCTGGAGCAGCCGGGCGTCGGTGCCGTCACCTGCCTGTATGGCGGCGCCGGGGTCGTGGGCGTGTGGTCGGATCTCTGCGCGCTCGGGCTCACCGCGCACTTCCTGCCCAACGCCGTGGTCGGGATCGCGCTCGGCCGGGCGACGCCCTGTTTCGGTGCCCTGATCGCGCTGCGGTGCGACACCCTGCAGGCCATCGGCGGCTTCGAGCGTTTTGCCGACATCCTGGCGGACGACTACGCGATCGGCGCCGCCGTCCGGGCGCACGGTAAAAGTGTGGCGGTGCCGCCGCTCGCCGTGCTGCATCGTTGCGACGAGGCGAGCCCCAGGGCTCTGTGGGGGCATGAGCTTCGATGGGCCCGCACCGTGAGGGGCCTCGATCCGGCCGGCTGGCTCGGCTCCGGCGTCACGCATCCGCTCGCCTTCGCGGTGCTGGCG
This sequence comes from Rhodoplanes sp., assembly GCF_013377085.1. Lineage (GTDB taxonomy): Bacteria > Pseudomonadota > Alphaproteobacteria > Rhizobiales > Xanthobacteraceae > Rhodoplanes. The sequence continues at coordinate 82,719 of NZ_JACAAX010000023.1, read as the reverse complement.
ATCGCGGCCGGCGGCGGACGGCCGGCGTTCGGGCTCGTGATCGCCGCAATCTTCTGCCGTATCGTGCTGGCGTTGCGGGTCAGTGTTGCCTTCGCGCTTCCGGTGCCGGCGCTTTCGCTCGTGCTGCTGCGCGACCTCTTGACCTTCGGCGTGTTCGTGGCGAGTTTCCTCGGCCGCGGGGTGACCTGGAAGAACCAGGACTACGAGATGAAGGCGGATGGCACGTTCACCGAGAACGCGGCCGACCAGAATGCCGCCAAAGGGGAGTCGGTGAGATGATGCGCACGCTGTTTCTGCAGGGGCCCTCCTACGACGGCTACGACGGCGGCGCCGGCGCGCGCTATCAGTCGAAGCGGGAGATCCGCTCGTTCTGGTATCCGACCTGGCTGGCGCAGCCCGCCGCGCTGGTCGAGGGCTCGAAGCTGATCGATGCGCCGCCGCACCGGCTCGGCATCGACGACGTGCTGCCCGAGGTGAAGACCCGCGACCTGGTGGTGCTGCACACCTCGACGCCGTCCTTCTCGTCCGACATCCGCACCGCCGAGGCGATCCGGGCCGCCCATCCGGGCGTGAAGATCGGCCTGGTCGGCGCCAAGGCGATGGTCGACGCGCAGGGGTGCCTGGCCGCATCCCCGGTGATCGATTTCGTGGCGCGTGAAGAATTCGACTTCACCGTGAAGGAGATCGCCGAAGGGCGCGATTTTTCTGCCGTGAAGGGCATCTCCTGGCGCAACCGCGACGGCGTCATCGTCCACAACGACGAGCGCGAGATCCTCGAGGACATGGACGCGCTGCCGTTCGTCAGCCCCGTCTACAAGCGCGACCTCGTCATCGAGAACTATTTTTCGGGCTATCTGCGCCACCCGTATCTGTCGTTCTACACGGGGCGCGGGTGCAAATCGCGCTGCACCTTCTGTCTGTGGCCGCAGACCATCGGCGGCCATCGCTACCGGGTGCGCAGCGTCGGCCACGTGGTCGACGAGCTGCGCTGGGCCAAGCAGGCGTTCCCGCAGGTGCAGGAGTTCTTCTTCGACGACGACACGCTGACCGACAACGCGCCGCGCGTCGAAGAGCTCGCGCGCGAGATCGGCAAGCTCGGCATCATGTGGTCGTGCAACGCCAAGGGCAATGTTTCGCGCGAGACCCTGAAGGTGATGCGGGACAACGGCCTGCGGCTGCTGGTGGTCGGCTACGAGTCCGGCAACCAGCAGATCCTGCACAACATCAAGAAGGGCATGCGGATCGAGGTGGCGCGGCAGTTCACCAAGGACTGCCACGATCTCGGCATCCAGATCCACGGCACCTTCATTCTCGGCCTGCCGGGCGAGACCCGGGAGACCATCGAGGAGACGATCCGGTTCGCCACCGAGATCAACCCGCACACCATCCAGGTGTCGCTGGCCGCGCCCTATCCGGGCACGCATCTCTACAACCAGGCGATCGAGAACGGCTGGCTCCTGGACGAGAACATGCAGCTCGTCTCCGAGCACGGCGTGCAGGCGGCGGCGATGAACTATCCGCACCTCGCCCATACCGAGATCTTCTCCTCGGTCGAGGACTTCTATCGCCGCTTCTACCTGCGCGCCCCGAAGATCGCCTCGATCGTCTCGGAAATGGTGCGCTCGCCCCAGATGATGAAGCGCCGCCTGCGCGAGGGCGTCGAGTTCTTCCGCTTCCTGCGCGAGCGCAAGCAGGCGGCGGCGTGAGGCGCACTTCGCTGGGCGTTGCACTGCACCCTCCCCTGGAGGGGGAGGGTCGACGCGCGAAGCGCGTCGGGGTGGGGTGAAGCCCCGCGCACCGGCAGCGCTGTCACCCCCTCCCGGCGGACTTCGTCCGCCGACCTCCCCGCTCCAGGGGGAGGTGAGCACGGAGAGGCCTCGTCTCCCATGAAACGCCTCGTCGTCACGGCCGATGATTTCGGGCTCGCCGTCGAGGTCAATGCGGCGATCGAGGAGGCGCATCGCGACGGAATTCTTTCCGCCGCGAGCCTGATGGTCGGCGCGCCGGCCGCGGCCGACGCGGTCGCGCGGGCGCGGCGCCTGCCGACTCTCCGCGTCGGCCTGCACGTGGTGCTGCTCGAGTCCCGCCCGGTGCTGCGCCGTGATCAGGTGCCCGATCTGGTCGATGCGCACGGACTCTTCCGCAGCGACATGGTGCGGCTGGCGGTCGAGATCTTCGCGCGACCTTCGGTGAGACGGCAGATGCAGGCCGAGGTGGCGGCGCAGTTCTCGGCGTTCCGCGAGACTGGCCTGACACTCGACCACGTCAACGCCCACAAGCATTTCCATCTGCACCCGACCATCGCGGCCGCCGTGATGGCGCAGGCGTCGCGGGCCGGCGCCAAAGGCCTGCGGGTGCCGGTCGAGCCGGCCGGCGTGATCGATGCGACCGGGCAGGGGGCGTCGCCGCTCGGCGCCCGCCTGACGGCGTGGTGGGCGGCACGGCTGGCGCGGCAGGCGCGGGCGGCCGGCTTCGTCGTGCCCGATGCGGTGTTCGGCCTCGCCTGGTCCGGCGCCATGACGGCCGTTCGCACGGCCTCGCTCCTGCAGCGGCTGCCGGAGGGAACGAGCGAGATCTATTTCCACCCGGCGACCAGCGACGCGTTCCCGGGCCACGCGGAAAACTACCGCTACACGGACGAGCTCGCCGCTCTCACGTCCGGCGAGGTTTTGACGGCGGCGAAGCAGTCAGGGGCGATGCGGGGCGGGTTTGTGGATTTCGGCGCGGCGTAAATTGCTCCGTCATTCCGGGGCGCCGCGTAACGGCGAGCCCGGAATGACGAGTGATCACCCCACCATGCCGGCCTTGCGGAACCACTCCAAAGCGTCGGCGAGGCCTTCCTGATGGGGGCGGGAGACATAGCCCAGCTCCCGGCGGGCTTTCTTGTCATCGAAGAACATGCGGTACTTCGCCAGCTTCAGCCCGTCGACCGTGACGAAGGGCTCGCGCCCGGTCAGACGCGCAAAAGCCTCGGCCGCGTAGGCGAGCGGGAAGAGGGCGCGGCGCGGCAGCTCGATCGCCGGCGGACGGCGGCCGACCAGGCGGGCGATGTCGATCAGCATGTCGCGCAGATAGACGTTCTCGCCGCCCAGGATGTAGCGCTCGCCGACCGCGCCCTGGCGCAACGCCAGCAGGTGCCCGGCGGCGACGTCGTCGACATGGACGAGGTTGAGGCCGGTGTCGACGAAGGCCGGCATGCGCCCCTTCGCCGCCTCGACGATGATGCGGCCGGTGGGCGTCGGCTTGATGTCGCGCGGGCCGATCGGGGTGGACGGATTGACGATCACGGCCGGCAGCTTTTCGCGCCCCACCATCTCCTCGACGGCGCGCTCGGCCAAGACCTTGCTGGTCTTGTAGGCGCCGATCGCGTCATCGGCCGACAGCGGCATGGTCTCGTCGGCGACGACGCCTTCCGCGAGGCGCAGCGTCGCGACGCTCGACGTGTAGACGATGCGCTCGACGCCGGCGCGCAGCGCCTCCTCCATCACGATGCGGGTGCCGTCCAGATTGGTGCGGATCAGTGCGGCCGGATCGCGCGTCCACAGCCGGTAGTCGGCGGCGACGTGGAAGGCGTAGCGTACGCCGCGTAGGCTGGCCGCGACCGAGGCGCGGTCCATGATGTCGCCGGTGGCGACCTCGTCGGCGGGATCGAGATTGGTGCGCGGGCTGGTCTTTCGCACCAGCGCACGCACGCGAAACCCGTCGCGGCGCAACACCGTCGCGACGGCGGCCCCCAAAAATCCGCTGGCGCCCGTGACCAGGACCGTGTCGGCCGACAAGGGACTCTTCCCCGCTCTCGCGTCACTCGTGAAAAGACCCGGCGCCGTGAGGCGCCGGGTCCGGGTCTCGTCGAACTTGCGTCAGGCCACCTCGGCGCTTTCCTGCGCGGCGACGAACTGCTTCGACCGCTTGAGCAGCATCGGCAGGAACAGGAACAGCGCGGCGCAGACCAACAGCCCCAGCGAGATCGGCTTCTCCAGGAAGATCATGTTCGAGCCCTTGGAGATGATCAGCGCCTGGCGATAGGCCTGCTCCAGCCGCCCGCCGAGAATCAGGCCGAGGATCAGCGGCTCGACCGGGTACTTGTGGATCCGCATGTAGTAGCCGAGCAGGCCCGCCGCACCGGTGAGCACCAGGTCGACGGCGCTGTAGCTCAGCGACCACACGCCGATGGTCGAGATCACCAGCACGGTCGGCATCAGGAACTTGGCCGGGATGCGCATCACTCGGGCGAAGATGTTGACCAAGGGCCAGTTGAGCAGCAGCAGCATGGTGTTGCCGACATACATGCTGGCGATCAGGGTCCACACCACGGCGCCGTGCTTCTCGAACATCAACGGGCCGGGTGTGATGTCGAGCATCATCAGGGCGCCGAGCATCACGGCGGTGGCGCCGCCGCCCGGCAGCCCGAGCGTGAGGAGCGGCACCAGCGAGGCGCCGCTCGCCGCGTTGTTGGCCGACTCCGGATTGGCGACGCCGCGGATGTCGCCGGTGCCGAGCCGTTCGGGATGGCTGCAGACGCGCTTCTCGAGATTGTAGGTGATGAAGGTCGACAACGTCGCGCCGGCGCCCGGCAGCATGCCGATGATGAAGCCGAACACGGTGCCGCGGATGATCGACGGCAGGCTGTAGAGGAACTCCGACCAGGAGACCCACACCTTGTCGGCCTTGACGATCTCGGCCCGCGTGCCGGCGTGCACTTCGCGCGCCGTGATCACCACCTCGGTGAGCGCGAACATGCCGATCGCCACCACGACGAAGTCGACGCCGTCCTGCAGGAACGGATTGCCGAAGGTGAAGCGGGCGGCGCCGGAGACGAGGTCGATGCCGACGGTCGCGACCATCAGGCCGAAGCAAGTGCTGATGATCGACTTGGCGACATTGGTGCCGGTGAGGCTCGCCACCGTGCACAGGCCGAACACCATCAGGGCGAAGAACTCGGCCGGTCCGAACAGGAGTGCGTAGCGGGCGATCGGCGCGCCGACGAAGGTGAGCATCAGCACCGCGAAGGTGCCGGCGATGAACGAGCCGATCGCCGCGATGGCGAGCGCCGGGCCGGCGCGGCCCTGCATGGCCATCTTGTGGCCGTCGATGGTGGTGATCACCGAGGCGGATTCGCCCGGGATGTTGACCAGGATCGAGGTGGTCGAGCCGCCATACATCGAGCCGTAATAGACCGAGGTGAGCATGATCAGGGCGGTCGCCGGCGGCATGCTGAACACCAGCGGGATCAGCATGGCGAGGGTCGCCGTCGGGCCGAGTCCGGGCAGCACGCCGATCAGCGTGCCGACCAGGCAGCCGGCCAGTGCGATCAGCAGGTTGAGGGGCAGCAGGGCGGTCGCGAAGCCGTTGAGCAGTTGCTCGAACATGAGGGATCCCTAAAACCGCAGAAATTCGAGAATGCCGAGCGGCAGGCGCACGTTCAGCCCGTACTTGAAGCTGACATAGACCACGATGGTCACGGCGAGCGCGAGGGAGAGCACGATGTGCCAGCGCGTCTCGCCGAGCAGGGCCGTGAACAGCACGAGCAGAATGAAGGTCGCGACCGGGAAGCCGAGATCCGGCATGAACCAGAGATAGCCGAGGACGACGATCCACAGCGCGACGAAGTGCCAGTCGAGGCCGAGCCGGGCGAACAGGTTTTCCCCGGGCGCGGCGGGCGCGGTCGCCGCGGGCGACGTCCCGTCGCGCCGGGCGCGAAGACGGGCGATGATGTCGCCGGGCGACAGCAGGAGCCACAGGCCCATCGCCGCGAACACGATGCCGAGCAGCTCGGGAAAGGTGGTCGGCCCCGGGGTGTCGGGGAGCTGATAGAAATCCGGGATATTGAAGGTTTCCCACAGGTAGCCGCCGGCGACCAGCAGGATCACGAAGCCTTCGATTCGCGTCCGCGGGGACGTTGTTTTCGCGATGTCCATGCAGCAATTCCTCAACAGGCGCGGTGCGGCCCGGGGCTGATCGCGGGCATCGCACGATCGGGCCGCTCGGCCGCGGCGGCGTCGGATCCGGCAGTCCGGCGCCGCCGCGTGCGGGTTATTTCACGAAGCCGAGCTCCTTGAGCAGGAGACGATAGCGGACGGCCTCGTCGTTCACGTGCTTGACGAAGTCGTCGCCGAAGCGGGTGACCGGCTCCCAGCCGAGCTTTTCGCGCTCCGCCGCCCATTCGGGGGTGTTCACCATCGCCTTCATGGTGCCGACCCACCAGTCGTAGGCTTCCTTCGACACGCCCGGCGCCATGTAGTAGCCGCGCCAGATCACGTAATCGACCGGTGCGCCCTGCTCGGTGGCGGTCGGGATGTCGGGGAACTTGCTCGAGCGCTTGTCGGACAGGATCGCCAGGCCGCGGATCTTGCCGGCCTCGAGCTGACCGGTCGCCTCGGAGATGTCGAGCGCGGCGACCATGGTGTGGCCGCCCAGCATGGAGGTGAGCGCCTCGCCGCCGCCCTGGAACGGCACGTAGACGACCTTGGTCGGCTCGACCCCGATCGCCTTGGCGAACAGCGCGACCTTCATGTGGTCCTGGCCGCCCGGCGCCGAGCCGCCCGAGAAGGAGACCGACTTCGGGTCCGCCTTCATGGCGGCGATCAGATCGGCGAGCGTCTTGAACTTGGAATCGGCCGTCACGAAGAAGCCGCCATACTCGGCGCCGACCTGGGCGAGCGGCATCACCTCCTTGTAGGTGTAGGGCGTGCGTTGCAGCGCCACCGTGAAGGTGAGGGCGGGCGAGGCCGAGACGATCAGGTTGGTGTCGCCCTTGCGCTTGGTGACCACGTTGGCGATGCCGACCGCGCCGCTGCCGCCCGGCATGTTGGTGACGTAGATGCTGCCCTTGAAGGCGCCGGTCTTCTGCAGCACCGACGCGGCGGTGCGGCAGGTGATGTCCCAGCCGCCGCCGGGGTTCGAGGGGGCGATGCACTCGCCCTGTCCGTTGGGCTCCCAGGCCGCGGCCGGAACGATGGCCAGCGGGCCGGCGAGAGCCAGTCCTGCAACAAGCAGCCCGATTTTTTTCATGGTGGTTTCCTTTCCAGCGACAGGGCTGGAGCACGCCGGAGACGGCTGACAGCACCGTTGGCGGACGACATGGGTTTCGTCAAGTATTCGTGGAATCGGTCTCGGCCTGCAGCTTCCTTGCAGTCGGGGCGACGCTCGGGTCGGAGCGTCGTCTTGCAGTCGCGAAGGTCGTTTTGCTCCGCCCTGATCGGGGCGTTCGCCGGTCAGAACGGCAGCGCGGCGGACAGGCCGGTCTCGGCCGCGAGCTTGGCCAGATCGGTGCGGGTGTCGGCCGGCAGGGCGAGGCCGAGCCGGCGGTTCTCGGCGTCGTTTCGCGCCTCGCGCTCGCCCGGATAGAGGATCTCGTCGAAGCCCTGGGCGGTCGGCACTGCCTTGAGCGAGGCGATCATCTCCTCCATGCGGGCGTCGAACGTTTCCCGGGGCTGGATCGCCGCGATGTCGAGGGCGATCATCAGATGGCCGGCGCCGCTCCGGTGCTCGCACTGATAGGGCCCGTGCACGCCGGCCCCGAAGGCGCTGCCGGTGAGGACGCCGGACAGCATGTCCATCACCAGCGCGATGGCGTAGCCCTTGTGCTGCGCCATCGGCAGGATGATGCCGGCGATCGCCTCGGTCGGGTCCGTGGTCGGCGCGCCGTCGGCCGTGATGGCCCAGCCCTCCGGAATCGGCCGGCCCTCCTGGCGGGCCAGGTAGATCTTACCCCGCGCGACCCCCGTGTTGGCGATGTCGAGCACCATCGGCGCGTGGTGCCCGGCCGGCGCCGCCCAAGACCACGGATTGGTGCCGATGGTCTTCTGGCGGCCGCCCCACGGCGCCATCGCCGGGCTGGCATTGGTGGACAGGAAGGCGACGCACCCTTCCGGCGGCGCCATCAGGGTGAAATACATCGCCGTGCCGAAATGGTTCGAGTTGCGCACTGCGACGGCGGCGATGCCGTGCTGCTTGGCGCGGCGGATCGCTTCGCGCGCCGCCAGCGCCGTCACCACCTGGCCCATGGCCTCGTGCCCGTCGACGACCGCGACCCCGCCGGCATCGACGACGATCTCGGGGCGGCCGCGCGGGTCGCAGACGCCCGCCTTCAGCCGCGCTGCATACCAGGGCAGGCGCAGCACGCCGTGGCTCTGGTGGCCCCACAGGTCGGCCTGCACCAGCGTGTCGGCGCACAGAAGCGCGTCGTCGTCGGCCATGCCGACGGCTCGGTACACGGCAGTGGAGAAATCGACGAGGCGATCGGGAGAGACGCGGGGGGTGCTGTCGTCGGGGCTGGTCATGGAACGTCCGGTCGGGAGATGCCGGACGCCGGGCGCGTCGACAATCATCTCACGAAACGTGATCGTCCTACAGCACTGCGGCGTGCCGGCCAATCGGGGCCGGCACGGATGGGGCGAGGAAACGGCCGCCGGCGTGCCGACGGCCGGCCGTCATTCGCGCGGAATCACCAGCGGCGCCAGTGATGCCGATAATGCGGCCGCCAATAACGGTGCCGGTAGTGAACGCGCGGGTGGTGGTGCCAGCGGTAGACTCGGTGGTGGCGCCGGTGGACCCAGTATCGGACCTGGACCACGTCGGCCTCGCCGGCGCTTTGCGGTGCGATGGCAGCGGCAGTCGGGATCAGGGGCGTCGCCTGTGCGGCCGGCGCGGCGAAGCCGGCGAACAGCAGGGCGGCGGCGAAGGCTGTCGCAATCAGACGTCGCATGGTGTCTCCTTGGAGCCCAAGGCGTGGCAGGACGGGAGCTTGTCCGGCGAGAGAGGCGGGACGAGGCCGGGTCTCCCGGACAGTAACGGCGCCGAGGCGCATGCGTTCGCCCGCGCCGGCAGTTTACCGACGCAGTCGCTGTCATGCGGCCGGACGGTCGGCGCCGCTCAGGTCGGGATGCGCCGGGTCGCCTTCAGGGCGGCCTCGATCACGGTTTTCGAGGGGATGTCGCGCATGCAGGCGTGATGGCCCATCTTGCAGGTCGGCTCGTGGCAGGGCCGGCACGGCACCAGGGTCGTCGTCTCGATGGTGGCGGCGATCGGGTTGAGGGGCGCCCAGTGCCACGGGCTGGTCGGCCCGAATATGCCGATGGTCGGCGTGCCGAGTGCGGCGGCGACATGCAGCAGGCCGGAGTCGTTCGACACCGCGACGTTCGCCGCGGCGAGCGCCAGGATGGCGTTGCGCAGGTCCGTCCCGGTGAGGTCGACGACGCGCTCGCCGCCGATCGCAGCGATCACCTCCGCCTGCGGCTTCTCTCCCGGGCCGCCCAGCACCCAGATATCGAAGCCGTCCTGGGCGAGCTTTTGGGCGACCTCGCCATAGCTCTCGGCCGGCCAGCGCTTCGACGGGCCGACCGCGCCCGGTGCCAGGGCCGCGACGGGCCGGCTGCCGCCGAGACCGAGGCGCCGGCGCCAGGCCGCGACCTCGTCGGCGGGAGCGACCAGCATGGGCATCGGCCATTCGGGCGGCTGGGCTGCGCCCTTCGGCAGCGCCAGCGTCGCGCACTGGTCGATCATGCGCGGCAGCTTTTTCTCGCCCCAGCGCAGGTCGTTGATGACGCCGAACCGCATTTCGCCGACCAGCCCGGTGCGGACCGGGATGCCGGCCAGGAACGGGGCCAGCGCCGCCTTCCACTTGCGTGACATCACCAGGGCCTGGCCGTAGCCCTCGGGCCGAAGCCGGGCGGCGAGCGCCCGGTGCTTGGGATAGGCGAGCTGCTTGCGTGGCAGGTCCCAGACGATGCCCTTGCGCACGCCCGGCATGTAGTCGAGCAGCGGCGCAACCATCGCGGTGGTGAGAACGTCGATCGGCCGCTCCGGGTCCTGCGCCTTCAGCAGGCGTACGACGCTGTGGCAGCGGACGAAATCGCCGATCCACATGTACGGCACGATGAGCAGCGGCCGTCCGCCCGGGCGGACCGGGGAGGGGGGCGTTTCAGGCGCATCGGACAGGGCCGTCATGGGGCCGAGGCGCTAGCCCGGTCCGGGCCGGAAGTCCAGGGGGGCGGTCCCGGGGCAGGAAATCCCGTGTTGCGCAATGGCCCGCGGCGGGGGATAGGAACCCGGCCGGGGCGCCGGCCGGTGCCGCAGGATGGGACGACGATGTTTCTGGTGACGGGCGGGGCAGGGTTCATCGGGTCGAACGTGGTGGCGAGCCTCAACGAGGCCGGCCGCACCGATGTCGTCGTCAACGACCGGCTGGGCACCGACGCCAAATGGAAGAACCTGGCCAAGCGCGAGATCGCCGATTTCGTCCCGCCCGCGGACCTGGCCCGCTGGCTGGAGGGGCTCCGGCTCGCCGGCCAAAAGCTCGATGCCGTAATCCACATGGGCGCCAACTCCGACACCACGGCGCGCGACGGCGACGAGGTGATGGACTCGAACTTCCGCCTGTCGCTGCGGCTGCTCGACTGGTGCACGACAAACCGCACGCCGTTCATCTACGCCTCCTCGGCCGCGACCTATGGGGACGGCGAGGGCGGCTTCGTCGACGCCGAGGATCTGGACGCGTTGCGAAAACTGCGGCCGCTCAATCTCTACGGCTGGAGCAAGCACCTGTTCGATCTCGCGCTCAAAGGTCGGCAGGCGCGCGGCGAGCCGCTGCCGCCGCAATGGGTGGGGCTGAAGTTCTTCAACGTGTTCGGGCCCAACGAGTACCACAAGGGCGAGATGGCGAGCCTGGTCGCCAAGCGGTTCGACGACGTGCGTGCGGGCCGCACCGTGACGCTGTTCAAGTCGCATCGCGACGGCATCGCCGACGGCGACCAGCGGCGCGACTTCATCTATGTCGAGGATGCCGTGGCGGTGCTGCGCTGGTTCCTCGCCACGCCCTCCGTGTCGGGCCTGTTCAACGTCGGCACCGGCGAGGCGCGCAGCTTTCGCGATCTGATCACGGCAGCCTTCACGGCGCTCGGGACGCCGCCGCAGATCGAATATGTCGACATGCCGGTCGCCATCCGCGACCAGTACCAGTACTTCACCCAAAGCTCGGCCGAGAAGCTTCGGCGGGCCGGCTGGAACGGCGGCTTCACCTCGCTCGAGGACGCGGTCGGGCGTTACGTCACGGGCTTTCTCGATCGCAGCGACCGGTACCGGTAGGAACGTTACTCTGTCGTCATTCCGGGGCGCACCGAAGGTGCGAACCCGGAATCCAACCACAAGCGCCGAGATCGCCGCTGGATTCCGGGTCCGGCGCTCCGAAGTCGGCTGCTGCCGACTTCGGAGCCATAAGATGCCGATCCCGGGTATACCCGGGATCGGTGCGCCGGCCCGGAATGACGGAAACGGAACGACACCATGCTCGACTTCGAAACCTTCATCAGCCGCATCCCCGGGCAGACCGTGATCTGCATCGGCGATCTGATGCTCGACCAGTTCGTCTATGGCGAGGTGTCGCGGGTGTCGCCCGAGGCGCCCGTGCCGGTGATCGCCGTGCGGCGCGAGGAGACGCTGATCGGCGGCGCCGGCAATGTCGCCTGCAATCTCGCGACGCTGGGCGCCACCTGCGTGTTCGTCGGGGTGGTCGGCGACGACGAGGCGGGCCGCACGCTGGGCGACGCCTTCGCGCGCCACGACGGGCGGGTCGCGGCCAGGCTGGTGGTCGACCCGGAGCGGCCGACCATCAGAAAGCTGCGCTTCGTCTCCGAGCACTATTCGAGCCATCTGCTGCGCGCCGACTGGGAGCGCGTCTCGCCGGTGCCGCCGGCGATCGAGGAGGCGCTGCTCGCCCATGTCGAGGCGGCGCTGCCGGCTGCCGGCGCCGTGGTGCTGTCCGACTACGCCAAGGGCGTGCTGACGCCGAAGGTGGTGCGCGGCGTGATCGAGCGGGCCCGCGCGCTCGGCAAGCCCGTGGTGGTCGATCCCAAGGGGCGCGACTTCTCGGTCTATCGCGGCGCCACTTTGATCACGCCGAACCGCAAGGAGCTCGGCGAGGCGTCGCGCCGGCCGCTCGCCGGCCTCGACGACATCGCGGTCGCGGCCGAGGAGCTGCGGCTTTCCGCCGAGAGCGAGGCCCTGCTGGTGACGCTGAGCGAGGAGGGCATGCTGCTGAAGGCGGCCGGCCGCGCGAGCGTGCATGTCCCGGCCTATCCGGTGCGGGTGCGCGACGTGTCGGGCGCCGGCGACACCGTCGTCGCCGTGCTGGCGCTCATGCTCGCGACCGGCGCCGGCTTCGAGGCGGCGATGCGGGCCGCCAATGCGGCGGCCTCGGTCGCAGTCGGCAAGCGCGGCACCGCCACGGTCTCGGCGCTGGAATTGCGCTCGCATCTGCTGCCGGCCTCCTCGCTCGCCTCCGAGGAGAAGATTGTGTTCGACGACGCCGTGCTGGCCGAGCGCGTCGCCGCCTGGCGGCTGCAGGGCCTACGGATCGGCTTCACCAACGGCTGCTTCGACATTCTGCATCCCGGCCATGTGCGGGTGCTGAGCCGGGCGCGCGCCGCCTGCGACCGCCTGGTGGTCGGCCTCAACAGCGACGCCTCGGTCAAGCGCCTGAAGGGCGAGGGGCGGCCGATCCAGGACGTGGTCGCCCGCGCCGACGTGCTGGCGGCGCTCGAAGCCGTCGACCTCGTCGCCGTGTTCGAGGAGGACACGCCGATCGAGCTGATCCGGCGGCTGCGCCCCAACGTGCTGGTCAAGGGCTCGGACTACCGGGTCGACCAGGTGGTCGGCCACGAGGTGGTCGCGGCCGACGGCGGCGAGGTGGTGCTGGTCGACATCGTGCCGGGCCACTCCACCACCGGCATCCTGAAGAAATCCGGCCAGGCGCCCGACCGCGCCGGCGGGCCGGCACTGCCCGACGCGCTGCCGCGCTGAGCAGGCCTCGCCGTCGGTCCGGCGCGCGTCGCGGACCTGTCGTTCGGACGTCATACGAGATCGGCAATGGTCCCGCGGCCGCGCGGTTCACCACGTCGCAGCGTTGCGTTTCCGTTCCGGCCCGAAATGGCTTAAGCAGGCGCCGGCGTATCCGGAGGGACTCCTCCGGCGGCGCGGACGAGCGGGCTCGCGACAGGCGTGTGGGCCTTCGCCCAATTCGCACGCGTGTCGCGTGACGTGCCGGAAACGACTGGCCTGAACACGACTCGCCGAACAATGACTCGCCTGGAGATGGCTCGCCCCAAAATGGCTCGCAAGATCATCCCCCTTCTGCTCGCCGGCGGGTCCGGCACCCGTCTGTGGCCGGTGTCGCGCGACGCGATGCCGAAGCAGTTTCTGCCGCTGGTCGGCGCGCGCTCGACCTATCAGCAGGCCTTGGCGCGGGTCTCCTCGCCGGCGCTGTTCGCGCCGCCGATCGTGATGACGGCGAACGACTTCCGCTTCTTCGCCCGCACCCAGGCCGAGGAGCTCGGCCTCGACGCCACCGTCGTGCTGGAGCCGATGCGGCGTGATTCCGGCCCGGCCATCGCGGCCGGTGCGGCGCTCGCCCGCAAGCGGGATCCGAATGCCGTCGTGCTGGCGATCGCGGCCGATCACGTGATCCTCGACCAGGACGTGTTCGAGGCGACCTGCGCGGCCGGTCTCGAGGCGGCGGAGAGCGGCAGCATCGTCACGTTCGGCATCCTGCCCTTCGCCCCGAAGACCAGCTACGGCTACATCCGGCGCGGCGCCGCGATCGGTACCGAGGGCGTCGCCGCCGTCGATGCCTTCGTCGAGAAGCCCGATGCCGGCACGGCGGCCCGCTACGTCGCCGAAGGCTATCTGTGGAACTCCGGCAACTTCCTGTTCGGCGCCGAGACGCTGCTGTCCGAGCTCGCCCGCTTCGAGCCCGAGATGGCGCGTGCCGTCGAGACCGCGGTCGACCGTGCCACGCTCGATCTCGGCTTCGTGCGGCTCGACGCGGAGGCGTTCGGAGCGGCGCCGCAGAAGTCGATCGACTACGCCGTGATGGAGCGCACCGACCGGGCCGCCGTGATCGAGGGCCGGTTCCGCTGGTCCGACATCGGCTCGTGGGACGCGGTGTTCGACGTCGCGCCGCGTGACAATGCCGGCAACGTGCTGTCCGGCCCGGCCGCCGTCTTCGAGGCGCAGGACTGCATCGTCCATGCCGAGGACCGCCTGACGGTGGCGCTCGGCGTCAAGGATCTGGTGATCGTGACGACGCCCGACGCCGTGCTGGTGCTGCCGCGCGCGCGCGCCGAGGACGTCAAGGCGATGGTCGCCGAGCTGAAGAAGCAGGGGCGCAGCGAGGCCGTCGAGCACCGGCTCTGTCATCGGCCGTGGGGGCACTACGATTCGCTCGACCACGGCGAGCGCTATCAGGTCAAGCGCATCGTGGTGGCGCCGGGCGCGCAGCTCTCGCTGCAGAAGCATTATCATCGCGCCGAGCACTGGGTGGTGGTGCGCGGCACCGCCGAGGTGACGGCGGGCGAGACCCACAAGATGGTGCACGAGAACGAGTCGATCTACATCCCGATCGGCGCCGTGCACCGGCTGGCCAATCCGGGCAAGATTCCGCTCGAGCTGATCGAGGTGCAGACCGGCAGCTATCTGGGCGAGGACGACATCGTCCGCCTCGACGACGTCTACAAGCGCGAGTGACGTCGGGCCTTAATTTGCGCCGACCCACCTCTCGGATATGGCCGGACTTGTCCCCATACGGGGTAAGTGTTGCGCCGGCTATCAACACTCCGTCATTCCGGGGCGCCGCGCAGCGGCGAGCCCGGAATCCACACACACAGGCCGGGGTTATGGGTTCCGGGCTCGCGGCCTTCCGGCCGCGCCCCGGAACGACGGACTGAGTCACGACGGCGGCGGGCCGAACAGCGCGTCCTCGACCAGCGTGCAGATCGCGTGCGCCGCGACGATGTGGATCTGCTGGATCAGCGGCGTCTCGGGTGTCGGCGCGGCGAGCACGTGGTCGCACAGCGCCGTCATGGCGCTCGGCTTGTTGCCGGTGAAGCCGACCGTCACGACGCCGAGCTTGCGGGCCGCCTGAAGCGCCGCGATCACGTTGGGCGAGCGGCCCGAGGTCGAGATCGCGATCAGCACGTCGCCGGCCCGCGCCAGGCCGCGCACCTGCCGCTCGAACACGTGGTCGAAGCCGTAGTCGTTGCCGACCGCGGTCAGAACCGAGGTGTCGGTGGTGAGCGCCACGGCGGGCAGCGGGTCGCGGTCGAAATTCATCCGCGACAGGAACTCGGCCGCGATGTGCTGGGCATCCGCGGCGCTGCCGCCATTGCCGGCGAGCAGCAGCTTGCCGCCGGACTGGTAGGAGCGGGTGATCGCCTCGGCGATCTCGGCCACCGAGGCGAGCAGCGTGGCGTCCGTGGCGGCGCGTTCGAGCGCCTCGCACGACCTCCTGAAATGATCGGCGATGGTGTCGGGGCTCCGCTCGGCCATGGTCGGTCCTTCGGGTGTGGCGCCGGCTTTCGCGCCGCGGCCCCGGCCGGGACCGGGCGGCCGCGATAATGCGGACCGGCGACCGACCGTCAAGGGCCGGGGTCGCAGGCCGGCCCGGCGCGCCCCGGCGCTGCGCCTGCTGGCGGCCTGCAAGGCGTTCGTTTACACCGCCCCTGTAGAACGCCCGGTCTGTCGGCCACCGGCCGGCCCGGAGCGAAGGGATCATTCATGCAGGCGACCGACTCGTCCGGGCGGGCCGGGGCTGGTGAGGGCGACGCCGCAGGCTCTGGCGCCGCAGGCTCTGGCGCCGCAGGCTCTGGCGCCGCAGGCGCCCGCATGCTGCGCCCGGCGCTGCGGCGGGCGGCCGTGGTCGCGGCCGGGCTCGCCGTGCTGTCGCTCGTCGCCGCCGTCGTCGTGCTGGCGGCCCGCAACGATCTCGCCAAGGCGATCCGGGTGCTCGCCGATGCGCCGGTCTGGCTCGTTCTGGTGGTCGGCGCCTTCGCCACCGTCAACTACGCGCTGCGCACCCACCGCTTCGTCTATTTCGCCGGAAAGCTCGGCCTGACGGTCGGTTTCGTCGAGATGTCGGCCTACTACATCGCCGGCTTCGCCCTGACGATGTCGCCCGGCAAGCTCGGCGAGATGGCGCGGCTGTGGTTCCTCAAGCGCAAGTTCGACTTCAGCTACCGCCGCGGCATCGCCCTCCAGCTCGGCGACCGGATCAGCGACATCTACGCCATGCTGCTGCTCTGCATGGTCGGGCTGACGGCCTTCGACCAGTATCGCGGCGTCGTCCTGGCCGTGCTGGCCGTGGCGCTCGCCGGCACGCTCGTCCTCGCCCGCCCGCGCCTGCTGATCGCCGCCGTCGATCTCGGCTATGCGCTGCTGCGGGTGAAGCCGCGGGCCTTCGTGTCGATGCGCCACATGGTGCGCAACACCGCGCTGGTGATGCAGCGCGAGGTTTTTCTGGTCGGGCTCGGGCTCGGCGTTCTGTCCTGGTTCGCCGAGGCGGCCTCGCTCTGGGTGGTGCTCGAGCTGCTCGGCACGCCGATCGACCTTTTGGCCGCGACCTTCATCTTCGCTTTCGCGGGCGTGGTCGGCGGCCTCACCATGCTGCCCGGCGGGGTCGGCGGCTTCGAGATCGTCATGGTGATGCTGCTCGGCGCCCAGGGCGTGCCGACCGAGGTCGCGCTGGTCGCCACCGCGATTCTGCGCCTCGGCACGGTGTGGTACGCAACCGCTGCGGGCTTCCTGGCCGTGCCGGTGGCCGTGCGAGTGTCGACGCCACGGCCGGCTTGTGCGCCGGCGACGAGCGGGATCGCGCCGTGACGGGGACGTTCATACAAATGCCAGGAAAAGGCCTTAGCGCCGGG
The DNA here is from genome assembly GCF_013377085.1 of Rhodoplanes sp. Lineage (GTDB taxonomy): Bacteria > Pseudomonadota > Alphaproteobacteria > Rhizobiales > Xanthobacteraceae > Rhodoplanes. The sequence continues at coordinate 66,025 of NZ_JACAAX010000023.1, read as the reverse complement.
GGCTGGATCTCGCCCCGGCGCGCGGGGCACCGGGGGCACACCACCGCATGAGCATGACGCCGATGTCCTCCTGGGGACGCCTCACCCGCCTCCCGCACGAGGTCACGCGACCGCCGTTCCTCGACGACGCCTCGTCCGTGATCGCGTCGCCGGGCAAGCCGATCCTGTGTCGCGGTCTCGGCCGCTCCTACGGCGACGTCTGCCTCAATGCCGACGGGCGACTGCTGGTCACCGACCGGCTCGACCGCTTCCAGTGGCTCGACCTGCAGGCCGGGCGCCTGCGTGCCGAAGCCGGGATGTCGATCGACCGGCTGCTGCGCGTGATCGTGCCGCGCGGCTGGTTCCTGCCGGTGACGCCCGGCACCAAGCTCGTCACGCTCGGCGGCGCGGTCGCCAACGACGTGCACGGCAAGAACCACGAGCTGGCCGGTACCTTCGGGGCGCATGTCGAGCGGCTCGGCCTGCTGCGCTCGACCGGCGAGACGCTCACCTTGTCGCGCGACCAGAATGCCGAGCTGTTCGCCGCGACGGTCGGCGGGCTCGGGCTCACCGGCTTCATCCAGTGGGTCGAGCTGAAGCTCGTGCCGATCCGCTCGGCCCGGCTCGACACCGACACGCTGCCCATCAAGGACGTCGACGACTTCTTCCGCATCGCCGAGGCGAGCCGGGACTGGCCCTTCACGGTCGCCTGGGTCGACTGCCTGGCCAAGGGGAGCGATCTCGGCCGCGGCCTGTTCATGCGCGGCCGCTGGGCCGAGACCGGCGGTCTGGCGGTGCACCGGTCGCCGCGGCTCGGCTTCGCGCCGGAATTGCCCGGGTTCCTCCTTAACGCCGTCACCATGCGGGCCTTCAACGCTCTCTATCGCAACCGTCCCCACGGGCTCGGGACCAGGACGCAGCACTACGACCCGTTCTTCTATCCGCTCGACGCACTGTCGAGCTGGAACCGGCTCTACGGCAGGCACGGCTTCTATCAGCACCAGTCGGTGGTGCCGTTCCCGGCCGCCCGCGACTCGGTCAAGCGCATGCTGGAGACGACCGCGGCGCAGGGGCAGGGCTCGTTCCTCGCCGTCCTCAAGCTGATGGGCGACACGCCGTCGCCCGGCGTGCTGTCCTTCCCGATGGAGGGCGCGACGCTGGCGCTCGACTTCCCCAACAAGGGCGAGCGGACCCGTCGCCTGCTCGACACCCTGAGCGACGAGGTGCTGGCGAATGGCGGCCGTCTCTATCCCGCCAAGGATGCCGTGATGAGCCCGGCGATGTTCCGCGCCGGCTACCCCGGATGGCGCACGGTCGAGGCCTGGCGCGACCCTGCCTTTGGCTCGGACTTCTGGCGGCGCGTGACCGGAGACGCCGCATGAGCGCGCCCTGCCGCATCCTCGTTCTCGGCGCCAGCTCGGCGATGGCGCAGGCCTATGCGCGGCTGCGCGCCGCCGGCGGAGCCTCGTTCCTGCTGGTCGGCCTCAATGCGACGCGGCTCGCCGCCGTCTCCGGCGACCTGCGCGCCTGCGGCGCTCATGCCGCCGAGATCATCACGGCCGACCTCGCCGACCTCGCCGGCGTGGAAGGGCGGGCGGCCGAGTTTCGCTCGCGTCTCGGCGAGCCCGACGAGGTGCTGATCGCCTATGGCGAGCTCGGCGATCAGGCCGAGAGCGAGCGCGACCTCGACGCCGCACGGCACGCCATCGACGTCAACTTCACCAGCGTGGCGCTGTGGATCCTGGCGCTGCTGAAGGACCGGCCGCCGCAGGCACCGCTCAATCTCGTCGTCATCGGCTCGGTCGCGGGCGACCGCGGCCGCGCCAGCAATTTCATCTACGGCTCGGCCAAGGGCGCACTCGACCGCTTCCTCGAAGGCCTCGCCCAGAAGGTCGCCGGCACGCCCGTGCATGTCGTCACGGTGAAGCCCGGCTTCGTCGATTCGCCGATGACCGATGCGGTCGCCAAGGGGCCGCTGTTCGCCAGCCCCGAGATGGTCGCGGCCGACATCGTGCGCGCCGTCGACAAGCGCCGCCGGGTCGTCTACACGCCGTGGTTCTGGTGGGTCATCATGACGATCATCCGCCACCTGCCGTGGTTCGTGTTCAAGCGCCTGCGGATCTGAGCGGCGCCTTCGCCACCCGGCGCGTGGCTCGTCTCGTCCCCGAAGGGACTCGCGGGGATGCGAACAGGTGCAAGATTGCCGGCCATCATGACGTCGAGAGCTCGTCGCGGCTCGGGTTGGATCGGCGGGATCGTCGTTCCGCTGGGCCTGATGCTCGCGACGTTCGCGTCGCTGATCGTTCTCTACCGGACGGGTCAGCCTCCGCTCCCCCGCTATCTCTACGACTCCGACGCGTTGTATCTGCCCACCTTGTTCTCCGACATCCTGCTTCACGGCGGCCGCATCTCGGACTGGTACCTGACGCCCGCCCCCTATTTCTTCCCCGACTTCATCTTGTATTTTCTCGCGTTCTCTCTCGGCAGCGACATCTATCTCAGCATCCTGCTGTTCAGCCTGATTCAGATAACGGTCCTCTTCATCGCTTTGAACTATCTGCTCGAGGCGTTCCTGGAGGGGCGACAGCTTCTGCTGGCGTCTGTTGCGACCGTTCTGCTGGTCTGGCTGTCCGTCAACGGGGGCGTGCCTTTCGTCTTCGTGCTGTCGAGCGGCTTTCATTTCAGTGTCGCGATCTCGGCCGTCGTTCTCGCGGGGCTGTGGTTGCGGATCTGCGACCAGGACGATCTTTCGAAGACGAAGGGGCTGATGGCTGCTGCGTGCTCGTTGTCGTTCCTGCTGTCGTTGTCGGACGACCTGTTTCTCGTGCAGGTTCTCGTCCCGTTCATCGGCGCGCTTGCGGTGTTCGGTCTTTGCACCAGGGAGGTCGTGGCCAGGCGATGCATCGCGGCGATCGGGCCGGCGGCGTTCGGACTCCTCGGCTCGTTGTCGTATCCCTACGTCGTCGCCAATCCGACGCGGTATCGGCCGCGGATCGACATCCAGGGCATCCCGACCAAGATGGTCGAGACGTATTCGGTATTCGCCGAGGTCATCGGGAGATTCCCGCCGGCCGGCGTGCTGCTCGTCGCCTATGCGGTTCTCCTCGTCTGGGTGCTTGCGGCCACGATTGGGCGCCGCCGAGTCGATCAAGCCTCCGTCAAGGTCGTGTGGCTGATCGTATTCTCCCTGCTGTCGTCGGCGTGTGCGGTTCTCGTCGTGCTGATCTCCAGCGGCATCGTCGCCACGTCGCGGTACTATATCCCGGTCTTCGTGTGGCCGATCATCGTCGGTGTCGTGCTGATCGGCACGGCGGCGAAGCACGGGCTTGTGCGACTCTTTACCCTGGTCGCCTCGCTGGCCGTGGTCTCACTCGTCGCGAGCGCCTGGTCTCGTCAGCAGGAGAGGGGGCTCGCCTCGGGCCACTATCCCGACGAGATCGCCTGCATCGATCGTGCGCTCGAGGCCGTCGGGCTGCGAAACGGAATCGCCGGATATTGGGACGCCAAGCACATCCAGGCGTTCAGCCGGCAGAGCATCACGCTGGCGCAGTATACGGAACACCTGGACGAGTTCCGGTGGATCACGTCCGGCGCGTCCTTCCGGTCGAGTTACGATTTCGCGATCATCTCGGAAAACGAGCCGACCACGGAAAAGATACCGCGACGAGCATTGATCGCGGCGGCCGGGGCGCCCGAGAACGAGGTGGCGTGTGGAGAGCGGATTCTGTTGGTGTACGGTCGCGACCGTCTTCGGCTCTCGAAGAGACCGGCCGGCGTGCCGGAACCGAGCAGGTGATGTGCCCCACAGAAGGAGGACGAAGATCCTCACCTCATCCGTGCGGCGCACCCGCCCTCAGATGGCGACGAAGAACGCGACACCGACGGCGGCGCCGAGCAGCAGGCTGCGCGGGTCCGCGAGGGCGAATACGACCGGGTCGTCATGGAGCTCGGTGCGATGGGCGAGCAGCCAGATGCGCTGGAGCCACAGCGCCATCAGGACCGGCACGGCGTAAAGCCATTCGGACGACCGGTAGAAGCCGGACGGGGCGGCATCATTCGCCAGATACAGCAGCATGATGATCAGCGAGAACAGCCCGGCTCCGACCCCGAACACCAGGGTCAGCGGCCAGTCGTCGCCGCGATAGCCGCGGCCGGCGATCGCTCCCGTGTCGGCGCGCGCCGCCTGCATCACCTCGGCGTGCCGCTTGGCGAAGGCGAGCGAGGCGAAGAAGGCGAGCGCGAACGACAACAGCCACGGCGACTGGGCGATCCTCAGCACCGCCGCCCCCATGGCGACGCGCAACGTGAACAGGCAGCCGATCACGAACACGTCGGCGAGCGGCTCCTGCTTGAGGGCCAGCGAATAGGCCGTGGTCAGCGCCAGATAGGCGACGAGCAGCAGCCCGAAAGACGGTGACAACAGGAAGCCGGCCACCAGCGACCCGAAGATCATGGCGGGGGCGATCGTGAGCCCGGCGGCGAGCGGCAGCGCCCCGCTGGCGAACGGCCGGCGACGTTTGGTCGAATGGCGGCGGTCGGCGGCGAGGTCGGAGAGGTCGTTGAGCAGATAGGTCCCCGAGACCATCAGGGACAGCACCAGGAAGCCCAGCGCGGCCAGCGCGACCTTGGCCGGGTCCATGAAGACATGGCCGACGAACAGCGGCACGAACAGCAGCACGTTCTTCGACCACTGGTGCACGCGCAATGCCCGCAGCCACACGTCCGCACTGGCGTGCGGTCGCGACAACGTGGCGAGCACCGGCGTGCCGGCGCGGGCGACCTCGCCGGCGACGCCCTGTGCGACGTCGCACAGCACGGCGCCGCGGGCGGCGGCGAACAGCGGCAGGTCGGCGGGACTGTCGCCGGCATAGAGGAAGCCGTCCGGAAAGCGCTCGCGCAGATGGGCGAGCTTCGCCTCGCCTTTCAGGTTGCGCACCCCGTCGCTGCCGGTCGCGCTGTCGAACAGGCCGTGCGTCTCGGCGGCCCCGTCCGCCACCGCCTGGTCGGCGGCCGTGACGAGATGGACGGCACGGCCGCGGGCCCGCTCGGTCCGCACCAGGGCGACGAGCTCCTCCCGCCAGGGCAGGTCGGCGAAGGCGGGCAGGCCGTGCCCGGCGAGGCGGCGCTTGAAGGCGGCGCGGTCGCGAATCGACAAAAGCGACAGGCCGGCCGCCAGTGGATTGCGGAACACGAGCCCGCTGAACGTCTCCACCAGCGTGTCGCCGATGAGCAGCGTGCCGTCGAGGTCGACGACCAATGGAAGGGCGAGGTCGGCGTCGAGGCCGCGGGGCTGGTCGGCGGTCGGCTCGTGCACGGGCGAACGTCCTCGGCCGGCCCCGGGCGGGGGTCGGATCCTGCGGGCGTTATAGCAGGGGAGACTTTACGAGTGCCGAACGGCCGGGCCCGCCTGGGTCGGCCGCGAGCCGTCGGGCCGGGCGGGTGCGTCCGGGCCGGCAGCCCGGCCTGGATGTCCCGAAGATTCGGGGCGTACGCTGGACCATCGTCGACGCCGTCGCAGCCGAATACGCTCCGACTCGCCGGACCGCCTTGCTGCAGCGCGCAAACGGATGACTGGGGATAACTCGGGATATATTTCAAGCAGCCCGGAACAAAAGCCGGTCAATCGGTATTATTCCTGATCGCCGACCGTAAACTTTGGGCGTCGGTGACTGAGAGACCCATAGTGCTCCCGCCTGTTCGACAAGAACGGAGCACCCATGAGCACGGACGGCGACGGCCCGGCTGCTGAACTCCCCGGCGCCGAAGCGTTGGCCGAACTGCATGGCGACAACGTCGCGCCGCCGGCCTTTTCGGTCGGACGCTCGCGCTGGCGCACCGAGAAGTCGCGGCAGGACGCCATCCATCACGATTCCCGGCACGCCTGCGTCGAATCGAAGACGCTGATCGACGGCGCGGCGGAACGCGTGCTGAGTTCGGGAAAGGCCTGCGTCATCCACAACGAGCAGGTCGCCAAGAGCCGGATCACCATTGCGCAGAGCCGCGCCCTGATGAAACGCCTCGACCGCGAGTGAGACGACGTCACTCGTCCGCCTTGCCCGGTAGTCCTCGGTGCCTCAGCCGGCGTCCTGCATCAGCCGCAGGCGGGCCCGCAAAGCCTCGCGGATGTGGGCGCGGGCGACCTGCTCGGCCGTGTCGGGGTCGCGGCCGGCGATCGCTGCGACGATCGCGGCATGCTCGGCGACGGCGGTCGACGGCCGCCCGCCGACATTGAACGTGGTCGGCCCGAGCAGCGCGATCGCATCCTGCATCTCGCGCAGTGCGCCATCGAGAAACCGGTTGCGGGCGGCCCGAACGATCGTCTCGTGCAGGAGCCGGTTGAGCCGCGCCATCGCGCGCGGATCCTCGGCCTGCGTGGCAAATTCGTCGGCGAGGTCGCGCAGCGTGTCGATCTCGGGCCCCGACGCCTGCGCCGCGGCGAGCCGGGCCGCCGCGCCTTCGAGGATTTCGCGCATGGCGTAGAGTTCCAGGACTTCGGCGGCGTCCGGCCGGCGGACCACCAGGCCGCGACCGCCGGCATGCTCGACCAGGCCCTTGCTCATCAGCCGGCCGAGCGCCTCGCGCACCGGGGTGCGGGAGACCTCCAGCCGCTGCGCCACCTCGTCCTCGACGATTCGGTCACCCGGGCGATAGACGCCGTCGCGCAGCGCCCGGCACAGCGCCCGGAACACCGCCTCGCCGAGCGGCAGGGCGCCCCGGTCGAGCGCGGCACGGTCGAGAACCGGCCGCGGCGGGTCGGGTCGGTCCGAGCGGCCCGGGGCGGCATCAGAGTTCACATGGCTCTCCAAAGGTTTCTGCCCCAACGGCCGGACGCTTCGCATCGCCGTCGCACCCATGCGATTCGTCCCGCCCATTTCAGCACCGATCGAGGCTCTTGACGACCGTGTGCGTTCGTATCTTATTGTATACGAACGGACGCGGAAGACCGGCGTCATGTCGCAGGGGCGGATTCTTCGGAGGAATGGGCGATGGACGAGCTGCCGACGGCGGTGGACGTGGTGGTGGTCGGCGGCGGCAATGCGGCGTTCTGCGCGGCCCTCGCGGCGGCCGAGCACGGGGTCTCGGTGCTGGTGCTGGAGCGCGCTCCGGAGGAGGAGTCGGGCGGCAACTCGCGCTTCACGGCCGGCGCCTTCCGCTGTGTCTATGACGGGGTCGACGACCTCAAGGCGCTGATGCCGGACCTCACCGAGCAGGAGATTTCGGTCACGGATTTCGGCACCTACACCGAAGAAAAGTTCTTCGACGACATGGGCCGGGTGACCGAGTATCGCACCGACCCGGACCTCTGCGAGCTGTTGGTGACGCGGAGCCGCGACACCATGCGGTGGATGCGCGGCAAGGGCGTGCGCTTCGCCCCGATCTACGGGCGGCAAGCCTACAAGATCGACGGGCGTTTCAAGTTCTGGGGCGGCCTGACGGTCGAGGCGTGGGGCGGCGGGCCTGGCCTGGTCGAGGCGCTGACCACGGCGGCGCGCAAGACCGGCATCGGCGTCGCCTACGCGGCGCGGGCGACCGCGCTGCTCGCCGACGACGACGGCGTCAAGGGCGTGCGCGTGCGCCACAAGGGAAAGACGCGCGAGATCGCCGCGAAATCCGTGGTGCTGGCCGCCGGCGGCTTTCAGTCCAACACCGAATGGCGCACCCGCTATCTTGGCCCGACCTGGGAGCTCGCGAAAATCCGCGGCACCCGCTTCAACACCGGCGACGGCATCAAGATGGCGCTCGACATCGGCGCGATGGCGACCGGCAACTGGTCGGGCTCGCATTCGGTCGGCTGGGACCGCAACGCGCCGGAGTTCGGCGATCTGGCGGTCGGCGACAATTTCCAGAAGCACTCGTACCCGTGGGGCATCATGCTCAACGCCGACGGCGAGCGCTTCGTCGACGAGGGCGCCGATTTCCGCAACTACACTTACGCGAAGTACGGCCGCGTGATCCTGATGCAGCCGGGCCAGTTCGCCTGGCAGGTGTTCGACCAGAAGATCATTCCGATGCTGCGCGACGAGTACCGCATCAAGCAGGTCACCAAGGTGCGTGCCGACACGCTCGAGGAGCTGGTGCAGAAGCTCGAGGACGTGAATCCCGTGAAGGCGCTTGCGACCATCAAGGCGTACAACGCCGCCGTGATGACCGACGTGCCGTTCGATCCCAACGTCAAGGACGGGCGCGGCACCAGGGGCCTCGCGGTCCCCAAGACCAACTGGGCCAACACGGTCGATACCCCGCCGTTCGAGGCCTATGCCGTCACGTGCGGCATCACGTTCACGTTCGGGGGGCTGAAGGTGGACACGTCGGCGCAGGTGATCGACACCGACGGCCAGGTGATCCCGGGATTGTGCGCGGCCGGCGAGCTGGTCGGCGGCATCTTCTATTTCAATTATCCGGGCGGCACCGGCCTGATGTCGGGCTCGGTGTTCGGCCGCATCGCCGGCGCCAGCGCCGGCGCGCGGGCCGCCGCGATGAATTGACGACGGGCGGTTTTCGCGCGGAGCACAGGCACCGTGCGACGGAGTGCGACTGACGGCACGACGCAGCGACCGAGAGATCCAAAAAGGGTCCGGCTGTGCGCGATGGGACGAAACGCATTGCTGGAGGTGACTCATGACGACACGCGGTCGAACCGCATCCACGCGCGCACCGACACGTCGGTCGGTCGGTCTGTGCCTTGCCGCGGCGGTGGCGCTGGCGGCGGTGCCGGCTCTGGCCCAGCCGCAGGACTATCCGTCGCGTCCCATCACCCTGATCGTCCCGTTCCCGCCGGGCGGCAGCACCAGTATCGTCGGCCGTCTGGTCGGCGAGAAGATGAGCGAGCTGCTCGGCCAGCAGATCGTCATCGACAATCGGGGCGGTGCCGGCGGCACGGTCGCGGCGCGCAGCTTCACCCGGGCGACGCCGGACGGCTACACGCTGCTGTTCGGCTATTCGGGCACCATCGCCATCGGTCCCAGCCTCTATCCCAACGCCGGCTTCGATCCGCGCAAGGACTTTGCAGCCGTGGGGATGATTGGCTCGGCGCCTGCCGTGCTGGTGGTGCATCCGAGCTTCGATGTGGCCTCGGCCGGCGCGCTCATCGATCTCGCCAAACAAAGGCCCGGTCAGATCGGCTACGGCTCCGCCGGCGTCGGCACGGTGACGCACATCGCCGGCGAGCTGTTTGTCGCCATGTCGGGCGCCAAGCTCACCCATATACCGTACCGGGGCTCGGGGCCGGTGCTCAACGATCTGATCGGCGGCCATATCAAGATGTCGTTCACGCCGATCCCGGCCGTGCATGCGCTGATCGATCACGGTGCCCTGCGGGCGCTCGCCGTGACGAGCGCGACGCGGTCGTCCCTGATGCCGGAGGTGCCGACCGTGTCGGAAACCGGGCTGCCGGGCTACGAGGTCGTGCTGCGCTACGGCCTGTTGGCGCCGGCCGGCACGCCGCGGCCGATCATCGACACGCTCAACAAGGCGCTGCGCGCCGCGCTGGACTCGCCCGATCTGAAAGCCCGGCTCGCCGTCGAGGGTGCCGAGGTGCTGCCGAGCACGCCCGAGGAGTACGCCGCCGACATCGACCGCGAGGAGACCAAGTGGTCGAAGGTGATCAAGGACGCCGGGATCAAGGCGGAGTAGGGCGGGTGTGGTGCCACGGCCGCAAGCGAGGAAGGCGGGCTCGCGCCCGCCTTCCCGCAGTGTCACGTCATGACGCTTGGATCAGCACTGGCTGTAGTCGGGCCGATAGGCGCCGCGGACCGGGCAGTTGCTCTGGCCCCAGCCGTTGTTCCAGCCGCCGCCCCAGCCGACGCTCCGGTAACCCGGCGCATAGGCGTAGCCGTTGTAGCCGGGGGCGTAGGCGTAGCCGTTATAGCCCTGCTGGTAGCCCCCCCAAGCCGGCTGCGCGACAAAACCGTAGCTGGGCGCGTAGCCGTAGCTGGGCGCATAGCCGTAGCTGGGCGCATAGCCGTAGCCGCCTCCATAGTAGCCGCTGCGATAGTAGCCGCCCCGATAGGCGTTCGCCGACGCGGCGGCACCGATGATGGCGCCCGCCGCGAGGCCGACACCGGCCGCGGCCAGGAACCGGCCGTTGCGGGCCTCGGCCACCGTGGTGGTGACCGCGAGGGCGCCCGCGAGCGCGAGGGCCGCCACCGTCTTGGTGTTCACGAATCGCATGATCTGCTCCTGAGCGTCTTGCCACGGGGGTTGGCGGTATCGCCGGCCCGCGCCGTAGGCGATACCGAGTCAATGCAGAAGGTCGTCGGGCGTTCCGGCGCACCTCCGGGAGGGTGCGCCGACACGTCTGCGCCGATGCGGTTTCGCGCCGCGGCGCCCTTGTTTAGTGGCGCGAGCCGGCCGGATGGTTTGGCGGCGGCGGATCACGGTGTGGTGAGGCGCTTGTGAACGGGCGCCGCCTGAACGGCCGCACGTCGGCCCGGGTCAGGGCGGGGCGACCGCCACCGACTGCTCGTCGAGCGCCACCGTCTTGATCAGGGCGACCACCGGCAGGCCAGGCGCGAGGCCGAGCTCGTCCAGCGCCTTGCGGGTCGCCGAGGCGAGCACATGGCCGTGGCCGGCGAGGTCGACCGTGACGGTGGCGAGCGGCCCGTCCGAGGTCTCGATGCGGCCGACCGTGCCGTCCAGCACGGTGCGCACGCTCAGGCCCGTCGGTCGCGCCGTCGCCAGCGTCACGTCGGTCGCCCGCACGACGACGCGGCAGTCGCGCCCCGGCGGGCCGGCCGGGCCGGCGAGCCAGATCGTGCCGGAGGGATGCGACAGCGCCGTCAGGCCCCAGGCTGCATCGTAGTGGTCCACCCGGGCCGTGACGAAGGAGGCGCGGCGGAACCGGCTCTCGCCCGCCTGGGCGATGCTTTCGCCGAACACGTCCTCGACCGGGCCGGAGGCCACCACCCGTCCGCCCGCCAGCACGACCACCCGGGCGGCGAGCCGCGCCACCTCCTCGACGGCATGCGACACGTAGACGATCGGGATCCGGAACTCGTCGCGCAGCCGCTCGATCAGCGGCAGGATCTCCTGCTTGCGCTCGGCATCGAGGGCGGCGAGCGGCTCGTCCATCAGCAGCAGGCGTGGCGAGGAGACCAGCGCCCGGCCGATGGCGACGCGCTGCTTCTCGCCGCCGGAAAGGCGCCCCGGCCTGCGGTCGAGCAGGTGGCCGATGCCGAGCGTCTCGACGACCGGATCGAAGGCGATCCGGCGCTCGGCCCGCGGCGTGAACCAGCGGCCGAACATCAGATTGTGCCTGACGCTGAGATGCGGGAACAGTTGTGCATCCTGGAACACCAGGCCGATGCGGCGCGCATGCGCCGGCACGAAGACGCCGGCCGCGGTGTCGACCAGCGGCCTTCCGTCGAGCGCGATGCGGCCGGAGTCGGGCCGTGTCAGCCCGGCGATCAGCGCGATGGTCACGCTCTTGCCGGAGCCGGACGGGCCGAACAGCGCGACGATGCCGCCGTCGCTCTCGAACGTGATGGCGAGGTCGAAGCTCCCGAGCTTTTTTTGCGCGTCGACCTGGATCATTCGAACTGCGCCAGCTTGCGGTTGGCGAGACGCTGCACGACCTCCGACAGGACCAGGGCGACGAGCGCGATGACGATCGACACGAGGGTGAGGCGCAGCGCGCCGGCGTCGCCGGTCGGGCTCTGGGTGAGCGTGTAGATGGCCGCCGAGATGGTCTGCGTCTCGCCCGGGATGTTCGACACGAACGTGATGGTGGCGCCGAACTCGCCGAGCGCCTTGGCGAAGCACAGGATCGAGCCGACCATCAGACCGGGCAAGGCGAGCGGCAGCGTCACCAGCGCAAAGGTCCAGCCCCGGTTGGCGCCGAGCGTGCCGGCGGCGTCCTCGAGCCGCCGGTCGATCGCCTCGATCGACAGGCGGATGGCGCGCACCATGAGGGGAAAGCCCATCACGGCGCAGGCGAGCGCCGCGCCGGTCCAGCGGAACGAGAAGACGATGCCGAAGGTCTCGGCCAAGAACGCGCCGATCGGCCCGCGCCGCCCGAACAGCAGCAGCAGCACATAGCCGGTGACCACCGGTGGCAGCACCAGCGGCAGATGCACCAGCCCGTCGATCAGCACCTTGCCGGGAAAGCGCCAGCGCGCCAGCCCATAGGCGACCAGGACGCCGAGCGGCAGGCTGGCGAGCGTCGCCACGACGGCGATGCGGAGCGACAGATGGACGGCGGTCAGCTCCTCGGGCGACAGGTCCATCATGGCCGCACGCCGGCGCTCGAACTCGTCCGCATTCGGGATCCTGGGTCGGTCGCCATCCGGGGACGGAGGCGGGCGTGATGCTGTAGCGGTACGAATATAGCGTGGCGGCCGCTCGACTGCCAAGCCCGGCCGCCGGCTTATGCCGGCATAGACCGGGGTTGCGTCGGGGCTCCATCCAACCGACATTACCGGCTGCGAGCGCAGTCGCCGCATCGGAGGGCGACGTGACGGAACCGGACGCACTGTTCTGCCGCCTCGACCAGCGAAATCGAATCGTCGGAGTGGGTGGGGCTTGGGACCGCTTTGCCCTCGACAACGACGGCGCCGCCGTCGTGGCGGCGCGGGTGCTCGGCACCGATCTGTTCGTGCATGTCGGCGGCGAGCCGACGCGCGCGCTCCTGGACACCGTGCTGTGGCGGGTCCGCCATGCCGGCCGCTCCGTCGTGCTGCCGTTCCGCTGTGATTCACCCGATCGCGAGCGCCACATGGAGATGACGGTTGAGCCCGAACCGGGCGAGGGGATTCTGCTGGCCTACCGGCTGCTGCGGACCGTGCCGCTGCCGCTCGCGGCGCCGCTGCGGTTCTCGGCGAGCGGCGTGCCGCGCGGCCGCATGCTGTTCCGCTGCAGCACCTGCAACCGTCTCCTGCGCGACGGCGTGTGGTGCGAGGCGGCGACTCTCGACGACCTGCCGGCAATTCCGATCGCGGTCAGCTACGGCGTCTGTGGCGAGTGCCGCGACATGGTCGAGCGCCTGCTGCCGAATTGATCGTGGCCGTCATCCGCGGTCGCCTGTCGCCGCCCGACCGGCCGCGTTGACGGGCGTCGCGCCGGTCCGTTAAAAGCAAAGTCCTGCATGCGTCGCCCGCGAGGCGCCGCCCACCGTCGCTCTCCCCGCCACGACGAGGACTGGCTCTTGCTCACAGCCGGCACCGAGGCGTCGCCCGCGTCCGGGCGTTCCTGCAACCGTTTCGCGCGATGACGCCCGTGGTGGCGTGGCTGCGCGGCGCCGTGCCCGGCGTCGCATTGTCGGCCGTGGTCGCTGTCGCCGCGGTTGCGGCGGCCCCGCTGGTCGCCCGTGTCGCGCCGATCCCGGCCATGGTGCTGGCGCTGCTGATCGGCATCGCCTTGAACCGCGTCGCCGCCCGTCCGGTCTTCCAGGGCGGCCTCGTCCTGTGCGTGAAGACGATCCTGCGCTGGGCGGTCGCGCTGCTCGGCCTGCGCATCGCGCTCGGCGACATCGCCGCGCTCGGTCTCTCGTCCGCCGCCCTGGTGGTGGTCGCCATGGCCGTGACCGTGGTGGCCGGCTTCGTCTGCGCCCGGCTGATGGGCATGGCGCCCGGCTTCGGCGCGCTCGCCGGCGCCGGCACGGCCGTGTGCGGCGCCTCGGCGACGCTGGCGACGGCCACCGTGGTGCCGCCCTATCCGGGCCGCGAGGCCGACATCGCCTTCGTGGTGGTCGCCGTCAACGCGCTCTCGACGCTCGCCATGGTGGTCTATCCGCCGCTGGCGAGCGGGCTCGGCCTCGACGCGCATGCGACCGGCATCCTGCTCGGCGGCACCATCCACGACGTCGCCCAGGTGGTCGGCGCCGGCTATGCAGTGTCCGAGCCGGTCGGCAACACGGCCGTGATCGTCAAGCTGTTTCGCGTGTTCCTGCTGCTGCCCATGATCCTCGCCATCGGCTGGTGGATGGTGAAGGCGGCGCCCGGCAGCGCCAAGGCACCCGTGCCGGGGTTCGCCCTGGTGTTTCTCGCGCTGTGCGTCGTCAACACGGTCGCGCCCGGCATGAGTGCGATCGCGCCGGCCTATGCGGTCGTGAAGGATGTGCTGGTCGCGCTCACCAATGCCATGCTGCTGCTTGCCATCTCGGCGCTCGGGCTCGGCACCTCGCTCGCCGCCATGCGGATGCTCGGCTGGCGGCATCTGGTCACCGTGAGCGTGACCACGGTCGTCATCCTGGTGGTGGTGACGGCAGGGCTGCTCGCGCTCGCGTAAAGGTCGAGTCCCGCCGGTTCGCCTGGACTCCAGGCATCGTTCTTGCTCGGGTGCTGCGCCCCCGACGCGCTCCGCGTCGACATTTTTGGAGCCGACGATGCCGAACCTGTCTGCCGTTCCTGCCGTGCTGTTCGCCCTCGCCCTCGCTCTCGCCGGAGTGGCGCAGGCCCAGACCGCGCCTGCCGCGACGCCGCCCGCCTTCGAGAAGAAGACCTACAACTATGCCGATTGGACCAAGGGCCGCTTCTCCGAAGCCGTCACCGTGACGGGCCCGGCCAAGACGATCTTCCTGGCCGGCATCGGCGCCGAGGACGAGGAGGCGAAGCCGGGCACCATCCGGCACCCCGGCGATTTCGCGGGCCAGTGCAAATACGCCTACGAGAAGATCAAGTCGGCGCTGGCGAAGAACGGCGCGACGATGGGCGACGTCGTCAAGATGGTCACCTATGTCACCGACATCCGCTTCCAGCCGCTCTACGGCCCGTGCCGCACCGAGGCCTTCGCCGGCCAGCCGCTGCCGGCCCACACCTTCCTCAACATCAACCAGCTCGCCTGGCCCGGCATGCTGGTCGAGATCGACGTGACCGCGATGGTGCCGCTGAAGTGATGTGAACGCGCGTTTTCACCCTCCCCTGGAGGGGGAGGGTCGGGGCGCGCGACAGCGCGCACCGAGGTGGCGTGAAGCCGCAAACGCCGGCTTCGCCGATCACCCCCTCCCGCCGAGCTTTGCTCGGCGACCTCCCCCCTCCAGGGGGAGGTGTCACGCCGCGTGTCGGGCGGGCGGCGCTTGTCTTACTCTATCGGCTCACCCCCGCGCCTTGCCGATGTAGCCCGTCGGCACCGCGGTGGTGTATTTCAGCTCCTCCATGGCGATGGCGGAGGAGACGTCGGCGAGCTCGACGCGGTCGATCATCCGCTTGTAGACGGCGTCGTAGGCGTCGATGTCGGGCACGACGATGCGCAGCAGATAGTCGACGTCGCCGGTCAGCCGCCACACCTCGACGATCTCGGCAATGTCCGCGATCATCCGGCGGAAGTCGTCGACCCATTCCATCGCGTGACGGGTGGTGCGCACCGAGACGAACAAGGTCATCGGCACGTTGACCTTGCGGCGGTCGACCAGCGCGACCCGGCGCTGGATGACGCCGTCGTCCTCGAGCTTCTTGATGCGGCGCCAGCACGGCGCCGCGCTCAGGCCGACCTTCTCGGCGACGGCGGCGATGGGCAGGGTGGCGTCGGCCTGCAGAAGGTCGAGGATTTTCTGGTCGATCCGGTCCATCGAGATGCCTGTTTCCTGAGCAGACCGATTATTGGAATCGTATTTCTTTTATCACGCAATCCGTCGAATTGCATTGCCAGTTTAGGCCCAGAGGCGCACGACTTTGCGCTCCGCATGCTGGCGATCCGCCGTAAACTCCTCTGGTCATTGCGAAATGCGAGGAGGCTGGGCGTGCGCACCATCGGGCTGATCGGAGGGATGAGCTGGGAGAGCACTGCGGTGTACTACCGGCGGATCAACGAGCAGGTGCGCGAGCGCCTCGGCGGGTTGCACTCCGCCGACGTGCTGATGCGTTCGGTCGATTTCGACGAGATCGTCACGCTGCAACGCTCGGGGGCCTGGGCGGAGGCGTCGCGCGTGCTCGCCGGCATCGGTCGCGATCTCGAGCGGGCCGGCGCCGGCTGCGTGCTGATCTGCACCAACACCATGCACAAGCTCGCCGACGACGTGCAGCGCGCCATTTCGGTGCCGCTCCTCCACATCGTCGACGCCACGGCGGCGCCCCTGAAGGACCGTCGGATCACGCGGCCGCTGCTGCTCGCCACACGCTTCACCATGGAAGAGGAATTTTACCGCGCCCGCCTGCGCAGCCGCTTCGGCATCGAGGCGCTGATCCCCGACGCCGACGACCGCCCCATGGTGCACGACGTGATTTTTGGCGAGCTGTGCTGCGGCGTGATCAAGGACACCTCGCGTGAGAAATTCCGTGATGTCATCGCGCGCGGAAAGGCAAAGGGCGCCGACGCCGTGATTCTCGGCTGCACCGAGATCGGCCTGTTGATCGGGCAGGACGATTGCGACCTGCCGGTGTTCGATTCGACCTTCCTGCATGCCGATGCCGCCGTCGATTTCGCACTCGCGAGAAGCGCGGCCCTGGTTGCTTAGCGACCGGGGCTGATCCACAGTCGCGCCCCATCTCCGCGGGCCGAATAGCCCGCGGGACCGAGCCCCGCGAACCCCCGACCCCGAGCCGATGACCCCCGAACGCATCCCCTCGCTGTCCCACTGGGGCGCCTTCACGGCGACGGTCGAGCACGGCCGCGTCGTCCGCTGCGCGCCCTTCGCCCGCGACCCGGCGCCCTCGCCGATGCTGGCCGCCATTCCGGAGATGGTGCACTCGCCGCTGCGCATCGCCCGGCCGGCGGTGCGCGAAGGATTTCGCGAAGGGCGGCCGCGCACCGGCCACGACGCATTCCGGGAGGTGTCGTGGAACGAGGCGCTGGATCTGGTCGCCGGTGAGATTTCGCGGGTGCGGGAGACGCACGGGCCGGCGGGACTGTTCGGCGGCTCCTACGGCTGGTCGTCGGCGGGCCGCGTGCATCACGCCCGCACGCTGGTACGGCGTTTCCTGGCGCTCGGCGGCGGCTTCGTCGACCAGCTCTCCAACTACTCGTTCGGCACCGCCCAGTTCCTGCTGCCGCATGTGCTCGGCACGTTCCAGCCGGTGACGGGCCGCGCCACCGACTGGAACAGCGTGATCGCCAACACCCGGCTGATGATCGCCTTCGGCGGCCTCGCCCTGAAGAACAGCCAGGTCGGCTCCGGCGGCGTCGGCTCGCACGACACCGAGACGTGGCTGCGCCGCGCCCGCGCCGCCGGGATCGCGTTCGTCAATGTCAGCCCGATGAAGGCCGACGCGCCGGAGTTCTTGGACGCCGAGTGGATCCCCATCCGGCCCAACACCGACGTCGCCATGATGCTCGGCATGGCCCACACGCTGCTTGTCGAAGGCCGTCATGATGCGGCCTTCCTGGCACGCTACTGCGCCGGCTTCGAGACCTTCGCCGATTATCTGACGGGTCGCAGCGACGGTGTCGCCAAGACGGCCGACTGGGCCGAAAAAATCTGCGGCGTGCCGGCCGACACGATCGTCGATCTGGCGCGCCGCGCCGCGTCGCAGAAAACCTACATGACGGCGACCTGGTCGCTGCAGCGCGCCCATCACGGCGAGCAGCCCTATTGGGGGTTGATCACGCTCGCCGCGATGCTGGGCGGCATCGGTCTGCCGGGCGAGGGCTTCGGCTTCGGCCACGGCTCGATCCACGGCACCGGCCTGCCGCGCACCGCGATGCCGGGACCGGAGACCGCGACGCCGCCCAATCCGGCCAAGCTGGCGATCCCGGTCGCCCGCGTCGCCGACATGCTGCTGGATCCCGGCGGGTCTTATGAGTTCAACGGCCACGCGCTGACTTATCCGGACGTGCGCCTGGTCTATTGGGCGGGCGGCAATCCGTTCCATCACCACCAGGATCTCAACCGTCTGCAGCGCGCCTGGCAGAAGCCCGAGACCATCGTGGTGCACGAGTCGTGGTGGACGCCGACGGCGCGCCATGCCGACATCGTGCTGCCGGCGACGACGCCGCTCGAGCGCAACGATGTCGGCGGCACCTCGCGCGACGCCTTCATCTTCGCCATGCATCGCGCCATCGCGCCGGTCGGCGAGGCGCGAAACGACATGGACATCTTCGCTGCGCTCGCGGGCAAGCTCGGCTATGCCGAGGCCTTCACCGAAGGCCGCGACGAGATGGCGTGGTGCCGGCTGGTCTATGACGGCTTTCGCGCCGCCGCCGCGGCGCGCGCGATCGAGCTGCCGTCGTTCCAGCAGTTCTGGGCCGAGGGATTCATCGAGCTGCCGCCGCCGAAGCGCGACTTCGTGCTGTTCGAGGAGTTCCGCCAGGACCCGGAGCGCCATTGCTTGGCGACGCCCTCGGGACGGATCGAGATCGCCTCGGCGGCGGTCGCGGCCTTCGGCTACGACGACGCGCCGCCGCATCCCGCCTGGCTGCCGCCGGCCGAATGGCTGGGGGCGCCCGAGGCGGCGCGCCATCCGCTGCATCTGATCACCAACCAGCCGGTGCGCCGTCTGCACAGCCAGACCGATCCCGGGCCGGTCTCGGCCGCGGGAAAAATTCACGGGCGTGAGCCGATCCGCCTCAACCCGGACGACGCGGCCTGCCGCGGCCTCGGGGACGGCGACATGGTGCGGGTCCACAATGCGCGGGGTGCGTGCCTCGCCGGGGTGGTGATCGATCCCGGCCTTGCCCGCGGCGTCGTCGTGATGGCGACCGGCGCCTGGTTCGATCCGTCGCCTGCCGGTGACGGCCTCGACGTTCACGGCAACCCCAACGTGCTGACGCCCGACATCGGCACCTCGCGCCTCACGCAAGGGTCGAGCGCCCAGTCGACGCTCGTCGAGGTGGAGCGTTTCGTCGGGATCGCGCCACCCGTGCGGGCCTTCGATCCGCCGCCCCTTGCGCGCGCGAGCGCGCCGGTGTGAAACCATCGTCAATCAGGACTTCCGGAGATCACCATGTCGAAGACCAAGCTGGCCGGCTCGTTCGTCGCGCTGATCACGCCGTTCAACAAGGACGGCACGGTCGACTTCGCGGCGTTCCGCACGCTGCTGAAATTCCATGAGGACAACGGCACGGCCGCGATCCTGATCATGGGCTCGACCGGCGAGACCTCGATGCTGTCGATCGAGGAGAAGAAGGCCATCATCGTCGAGACGGCGAAGATGAAGACGCCGAAGATGCCGATCTTCTTCGGCTGCACTGGCAACAACACCGAGTCCACCATCGCGATGGTGACGTTCGCCAAGGACAATGGCGCGGACGGCGCCATTCTGGCGGCGCCTGCCTATATTTGCGCCCCCGAGGACGACATCGAGCGTTTCTTCCTCGACGTCGCCGACGCGACCGATCTGCCGCTCGGCATCTACAACAATCCGCCGCGGGTGAAGAGCGACCTCTCCTGGGACAGCCTGCTGCGCATCTTCAAGCATCCGAACTACGTGGTGCACAAGGAGTCGACCGGCCGGGTCGGCCAGGTCGCGCAGGTGCTGGCCGGCAAGCCCGACGTCGCCGTGATGTGCTGCGACAGCCCCAATCTCGGCCTCGTGGTGCCGACCATGAGCCTCGGCGGCCACGGCACCGCCAACATGACCGGCAACGTGGCGCCGCGCGAGATCGCCACCATCTCGACGCCGTGGAAGGATTATTCCGACGCCGTGAACTTCCGCGAGACCTATCTGCGCATGCTGCCGCTCCTTCACTTCACCTACTCGGCCATCAACCCGGTCGCGGTGAAGTCGCTGATGAAGGCGGTCGGCCTGCCGGCCGGCGATCTGCGCAAGCCGCTCACCGGACTCGCCGCCGATCATCTCGCCAGGGGCTTGCGCATCATCTCGGAGCTCGGCCTCGACAAGACCTACGGCTACACGCTGAAGCCGCTGGCGGCGGTCGCGGCCTGACGGAACGCGGACGCCTCACGCGTCAGGAGCCTTGTCATGGATCTGGGAATTGCCGGCCGCAAGGCGCTTCTGTGCGGCGCGAGCCGCGGCCTCGGCAAGGCCTGTGCGGTGGCGCTCGCCCGCGAGGGCGTCGCCGTCACCATCGCGGCGCGCACCCGCGAGACGCTGGAACAGACCGCGCAGGAGATTCGTGATCAGACCGGCGCCGAGGTGACGGTCGTCGCGGCCGACATCACCACCGAGCAGGGCCGGGCCGCGCTGCTCGCCGCCTGTCCCGAGCCCGACATCCTGCTCAACAATGCCGACGGGCCGCTGCCGGGCGATTTTCGAACCTGGACCCGCGAAAACTGGATCGACGCGCTCGACGCCATGATGCTGGGGCCGATCGACATGATCCGCCGCACCGTCGACGGCATGACGGCGCGCCGCTTCGGCCGCATCGTCAACATCGTGTCGCGCAGCGTGAAGATCGCTCAGCCGGAGCTCGGCCTCTCCAACGGCGCGCGCTCGGGCCTGGTCGGCTTCGTCGCCGGCATCTCGCGTCAGACGGTCGCCAGCAACGTCACGATCAACAATCTGCTGCCGGGAATCTTCGACAGCGACGCGCAGCGCCGGCACATCCGTGGCATGATCGACGACGTCGGCGATCGCTTCGAGCAGGTCTGGCATGCGCGTGCGGCAGCGAATCCAGCACGACGTTATGGCGATCCGGAAGAACTCGGCGCGTATTTTGCTTTTTTGTGCTCCTCGAAGGCCGGCTTCATAACCGGCCAGAATTTGCTGATAGACGGTGGAAGCTACCCCGGGACCTACTGAGGGCCGTCCAGGCTCTCGACCCGAGCACACGAGGAACGAGATGATACGAGCGAGCTTGGCGGCCATGGCCGTCGCGGTCACGGCCCTGGCGGGCACGGCGCTGACGATGGCGCCGGCCCATGCCCAACCCTATCCGTCCCGCAACATCACCATGGTGGTGCCTTATCCGGCCGGCGGCTCGGTCGACGGCGTCGCCCGCATCATGGCGCAGAAGCTGCAGGAGTCGCTCGGCGTCAGCGTGATCGTCGAGAACCGCGCCGGCGGCGCCGGCGGCCTGGTCGGCGCCAACTCGGTCGCCAAGGCGACCCCCGACGGCTACACGCTGCTGCTGCAGGCGTCGATCCACGTGGTCACGCCGTTTCTGTTCAAGAGCGCGCCTTACGACGTGGTGAAGGACTTCACCCCGATCACCCTGGTCGCGGCCGGGCCACTGGTCGTCAGCACGAGCCCCAACGTGCCGGCCACCAATCTGAAGGAGTTTTTCGATCTGGTCCGCAAGTCGCCGGAGAAGTTCACCTTCGCGACCTCGAGCTTCGGCTCGGCCGGCCATTTGGCGGTCGAGCTGCTCAAGCGCGAGGCCGGTGTCGACGCGCTGGTGATCGCCTACAAGGGCGGCGGCCCGATGCTGACCGACCTGATGAGCGGCCAGATTCAGCTCATCGCCGATCCGATGGTGTCGTCGCTGCCGCTCGCCCAGTCGGGCAAGATCAAGGCCCTCGCCATCACCAGCCTGAAGCGCGCCACGATCGCGCCCGAGATCCCGACCGTCGAGGAGTCGGGCATGAAGCCGCTCGACTTCGTCTCCTGGTACGGGCTGTGGGCGCCCAAGGGCCTGCCGCCGGAGATCGCGGACAAGCTTCAGGCGGCGTCCGTCAAGGTGCTGGGCCAGGACGATACCAAGAAGCGCTTCGCCACGCTCGGCTTCGAGCCGATCGGGACCAGCCAGGCCGAGTTCGCCAAGTTCATCGACGACGAGATGACCCGCTACCTGAAGATCATCAAGGACTCGAACATCAAGACGGAGTGAGGTGTTTGCTCGCCTTCACCTCCCCCTGGAGGGGGGAGGTCGCCGAGCGCAGCTCGGCGGAAGGGGGTGATCGGCGAAGCCGGCGTTTGCGGCTTCACCCCACCCCGGTCGCGAGCTTCGCTCGCGCCCGACCCTCCCCCTCCAGGGGAGGGTGGACCTCTGGCCCACGACAGGTTCTGTCCGTGCCGGTCGGCTGTCTACACGGGGACCAAACACTCATCCCGCAGTGATCGGAAGCGCTTCATCATGAACGTTCTCGTGCTCGGGGCAGGGGTGGTCGGCACCGCCTGCGCTCATTATCTCCACGCCGCCGGCCATCGTGTCTCCGTGCTGGAGCGGCGGTCCGCGCCCGCTCTCGAGACGAGCTTCGGCAATGCCGGCGGCGTCTGTCCCGGCTTCGCCGGTCCGTGGGCGGCGCCCGGCATGCCGGTGAAAGCCTTGCGCTGGATGCTCGACCGCTATGCGCCGCTGGCGCTGCGGCCGAAGCTCGATCCGCATCAGTGGGCATGGCTCGCCGCCTTCGCCGGCAACTGCACGGCCGAGCGCTTCGCCCGCAACAAGGCGCGCATGCAGCGCATCGCCCATTACAGCAAGGCGTGTCTGGTGGCGCTGCGCCACGAGACCGGCATCGCCTATGATCACGGCGAGGGCGGTGTCCTTCAGTTGTTCCGTACCGAGGACGAGGTGGCGGGCGGCCGTCGCGCCGCCGCCGTGCTGCAACAGTTCGGCGTCGTTCATGAGCTGCTCGACGAAGCAGGCGTGCTCGCCGCCGAGCCGGCGCTGGCGCGTTCGCGGATCCGGTTCGCCGGTGGCCTCAACCTGCCGGGTGACGAGACCGGCGACTGCGCCCTGTTCACGTCCGGGCTCGCCGCGCGCCTGCAGGGCGAGGGCGTCACCTTCGCGTTCGATACCACGGTCACCAGGCTGCGTGTCGATGGCGGTCGGCTGCGCGGTGTCGAGACCGACAAAGGCACCCACGAGGCGGACGCTGTCGTGATCGCGCTGGGCGTCGAGGCGCCGTTCCTGCTGCGGCCGATCGGCCTCGACCTGCCGATCTATCCGGTGAAGGGCTATTCCATCACGGTCGATCTCGCATCGAACGACGACGGCCCGCGCTCCGCCGTGATGGACGAGCATTCCAAGGTGATGATCGCGCGGCTCGGCAACCGCCTGCGCGCCGCCGGCATGGCGGAGGTGGCCGGCTACGGCCTCGACGTGCGGCCGGATGGTATCGAGGCGGTGCTGCGGACCGTGCGGGCGATCTTCCCGGGCGCTGCGGTCGACGGTGCGGCAGCACCCTGGGCAGGCTTGCGGCCGATGACGCCGGACGGTCCGCCCTATCTCGGCGCGACCACGATCGAGGGGCTTTTCCTGGACGTCGGCCATGGCTCGAACGGCTGGACGCAGGCCTGCGGCAGCGGCCGCATCGTCGCCGACATCGTCTCGGGCCGCACGCCGGAGATCGATCTCGAGGGATACGGGATCGCCCGCTGACCAGTCGCCCGCGGCGCCGAATACTGCACGGCGCGACCGTCGCGGGCTGCACAAGAGCTGGCAGGACGCGCCAAAGTCGAATTGTAAATATTTGAATCAAAACGTGTTTGACTGACCGTCTTTTCACGTCGCACGGCGCGGCGCAGCGTGCTAGGAGGGCGGCAGGCAAAAAGACGGGGGTTGGGCATGGTCGACAACGCGAGGAGCAGCGGACAGAAGCCGTTGCGCGTCGGCGTCGTCGGCGTCGGCGTGATGGGATGCAACCACGCGCGCGTGTTCGCCGGCCTGCCCGGCGTGCAGCTCATCGGCGTCGCCGATCCGAATGTCGGCCAGACCGAGTTCGTCGGCCGCACGCTCGGTTGCGGCACCTTTCCGGACGTCGGCAAGCTTCTGGATTTCGGCGTCGACGCGGTGACGATCGCGGGCCCCACCCATCTGCACCGCGACCTCGCGCTCGCCTGTATCCATCGCGGCGTTCACGTGATGGTCGAGAAGCCGATCGCCTCGACGGTCGAGCAGGGCCGCGAGATCATCGATGCGGCGCGCCGGGCCAACCTCACGCTGATGGTCGGCCATGTCGAGCGCTTCAACCCGGCGACCCAGGCCCTGAAAGAAGCGATCCGCAACGAGGATATCCTGTCGATCGCCATCACGCGGGTCGGGCCGTTCCCGCCCCGCATGTCGAATGTCGGCATCGTCATCGACCTCGCCGTGCACGACATCGATCTGGTGCGCTGGTTCACGGACTCCGAGATCGTCGAGGTGCAGCCGCAGCTCTCCAGCGCCAAGGCCGAGCGCGAGGACATCGCGCTCCTGCAGTTCCGCACGGCCTCGGGTGTGCTCGCCCACATCAACACCAACTGGCTGACGCCGTTCAAGGCGCGCACCGTTCAGATCGCGACCAAGCGGAAATACATCACGGGCGACCTGCTGACCCGCCAGGTCACCGAATGCTTCGGCTTCCAGCCGGACGGCAGCTACTCGATGCGCCACCTGTCGGTCGGCCACGACGAGCCGCTGCGGTCCGAGCTCG
This sequence comes from Rhodoplanes sp., assembly GCF_013377085.1. GTDB lineage: Bacteria > Pseudomonadota > Alphaproteobacteria > Rhizobiales > Xanthobacteraceae > Rhodoplanes. Next base: position 41,922 of record NZ_JACAAX010000023.1, on the reverse strand, counting down.
GCGCCTTCGTCAAGGCGGTGCGCACCGGAACCAAGCCGCCGGTCGGCGGCGAGGAGGGCGTCGCCAGCCTCGAAATCGCCATCCGCTGCCTCGAAGGCGGCAGCGCGGCGCTCAACCAGCCGGTGCGCAAGCCGCGGGTCGCGGCGCGCTGACGCGCGAACCCGCTCGGCGCTCCCTCACGTCCAGGATACCCATGACCCAGCACGCCCGCTTGCAGCCGTCGCCGATCCCCTTCATCGACGTGGCGGCGCAACGCCGCGCGCTCGGCACCCGCGTCGACGAGGCGGTCGCGCGCGTGCTCGCGCATTGCCAGTTCATCCTCGGCCCCGAGGTGCAGACGCTGGAAGCCGAGCTCGCCGCGTTCTGCGGCGCCGGCAAGGCCGTCACCTGCGCCAGCGGCACCGACGCGCTGTCGCTGGTGCTGATGGCGAAGGGCATCGGGCCCGGCGACGCGGTGATCTGCCCGTCCTTCACGTTCTGCGCCACCGCCGAGGTGGTCGCGCTGCATCGCGCGACGCCGGTGTTCGCCGACATCGACGAGACGACCTACAACCTCTCGGTCGAGAGCGCCGCCGCGGCGATCGCCAGGGCGAAGCAACTCGGCTTGAAGCCGCGCGGAATCATCCCGGTCGATCTGTTCGGCCTGCCGGCCGACCACGACGCCATCGCGGCGTTGGCCAAGGCCGAGGGCCTGTTCGTGCTCGACGACGCCGCGCAGTCGTTCGGCGCGACCTACAAGGGCAAGCGGCTCGGCACCGATGGTCTCGCCACGGCGACGGCCACCAGCTTCTTCCCGGCCAAACCGCTCGGCTGTTACGGCGACGGCGGCGCGATCTTCACGGACGACGACGATCTGGTCGCCACCCTGAAGAGCCTGCGCGTGCACGGCCATGGCTCCGACAAGTACGACAATATCCGCATCGGCCTCACATCGCGGCTCGACACCGTGCAGGCCGCGGTGCTGATCGAGAAGCTGCGGATCTTCCCCGACGAGATTCTTGCGCGCGACGTGGTTGCGCGCCGCTATGCCGAGGGCCTCGCCGACGTGGTCGGCGTGCCGGTGGTGCCGGAGGGCTGCTCCTCCGTGTGGGCCCAGTACACCATCCGCATCCCCGCAGGATCGCGTGAAAAATTTGCCGCGGCCCTGAAGGCCGACGGCGTGCCGACCGCGATCTACTATCCGATCCCGCTGCACCGCCAGGTCGCCTACAAGCACTTCCCGACGGCCGGCAACGGCCTGCCGGTGTCGGACCGCGTCGCCGGCGAAGTGATCAGCCTGCCGATGCACGCCTACATGGACGCGCCGACGCAGGACCGGGTGATCGAATCGGTGCGGCGCGCGGTGCGGGGGTGATGACGATCGGATCATTGGGTATGCGTCATTCCGGGGCGCGGGCCGCAGGCCCGCGAGCCCGGAATCCATAACCCCTGTCTGTGAGTATGGATTCCGGGCCCGCCGCTGCGCGGCGTCCCGGAATGACCGGGGCGGGGCAGGCCATGCTCGGGCGCATCTTCACGGTCGGCGGACTGACGCTCGTCTCGCGCGTCACCGGTTTTCTGCGCGACATCATGCTGGCGGCCGTGCTCGGGGCCGGGCCGGCCGCCGACGCCTTCTTCGTCGCGCTGCGGCTGCCCAATCACTTCCGCGCCATCTTCGCCGAGGGGGCCTTCAACGCCGCCTTCGTGCCGGCCTATGCGCGCATCCGCCAGCAGGGCGGCGCCGATCCGGCGCGGCTGTTCGCCGACCGCGTCTTCACCATGCTGATGGCGGCCGAGGCCGTGCTGCTGGCGCTGGCGCTCGCCTTCACGCCGGCCGTGATCAGCCTCTTGGCGCCGGGTTTCTCGGCGGATGCCGGACGCTTCGGGCTCGCCGTCGATCTCACCCGCATCACCTTTCCGTACCTGGTTCTGGTCAGTCTCGTCACCCTCTATGGCGGCATGCTCAACGCCGTGCAGCGCTTCGCCGCGCCGGCCGCGGCGCCCGTGTTGCTGAACCTCTCGATGATGGCGACGCTGGCGCTCGCCGCCTTCTTCCCGACCGCCGGCCACGCCGCCGCCTGGGGCGTGCTGATCGCCGGCGTCTTGGAGGTTCTGCTGGTCGGCGCCGACACGGCGCGGCGCACCGGGCTGCCACGCTTCGCCCGCTTCAGCCTCGACGACGACGTTAAGAAATTCTTCCGCGCCCTCGGCCCGGCGACCATCGGCTCGGCCGGCCTGCAGATCGCGCTGTTCGCCGACACCATCATCGCGAGCTTCCTGCCGGCCGGCGCCCTGTCGGCGCTCTACTACGCGGACCGACTCAACCAGCTTCCGATCGGCGTGATCGGCATCGCGGTCGGCACCGTGATCCTGCCCGAGATGGCGAGCCGCATTGCCTCTGGCGACGAGGACGGCGCCCGCGCGGCGCAGAGCCGCGCCATGGAGCTGACCCTGCTCCTCTCGGTGCCGTGCCTGGTCGCCTTCCTGCTGCTGCCGGACCTGATCATGCTGGCGCTGTTCTCGCGCGGCGCCTTCACGGCGGCCGACGCGGGCGCGGCCGGCGCGACGCTCGCCGCCTACACGATCGGTCTTCTGCCCTTCGTGCTGATCCGCAGCGTCACGGCGACGTTCTTGGCCCGCGGCGACACGGCGACGCCGGTCAAGGCGCTGCTCGCCTCCGTCGTCGTCAACGTCGCCTTCAAGCTCGCCCTGATGGGGTCGTTCGCCCAGGTGGGGCTGGCGCTCGCCACCTCGATCGGCGCCTGGATCAATTTCGGTCTGGTGGTGTGGTTCGCCAAGCGCGCCGGGTTCCTCGATCTCGACAAGCGGCTCGCCAATTCGATCGTGCGGCTCGCGGTCGCGGCCGTCGTGCTGGCCTTCGCGCTGATGGCCGGCCTGCGCCTCGTCGCCGTGATGATCGAGCCCGGCCAGGCGTGGCGGCAGGAGCTGTCGCTCGCCGCGCTGGCGCTCTTCGGCGGCGTCGTCTACGCGGCCGCGGTCGCGGCGCTGTTCGGCCGGCAATGGCTGCGCGGCCTCGCCCGCAGGCGCCGGGCCGCCCTGACGGGCACCACGCCGGTGGTTCCGCCGACCGATCCGGTGTGATCAGACAGGCCTACGCCACCGCCGTCGCCATCTCGCGCAGCCGGCGCGTCAGCGGGTGGTCGGGCCCGAGCTTTTCGGCCGCGAGATCGACCGGCCGCTTGCCGTCCCAGGCCACCAGATCCGTGCGGGCGCCGGCATCGACCAGGGCTTCGGCGCAGTCGGCGAAGCCGTGCCAGAGCGCGTCGTGCAGCGGCGTATAGCCGTTCGACGGGCCCTGATAGTCGAGGTGGACACCCTCGGCGGTGGCGAGCCGCCGGGTGATGTCGAGGTGCCCGTTGTAGGTCGCCTTGTGCAGCGGAACGGCGCCGAACACCGGCTCGATGGCGTTGACGTCGGCGCCGGCATCGATCAAGAGGCCGACCATCTCGGTCGCGCCGTCGCGGGCCGCGACCAGCAGCGCCGTGTGGCCGTCGTCGAAGCCGCCGACGATTGGGAAACGCCTGTCGACCGGCCCGCCCGCTGCGAGGGCGGCGCGCAGCGCGCCGACGTCGCCGCCGTGCACGGCGCGGATCAGCGCGTGCTCTCCGTCCGCCACCTCGTCGCGGGCGCGCCGCGCCCGCACCAGGTCCTCGATGCGCGCGAGCTTCCTCTGATCGTCCTGGCCGAGGCTCACGTTTTTGGCGTAGGCGATGTGCTGGTCGAGCGTGAAGCCGTAATAGGTGGTCGGCGCGAGCCGGCAGTCGCGGTCGAGCAGCAGCGCGACGATGTCGTCGGCCTTGAACCAGATCGCCTCGAACAGCGGCGTGTGGCCCGTCGAGGTCGCCTGCAGGTCGATCGACGTGCCCGCCTCGACGAGCTGCTTCGCCACGGCGAAGTGCCCGCCCTGGCAGGCCTTGTGGAGGGCGCCGGCGCCGGCCTTGCGGTCGACCGCATCGACGAGCGCGCCGGCTGTGATCAAGGCGGCGACCGCATCGCGGTTGCCGATACCGGCCGCGAACATCAGCGGGGTGAGGCCGCTCGCCGGGTCCGTATGGTTCGGATCGGCCCCGGCGGAGAGCAGCGTGCGGACCGCCGCGGCGTCGCCGGTCCGCACCGCGGCGACGAGGTCGGCGCCGGGAGCCTTTGCGGTCGCGCTCATGCCGGCCTCACAGATTGCGATAGGCGCGCACCAGCGGCGACACGTCCCAGCACACCCGCCAGGCGACGATCTTGCGCCGGCGCACCGTGAGGAAGGTGGCGACCTGCAGGTCGTACTCGTTGCCGTTGGCGAGGCATTGGGCGTGCTCGTGGACGATGCCGACGGCCCGTTCGCCGTCCACCATCACGTCGCCCTGCAGCGTGAAGCTCAGCATCTTGGAATGCGCCGCCCACACCCCGAAGCTCTTCAGCACGTCCGGCACGCCCCGGTAGGAGCCGAGCCATGGCGCGAGATCGCTGACGCCGGCGACCGGCGGGACATTGTCCCAGGTGACGTCGGGATCGAGCAGGGCGATCGCGTCGTCTGGCTTGCCGGTCTGCATGTTGTGGAACCAGGCGGTGGCGACGGCGCGGGTCTCGGCCGGGTCGACGGGGGCGGGCAGGGGCTGTGCCGGCTGCGGGAACTTGGCCTTCACGTCGGCCAAAAAGCCTTCGTAGTCGCGCAGCGCCCACACCTCCTCGAACTCGAGATACTCGCGCATGGGCAGCCAGCCCATCGAGTTGCGGTCGAGATCCTCGAGCGACGAGGCATTGACGATGGCGATGATGCGATGCTGCGACACCACCTTGTAGAGCTGGACGAAGCCGGCCCGGATGCCCTCGACGCCGTGGTCGCCCTCCTGCGCCTCCAGGTCCCAGAGCTGGTCCTGCGAGATCCGCCCCTGATAGTTCCACCTCATCTGCACGTAGAACAGCATCGCCGGACCCCTTTGGTGGCAGGCGTGGGCCGGACCTGCGGCCCGGAGGACGGGTCGGAGGTCATCCCGGCGGCGCGGCGCCTGCGGGTTGCGGAATGCAACCTAAACGAGCGTCATAGGTGATGTAAACGCAAAAGTCGCACAAATCGTCGTGCGCAACTGTTCAGCGCGCCGGCCTGGTGGGGGGCGTCCCGGAAAAACCAGATCCGGATTTCACCGGTCAGGCGGCGGCGCGGCGAGGGCGTTCGTTGGGCACCAGCGACACGATGCGCCGGGCACCGTCGCGCAGAATCTCGACCGCGATGGTGCGGCCGATCTGCTCGCCGGTGAGGCTGCGCACCAGCTCGTCGGCGCCCGTCACGGGGCGGCCGTCGATCGCCAGCACGACGTCGCCGCCGGCGATTCCGGCCTCGGCGGCGGGGCTTCCCGGCTCGACCGAGGCGACCATCACGGCGCTGTCCTGGGCCACCCCGGCGAGATGCCGCAGCCGCGCCGGCAGGGCGGTCTGGGCCGCCGCAATGCCGATCCAGGCCCGGCGCACCCGGCCGTGCCGCACCAGCTCGCCGATCACATGCTTCACCGTGTTGGCCGCGATGGCAAAGCAGATGCCCTGCGCGCCCTGGATGATCGCCGTGTTGATGCCCACCACCTCGCCGTGCGAGGCGACCAGCGGGCCGCCCGAATTGCCCGGATTGAGCGCGGCATCGGTCTGGATCAGATCGTCGACCAGCCGGCCGCTCGACGCCCGCAGCGAGCGGCCCAGCGCCGAGACGACGCCGGCCGTCACGGTCGACTCGAAGCCGAGCGGATTGCCGATGGCGATGACGAGCTGGCCACGCCGCAGCTTTCGCGAGTCGCCGAGGGTGGCGGCAGGCAAAGCCAAGCTTTCCTCCACCCGTGCCAGGGCGAGGTCGGTGTCGGGGTCGATGCCGACCACCCGGGCGTTGAGCCGCATGCCGTCGGCCGTGGTGACCTTCAGCCGGGGGCTTGCCGTGACGACATGGTGGTTGGTGACGATCAGCCCGTCCGGCGAGACGATGACTCCGGATCCCGATCCGCCGCGACCCTGCGGACCGGCCACGTCGAGGCGCACCACCGCCGGGCCGATGCGATCGACCACCGACGTGACGGCGCGCGAATAGGCATCGAGCAGCGCGCTGTCGTCGTCTGATCGCGACGGTGCGGGCTGCGGCCGATCATCGAACTCCGGGTTCGATTTGGAAGAGGTGTAAACGATATGAATACACCGCGCGGCTGCGTCGGTATCGCAGTCGGGCGTGCGGCCTTTTCGGGGATGGACTTGCATGGCACGGGCGGATATGGGGAATGCCACGCTGTTATGGAAGACCATCGGGACGTCGCGCCAGCGCCGGGCTTCCTTCCCCAGGCGGGCCTTTGTCGGGCCACAAGGATGCGCGATGTCTGCCGATCCGAGAAAATCCGACGGAGCTGTCATGAGTCCGATCTGCGCGCGCCTTGCCGCCGTCAGCTTGGCCGTTGTCCTGGCGGGATGCGGCGGTGAGACCAAGCAGCCTGCGGCCGCGCCACCGCCGCCGCAAGTGACGGTGGCGAAGCCGGTCCAGCGCACCGTGACCGATTACGACGAGTATGTCGGCCGCTTCGTCGCGATCGACTCCGTCGAGGTGCGCGCGCGCGTCTCCGGCTATCTCGACCAGGTGAACTTCAAGGACGGCCAGCTCGTCAAGCAGGGCGACCTCCTGTTCACGATCGACAAGCGGCCGTTCCAGACCGCGCTCGACCAGGCCAAGGCGAATCTCGAACAGGCGCGTGCCAATCTCGCCTTCGCCGAGGCGGACCTCGCGCGCGCCCAGCAGCTCGTCCGCGACCGCACCATCACGGAGCAGACCTTCGACCAGCGCACGCAATCGAAGCGCGTCGCCCAGGCCTCGGTGTCGGCGCAGGAGGCGGCGGTGCGGCAGGCGACCCTCGACCTCGAGTTCACCGAGCTGCGCGCCCCGATCAGCGGCCGCATGGGTGATCGCCGCGTGTCGCCCGGCAATCTCGTCACCGGCGGCACCGGCGGCACCACCACGCTGCTCGCCACCATCGTCACCTACGATCCGATCCGTTTCGAGTTCACCTTCGACGAGGCGGCCTATCTGCGCTACCGGCGTTCGGCGGCCGACGGCCCGGCCAGCCGCTCGGGCGGCGTCGAGATCGCCCTCAAGCTGATCGATGAGCCGGACTTCAAGCACAAGGGCCCGATGGACTTCGTCGACAACGTCATCGAGCGGCTGACCGGCACCATCCGGGGTCGCGCCGTGCTGCCGAATGCCGACGGCCTGTTCACGCCCGGCATGTTCGCCCGCGTGCAGGTGCCTGCCTCGCAACCGCAAACCGCGTTGCTGGTGCCGGACGTGGCGATCGGCTCCGAGCAGGTCCGCAAATACGTCCTCGTGGTCGACGGCGAGAATGTCGCGCGCCAGAAATTCGTCACGCTGGGCCAGCTCGTCGACAAGCTGCGGGTGGTCAAGAGCGGCCTGTCGCCCGACGACCGGGTGATCGTCAACGGCATGGCCAAGACCCGGCCGGGCCAGAAGGTCACGCCGAAGGAGGAGGCGCCGGCGCCCGCCGGCCCGCAGGCCTCCGCGGCCGACAAGGCGCCGACCGCCAAGGCCGATTGAGAGTCATCCGATGAAGCTGTCGCACTTCTTCATCGAGCGGCCGATCTTCGCTTCGGTCATCTCGATCGTCATCGTCATTCTGGGCGCGGTCGCCTATGTGCGCCTGCCGGTCGCCCAGTATCCCGAGATCGCGCCGCCCGTCATCAACGTGACGGGCCAGTTTCCGGGCGCCAGCGCCGAGACTGTCGCCGAGACCGTGGTGGCGCCGGTCGAGCAGCAGATCAACGGCGTCGAGGGGATGCTCTACATCTCCTCGAACTCGACCGCCGACGGCCGCTTCTCGATCGCCGTGACGTTCAACATCGGCGTCAATCTCGACATCGCGCAGGTGCAGGTGCAGAACCGCGTGGCGATCGCGGCGCCGCGCCTGCCGCTCCAGGTCCAGCAGATCGGCGTGACGGTGGCGAAGGCATCGCCCGACATCCTGATGGTGGTGAACCTCTACTCGCCGGACTCCTCGCGCGACACGCTGTTCATCTCCAATTTCGCCAATATCCAGATCAAGGACGTGCTGTCGCGCGTCGACGGCGTCGGCTCCATCACGGTGTTCGGCAGCCGCGACTACGCCATGCAGATCTGGCTCGATCCCGACCGCATGCAGTCGCTCAACCTGACTGCGAACGACGTCACGGCCGCCCTGCAGGCGCAGAACATCCAGGTCGCCTCCGGCGTGCTCAACCAGCCGCCGGTGCCGGACCAGCTCGCCTTCCAGGTCGCGGTGCGCACGCTCGGCCGCCTGAGCGACCCGCAGGAGTTTGCCAACATCGTCGTCAAGCAGACCGAAATCGCCGTCGTCCGGATCAAGGATATCGGCCGGGTCGAGCTGACCGCGCAGGACTATTCCTCGACCTCCTACCTGGACCGGCAGCCGTCGGTGGCGCTCGGCGTCTTCCAGCGGCCGGGTTCGAACGCGCTGACGACCGGGCAGGGCGTGGTGGCGGCCATGGACCGCCTCGCGCCGGGATTCCCCGAGGGAGTCAAGCACGCCATCATCTACAACCCGACCCTGTTCATCGCCGAGTCGGTGCGCGCCGTCGTCGAGACCATTTTCGAGGCCGCCATCCTGGTCGTGCTGGTCGTCATCCTGTTCCTGCAGACCTGGCGTGCCGCGGTGATCCCCATCCTGGCGATCCCGATCTCGCTGGTCGGCACCTTCTTCGTGATGAGCCTGTTCGGCTTCTCGCTGAACAACCTGTCGCTGTTCGGCCTGGTGCTCGCCATCGGCATCGTCGTCGACGACGCCATCGTCGTGGTGGAGAACGTCGAGCGCAACATCTCGGTGGGGCTGACGCCCCGCGAGGCGGCGCACAAGACCATGGACGAGGTCGGCGGCGCCCTGGTCGCCATCGCGCTGGTGCTGACCGCCGTGTTCGTGCCGACCGCCTTCATCACCGGTATCTCCGGGCAGTTCTACCAGCAGTTCGCCCTCACCATCGCGGGCTCGACCCTGATCTCGCTCGTCGTCTCGCTGACCCTGTCGCCGGCGCTGTGTGCGCTGCTGCTCAAGAGTCACGATCCGCGCCAACGGGAGAGATGGTTCGAGAAGCCGGTTCACGGCTTCTTCCGCCTGTTCAACCGCGGTTTCGACGCCGTCGCCAACGGCTACGGCTGGCTGGCCGGGCGGGTCGTGCGTCTCGTGGTGCTGATGCTGATCGCCTATGCGGCCGTGCTCGGCTTCGGCCTCAACGAGTTCCGCAACACGCCGCGCGGCTTCATTCCCCAGCAGGACCGCGGCTACCTGATCGTGGCGTCGCAGCTCCCGCCCGGATCCTCGCTGCAGCGGACCGACGCCGTGATGAAACGCGCCGCCGAACTGGCGCTGTCGACGCCCGGCGTCGGTCACGCCATCAACATCGTCGGATTCTCGGGGGCGACCTTCACCAATGCCCCGAACGCCGGCGCCATGTTCCTGATCCTGGAGCCGTTCGACCAACGGGTCGGCGACCCGGCCAAGACCGCGGCGGGCATCCAGGGCGCGCTGTTCGGCAAGCTGGCGGCGATCCAGGAAGCCTTCATGGTGGTGGTGCTGCCGCCGCCCGTGCAGGGCATCGGCAATGCCGGCGGCTACCGCATGATGGTGCAGGACCGCGACGGCGTCGGCTCGCAGGCGCTGCTCGGCGCGGTCTACGGCATGATGGGCCGCGCTGCCCAGACGCCGGGCCTCAAGCAGGTGTATTCGCTGTTCGAGACCTCGACGCCGCAGCTCTATCTCGACATCGACCGCACCAAGGCGCAGCTCCTCGGCATCAATCTGGCCGACGTGTTCAACGCCCTGCAGGTCTATATCGGCTCGTCCTACGTCAACGACTTCAACCTGTTCGGCCGCACCTTCCGGGTGCAGGCGCAGGCCGAGGCCGAGCACCGGCTGGAGCCGAAGGACGTGCTGAGCCTGCGGGTGCGCAACGCCCGCGGCGAGACCGTGCCGCTCGGCTCGTTCACCACGGTGCGCGACATCTCCGGGCCGTACCGGGTGCCGCGCTACAATCTCTATCCGGCGGCCGAGCTCGACGGCGATTCCGCGCCCGGCTACTCGCAGGGCCAGGCCATCGCCATCATGGAGAAGCTCGCGGCCGAGACGCTGCCGCCGGGCATCGGCTACGAGTGGACGGGCATCGCCCTTCAGCAGCTCAAGGCCGGCGACACCGCGATCTTCGCCTTCGGGCTCGGGGTCGTCTTCGTGTTCCTGGTGCTGGCGGCGCAATACGAGAGCCTGACGCTGCCGCTCGCCGTCATCATGATCGTGCCGATGTGTCTGGTCGCGGCGATCAGCGGCGTCATTCTGCGCGGGCAGGACAACAACATCCTCACCCAGGTCGGCTTCGTGGTGCTGATAGGACTGGCGGCCAAGAACGCCATTCTGATCGTCGAGTTCGCCAAGCAGCTCGAGGACCAGGGGCACGACCGCGCGCACGCCGCCGTCGAGGCGGCGCGGCTGCGGCTGCGGCCGATCCTGATGACGTCGCTCGCCTTCGTGCTCGGTGTGGTGCCGCTGGTGTGGGCGACGGGCGCCGGCGCCGAGCTGCGCCAGGCGCTCGGTACGGCGGTGTTCTCCGGCATGATCGGCGTCACCACGTTCGGCCTGATCTTCACGCCGGCCTTCTACGTGGTCACGAGCTGGCTCGCCGGCCTCGCCAGCCGGCGTCGTGGTGCGCAGCCGGCGGCGCCGACCGGCCAGCCGGCCGAGTGACGGTGCCGTCGCTGGTGCGGCGGTTCGGATCTTGGTTCAGTCCCGCGCAAGCGGGACTCTCGACCGTCTTCGCGTGACTCCTGGGTCCCCGCTTTCGCGCTACGGGATGCACAGATCTCGTTTTGTCGAGACCATCTGGTGGTACGGCAAAAAGAGCGCCTTCCCCACCGTCGTCATCGCCGGGCTTGACCCGGCGATCCATCATCCTGCGAACAAAGCATTTTTGCGAAAATCGATGGATGCGCGGGTCGAGCCCGCGCATGACGCTCTCATGCATGGCAAGCGATGTGTGCATCCCGTAGCGCTTTCGCGAGGACGAGAGGCCGTCCGTGAGCGTGTCGGTCGGCCTCAGCGGCCGTAACCGCCCATTCCGCCGCCGCCACCCATTCCGCCGCCACCCGTCCCGCCGGCGCCGCCGCCACCAGCGCCGCTGCCGAGGTACTGGTGATACTCGGGCGGCAGGTACTGCTTGGCGCGCTGCATGCCCTGCTGCTGCTGGCTGCCCTGGCGGCTGCGCGTCTTGGCGCTCCGCTGGCCCTTTTTCGGGGGCTGGGTGGCATCGCCGCCGGGCGGCGATGTCGTCGCCGCGGTGGGGCCGCCGGCGGGACCCGGCGCCTGGGCGCCGGCCGATGCGGCGCCGAGCAGCAGGACCGTGGCCGTGACGAGGACGGAGGCGGCGCAACGAACCGATGGATGCATGGTTTCCTCCGAAATAGCTTCGTCTTGAAAGCGAACTTGCACCATCTACGGTAACATGGTCGCGGCAGCGCACAACCGTGGCGCGGGCGAGGAGCCATCATGAAGTTCGGGATGTCGCAGGCCGTGACCCGCAAGGAGGACGACGCGTTTCTGCGCGGCGCCGGGCGCTACGTTGCCGATCTCGTGCCGGCCGACGCGCTGCGCGCCGTGGTGTTGCGCAGCCCGCACGCGCATGCCCGCTTCCGAATCGCGGATCTCGCCGTTGCCCGCGCCAAGCCGGGCGTAAAACTGGTCCTGACGGCCGACGATATCGCCTCGCTCGGGCCGCTGCCCTGCCGGGGGATTCCGCGCGGCGTCAGGCTCGACGTGCCGGACTATCCTGTCCTGGCGCGCGACGTGGTGCGCCATGTCGGCGATGCCGTCGCCTTCGTGGTCGCCGACACGGTCGACCAGGCGCGCGACGCCGCCGAGGCGATCGTCATCGACTGGCAGCCGCGCCCGCATGTGGTCGACGCCGTCGCGGCGCTCGGCGACGAGGCGCCGGTCGTGTGGGACGGTCGCGCCGGCAATCTCGTCTACACGCAGACGCTCGGCGGCCAGGCTGCGACCGAGGCGGCCTTCGCGACGGCCGCCCGTACCGTCGCGCTGAAGCTGGTGAATCAGCGGCTGGTCGCGAACTACATGGACACCCGCGCCGTCACGGCCGCGTTCGACGCGGCGGACGGGCGCATCACCCTGACGCTCGGCAGCCAGGGCTCGCATGCGGTGCGCGACGTCCTGGCCCGCAAGGTGCTGCGCATTCCGCCGGAGCGATTGCGCGTCGTCACGCCGGATGTCGGCGGCGGCTTCGGCACCAAGCTGTTTCCGTATCGCGAGTACGCGCTCGCCGCCGTCGCGGCGGAACGGCTCGGTCGCACGGTGAGCTGGGTCGCCGATCGCTCGGATCATTTCGTCGGCGACAGCCACGGCCGCGACAATGTCACGACGGCGCGGCTCGCACTCGACGACAACAACCGGTTCCTGGCGCTGTCGGTCGACATGGTCTGCGACATGGGGGCGTATCTGTCGTGCTACGCGCCCTACATCCCGTTCGCCGGGGCCGGCATGCTGCCCGGCGTCTACGCCATCCCGACCTGTCACGTGCGCATCCGCGGCGCCTTCACCAACACGGTGCCGGTCGATGCCTATCGTGGGGCAGGGCGGCCCGAGGCGGCCTATGTAATCGAGCGGCTGGTCGATACCGCGGCGCGCGAGCTCGACGTCGCGCCGGACGCGCTGCGTCGGCAGAACTTCATCAAGCCGCCGGCGATGCCCTACACGACCGCGACGGGCAAGACCTACGACTCCGGCGCCTTCGCGGTCCACATGGCGCGCGCCCAGGAGATCGCCGACTGGTCCGGCTTCCCCCACCGCGCCGCGACGGCGCACCGCCACGGCCGGCTGCGCGGCATCGGCCTCGCCACCTATGTCGAGGCCTGCGGCGGCAACGGACCCGAGACCGCGACGCTGCGGCTCGACCGCGACGGCACCGTCACGGTGCTGATCGGCTCGCAATCGACCGGCCAGGGCCATCACACGGCCTATGCGCAGATCGTCGCCGAGCATCTCGGCCTGCCGCCCGAGCGCGTCCACATCGTGCAGGGCGACACCGACCGGATCGCCACCGGCGCCGGCACGGGTGGCTCGAGCTCGATCCCGTGCGGCGGCGTGGCCGTGGACGGCGCTTCCAAAAAGCTCGCCGAGGTGGTGAAGGAGCTCGCCGCCGATCTGCTCGAAACCGCCACGGCCGATATCGAGATCGCCGACGGCATGGTGCGGATCACCGGCACCGACCGGGCCGCGACGTTCGCGGCGCTCGCTGCAGCATCCGGTGTCGATCCTGCGCGGCTCACCGTGGCGGAGACCTTCAGCCCGCAGGTCGCGACCTATCCGAACGGCACGCATCTCGCCGAGGTGGAGATCGACCCCGACACCGGGCGGGTGGCGATCGTGCAATACGTGATCGTCGACGATGTCGGCATGACCCTCAATCCGCTGCTGCTAGAAGGCCAGATCCACGGCGGCGCCGCCCAGGGGATCGGCCAGGCCCTGCTGGAGCGCACCGTCTACGATGCCGAGTCGGGCCAGCTCCTCACCGCGAGCCTGCAGGACTATGCGCTGCCGCGCGCCGGCGACATGCCGGACTTCGTCTTCGAGACCTGCAACGTGCCCTGCGTCACCAATCCGCTCGGCGTGAAGGGAGCGGGCGAGGCCGGCACCATCGGGGCGGCACCGGCCGTGATCAATGCCGTCGTCGATGCCCTGTGGCGGTCCCATCGCATCAGCGACATCGACATGCCGGCGACTCCCGAGCGGGTGTGGGCGGTGCTGCGCGAGAACGAGCGGATGCATACGATGTAGCCATCGTCGGAGTGCCTTGCGCTGCGGCTTGGTTGTCCGCGATGCTCGTCGCGACGCACCGCACACCGAGGATGCGCTGCGAAAGCCACAGTCCACCGAAATCGCCATCACCATACCATCGCAATTTCGTGATCCCGTGCGGCGTCGAAGCATGCTGTTTGTCCGCGGAAATATAGGTAAAGCTCCGTAGGTCATGGTTGGCGACCCGCTCGCCGCCCGGGCGGGCGTCCTGCCGGTCCGATCACCCCCGCCGACACCAACGACAGGAGACCTCATGACGACGCGTATGATGCTCGCCGCCGCCGTGCTCGTTACGGGCGTGACCGTCGCCGCCGCGCAGGACCCGATCGCGGAGCGCAAGGCCACCATGAAGGCCAACGGCGACCAGGCCCGCATCGGCGCCCTGATGGCGCGCGGCGAGGCGCCGTTCGATCTCGCCAAGGCGCAGGCGGTCTTCCAGACCTATGCGGACAGCGTGGCCAAGGTGAAGGGGCTCTTCCCCGACAACACCAAGACGGGCGGCGACACGGCGGCCGATCCGCGTATTTGGGAGACCATGAGCGACTTCCAGGCCAAGCTCGCCAAGTTCGGCCAGGACGCGACCGAAGCCAAGGCCAAGGTGAAGGACGAAGCGAGCTTCAAGGCCAACTTCTCCGAGGTGCAGAAGAACTGCGGCGGCTGCCACGAGACCTACCGGCTCAAGAAGAGCTGAGTGCGCTCGGAGTTCCCATGCTGCGCAAGCTGATCATCGTCGCGGTGCTGGTGCTGGTGACCGGCGCCGCGGCGGTCTACGTGCTGACCGAGCCGGCGCGGGTGCCGACCGCGATACTCGCGGCCCACACGCCGAATCTCGACAACGGCCGCACCATGTTTTTCGCCGGCGGCTGCGCCTCCTGCCACGCCTCCTCCAAGGAGGACCGTACGCGGCTCGGCGGCGGCATGGCCCTGCACTCGCCGTTCGGGACCTTCTACGCGCCCAACATCTCGCCCGACCCGGCCGACGGCATCGGCCGCTGGAGCGAGGCGGATTTCGTCAGCGCCATGCAGGACGGCACCTCGCCGGACGGCCGCCACTACTATCCGGCGTTTCCCTACACGTCGTATCAGCGCATGGAGCCGTCCGATCTCCGCGATCTGTTCGCCTTCCTGAAGACGCTGCCCGCCGTCGCCGGCAAGGTGCAGGACCACGACATGGCCTTCCCGTTCTCGGTGCGGCGTGGCATCGGCCTGTGGAAGCTCGTCTATCTCGACGGCACGCCGTTCCGCCCCGACCCGTCGCGGTCGGCGGCGTGGAACCGCGGCGCCTATCTGGTCAACGGGCCCGGCCACTGCGCCGAATGCCACTCGCCGCGCGACTCGTTCGGTGGCATCCGGGCCGGCCAGCGTTTCGCCGGAGGTCCGAACCCGGAAGGCGAAGGCTGGGTCCCCAACATCACCGGCAAGGGGCTGGCAAAGTGGTCCGCCAAGGACGTCGCCTACATGCTGGAGACCGGCGAGCTGCCCGATGGTGATTCGGTCGGCGGCGGCATGGCCGCAGTGGTGCGCAACACCGCGCAGCTCTCGGCCGAGGACCGTGCCGCCATGGCCGAGTACCTGAAATCGCTGCCGCCCGTCGACGGACCGCCGCGGCCTGCGCGGCGGTGACTTTTCTGTCGTTTCGGGCCCGCCGCTGCGCGGCGTCCCGGAACGACCCACGACACAGCGGTCGCCCCGCACAGCCGGGTCCCGTCGGGACGAGGTTCCCCGACGCGCCCCCACGTGCCACAAAGGGTCGCAGCGCCACGCCCGGAATGCGTCCCCCGTCCGCCATGAGCCTCAACGCCGCCATTCTCATCAAGGTCGTCTCGGTGCTCCTGTTCGCCGTGATGTCGGCGCTGGTGCGCTATGTCGGCGAGGCCGGGATCCCGCTCGGCCAGGTGGTGTTCTTCCGCAGCCTGTTCGCCCTGATCCCGGTGGTGCTGATCTTTGCGGCGCGGCGCGAGCTCGCCTCGGCGGTGCGCACCAGCCGGCCGCTCGGCCATCTCGGTCGCGGCAGCATCAGCGTGGTCGGCATGTTCCTCAACTTTGCCGCGCTGTCGCGGCTGCCGCTGGTCGACGCGACCGCGATCAGCTTCGCGGCCCCGATGATCACGGTGGCGCTCGCCGCCCTGGTGCTGAGCGAGCGGGTGCGGGCCTATCGCTGGTCGGCCGTGGCGGTCGGCTTCTGCGGCGTGCTGGTGATGCTGTGGCCTTATCTCGGGCTCGGCCGGCTGGTGACGGCGGGCTCGGCCGAGAGCAGCGTCGGAGCGCTGTGCGCGGTCGGCTCGGCCTTCACCAACGCCTTTGCCGTGATCCAGACGCGGCGCCTGACCGACAGCGAGACGACGTCGTCGATCGTGTTCTATTTCTCGCTGATCTGCACCATCGCCGGCGGCATCATCGTGCCCTTCGTCTGGCAGACTCCGACCTTGCCGCAGCTCGTGGCGCTGATCGCGGTCGGCGTGCTCGGCGGCATGTCGCACATCCTGCTCACCGAGAGCTACCGCTACGCCGCCGCCTCCATCATGGCACCGTTCGACTACCTGACGCTGCTGTTCGCCTTTGTGATCGGCTACGCGGCCTTCGGCGAAATCCCGACCGTCTACGCCTATGTGGGGGCTGTCGTGGTGGTGCTGTCGGGCCTGTTCGTGATCTGGCGCGAGCGCCAGCTCGCCGCCCGACGCCAGCGCCTGCGCAGTGGCACCCCGGACAGTCCGTCCGACGACTGAGCGATCGGAGGCGCAGGCCGAGCCCGGGATCCGGGGAGGCGACCGCTGGTCCTCGCGGTCCGGCACTGTGGCCCGCCCGGCACACGTCCCGAGAAATCGCCGATGCGGATGCCGCTGGGAAACAATTCCGCAAGTCTTACCGGGTAATCAGGCCGGATCAGCGTACGATGCCGCACGGGACAATTTCTGGAAGGGGATGGCGCGATGAAACGGATGCTCTTGGCGGGTGCCGCGTCGCTTGCGTTGGTCGGGGCCGCCGCTGCAGCCGATCTTCCCGCCCGCATGCCCCTGAAGGCGCCGCCGCCGGCCCCGGTCTACAACTGGACCGGCTTCTATGTCGGCGCCTATTACGCGACGTCGATCGCCCAGTCCCGTGCCAGCTCGAACCGCTTCGCCGGAGATGCCGAGGTCAACGATACCGGCATCTCGGCCGGCGTCACGGCCGGATACAACTGGCAGTTCGCGCCGACCTGGCTGGTGGGCCTGGAGGGCGATTTCGGCTGGCTCGGCACCGAGCGGAGCTTCATCGACTACAACGATCCGGTCAGGGTCGGCGTCAAGACAGACGCCTTCGGAACGGTGCGCGGCCGGTTCGGCTACGTGACCGGGCCGTCGCTGCTCTACGTCACGGGCGGCGCTGCGTTCAGTCGCGTCCGCGAGACGTTCGGGGGCAGTAGCGTGCTGGCGGCGACCGAGACGCGCTCCACCGAATGGGGCTGGACAGCCGGCGGCGGCATCGAGACCAAGCTGTCGCGGAGCTGGAGCACCACGGCCGAGTATCTCTACGTCGATCTCGGCAGCAACAGCTTCGCCGCCAACCCCTATGGCCTCGCCGACACGGCGACGTTCACCAACCGCGCCCACGTCATCAAGACCGGCATCAATTACAAGTTCGGCGACGGGCCGTTCGAGATGTACCCGCTCTTCGGCGGGCCGCTGTCCTCGCCGCAGCGCTGGGCGGGCTTCTATGTCGGCGTCAACGCCGGCCTCGGCATCTCCAACGTCAAGGTGCCGACCATCATGACGCCGGGTCCGAACGGCGAGGAGAACGTCAACGGCACCGGATTCACCGGCGGCGGGCAGGCCGGCTACAACTGGCTGGTGTTCTCCAACTGGATCGTCGGCGTCGAAGGGGATGTCGGCTATCTCGGCATCGACCACAGCTACCGCGACTGGTTCGACTCCGGCACCGAGTTCGGCACCAAGACCACCTGGTACTCGACGGCGCGTGGCCGTGTCGGCATGAGCACGGGTCCGGCCCTGATCTACGGAACGGCGGGCGCGGCCTTTGCCGACGTGTCGACCCGCTGGGGCAATCCGAGCGTGACGACGTCGCAGACACGGTCCGGCTGGACGGTCGGCGGCGGCATCGAGACGGCGCTGGATTCGCGCTGGTCGGTGCGGATGGAATACCTGTACATGGATCTCGGCCGGACCGACGTCACGACGACGGCTGCGTTCGCACCCGGCGTGCCGCTGACGGCCGAGTTCAACAACCGCTTCCAGGTGGTTCGCGCCGGCCTGAACTACAGCTTCAACATGCCGGAGCCGATCGTCGCCCGGTACTGAACGCGCTCGCTCGACGCTTTGCGAAAGCCCCGGCCTCGGCCGGGGCTTTTCGATTCCAGGCGACCGCGCGGCTGCGCCGATGCAGGCCCGCCGCGCTCTCCGGGGCCGGTCTTCGGCCGGCGCGGCGGCTCAGAACGCCTTGAACGTGATGATCGTCTTGGTGTCCATGATGCCCGGGATGGTCTGGACCTTCTCGTTGACGAAATGGCCGATGTCGGTCGACTGATCGACGTAGAACTTCACCAGGAGATCGTAGTCGCCCGCCGTCGAGTAGATTTCCGAGGCGATCTCGGCGTCGGCGAGCTGGTTGGCGACCTGGTACGACTTGCCCAGGTTGCATTTGATCTGCACGAAGAACGGAACCATCGGCTTCCCCCCGCGCCGGCCCGGCGCCCGGCCGCGATGTCGCGCCAAAAACTTGCCGCGATCACGACCCGCCGCAATCGAGCAAAACCGCGCGGCTTTGACAAGCGCAGCGCGCGCCGCCCGCCCACCCGGCCCGCGGGGGGCCGCGCCGCCGCGCGCCGGGACGCCATCCCTTGCGCCCCGGCAGGCGAGCGACTAGTTTCCGCCTGCAATCTCAGCGGGGTGTCCGGCGAATCCGCGTCCGGACTGAGAGGCGCCGCGGCCGGCCCGAACGCCTCGGGCAGGCTGTCTGCCAACCCGTCGAACCTGATCCGGATCATGCCGGCGGAGGGAGCTCGAGATGCGCGCGCGCGACAGCGATCCCGTCGGAACCAGCGACCTCGTCGACGCGGCGGCGGACGTGCTCGCCCGCCTGCGCGAGCGTCGCCCGCGGGTTCATTGCATCACCAACACGGTGGCCCAGACCTATACGGCCAATCTGCTGCTCGCCGCCGGCGCCATCCCGTCGATGACCATCGCGGCCGACGAGGTGGCGGCCTTCGTGTCCAGCGCCGATGCGCTGCTGGTCAATGTCGGCACGCTCGACGATTCGCGGCGGGCGGCCATCGGCCTCGCCATCGACGCCGCCGCCGACAACGGGCTGCCTTGGGTTCTCGATCCGGTGTTCGTCGACCGCTCGCCGGACCGCGCCGGCTTCGCCCAGGCGCTGCTCGCCATGCGGCCGACCGTGGTGCGGCTCAATCCGGCCGAGTTCTCGGCGCTGGCGGGCGGCCCGCCGGAGCCGGCCGCGATCGACCGCTTCGCGTCCGGGCTGCATGCCGTGGTGGCGCTGAGCGGGGAGACCGACCAGGTCTCGGACGGCGCCCGGCACGCAGCGATCGCCAACGGCCATCGCTGGATGACGCGCATCACCGCCATGGGCTGCGCCGGCGCCGCCCTGGTCGCCGCCTGCCTCGCCGTCGAGGACGACCCGTGGCGGGCCACCATCGCGGCGCATCTGGTGCTCGGGGTCGCGGCCGAGCGCGCCGCCGTCGTGTCGAGCGGGCCGGGCAGCCTCGCCACCAGCATTCTCGATGCGCTGTTCGATCTCGATCGCAAGGACCTGCACGAGCGGGCGAGGGTGAGCTGATGCCGGTCGATGTTCGTCTCAACGCCATCGTGGATCCCGAGCGCGCCGGTGGCCGCCCGCTGGTCGACCTCGCCCGCGCGGCCGTCGCCGGCGGCGCCACGCTGGTGCAGCTCCGCGACAAGCACGGCCACACCCGCCGGCTGATCGACACGGCGCGCGCCTTGATCGACGAGCTGTCGCCGCTCGGCGTGCCGCTGATCGTCAACGACCGGGTCGACGTCGCGCTCGCGGCCGGCGCCAGCGGCGTGCATCTCGGGCCGGACGACATGGAGATCGCCGATGCGCGGGCGCTGCTCGGTCCCGCCGCGATCATCGGCCACTCGATCAAGTCGATCGCGCAGGCCGAGGCCGTGCCGATCGAGCTGATCGACTATGCCGGCGTCGGCGGCGTCTATGCGACGCTCTCCAAGGACAATCCGGCGCCGCCGATGGGGCCTGCGGGTCTCGGCGCGATCCGCGCCGTGCTGCGGCGGCGCGCACCGACGATGCCGGTCGTCGGCATCGCCGGCATCGACACGACCAACGCCGCCGCCGCGATCGCGGCCGGCGCCGACGGCGTCGCGGTGATCTCGGCGCTGTCGCTGGCGGCCGATCCCGAGATGGCGGCGCGGGCATTGCGCGCCATCGTGGACGGCGCGCTGGCGCAACGGCAGGCGTGATGACCGCCATCGCCGTCACCATCGCGGGTTCGGATTCGAGCGGCGGCGCCGGCATCCAGGCCGACCTGAAGACCTTCTCGGCGCTCGGCGTCTACGGAGCCTCGGTGATCGCCGCGCTGACGGCGCAGAACACCACCGGCGTCACGGCAATCCACGACGTGCCGCCCGCCTTCATCGCGGCCCAGATCGACGCGGTGTTCTCCGACCTCGCCGTCGATGCGACCAAGATCGGCATGCTGTCGGTGCCGGCCGCCATCACGGCGGTGGCCGAGGGGCTCGACCGCCACGGCGCCCGCAACGTGGTGCTCGACCCGGTCATGGTCGCGACCAGCGGGGCGCGGCTGCTCGCTCCCGCGGCGGTCGATGCGCTGATCCGTGCGCTGCTGGCGCGCGCCGATCTCGTCACGCCGAACCTGCCCGAGGCCGCGGCCCTGCTCGGCACCGCCGTCGCGCACGACGAGGCGGAGATGCGGGCGCAGGGCGAGGGGCTGCTCGCCCGTGGGGCGCGGGCCGTATTGATCAAGGGCGGTCACGGCGCCGGGCCGGAAAGCGCCGACCTGCTGGTCACGCCCGCCGGGGTGCGGCGCTTCGCGGCGCCCCGGATCGCCACGCGAAACACCCACGGGACCGGCTGCACGCTGTCCTCGGCGGTGGCGGCCGGGCTCGCCAAGGGGCTCGACCTCGTCGCCGCGGTCGGCGCCGCCAAGGCCTATCTGGCGGAGGCGATCGCCGCCGCCGATCGGCTGAGCATCGGCTCGGGACACGGGCCGGTCCATCATTTTTCGCGGTGGTGGTGAGCGATGCGCAGATCACCGAGCTGGTCATTCCGGGGCGCGGACCGCAGGTCCGCGAGCCCGGAATCCATACGCCCTGGGGCGGTGGCTCACGAAAAACCGGGGTTATGGGTTCCGGGCTCGCTGCTTCGCAGCGCCCCGGAACGACGAAAGTGTGAGTTCAGGAGCGTGACATGAGAAAGTTCACCCGGCGGCATCTCGCAGGCGCCGCAGCCGGAGTGGCGGCGCTGGCGGCCCCTGCGGTGGCGCGGGCCGAGACGAGGCGCTGGCGGATGGTGACGTCGTGGCCGAAGCGGCTGCCGGGCCCCGGCATGTCGGCCGAGCGGATCGCCGAGCGGATCGCCGCGATGTCGGGCGGCCGCCTGCAGATCACGGTCCACGCCGCGGGTGAGGTGGTGCCGGCCTTCGAGGTGCTCGACGCGGTCGGCGGCGGCGTGGTCGAGATGGGCCACACGGCGGCGTTCTACTGGCAGGGCAAGCAGCCGGCGGCGGCGTTCTACACCACGGTGCCGTTCGGCCTCACCCCGGCCGAGCACGTCGCCTGGGTGGAGGCGGGCGGCGGCCAGGCGCTGTGGGACGAGCTCTATGCCCCGTTCGGTGCCAAGCCCTTCATGGGCGGCAACACCGGGGTGTGCATGGGCGGCTGGTTCCGCCAGCCCTTGAAGGGGCTCGCCGATCTCAAGGGCCTCAAGGTGCGCTCGCTCGGCCTCGGCGGCGAGGTCTATCGCCGGCTCGGGGCGACGCCGCAGACGACGGCGCCGGGAGAGATCCTGGTGAGCCTGCAGTCGGGCGTGCTCGACGGCGCCGAGTTCGTCGGCCCCGGCACCGACATCGCGCTCGGGCTCTATCGCGTCGCGCCGCATTATGTCGGGCCCGGCTTCAACAAGCCAAACGGCACCGGCGAGTGCCTGGTGGCGCTCACTGCATGGACCAGTCTCGACTCCGAGCTGAAAGCCATCGTGGCGCATGCCTGCGCGGCCGAGGCGACCTATGCGCTCTCCGAGATGGAGCGGCTCAACGCCGAGGCGCTGGCCGCGCTGATCGAGCGGCACAAGGTGAAGCTCGAGACGTTCCCGCTCGACATCGTCGACGCCGCCCGGGCGCAGGCGACCGACGTGCTCGCCGGCATCGCGGAGCGCAATGCGCTGGCGCGAAAGGTCCATGACTCCTACATGGGGTTCCGCGACCGCGTCGCCGGCTGGTCGCGCGTGTCGATCCGGGCCGTGCTGGAGGCCCGCGGAGTCTGATTGTTTTTGCGGTGCAGCACGGCAGCGCGTCGCTCGGTCGGGCGGCTTTCCCCGCCGCGGCACTTGACATACCATCCGGCGGCGACCGGCCGCTCGGGGCCGGCCGCGACCGGCCGGTCCTGGCCGGCCGAACCGGAAGGCCAGCCTGACAACATGCGCATCGCCGCCGTGCACTCCCCCGACGGAAAGATCTTCGGCATCATCACCGACAACGAGTTCCGGCCGCTGCTGAAGGGCGGCGCGGCCGTGCGCGACCTGCGTGACATGATCACGCTGGTCGACGCCGGCGCCGACCGATTCGAGCACGGCGACGCCGTCGCGCTCGACAGGGTCAAGCTCGCGGCGCCGGTCGGGCCGCTCGCCAAGAACGTGATCTGCGTCGGCAAGAACTATCACGACCACGCTCAGGAGTTCGCCCGCAGCGGCGTCGACCAGTCGGGCGACAAGCAGGAGAGTCCCGAGTTTCCGGTGGTCTTCACCAAGGCGACCTCGTCGCTCGCCGATCCGCTGCAGCCGGTGCCGGCCTCCGCCGATCCGACCGACACCACCGACTACGAGGGCGAACTCGGCGTGGTGATCGGCAAGCGCTGCGCCAAGGTCTCGGCCGAGGAGGCGCTCGACTTCGTGTTCGGCTACACGGTGGTCAACGACGTGACGGCCCGCGCCGTGCAGCAGCGCCACAAGCAGTGGTTCCTCGGCAAGAGCCTCGACGGATTCTGTCCGGTCGGTCCGTGGCTGGTCACCGCCGACGAGATGGGGCCGCTCGACGGACAGATGCTGACGACCGTCGTCAACGGCGAACGCCGTCAGGCGGCGCCGCTGCGCGACATGATCTTCGACACGCCGACCATCATCGCCACCGTCAGCGCCTATGTGACGCTCGAGCCCGGCGACCTGATCGCCACCGGCACGCCGGCCGGGGTGGGGATCGGCTTTCGGCCGCAACGCTTTTTGAGGCCGGGCGACCTCGTGACCGTGTCGATCGAGGGCATCGGAGATCTGACCAATCCGATCGCATGATGCTGCGCTGCGGCAGGCCGGGGCTGCGTCCTCTGCGGACGCATCGCCGCGCGCGGGCGAGGACAATTCGACTCGATTTCGTCCGGTCGAGACGCCGCTCTGCGCTTCCGGCAGGGGGCCCATGTCAGCTTCAAGTGCATGACTGATCGGAGAATTCAGCACAGCCGCGGGGCGTCTTTTCGGTCCCGGGGCAAATCAAAGCCTGTAGAATGCGGCCCGTGTCAGGAGCGGAACGGCTGGCCCCGTCGTCCGGCGACGGCCGCAGAAGTCCCACCGATGTCGTTCGACAACCTTTTACCCCGAGAGGAGCAGCCAGATGGCGAGTGAGCCGTGGAAAGCGAAAGATTGGTTCGTGAGCCCGTGGAACTACGCCGCTGAGGCCACCAAAGGCCTCAACTTCGCCAAGAACATCAAGATCCACGACGTCACGCTCCGCGACGGCGAGCAGCAGACCGGCGTCATCTTCTCCAAGGACGACAAGATCAGGATCGCCGAGGCGCTGGCCGAGGCCGGCGTGCACCGCATCGAGGCGGGCATGCCGGTGGTGTCGCCCTCCGACAACGATGCGATCAAGGAGATCGTGAGGCGTAATCTCGGCCCCGAGATCTTCGCCTTCGCCCGCTGCATGAAGGACGACGTGAAGCGCGCCGTCGATACCGGCGTGAAGGGTGTCGTGATGGAGATCCCCTCCAGCATGCACCTGGTCGAGAACGCCTATCGCTGGAAGATGGAGAAGGCGATCGAGACCTCGATCGAGTCGACCCGTTATGCTCACGACAACGGCCTCGAGGTCGTGTTCTTCCCGATCGATTTCTCGCGCGCCGAGCTGAAGTGGGCGATCGATCTGATCGAGCGCGTCGGCAAGGAAGGCCACATGGACGCCGTGGCGCTGGTCGACACGTTCGGCGTTCTGTCGCCGCACGCCGCCGGCTACTTCGCCCGCGAGGTGAAGAAGCGCCTGAATGTCCGCCTCGAGGCGCACTTCCACCAGGACTTCGGCATGGGCGTGGCCAACACCATCATGGCGCTGGCCGAAGGCGTCCAGGTGGCGCACACGACCGTGCTCGGCATCGGCGAGCGCTCGGGCAACACCCCGATGGAAGAGCTGGTCATGGCGCTCAAGACCATGTACGGGCAGGACATCGGCATCGACACGACGCAACTGACCCCGCTCGCCAATCTGGTGCAGCGGCTCGCCGCCGTGCAGGTGCCGTCGAACAAGGCGATCGTCGGCAACGGCCTCTATCAGATCGAGTCCGGCATCATCGCGAGCTGGTTCAAGAACTGCGGCGAGCAGATGGCCACCGAGCTGTTCCCGTTCACCTCGCAATCGGTCGGCCAGCCGCCGGCCGACATCGTGATGGGCAAGGGCTCGGGCATCGACTCGGTCAACATGTGGCTGCAGGAGCTCGGCTTGCAGGTGTCCGACGACGATGCGATGACCGTGCTGCAGGCCGTCAAGGCCCACTCGCTCAAGCACAAGAAGCTGCTGTCCAAGGGCGAGTTCCGCGAACTCGCCAAGCGCGTGCTCGGCAAGGCGGCCTGAGAAGAACCGCCGACCATGGGGCCGGCGGGCAATCCGCCGGTCCAAGAACCTTCCAGAAAGAGCGGGCGCCTGCGGGCGCCCGTTTTCTTTTCCGGCCGACACACGAGAAGTCGTCGTTCCGGAGCGCCGCGCAGCGACGCTGCGCCAAGCCTGCGAGTATCGCCCAGGGCGACCGCACCATCACCTTCCTGCGCGACGTCGACCGCCTGCGCTTCAATCAGGCGGCGCCCGAAGGAACCACCCTCTACATCTCTGGATTTGGCGTTCTGGCGAACTGTCCGGAGCGGGTGGCTCAGGAGCGCGGTGGACCGACTATCTGGCGGTCGGCAACGTCGAGGTCGGCATGCGGGTCACCGAGGTGGTCAGCCAGACCGTCTCGACACGCTACTTCCACATCGACCATTTGGGCTCGATCACGGTGGTCACCAACGAAGCCAGCGCCGTGGTCGAGCGGCTGAGCTACGACGCCTGGGCAAGCGGCGGCATCCGAACGGTGCCGACGACGTGACCGGCAGCATCGAGAGCCAGACGACGCGTGGATTCACGGGCCACGAGCAGCTCGACGCGGTCGCACTGGTGCACATGAACGGCCGCGTCTACGACCCGCTGGTCGGGCGGATGATCAGCGCCGATCCGACCGTCCCCGATCCGCTCAACGCGCAGGCCTGGAACCGCTACTCCTACGTCGGCAACGATCCGCTCACCTTCACGGACCCGAGCGGCTTCTCGTGGCTGTCGAGCTTCTTCCACGGTGCGGCGACCTTCCTCCAAAAGTTCCCGATCGTGCGGGCGATCCTTCAGTTCGTGATCACCGCAGCGATCGCGGTTGCGACGGGGGGAGTGTATGGTGCGTATGCATTCCTTGCACCCATAGTCTCCGCCGCGGCGGGCTCTGGCATTACCACCGGCCTCTCGGGTGGAAAGCTAGGAGACATGCTCAAGGCCGCAGCCATAGCCGGGGCCACAGCGTTCGCGTTCAACGTCGTCGGAGGCGCCACCGCCCACGGGATGGGCCCATTCGACTCCCCCGACTTCAAGCCAAGTGTCTATGCTCAAAACGTCGCCGGTCACGCCGCGGTCGGTTGTCTCAGCTCCGCGGCGTCGGGAGGATCGTGTCGCGATGGTGCTTTGTCGGCGGCGGTCGGAGCCGGCGTCGGGCCGCTGGTTCCAACAGCGTTCCCGAACTATCGAACCGATGCAGGTCAGTTCGTCGGCGGCCTCGCCCTGACCAGCGCCGCCGGTGGGCTCGCCTCCGTGGCCGGTGGCGGCAAGTTCGAGAACGGTGCCGTCACCGCCGCCTTCGGATATCTGTACAATGCTTGCGGAGGAAAAAACGGATGCCTGAAGGCCGGAATCGCCACAGGGATTGTCGTTGGCACCGGCAGCGCAGCCGCAATTGCTGGCGGAACGGGAGGGTTAGGGACTCCATCTGGGCTCCTTGTTGGCGGATTTGACGTCCTCATCGGAGGCGCGATTGGGCTGATCAGCGATATCATCGGAGATGCGTGGACGCAAAGTATCTACAACTCGATGAAAGTCGGCCCTTATCCAGAGGATGTCATTATTGGAGACTCAAAAGGAAACAATATTCCGCTCGCGCCTGGTGAAACCCTAGTGGGTAGCGACGACGGACAGTATGTTCAAGTGCGAGGTGTAAACGGTCAGCCCACTGGGGTTCGTGGCGACTATGGCGGGCACTCTGGGCAGTAGGACCCCTTCGCTCAAGGGCCGCATGGACATCGCCCGGGAATAACTCAACCTGATGGAAATCCGCATCTTCCTGTTCGGGAGTAAACAGCATGGCCGCTCGGTTCACATATAATGATGTGGTTCGAATAAGCCAGGATGCTCCATCGGATTGTCGTCCGGGTAGCTTGGCGTGGATTACTATGGTGTTCACCTCTGAAAATAGAAATGGAGAGTATTTTGATAAATTCCCCTCAGGGGCTGTGTATTCGGTGGAATTCGAAGATGGACAAAGTATTGATATACACGAGATGTATTTGGATATGGCAGTGAGTAGCTAAACAAAGTACCGCACTGAGGCTTCGCCGAGTTTCGGCGGGACAGGCGTAAGTCGGAGGTCAGCTGCTCCGTCTGGTAGATGGAAGCGACGTCCGGGAGTGAATCCTCGCGGTTGGAAGGTCGACCCGTGCGACGTATGGTTTGCCCCGCGGTTTTGACGATTTGTTTGGCTGCGTGCCACACCGCGGACGACACATCTGTGTTCCGGGCGACGGAATCCGTGCGAGGCCAGATGCGGCGTGAGCAG
Organism: Rhodoplanes sp.; assembly: GCF_013377085.1. GTDB lineage: Bacteria > Pseudomonadota > Alphaproteobacteria > Rhizobiales > Xanthobacteraceae > Rhodoplanes. The sequence continues at coordinate 14,726 of NZ_JACAAX010000023.1, read as the reverse complement.
CCCATGGGGCAGGCCAATCCGATAGGTGCGCCTTTATCGACGAGGCGGGCCGACGATCGGCAGGCAACGCAGGCGAGTGTTTTCGAGGGCTCAGGCCGCTTCGTCGGTGAGCCGCCGACGGGAACGACATCCTCGGCAGACGCTGGGGCCGACGGGGTGACCGTCAATCTCGTCAACGTCTCGGCGCCACAGGCGGCGAAAGCAATCCTCGGGGACATGCTCTCCGTGAAATACTCGATCGACCCGACGATCGACGGCCGCATCACGATCCAGACCCCGAAGCCGGTGACCCGGCTGGCCGCGCTCGATTTGTTCCAGACGGCGCTACGGTCCAATAACGCGGCGGTCGTCAGTAAAGGTGACGGCTACAAGATCGTGCCGCTGGACCAGGCGGCGACCGGGGCGGCGATCCGGGTCGAAGGTGTGGCCGACACCTCCGAGCGCATCGGATCCGGTCTGCAAGTCGTGCAGCTCAAATACGTTTCCGCTTCCGAAATCCGTCGCGTGCTCGAACCGATCGCGCCGCGGCGCGGGGTCGTGCGGACCGACGATGCCCGCAACCTGATCACGCTGTCGGGCAATCGCCAGGAGGTCGCCGCCATGATGGACGCGATCCACCTGTTCGATGTCGACGCGATGAAGGGGATGTCGTTCGCCCTCGTGCCGGTGAAGACATCGCAGCCGGACGCCATCGCGAACGAGCTGAAGACCGTCTTCGCCTCCGAAATCTAGAACGCCCCCGGAAACGCGCCGCCGTCGATCAGCAGGTTCTGGCCGGTGATGTAGCCGGCATGGGCCGAGCACAGGAACGCGCAGGCGGCGCCGAATTCCTGCGGATCGCCGAGCCGCCGCGCCGGCACGGTGGCGACGCGCTCGGCCTCGACCTGGTCGACCGGCACGCCGCGTTTCGCGGCGATGGTCGAGAACATCGCCTGCAGCCGGTCGGTGGCGAAGACGCCGGGCAGCAGCGCATTGATGGTGACGCCGTCGGCCGCCACCGAGCGGGCGACGCCGGCCATGAAGGCGGTCAGCCCGGCGCGGGCGCCGGAGGACAGATCGAGCCCGGCCAGCGGCATCTTCACCGAGCCCGACGTGATGTTGACGATGCGGCCGAACCGGCGCGCCCGCATGCCGTCGATCACCTTCTGGGTCAGCTCGATCGCCGAAACCATGTTGGCGACGACGCCGGCGATCATGGCCTCGCGGTCGAGCTCGCGGAAATCGCGGAACGGCGGGCCGGCATTGTTGTTGACCAGGATGTCGGGGTTCGGGCAGGCCTCGAGCAGCGCCGCCTGGCCCTCCGCCGTCGCCACGTCGGCCACCACCGGGATCACGGCCGCCTCGGTGCTTTCGGCAATCTCGACCGCCGTGACCGTCAGGCGCTCGCGGTCGCGCCCGTTGATCACCACGGTGCAGCCCGCCTCGGCGAGCCTTTGGGCGCAGGCGCGCCCGAGCCCACGGCTCGAGGCGCAGACGATGGCGGTGCGGCCGGCTAATCCGAGATCCATGGGGCGCGTCCTGGCTGTCCGAGCGTATCCGGCTTGGATAGCAGCCGCGCCGGCCCCCGCGCCAGAGGGCCGTCGTCCGGCCCGTTCAGGTGGCGCGGCTGTCGGCCTCGACCTGAGCCTCGACCTGGATCTCGTTGCCGCGCCATTCGAACGACGAGCCGAGCAGACCATCGAGCCACAGGGCGGGCAGCATCAGGTCGCGCAGCAGACCGTGCACCGGATACCACGGCGAGAGATGCCAGCGGGCCGCGCGGGCGAGCGCCATCTCGGCGCCGTACCAGGCGAGAACGAACACGACGAGGAGCGGCACCACCGGCCCGCCGAGCTGGTGCACGGCCACCGCGAAGGCGAGCGCCGGAAGCACCCCGCCTGTCGCGATCTCGGGCAGGAAATAAGACGGAAAGCAGGCACGCCGCAGCCGCGCCCAGCGCGACTGCCGCCGCCACACCTCGGTGGCGCCGCGCCGCCCGAGCGGCTGCTCGAACGGCGCATCGACCAGCCGCACCCGCAGGTTCGCGGCGCGCACCAGCTTGGTCGAGGCGGCATCCTCGGCGACGTCGGCACCGAGCGCCTTGATGCCGCCGCCGCCTTCCAGCACGTCGCGGCGCCAGAACAGCGTCTTGCCCTGGGCGAAGCCGAGCCCGATCGAATCGGCGACATACTGGGCGCGGGCCTGATAGGTGTTGAGGAAGGCGCATTCCACCTCGGCCCAGAAACCCTCGGGGCGGCTGCCGATCGGCGGCGCGCAGACGAGCCCGGTGTCGTCTCGCCAGGCGGCGAGCAGGCGCTGCAGGTAGTCGCACGGCATCAGCACGTTCGAATCGGCGATGGCGACCCAGCCGTGCGCCGCCGCCTGCCAGCCCTTCACGCAGTTGTTGAGCTTCGGGTTGCTGCTGACCGGATCATTGCCGATCAGCAGGCGGGCCGGCACCCCGGGGTGCCGCCGCATCAGCTCCTCCACCACCGGGATCACCGGGTCGGACGGGGACGCGACGCAGAACAGGATCTCGTAGTCGGGATAATCGAGCGTGAAGGTCGTCTCGAGCGTCTCGGCGATGAAGTTCTCGATGCCGCAGACCGGCCGCACGATGGTGACGGGCGGCGTGTCCCGACGCGGCGCCATGTGGCCGGTGCGGGCGCGGCAGCGAAAGGCGGCAACGACGACGCTGACGACATGAACCAGCACGGTCAGGCCGCAGAAGACGGTGGCGATTCCGAGGAGTGTCATGTCCGGCGACTACAACGATGGCGTGACGGCGGGATGACAGTCGGCGCGGGCGGCGTCCGTGTGCGTCATCGAACCGCAACAGGACTCTGCCAGAACCCAGCCATGCTGAATTCAATCGACGGGGGGCGGAGCGTGACGGAGAGCGGATTGCGGCGATTCCGCACGCTGTTCATTTCAGACGTGCATCTCGGGACCCGCGGCTGCCAGGCCGACAAATTGCTCGATTTCTTGCGCTGGCACGAAGCCGATACGGTCTATCTGGTCGGAGACATTGTCGACGGCTGGCATCTGAAGTCGAGCTGGTACTGGCCGCAGGCCCACAACGACGTGGTGCAGAAGCTGCTCCGCAAGGGCCGCAAGGGCGCCCGCATGGTCTATGTGCCGGGCAATCACGACGAGTTCCTGCGCGAATATTACGGCACGCATTTCGGTGGCATCGAGGTGGTCGAGCACGCCATCCACGTGACGCCGACCGGCAAGCGTTACCTGGTGATCCACGGCGACCTGTTCGACTTCGTGATCTCGCAGGCGCGCTGGCTGGCGCTGCTCGGCGACAAGGCCTACGACCTCGCCATCACGATCAATCGCCTGGTCAACGGGCTGATGCGGCACCTCGGCTTCGGCTACTGGTCGTTCTCCAAATGGGCCAAGCTGAAGGTGAAGAACGCCGTCAACTATATCGGCGACTTCGAGAAGACGCTCGCCGCCGAGGCCCAGCACCATGCCGTCGACGGCGTCATCTGCGGCCACATCCACCACGCGACCATGCACGACGGGTTCGGCGTCCACTACATCAATTGCGGCGACTGGGTCGAGAGCTGCACGGCGGTGGCCGAGCATTTCGACGGTCGTTTCGAGATCATCACCTGGACGCAGCGCGAGCAGAGCATCGAGCCCGAGCGGGAGACCATCGCCGCCCAGGCCGCGTGAACGGCCACGCTGTCCGTCGCTGAATTGTTTCCTTCCGGAGAACCTGATGCCCGAGTCGTTGCGTCGCGATGCGTTTGCGGATCCCGATCGTCACGTGATGGAGAAGGCCTACGCCCGCTGGGCGCCGCTCTATGACCTCGTGTGCGGGCCGATCTTCGAGAGTGGCCGGCGGGCTGCGGCGGCAGCGGCGCGCCGCGTCGGCGGCCGCATTCTCGAGGTCGGCGTCGGCACCGGTCTGTCGTTTTCCGATTACGATCACACCACGGCGGTCGTCGGCATCGACATGTCGGCCCCGATGGTGGCCAAGGCGCAGGAACGGCTCGCCAGCGGGCAATTTCCGCATGTCGAATCCGTGATGGTGATGGACGCCACCGATCTCGCCTTCGGCGACGGCGCCTTCGATTGTGTGGTGGCGCAGTTCGTCATCACGCTGGTGGCCGAGCCGGAGCGCGTGCTCGACGAGTGCGCGCGCGTAGTGCGGCCGGGCGGCGAGATCATCCTGGTCAACCATCTCTATTCCGAGAAGGGCGTGACCGCCGTGCTCGAGCGGTTGCTGGCGCGGCCGGCCCGCAAGATGGGGCTGCGGCCCGAGTTTCCGTTCGCGCGGCTCGCCGCCTGGGCGGAGCGGCACGGCGCCGTCGCCCTGGTCGAGCGCCGGCCGATCAAGCCGCTCGGCGTCTACACCCTGGTGCGCTTCCGACGGCTTCTCGACGCGCGCGCCCGCGCCGCCGCGTAGCGCTCTTGCGACGCGGCGTCGCGGCGGTTTAGGGTCGCGGCCCATGACCACGCCCGACTCTGTCGCCTCCGGCCCGCCACTCGCTCTCCCCACCATCGCCGACGTCGAGGCCGCCGTCGCCCGGCTCGCCGGCGTCGCGCTGCGCACGCCGCTGATCGCCTCGCCGGCGCTCGACGCGCGCATCGGCGGCCGGGTCTTTCTCAAGGCCGAGACGCTGCAGCGCACCGGCTCGTTCAAGTTCCGCGGCGCCTACAACAAGATCGCCGCGATCCCCGAAAGCCGCCGCGCCGCCGGCGTCGTCGCCTTCTCGTCCGGCAACCACGCCCAGGGGGTCGCCGCCGCGGCGGCGCTTCTCGGCCTGCCGGCCGTGATCGTGATGCCGGCCGATGCGCCGGCGAGCAAGCGGGCCCGCACGGCGGCGTTCGGCGCCGAGGTCGTGCTGTACGATCGGGTGCGCGAGGACCGCGAGGCGATCGCCAAAAAGATCACGCAGGAGCGCGGCGCGACGCTGGTGCCGCCCTTCGACGACCCGTTCGTCATCGCCGGGCAGGGCACGGTCGGCATCGAGATCGTCGCCGATCTGGATGCGCTCGGCCTGTCGCCCGACATCGTGCTGGTCAATGCCTCGGGCGGCGGCCTCACGGCCGGCATCGCGCTCGCCGTGAAGGCGGCGGCGCCGCAGGCGCGCATCTTCACGGCGGAGCCGGAGGGCTTCGACGACCACGCCCGCTCCTTCGCCAGCGGCCGGCGCGAGCGCAACGCCGCGATGAGCGGCTCGCTGTGCGACGCGCTGCTGTCGCCCTCGCCGGGCGAGATCACGTTCGCGGTCAACACCGCGTCGAATGTCGCCGGCGTCACGGCGAGCGAGGAGGAGGTCGGCCACGCCGTCGCCTTCGCGTTCCACGAGCTGAAGCTGGTGGTCGAGCCGGGCGGCGCCGTCGGGCTCGCGGCGCTCCTGGCCGGCCGCGTCGATGCGCGCGGCAAGGTCGCGGTCGTGGTGCTGTCCGGCGGCAATGTCGATGCCGACGTTTTTGCCCGGCTGATCGGCTGACGACGGCGGGATCATCAAGTCGGTCATTCCGGGCTCGCCGCTGCGCGGCGCCCCGGAATGACCGAGACGGACTGCGCTGCGGCTTTGCTGAAACGCCGACGGCCGCCGCTCAACTGAACAGCGCGATCTTCTCTTCCTCGGTGAGCGTCTTGAGCGGCGCCAGCGGGTCGATCGGCACGGTGTGGATGGGCAGCGGCTCGGGCCGCTCCTGTTCGGCGGCCTCTTCCTCCTGGATACGGCCGAGCAGGCCCCAGTTGGGGCCGCCGAGCAGCGCCGCGAGCGAGCCGGGATCGCGGCCGGCGGCCGCTGCCGGCACGTCGCCGATCGAGAACCGGTAGGCCGTGACGGGATCGTTGTCGACCACCACGGCGCCGATCGCGGCCGCCGACTCGATGGTGGCGGGCTCGATGGCCGCCGGTTCGATGGCCGCCGGCGTCGGATGCGCGATCTCCTCGGCGGCGGCCGCCGCGTCTGCGTCGTCGCCGACCAGCCAGGACGGAAGATAAACCGGTTCGCTTCCGGCCGTGTCCGCGGCCTTGGAGGCGGGCTGTTGCGCATCCTCGTCCGCCGGCTCGGCGGCGGGCTCTGCCGCCGCGGCAGCCTCCGCCGGCGCGCCCTCTTCCGGCACTACTGCGATCTCGGCAGGCTCGGAGACGGTCTCTGCCACCTCGACGCCGGAAGCGGCCTGCGTCGCAGTCGCTTCGGTCGGTGCGGGGGGCGCCGCGATGTCGAAATCGACGGTCGGGAGCGGCACGGCGGCGGGTTCTTCGGCCGGGATGTCCGCGCCGGGCTCGGCCGTCGCGGCGACATCCTCGACGGCGCCGTTCTCGATGGCGACGTCCTCGACGACCGCTTTCTCGACAGGGATGTCCTCGACCGGGATGTCATCGACCGGGCCGATCACCGAAGCGGGTTCGGCCACAGCCTCCAGGTCGGGCGCGACGCCGGGCTCCGGTTCCGCAACGGCCTCCGGCGCGATGCGATGCTCGACCTCCGGCGTGAGGTCGCCGCCGAACGCCGGCTCGGCCGTGACGTTCGTCTCAGGCTCGCCGGCGAACAGATCGGCGTCCTCGTCGGCCGGTATCGCCACCACCGCAGGTGACGCCGCCACGGGGTCTGCGCCGACCGCCGTGGGCGGCGTGTCCGGCTCGGCGACAGGGGCCCCCGCGTCGTGCGCCGGGACCGCGGCGAGCAGGTCGGCGAGACGGGCCGCGATGTCGCCCAGTCCCGGTTCTGCATCGGCCGCCGCAGCCGCGGTCGGCTCGACTGCGACCATCGCCGTATCGGCTTCGGGTGCTCCCGCAGCGTCGAGTGCTTCCGCGACCTCGAGTGCTTCGGCGGCGTCGAGTGCTTCGGCGGCGTCGGGGATTTCCGGCGCGTCGGCCTCGGCGATGGGAGCGGGGCCGGCCTCGGCCGTGATCGGCTCGTGCGCCGGGACCGCGGCGAGCAGGTCGGCGAGACGGGCCGCCATATCGTCCAACGAAGGGGCGTCCAATGCCGGTGCGTCCGGCGCAGGGGCCGCAGCGATCTCCATGACCGGTTCCGGCGCGGGCGCGGCCGCGGTCTCGGCTGCGAACGCTCGGACCGGCTCGGCAATGGGCTCGACGACTGGTTCGGGCAGCAAAATCGGCTCGGGCGCGGCTTCGGCCGCCGGCATGGCCGGCGTCGCCACGCGGGCCCAGATATCGGCCAGGCGGTCCAGGCGGTCGTTCTGCTCGCGCAGCAGCCGCGGCGTCTCGTCGGGAGCGTCGGCATGGGCCGGTGCCGCCGCCAACGCCGCGACCGCGGTGCCGACGCTCTCGACCGCGCCGGCGAGCGACACCATCTCGGCCCGCATCTCGGCCGTGCCGGGTATTTCGCGCGAAGCCGCTAGGCCTGCGTCGATGTTCGCCTCGAGGCGTTCGATCGCGGCGAAAAGCTCGCTCCGCGCGGCGGCCGTGGCCTCCTGCTCGTCGGGCTCGCGCATCAGCACGGCCTCGATGCGGGCGAGCGCGGCGACCAGATCCTCCAGGAGACCCGTGAGGGCCGCCGGCGCGCGTTCTTCCGCCAGCACCGCCTCGATGCGGCCGAGCGCGGCGACCAAGTCGTCCGACCAGCCGGGCGACGGCGCGGTGGCCTGCATGGCGGAGAGCGCCGTCTCGATCCGCCCGAGCGGCGCCAGATCGTCCGGACGGACCGCCGGTTCCGGGGCGGGCTGCTCGGCCTGCTCGGCGATCGCCGCCTCGATGCGGGCGAGCGCCGCTGTCACGGCCTCCGGGTCGATGGCAGGAGCGGGCGGCTCCGGCCGCTCGGCCACCGCCGTCTCCAGGCGGGCGAGGGCATCCAGCATCTCGTCGGAGCGATCGGCCGCGGGGTCGGGCAGGAAGGCGAGGCGGGCCTCGATGCGGCCCAGCGTCTCCGGCAGGCCGTCGAGCAGGGCGAGCGGCGCCGGCGCCTCGTCCAGCCGGTCACGGGCCGCCGCCAGGGCCGTCTCGATGCGGGAGAGTGCGGCCGCGAGCGCGTCGGTCTCGACGGCGCGGCAGCGGCGGGCGTGCTCGGCCAGGAACCAGCGGCCCCGCCCGGTCTCCATCAGGGTGCTGCAGATCGCGTCGAATTCGGCGTCGTGGGCCGCCGGGTCGGCGTGCTCGGGCGGGAAGGAGGCGGACAGCGCGTCGGACATGGTCACCCGTGGGATCGCCCCGGGGGCGCAGTGTGGGGCGGGCCGGACGCAAAACCGGATTCCACTTTCGGCGACCGCGATTTAAAGCATCTGCACGACTCGCCACCGGAGTGCAATCCGCCAGATGCCGTTACGCCCCACCCATTCGCCGGACGACGGATTCGCCCGGCGTATGGGGCTTTTCTACGCGGCCTATTTCGTCTTCGGCGGCATCCAGCTCCCCTTCCTGCCGGTCTGGCTCGCCGATCGCGGCCTCGATTCGCGCCAGATCGGCCTCGTGCTGGCGCTCGCGATGGCGGCGCGACCTGCCGTCGTGCCCCTCGCGACCCGCCTCGCCGATCGCTTCGGTTGGCTGAAGGGCCCGCTGGTCGCCTCCGCCTGGGTGACGGCGGCGGCCTTCGTGCTGCTGGAGGCCTGCCACGGCTTCCCGCCGATCCTCGCCGCCTACGCGCTCGCCTCGCTGACCCAGGCCGTGATCCTGCCCTTCGCCGACGCCTATGCGCTGCGCGGGCTCACTGAGCGCGGCCGCGCCTACGGGCCGGTGCGGATGTGGGGCTCGGCGAGCTTCATCGCCGCCAATCTGGGCGGCGGCCTGCTGCTGGAGCGGCTCGGCGCCCCCAATGTCGTCTGGGCCCTGGTCGCGGCGCTCGCCGTCACGGCGCTCACGGCGACGACGCTGCGGCCGCTGCGACCGCGTCCCGAAGCGGTTGCCGCCCATGCGGCGGGGCCGAGCCTGTGGCGGTCGCGGACATTCGTCGCCGTGGTCGCGACCGGCAGCCTGGTGCAGGCGAGCCACGCGGTGCTGTACGGCTTCGCCAGCCTGCAATGGGCCGCCAAGGGGCTCGACGGGCTGGAGATCGGCGCCCTGTGGGGGATCGGCGTCGTCGCCGAGATCGCGCTGTTCGCGGTCTCGGGCCGGCTGCAGGCCCGGCTGCGCCCGCTCGACATGCTGGCGCTCGGCGCGCTCGGCGCGGTGCTGCGCTGGATCGTGATGGCGTTCGATCCGCCGACCGCGATGCTGCCGGCGCTGCAGTGCCTGCACGCACTGTCGTTCGGGGCGACCCATCTCGGGGCCATGCAGTTTCTCGCCGACGAACGGCGCGGCGCCACGGCCCAGGGCGACTATGCGAGCGTCGTCGCCGTGGTGTTCGCCGTGACGATGGGCGCCTCCGGCCTGCTGGTCTCGGCGTTCGGCAGCCTCGCCTATCTGGCCATGGCGGCTTCGGCGACGGCCGGTGCCGTGATCGCGCTCGGCGCCCGCCGATACGCCCGCGCCTGACGCCCCGTCGCCGACGTCTGCCGCGGCGAGGCGGCGACCCGCTGCGCCGCGCCGTCGCAGGGCGGCACGATGGCGGCGAGCTCGCGGCCCTGCATCATCAGCATGTTCGGCGTGAGCCCGCCGCGCCGGGCGATCCACTGGCGCACGCCGCTCGGATAGAGGCCCCACAGCGCCTGCGTCGCCACCGCGCTGGTCACCCGCCGGCCGGCGGCGTCCGGCACCCAGGCCGCGTGAAAGCCGAGCACGGCGTTGCGGGTCGCGCACAGCCGGTCGCGCGGGATCATGCCGACCACGATGGTGCAGGCGGAGAGGCAGGTGCCGTCGATGACGACGCGCTCGCCGGTCTGGCGGACGCGCTGATAGCGCGCCACATAGTCGCCGATCATGCCGCCGGCGTCCGACCCGATCAGGATCTCCGCACCGGCCGGCGCCGCCACGGCGCACGCGAGTGACACGCCTAGAATCCAGGCTGATGCCCGCATGGTCCCACTCCCCCGAATGAGCCGTCCCCAAGTCCACCTGACTCAAGAGCTACAAGGCGAACTCCTGACGCTCAATGGGGGAAGGCCTTACCCCCACAGCACGGAGGTAGCAGGATGGAGGATGCTGCCGTCATAAGTCAGACCGTGTGGCCTGTCGCCCACAAGCAGCAGCGGTCCGTCGAGGTCGACGAAGCGTGCACCCTGCGCCAGCAGCACGGCGGGCGCGATGGCGAGCGATGTCGAGACCATGCAGCCGACCATGATGTCGAAGCCCAGCCGCCGCGCCTCGGCCGCGACGGCGAGCGCCTCGTCGAGCCCGCCGGTCTTGTCGAGCTTGATGTTGACGGCGTCATAGCGATCACGGAGCGCCGCGAGCGTCGCGCGGTCGTGCACGCTCTCGTCGGCGCAGACCGGCACCGGATGCGGCACGCGCGCGAGCGCCGCGTCGTCGCCGGCCGGCAGCGGCTGCTCGACGAGTCTTACGTCGGCCTCGGCGCAGGCCGCGAGATTGTCGGCGAGGTCTGCGACCGTCCAGCCTTCGTTGGCGTCGACGATCAGGGTCGCGGCGGGCGCGGCACGGCGCACCGCGGCGATGCGGTCGCGATCCTCCGGTCCGCCGAGCTTCACCTTGAGCAGCGGGCGCTGCGCCGAGGCGGCGGCAGCCCGCGCCATCACGTCGGGTGCGGCGAGCGAGATCGTGTAGGCGGTGACGAGCGGCTTTGGTGCCGGCAGGCCGAGCAGCGCATGGGCCGGCACGCCTTGCTGCTTGGCGTCGAGATCGATCAGCGCGCAGTCGAGCGCGTTGCGGGCCGCGCCGGCCGGAAGAACATCGGCGAGTCCTGCGCGGCCGCAACCGGCCGCGACCGCAGGCGCCGCCCGCTCGATCGCGGCGAGGACGCTCTCGACGCTCTCGCCGTAGCGCGGGTAGGGGACGCATTCGCCGCGGCCCGTGCGGGTGCCGTCCGTCAAGCTCGCCACCACGACGCGCGCCTCGGTCTTGGCGCCGCGGCTGATCGTGAAGGTGCCGGCGATCGGCCAGGATTCGGTGGCGACGGAAACACGGAGCGGCATTGGTGGCCTCGGTTGTGTCACCCTCCCCTGGAGGGCCAGCTTGAGCACAGATCTCGAAAAGCCTCTGAAATTCGGAGTGATCCGAGGCGTCGGCGATTTTCCTCGGCGTCATCGCCGGGCTTGACCCGGCGATCCATCTCTCTGCGAAACAGGGCGTTTTGTGAAGAGTGATGGATGCGCGGGTCGAGCCCGCGCATGACGCTCGGATGCGGCACCAGCGATGTGTGCCCAAGGTCGGCTGGAGGGGAGGGTCGGGCGTGCGCGTCAGCGCACGACCGGGGTGGGGTGAAGCCGCGAACGCAGGCTTCGCCTGTCACCCCCTCCCGGACCGCTTCGCGGTCCGACCTCCCTGGCGCGGCTCCGCCGCGCTGCCCAGGGGGAGGTGCGGCAACGCCGTGCCATGGCCAAGCGCAGCGCGCAACTGCACTGTTCTGCTGAAGAGCGAGACCTCGACAGGCCGGCGGGGCGGTGTCAAGTATCGGCCGCCGCTGCGACTCGAACGACCTGGGCGCGGGCCGGCCGGAGCCTCACCATGCGCGATCGCCTGCTCGATCTCAGCGTCACCGAAGGGCGCCTCGCGCTCGCCGCGGCGGGCTCGTGGACGGCCGACCGTGCCGGCGATCTCGAGCGCCTGATCGAGACCGCGGTGCGCCGCGCCCGTGGCGTCGCGGCCGTCGAGATCCGCATGGGGCAGGTCGAGCGGCTCGACACGTTCGGGGCGTGGCTGTTGGAGCGGCTGGTGCGCACGCTCGCAGCCGACGGGCGCGAGGCGGCCGTGCTCGACCTGCCGGAACGATATCGCGGCCTGGTCGAGGAAGCTCATCATCTCAATCGCACTCCGGTGCCGCGGCGGCGGACCAATCCGATCGCCGACGCGCTCGCGAGGCTCGGCCACACCGTCGTCGACATCGCCCGCGACCTTCTGCTGATCATGCAGATGTTCGGCGCCATGGCGATCGTGACGCTGCGCACGCTGGCGCGGCCGTGGACGTTCCGCCTCACCTCGATGGTTCATCATCTCGACCGGGTCGGCTGGCGCGCCGTTCCGGTGATCCTGCTGATGACCTTCCTGCTCGGCTGCATCATCGCCCAGCAGGGCCTGTTTCATTTCCGCCGTTTCGGCGTCGACATCTACGTGGTCGACATGGTCGGCATCCTGGTGCTGCGCGAGATCGGCGTGCTGATGGTCGCCATCATGGTCGCCGGCCGCTCGGGCAGCGCCTACACGGCCGAGCTCGGCTCGATGAAGATGCGCGAGGAGATCGACGCGCTGCGCACCATGGGCTTCGACCCGCTCGAGGTACTGGTGCTGCCGCGCCTCGTCGCGCTGGTGATCGCGCTGCCGGCGCTCGCCTTCGTCGGCTCGATGGCGGCGCTCTACGGGGCCGGCCTGGTGTGCTGGCTCTATGGCGGCATGAGCCCGGACATCTTCCTGTCACGGCTGCGCGATGCGATCTCGGTCGACGACTTCGCGGTCGGCCTGCTGAAGGCGCCGTTCATGGCCGTCGTGATCGGCATCGTGGCCAGCGTCGAGGGCCTGGAGGTGAAGGGCTCGGCCGAGTCGCTCGGCCTCAACACCACCTCGTCGGTGGTGAAGTCGATCTTCCTGATGGTCGGGCTCGACGGCCTGTTCGCCATCTTCTTCGCCTCGATCGGGATGTGATACCAACCTTTGTCATCCTCGACCAACACCGTCATTGCCGGGCTTGACCCGGCAATCCATCGACCTTCGAAAGACGCTCTTCTTTCGAGCGATGGATGCGCGGGTCGAGCCCGCGCATGACGAGTCGGAGTTTTCTGGAGACGGGAGTGACCATGGACGCCGCAACCCGCGAGGCCGCAACCGGCGATGCCGGGATCCGCGAGACGGTCATCAGCGTGCGCGACCTGGTCACCGGGTTCGGTGAGGGGACCGTGCTGGACGGCGTCTCGCTCGACGTCGAGCGCGGCGAGATCTTCGCCTGCGTCGGTGCCTCCGGTATCGGCAAGTCGGTGCTGCTGCGCACCATCGTCGGGCTGCTGCCGCGGCGGGCCGGGCGCATCGCGGTGTTCGGCGAGGACCCGCTGGCGCTGGGGGCGCGGGCGCGCCGCGCGCTGGAGCGGCGCTGGGGCGTGCTGTTCCAGCAGGGCGCGCTGTTCTCCTCGCTCACCGTGCGGCAGAACGTGCAGTTCCCGATGCGCGAGCACCTGCGGCTGTCGCGCCGGCTGATGGACGAGGTGGCGGTCGCCAAGCTCGAGATGGTCGGGCTCGACGCCAGCGTGTGCGAGAAGTTCCCGGCCGAGCTGTCGGGCGGCATGATCAAGCGGGCGGCGCTCGCCCGCGCGCTGGCGCTGGATCCCGAGATTGTCTTCCTGGACGAGCCGACATCCGGGCTGGACCCCATCGGGGCCGCAGAATTCGATATTCTGATCAAGACCTTACAGCAGACTTTAGGACTCACGGTTTTCATGGTAACCCACGATCTCGACAGCCTGCATGCGGTTTGCGACCGGATCGCCGTGCTGGCTGATCGGCGCGTCATCACGGTCGGCCCCATGGCGGCCATGCTGGCATCGGATCATCCGTGGATCCGATCCTACTTCCGCGGGACGCGCTCGCGGGTCGGGCACGCCGCCGCGGCGGTCTGAAGCGGCGGTCTGAAGCGGAGGTCCGACGCGGCCGAACGGCACGTACGGGCAAAGAAGACGCCGGCCAGGCCACGGCCGTGCGCGACGTTGAAAGGTGCGGGCCGGCCGACGATGGAAACGCGAGCGAACTACATCCTGGTGGGCCTGTTCACGCTGGCCGTGATGATCGGCGGCTTCGCCTTCGTCTACTGGTTCAGCGCGCCGCCCGGCGGCACCAACCGGGCTCGCTACGACGTCGTCTTCGAAGGCGCCGTGTCGGGCCTGCGGCCCGGCTCCTGGGTGCTGTTCAATGGGATTCGCGTCGGCGACGTGACCTCGGTCCGCATCGATCCGGACGCACCGCGCCAGGTGATCGTCGGCATCACGGTCGACAAGACCGTGACGTTGCGCACCGACACCTGGGTCGGGCTGGAGTTCCAGGGGCTCACCGGCTTCGCCTCGGTGGCGCTGCGCGGCGGCTCGGCGAGCGCGCCGATGCTCGATCCGCCGATCCTGCGCGCCGACCTCACGGCCAGCCAGGACGTCACCTCGGCGGCGCGCAGCGTGCTGCGCCGGCTCGACGCGCTGGTCGCCGACAACGAGACCTCGTTCCGCACCACGCTGAAGAACATGGAAGCGTTCACCCAGACGCTCGCCGACAACTCGGGGCGGATCGACCGCATCATGGCGACGGCCGAGTCGGTGATGAACGGCGCCGAGGGCAAGCTCGACGACATCGCCCAGGCGGCGCGCTCGATCCGCGTCCTCGCCGACAATCTCGACAAGAACGTCACCCAGATGTCGAGCGGGCTGACGCGCTTCAGCCAGACCGGCCTGCGCGAATGGGAGCGCCTCGCGGTCGACGGACGCCGCGCCATCTCGACGCTCGAGCAGGCGGTGCGCAACATCGACCAGAACCCGAGCAGGCTGCTGTTCGGCGGCTCGCCGGCCCAGCCGGCCGGACGGCCCGCGACGCGGGCGCAGTAGGCGGGACGAACGAGTAGGGTGCAATGAGCGCGAGCGAATTGCACCGGAACGACTTCCGAATTCAGTCCGTCGGATGAGCCGGCCGACGTCCGCGCCTTTCCGGCGCAATTCGCTCACGCTCATTGCGCCCTACGCCGCTACGCGGCTACGACGCCTCGCGCCGGACCAGAGGGCGTTCGTCGACCTCA
>NZ_JACAAX010000022.1 GCF_013377085.1 Rhodoplanes sp. | reverse complement strand
GAACAGGAGCGCCCAAGGCACCGGGCGGGCGGGCGCGGCCGGCTCGAGCGGAAGAGCGGCCTCCTCGGTCGCCGCCGCAGCCGCCGACATGGCGGCGGCCGGGGCCGCGACAGGCGCCGCAGCCACGGGAGGCGACGCGGTCATGCTGGCGAACGGCCGACGCGGAGTCTCGCGCAGCAGCTCCCGCGGCGGCTCGCGGCGCGGCGTATCGGCGGCCGGGGCCGGCCCGATCATCACATTGGGATCGTCCAGGCTGAACGCGGCGGGACGACGGGATTCGGCGGGGCTGCTCATTGAAATCGATCTCCGATGAGAAACTGCAGCACGCGGTCGAGGCGGATATGGGGCAGGGTCGGCAATCCGTCCACGGTACGCTCGATCCGGG
Organism: Rhodoplanes sp.; assembly: GCF_013377085.1. GTDB lineage: Bacteria > Pseudomonadota > Alphaproteobacteria > Rhizobiales > Xanthobacteraceae > Rhodoplanes. The sequence continues at coordinate 93,984 of NZ_JACAAX010000022.1, read as the reverse complement.
GCGGCCGGAAGCGCAGGAAACGGAATTCCGCCTCCTCCAGCGCGCCGGCCGTGAGACCCTGGAAGCCGGTATTGCCGACGTCGAAGACCCGTTCGGGGTCGGCCGGCAGGTCTCCCGGGAACAGAGCGATCTCGCGCTCGCCGTCGAACAGGTGGCCGACGGCGCGCTCGCCGGCGACCGGCACGCCGACGATGGCGGGCAATTCGTCGCCATTGCTGCGCACCCGTGCCTCGCGGGTCGCCCGCACGGCGGCCAGCGCCACCACGTCGGTCTCGGCGCCGGCATAGCGGGCGCGGCCGGCGGCCCGCTCGATCATCCGGGTCAGGATCGCCTCCAGGCGGTCGTGGCTGACCTGGTGGAGATGGTCGGCCTTGGTGGCGGCGAACAGCACCCGGTCGACCCGCGGGCTGATCAGTGACGACAGCAAGGTCTTCCGGCCGACCTGGAAGCAGTCGAGAATGGCCGAGAGAGCAAATTCGAGGTCGCGCACCGCCGCCGGTCCGGCATTCAGGGCGGCGAGCACGTCGACCAGCACGATCTGGCGGTCGAGCCTCGCGAAATGATCGCGGAAGAACGGCTTGACCACGATGTCCTTGTAGGCGTCGTAGCGCCGCTTCATCATCGCCCAGAGCGAGCCTTCGGGCGGCGCCGCCTCGGCCGGCAGCGCCAGCGGCGCAAACGTCAGGGCCGGCGAGCCGGCGAGATCGCCGGGCAGCAGGAAGCGCCCGGGCGGCAGCAGGCTCAGGGCCCAGCGCTCCTCGCGGCAGCTTCTCAGATACTCGGTGAAGAGCTGGGCGGCCGTGATGGCGGCCTGCTCGTCGGCCGGACCGCTGGCGTCCAGCGTGGCGTTGTAGGCGTGCCAGGACGCCGCCAGCATGGCGCGCGGGCCGGAATGCGACAGCGCCAGGCTCTCCTTGGCCCACTGCTCGTAGGTCTTGGCGAGCAGCGGCAGGTCGAGCAGCCACTCGCCCGGATAGTCGACGATGTCGAGCGTCAGCGTGCGGGGCTGGCCGTCCTTGCCCTTGTGCTCGATCACCACCCGCAGCTCGCTGATCTGCCGGGTCGACTCCGGCCAGATGCGATCGCCGATCAGGGCCCGCGCATGGCTCTCGTACTCGAAGCGCGGCACCGCGTCGTCCGGCTGCGGCGCCAGATAGGCGCGCAGGATGGCGTCGTCGGCCGCCGGCGTGAACACCGGGAAGCGGCCGCCGCGGGCGAGCCCGTGTACCAGCGCGGTGATGAAGACGGTCTTGCCGGCCCGCGACAGGCCGGTCACGCCGATCCGCACCGTGGGGCGGACCAGGTTCTCGCCGTAGTCGGCGATCGCCCTGGCCGCAAGGCGCGCCCGATCGACCAGGTCAGAAACGAAAGAAGCCATGATTGCAACGACTTAAACAAATGCCCGGGCCCCGATCGGACCCGTCGCATCACCCATAATCCGCACGCTGCGCCGCCACAAGCGCGAAGCGCCGGCATGACCGAAACATCAGCCTTTCGGGCCCGACCCGCGGCCGGCCCGGCGACGCCGCAGCATTGATTCGCCAACTTCCGCTTGTTACGTAGCAGGAACAGTGCCGTCGCGCGATTGGGCTCGCCGCGGACACACAAAAAGGATGCCCATGGAAACGCCTTCCGATGCCGCCATTCGTGCGCGCAGCGCCAGCAAATTGTTTCTCGACGGCACCGTCGTCGCCTTCCGCCAGCTCGAGCTCGACGTCCGCAGGCAGGAGATCCTGTGCATCGTCGGCCCGAGCGGCTGCGGCAAGACGACCTTCCTGCGCTGCATCGCCGGCCTGATCGACCTCAGCGCCGGCGAGATCCTGGTGTTCGGGCGCCGCGTCGCCGGGCCGCCCGAGAAGGTCGCCATGGTGTTCCAGCATTTCGGCCTGCTGCCGTGGAAGACCGTCTACCAGAATGCCGCCTTCGGGCTCGCCATGGCGGGCGCCTCGCAGGACACGATCCGCGACCGCGTCGGCCACTATCTCGAGCTCGCCGGCCTCACCGGCTTCGAGCGGCACTATCCGTATCAGCTCTCCGGCGGCATGCAGCAGCGCGTCGGGCTGGTGCGGGCGCTCGCCATCAATCCGGCGATCCTGCTGATGGACGAGCCCTTCGCGGCGCTCGACGCCCAGACCCGGGAGATTCTGCAGAACGAGCTTTTGGAGCTGATGGAGCGCCCGGACGAGCGCAAGACCATGGTGTTCATCACTCATTCGATCGACGAGGCGATCCTGCTCGGCGACCGGGTGGCCGTGATGACGGCCCGTCCGGGCCGCATCAAGGAGGTCCTGGACATGCCGTTCGGCCGGCCGCGCGATCCCGAGGCGGTCCGGTCCGATCCCCGCTTCGCCGAGCTGCGCGCCCATATCTGGCACCAGCTCCACACCGCCCCGCGGCGGCCGGCGAAAACCCGCGAGGTGGCGTGATGACGGCGCAATCGGCCGACCCGAGCATCACCCCCGCCGCCCTCGACGACAGCGCCGAGCACGAAAACGTCGACCGCGAAAGCGCCCGCAAGGCGGCGTCGGTGCGGCGCTGGCGCCGGACCGCCGAGAACCTCGGCATCCGCATCGCCTCGCTGACCATCGTGCTGGGCCTGTGGGAATTTTTTGGCGCCAGCGCCGACCCGGCGCTGTTCACCACGCCGTCGGCCATCGCGCGGGCCGCCGTCACCATGATCGGCAGCGGCGAACTGTGGAACTACCTCTGGCCGAGCCTGGTCGTGCTGTTTCTCGGCCTGACCACGGCGGCGGTCGCCGGTGTCGCGGTCGGCTTGCTGCTGGCGCGCTTCCGGGTGCTCGACGTGGCGCTCGGCGTCTACATCACGTTCCTGTACTCGACGCCCAGCGTCGCCCTCGTCCCGCTGATCGTGCTGTGGGCCGGCTTCGAGACCACGGCCAAGGTGATCATCCTGTTCCTGTTCGCCTTCTTCCCGATGGCGATCAACACCTATCAGGGCGTCAAGAACGTCGATCCGCGGCTGATCGAGGTCGGCCGCGCCTTCCGCTGCAGCGAGCGCCAGCTCTGGACCAACATCATCCTGCCCGGCGCCCTGCCCTTCATCGTCACCGGCCTGCGGCTCGCCGTCGGCCGCGGCCTGATCGGCATGGTGCTGGCCGATCTCTACACGGCGATCTCCGGCATCGGCTACCTGATCGTGCGCACCGCCAGCACCTATCAGGTCGACAAGATGTTCGTGCCGATCGTGACGCTCGGCGTGCTCGGTGTCACGCTGACGGCGCTCTTGCGCCTGCTCGAGCTGAAGGTCGCGCCGTGGACGGCCGCCCGCGACCAGGACTGAGTCTTTCGATCCAGGGGTTTCGGCCGACGGGCCGAAACCGAAACGTTGATCCGCCCCCTGACGTCGCGGCCGCCGATCTCGCGGCCGCCCCGCCTGCCGAACCATCAAGAACAACAAACGCCCACCCACAGGAAACGCCCAGGACGCGCCCATGACGCTCACGCCCATGCCGATCACGCCCAGACTCTGCCGTTCCGTTGCCATGCTCGGCGCCGCCGGGATCGCCGGCCTCGCCGTGGCTTTCGCCGCCTCACCCGCCGCCGCCCAGGCGCAAAACTGCCCGCAGGGGCTTCGAAAGATCAATGTCGGAGTGGCGGTGGCGCCGCCCAATGTGGTGCACACGGCGCCCTTCGTGGCGAAGGCGCTCGGCTTCTTCGCCAAGCGCTGCGTCGACGCCAACATCATCCAGTTCGACGGTGGCGCCGCCGGCACCTCGGTGACGGCGGTGGGCCAGGGTACGGCGATCTCCAACCTGCCCGACGTCGCCATCGCGCAAGGCCTGAAGGCGCGCCAGATCTGGGGCCTCGCGCCGCGCCCGCCGCAGGCCTTCGTGGTGACGGCCGAGATCAAGACCGCCGCCGATCTCAAGGGCAAGCGGCTGAGCGCCGCCGGCGGCGTCGGCGGCTTCAACTGGCTGATGGGCCGCGAGGTGTTGCGCAAGGCGGGGCTCGCGGTCGCCGATGCGCAGTTCGTCTCGCAGGGCACGGCCGGCCGCCTTCCCGGCTTCGTCGCCGGCCAGATCGACGGGGTCGTGCTGCATCCGGAGGACGTCTATCTGGTGCAGAAGCAGAAGCCGGGCGCCCACGTGATGTCGACGATCGCCGACCTGCTGCCGAGCCTCGCCTTCAATCACTACGGCGCCGCCGACAGCCTGATCGCCAAGGACCGGCCGCTGCTGGTCGACACGGTCGCCGCCATGATCGAGGCGAACCGCGCCATCTACCGCGACAGGGACAAGGTGGTGCCCATCATCGTCGAGGCCACCGGCAAGCCGCGCGACGCGGTGGAGTTCGCCATCGACTCGATCACCCAGGCCTGCGTCCTCTCGGTCAACCAGGGTTTCGTGCGCGAGCGGACCGAGTGGACCCACCAGAACACCGTCGACAACGGCGATCTCGACGCGGCCAGGAAGCTGACCTTCGACCGCATCGTCGACATGTCGATCGCCGACGACGCCGTGAAGGCGGCCGGCGGCCCGGTGACTATCGGCGCCTGCAAGGATTGAAATTGCCGAGACTGAACCGGCTCACGATCGAGCAACAACGATATTCGAGGGGTGCCCATGTCCAGCAACACCACGACGACACCGAGCAAGTTTCTGCCCTGGGACGAGCTGAGCAAGCGGCTCGACCAGGGCCAGCCGTTCAACACCATGCGCGACACGCCGTACTATCGCGACGCCGTGTACGAGCAGTTCTCCAAGCAGGAATACGCCCGCCGCTACGCGGCCCTGCGGACAAAAATGCAGGAGCTCGGGCTCGACTGCATGATCGTGCCGGGCGGCCCGAGCCACTGGAGTTTCGGCGGCGGCATGCTGTGGCTGACCGGCCATTGGGAGTGGCACGCGCTGTGCTGCTACGTCGTGGTGCCGCGTGAGGGCGAGCCGACACTGGTCTACTCGATGGGCGGGACGCACGCCGAGTCGGTGCGTCGCGAAACGTCGGCGGCACTCTCCGACGTGCGCGGCAGCCGGGGCGGCCGCTACGCCGAGGTGATGGCCGAGCGCATCCACGAGCTCGGACTCGCCAAGGGCCGCATCGGCCTGATGGAGATCGACCCGCGCCACAAGGACCACCTGCCGATCAACCAGTACAACACCCTGAAGGAGAAGCTGCCCGAGGCCGAGATCGTCTTCACCCACGGGGTACTGCACGAGCTCTTGTCGATCCACAGTGCGGAAGAGCTGGACTGCGTGCGAAAAGCCGGCGCGCTGTGCGAGGCGGCGATGCGGGCGATCGCGAACCGCGCCGCGCCGGGCGTCACCGAGTACCAGCTCAAGGCGGCGGCCGCCTCGGCGATCCTGGAGGGCGGCGGCGACATCGACTTCTTGATCATCGGCACGACCCCGATGGCCGACCCCGCCATGGTGTTCGGCAATCCGCGCCCCTCCGGACGAAAGCTGCAGAGGGGCGACATCATCAACATGGAGCTGGCCGCCGGCTACCGCGGCTACACGGCCCAGATCGGCTCGCCGATCTGCCTCGGGCCGCCGACCGACATGGTGAAGCGGTTCTGGGAGGACATCACCCTGCCCTGCTTCGCCCGCATGGCGGAGGCCATCGCGCCCGGCGTCCCGTTGGAGAAGATCCGCGAGATCGGCGGCGTCTTCCGCGACAAGGGGGTGCAGTCGCGGCCGATCCACGCCCACGGCATCGACCTGATCACCGATGGCCCGCATGTCTACACGGAGCGTGTCGAGGCCGAGCCGTTCGAGCAGGCGTTCAAGCCCGGCATGGTGTTCATGGCCGAGCCGAACCCGATCTCGGCGGACGGCCGGTTCGGCATTTTTCTCGGACATACCTTCATCGTGACCGCGAGCGGCCACGACTGCGTCGACGGGCTTCCCTGGGAGCTGATCTCAGTCTAGGACACTTCCAGACAGAGCTGGTCTCGTCCCCGGCCCGGTTCGGCGCGCGCCCGGACCCGACCGGGGTGAAGGCCGCCCCCATGGAGACCCCGATCCATGTCCGCCAAATTCCTGCCCGTTCTCGGTCTGTGCCTTGATAAACGTCAAGGCAGCCTGACAGCACCCGTTGTCAACTCCACTAACCACGTGGTATTCTCGCGTTTCGCCGACCGTTGATCGGGGGAGTCAATTCTATGGGATACAACACTTATTTCACCGACGCGTTGAATCGGCTGCATGACGAGCGTCGCTATCGGGTGTTCGCCCACCTCGAACGGTTGGCCGGCCGCTTCCCGCGGGCGATCCGCCATACGCCGGAAGGGCCCCGCGACGTCATCGTGTGGTGCTCGAACGACTATCTCGGCATGGGCCAGCACCCGAAGGTGATCGGCGCCATGGTCGAGACCGCGACGCGCATGGGCGCCGGCGCAGGCGGCACCCGCAACATCGCCGGCAACAATCATCCGCTGGTTCTGCTGGAGAACGAGCTCGCCGACCTCCACCAGAAGGAGGCGGGGCTGGTGTTCACGTCCGGCTACGTGTCCAACGACGCCGGCATCTCGACCCTCGCCAAGCTGTTGCCCGAGTGCCTGATCCTCTCGGACGCGCTCAACCACAACTCGATGATCACCGGCGTGCGCAATGCCGGCACCGACAAGGTGGTGTGGCGCCACAACGACGTCGAGCACCTCGAGGAGCTGCTCAAGAAGGCCGGCAAGGAGCGCGCCAAGCTGATCGTCTTCGAGGGCCTCTACTCGATGGACGGCGACGTCTCGCCGATCGGGAAAATCTGCGACCTCGCCGAGAAGTACAACGCGATGACCTATATCGACGAGGTCCACGCGGTCGGCATGTACGGGGCGCGCGGCGGCGGCCAGGCCGAGATCCAGGGCGAGATGGCCCGCATCGACGTGATCGAGGGCACGCTGGCCAAGGCCTTCGGCTGCCTCGGCGGCTACATCACCGGCACCCATGCGATGGTCGACGCGGTGCGCTCCTATGCGCCGGGCTTCATCTTCACGACCGCGCTGCCGCCGGCCATCTGCGCCGCCGCGACCGCCGCGATCCGCCACCTCAAGACCTCGACCTGGGAGCGCGAGCGCCACCAGGACCGGGCCGCCCAGGTGAAGGCTGTCCTGTCGGCCTCCGGGCTGCCGGTGATGCCGACCGACACCCACATCGTGCCGGTGTTCGTCGGCGACGCCGAGAAGTGCAAGGCCGCGACCGACATGCTGCTCGAGGAGCACGGCATCTACATCCAGCCGATCAACTACCCGACCGTTCCGGTGGGCACCGAGCGCCTGCGCATCACGCCCTCGCCCTATCACGAGGATGCGATGATCCACGCGCTGGCCGAGGCGCTGGTGGAGGTGTGGGACCGGCTCCAGCTTCCGCTCAAGTCGCGGGCCATGGCGGCCGAATAAGCCGCGCGTTCCGTTCGACCTGGACGACTTGCGCGGGCCCCGGCCCGCGCATTTTCGTTTATAGGAAGCAGATCGTCCCCAGTCGGATCACCAATCTCATGTCGATCGAAGCCCGCCTGACCGAGCTCGGCCTGGTGCTGCCGCCGGCGCCGACGCTGCCGCCCGGCACCGTGCTGCCGTTCCGTTTCGTCCGCGTGGTCGGCCGGCGCGCCGCGATCTCGGGCCACGGCCCGGTGCTGCCGGACGGCCGGCTGTGGTCGCTGCCCGGCCGGGTCGGCGACCCGATCACGGTCGAGCAGGCCACCGAGGCGGCGCGCCTCACCGGCCTCGCCATCCTGGCGAGCCTGCACCGCGAGCTCGGCAGCCTCGACCGCGTCACCGCCTGGGTGCGCGCCTTCGGCATGGTGACGAGCGCGCCGGGCTTCCAGGCCATGCCGGCCGTCATCAACGGCTTCTCCGACCTGATCCTGGCCGTGTTCGGGCCGGAGCGCGGCCAGCACGCCCGTTCCGCCGTCGGCGTCGCCGCGCTGCCGTTCGGCATTCCGGTCGAGATCGAGGCCGAGGTGGAGATCGACTGAAGGCGCGCCGCGTCAGGGAGTCTGGGGCGGCGGCGCCTTCTTCTGCGCGGCCGCGGGCGGAAGCTGGTCGTCGTCCATGATGGCGCGCCAGGCGGCGCCGTCGAGGTCGTCGTACTGGCCGGTCTTGAGCGACCACAGGAAGGCGCCGAGCCCCAGGAGTCCGAGCGAGAGCGCCAGCGGCACCAGATAGACCAGGACTTCCATGGCGCCTCTCCTCACGCTTTCGGCGCCCTCGCGCGCGAAGCGGGGGCTTCGCAGGCGCCGTCGCTCATATGGTGCGGGGGCGCCCGGACGCCAGACCGGGATCCCCACCCGCCGACCGGGGCTTGGCCCGCAGGGCGTTGAGGATCACCAGCATGGACGAACCCGACATCGCCACCGCGGCGACCAGCGGCGTCGCCAAGCCGGCGATCGCCACCGGCACCGCGATCGCATTGTACACCACCGCGAGCCACAGGTTCTCGTGCATGATCCGGCGCGCCCGGCGGGTGATGTCGAGCGCGGCCGCAACCGGCTGCAGGCGGTCGCCGAGGAAGACGGCGTCGGAGGCCGACTGGGTGAGATGCGCCGCCGTGACGGGCGACAGCGACACGTCGGCGGCGGCGAGCGCCGGGGCGTCGTTGATGCCGTCGCCGACCATCAGGACCTTTCGGCCGGCGGCGCGCAACGCCTCGATGCGGGCGATCTTGTCGGCCGGGGTCGCGGCGGCCCGTACCTCGGTGACGCCGAGTTGGCGCGCCACATGACCGACCGCCGCCTCGCGGTCGCCGGACAGAAGCTCCACGGCAAGCCCCCGCGCCCGCAGCCCGGCCAGCACAGCGGTCGCGTCCTCGCGCAGACGCTGGCGCACGGAAAAGACCGTGACGGCCGCGCCGTCCCGGAAGACGATCACCGACGCCTCCGGATCGGCCGCGGCGACGCGCGTCGCCTCCGCCTCGGCGCCGCACCAGGACGGCCGGCCGAGCCGAACCTCGCGGACGAGTCCGTCGTCGCCGTCGACGATGGCGCTCACGCCCTGCCCCGGCTCCTCGCTCGCGTCGTCGAGCGGCGCCGTCGCCCCGGCCGCGCGCGCGATGGCGGCGGCGAGCGGATGGCGGCTCGCCAGCGCGAGGCGGCCGGCGAGCGCCAGCGTTTCAGGGCTGACCCGACCCGCGTCGACCAGCTCCGGCTCCGGCAGCGTCAGCGTGCCGGTCTTGTCGAACACCACCGTGTCGACGCTGGCGAGCCGCTCGATGGCATCGCCCGATGCGAGCAGCACGCCGGCGCGGAACAACGCGCCCGAGGCGACCACCTGGACGGCCGGAATGGCGAGCCCGAGCGCGCACGGGCAGGTGATGATCAAGACCGCGATCGCCGTGACGACGGCGTCGTGCCAGGTGGCGCCGAGCGCCACCCAGCCCAGCATGGTGACGATCGCCGTGAGATGGACGACCGGCGCATAGAGCCGCGCCGCGCGCTCGGCGAGCCGGACATAATGCGAGCGCGCCTCGACGGCGTGGTCGAGGAGCCGCGTGACCTCGTCGAGCAGCGTGCCGCGATCGGCCGCGCCGACCCGCACCCGCAGCGTGCCGTTGACGTTGAGGGTGCCGGCATAGACCAGCGTGCCGCGCTCGGCCGACACGTGGGCGGTCTCGCCCGTCACCAGGCTCTGGTCGATCTCGGAGCGGCCGTCCTCGACCTCGCCGTCGACCGCGATGCGCTCGCCGGGCCGCACCAGCACGAGATCTCCGGGCCGGATCGCCGCCACCGGCACCTCGCTGATCTCGTCGGCGCTGATGAACTTCACCGCGGTCTCGGCCTTGAGGGCGGCGAGGTTCGCCGCGACCGCCCGGGTGCGACGGCGCATGTTCTGGTCGAGCCAGCGGCCCGCCAGCAGGAAGGCGAGCAGCATCACGGCCGAATCGAAATAGGCGTGCTCGGCGTGGTGCAGCGTCTCGAACACCGACAGGGCGAGCGCCAGCACCACGCCGAGCGTGATCGGCACGTCCATGTTGAGGCGGCCGGCCAGCACGGCGCGGGTCGCCGAGCGGAAGAAGGGCTGGCCCGCATAGGCGACCGCCGGCAGCGCGATGAGGGCCGACAGCCAGTGGAAGAAGTCGCGCTGCTCCGGCGTGATGTCACTGACATTGCCGGACCACACCGAGACCGACAGCAGCATGACATTCATGGCCGCAAACGCCGCGACACCGAGGCAGCGCAGCAGGAAGCGCGCCTCCTGCTGCTCCTCGGATTCCATTCTTCGCGCGTCGTACGGATAGGCCTTGTAGCCCAGATCCCGGAGGCGCCCGACCACGGCGACAGGGTCGACGCCGTCGGCCTGCCACTCGATGGCGACCCGGCCGCTGGTGAGATTCGCGCGCGCATTCGTGACGTTCGGCAACGCGCCGAGGCCGCCCTCGATCTCGAACATGCAGGCCGCGCAGGTCATGCCCTCGACCGCGAGGTTGAGGCGGGCGCGGCCGTCGTCGAAGCGCTCGACGAAATGGGTGAGATCGGGGGTCTCGGTCATGTCACTCTCGGTCATCGCCGGGCTCGACACGGCGATCCATCCAGTGAAAAGACGGCGTCATTCGAAGCGCGATGGATGCGCGGGTCAAGCCCGCGCATGACGGCTTCGGGCGCAAACGCGCATGCGGCCTTACGGCAGCACCACGCGGTTGCGCGAGAGATAGACCCGGTCGCCGCCGCGTTCCGCCTCGATCACCAGGTCCCACTGGCCGGACGGCACGTCCGTGGCCTCCCCGCGATAGATGCCGATGCCGCGCTCGACGATGCCGACCGTGCGATCCCCGCGCTTGTCGGTCGGACGGGACAATCGAGCCGTCACCGCAAGCCCGGAGATCGGCGTGTCGGCGGCGTCGCGCGCCTCGATCCGCACGCTGGCGCGGCTGTCGGGGGTGCGCTCCACATGCGCCGCGACCCGCCAGGCGCGCGCCGTCTGGGCCTGCGCCGCGGCGATCTCGCTCTTGTAGGCGAGGCTGGCCCGATACGGGCTGTCGACCTCGGTGCCCGGCAGCGTCTCGACCGCGAGCGTCATCATCACACCGTTGACGCCGATCACGACGGCGAAGAAGGCGAGCAGGTAGATCAGCACCCGCCTGCCCGTCAAAGGTCGTCCCGTGGCCGGGATGTCCGTATCCATGGTCGCGCTCCCTGTCCCGGTGGTCACGGGCCGAAGAAATGGTCGGTGGCGGTCGCCGTGTCGCCGGAGTCGACGTCGCGCGCCGTGAACGTGATGGCGTTCGACTTGTCGATGCGGGCGGCGGGCGGCACCGTGATCAGCACCCGCACCTCGCGGGTCTGGTCGGGACCGACGGCCACGATGGTGCGGCTCGCCGGCTCCTCGCCGATGACATGCACGGTCGGAATCGGCACGCCGGCGGCGGAGAGCTCGATGGTGCGCAGATCCGAGCGCTTGTTGAGGAAGCGGATCGTGTAGGCGTTGCGGGTCGAGCCGTCCGACAGGGAGACGAACAGCGGATTGCGGTCGTGCAGCACGTTGATGTCGATCAGCGTGCGGGTGGAGAGCGCGTAGAGCATCACGGCGCCGACCAGCGCGATGATGCCCGTGTAGATCAGCGTGCGGGCGCGGATGAAGCGGTAGACCGGCGCCTCGCCGGCGAGCCGGCGCTCGATGTTGACGTCGTTGTCGTAGGCGATCAGGCCGAACGGGCGGCCGACCTTGGCCATCACGGTGTCGCAGGCGTCGATGCACAGGCCGCACTGGATGCAGCCGAGCTGCGAGCCGTCGCGAATGTCGACGCCGGTCGGGCACACCGCGACGCATTGCAGGCAGTCGACGCAGTCGCCGGCCTTCTCGCCGAGCGACCGCAGATCGGCCGCCTTTTTGATCGAGGTGCGGGGCTCGCCGCGGTCCCAGCGATAGGTGACGTTGAGGGCCCACTCGTCGGTGAGAGCCGCCTGGATTCGCGGCCACGGGCACATGTAGATGCAGACCTGCTCGCGCAAGTGGCCGGCGAGCGTGTAGGTCGTGAAGGTGAGAATGCCGATGCAGGCATAGGCCACCATCGGCGCCTCGAAGGTGGCGAGCTCCTTCACCAGGGTCGGAGCGTCGGCGAAATAGAGCACCCAGGCACCGCCGGTCCACCAGGCGATGGTCAGCCAGATGCCGTGCTTGAGGGCGAGCTCGCCGACGCGGCGGGCGTCGAGCCCGGCCTTGGCCTTCAACATGCGCTCGCGGCGATCGCCCTCGATCCAGCGCTCCACCGCGTAGAAGAGGTCGGTCCAGACGGTCTGCGGACAGGCATAGCCGCACCAGATGCGGCCCGCGACGGCGTTCATCAGGAACAGCGTCATCGCGGCGATCACCAGCAGGCCGGTGAAGTAGTAGACCTCCTGGGGCCACAGCTCGATGAAGAAGAAGTAGAAGCGCGTGTTCGGAATGTCGACCAGCACGGCCTGGCTCGGCGAGTTGGGACCGCGGTCCCAGCGCACGAAGGGCAAGAGGTAGTAGATGCCGAGGAAGACCGCCATCAGCACCCATTTGACGGTGCGGAAGCGGCCGTGGACGCTCTGCGGATAGTTCTTCTTGGCCGATTCGTAGAGGGGGGCCTCCGGAAGAGCGGCGACGGGCGGCTTGACGGACACGTTCATGGGCGGGGGGACCATGTTGCTCCGGATGAGGGACCGCCCCGGTCCACCATGGCCGGGGCGATCCTTTCTAGAGGACGGGCGAGCCCGCCGTGTTGATCATTCTCAAGTATGAATATGTTACCGGCCGCCGCCGAGCGTGTGCACGTAGACGGCGAGCGCCTTGATGGTGACCGGGTCGAGACGATCGGTCCAGGCCGGCATCACGCCGGACCGGGCATTGGCGATGGTGTCGATCACGCTGTCCTGGTCGCCGCCATACAGCCAGATGCGGTCGGTGAGGTTCGGCGCCCCGAGCTCCTGGTTGCCCTTGGCGTCGTCGCCGTGGCAGACCGCGCAGTTGTCGGCGAACAGCTTCTTGCCGGCCTCGAGGTTGACGCCCTGCGGAACCGTCAGGCCCGAAAGCGAGCGCACGTAGCTCGCGACCTGGACGATCTCGTCCTTCTTCAGGGTGCCGTCCTTGCCGAACGCCGGCATCTGGTTCTCGCGCGCCTTGGCGTGACCCGAGCGGGCGCCGTACTGGATGGTCTGGTAGACGGCGTCGAGGGTACCGCCCCAAAGCCAGTCGTCGTCGTTGAGGTTCGGGTAACCTTTCGAGCCGGCGGCGCCCGAGCCGTGGCAGGGGGCGCAGTTGTCGCCGAAGGCGGCCCGGCCCTGGGCCCGCGCGAAGGCGAGCAGCGCCGGGTCCTTCTCGATGTCGACGAGCTCGGTCTTGCCGAGCGCGATCGACTTCGCGCCGCGCAACGCCTGCAGGGCCGCAATGTCGGCGGCGACATTCGCCCGCGACGAGTAGCCGAACAGGCCGGTCGTGTAGCTGGAGACCAGCGGCCAGGCCGGATAGACGATCCAGTAGGCGACCGACCACACGATGCAGGCGTAGAAGGTCCACAGCCACCAGCGGGGCAGCGGCGTGTTCAGCTCCTTGATGCCGTCCCACTCGTGGCCCGTGGTGGGCGTGCCGGTGACGGCATCGATCTCGTTCGTCGCCATGTCTTCAGTCCTCCCGCAGAGGCATCTTGGCCGCGTGGTCGAAGGTCGCGCGATTGCGCGGCCACAGCGCGTAGACGAGCACCGCCACGAACAGGGCGACGAAGATCGGCGTCCACCAGTTCACGACGAAGGTGCTGATCAGGGTCAATCCTGGCTCGATTCGCATGGATCCCCTCTCAGCGCAGATTCGCTTTTTCGTTGTAAAGCTTGAGATCCACCAGCGTGCCCATCATCTGAAGATAGGCGACGAGGGCGTCCATCTCGGTGATCCGCGACGGGTTGCCGTCCCAGTCGCGGGCCGTGCTCTTGGCATAGCGCTGCTGAAGCTCGGCGATGCCGGCGTCGTCGGGTGTCGCCTGGGCCTTGATGTCCTTGGCGGCGTTCTTGATCTGCTCGTCCGTGTAGGGCACGCCGACGAGCCGCAGGGTCTCCATGTGGCCGGCGAGCGCCTTGGGGTCGAGGTCGGTTCTGGCCAGGAAGGCATAGCCCGGCATGACCGACTGCGGCACCACCGAGCGCGGGTTGCTCAGATGGGCGACGTGCCACTCGTCGGAGTACTTGCCGCCGACCCGCGACAAGTCGGGGCCGGTGCGCTTCGAGCCCCACTGGAACGGATGGTCGTACATGCTCTCGGCGGCGAGCGAGTAGTGGCCGTAGCGCTCGACCTCGTCGCGCAGCGGCCGCACCTGCTGCGAATGGCAGACGTAGCAGCCTTCGCGGACATAGACGGTGCGACCCGCCAGCTCGAGCGGCGTGTAGGGCCGCATGCCGTCCACCTTCTCGATGGTGCTCTTCAGATAGAAGAGCGGCGCGATCTCGACGAGACCGCCGATCGAGATCACCAGCAGGATGCCGATGAGGAGGAGGATCGAGTTCTTCTCGAGGATCGCGTGTTTGGCCATGACAGACATGGTCGTTCCCTCTCTCACTCGGCCGGCTGCATGGCGGACTGTGCGACAGCGGCCGGTTCGCCCGACCGCACCGTCATCCAGACGTTCCAGGCGAAGATCAGCGCGCCGACGACGAACAGGCCGCCGCCGAGCGCACGGATCGCGTAGAACGGATGCATCGCCTCGACGGTCTCGATGAACGAGTATTCGAGGAAGCCGAGCGACGTGTAGGCGCGCCACATCAGGCCCTGCAGGATACCGGACACCCACATGGCCGAAACGTAGAGCACGATGCCGATGGTGGCGATCCAGAAGTGCCAGTTGACGGCCTTGAGACTGTACATCTGTTTCTTGTTCCACAGCCACGGCACCATGCAGTAGATGGCGCCGAACGAGACGAAGCCGACCCAGCCGAGCGCGCCCGAATGCACGTGACCGACCGTCCAGTCGGTGTAGTGGCTGAGCGAGTTGACGGCCTTGATGGACATCATCGGGCCTTCGAAGGTCGACATGCCGTAGAAGGCGACCGAGACGACCAGCATGCGCAGCACAGGGTCGGTGCGGAGCTTGTCCCACGCCCCCGACAGCGTCATCAGGCCGTTGATCATGCCGCCCCAGGACGGCATCCACAGCATGATCGAGAAGGTCATGCCGAGCGTCTGCGCCCAGTCGGGCAGCGACGTGTAGTGGAGATGGTGCGGACCGGCCCAGATGTAGAGGAAGATCAGGGCCCAGAAGTGCACGATCGACAGGCGATAGGAGTAGACGGGCCGCTCGGCCTGCTTCGGCACGAAGTAGTACATGATGCCGAGGAAGCCGGCCGTCAGGAAGAAGCCGACCGCGTTGTGGCCGTACCACCACTGGAACATCGCGTCCTGGACGCCGGCCCAGACGATGTAGGACTTCGAGCCGAACACCGACACCGGCAGGGTCGCGTTGTTGCCGAGATGCAGCACCGCGATGGTGACGATGAAGGCGAGATAGAACCAGTTGGCGACGTAGATGTGCGGCTCTTTCCGCTTGATGAGCGTCGCCAGGAAGACCAGCAGATAGACCACCCAGACAATGGTCAGCCACAGGTCGGCGTACCACTCGGGCTCGGCGTATTCCTTGCCCTGGGTGACGCCGAGCAGATAGCCCGTGCCGGCGATCACGATGAAGAAGTTGTAGCCGAGGATCACGAACCACGGCGCAAGACGGCCGGCGAGGCGCGCGCGGCAAGTTCGCTGGACGACGTAGAACGAGGAGGCGAGCAGGACGTTGCCGCCGAAGGCGAAGATGACGGCCGAGGTGTGGAGCGGACGCAGCCGGCCGAAATTGATCCATGGCAGATCGAAGTTCAGCACCGGATAGGCGAGCTCGAGCGCGATCCACAGTCCGACCACGAAGCCGGCGATGCCCCAGAACACCGCCGCCAGAGTCGCGAACTTTATCGGTCCGTCGTTGTAGTTCGCGCGGCCGTCGTCCGTCTCCTGCCCGGGCAGCTCGGCCGGACGGTTGAAGTAGCCACGGAAGATGAGGAAGACGGCCGCCACGCTGGCCGCTGCGGACAGAAAAGCATGGAAAGCGAAGGGTGCGTCGTGCGCCTTCGCGGCACCGACGAGGCAGAGCAGCGTCGTCACGGCGAAGACGAATGCGAGTCCGCCTTCACCGAATGTCATGGTCTTGCGAACCGTCGATTGAGCCATGATTGGGGCCTTGGGTTGCGGCGTTTTGAGGTCGAGCTGAATGGAGGAGCGTCTTGGACTAGTCAGGATGCATGGCTGCCGTGCATTGACGAAAGTCAATCCATGTCACTGTCAGGACCGCCTGATTGTCCAGTCTTCTTGACATCCGAATGGTCTTCTCGTCGTCCACTCCTTCGCGACATGTATCGGATCACCAACGGCAAAGAAAACGATACAGCGAACACTCGCGCGATGTGGTGGGCGCCGACAAACACCGGATCGATGTGCAAAGCCAACGCCAGCACCATCATCGCGTCGATCGCGCCCGGCGAGAACGCGACCGTGAGATCGCCGACACGCAGGCCGAGCCCGACCGCGAGCGCCAAGACGAAAGCGCCGGAGACCGCGATCGCGACGGCGAAGGATCCGAGCGCGGCGCCGAGATACGACCAAAGTATGAAGAGTGGCGTGTTGGTAAAACGCGATCCGCTGACCGCGCCGAGCCCGACCATCCCGCCGATCATCGCCCACATGGGCAGCGTGACGGTGATGAGGCCGGTGCCGTGCAGAATCGCCGACACCGCCATCGGGCCGATCATCAGGCCCCCGGGAAACCCGACCCGCAGCAGCAATGCCGCGACCGCGACCGCCGCGGCCACCATGACGGCGAGCTCGAGCGGCGCCGCGAACAGGCTCGACGGCGCCACCGCAAGGCGAGTCGGACCGCCCTGACCGAGCGCCGCGAGCAGCGCCGGCACCCCGACGGTCAGAATCACGACCCGCATGGTCTGCACGATCGCAATGCCGCGGACGTCACACTTCTCCTCGGCGGCGTGAACCAGCACCTGCGACAGCGCCCCGGGGACGCCGGCGAACAGCGCCGTCATGGTGTCCCAGCCGTGCACGCGGCGGAGATAGTACATGGTGGAGAGCGTCACGCAGGCCATCGCCACCACGACCGCGGCGATGCTGATCGGCCAGGCCGCGACGCCATGCAGCGACTCGGGATTGACCACGCTGCCGAGCGAGAGGCCGACGACCACGAAGAAGCAGCGCGCCACCGGGCGCGGCACGCCGACCGGCCGGCCGGCGAGCGCGGCGATCGCGACCAGCACCATGGCGCCGGCGAGATACGCGGCCGGGATGTTGGCGAGATTGAACAGCTCGGCACCGACCGCGCCGATGACCAAGGTCTCGAGGAGATTGAGGAAGGAGGGAGACGGCCGCTTTGCGCCGGAGTCCGGGCGCATCGAGTCGTGGGTAGGCTTCTGCATGGGGTCCTGCCGGTGAGGTCCCGTCATAGCAGACGCGGGCGGCCGCTGGCGACCGTCACGCCGCGACTGCATGGCGCCCCCGCGCCGACACCTCGCCGTCAAAAAAAGCGCCGTACCAAGGGTACGGCGCCTCGAGTTGAAGAGGATCGTCCGGGGAGGAGATGGACGATCGCTCCGAAAAGCGTCGCGCGCGTCTGCGCGTCAGTGCGCGCCGGTGAGCTGGCAGATCCGGCAGACGTCGTGCACCCGGACCTCTTCCTGCTTGTCGATCGCGATGATGCCGCGACGGCGCAGCTCGGAGAAGGCACGGGACACGGTTTCGAGCGTGAGGCCGAGATAGTCGGCGATCTCCTGGCGGGTCATGCCGAGGCGGACCACCGCCGAGTCGCCGCCGCAGCGCGGACCGGCGCAGTCGAAGCCGCCGCGGCCCGGCACGCAATGCATCACGAAGGTGGCGACCCGCTCGAGCGCCGACTTGCGGCCGAGCAGCACCGCGTGCTCGTGCAGGGCGCAGAGCTGGGCGTGGACATGGGAGCTGAGGCGGCGCAGCAGCTCGGGCGAGTGCTCGACGGCGGCGCGCTCGTAGGCGATCACGTTGCAGGAGACCAGGGTCTCGGCGGAGCAATCGTAGACCGGCAGGGCCGACAGGCCGAACACGTCGCCGGCGCTGAGGAGCTCGACCACCTGGCGGCGCCCGTCGGGCAGCAGCTTGTAGAGCATGACGGCGCCGTCGACGAGCTGGAACATGCGGTCGGCGCGATCGCCCTCACGGAAGATATGGGCGTGCTGGCCGACCCGCTGACGCTGGCCTTGCGGCTCCTCGTCGCGGCGGAGCGCGGCCTGAACCGGGGCGGGACGATGGGACGACGGGAGTCGGCAGGGCGACTCGACCGCAACAGAATAGGTCCGCGGTGCGATGGCTGGCTTCATGGGGGTCCTCGCCGGGCGAGCCGGGGGTTGAAACGCTCGGCAGCGCAATGGGACATTAGCGGAGGTGATTGCCGACACGTAATCTGGCATGAATGCTTACGGAGAAACCCTTATCGCAAATACATCTGATTTTGCAGTGACTTGCGAGAGTCGAAAAGGACCTTTCCGAGGCCTGTTTCGGGCCCTGCGGAGGAGGCCAAGTCGGTGCTTTTCTACCTCGTTTGGTGATCGCATTGCAGCAAAATTGTGTCAAGACCACCTTACGCCGGCAAGACCCCAGGACGCCTTCGACTTTCGCCGTAAGGGGATGCCCTCGAGGCGGTGGGCGCCCGTCGAGCCCCCACTGAAGGCCGTCACAGCCGGATGGCGGCGAGCTGCTGCGTGATGGCACCGTGCGACAGCGGCTTGCGGATGACGTTCGTCGCGCCGATACCGCGGAGCTGCAGGTCGATGGTGTTCTGCGACTGCCCCGACATGGCGACGATGCGGGGCGGATCCTTGAGGCTGGACAGCCACCGGATCAACTCGGCCCCGCTGATGCCAGGCAGCATGAGGTCGACGAAGACGATATCCTTGCCGGTCGGCGGCGCGCTGCGGAAGAAGTCCTCCGCATCGGCATGACGCACCACCTCGAATCCCAGGTACTCCAGCAGGATCGCGAGCGAGTCGCTCACGCCGGGATCATCTTCGACGACATGCACGGCCATTTCGGGACATCCGCCAGCTCGCAGCCCACGAGCTGCCGATCTTCCAAGATTGGAGCCTTGGGCCCACCTCTCAATTCGTAGTATACGCTATGTGAAAATACTTAGCCGATAGCGGTTGGTCGTCGGAGATCGATGCCGGAGCAGGCTGGAAGGGCGGGAGTCACGAATTACGGGGCGATTCCGACAGCACGATACGGACCAGATCGGCGGCGTTCTTGGCGCCGAGCTTCTCCATGATGCGGGCGCGGTGCACCTCGATGGTGCGCGGGCTGATGCCGAGCTGGCGGCCGGCCTCCTTGTTCGAGGCTCCGGCCGCGATCAGGTTCAGCACCTCCCGCTCCCGCGCCGTGAGCAGGTCGCTGCCCGGGAACTGGGTGAGGGTCTCGCCGAGCCCGGCGCGCGCCTGGCGCCGCCCGGCCGCCTCGATCGCCTCGTGCACCCGGTTGACCACCGTCTCGGCATCGAACGGCTTCTCGATGAAGTCGAAGGCGCCGTTCTTGATCGCCTCGACCGCCATCGGGATGTCGCCCTGCCCCGAGATGATGAACACCGGCGCCGGATAGTTCTTGGCGTTGAGCTCCTTGAGGATGTCGAGGCCGGACCGCCCCGGCATGTGGACATCGAGGATGATGCAGGCCGGAACACGGGAGCGCACGGCGGCCAGAAAGGAGTGCCCGTCCGCGAAGGTGGTGACGTGGTAGCCCTCCAGGGTCAGGACGACCGACAGGGCGTCGCGAACCGCCGGATCATCGTCGATGATGTGGATCTCACCAGCCGCGGTGGCGTTCTGACCCATTGGTACCGTCCTTGGTTTCTGCCGTCGCGCCCGCCGTCGCGTCGTCCGGCAAGGGCAGCAGCAACGTGAAGCAAGCGCCGCGCCCGCCGCCACCGCCGGGATCGACGGAGAGGTCACCGCCGTGGGTCTGGGCGATCGACTTCGAAATAGCAAGGCCGAGCCCCAGACCATGGCTCTTGGAGGATGAAAAAGCCTTGAACA
This sequence comes from Rhodoplanes sp., assembly GCF_013377085.1. Lineage (GTDB taxonomy): Bacteria > Pseudomonadota > Alphaproteobacteria > Rhizobiales > Xanthobacteraceae > Rhodoplanes. The sequence continues at coordinate 73,989 of NZ_JACAAX010000022.1, read as the reverse complement.
TCTCGCCGATGCCCTCCGGCCGGATGCCCGGGCCGCTGTCCAGCACACTCATGGCGACGCCGCCGGCGACCCGCTTGGTCGACAGCCGCACCACCTGGACGTCGCAGCACTTGATCGCCTCGAGTGCGTTTCGCACCAGGTTGACCACCACCTGCTGGATTTGCACCGGGTCGACCAGAACGGGCGGCAGCTCGGTGCCGAAGTCGCGCATGATCCTGGTGCCCGGCGGGCTGCCCAGGATGGTCAGCTCGAGCGCGTCCTCGATCAGCGGGTTTAAATCGACCAGCCGCCGCACCGGATCGCGCTTCTCGATGAACTGGCGCATGCGCTGGATGATGCTGCCGGCCCGCTCCGCCTCGTGGACGGCCTTTTCCAGGATCGCCATCACGCTGGTCGGGATCGCGTTCGCCGCGCCCTGCTTGGCGCATGACCGCTCCACCGCCTGGAGGTAGAGCATCAACGCGGTCAGCGGCTGGTTGAGCTCGTGGGCGAGCGCCGCCCCCATCTCGTCGACCGCCGAGACGCGCGCCATTCGCACCAGATTCGCCTGGAGCTGGTTGAGGCGCTGCTCGCTCTCGTTGCGGTCCCGCAGGTCCCGCATGATGCCGATGAATTGCCGCCCGGCCGAGGTGACCGCCTCGCCGACCGACAGGTGCACCGGGATCATGGTGCCGTCCCGGTGCTGGGCCATCACCTCGCGGCCGATTCCGATGATCTTCCGGTGCCCGCTGGAGAGGTAGTTGCCGATATAGCCGTCATGCGCCCGCGAGTGGCCGGTCGGCATGATGGCGTTGACGTTGCGGCCGAGCATCTCGACCGCCGTGTAGCCGAACAGGTGCTCGCACGCCTTGTTGTAGGTGAGGACGATCCCGCGCTCGTCGATGATGATGATGCCGTCGGCGGCAGTGTCGAGCACGCTGGCGAGTTGCGCGTCGGAAATGGCCGGCACCGTTCGTTGGCTGTTGCTGGCGCTGCCCCCGGGAGGAGCTTCGGCGCGCTCGAAGGGCTTCATCGACATGCAGACCCGTCCCTCTATCCGGGGTGCGATAATCGTAAGTATTTATCCCATAAGTACGGACCCGCAAACGGCAATGCAACGACTATCGCTCGCCGCCGCATCGGTTTCCCGCAGAACATCGCCCCGATGGACAAGCCCGGGCCGGTTATGCTGACCTTTCGGCTGGCCGGCGCCACCCGCCCCGGCCCCAGGAGGCGTTCGTGCCAAACGGCTGGGTCGCAGTCGCGGTCGCGCTCGGCTACATCGGGATGCTGTTCCTGGTGGCGAGCTGGGGCGACCGGACCCGCGCGCGCGCGCGGCGCCAGCGGTCGCGGCTGATCTATCCGCTGTCGCTGGCCATCTATTGCACGTCCTGGACGTTCTTCGGCTCGGTCGGGCTGGCCTCGCGGTCCGGCTTCGACTTCCTGGCCATCTATGTGGGCCCGATCCTGGTGATCGGCCTCGCCTCCCCGCTGCTGACCCGGATCGTCCGCCTCGCCAAGGGCCAGAACATCACCTCGATCGCCGATTTCATCGCCGCCCGGCACGGCAAGAACCAGGCGGTCGCCGCCATCGTGGCCGTGATCGCCATCGCCGGGACGATCCCCTACATCGCCCTGCAGCTCAAGGCCGTGTCGTCCTCGCTCGGCACCATCCTGGCCGAGATCGACCCCGGCACCCAGGGCGCCGAGGCGATGCTCGGCGACATCGCCCTGGTGGTGGCGCTGTCGATGGCGGCCTTCGCCATCCTGTTCGGCACCCGCCACATCGACGCGACCGAGCACCAGGACGGGCTGATTCTGGCGGTGGCGACCGAGTCGGTGGTCAAGCTGTTCGCCTTCCTGGCGGTCGGCGTGTTCGTCACCTACGCGATGTTCGGCGGCCCCGGCGCTCTGTTCGCCCGCGCCGTCGAGCGGCCGGAGGTCGCCCGCGTCCTCACCGGCGAGCTGGGCTTCTCGACCTTCGTCACCATGACGCTGCTGTCGGCCTTCGCGATCCTGCTGCTGCCGCGTCAGTTTCACGTCGCCGTGGTGGAGAGCAACAGCGAGGCCGAGGTCCGCCGCGCCGCCTGGCTGTTTCCGCTCTACCTCGTCCTCATCAACCTGTTCGTGGTGCCGATCGCGCTGGCCGGTCTGCTGACCTTCCCGAACGGCACGGTCGACGGCGACATGTACGTGCTGGCGCTGCCGCTCGCCGCCGGCTCGAAGGTGCTGGCCCTGGTCGCCTTCGTGGGCGGCCTGTCGGCCGCAACCGCCATGGTGATCGTCGAATCGGTGGCGCTGGCCATCATGGTCTCGAACGATCTGATGGTGCCGCTGGTGCTGCGGCGGCGCGGCGCGCTGATCGGCACGGTGGACAATGTCGGCGCCCTGCTGCTGCGGGTGCGCCGCTTCGCCATCGTGGCGCTGCTGCTGCTCGCCTATCTGTATCACCGCTCGGCCGGGCTGGCGCAGCTCGCCTCGATCGGCCTGCTGTCGTTCGCGGCGATCAGCCAGCTCGCCCCCGCCTTCTTCGGCGGCCTGTTCTGGCGGCAGGCGACCGCGCGCGGCGCCGTCGCCGGCATGGTGGTGGGCTTTCTCGCCTGGATCTGGACACTGCTGCTGCCGAGCTTCGTCGACGCCGGGATGATCGAGCGCAGCATTCTCACCGACGGGCCGTTCGGCCTCGCGCTGCTGCGCCCGCAGGCGCTGCTCGGGCTCGACCTGCCGCCGCTGGTGCACGGCGTCGCCGTCAGCCTCGCCCTCAACCTGTTCGCCTATGTGGCAGTGTCGCTGCGCCACGCCCCCTCGGCGATCGAGCGGCTGCAGGCCGAGATCTTCGTTCCCTCGCGGCTGAGCCCGGCGGCCCCGAGCTTCCGGCTGTGGCGCTCGGCCGCCACGGTCGAGGAGCTCACCGCGACGGTCGCCCGCTATCTCGGCGAGGAGCGCACCCGCACCGCCTTCGAGGCCTTCGCGGCGGCGCGGCGCATCACCCTCGATCCCAAGCACGAGGCCGATTTCCAGCTCCTGCAGCATGCCGAGCACCTGCTCGCCTCGGCGATCGGCGCCGCCTCCTCGCGCCTCGTGCTCTCGCTCCTTCTGCGCAAGCGGCTGATGTCGACCAAGGCGGCCCTCAAGCTGCTCGACGACGCCAACGCGGCGATTCACTACAACCGCGAGATCCTGCAGACCGCGCTCGACCATGTCCGCCAGGGCATCGCCGTGTTCTCGAAGGAGATGGCGCTGGTGTGCTGGAGCCGCCAGTTCGGCGAGCTCCTCGACCTGCCGCCGACGCTGGTGCGGGTGGGCACCACGCTCGACGACGTGCTGCGCTTCAATGCCGCCAAGGGCGCGTTCGGGATGGGCGAGGTCGACGCGCTGGTGCGCGAGCGGGCGGCCCGCTACACGGCGAGCGGCGAGCCGTTCCTGGAGCGATTCACCGGCCGTGGCCTCGTCATCGAGGTGCGGGTCAACCAGATGCCGGGCGGCGGCGTCGTGGTGACGCTGACCGACATCACCCCGAGCGTCGAGGCCGCCGAGGCGCTCGAGCGCGCCAATGACGAGCTCGAGCGGCGGGTGCGGCAGCGCACCGCCGAGCTGGAGCGGCTCAATGCCGAGCTCGCCGACGCCAAGGCCGCGGCCGAGAACGCCAATCTCTCGAAGACCCGCTTCCTCGCCGCGGCCAGCCACGACATCCTCCAGCCCCTCAATGCGGCGCGCCTCTACGTCACCAGCCTGGTCGAGCGGCAGGGCAGCAGCGGCGGCGAAGAGGCCAGGCTCGCCGGCAATGTCGACGCCTCGCTGGAGGCCGTCGAGGAAATCCTCGGCGCGCTGCTCGACATATCGCGGCTCGACACCGGGGTGATGAAGACGGAGATCAGCAGCTTCGCCATCGACGAGCTGTTCCGCCAGCTCGAGGTCGAGTTCGCCCCGCTCGCCCGCGAGAAGAACCTCCGCCTCACCTTCGTGCACTCGCGCCGCGCCGTGCGCTCCGACCGCCGCCTGCTGCGCCGGCTGGTGCGCAATCTCGTTTCCAACGCCATCAAGTACACCGAGCACGGCCGCGTGCTGGTCGGCTGCCGCGGCTGTGGCGACCAAGTGCGGATCGAGGTCCACGACACCGGCATCGGCATCGCGGCGGCGAGCCAGCAGGCGATCTTCGAGGAGTTCCATCGGCTCGAGCGCGGCGCCCAGGTGGCCCGCGGGCTCGGCCTCGGCCTCTCCATCGTCGAGCGCATCGCCCGGGTGCTCGACCATACGGTGGCGCTGCGCTCGGAGGTCGGGCGCGGGTCGCACTTCTCGGTGACGCTGCCCCGCGCCGTCGCCCCGGCCGTCGAGCCGGGCGAGCCGGCCGCCGTGCGGCCGCACGGCCAACTGACCGGCTCGCTGGCGCTGTGCATCGACAACGAGCCGACCATCCTGGACGGCATGGAGACGCTGCTCACCGGCTGGGGTTGCGACGTGATCAAGGCGGCCGACCTCGCCGGCGCCGTGGCGGCGGTGGAGCAAACCGGCCGCCGGCCGACCGTGCTGCTGGTCGACTATCATCTCGACACCGGCAACGGGATCGACGCCATCGTCGCGCTGCGCGGACGCTACGGCGAGGCGCTGCCCGCCATCCTGCTCACCGCCGACCGCACCCGCGAGGTGCGCGAGACCGCCCGCATGCTCGACATCCGCATGCTCAACAAGCCGGTCCGCCCGGCCCAGCTCCGCGCCCAGCTCACCCAGTGGCAGGCCCTGCGCGTGGCCGCAGCGGAGTGAGGCGAGGCGGCCCACGGCATGAAGGCGAAAGCGCAGACGGATTGCTCGCGGCTCTTGCGTTCCCTCCCCCCTTGTGGGGGAGGGACAGGGAGAGGGGTACACCGCCGGCGATCGGTCGAGGGGCTCACCCCCCTCTCCACCTCTCCCCCACAAGGGGGGAGAGAGCAGGCTGCGGCCCGCGGCATCGACCTACAATACAGCGGCTCAGATCGAATCAATGCTGCGCGGCGGAGGCCGGCGGCCACTGGCCGATCTCGATCTTGGAGGCGGCGATGACGGCCTGGGTGCGGCTCTCCACCCCGAGCTTCTGCAGGATGGCGGAGACATGGGCCTTCACGGTCGCCTCGGAGACCGACAGCTCGTAGGCGATCTGCTTGTTGAGCAGCCCCTCCGACAGCATCATCAGGACGCGCACCTGCTGCGGCGTCAGCGTCGCGAAGCGGGCGAGCGCGGCCGAGGTCTCGGGATCGGCGCCGGCGTCGAGATCGATGTCGGGCGGCGTCCACAGGCCGCCGTGCAGCACCGCCATGATGCCCTGCCGCATGACGTCGACGCCGAGCGTCTTCGGGATGTAGCCGGCGGCGCCGAAGTCCATGCAGCGGCGAATCACACCGGGGTCGTCGGTTCCCGACACGACGACGACCGGGACGCTCGGATACTGGGCCCGCAGATAGAGGAGCCCCGAGAAGCCGCGCACCCCCGGCATGGCGAGGTCGAGGAGGATGAGGTCGACGTCCCCGCCGCGATCGAGCAGCGCGGAAATCTGCTCGAACGATCCGGCCTCGGCGATCTCGACCCGCTCGAACAGGCCCGACACCGCCTCGCGCATCGCCCCACGGAACAGCGGATGGTCGTCGGCGATCACCAGCCGATAGAACGTGATGTCACTCAAGTTCGAATCCTGCCCCTTGATTCGGGCGTGATGGTGCGCGACCCGGCCCGGATTGCGGTCCCGCGCCTCCGCCCGCTGACGGTGATCATAGGCCAAATATGGCCGCCGCCCAATCGGGGCTTATGCAAATGACGTACGTGCTTACACGGGTGATCCGCCACCGGATCGAACGGGGCATCGGCCGAGCGGGACTCGAAGGAACCGGCCGGCCGGACCGATCAGGCGGGCCCGCCCAGGAACTGCAGCACCACCTCGCGCCGGTGCGGCCGCGCCCGATGCTCGGCGACATAAAGGCCCTGCCAGGTGCCGAGCGCGAGCGCCCCGTCGACCACCGGCACGGCCAGCGACACGCCGGTCAGCATGGTCTTGACGTGCGCCGGCATATCGTCCGGCCCCTCGGCATCGTGCACCCAGCCGGCGTCGGCCGGCGCGAGGACGTCGAGCGCCGTCACCAGGTCGAGGCGGACGTCGGGATCGGCGTTCTCCTGCACGACCAGCGACGCCGAGGTGTGGCGGATGAACAGAAGGAGCGTGCCGTCGCGCCCGCCGGCCGCCGCGACGAAGCGCCGGGCCTCGTCGGTGATCTCGACGAAGCCGGTCCCGCGGGTGGCGACCGTCAGGGTGGCGGTGGCGATGCGCGCGACACTCGGCGAACGGACCGCGGACAGGGATCCCGGCATGGCGTCCCCTCCCCTGCGACTCAGGTCTTGCCGAGGTCGCGCTGCAGGTTGTTCATCATCTCGATCAGCCGCCGCCAGGCGCGCTCGACGAAGCTCAGCGCCCGGTCGAGGTCGGCGTCGGCCGAGCGCCCGGCATCGGGCGGCGGCGCCGCGGCCTGCGGGCTGACGCCGCCCGGCAACGGCAGGCCGCGCTCGAGCAGCGCCTTCTTGAGGGCGACGTTCTCGGCCTGCAGCCGGCTGATCTCGGCCTCGAAGGCGGAGCGGTCGTCGGGCGCCGCCTGGCAGGCCCAGCCGGACGCCCGCAGGGTGCACAGCGACACCTGGCCGGTGCGAAGATCCAGCCGGGCGAAACCATCGGCGGTCCGGTGATAGCCGAAGCGGCTGGTGTCGGCGTCCGGCGGCAGCGGTGGGGCCTGGGCCAGCACCGCCGTTCCGGCGAGCATCCCGGCGGCGACCGCTCCGGCGGCGACCACCGCGGCCTTCTCGAGCGAGCTTCGAATCATCACGGATCCTCTCGGCTGCGTCGTCGGTCCCGCGATCGCGGCGCCACCACGAGCATAACGCCGATTACGGCAATTCGGCATTCCCGGCGCGTTGCGGCACGACGTCCGTGACAGCACCGATAAGCCGGCCCTATTATGGGTCTAAAGCCTTCGCTGCAGTGCCGTCGAAGAGTTGCCGAATTCTTGACTCGGTTGTCCCCGCTCAGTATGGTCCGCGCGGCTTTGGCGGGGGGGCGGACGTCCGACCGGACGTCGTGGCGCGGGAGGCGATATCGTGGCCCCGAACGCGCACGACAGGGACGACCGCCCGGCCGAGGAAGCCGATCTCTCCGCGAGGCTCCAGCGTCTCGGCGAAAAGCTCGACCGGCACCGGGAGAGCATCACGCCGGGAGATGCATCCGCCCCGCGATCAGGCCCGCGCTTCGCGGGTTTTGCCCGCGGGTTCCGGCTCTCTTCCGAGTTGGTCGCGGGCGTGATCGTCGGAGCCGTCATCGGCTGGTCTCTCGACCATTGGCTCGGCATCTCGCCGTGGGGGATGATCATCTTTCTGCTGGTCGGCTTCGCGGCCGGCGTGGTCAACGTCATGCGCGCCGCCGGCGTGGTGCCGGACCCGGGGGCGAAGGATCGCGACGCCTGACGACGGCCTCGAGCGCCGCCGGGACATAACTGAAGGGGACCACCGAGGTCATGGCCGATCCGATTCATCAGTTCGAGATCGTCAATCTGTTCCCGCTCGGCAAGATCGGTTCCACCGAGATCCAGTTCACCAATTCGGCGCTGTTCATGGTGGTGGCGGTGGCGGTCACCGGGCTCCTGATGCTCGGCACAACGTCGGGCCGCCAGCTCGTCCCGGGCCGCCTCCAGGCGATGGCCGAGGTGACCTACGAGTTCGTCGCCGACATGATCCGCTCGACCGCCGGCGAGGAGGGAATGCGGTTCTTCCCGCTGGTGTTCTCGCTGTTCTGCTTCATCCTGTTCGCCAACGTGATCGGCATCGTGCCCTACACGTTCACGGTGACGAGCCACATCGTGGTGACGGCATCGCTGGCGCTCCTCGTCTTCTTCACCGTGATCGTCTACGGCCTCTATTCGCACGGGCTCGGCTTCTTCCGCCTGTTCGTGCCGCACGGCATCCCGGGCTACATCCTGCCCTTCGTGGTGCTGATCGAGATCGTGTCGTTCCTGTCCCGGCCCATTTCCCACAGCGTCCGACTGTTCGCCAACATGCTGGCCGGCCACATCACCCTGAAGGTGTTCGCCGGCTTCGTCGCCGGGCTGGGCGGCGCGCTCGGCCTGGTCGGCTGGGTGGGCGGCACGCTGCCGCTCATCATGGTGATCGCGCTGACCGCGCTCGAGCTGCTGGTCGCCTTCCTGCAAGCCTACGTGTTCACGCTTCTCGCCTGCATCTATCTGAGCGACGCCCTGCATCCGGGCCACTGACGACAACCCGATCTCTCCAATCCAGCACGAAAGAAGGAGCTTCCACATGGATCCGATCGCCGCCAAGTACATCGGCGCCGGCATCGCCTGCATCGGCATGGGTGGCGCCGCGCTCGGCGTCGGCCAGATTTTCGGCAGCTATCTGGCGGCCGCGCTGCGCAATCCGTCGGCCGCCCAGGGCCAGTTCGGCAACCTGATCTTCGGCTTCGCCATCACGGAAGCGCTCGGCATCTTCTCGCTGCTGATCGCGCTCCTGCTGCTGTTCGCCGTCTGACGAACCGCCTCCGGTGACGCGCGGACGCTCCGCGTCCGCGAGACACCTCGACACGCTGCCGACACGCCGACGCGCCGAATCAGGGAGGGGCCGATGGCCCAGCCGACTCACGCCACGACGGAGCACACGCCGACCTCCGGGCACGGCGGCGGCTTTCCGCCCTTCAAGGCGGAGACCTACGCGTCCCAGCTCCTCTGGCTCGGACTCTGCTTCGTCGTCCTCTACGTGATGGTGGCGAAGCTCGCACTGCCGCGGATGGCCGGAATTCTGGCCGACCGCCGGGCCCGCATCGACGGCGATCTCGGCGAGGCGGTCCGCCTCAAGGGCGACGCCGACGCGGCGGTGGCGACCTATGAGAAGGCGCTCGCCGACGCGCGCAACCGCGCCCATGCGATCGCGACCGAGACGCGCGATCGGCTCACCGCGGAGGCGGACGCGCATCGCAAGTCGGTCGAGGCCGAGTTCGCCGTGAAGCTCGCGGCCGCCGAGAGGTCGATCGCGGCCAGCAAGACCGCGGCGATGTCGAACGTGCGCGGCATTGCGGTCGACGCCGCCGGCGCCATCGTGAACCGGCTGATCGGCAAGGCGCCGAGCGAGGCGGCGGCGGCCGCCGCGGTCGATCACGTGCTCAAACGCTGAAGGGCGCCGCCATGGTCTACGAAGCCGAATTCTGGGTCGCCGTCGCCTTCGTGCTGCTGATGCTGGCGCTGGTGAAGCTCGGCGCCCACAAGACCGTCACGGGCGCGCTCGACGGCCGCGCCGCGCGCATCCGCGCCGAGCTCGACGAGGCCCACCGGCTGCGCGCCGAGGCCGAGGCGTTGCTCGCCGAGTATCAGCGCCGCCGCAAGGAGGCCGAGCAGGAGGCCGAGGCGATCGTCCAGACCGCCAAGGCCGAGGGCGAGCGCCTGCAGGCGGAAGGCAAGGCCAAGGTCGAGGAGTTCGTCGTCCGCCGCACCAAGATGGCGGAGACCAAGATCGCCCAGGCCGAGGCGCAGGCGATCGCCGAGGTCCGCAGCGCCGCCACCGACGCCGCCGTCGCGGCCGCCGAGACGCTGCTGGCCGATGTCGTCAAGGGCAAGGTCGCGACCCAGCTCGTCGCCGACGGCATCAAGGATTTGGCCGGCAAGCTGAACTGAGCGTCGACGCCATTTCTCACGGCGCCTTCGTCATTGCCGGGCTCGACCCGGCAATCCATCCAGCCATGAAAAGCCGTTTGTTTCGATGGATACGCGGGCTCGACCCGCGTATGAGGCGGAGGATTCGCGGCGAGCCGTCGCTCATACCGACCGTCACAAGCTCCGACTCGTCATTCGCGGGCTCGACCCGCGAATCCATCGCTCAAAAAAGAGCTTCTTTCGAATGTCGATGGATTGCCGGGTCAAGCCCGGCAATGACGACGAAGGTCGATGAAAACGAAGCGTGGTATCACCCCTGCCGCGGCTTGCGGGGGGCCGCCGGCTTCTTTTCCTGGGCCGCGCCCTGCGGATCGAAGCCGATATAGATCACGTATTTGTCGAGATCGGCCGGCGACGGCACCGGCACCGCCATGTCCTCGGACACGTGGGTGAACGCCACGTTGGGCTGGCCGGGCGGCACCGTGACGGGCAGCATGTAGAGCTTCGACCAGATCGTCTTCGGCTCGATACCTTCCCGCACCAGCGCATAGCGCAGCGGCACCATGGTCTCGCCGGGCGCGCCGGCCGGTCCGAGAATCAGCCGGCCCTGCACGCCGATCTTGATGGCGAGCGTGCCGGCCGTGACGGTGCATTGGCGCGCCGTGCGCCCGAAGGTCGCCTGGTAGCGCAGCGCCATCGCCTGGTCGTTGCCGGGCGCGTTCATCTGCAGGGTCGCGGCGCCCTGGCGGATATCGACCGGCGGGCAATCCACGTCGAGCGTCGACAAGGTCGAGCCCGCACCCGCCGGTTGTCCTGGCGCGGCCGCCTGCGCCTCCGAGCCGCTGCCGAACAGGCTGCGGAAGCGGTCCGCGAAGCCGGACGACGACTTGTCGGGCGGCGCCGGTTGCCCGCTGAAGAACTCGTCGGTCGACGAGCACGCGCCGACCAAGGCTGCCGTGAGTAGGCCCACCGCCAGGCACCCCAGACGTCCCGCCGTGCCAAGCCTGCTTCGCCCCACCATGATGTCCACCCGTACGCTTTTCTGACCGCCTTCATCATGCCGAACCGTGGCGGCCCCAAGGCGCCGGCCCGGCGGCGCGTCGTCGCCGGCCCCGTCGCTCACCGCTGGGGGTCGTCCTTCAGCCGCGCATAGAGAAGGTGGTCCTGCCAGAGACCGTTGATGCAAAGGTATTGCCGTGCATAGCCCTCGCGGGAAAACCCGCAGCCCTCGAGCAGCCCCATCGACGCCGTGTTGGTCGGAATGCAGGCCGCCTCCAGCCGATGCAGCCGCAGCGCCGTGAACGCATAGGGGATGAGGGCCCGCACGGCCGCCGCCATGAAGCCGCGGCGCGCGAAGGGCGCCCCCATCCAGTAGCCGATGCTGCCGGCCTGGGCGACGCCGCGCCGCACATTGGCGAGCGTCAGCCCGCCGACCAGCACCCGGTCGGGGCTGCGGAAGATGAAATAGGCGTAGGACTGGTCGGCGCGCTGGTCCTCGGCATAGCGCTTCAGGCGCCGCCGGAACGCGCCGCGCGTGAGGTCGTCCATCGGCCAGGTCGGCTCCCATGGCGTCAGGAACTCGCGACTCTGCTCGCGCAGCGTCGCCCACTCGTCGAAATCGGTCGTCAGGGGCGGCCGCAGCACCACCCCCTTGCCCTCGATCGTCCCTGCCGTTTCGGCGAGACTGACGGTGCGGAAGAACGCCATGGTCCGGTCGCGAATCGCGCGGGCGGTCCGGCTGCGCCGGCCCGGTCACGCCGCCTTCAAGGCGAGACTTTCGGCGATTGCAGCCGCCGATTCAAGTCCGCCGGGACCGAGCGCGGCGACGGCCGGCCGCGAGCGCCCCATCAGGGCCCGTCCGGCCGCGCGGGCACTCTCCACCGTGACGGCGTCGACGCGGGCGACGATCTCGTCGATCGGCATCACCCGGCCGTGGATGATCATCTGGCGGGCGAGCTGCTCGGCGCGTGCCCCGGAGCTCTCCAGCGCCATCAGCAGGCCGGTCTTCATCTGCGCCTTGGCGCGATTGACCTCGGCCTCGGTCAGCTGCTCGGCCGCGGCCTCCATCTCGTCGACCACCACCCGCATCAGCTCCTCCGCGTCGGACGCATCGGTGCCGGCATAGAGCCCGAACAGGCCCGTGTCGGCATAGGGCGAGTGGAAGCAGTAGATCGAGTAGCACAGGCCGCGGGTCTCGCGGACCTCCTGGAACAGCCGCGACGACATTCCGCCGCCCAGCACGTTGGTGAACACCTGCAGGCTGTAGAGCGTGGGGTCGCGCTGCGGCACGCCTTCCAGCGCCAGCGCCAGATGCGCCTGCTCGAGGTCGCGGCCCTCGACATGGACGCCGCCGTGGAAATGGGCCGGCTCCGGCCGTCCCGGGGCCGGCCCCGTGAAGCTGCCGAACAGCCGCTCGGCGTCGTGCAGCACGGCGGCGTGGTCGACGGCGCCGGCCGCCGCCACCACGGTGCCGGGACCGCGGTAATTGCGCCCGAGATAGTCGCGCAGCATCGGCGCGTCGACGGCCCGCACGGTCGCCGGCGTGCCGAGGATCGAGCGGCCGACCGGCTGATTCGCGTAGGCGGTCGCCTGCAGGAAGTCGAACACCAGGTCGTCCGGCGTGTCCTCGAGGGCGCCGATCTCCTGGATGATGACGTTCTTCTCGCGGGCGATCTCGTCGTCGTCGAAGCGCGGGTTCGACAGGATGTCGGCCAGCACCTCGAGGGCGAGCGGCACGTCCTGGCGCAGCATACGGGCATAATAGGCCGTCACCTCGACGCCGGTCGCCGCGTTGAGGTCGCCGCCGACCGCCTCGATCTCCTCGGCGATCTGGCGGGCGGTCCGCGTCTTCGTCCCCTTGAAGGCCATGTGCTCGAGAAAGTGCGAGATGCCGTGCTCGTCGGACCGCTCGTGCCGGCTGCCGCAGTTCACCCAGACGCCGAGCGAGGCGGTCTCGAGATGCGGCATGTCGTCGGTGACGACGACCAGCCCGGACGGAAGACGCGACACCTCGACAGTCATGCGGCTGCTCCTGCGCCGTCACGGGCGGCGCGGCTGTGGGTTTTGATGTAGCTGGCGACGGCCGCCTGGTCGGCGGGCAGCACGGTGGCGTGCTCGGGGCGGGTGGCGAGATCGCCGAGCCAGTCGGGCAATGCCGGACGGATGCCGCAGGCGGCCTCCACGGCGTCGGGAAACTTGGCCGGATGCGCCGTCGACAGCACCACCATGGGCACCGAGGGGTCGCGCGGCTCCTTCTCGGCGACCGCCATGGCGACCGCCGTGTGGGGATCGAGCAGATAGCCGGCCTCGCGCCGGACCGTGCGAATCACGGCGGCGACGTCCTCCTCGCTGGCACGGTCGGCCGAGAACAGCGTGCGCATCGCCCCGAGCGCGCGGGCCGACACCGAGAAGCTCTGGGCCTTCGCCAGCGCCGCCATGGCTGTGCGCACCGGCTTGGGGTCGCGCTCGCCGGCCTCGAACAGCAGCCGCTCGAAGTTCGACGACACCTGGATGTCCATCGAGGGCGAGGTGGTCGGAACGACATCACGCACCTGGTACGTGCCGGTGGCGAGCGTGCGGGCCAGGATGTCGTTGACGTTGGTGGCGACCAGCAGACGGTCGACCGGCAGACCCATGCGGGCCGCCACATAGCCCGAGAACACGTCGCCGAAATTGCCGGTCGGCACCGCGAAGGCGACTTTTCGATGCGGCGCCCCGAGCGCCGCGGCGGCGGCGAAATAGTAGACCACCTGCACGACCAGGCGGGCGAAATTGATCGAGTTGACGCCGGAGAGCCGGACGCCGTCGCGGAACGGATGGTCGTTGAACAGGCCCTTCACGATCGCCTGGCAGTCGTCGAACGTGCCCTCGACGGCGAGCGCATGGACGTTGTCGCAGGCCGCCGTCGTCATCATCCGGCGCTGGACGTCGGAGATGCGCCCTTGCGGGAACAGCACGAACAGATCCGCCTGGGCGGAGCCACGGAACGCCTCGACGGCGGCGCCGCCGGTGTCGCCGGAGGTCGCCACCACGATGGTGGCGCGCTCGCCGCGTGCCGCCAGCGCATGGTCCATCAGGCGCGACAGGACCTGCATGGCGAGGTCCTTGAAGGCCAGCGTCGGCCCGTGAAACAGCTCGAGCACGAAGGTGCTGGGAGAGACCTGGACGAGCGGCACCACGGCGGGGTGGCGGAACGTGTCGTAGGCCTCGCGAGCCATCCGCTCGAGCTCGCCGATCGCCAAGCTGTCGGCCGCAAAGGGCCGCACCACGTCGGCGGCGACCTCCGCATAGGGGCGGCCGGCATAGCCCGCGATGGTCGCGGCGTCGACCTGCGGCCATGTCTCCGGAACGTACAGGCCACCGTCGCGGGCGAGGCCGGCGAGTGTGACATCCATGAAGCCGAGCGGCGGGGCCTCGCCGCGGGTGGAAATGTAGCGCACGCGTCCTCTCGTTGCCTTGCCGTCTCGTCGCCTGTGGTGCCGCCGGCGTCCGGACTCTGGTTGTCTCGCGGGCCCGGCACCGCATCGCGCCGACCGCTCCCAGGCCGCCGGCAGGGGCGCCGACTGGTCTGTCAAACCTCTGGAATTCCTGACATTCCGGATGGGTGCCGGGCCGGGAGACCGGCGTTCGGCACACTAATCGCAACCATCGACCGGCACAAGGAAACGATCGGCCGGCCGCATGGCGGCGACCGAATCCGGTTAAGATGGCGCATGGCTTCCACCCCCCGCGTGTTCACGATCCCGGCCGCCGTGCCGTTCTTGCCGGTCCTGGCCGATGCCCTGCTGGACGGCCGGCTGGTGCCCGGCTTCTCGGGCCGGGACGATCCGCTGGCGCTAGCCTCCGCCACCCTCTATCTGCCGACGCGGCGCGCCTGCCGGATCGCCCGCGATGCGCTGTTCGAGGCGCTCGGGCGCGGCGCCGCCGTGCTGCCCCGTATCGTCGCGCTCGGCGACATCGACGAGGACGAGATCGCGTTTTCTGCAGCAATCAGCGGCGCCACCGAGGGCGGACTGCCGGAGGCGCTCGACCTGCCGCTCGCTTTGTCGAGCCTGTCGCGACGGCTGCTGCTGGCCCGCCTGGTGCTCGCCTGGGCCCGGACCCTGCGCCCGCGAAAACCCGAGGATCCGCCCGTCGTGGTCGACACCCCGGCGGCGGCACTCGCCATGGCCGACCAGCTCGCCCGGCTGATGGACGACATGACCACCCGGGCGGTGTCGTGGACGGCCCTCGACACCCTGGTGCCGGCCGAGCACGACGAGTACTGGGGCCTGACCCTGAGATTCCTGGAGATCGCCCGGGACATCTGGCCGAAAATCCTCGCCGAGCGAAACACCATCGAGCCGGCGGCGCGGCGCGACCGGCTGATCGCCGCCGAGGCGGCCCGCATCGCGGCCCGCGCCGAGGGCCCCGTGATCGTCGCCGGCTCCACCGGCTCGATGCCGGCCACCGCCCGCTTCATCGCCACGGTGGCGCGGCTGCCGCACGGCGCCGTGGTACTGCCCGGCCTCGACACGATGCTCGACCCGGAGTCCTGGGCCGCCATCGCCGGCACTGCGGACGGCTCGGGGCTCGCCCCCGAGCCCGAATGCGGCCACCCCCAGTTCGCCCTGCACGGCCTGCTCGCCACCATGGGGATCGAGCGCGGCGACGTCGTCGCGCTCGGCACACCGCCCGCCCACGACCGCGCCGTGCTGCTGTCCGAGGCGCTGCGGCCGGCCCCGACCACGCATCTGTGGCAGCAGCGGCTCGCCGCACCCGCCTTCACGACAGCAGTCGCCGGCGGCCTGCCCGGCCTCGCCGTGATCGAGGCGGCCAACGCCGAGGAGGAGGCGCTGGCCATCGCCGTGGTCTTGCGCGAGGCGCTGGAGGTGCCGGGGCGCACCGCGGCGCTCGCCACGCCCGACCGGGCGCTCGCCCGCCGGGTGGCGGCGGCGCTCGGGCGCTGGCAGGTCGCGGTCTCCGACACCGGCGGCATGCCGCTCGCCGACGCACCGGCCGGCGTGTTCGCCAGGCTGGCGGCCGAGACGGCGCTGTCCGGCGTCGCCCCGGTGCCGCTGCTGGCGCTCCTCAAGCACCCGCTCGCCCGCCTCGGCCAAACGGAAGCCGGCCACGCCCGCGCCGTGGTCGCGCTGGAGCGGGCCGTGCTGCGCGGGCCGCGGCCGCGTCCCGGCGCGGCCGGCCTCGCCCGGGCCCTCGCCACGCTGCGGGCGGAGCTGACGACGCTGCGCGCAGGCGAATCGTCGGCGATCCACCCGGCCGACCCGCGCGCCCGGCTGCACCCCGATGACATCGACGCCGCCGAGGCGTTGGTGCGCCGGCTCGCCGCCGCGCTGGCGCCGCTGGAAGGTCTCGACGCGAAGACGCCGCATCCGCTGCGCGGGCTCGCCGAAGCGCTCCGGCGCGTCGTCGCCGCGCTCGGCGACGACGGCACCGGCGAGGTCGCCGCGCTGGTCGGACCCGACGGCGGTGCCCTCGACGACACCTTCGAATCGCTCCTGGGCGAGGAGATCGCCCAAGACTTCCAGGTCGCCACCGAGGACTTTTCGGAGCTGTTCCGCGCCACCATCGCCGACCGCGTCGTGCGGCCGCCGCCGGTGCCGGGCAGCCGCCTGCACATCCTCGGCCTGCTCGAGGCCCGCCTCGTCACGGTCGATCGGCTGGTGCTGGGCGGGCTCGCCGAGGGCATCTGGCCGCCGGCGCCGGTGAGCGACCCGTGGCTCAGCCGCGGCATGCGCCACACGCTCGGCCTCGATCTGCCGGAACGACGCATCGGCCTGTCGGCGCACGACTTCGCCCAGCTCGCCGGCAGCGCGGCCGAGGTGGTGCTGACCCGCCCGGCAAAGGTCGGCGGCGCGCCGGTGTCGGCCTCGCGCTTCCTGCAGCGGCTCGCCGCAGTCTCCGGCGGATCATGGAAGGAGGCGCTGAAGCGTGGCGAAACCTATCTCGCGCTGGCGCGAAAACTCGACCGGCCGGACGGCCCGCCGCAGCGCGTGCCGCGCCCGGAGCCGAAGCCGCCGCGCGCCGTGCGGCCGACCACGCTGTCGGTCACCGAGATCGAGCACTGGCTGCGCGATCCCTACACGATCTACGCCAAGCACATTTTGAAGCTTTCGCCGCTCGACCCGGTGGATCTGCCGCCCGGCGCCAAGGACCGCGGCATCGCCATCCATGCCGCCATCGGGACGTTCTCGGCGACCTATGCCGACGCCCTTCCCGACGATCCGCTCGCCGCGCTGCTGGCGATCGGACGAAAGGAATTTTCGGCGCTCGACGACACCCCGGAGGCGCGCGCCTTCTGGTGGCCGCGCTTCGAGGACATCGCCCGCTGGTTCGTCCGCTTCGAGCGCGAGCGCCGCGCCGCCGCGGCCGGCCTCTCGGCGGAGATCCGCGGCGAGCTGACGATCCCGCTCGGCGAGCGCGCCTTCCGGCTGACGGCGCGGGCCGATCGCATCGAGCGGCTCGCCGACGGCCGCTTCGCCATCCTCGACTTCAAGACCGGCGCGCCGCCGTCGAGCAAGCAGGTGCGGCTCGGCCTGTCGCCCCAGTTGACGCTGGAAGGCGCGATTCTGCGCGCCGGCGGCTTTCCCGGCATCTCGGCCGGCGGCTCGCTGTCGGAGATCGCCCATGTGCGGCTCACCGGCGGCGAGCCGGCCGGCGAGCTCTGCCCGATCGACTTCGACACCCAGACGCCCGACGCCGCCGCCGACCACGCGCTCGCGAAGCTGACGGCGCTGGTGAAAAAATTCGACGACGAGGCGACCCCCTACCGCTCGCTGGTGCTCTCCATGTGGAAGACCCGCTACGGCACCTATGACGACCTCGCCCGCGTCAAGGAGTGGTCTGCGGGAGAAGGGGGCGGGGAGTGAGCATGAACTCAGTCTTTCTAATGAGCCGAGGCGCACTTTCTTCACCTCCCCCTGAAGGGGTAAGGTCGGTCCGCGTAGCGGACCGGGAGGGGGTGGTCGGCGAAGCCGAGGTTGCGACTTCACCCCACCCCGGTCGTCCGCTGCGGGGACGCCCGACCCTCCCCCTCCAGGGGAGGGTGAAGACGCGCGAGGCCTTCTCATGAGCCGCGTGCGAACCATCCCGGACGCCGTCACGATCGTGCAGACGGAGGCGGCGGACCCGAAGGTCTCGGCGTTCGTGTCGGCCAATGCCGGCTCGGGAAAAACTCACGTCCTGGCGCAGCGGGTGATCAGATTGCTGCTCGCCGGCGTCGATCCGGCCAAGATTCTCTGCATCACCTTCACCAAGGCGGCGGCCGCCAACATGGCGGAGCGGGTGTTCGGCCAGCTCGCCGGCTGGATTTCTCTGGACGACGCGGCACTCGACGCCAAGCTCCGCGCGCTCGGCGTCAAGACCATCTCGCCGAAGGAGCGCGAACAGGCGCGAAAGCTGTTCGCCGCGGCGCTCGATACGCCGGGCGGCCTCAAGGTCGAGACCATCCACGCCTTCTGCACGCGGCTGCTGCAGCGATTTCCGTTCGAGGCCGCCGTGCCGGCGCATTTTTCGGTGCTGGACGAGCGGGCGACCGACGAGCTGTTGGACCGCGCGACGCTCGGCGTTCTGCTGGACGCGACGACGGCACGCGAAACCGCGCTCGGCCGGGCGCTGAGCAATGCGCTTGCAGCGGCGGCCGACCAGACGCTGCGCGACCTGGTGCGCGAGGCGGTGTTCCGCCGCCATGCGCTGACCGGCTGGATCGAGTCCGCCGGCGGGCTCGATCAGGCCATCTCCGCGCTCTCGGCCGCGCTCGGCGTCGCGCCGGGCGAGACGCTCGCCGACATCGACAGAGCGATCGTCGAGGGACCGCTGTTGCCGTCGTCCGAATGGGCTGCGGTCGCTGCGGTATGCAACGGCGGCTCCAGCAACGACCAGAAGCAGGGCGCACGACTCTCGACCGCAGCGGCCGCCGCCGGGCCGGAGAGGCTGGAGGCCTATCTCGACGTGTTCCTGACCGGCAAGCGCGAGCCGCGCAAGGCGGTGGTCACCTCCACGCTCGCCAAGAAGCACCCCGGGCTCGCCGAGCGACTGATGCTGGAGCGCGACCGCGTCGTCGCGCTGGTCGCACGCCGCGCCGCCGCCATGTGCCGCGACCGCACTGCGGCGCTGGTCACCATCGCGACCGCCGTGATCGCCCGCTACGGCATCGAGAAGAACCGCCGCGGCCTCTTGGACTACGACGACCTGATCGACAAGACGCTCGCCCTGCTCGGCCACACGGCGCCCGGCTGGGTGCACTACAAGCTCGACCGCGCCATCGACCACGTGCTGATCGACGAGGCGCAGGACACCAGCCCGAAGCAGTGGGAGATCATCCGCCTGCTGGTCGCCGAGTTCACGGCCGGGGCCGGCGCGCGAGCGACCAGACGCAGCATCTTCGCGGTCGGCGACGAGAAGCAGTCGATCTTCTCGTTCCAGGGCGCCGTGCCGAAGGAATTCGCCCGCATGCGCCGCCACTTCGAGACGGCCCACAAGGCGAGCGGCCTGACCTTTCTCAGGCGCGACTTCAAGTTCTCGTTCCGCTCCGGCGCCAACATTCTGGGTGCCGTCGACGCCGTGTTCGAGACCCGCGAGATGTTTTCGAGCGTGACCTCGGACGAGGCCGGCGTGCCGCCGCACGAGCCGCTGCCCGACGCTGCGCCCGGCGTCGTCGAGCTTTGGCCGCTCACCCCGGCCGAGCCGCGGCCCGAGCAGGAGGGCTGGGACGCGCCCTTCGACGCCACCGTCGAGACCAGCCCGCAGGTGCGCCTCGCCAAACGCATCGCCGAGACGATCCGCGACGCCATCGCGCGGCGCGAGCCGGCCGGCCACGAGAACCGGCCGCTGCGCGCCGGCGACGTGCTGGTGCTGGTGCGCCAGCGCGGCGCCATGTTCCAGGCGGTGATCCGCGCCCTGGAAGAGGCCGGCGTGCCGGTCGCCGGCGCCGACCGGCTGGCGCTGACCGAGCATGTGGCGGTCGTCGACCTGATGGCGCTCGCCGACGCGATCCTGCTGCCGACCGACGATCTGGCGCTCGCCATCGCGCTGAAGAGCCCGCTGTTCGGCTTCGACGACGAGCTGTTGTTTCAGCTCGCGCGCGGCCGCGGAGGCTCGCTCCACGCCGCACTCCAAACAGCCGCCGAGGAAAGCCCGGCCTTCGCGGTCGCGGCGGCGTGCTTCGCCCGCTGCGCCGAGGCGGCGCGCCGGCACGGCCCGTTCGACTTCTTCTCCTGGCTGCTCGGCGCCGAGGGCGGGCGCGCCCGCGTCCTCGCCCGTCTCGGCAGCGAGGCGAACGACGCGCTCGACGAGTTCTTGGCGCTGGCGCTCGACTATGAGCGGCGCGAGACGCCTTCGCTGCAGGGCTTTGTCGCCTGGCTGCGCGCCGCCGAGAGCGAGATCAAGCGTGACATGGAGATCACCCGCGACGAGGTGCGGGTGATGACGGTGCATGGCGCCAAGGGTCTGGAGGCGCCGCTCGTCTTTCTGGCCGACACCACCCAGCCGCCCGCCGGCCCGCGGCCGCCGCGCCTGCTGACGCTGGCGCCCGACGGGGCGCCGCCCGACACGCCGGGCGCCATCGTCTGGGCCGGCCGCAAGGAGGCCGATCCGGCTGTCGTCGCCCGCGCCCGCGCCGCCGCCGCCAAGGAGGCCGAGGACGAGTACCGCCGGCTCCTCTACGTGGCGATGACGCGTGCCGCCTATCGGCTGATCGTCTGCGGCTGCGCCGGTGTGCGAAAGCCGCCCGAGGGCTGCTGGCACGACCTGATCAGGACGCAGCTCGCCGGCAAGCCGGGCGTCACCGAGGAGACGATCGAGGGCCACGACGCACCCGTGCACGTCTACCGCAAGATTTTGGGGCAGCCGCTTCCGGCACCCGAGCCGCCGGAACCGGCGACCGCCGAGCCGGCCGAGCCCGGCTGGCTGCGCGCGCCCGTTGTGGCGACGCCGCTCTCGCTCGCGCCGGTATCGCCGTCCCGGGTGCTCGACTCCGTCGCGCCCGCCCGCCCGCGCTCCGCCGACACGGAGCTCGTGCGGAAAGCCGCACGGCTGCGCGGAACGCTGGCGCATCGCCTGCTGCAGTCGCTGCCCGATCTGCCGCGCGAGGCCCGTGCCGCGGCGGCCGACGCCCTGCTGGCGCGCAACGCCACCGAGCTCGACGCGGCCGAGCGGGCACGGCTGCTCGCCCAGGCGCTGGCGATCCTCGACGACACGCGCTTCGCCGCGCTGTTCGGCCCCGGCAGCCGCGCCGAGGTGCCGATCGTCGGCCGCCTGATGCGACGCGAAGGGCCGCCCCTCCTCGTCTCCGGCCAGATCGATCGCCTCGCCGTGACGGACGATGCCGTGCTGATCGCCGACTTCAAGACGAATCGCCCGGCCCCGCGCCGGCTGGCCGACGCCCCGCCGGCCTATGTGGCCCAGCTCGCCCTCTACGGCGCCGTGCTGGCCTCGCTCTACCCCGGCAAGCCGGTCCGGGCCGCCCTGGTATGGACCGACACGCCTGATCTGATGGACGTTTCGGCGGAGAGCCGCGACGTCGTGCTGGCCCGTCTCGGGGTCGCGGCAGTGGCGCCTTGACGCATCCCGGGCGCGTTCATACGTTCAGGCCCGACAATCAAACGCGAACGAGGTATGGCATGGGCGTGACCAAGGTATCCGACCAGGACTTCGAGGCCGAGGTTCTGAAGTCGGACAAGCCGGTCGTGGTGGACTTCTGGGCCGAGTGGTGCGGCCCGTGCCGCATGATCGCGCCCGCCCTCGAGGAGATCGCCGGCACGCTCGCCGGCAAGGTGAAGATCGTCAAGCTGAACGTCGACGAGAACCCCAAGGTCGCGGCGCAGTACAACATCATGTCGATCCCGACCCTGATGCTGTTCAAGAACGGCGAGCTGTCGTCGCGCCAGGTCGGCGCCGCCCCCAAGCAGAAGCTCGAGCAATGGATCACGGCCGCCGTGTGAGCGGCGCGGCCGTCTCCCGGCTCCGTTTCACCTGACGAACCGACGGCCGGCGCTCGCGCCGGCCGTTCGCGTGCCGGGCCCCCTGGGCCGGAGCGGTGGGCGGAACGCTGTTGCAAATCCATCGCCTCGCCTATACTGCGCCCGAGACCCTGGGCCGCGTCCCGGGCGCGGCGTTATCCGACGATGCATTGCAGCACGAAAGACACGAACCATGGCGGTCGACGTGATCGCGGAACGCGACACCGAGGAGCAGATCATCCTGGTCGATGCCGACGACCGGCCGCTCGGTGTCGCCGGCAAGACCGAGGTGCATCGCCGAGGCCTGCCGCATCGCGCCATCTCGGTGCTGGTGCGCAATGCCCACGGCGACATGCTGGTGCAGCGGCGCAATCCGGCGAAGTACCATTCGGGCGGCCTGTGGGCGAACACCTGCTGCAGCCATCCGAGGCCGGGCGAATCGACGCTCGACGCGGCGCTGCGCCGCCTGCCCGAGGAGATGGGCTTCGTCTGCCCGCTGGTGCCGCTGTTCAAGACGCATTACCGCGCGACGCTGTCCAACGGCTTCATCGAGGACGAGCTGGTGCATGCCTTCGGCGGCACCTGGGACGGCGTGGTCGAGCCCGCCCCCGACGAGGTGAGCGAGTTCGCCTGGGTGCCGTTCGACACGCTGTTCGCCGACCAGCAGCAGCATCCCGAAAACTACGCCGTGTGGTTCCGCCACTACCTGAACACGCACCGCGACGAGATCGCCGCCTGGCTCGCCCGGCCGGCGTGACCTGACGACACGACGGCGCGATCCGATCGCGCCGCTCGTCCTCCCGACGCCACGCTGTCGCCCTCCGCGTCCCCTCCCCTGCCGCCACGTCCAAGCACCATCGAGGTCGGCCCCATGCGCACCGAGCTCGTCACAATACCGACCGACACGACGCCGCTCGACGGCGCCTTCCATTGGCCGGACGACCGGCCGATCCGCGGCGCCGTGCTGCTGTTCCACGGCAACACCATGAACTTCTACACCGGCGCGCCGCGCTTCCTGCCGCCCGTGCTGACGCGGCTCGGTCTCGCCTGCCTCGCCTTCAACCGCCGCGGCCACGACATCCTCGCCATCCGCGACAGCCGCGCCGCCGAGGGCGCCGCCTTCCAGCTCACCCACGAGGCGATCGAGGACAACCGCCTCGCCGCCGCGTGGCTTTCGGCCCGCGGCTACGACGCGCCGATCGTCATCGGCCACAGCAATGGCGGCATGCTGTCGGTGCCGCATGTCGTCGCCCACCCGAGAACGCCGTGCCTGGTGCTGCTCTCGGCCCATGCGGGCGGACGCCAGAACGAGCGGGTCGGCCAGATCGGCCTGTTCGCCGGCGACAAATTCGCCGAGATCAAGGCGCAGGCCGAGGCCTTGTGCGCGGCGGGGCGCGGGCGCGAGCTGATCTTTCTGCCGCATTGGTGGTACGTGACCTCGGCCGAGGCGTTCATCGACCGCACCACCCAAATGCCCTTCACGCTCGATCTGGCGCCGCAGATCAAATGCCCGGTGCTCTATGTGCGGGGCGACCAGGAGCCGGCCCAGCACTACCCGGCGGAAGCGTTCCGTGACCGGGCCGGCGGCCCGTGCGACGTCGAGATCGTCCCGAACTGCGACCACTTCTACAAGGGCCGCGAGGATGCGGTGGCACGCCTCGTCGCCGACTGGCTGGCGGCCAAGCTCGGCGTGCCGGCCGGCTGATACGTCACGGCCGGCGATGGACTTCGGGCTCGGTTTCCATCACGGTGCCGGCGGCCGCGATGCCCGCCCGGATCCGCAAGGGCCGGCCGCGCGGGCAGGCCCGTGGAGGCACGGTATGATCACCAGCGGCAATCTTTTCGCCGGATCGCAGGAGCGGCGATCCGAGGAAACCATCGCGACGCTGCTCGCCACCCCGGATCTGCGCATCGAGCGCATCGTCTCGCACGGCCAGGTGAACCCGCCGGGCTTCTGGTACGACCAGGGCTGGGCCGAATGGGTGGTGCTGCTCGCCGGCGCGGCAACGCTGCGGTTCGAGGGCGAGGCGACGCCGCGCGCACTTTTGCCCGGCGATTACGTGCATATTCCACCGCATGCGCGCCATCGCGTCGAGGCGACCGATCCGGAGCGCGCCACCGTGTGGCTCGCGGTCCACCATCGGTGACCTGCAGCTCGTGCGACGACCGGCGGCCGCCCCGCAAAAGCCCGTCATGCGCGGGCGAAGACCCGCGCATCCATCCGACTCGCAAAAAAGAGCTTGTCACAAGATCGATGGATCGCCGGGTCGAGCCCGGCGATGACGCCGAGTGCAATGGCACCGGCCGCCCGTTCTCTGCTCAGAACCAGCGTTCGGAGATCACCACGGTGTCGCCCGGGCGCACCGGCGTCAGCATCGGCCCCTTCAGGCGCACCGGGCCCTGCGGAGTCGGCCGGGTGATCTCGATCTCCCAGCGATAGGCGCGCGGCGTGAAGCCGCCCGCGATGGCGACCGCGGTCTCGGCCGTCATGTGCGCCACGAAGGGATACTGTCCCGGGAACGTCACCTCGCCGAGAATGAAGAACGGCCGATAGGCCTCGACCTCGACGGCGACATGCGGCTCGCGCAGATAACCGTCGCGCAGGCGCGACGCGATGGCACGCGAGAGATCGGCGGTGGTGCGCCCGCGTGCCGGCACGGCGCCGATCAGCGGCAGCGTCAGGCGCCCGGCGGCATCGACCGCATAGGTGTTGGTGAGCCCGTCCTGGCCATAGACCATGACGCGCAGCCGGTCGCCGGAATCGAGCGTGTAGGGCGGATCGGGATCGTCGGCCCTGACGAGCGCCGCGGCGACCGCGGGCGACGGACCGGGAACGGCGCCCGTCACGTCAGCGCCGGGGCCGCCATAGACGACCGCGTCGATCGACGGCGGGGGCGGCGGCGCCGAAGGCGCGAACAGACGGGGCGTGGTCATGCAGCCGGACACGGCCAGCGCGGCGAAGATCACAACGAGGGTACGAACGTGCCGCATGGGAATCCGGACAACCCTTGAACTCTACTGTCCGGATTAACGCCCTATTATCGTTAAAAAAGCCTAAGCGTGTGCGGGCTTTTTGGTGGCGGCCCGCGGCTTTCGCGCGCTGTTGCCGCGATGCGCGATTCCAGTACGGTGCCGCGGCGGGGCAGCAACATGGCGCCATAAAGCGCCGGCCGGGACAGGCCCCATAGGCGCAAAGTCAGTGCTGTGCTGAAGCCCCAGCACTCCGTCATTCCGGGGCGCCGCGCAGCGGCGAGCCCGGAATCCATACACGCAGACCGGGGTTATGGGTTCCGGGCTCGCGGCCTGCCGGCCGCGCCCCGGAACGACCAAGACCGTGAGTCGTCACGTCACTCGTCAAGTTTGCGCCTATGGGGACAGGCCCGGCTGCCGCGACGTGACGAGATGGCGGCGAGACGATGCGGCTCAGCCGGCCGGCACGCCGGCGCCGACCGGACAGCTCACGCCGGTGCCGCCGAGCCCGCAATAGCCGCCGGGATTCTTGGCGAGGTACTGCTGGTGATAGTCCTCGGCGAAATAGAACGGCGGCGCGTCGCGGATCTCGGTCGTGATCTTGCCGTGGCGGCTCGCGTCGAGCGCCGTCTGATAGGCGTCGCGCGACGCCTCGGCGGCGATGCGCTGCGCCGGCGACGTCACATAGATGCCGGAGCGATACTGGGTGCCGACGTCATTGCCCTGGCGCATGCCCTGGGTCGGGTCATGGCTCTCCCAAAACGTCTGCAACAGGCGCTCGTAGGAGATGCGGGCCGGATCGAACACCACGAGCACCACCTCGTTGTGGCCGGTGCGGCCGGAGCACACCTCCTCGTAGGTGGGATTGGGCGTGCCGCCGCCCGCATAGCCGACCGCCGTGACATGGACGCCGTCGCCGAGCTGCCAGAATTTTCGCTCGGCGCCCCAGAAGCAGCCGAGCCCGAACACCGCGGTTTCGAGGCCCTCCGGATACGGTCCCTGCAGGTCCCGTCCGTTGACGAAATGGTGCGGCGCCGTCGGGATCGGCCGCGCGCGGCCCGGCAGCATCTCGTCGGCGGCCGGCATCTCGGCTTTCTTGCGGAACAGGAACATCGCGGTCTCCTCTCGGTCCTATGCCTCGTCGTCGGACGTTTCGACGTCTTGCCGTCGGACCGACATATAGGAGGAGGTTCCAGGCCCGGCACCGGCGCGAAGATCACATCTTGATCAGCGCCCGGCTCGGGCCCTGGGCCGCCACCGGAAATCCTTTCGCGCGCGGGCGGTGCCACACTATGCTGCCGGCGCACGTCCGTGCCGCCCGCCCATTCCAACGAGGCGGGCGCGACAACTTCGGGAGAACGTCGATGCGCGCCCAGACGATCGCCTGCCTGGCGGCAGGTATCACGATGCTTGCGACCAGCACCCTCGCCCAGCAGCCGGCCCCCGCGCCGGCCCCGGCCCCTGCCCCGGCGGCCCCGCCGGCCCAGCCGCCCTCGGGAGGCACGCCCGACCAGATGCCGTTCGACATTCCCTACGGGCTCGCCATCAATCTCGAGCAGGCCAAGCAGGCCGTCGCGGCCGCCTCGGCCGAAGCCCGCAAGGGCGCCCGCACCTGGAAGCTGGCGATCACGGTGGTCGATCCCAACGGCGACCTGGTCTATTTCGAGCGAACCGACGGCACCCAGGTCGCCTCGGTGGGGGTCTCGCAGGGCAAAGCCCGCACGGCGGCGCGGTTCCGCCGCGAAACCCGCATCTTCTACAATGCGATGGAGACCGGGCACCCCTATGTCGCCACGCTCGACCCGACTTTGGTCGCCTCGCCGGGCGGCTTCCCGCTGATCACGGGCGGCAAGATCATCGGCGCGATCGGCTGCAGCGGCGGCACCGGCGACCAGGACGCGGCGGCATGCAAGGCCGGCGCCGAGACCATCAAGTAATACCAGCCTTCACACACTCCGACTCGTCATGCGCGGGCTCGACCCGCGCATCCATCGAAAAGAGCTTCTTTCGAAGCTCGATGGATTGCCGGGTCGAGCCCGGCAATGACGATGAAGGTCGAAGACAGCGACGGCTTGTATAAGGACCCCCGGACAACCCGATGACGGACCGCGGCGGCAACGCCGCGGTCACGACCCGGCGCCCGCCGAAGGCCAAATCAGGGGCGAATCGAACGCCTCAGCGCCGCGCGAAGCCGATCAGCGGCTTCTTCTTGCGCCCGAGCAGCACCAGCACCATGCCGACGACGCCGAGCACCAGCCAGGTCGGCGCGGTGAGCACCGTCAGCATGCCCGGATCCCAGACGGCCGGCGGCAGGTGTCGCTCGATCAGAGGCTGCAGCGCCTGCAGGCTTCCTGCATGGATGTCGTTCCAGGTCTCCCCGAACGGCTTGATCAGCACGACGCCGGCCGCAATCGATTTGGTGCCGTCGTAGATCAGGAAGATGAAGGCGGCGGCCAGAATCCAGAGGCCGAAGAATCGGAAGACGAAGCGGATCATGGGAGCGGCTGCGCTGGCGGGACGATGGACGGAGCATAGCGTGCGTCGCCAGGTTTCGACAGAGGGGCCGTTGACGGCGCGATATCGCCCTTTTATAAGCGTCGCTCACTCGGCGGCGCGTGGGCGTGCCGCAGAAGTTTTTGTGCGCCCCTGCAGAGCGTGGCGCCGAACCGGATAAAACGTCAGATGGCCAATACATCCTCCGCCAAGAAGGCCACCCGCAAGATCGCGCGTCGCACCGAGGTGAACAAGGCGCGGCGGTCGCGCATGCGCACCTTCGTCCGCAAGGTCGAGGACGCGCTTGCGAGCGGCGACAAGGCAGCCGCGACCGAGGCGCTGAAGGCGGCCGAGCCGATGCTGATGCGGGCCGCCCAGAAGGGCGTCGTCCACAAGAGCAGCGCCAGCCGCAAGGTGGCCCGCCTGACCCACGCGGTGAGAAAGCTCGCCTGATCGCGTCGTCGGACCGATACGACAGTTTCGGTGGCCGGGCTCGTCCCGGCCATTTTCGTTTCGGGGACATCGTTTCAGCGACGTCGTTTCAGGGGCCGGTGCTTCGGACCGCGGTCCGGGATGGCGTCTCCTCGAAACCGGAGGAACGAGACGGCGGGCATCGCCCGGTTGCCTCTTTTCGGCCGCCGATGCCTCGCCTCGGCTGGGCGTCGGGTGACCCACCGCTGCCCCGACACCGCACGAAAAACGGTTGACGGCCATGTGCCGGCCGCAGGCCACCGCTTGCCCGATCACCTTTTCGTTGCGATGATCCAAACATGCGTGGGGAGCCGCCGTCAGGCTGGCACCGAAGACCTTGAACGATGCGATTCCGCTCTGTTTTTCGGGCGGAACAACTCAGGGAAAGCGTTGCTGTTTGGCACCACCGTTACCGAGACGCAACGGTTTGATGTCCGAATTAACGAAGACTGCCCCCATAAGCAGTTTTACGTATATGCAGACGCCTCGCGGTCTCTCTTGAAAAGCCCCGATATTTCCGGGAGTTACCCTGCCCGAGCGCGCAAGGATTTTGAAGTATTAACAAGACGTTAATGGGAATGCCGGGAAGAGCACTCGGCATTTGGGAC
Source organism: Rhodoplanes sp. (assembly GCF_013377085.1). GTDB lineage: Bacteria > Pseudomonadota > Alphaproteobacteria > Rhizobiales > Xanthobacteraceae > Rhodoplanes. The sequence continues at coordinate 45,846 of NZ_JACAAX010000022.1, read as the reverse complement.
GCCACCGCCATCGGCCGCCGTCGCCAGACTGTGTGGCGACTGTCTCCCCTGGTCCGGCCGGTTTGTCACAGGACGATGAAATAACCCGCTCAGACAGGCAGTTGTGGTTTGCAAGAGGATTCGGCGCCGCTCCGGCGGTAGTCGGTACGGGGGACGCCGCCCAGCCGCCCCATCCAAGGCATTGCGAGGCCGGGGGGCCCTGTGTATTGGTGGGAGACAGGCCCCGCCGACAGGCGGGTTTCACGAAGAAGAGGTTGAGATCGTGAGTCACCGGCAAAGCGTTCACATGGGCGATGGATGTTCCAAGTAGAAATGCGAACGCGCTAGGAACTAGTACGGCGTATCAACCCGCCTTCTTGTACTTGAAATAATGGGACTGTACGACAACTGCCGAACCAACACTTCGGTGGCTGAGCGTGATTTCTGTGGCTTCGAGGCCGAACTACAGACAAAGTCCAGGGGCTAGCATGACGAAAATGTGGCAAAACCGTTTCGGTACCCAGTCGGTACCGAACCCCGCGGCCGCCGGCAGGTCCGGCTTCGCTCTCGCGATCTCCCCTCGGGACATCCCGCGCTCCCCCGCCTCCTCCTCGTCTCCTTCTTCCCGAAGGACGACGCTCTGGCCTCCCGGAAGCTGACCCGCAGCAGGCGCCGCCCGAGCCCGGAAACGAGGCGCGAGAGACGCTTTCGCTGATCCCCTGCGTGTGACCTGTCGGAGTGGCCGCTCTCGCGGCTCTCGACACGTGACCTATTGTTGTCCGCCCCGGGCGGAATGCGTGAGGCCATGTCGATGACGAACGACCACCACGAACATTGGACGCGGGTGAAGGGACGCCTGCGGGCCGAGGTCGGCGAGGACATCTTCTCGAGCTGGTTCGGCCGGATGGAGCTGGAGAGCGTGGAGAACGAGACGGTGCGGCTGTCGGTTCCGACCCGCTTCCTGAAGAGCTGGATCCAGTCTCACTATGCCGAGCGGGTGCTGGCCTGCTGGCAGGGCGAGGAACCCCTCGTCCGCCGCATCGACCTGTCGGTGCGCTCCGCCATGATGCGGCCGGCGGCGGCTGCCGCCCGGGTCGCCGGCGCTCCCGCGACCATGCGAATGGACCCCGTACCCACGACCTTCGGCGCGATGAACGGCCATACCGTCCTGTCGCACGGCGCCGCGCCTCACGGCGGCATGTCGCACGGCGGCAATTCTCACGGCGGCATGTCTCACGGCGCCATGTCCTACGCCGCCGCCTCGCATGCGACCTCGGCCCACGACGCCATCGGCGGCTCGCCGCTCGACCCGCGGCTCACCTTCGACAGCTTCGTGGTCGGCCGCTCGAACTCGCTCGCCCACGCCGCCGCCAAGCAGCTCGCCACCGCGCGCCGCGGCGACAACATGATGTTCAACCCGCTCTACGTCCATTCCGCGGTCGGGCTCGGCAAGACCCACCTGCTGCAGGCGATCGCCTGGACCGGCAATGCCGGCGGCGAGCGGCGCGTCCTCTATCTCACGGCCGAGAAATTCGTGTTCGGCTTCGTCTCGTCGCTGCGCACCCAGACGACCCTCGCCTTCAAGGAGGTGCTGCGGGCGACCGACGTGCTGCTGATCGACGACCTGCAGTTCCTGCAGGGGAAGTCGACCTTCGCGGAGTTCTCCCACACGCTCAACGCCATGATCGACGCCGGCCGGCAGGTCGTGGTGGCGGCCGACCGCCCGCCTCTCGACCTCGAAAACCTCGACGACCGGGTGCGCTCGCGCCTCGCCGGCGGCCTGGTGGTCGAGATGGGCTCGTTCGGCGAGGATCTGCGGCTCGAGATCCTGCAGTCGCGCGTCGCCTGCGCCCGCACCCATTACGCCGACTTCGACGTGCCGGCCCCGGTGCTGGCCTTCATCGCCAAGTCGGTGACCCACAACGGGCGCGACCTCGAAGGCGCGCTCAACCGTCTGCTCGCCCACAGCAAGCTGACCGGCCAGCCGATCACCATGGAGCTCGCCGAGCGCGAGATCCGCGATCTCGTCCGGCCGCAGGAGCCGCGCAAGGTCAAGATCGAGGAGATCCAGCGCATCGTCGCCCGGCGCTACAATGTCAGCCGCGGCGATCTCTTGTCCTCGCGCCGGACCGCCAATGTGGTGCGACCGCGGCAGATCGCCATGTATCTGGCCAAGACGCTGACGCTGCGCTCGCTGCCGGAGATCGGCCGGCGCTTCGGCGGCCGCGACCACACGACGGTGCTGCACGCCGTGCGCAAGATCGAGGGCCTGGTCGGCAACGACATGGCGCTCGCCGAGGAGATCGAGGCGATCAAGCGCGAGCTCCAGGAGTGATCGGCACGTCGGCGCCGCCCCAGGCCGGACCGTGATCGGGACATGATCGGCAACCACGAGGGCCGTGACCGCGGCCGGCTCGCGGGAGTATGATACCAGCGGGAGCAGATCCGACGACGCCCGCCGGCCTCCCGCCAACGCGAGAACCGGCCGATGCCGACGGACGAGACCGAGCCGCTTCATGCCTACACGCCGATCATCGAGATCGGCGGAAGCGGCCTCCTGTCGCGGGTCGATCCGCGCACCGCCACGCTGCTGTGGACCAGCGAGGAGGATCTGGGCGAGCCGAAGCCGACCAATGTCCGCGAGTTCAACCTGCGGGAGCTGTGGCAGCTCTGGCGGCGCGCTTGGCGCTACGAGATCGACACCATCGTGGTCTATCCGCCGACCCGCCATCCGCCGTGGCACTGGCGGCCGCTGCGCAGCGTCTTTCACCGGCCGATCGGGCCGTGGCGACGGTTCATCCGGCTGTTCGGCATCCAGGCGCTGCGCCTCCTGCCGCCGCGCATGTCGATCATCGTGGTCGACAGCGACGACATGCGCACGATCCCGCGCTGCAACGCCTTCCTGCTCGACCGCTGCACCTGGTACTTCAAGCGCGAGCTGCCGATCGACCGCTGGCAGGTGTTCCAGCGCACCGTCCATCCGGAGATGCCGTCGACGCGCTTCCGCAAAACGCCGCGCAACCGGCAGCGCATCGAGAAGCTGCGGCCGTGGGCGATCGGGCTCATGAGCGACACGCCGACCCTGCCGCCGATGGAGTTCCCCGAGAAAACCATCGGCCTGTTCGTCGCCACCGCCACCAACTCCTCGACGGTGCGGCCGGCCGGACTGGCGGAGCTGCGGGCACTCGCCGCCCGCCGCAAGGACATCGTCATCGCCGACGGAAGGCTGCTGCACGACGAGTTCATGCGCACCATGACGCAGTCATGGCTGACCTGGTCGCCCGAGGGCTTCGGCTGGGACTGCATCCGCACCTACGAGGCCGCCTCGGTCTACTCGATCCCGGTGATCAACCAGCCGACCATCGTGCGCTGCCGGCCGCTGCTGGAGGGCGTCCACGCGCTCCATTACGACGCCGACGTGCCGGGCAGCCTGACCCGCGTGGTCGAGGCGGCGCTCGCCGATCCCGAACGGCTGAAGCGGATCGCAACCGCCGCGCGCGAGCATGTCGCCACCCACCACGTGACGCCGTGGCGGCAGGCCGAGCAGCTCCTGGCCTATCGCTCGGGCCTCGAAACACCGCCGGGCGGCATCAGCCTGTGAGCCGGCCCGGACAGCGCAGTCGGCCGGGCGGCGCCGGCAGCCCCGGCGGAGACGCCGAATTCGCGGGATTGTCCGGGACTTCGGCATGGTTACGCTTGCCGAATCCGCGCCGGCGCGGCACTTTCCCCAGTCCCGGCGCGCCCCCGGCGCCCGTCCGGTTCCCGCGCGAGCGGGCGGCCCGTCCCGGGCTCGCCGGTTCGCGAGCGTATTCAGTCGAGCGGGGTTCCGCATGAAGGTCACGGTCGAGCGATCCGAGCTTTTGCGATCGCTGTCGCATGTCCACCGCGTGGTCGAGCGGCGCAACACCATCCCGATCCTCGCCAATGTGCTGATCCGCGCCGACCGCGCCGAGCTGGCCTTCAAGGCGACGGATCTCGATCTCGAGATCATCGAGACGATTCCCGCCGAGGTTTCGGGAGCCGGCGTCACCACGGTGCCGGCGCACATGTTCTACGAGATCGTCCGCAAGCTGCCCGAGGGCGCCCAGATCACGCTCGACGCCACCGGCGACCGCGCCGTGCTGGTGATCCGGGCCGGCCGCTCGAAGTTCACCCTGCAGACGCTGCCGGAAAGCGACTTCCCGGATCTCGCCGCGGGCGACATGACGCACGCCTTCATGCTGCCGGCCGCCGATCTCAAGCGGCTGATCGACAAGACCCAGTTCGCCATCTCCACCGAGGAGACGCGCTACTATCTCAACGGCATCTACCTGCATGTCGCCGGCCAGGGCGCCGGCGCGACGCTGCGCGCGGTGGCCACCGACGGACACCGGCTCGCCCAGGTGGAGTTTCCGGCCCCGGACGGCACCGAGGGCATGCCGGGCGTCATCATCCCGCGCAAGACGGTCGGCGAGGTGCACCGGCTGATCGAGGATCCCTCGGGCGAGGTGAAGATCGAGCTCTCCACCACGAAGATCCGCTTCAGCCTCGGCCCGGTGGTGCTGACCTCGAAGCTGATCGACGGCACCTTCCCGGACTACGGCCGCGTCATCCCGGCCGGCAACGACAAGCTCTTGGAGGTCGAGAAGCACGATTTCGAGCAGGCGGTCGACCGCGTCTCGACGGTGTCGAGCGAGCGTGGCCGCGCCGTGAAGCTCTCGTTGTCCGGCAGCAAGCTGGTCCTGTCGGTGACCAATCCGGACTCCGGCAGCGCCACCGAGGAGATCGAGGTCGGCTACGATTCCGACCCGCTCGATATCGGCTTCAACTCGCGCTATCTGCTCGACATCGCGGCGCAGATCGAGGGCGACACCGCGATCCTCAGGCTCGCCGACCCGGGCTCCCCGACGCTCATCCAGGACAAGGACGCCAAGGGCGCCCTCTATGTGCTGATGCCCATGCGGGTGTGAGGCGTGTTCCGGGTGATCAGCTCGGATCCAGGACAACTGACGTCAGCGCCCGGGGCTTCCCCCCACCCCCGACCCCTCCCCGCCGCTTCGCGGGGGGAGGGGAGCCGCAGCGCCGTCTTCTCCCCTCCCCCCGCTCGCGAAGCGAGTGGCGGGGAGGGGTCGGGGGTGGGGGGCAGCAGCCGAACTGATCAGCCGGAACGCCCATGAGGCGCGCAATCCCTGAGGCCGTCATGCCCAGCCTGGTGCCGGGCCATGACAGGGAACCGACATGATCGCCCCCCGCCTCACCCGCCTGAGCCTGACCGAGTTCCGGAGCTGGCGCACGGCGACGCTCGTCGTCGAGCGGCGGCTGGTGGTGCTCACCGGGCCGAACGGCGCCGGCAAGACCAACATTCTCGAGGCGATCTCGTTTCTGGCGCCGGGCCGCGGATTGCGCCGGGCGACGCTCGACGCGGTCGCCCGCGACGGCGGCCCCGGCACCTGGGCGGTCGCCGCCGAGGTCGAGGGCGCGCTCGGGCTGGCGACGCTGGGGACCGGACTCGCGACTCCGGCGGCCAGCGAGGGCGGCGGCGCGCGAAAATGCCGGATCGACCGCGAGCCGGTCGGCTCGGCCACCGCCTTCGCCGAGCATCTGCGCCTGGTCTGGCTGGTGCCGACCATGGACGGGCTGTTTCTCGGGCCCGCCTCCGAGCGGCGGCGGTTCCTCGACCGGCTGGTGCTCGCCGTGCATCCCGACCATGGCGGCCGCGTCTCGGCGCTGGAGCGCTCGCTGCGCGCCCGCAACCGGCTCCTGGAAAACCCCTCGCCCGACCCGCATTGGCTGGACGCGGCCGAGCACGAGACCGCCGAGCTCGCCGTCGCGGTGGCGGCGGCGCGCGCCGAGACCGTGCAGCGGCTCGCCGCCGCCCTTGCCGAGAAGCGCGACGGCCCGTTCCCCTCCGCCGGGCTCGCCCTCGACGGCTGGATGGAGGCCGAGGCGTTGGATCGCCCGGCGATCGAGCTCGAGGACCGCTACCGCACCCTGTTGCGCGAAAGCCGCGGCCGCGACGCCGCTGCCGGCCGCACGCTCGACGGCCCGCATCTCACCGACCTCGCCGTCCTGTTTGCCCCGAAGGGCATTGCGGCACGCGACGCCTCGACGGGGGAGCAGAAGGCGCTGCTGATCACCTTGGTGCTGGCGCATGCCAATCTGGTCGCCACCATGACCGGGATCGCCCCCGTGGTGCTGCTCGACGAGGTGGTGGCGCATCTCGATCCCGGCCGCCGCGACGCCCTGTTCGAGGCGCTGCAGGCGCTCGGCGCCCAGGTGTGGATGGCCGGCGCCGATCCGGCCGCCTTCACCGGCATCGCGGCCGACGCCGACGTGTTCGAGGTGGCGCCGAACCGGGTCGCCCGCACGCCCTGATGGGGGTGCGCGAATTCTTCGCTCATCGCGGTTTTTATCGGCAATTACCACCCGACAGCAGGCTTGCTGCGTCGCAACAACTGCACATTAGTTGCAGTCGACCATCGTCCTCGTAGGGTCCCCCGCAACGCTGCAACCCAGGCGCACCGGCCCGGCCGCAAGGCCGCCGCCCCCGTTGCGCGACGAGACCAAGCCCACGGAGATCGCATGAGCCTGCTCGAAACCCTGCGGCAGGAGCTGCCCGACTACGCCAAGGACATCAAGCTGAACCTCGGCTCGCTGCTCGGCCCGGGCGGCCTGCCCGAGCTGACGCCGGCGCAGCGTTTCGGCGCGGCGCTCGCGGCCGCCGTCGCGGCCCGCCAGCCTCGCCTCGCCGGCGCCGTCGAGGCCGAGGCCGCGACCGTGCTCGATGCCCCGACCGCCGAGGCGGCCCGCACCGCCGCCGCCCTGATGGCGATGACCAATGTCTATTACCGGGCCGTCCATATGGCCGGCGACGCCGACCTAGCCAAGCTGCCGGCGGGCCTGCGGATGAACGCCATGACCAAGCACGGCATCGCCCAGGCCGACTTCGAGCTGTTCGGCCTCGCCGCCTCGGCCGTGAAGGGCTGCGAGGGCTGCACCCGCGCCCATGTCGAGGGCGCCAGGAAGCACGGCGTCCCGCTTCCCGCCGTCCAGGCCGTGCTGAAGATCGCCGCCGTCATCCACGCCACCGCGACCGTCCTCGACGCCTGCCCGACCCCGGCCGAGACCGCCGCGCCGGCGCTCGCCTGACCCCCTCCCGAACTCCCGCAACAAGACAGGAAAGACCACCATGCTCACGGTAGGCGACAAGCTTCCGGCCTTCGACCTCCAGGCCGTCGTGTCCACCGACCCGGCGACCGCGTTCAAGCGATTCACCACGGCGAGCGACGCCGGCAAGTGGAAGATCCTGTTCTTCTGGCCGAAGGACTTCACCTTCGTGTGCCCGACCGAGATCGCCGCCTTCGGGGCGCTGAACGGCGAGTTCGCCGACCGCGACGCCGTGATCTACGGCGCCTCGACCGATAGCGAGTTCGTGCATCTGGCCTGGCGGCAGAACCACAAGGACCTGAAGGCCCTGCCCTTCCCGATGCTGTCCGACATCAAGCGCGAGCTATCGGCCGCACTCGGCATCCTGCATGCGGGTGAAGGCGTCTGCCTGCGCGCCACCTTCATCGTCGATCCCGAGGGCATCATCCGCTTCGTCTCGGTCAACGACCTCAGCGTCGGCCGCAATCCGCAGGAGGTGCTGCGCGTGCTCGACGCGCTGCAGACCGACGAGCTGTGCCCGTGCAACTGGCACAAGGGCGAGGCGGTCCTCAAGGTCGCCTGACGAAGACCGGACGCGAGATCGGGATGACCCGATTCGGCAGTCATTCCGGGACGGCGCGGTGCGCCGGACCCGGAATCCAGCCGAGACTGCCGAGTTCGCCGCTGGATTCCGGGTTCGCGGCTTCGCCGCGCCCCGGAATGACCGAGAGCTGATGATCCAGACCTCGGCTCACGCCGCCTCGGGCGTGCGACGCGCCGCGTCGAACACGCTGGCAAACTCGGCCAGCTCGTCGGCGGCGATGTCGCTGACGGCCCAGAAGGCCAGGCCGCCGTCGCTCCAGTGGCGGATGTTGAAGCCCTGCAGGGTCGATACGCCGGGCGACGTGTCGGCCGCGCTGCTCGGCTCGACGAACAGATTGACGACGTGCCGGCGGCGCTTGTAGACGATCGCCGCGACCGGCTTGCCGTCGAGATAATCCAGCCGCCCGCCCAGCAGCGTAAAACCCTTCGCCGTGAGGTCGACGACCGGCGGGGCGAGGTCGAGCCTGCCGTTGAACCACGGCTTCACGGTGTGGCGGTCGCTGGTCTCGACATCGGTGAGCCGAGTGCCCTGCAGAGAGCGCAGATGCGCCGAGACGAGATCGCCGTGCATCCGCTGGCCGCGATCGGACCGCACCAGCAGGACCAGTGCCGTGGCGGCGATGGCGCCCGAAAACACGCTGCCGAAGGCGAAGCCCTTGAGCAGCGTGCGCCGGTCGGTCGGTGCCGGCCGCGAGCGCGGCTGCGGCAGCGCCGCTTCGATGCGGCTGCGCAGGGCCGCCGGCGCCTCGCGCCGCAGCGGAACGTCCTGCAAGGCGCTGCGCAAAGCGCGAAGCTCGGCCAGCGCCGCCGCGCAGCGCGGGCATGAGGCGAGATGCCGCTCCACCTCGCGGGCATGGCCGGCGTCGAGCTCGCCGTCGACGAGCGCGTGCAGCAGCAGATCGGCGTCCTCGCAGGTCATGGGGTCTGCTCTTTCTGATCGGCGCCGAGCCAGGCGGTGCGCAGCAGCGCGCGGCCGCGGGCGAGCCGCGACATCACGGTCCCGACCGGCACGCCGACGATCTCGGCGATCTCGCGATAGGACAGGTCGTTGATCTCCCGCAGCACGATCACCTCGCGGAACGCCAGCGGCAGCGCATCGACCAGCGCCCGCACGGCGTCGGCGTCGCGCCGGCGCAGCATCTCGCCCTCCGGCGTCTCGCGCGCGTCACTCCACAGCGGCGCGGCATCATCGGTCGGCTCGTCCGCGACGCCGACCTCGCGCGACGGCTGCCGCGCGCCGCGGCAGACATTGCGCAGGATTGCGAACAGCCACGGCCGGATGTCGTCGCCGCGGAACGTCTCGAAATGGCGGAGCGCGCGCAAAAAGCAGTCCTGCGTCGCATCGTCGGCGTCGGCGGCATCGCGCAGCAGGTGGCGGGCGAGCGTGTAGACCTCGTCGAGATGCGGCAGAGCGAGCGCCCTGAAGCGCCCGGCCGTGCCGCTGTCGTCGTCGTCACGCCGACCCTGCATGGCCGTCGACTCCGCCCCACCCTCCGCTCGTTCCCGCGCCAGCGGGAACCCAGGCGTCTTGCCTTGCGGCCCCTGGGTCCCCGCTTGCGCGGGGACGAGCGGACTTGGTGCCCGATTTGAAGCAGGCGACTTTGAAGCGAGCGACATGGGCTCTAGCTCTAGCTCCGGCCCGCCTCCACCACGATGGTCGCGTGCATGTGGGGATGCAACGAGCAAAAGTAGTCGAAGGTGCCCGGCGTCGTGAACGTGAAGGCGAAGCTGTCGTCGGTGTCGAGCGCCTTCGACCGGAACGCCTTGCCGGTCGCCACCACGGTGTGCGGGATGTCGTCGGCATTGGTCCAGGTCACGGTGGTGCCGGGCGCGACGGTGAGGCGGTCCGGCGAGAAGGTGAAGTTGTCGATCGACACCTTCGCCGCGGCCGGTGCACTCGTCTCGCCGCGGGCGGCAGGTGCGGCCAGCGCCAAGCCGAGCAGCACGGCGACACCGAAGCGGCGCAGCACGCTTTTTGAAACCTCCGTTCGCGACGTCATGGTCGGCCTCACGCCAGCGTCTGGTCGATGATGGCGAGGCGCTGCTCGCCGCGCCGAAACGTGACGCTCGACAGGCCCAGCTTGGTGCGCAGCTTGTCGTCGGCGACCTTCAGGGGACCCGGCGACGGCGCGGCGCCGGGCGCCGGCTGCGGGAACGCGGTCGAGCACGCCGTGTGGAACGTCACGTTGCCCTCGACCTTCTGCATCACCTGGTGGATGTGGCCGTTGAGCACCGTGACCGAGCCGAAACGGGCGAGCAGCGACAGCGCCCGGCCGCCGTCGTCGGTGCCCCAGCCCCAGGCCGGATAGACGGCCCACAGCGGGATATGGGCGAACACCACGATCGGCGTCTCGGCCGAGCGGCCGGCGAGATCGTCGGCGAGCCAGGCGAGCTGGTCGGGTCCGAGATTGCCGAGCCCGCCCGACTTGAGGTCGACCACGTTGACGAGCCCGATGAAATGCACGCCGGAGGCGTCGAGACTGTACCAGCCCGCCCCCTTGGTGCCGCGTCCGTAGCGCTCGCGATAAAGCTTCGCCTCCTCGTCGATGACGTCGTGCTCGCCCGGCACGTAATGCACGTCGAGCCGCGCCCCGCCGATGATGTGATCGGCGTCGTCGAACTCGGCCGCCTTCGACAGATGCGTAATGTCGCCGGTGTGGATCATGAAGGCGGGCTTGGCCGGCAGCGCCTTGACGCGGCCGATCGCCTCCTCGAGCGTGCGGCTGGTGGCCGGATTGGCCGCCTTGTCGAAACCGATATGGCTGTCGCTGATCTGCAGGAAGGTGAGACCGTCCTGACCCGACGTTTGGGACTGCGTCTGGGCTTGTGCCTGGTCGATCAGGCCGAGCGCGCGCGGCACCCCGCCCGAGACGGTCCACAGCACGCCGGTGCCGGCCCAGGTCATGCATTCGAGAACCTTTCGGCGAGTCTGGCCGTCACCCGTGACGGTGTCGCGGTCATGCCTGGTCATGGCTCGTCTCCCGTTGCGCCCGAATGAGCGTTGCAAGGAGGAGATCGGACGGGACGCTGGTTTATTCCCGCCGCGCGGGCCGGCGCGCAAGGTGGCCCTTGGTTACCGTTTTGGCGTTGCGGCGGCGGCCCGTGATTCGGTGCGTCGAAGCGCCCCGGCGCGGCCGCCGGACAGCCGCCGAACAGCCTTGATTTTCCTTGGTCGGACAACCATTTATCGAATGGCACAATATCCTGTACGCGCCTCTGCTTTCGTGCCACACCGAGGCCGCGACATCCCCCGTTTCCAGGACGCTTCCAAAGCGCGTTGGCATGGACGAACCGATCATTCCCCAGATCCCCTCCGACGGGTCCGACTACGGCGCGGAATCGATCCAGGTCCTCAAGGGCCTCGACGCCGTGCGCAAGCGCCCGGGCATGTATATCGGCGACACCGACGACGGCTCCGGCCTGCACCACATGGTGTACGAGGTCGTCGACAACGCCATCGACGAGGCGCTCGCCGGCTACGCCAGGCTGGTCACGGTCACGCTGAACGCCGACGGCTCGGTGACGGTGACGGACGACGGCCGCGGCATTCCGACCGACATCCACAAGGGCGAGGGCGTCTCGGCGGCCGAGGTCATCATGACCCAGCTCCACGCCGGCGGAAAATTCAACCAGAACTCCTACAAGGTCTCGGGCGGCCTGCACGGCGTCGGCGTCTCGGTCGTCAACGCGCTGTCGAGCTGGCTCAAGCTGACCATCTGGCGCGACGGCCAAGAGCACACGATGGAGTTCCGCCACGGCGTGGCGGTGGCGCCGCTGGCGTTGACGGGCGAGGCCGCGGGCAAGCGCGGCACCGAGGTGACGTTCCTGCCGTCGACCGAAACCTTCACCATGATGGAGTTCGACTGGGCGACGCTGGAGCATCGCCTGCGCGAGCTCGCCTTCCTGAACTCGGGCGTCCACATCGTGCTGACCGACCGCCGCCACGCGGTCGAGCGGCGCGAGGAGATGGTCTACGACGGCGGCGTCGAGGCGTTCGTGCGCTATCTCGACCGCAACAAGAAGCCGCTGGTGCCCGCCCCGATCATGATCAAGTCGACGCGCGACGGGATCGAGGTCGAGTGCGCGCTGTGGTGGAACGACGGTTATCACGAAGCCGTGCTGTGCTTCACCAACAACATCCCGCAGCGCGACGGCGGCACCCATCTGGCCGGCTTTCGCGGCGCGCTGACCCGCCAGATCACCGGCTATGCCGAGGCGGGCTCCAAGAAGGAGAAGGTGGCGCTCACCGGCGACGACTGCCGCGAGGGCCTCACCGCGGTGCTCTCGGTGAAGGTGCCGGACCCGAAGTTCTCGTCGCAGACCAAGGACAAGCTGGTCTCCTCCGAGGTGCGCCCGGCCGTCGAGGGCGTGCTCAACGAGGCGCTCGCCGCCTGGTTCGAGGAGCATCCGAGCGAGGCCCGGGTCATCGTCGGCAAGGTCGTGGAGGCGGCGACCGCTCGCGAGGCGGCGCGAAAGGCGCGCGAGCTGACGCGGCGCAAGGGCGCGCTCGACATCGCCTCGCTGCCCGGCAAGCTCGCCGACTGCCAGGAGCGCGACCCGGCGAAGTCCGAGCTGTTCATCGTCGAGGGCGACTCGGCCGGCGGCTCCGCCAAGCAGGGCCGCAACCGCGAGTTCCAGGCCGTCCTTCCGTTGCGCGGAAAGATCCTGAACGTGGAGCGCGCCCGCATCGACAAGATGCTGTCGAGCCAGGAAATCGGCACGCTGATCACGGCGCTCGGCACCGGGATCAGCGAGGAGTTCTCGGCCGACAAGCTGCGCTATCACAAGATCATCATCATGACGGACGCCGACGTCGACGGCGCCCATATCCGTACGCTGCTGCTGACGTTCTTCTATCGGCAGATGCGCGAGCTGATCGAGCGCGGCCACATCTACATTGCGCAGCCGCCGCTCTACAAGGTGAACCGCGGCAAGTCCGAGCAGTATCTCAAGGACGAACGTGCGCTCGAGGACTATCTGATCTCCACCGGGCTCGACGAGGCGGTGTTCCGCGCCCATTCGGGCGAGGATCGCGCCGGCGCCGACCTGCGCCTGCTGATCGACCAGGCCCGCACCGTGCGCGGCGTGCTGGCCAGCCTGCACAGCCGCTACAAGCGCGCCGTGGTCGAGCAGGCGGCGATCGCCGGCGTGCTCAGCCCGGCCATCGTCGGCGACCCCGAGAATGCCGACCGCGCGGCGCACTACATCGCGCGGCGGCTCGATGCGCTCGCCGACGAGACCGAGCGCGGCTGGGAGGGACGTTTCAGCGAGGGCGAAGGCTTCCTGTTCGAGCGCACCGTGCGCGGCGTGAAGGAGGTCGCGATGATCGACGGCGCTCTGCTCGGCTCGGTCGAGGCCAAGAAGCTCGACGATCTCGCGCCGCTGCTCCAGCAGGTCTACCCCAGGCCCGGCGCGCTCCGCCGCAAGGGCGAGGAGACGCCGATCCACGGCCCCATCGACCTGATCGAGGCGGTGATCGCGGCCGGCCGCAAGGGCGTCGCGCTGCAGCGCTACAAGGGCCTGGGCGAGATGAACCCCGAACAGCTCTGGGTGACCACGCTCGACGTCCACGCCCGCTCGCTCCTCCAGGTGAAGATCAAGGAGGTCGACGAGGCCGAGGACATCTTCACCAAGCTGATGGGCGACGTGGTCGAGCCGCGCCGCGAGTTCATCCAGGAGAACGCGCTGGCCGCCAGCGTCGACATCTGAGGCGGACAATAGGCATCATCGGTCGGCGAAGCCCCGCAGCCGCGTCGTCCTGCGGCCGCCGTGTCAGGCCGCCTCGATCCAGCGCGAGGCGCAGGGGCGGCGGATGATCGACACCGCGGTGCCGTGCGGCCCGCTGATGGCCTCCATGCGGGCATCGAGCCGCCGGCCGAGCGCCTCGACCAGCCGCAGGCCGATGCCCGGCCTCGCCTCGCCGCGCGCGCCGGGATCGTGGCCGGCGCCGTTGTCGGACACCGAGAGCCGCCAGCCCCCGTCGACGACCTCGTAGGCGATGGCGATGTCGCCCTCGGGCATGCCGAAGAAGGCGTGCCGCAGTGCGTTGCCGACCAGCTCGGCGACCATCAGGCCGATCGTGTCGGCCTCGCCGGCCGACACCGTGGCCCTGCCGGCCGCGACTGCAAGCGCCACCCGGCAATGGCCGCCGGATGCAGCGGCGAGACCTTCGCACAGCCGCGACAGATAGGGGCCGACCGCCACCGGCTCGCCGTGGCCCACCGCCTCGGCCTGGTCGTGGACGGCGGCGATCGCCAGCACGCGCCGATGTGCGGCCTGGAGCTGCAGCCGGGCCTCCTCGGACAGCACCGTGTCGGCCTGCAGGCGCAACGCGGTCGCGACCGTGTCGATGGCCTCGGCGACGCCGTGCCGGGCCTCCTGCATCAGCATGTCGTTCTGCCGGCGCAGCTCGCGCACGGCCTGCGCGGCGGCCCTCAGTGCGGTGACGTCCTCCAGGGTGAGCAGGATCAGCGGCGCGGCCCGGCGGCCGTCCGGCAGCGTGCGGACGTCGACCAGGAGCGTGCGGCGCTCGCCATTGGCCAGCTCGAGCTCGAGCTCGTGGGCGTCGATGGCCGACCGCTGCGGCAGCAGCACGTCGAGCAGGAAGCGCAGCTTGGCGAGGCTCGTCGGGTCCCTGGTCAGGGCATAGACGGAGCGGCCGACGACCGCCTCGGGCTGCGTCTCGAAGCCGGCGTGGAACGCGCGGTTGGCGGAGACGATCCGCCGCTCGCCGTCGAGGATCAGCACGGGCGCCCGGACCGTGTCCGCGATCGTCCGGGCCAGGGCTGGCGCGTCGTCCACGGACGCGAACTGATCGAAACAGGTCATCGGTGTCTCCTGGGGCGGCGGAGCATCGCAGGCGTGCGAGAGGCAGGCATACGACAGCGCGGCTATGGCCGTGTCGTCACGAACGAGGTCGAGAAGGCGACAACGGCAGACGCGACCAGCGCGACCAACACGCGCGGAAGCTTACGCGACGATGAACGCAGACCTGATGACACGCAGACCCGAAAAACGCAGCCCTGAAGCGCCCTCCCGGACGCGCTGTCGGCGAACGGCTTCGACGGGACTGAACCGAGGTGCCGTCGGCTTCGCCGGTTTTTTCTGTTCGTTACGGTCCTGAGAATAGGAGAAATACTAAGCGGTCACATCCGTACAACTTCTGAGATTAGTATTGCGAGGCAAGGCCTTAGTCTAGCCTCGGCATGATGGAACATCACCACATGCGACAGTCACGTCGTACAAAATTCACGGCATACGACAGTCGATGGAGTTGCGGCGTCGCTGGAGCGTGCTCCGATCGGTCGGTACGAAACACGCTCCCGACTTGTCGAGGTGATGATTTTTCTGCGGCGACCCTGTCCCCCGCCCCCGCATCAAGCCCGAGGACCAGCTTCGCCGGACAATCCTCTATCGCTCCACCCGAACGGCCACCTCGTTGCGACGTAGCATCGGCAGCGTCCAGGGCGGGTCGTAGAACTGGGCGACCGGCGGGCCGACGATCCGCCAGTCGGTGGTGCCGAGGATACGCCGCAGCAGCCGCGCCTGATGGTGCACCGCCTCGACGCTGGTCGCCCCCGAGAAGACGATCACGGCCACGGTCTCGGCCGGCACGTCGACGATGGCGATGCCGGCGTCGTCCGGCACCGGCAGGGTGTCGCGGGTGTATTCGCCCGGCATCGTGAACCGGATGGTCCAGCCCTGCTCGCTGCCGCCGCGCGGCCCGGCCGGTATCGGGGCGACCGGCATCTGCGCCACCGGCGCCGTCATGGCGATCTTTTCCGACCCGACGGACCCGGCCGGCGCCTGCGCCACCGGCGCCGTCATGGCGATCGACTGCCGCGCCGTGTTGGCACCGAAGATGAAGCGGGCGAGCCGGCGGAAGCCGGCCGAGCGCGCCTCGGTCTCGTCGCCCTCGACGATGACGTCCGCGGCGAGACGCGGCTCGTAGCGGCGGACCTCGACGGCACCGCCGATTCGCTCGACGACCGCGAATCGCGGCTCCTCGGTGCCGGAGCGAATGCCGACCACCCCGGCAGCCCCCTGGACGATGGACGAAATCAGCGACATGGCCCGGCTCCTTCGGCCTCGATCCGCCCCCCTGCGGAGGGCCGTATTTTGTACGTCGGGCGCCTCCGGGACTCTACTTATGGAGGGAGGTCGGCCGACGGTAGTCCCGACACCCGAGGAATCCCCGCCATGCGGTCGGCCGGCTGGACCGCCGTTTGGAATTTGTTAACCATAACAAGGCAAATCGGACATGGCATTTCCGTCCGATGGTCAAACCCGCCAGCACCGTTTTTCAGAACTCCATGACGATGCATCCCGACGACCTGCTGTCCCTTCACGCCGAAAGCCGGGCCCTGCTGGCGCAGAGCCGCCGGCTTCGCTCGCTGTCCGAGCAGTTCCGCATCGAAGCGGCCGAGCTGCGCGCCCGCAGCCGCGCCGTGCGGTCCGGCCACCTGCCGCGGCCCGACCACGCCTCGTCCTACCAGTCGTCGCCGTCGCCCTGATCCTGGCGGCCTCGTTCCGCAGGCGTCCCGGTCAGGCCGGCGCGCGCGGTCCCGTGCCGGCCCCGGTCGCCGCCAGGGCCGCGGCGATCTCGGCGAGGTCCTGTTCCGTCAGCACCAGGGTGGCGGCATCCCGCCAGCCGTCGACCTGCGCCGGGGTGCGGGCGCCGACGATCGCCGCCGTCACGCCGGTCCAGGACAGCGTCCAGGCGATCGCCACCGACGCCACAGTGGTGCCGTGCCGGCCGGCGATCGGCATCAGGGCATCGGCCAGCGCCAGGTTGCGGGTGAGCTTCTCGCCGGTGAACTCGGCATGTCGCGAGCGCCAGTCGTCTGCCGGCAGCGCGCCGGCGCGCGCGGCCGTGAAGCGGCCGGTGAGCAGGCCGGACTGCATCGGGCTGTAGACGATCACGCCGGTGCCGGCGCCGTGGCACCAGGGCAGCTCGGCCGCGGCGACGTCGCGGCGGATCAGCGAGAAGGGCGGCTGCAGGGTGTCGACATGGCCGAGCCGCTCGGCCACGGCGAGCTGCGCGGCGTCGTGGTTGGACAGGCCGACGGCCCGCACCTTGCCCTCCCGCTTCAGGTCCAGGAGCGTCTGCCAGTATGCCTCCAGGGGCGTGCCGTCGGCGGCCGGCCAGTGCATCTGGTAGAGGTCGATGCGCTCCACCCCGAGCCGCTTCAGCGAGGCCTCGCATTCGCGCCGCAGGCTCGCCGGCGCCCCCACCCGGGCCGCCAGCTTGCGCGGCTCCTGCGGGTCCCAGACCTGGCCGCATTTGGTGAACACATAGGGCCGCTCGGACACCGGGATGGGCTTCAGCGCCTCGCGCACCACCTCCTCGGAATGGCCGAGCCCATAGACGGCGGCGGTGTCGATCCAGTTGATGCCGCGCGCCACCGCATGGCGGATCGCCGCGACCGACTCGCGGTCGTCCTGGGCGCCCCAGCCGACCGCCCAGTCGGGTCCGCCGATCGCCCAGGCGCCGAAGCCGACCCGGGTGATCTCCATGTCGGTACGGCCGAGCTTTCGGGTGGGCAGGGGCGCGGAGGCAGCGGCCGGTGCGACCGGGCCGAGGGTGTCCTGGCTGGGCATGGAAAACTCCTTGCGGACCGCACCATAGAACGCACCGCCCGCCCTTCAACCGGCCCAGCCCGCGGGACCGGCATGCGGCGCGACACACTCCGCGTCCACCCCATTGGCCGGCGGCCCCCGCAGGCGCTAAACACGGGCGCTCTCGCGGCGGATCGCCGGCGCGGGGATTTGCGACGACCACCTCGGAAAGCCGCCATGCCTCAAGCTCCCGGATCTCGCGCTCCCGGCACCCTGTCGGGCCGCGCCATCGTGACCATCATCGGCGCGGACCGCGTCGGCATCATCGCCGGCATCTCCACCGTGATCGCCGACGCCGGCGTCAACATCCTCGACATCAGCCAATCGGTGATGCGCGACTTCTTCACCATGATCATGATGGTGGATCTCGGCGCCTCCGACGTCTCGTTCGACGCATTGCGCGAGCGGCTCGTCCGCAAAGGCGAGGAGCTCGGGGTGCGGGTCGAGATCGAGCGCGAGGAGATCTTCAAGGCGATGCACCGGGTCTGAGGAGCCTACGCGCGATCGTCCCGCGGTCATTCCGGGGCGCGCTGAAAGCGCGAACCCGGAATCCAGCGGCCAACTCCGAGCGTGTGGCTGGATTCCGGGTCCGCACGCTCGCGCGTGCGGCCCGGAATGACGGCCAGACAATTCACCGGATCTGATACGAGGGGCGCAAGCCATGAAACATCTCGGCTTCTCGGGAGAGGAAATCCTCGAGACCATCAACATGGTGCGGACCGAGAAGCTCGACATCCGCACCGTCACGGTCGGCATCAGCCTGTTCGACTGCGTCGCCGGCGACGGCGCGACCTTGTGCGACAACATCTACGACAAGGTGACGCGGATCGGCCGCGACCTCACGCGGGTCAGCGCCGAGATCGCCCGCGAGTTCGGCATCCCGATCGTCAACAACCGCATCGCCGTGACACCGGTGTCGCTGATCGCCGGCCGCTGCGATGCCGCCGCGCTGACCCGGGTCGCCGAGACGCTCGACCGCGCCGCCCACGCGCTCGGCGTCGACTTCATCGGCGGCTTCTCGGCCCATGTCGAGAAAGGCATGACCCGGATCGACGCCGGCCTGATCGAAGCGCTGCCGACCGCGCTCGCCGCGACCAAGCGGGTCTGCGCCTCGGTCAATGTCGGCTCGACCCGGGCCGGCCTCAACATGGACGCCATCGCCGCCATGGGCCGCACCGTCAAGGCGATCGCCGCCGCGACGGCGGCGCAGGACTCGATCGGCTGCGCCAAGCTCGTCGTGTTCTGCAATGCCGTCGAGGACAACCCGTTCATGGCCGGCGCCTTCCACGGCGCCAGCGAGGCCGACTGCGTGGTGAATGTCGGCGTCAGCGGGCCTGGCGTGGTGCTGCGCGCCATCGAGGAGGCCGGCGACGTCGACTTCGGCGCGCTGACGGCGGTGATCCGCCGCACCGCCTTCAAGATCACGCGGGCCGGCGAACTGGTGGGCCGCGCCGCCTCGGCCCGGCTCGGCATCCCGTTCGGCATCGTCGACCTCTCGCTCGCCCCGACGCCGGCCGAGCGCGACAGCGTCGCCCGCATCCTCGAAGCGATCGGCCTGGACGGCGTCGGCACCCACGGCTCGACGGCGGCGCTGGCGCTCTTGAACGACGCCGTCAAGAAGGGCGGCGCCATGGCGTCGAGCTATGTGGGCGGCCTCTCCGGGGCGTTCATCCCGCTCTCCGAGGACGCCGGCATGATCGAGGCGGCGGCCCGCGGCACCATCACGATCGACAAGCTGGAGGCGATGACCTCGGTCTGCTCGGTCGGGCTCGACATGATCGCGATTCCCGGCGACACGCCGGCCGAGACGCTGTCCGCCATCATGGCCGACGAGGCGGCGATCGGCATGATCAACCGCAAGACCACGGCCGTGCGGGTGATCCCGGTGGCCGGCAAGGGCGTCGGCGACTGGGTCGATTTCGGCGGGCTCCTGGGGCGCGCCCCGATCATCCCGGTGCACACGATGTCGAGCCGGCGCTTCGTCGCCCGCGGCGGCCGCATCCCATCGCCCCTGCAGGCGCTGATCAACTGAAGACGCCCGGCGTGACCAACCGGTGCGCACCGGAACAGCAAATTGCTGTCAGGTCGGGCTCGACTCTTTATCGAGCCTTAAGCAGAATGTGTGATCATCATCGATCCTGAGCCGGATGTCGGCACCACGCCGACATCGGGTGCGGGCCTCTAGCCCACAATCCGGTGGTGGCGGTCGCTCTGACTGTGCCGGAGCGCATCCGTCCAAAAGCCCCCGAGGCGTGGGAAGTCGGCCGGAGGCGGTTCTAGAACGCCCCTGGCGGGCCGATCCACCGTCGACGAGACGTTCTTGTCGCGGAGGCTGTCGTAACTCCATCCCGGAGCGCATCGGCGGGACCCGGATCCAATCGCGAGATTGGCAGTCCGGGTCATCGTGCGCGGAATCGCGCGGCGACACGGCAAGATTAATCAAACAACGCAATCGCAGCCGCTCGTCCCCGCGAAAGCGCTAAGGCATCGCTTGCCATGCATGAGAGCCGTCATGCGCGGGCTTGACCCGCGCATCCATCTCAAACGAGACGAGGTCTTGTCCGTCAGAATGATGGATCGCCGGGTCGAGCCCGGCGATGACGCCGGGGAAGCGCCGCCGCCTCACCGTCCCGGCAGCACCAGGAATTTCGGCTTGGCCGGCAGCGTCGTCTTGGAGACCACGACCGACGGCGTGTCGGCGGTCTCGACGTCCCAGAGCGAGCGCACCCGCTCGAGGAAACGGTCGAGCGTGGCGCGGCCGAAGAAGTGCATCGGGATCATCAGCGGCGCCTTCAGGGATTGCAGCACCTCGATCATGCCGTCGAGGTCGAGCGTGTAGCTGCCGTCGACCGGCACCAGCACGACGTCGACCCGGCCGATCTCGGCGAGCTGCTGCTCGGTCAGCGTATGGTGCAGATGGCCCAGATGGGCGATGCACAGCGAGCCCGCCTCGACGATGAAGATCGAGTTGCCGTGCCGCTCCGTGCCGCCCGACCAGTCGCGGATGTTGGTGGCGACGCTGCGCACATGGACGTCCTGATAGCCGAGGTCGTGCGCGGTCGGCTTGCCGTCCTCGCGCCAGCCGTGCAGCACGAAGCGGATGCCGGGGTCGGGCGCCAGCGTGTAGTGGGTCGAGTGCGCCCGGTTCATGGTGACGATGTCGGGGACCACGGGCGGCTTGACGTAGTCGTTGTAGTCGGTGGCGACCCGCACCAGCCGGGGGCTCTCGATCAGGAAGGTCGAATGGCCGACGAAGGTGAGCCGCACCTCGTCGGGCGCGAGCGCGACCGGGCGGAACGCCGCCGGCAGCACGCGGGGCGGCGCTCCGGAGACCAGACCCGGGCAGGTTTCCTCGCGGGCGGGGGGCGGTGCGGCCGGAGCGGCCGGCTGGGCGACGGCGGGCGAGGACAAGGCGAAGGCGAGCGGGGCGAGCAGGCAGGCGAGCAGGGTGGCGGCCGCGATCGCGGGCCGCCGGCAGTCGGGGGTCGAAGGCATGCGGGCTCCATCGGTCTTTCGACCCAGCATAACCCGAGCCGGGGGACGGACGGAAAGCCTTGCGAACACAAACCGCTGATTGCGTGTGCCGAAACGCGAAACGGGCCGGCGCCGCGCCGCGGCACCCGCCCGTTCGATAGCGCCGCGAAGCGTGGAGGATCAGCGCGCCAGGATCAGGCCGCGCGACGTCACCACGATCCAGCGGCCGTCCTGCTTGCGGATGCCCTCGATGCGGCCGACGCCCGGCAGCGTGTCGCCGGTCTCGACCTCGATCAGGCCGTAGCGGCCTTCGATCAGTGCGATGCCGCGGCGCACGTCGCGCACCACCCAGCCGTTGACGACCGCAGGCGCGGGCGGCCGCGGATCGCCGAGCGCGGCCGTGATGTCGGCGGAGGCGACCGTGGTCGGCGCCACCAGCGCGGGCGCCGGCGGAGAAGCCGGCGGGGCCGCGGCCTGTGCGCTCGATGCATAAACCGTGGCGGGTTGGGCCGCCTGGGCTGCGGCAGCCTGCGCCTGGAGGGTCGTGGGCTGGCCCGCGGGAGTCTGGGGCGCCGCCGCCTGTGCGGTGCGGCGCTCCAGCCGTTCGATCGCCTCGCCGAGCTTGGTGAGCTTCTGGGCGGGCTCGGCCTGGGCCTTCTCGGCCCGCTCCATGCGGTCGGTCAGCT
The DNA here is from genome assembly GCF_013377085.1 of Rhodoplanes sp. GTDB lineage: Bacteria > Pseudomonadota > Alphaproteobacteria > Rhizobiales > Xanthobacteraceae > Rhodoplanes. The sequence continues at coordinate 24,361 of NZ_JACAAX010000022.1, read as the reverse complement.
TGGCGGTCTGGGTCTGCAGCGCCTTGGACGAGTTCTCCAGGCTGGTGCGCAGCCCGGTCACGTCGCGCTGCAGTTCCGCGACCGTCGCCTTGAGGGCGCCGTCGTCGGGCGCCGCGCGCACGATGGGCGTCGGATCATTCGACACCTTGGTGGCCGCGAAGGTGCCGGCGAGCGCACCGAACGAGGTCGCCACCGCGATCACGGCCGCGACCTTCATGTAGGGCGGCACCTGGAACGAGAAGCGCCGCCGCGGCGTCTCGTCGTCGATGTCGATGGTGTCGGCGGTGCGCCAGCCGTCGTGCTCCACGGCAGGGGCGGCCGGGATCGGCAGGCCGTCGCGGCCGGCGTTGCGAGCGGCGCCGTCGGGCCTGGGCAGCCGCGCCTGGCGCGCCGACTGCGAGCCGATCCTGGGCGTACTCGCCTCGGCGCCGGGCCGGCCCGCGCTCTGCTGCGCGCCGATGTCCTGCTCGTCGCTCAGATCCTGGTGATCCTGTGGGCCCAGATCGTGCTGACCCATATCGTGCTGGCCCATGGCGGGGCTCCACCTCGAATGCTCGTCGGACGGCTTAGACAACCGTTAACGATGTCCGCTTACCAAATGGTTACGGTTCCTTCCTCGCAGCCCGCTGCGGCCGAATAGCGGCCGGGCCATGGCGGATCGTGGCGCCCGCGCGGCACCTCCGAGGATGCTGAAAAAACCGTTAAGCGAGCAGACCGTTAGGCGAGCAGCGAGACGCGACCAGAGCGTTACGGGAGCAGCCCGTTGTCGCGGGCGAGCTCCTCGAGCGACGCCTCGGGGCGGGCGCCGAGATGCTGGATCACCTCGGCCGCCGCCAGCGCGCCGAGCCGGGCCGCGTCCTCGTTCGACTGCCCGCGGGCGAGGCCGAACAGGAAGCCGGCCGCGAACAGATCGCCGGCCCCGGTGGTGTCGACCACGCGCTCGACCGGGAAGGCCTTCACGGCCTCGGTGTTTTCGCGCGACACCACGAGGCAGCCCTTCTCGCTGCGGGTGATGGCGGCGAGGCGCGCGTCACGCCGCAGCGCCGCGAGCGCCGCGTCGAAATCCGCCGTCTGATAGAGGCTGTGCAGCTCGGCCTCGTTGGCAAACACGAGGTCGACGGTGCCGGAGCGCATCAGGTGCAGGAACTCCTCGCGCCAGCGATCGACGCAGAACGAATCCGACAGCGTCAGCGCCACCATGCGGTCGGCGCCGTGGGCGATCTCGGCGGCTTTCAGGAAGGCGTTCTTGGCGTTCTCCGGATCCCACAGATACCCTTCGAGATACGTGATCGCCGCGCCCGCCACCGCGTCGGCGTCGATGTCGTTCGGATGCAGATCCTGGGCCGCGCCCAGATAGGTGTTCATGGTGCGCTCGCCGTCCGGCGTCACCATGATGAAGCAGCGCGCCGTCGCCGGCCCGTCGGCCGCCGGCCTCGTGTCGAACGCCACTTTCGCGGCGCGGATGTCGTGGCCGAACACGGTGCCGAGCGGATCGTCCTTTACTTTTCCGACGAAGGCGGCGCGCGCGCCAAAACCGGCGACGCCGACGATGGTGTTGGCGGCCGAGCCGCCGGAGATTTCCACGGCCGGCCCCATCGCGGCATAGACGGCCTCGGCGCGGGGCTCGTCGATCAGGGCCATGCCGCCCTTGCGCATGCCGTGCGCGACCAAAAAGTCGTCCTCGGCGCGGGCGATGACGTCGACGATGGCATTGCCGATTCCGAGGACGTCGTAGCGAAGAGCCGTCATGGCGAAACTCGTGATTGGCCGGTCCGTGGCGCGCGCCGCGCTTGCCGGGACCGTGCGATTGCGCTTACGAGATGAAACGGCGCGAGCGCCCGACCGGGCGCGCCGTGCCGAATGCTGGGCGGCGCACTATACCGACGAGCCGCCGCGTTTCAACGCCGGCGCGTAGCCCGTCCGCCGGGCCGCCGAGCCAGGAGTGCGGAGACCGGACGGGATGGCAAGACCGGACTCCGCCGCCGGCCGGACGCTCGCTCGAAAAGTCGGCACGGTCGGCGGCGCGACGCTCGCCTCGCGCCTGCTCGCCTTTTTGCGCGATGCCGGGATCGCGGCGCTGCTTGGCGCCGGGCCGATGGCGGACGCCTATTTCGCCGCCCTGCAGGTGCCGAACCTGTTTCGCCGGCTGCTCGCCGAGGGCGCGCTGAACGGCGCCTTCGTGCCGCTCTGGCTGCGGCTGCGCGAGCAGCAGGGGGCGGACGAGGTGAGACAATTCGGCGAGGGCGCGCTCGGCCTGATGGCCGTGGTTCTGGGCGCCGCGACGGTTCTGCTGATTCTGCTCGCGCCGCTCGTCGTGCAGGTGATCGCGCCGGGCTTTGCGGCCGACGGCGCGCGCTTCGATGCGGCCGTGTCGCTGGTGCGGCTGTCGGCGCCCTATGTGGCGATCGCCGGCTGCGTCGCCGTGCTCGGCGCGATCCTCAATGCCGAGGGCCGCGTGACGGCGGTGGCGTTCGGCCCGATCGTCTTCAACGGCGTGCTGATCGCCGCCGTGGCCGGCCTGCTGCTCGGCGGGTCGGCGGCCACGGCGCATGCCGGTGCCGTGCTGGCGCTGGCGATCGTCGCCGCCGGGGTCGCCCAGACGGTGCTGATCGGCGGTGCCGCGATGCGGCTCTCCGTGCGTCCGCGCCGACCGAGCCTGACGCTCTCGCCCGCGCTGCGCCGCCTGTTCGTGCTGGCCGGTCCGGGGCTGGTCGCCGGCGGCATTCCGCAAATCACCTTGATGGCCGGCGCCATGATCGCCTCGCCCTCGCCCGCCGCGGTGTCGTGGCTCTACTACGCCGACCGCCTCTACGAATTTCCGCTCGGCGTCGTCTCGGTGGCGATCGCCGCCGTGATGGGCCCGGTGATCGCGACGCGCGTGCGCACCGGGACCGGCCCCGAGATCGCCGCCGTGCAATCGCGTGCCATGGAGCTGGCGCTCGGCCTGGCGCTGCCTTCGGCCGCCGCCTTCGTGCTGCTCGCCGAGCCCATCGCCCGCGCCCTGTTCGAGCGCGGCGCCTTCTCGCCGCACGACACAAGGATGGTCGCGGCGGCGCTGGCGGCGATCGCGGCCGGCCTGCCCGGCCATGTCGCCGAGAAGGTTTTCGGGGCCGTCTCGTTCGCCCGCGAGGACACCCATACGCCGATGTGGTCGGCGCTCGCCGGGCTCACGGCAGCGACCATGGCCGGGCTCATGCTGTTCCCGCACTACGGCCATGTCGGCGTCGCCGCTGCGATCGCCACGGCCGGCTATGTCGGGGCCGGCGTGCTCGCCGTGGTGCTGGCGCATCGCGGCTGGCTGCGCTTCGACGCCGCCGCGGCCGGACGGGTGGCCCGCATTTTCCTGTCGACCGTGGCGATGGTGCTCGCGCTGGTCGCCGCCCGGATGCTCGCCGACCGGGCCGGCGTGCCGGCCGGAACGCTCGGACGCTTCGCCGTGCTGGCCGGCCTGCTCGGCGCCGGGTTCGCGGCCTATCTGGCCGCCCTGCAGGCGCTCGGGGTGGTGCGCGGCACCGAGCTTCTGGCGGCGCTTCGCCGGCCGCCGCCCGTCGCGCCCTGACGGGCCTTTCCGACCGACGGCCCTTGCGCCCGGACGCCCCGGCGTGGCACACCGCCGCCGCGACCTCAAGGAGTATTCGATGGCGTTCAACGAACGGGTGTTTTCCGGTGTACAGCCGACCGGCAACCTGCATCTCGGCAATTATCTCGGCGCCATCGTCAACTTCGTGAAGCTGCAGGCGACCCACGACTGCATCTATTGCGTGGTCGATCTGCACGCCATCACGGTGTGGCAGGATCCCGCCGAGCTGCGCAAAAGCATCCGCGAGGTGGCCTCGGCCTTCATCGCCGCCGGCATCGATCCCAAGGCCCACATCGTCTTCAACCAGAGCCAGGTGCCGGAGCACGCCGAGCTCGCCTGGGTGTTCAACTGCGTGGCCCGCCTCGGCTGGCTCAACCGCATGACCCAGTTCAAGGAGAAGGCCGGCAAGGACCGCGAGAACGCCTCGGTCGGGCTCTATGCCTATCCGAGCCTGATGGCGGCCGACATTCTGGTCTACCGCGCCACCCATGTGCCGATCGGCGAGGACCAGAAGCAGCACCTCGAGCTGACCCGCGACATCGCGCAAAAATTCAACAACGATTTCCGGACACAGATCGAAGCCGCGGGATTCGCCGACGGCCTGTTCTTCCCGATGGCCGAGCCGCTGATCACGGGCCCGGCGACGCGCGTCATGAGCCTGCGCGACGGCACCAAGAAGATGTCGAAGTCGGACCCGTCCGACAATTCGCGCATCAATCTGGCCGACGACGCCGACACCATCGCCCAGAAGATCAGGAAGGCGAAGACCGACCCGGAGCCGCTGCCGAGCGAGGAGAAGGGGCTCGAGGGGCGCGCCGAGGCCGACAACCTGGTCGGCATCTATGCGGCGCTGGCCGGCGAGCAGAAGGCCGCCGTGCTGTCGCAGTTCGGCGGCGGCCAGTTCTCGGCCTTCAAGGCCGCCCTGATCGACCTCGCCGTCGCCAAGCTCGGCCCGATCGGCGCCGAGATGAAGCGCCTCACCGACGACGTCACGTATATCGACGGCATTTTGGCCGACGGCAGCGCCCGCGCCCGCGTGCTGGCGGCCGAGACCATGCGGTCCGTCAAGGAGATCGTCGGTTTCGTCGGGCGCTAGCGCTCTTTTCACCTCCCCTTGGAGGGGGGAGGTCGACGGACGCAGTCCGCCGGGAGGGGGTGATCGGCGAAGCCGACGTTTGTGGCCTCACCCCACCCCGGTCGTCCGCTGCGCGGACGCCCGACCCTCCCCCTCCAGGGGAGGGTGAGCGGCGCCACCTTGTGCCGGCCGGGTCCGCCGTGGCAGATTCGGTCCCGGAGGTGGGCGGCGCCGGGACGCCGTCCGAAACAAGCCATGAGCCGGAAGCGCCGCAGCTACGAGGCCGGGCACAAGCCGAAGTTCCTCGTGGTCATCGACGAGACGCCGGAATGCGACCGCGCCGTCTATTTCGCCGCGCGGCGCGCCGGGCGGACCAATGCCGGCATGCTGATGCTGCGGGTGATCGAAACGCAGGATCGGGCGCCGCAGTGGCTCGGGGTCGCCGACATCATGCGGGCCGAGCAGCGCGAGGAGGCCGACGCCATGCTGGCGCGCTTCGCGGCGCGCGCCAACGGCATCGCCGGAATCACGCCGGAGCGGATCGTTCGCGAGGGCGATCCGGCCACCGAGATCACCCGGCTGATCGACGAGGACGAGGACATCGCCGTGCTGGTGCTGGCCGCCGGCGACGACAAGGAGGGGCCGGGGCCGCTGGTCACCGGCCTGACCAAGTCGGCCGGGTCGTTCCCGATCCCGATGGCGATCGTGCCCGGACACCTCTCGGACGACGACCTCGACGCCATGACGTGAGGCCCCGGATCGGCTCCGAAAGGCAGCCGCGCGGGGGGGCCCCACCCGAAACGACCAGCGACCGAGACAGCGGGACGGTTGACGCCCGCCGGTCGAAGGGACATCTCTTTCGGGTCATGATGCACCCGCTGCGGCCTTGAACCGTGGCCGAGGAGAGACGCGATGTTCATCCAGACCGAATCGACCCCCAATCCCGCCACCCTGAAGTTCCTGCCGGGCCGGACCGTGCTGCCCTATGGCACGCTCGAGTTCCGCAGCAAGGCCGAGGCCGACGCCTCGCCGCTGGCGCAGCGCCTGTTCGACGTGCCGGGGGTGGCCGCCGTGTTCTTCGGCTCCGACTTCATCGCCGTCACCAAGACCGACAGCGAGTGGCAGCACATCAAGCCGGGCGTGCTGGGCGTCATCATGGAGCATTTCATGACCGACGCGCCGGTGATGGCCGAGGAAGGCCACACCCAGACGGACGACGAATTCTACGACGAGAAGGACACCGAGACGGTCGAGCTGATCAAGGACCTGATCGAGACGCGGGTGCGGCCGGCGGTCGCCAATGACGGCGGCGACATCACGTTCCGCGGCTTCGAGAACGGCGTCGTCTATCTGGCCATGAAGGGCGCCTGCTCGGGCTGCCCGTCCTCGACCGCGACGCTGCGCCACGGCATCCAGAACCTCTTGCGGCACTTCGTGCCCGAGGTGATCGAGGTGCGGCCGGTGTGAGCCGCCAAAGTCGTAGGGTGCAATGAGCGGAGCGAATTGCACCGATCATGACTGCGGCGCACAAGTCGTTTACGCGGCGCAATTCGCTCCGCTCATTGCACCCTACGCCGCCAGCCTGATCGTCCGGGCGGCCCCGGCGCCGAGGCCCGACAGGATCGCGGCCAGCCCCAGCGCGGCGTGCCAGACGGCGACCGCGCCCCAGCCGGCGGCGTCGTGGATCAGGCCGACGGCGAACGGGCCGAGCACGCCGCACAGCGTATAGCCGACGCCCTGGGCGAGACCCGACAGCCGCGCCGCCACCTGCGGGTCGCCGGCACGCAGCACGATGAAGGTCAGCGCCATCCCGAAGGCGCCGCCCTGCCCCAGCCCGAGCACGATCGAGCACAGCGGCAGCGACCACGCCGGCGCCACCACGTAGCCGGCGAGCCCGGCGATGATCAGCAGCACAGTTCCGACCGCGATGGCGCGCTGGTCGCGCAGCCGGCCGCCCAGAACCGGGGCGAGAAAGCCGCTCGGCATCTGCGACAGGTAGGACAGCGCGACCACGGCGCCGGCCGCCACCGGATCGAGCCCGCGCGCCTCCAGCATGCTGGGCGCCCAGGCGAAGGTCGAGTAGGCGAGCGAGGAGACCAGCCCCAGGAAGGACGTCACCTGCCAGGCGAGCGCCGAGCGCAGCAGGCCGGGCCGATGCGGCTGACGGCCGATCCGGGCCGGCACGGTGCCGGCGAGCTGCGGCACCAGCGCGCCGGCGGCGAGCAGCGCCGAACAGCCCCACACCATCAGGGCCCACCGCCAGCTCCCACCGAAAGCCGTTGCGAACGGCACGGCCGTCGCCGTCGACAGCGCCGCGCCAAAACCGATCGCCATGGTGTAGAGGCCCATCATCAGGCCGACCCGGTGCGGAAAGTCGCGCTTGACCAGCACGGGCGCCAGCACGCCGAGCAGGCTCATCGCCGCCCCGATCCCCACCGTGCCGAGATAGAGCGGCGCGATCCCGGCGCCGCGCAGCGCGCAGCCGGCGGCGATCCCGAGCAGCGCCCCGAACAGCACCGCCTCGACCCCGAAGCGGCGGACCAGCGGCGGCGCCAGCGGCCCGAACAGGCCGAGGCACACCACCGGCGCCATGGTCAGCACCCCGACGGCGAGGCCGGAGAGGTCGAAGTCATGCCGAATCGCCCCGATCAGCGGACCGACGCTGGTGATCGCCGGCCGCAGGTTCATGCCGATCAGCAGAACGGCGGCGACGCCCCAGGCGGGATGCAGCCGCAGCGCCGCGACGCCGCGGTGGGCCGGCGTGTCGCTCCGGGGGCCGGGCGTGGGGTCCATGGGCGTCCTCGGGGGAAGGTCGGGCGCGGACCGTGACCCGGGCAAGGCCCCGGCGCAAAGAAAATTCGCGCCCGCGATCGGAACCGCGAGCCGCGACCGTGGCCGGCGGCCGCCCGCGCCGGGCGGGATGCTGCCCTGCCGGCGGGCCGCCGCTTGAACAGCTTGCGGAATCCGCCCCGGAGCGGCAGGCTGGCAAAAATTCCCCCGGAGCGAAGCGGAGCCGATATCCCCGATGCGTTTGCTCGCCATCGATACCGCCCTGGCTGCCTGCTCCGCGGCGGTGTTCGATCTCGTCCGCGGCGGCGTGCTGGCGCACGAATCGGTGCCGATGGAGCGCGGCCACGCCGAGGCCCTGATGCCGATGATCGCCCGCATGATGAGCGAGGCCGATCTCGAGTTCACGGATCTCGACCGTATTGCCGTGACGATCGGGCCGGGCAGCTTCACGGGCCTGCGGGTCGGCGTCGCCGCGGCCCGCGGCCTCGCGCTCGCCGCCAACAAGCCGATCGTCGGCCTGACCACGCTGGCGGCGTTTGCGGCGCCCCATATCGCCAGCGACGACCGCTCGCCGCTCCTCTCGGTGATCGATGCCCGCCACGAGCAGGTCTACATGCAGCTCGTCGGCGAGGGCGGCCGGGCGATCATTCCGCCCCGCATCGCCAGCGTGCGCGAGGCGGCCCGGATCGCCACCGCCGCCCCCACCCGCATCGTCGGCTCGGCCGCCGGCCTGCTCTATGCCGCCTGGATGACGGGCGCCCGACCACCGCTCTGCGTCGACACCACGCCGGCGCCCGACATCGACTGGGTGGCGCGGCTCGGTGCCGTCGCGGCCGAGACGATGGCATCGCCGAAACCGCTCTACCTGCGCGCGCCCGATGCGCGGCCGCAGGACGGAGCCCGCCTCGCGAGGCGCTGATGGAGCTGGTCCGCCGATGGTGGAAAGGCGGTGATGCCCGGCTCGGCGCAGCGGAGCTCGCCGATGCCGCCGGGCTCGCCGTGTTGCATGCCGATTCGTTCCGCCGCGGCTGGAGCGAGGAGGAGTTCGCCCGCCTGCTCATCGACCGCAACATCATCGCCGATGTCGCGATGGTGGGCGAGGCGCTGGCCGGCTTCGTGATGTCGCGCTGCGCCGTCGAGGAGGCCGAGATTCTCTCGGTGGCGGTGGCGCCGGGCCGCCGCGGCCGCGGCATCGCCGGCCGGCTGCTGGCCGTCCATCTCGGCCGGCTGGCGGCGGCCGGGATCGAGCGGGTCTTTCTGGAGGTCGACCAGGACAACGCCCCGGGCCGCCGGCTCTATGCCGCGGCCGGCTTCCGCGAGGTCGGCCGCCGGCCGGGCTACTACGCCCGCCCCGGCGGGCCGCCGGCCGTCGCCCTGGTATTGCGGCGCGATCTGGCTTGACCTCGCTCAATGGACGATGCATCCGGCGGCTCCTATGATCCGGCCGCCCGGCAGGGTCGAACGGCGGAGCGGCGGGTGAACGAGCAGACCTCTACCAACATCGAAGCGCAGTGCGTCTCCAAGGGCATGCGGATGACCGAGCAGCGGCGGGTGATCGCCCGCGTGCTGGCGCAGTCGGACGACCATCCCGACGTCGAGGTGCTGTATCGCCGCTGCGCCCTGATCGACCCGCACATCTCGATCTCGACCGTGTACCGCACCGTCAAGCTGTTCGAGGACGCCGGCATCATCGAGCGCCACGATTTCCGCGAGGGGCGCGCCCGCTACGAGCAGATCCGCGAGAGCCACCACGACCACCTCGTCAACCTGCGCACCGGCGAGGTCATCGAGTTCCAGTCGGAGGAGATCGAGCAGCTTCAGCGCGAGATCGCGCGCCGGCTCGGCTACCGGCTGATCGACCATCGCCTCGAGCTCTACGCGGTGCCGCTGGACGACAAGGCCGCCTCGTGATGCTCCGGCTCGCCGTCACGGCGGCGGGGTTTGCGCTCGCGACGGTCGCGCTGCTGCCCTTCCAGTGGGTGTCGGTACGCTTCTCACTGCCGCTGCGGCGCCTGATTCCCCCCCTGTTCCACCGCATCGTCTGCCTGCTGTTCGGCGTGCGCGTTCACGAGATCGGCCGGCCGGCCACGCAGCGACCGCTGCTGATCGTCTCGAACCACGCCTCGTGGCTCGACATCGCCGTGATCACGTCGCGGCTGCCGGTGGTGTTCGTCGCCAAGAGCGAGATCGCCTCCTGGCCGCTGTTCGGGCTGTTCGCCAAGCTGCAGCGCTCGGTGTTCGTCGACCGGGCGCGCCGCCACAAGACCCGCGACGTCAATGCCGAGATCGCCCGAAGGCTGGCCGAGGGCGACCCGGTCGTGCTGTTCGGCGAGGGCACGTCGAGCGACGGCAACCGGGTGCTGCCGTTCCGCTCCGCTCTGATCGGGGCGGCCGGCGAGGCGCTGGCCGAGGCCGACCATGCGGCGCCCGTCACCATCCAGCCGTTGTCGATCGCCTATACGGGCTTCCAGGGCCTGCCGATGGGGCGCCAGCACCGGCCGGTGGCCGCTTGGTACGGCGCCGCCGACCTCGTCCCCCACCTCCTTCATATCGGCCGCCATGGCGGGCTCGACGTGACGGTGACCTGGGGCGAGCCGCTCCGCTTCGGCGAGGGCTCGGAGCGCAAGGCCGTGACCCGCGCGCTGGAGGAGAGCGTGCGCCGCCTCACCACCGACGCGCTGCGGGGCCGGAATACGGGACGGCGGGCACGCCGACAAGACCTCGCCACAAGCCTCCAAGGTGCTGATTAAATTTGATTTTTATCACCCTCGCCCGGCAATCCCGTCGCCTGCCATTCCATTTTCGGCAAAAAGCCGCTAGACGAAGCGGTGAGCACACGGCGCCGCGGACCCGCGATCGAGGCGGGCGTACAGGGTCTTCCGTCCGGGTCACCGGGCGGTCGCGACGGGGTTTCCGGTGGATCGGTGCGCGAAAAGACGGCTGGCGCGATGGCACGGCGCCGTCCGCGCACTACATGGGCCACGAGGGGCGGCGGCGACCATGACGACCGCGCGCCCGGAGAAGACGTCGAGGCAATGTCGAGCGTGACCAGCGGCCCGCGCAAGCTCTACGTGAAGTCGTACGGCTGCCAGATGAACGTCTACGATTCGCAGCGCATGGCCGACGTCCTGGCGCGCGAGGGCTATGTCGAGACGGCCGCGCCCGACGACGCCGACCTCCTGGTGCTCAACACCTGCCATATCCGCGAGAAGGCCGCCGAGAAGGTCTATTCCGAGCTCGGCCGCCTGCGCGTTCTCAAGGCGGCCGCCGCCCGCGACGGCCGGCGCCTCACGGTCGCGGTCGCCGGTTGCGTCGCCCAGGCCGAGGGCGAGGAGATCATCCGCCGGGCGCCCGTGGTCGACCTCGTGGTCGGACCGCAGAGCTATCACCGCCTGCCCGACCTGGTCGCCCGCGCGGAGCGCGACGGCCGGGTCGTCGACACCGAGTTTCCGGCCGACGACAAGTTCGACCACCTGGCGGCTCCGACCTCGGCCGCGACAAGGGCGCGGGGCGCCGCCGCCTTCGTCACCGTGCAGGAGGGCTGCGACAAGTTCTGCACCTTCTGCGTCGTGCCCTATACGCGGGGCGCCGAGTTTTCGCGGCCGGTTCAGAAGATCGTCGCCGAGGTCGAGCGCCTCGCCGACGCCGGCGTGCGCGAAATCCGGCTGATCGGCCAGAACGTCAATGCCTGGCACGGCGACGGACCGGACGGCCGCGCCTGGACGCTGGCGCGCCTCCTCTATCGGCTGGCCGAGATCCCCGGCGTCGCCCGGCTGCGCTACACCACCAGCCACCCGCGCGACATGGATGCGGACCTGATCGCCGCCCATGGAAACCTGCCGGCCCTGATGCCGCAGCTCCATCTGCCGGTGCAGTCGGGTGCGGACCGCGTGCTCGCCGCGATGAATCGCCGGCACGACTGCGCCGGATATCTCGACGTGATCGCCCGCCTGAAGGCGGCACGGCCCGACATTGCGCTGTCGTCGGACTTCATCGTCGGCTTCCCGGGCGAGACCGAGGCCGAGTTCCGCGACACGCTCGCGCTGGTCGACGCGGTCGGCTTCGCCGGCGCCTACTCGTTCAAGTATTCGCCGCGGCCCGGCACGCCGGCCGCCGACAGCGACGCGCAGGTGCCGGAGGCCGAGAAGACCGAGCGCCTCGCCCGCCTGCAGGCGCGCATCGACCACCACGCGGGCGCCTTCAACGCGGCGACGGTCGGCCGCACGGCCGAGATCCTCTTGGAACACCCCGGCAAGCATGCGGGCCAGATGGTCGGCCGCTCACCCTGGATGCAGGCCGTGCAGGTCATGGCCCCGACATCGTCGCGGGGCCAGATCGTGTCCGTGCGAATCAGCGGAACCGGCACCAACAGCCTGTACGGCACGCTTCTCGCAACGCCCCGGCCCGACGACGCGGCGCCGTGGCAGGACGATTCTCTCCGCAGCGAGCCCGTGTGCGTCGCCGGCGCAGGACCCTGACACCACCGTGCCAAGACGCGACCCCGACACCCCATCGCTGATGCCGCCCGCCGAGGAGGCACAGATGGTGCTCGCCTTCGACGACAATCGGCTGGCGCTCGCGCTGTTCGGCCAATACGGCCAGAACCTCGCGCTGATCGAGCGCCGGCTCGGCGTGACGGCCGATTCGCGCGGCAACCACGTCACGCTCGGCGGCCCGCGCGACGCCTGCGAGCAGGCGCGCCGCGTGCTGGAGACGCTCTACGAGCATCTCTCGCAGGGGCACGATCTCGGCCAGGGCGACGTCGAGGGCGCCATCCGGCTCGCCATCGCCCAGGGCTCGCTGTTCGACTACGCCGACGCCTCGGGGCGCGCGAGCTTCGAGGAGATCAACCTGCGCAAGCGCCTGGTGCGGGCCCGCACGCCGGGACAGGATGCCTATATCCGGGCGCTGCGGCGCCACGCGCTGGTGTTCGGCGCCGGCCCGGCCGGCACCGGCAAGACCTGGCTCGCCGTCGCCCAGGCGGTGGCGCTGTTCGAGCGCAAGGAGGTCGACCGCATCATCCTGTCGCGGCCGGCCGTCGAGGCCGGCGAGCGGCTGGGCTTCCTCCCGGGCGACATGCGCGAAAAGGTCGATCCCTATCTGCGGCCGATCTACGATGCCCTGTTCGACCTGATGGATGCCCGCATCGTCGAGCGCGCCCTGCAGACCGGCGAGATCGAGATCGCGCCGCTCGCTTTTATGCGCGGCCGTACGCTCGCCAACGCGGCCGTGATCCTCGACGAGGCGCAGAACACCACCTCGATGCAGATGAAGATGTTCCTCACCCGACTGGGCGAGAACGCCCGCATGATCGTCACGGGCGATCCGAGCCAGGTCGATCTGCCGCCTGGCCAGACGTCGGGCCTCTCGGAGGCGCTGCGCCTGCTCGCCGATGTCGAGGGCGTCGGCACCGTGACGTTCAGCAACGAGGACGTGGTCCGCCACGAGCTGGTCGCCCGCATCGTCGCCGCCTATGACCGCGCCGGCGCATCCGCCGAGCGCCCGGCGCCGTCCGGCGAACGCGGCAACCGCAAGCGCGAGGGCGGCGCATGACGATCCAGCACGACGCCGGCTCGCCCGCGGTTCTCCTGGAGGAGACGCTCGACGTCGTCCTCGAGTCGCCCCTCTGGCAGGACGCGATGCCGGCCGCCGAGACCGTCGTCCGCCGCGCCGTGGCGGCGACCTTGCCGTCCGAGTTCCGCGGTGCCGAGCTTTGCGTGATGCTCGGCGACGATGCCGCCGTCCGCGACCTGAATTCCCGCTACCGCGGCCGCGACTCCGCCACCAATGTGCTATCGTTCCCGGCCTTGCGCGACGGCACGCCGACGGCGGCCGGCTCCGCGCTGCCGACCCTGCTGGGCGACGTGGTGATCGCGTTCGAGACCGTCCGGGCCGAGGCGGAGAGCGAAGGAAAATCGTTGGACCATCACCTGTCCCACCTGGTCGTGCACGGCGTTCTCCACCTGCTCGGCTACGACCACGAGACCGACGCCGAGGCCGACCTCATGGAGGGTCGCGAGCGGGACATCCTGGCGTCGCTCGCCGTCCCCGATCCCTATGCCGGACGCGAATGCGCCTGACCGCCACCACCATGCCCGACGACCCGCCCAGTCGAAGCGATCCGAACGAGCCGGCGAGCGACCGCCGCACCGTCACGGCAAGCGACCCCCACACCCTCGTGGCGGGCGACTCGCACACCGTCATGGCGGGAGACTCCCGCGCCCTGCCGGTGCCGGCCTTGCGCGGAGAGGTGCTTCCGCGCGAGACCAGCGAAGGCTGGGTGCAGCGCATGCTGCGCGCGCTGTTCGGCTGGAAGCCCGGCTCGGTACGCTCCGACATCGCCGTGCTGCTCGACGGCAGCGCGCCGGCCGACAGCGGCTTCTCGCCGGAAGAGCGGGCGATGCTCAAGAACATCCTCGATCTGCGGGAGCGGCGCAGCGAGGACATCATGGTGCCGCGCGCCGACATCGTCGCGGTCCACCAGGACATCGCCGTCGGCGAGCTCGTCAAGGTGTTCGAGAATGCCGGCCATTCGCGGCTCGTCGTCTATGACGACACGCTCGACGATCCGGTCGGCATGGTGCACATCCGCGACCTCCTCGCCTTCATGGCGACGCGGGCGGCGGTGCCGCCGCCGAGCAGCAAGCGCAAGAAACGATTCCCGGCCGATCTCGATCTGCGCGCCATCGATCTCGCAATGCCGCTGTCGCAGACCAAGATCATCCGCACCATCCTGTTCGTGCCGCCGTCCATGCCAGCGCTCGACCTGCTCGCCAAGATGCAGGCGACCCGGGTGCACCTGGCGCTGGTGATCGACGAATACGGCGGTACCGACGGCATCATCTCGATCGAGGATCTGGTCGAGCAGATCGTCGGCGACATCGAGGACGAGCACGACGAGGAGAGCGTCCGCACCGTGGTGCGCCAGCCGGACGGCTCGTTCCTGGCCGATGCGCGCGCCCCGCTCGAGGACGTGGTCGCCACTGTCGGCACCGAGTTCGACGTCGGCGACGCCGCCGAGGAGGTCGACACGCTGGGCGGCTATCTGGTCACCCGGGTCGGCCGCGTGCCGGTGCGCGGCGAGATCGTGCCCGGCCCCGAGCCGTTCGAGATCGAGGTGCTCGACGCCGATCCGCGCCGCGTCAAGCGGGTGAAGATCTCCCGCAGCAAACAGCGCCGCAACGCCCGCGAGCAGAAGCGCGAGCCCGAGGAGGGCGGCCGCGGCCCGCATCGCGATGCCGCAGCCGAGACGCCGCCCGACGGGGCGGCCCCGCCGGCCTCCGGCCCACGCGGCCCGGCCCAGCCGTGAACCTCGCCCGGGTCGCCCAGCCGATCGTCCTCGCCTGGGGGGTGAGACGGGCCCTGATCGCCGTCCTGGCGGGGGCCGCCTCGACGCTCGCGATGGCGCCCCTGCATGCCTGGCCCGCCCTCTTCATCACCTTCCCGCTGGTGGTCTGGCTGATCGACGGCGCCGGCGCCGGCCGCTGGAACGGGGTCGGTGCCGCCGCCGCGGCGGGCTGGTGGTTCGGCTTCGGCTATTTCCTCGCCGGGCTGTACTGGATCGGCGCCGCCTTCCTGGTCGACGCCGACAAGTTCGGCTGGCTGCTGGTGCCTGCCGTGCTGGTCCTGCCGGCCGGGCTCGCCGTGTTCATGGCGGCGGGATTTGCGCTCGCCCGGTTCCTGTGGACGCCCGGCCCGGTCCGCGTCGTCACCCTGGCGGCGGCGCTCACATTGAGCGAGTGGCTGCGCGGCCATGTGCTCACCGGCTTCCCGTGGAACGCCTTCGGCTACGCCTTCGCCGAGCCGCTGGCGCTCGCGCAGGGCTTTGCGCTGGTCGGCCTGTGGGGCATGACGTTCCTGGCCGTGCTGGTGTTCGCCACGCCGGCCGTGCTGGCCGACGAGCCGGCCGACACGCCGCGGCCCTGGCTGCTGCCGTCGATCGCCGGCGCCCTCCTGGTGGCGCTCGCGGCGTTCGGGATCGCCCGGCTCGCCACCACGCCCACCACCTTCGTCGATGGCGTGCGGCTGCGCCTGATGCAGCCCAACATTCCGCAGGACCAGCGCTTCACCTACGCCGCCAAGGCCGACGTGATGCGGCGCTATCTGACGCTGTCGAACCGGGCGACCGGCGAGCGCTCGCGCGGCGTCGCCGACGCGACTCACCTGATCTGGCCCGAATCGGCCTTCCCGTTCTTCGTCGCCCGCGAGCCCGACGCGCTCGCCTCGATCGCCGACCTGCTGCCCGAGGGCACCGTGCTGATCACCGGTGCGGCGCGGCTCTCGGAGACGTCGCGGCCGGGCAATATCGAGGCCTACAACTCGGTCTACGTATTCGACCACGCCGGCTCGATCCTGTCGCTCTACGACAAGGTGCATCTGGTGCCGTTCGGCGAATACGTGCCGTTCCGCGGCCTGCTCGCCCGGCTCGGCATCGAGCAGCTCGTGCGGATCCCGGGTGGCTTCCTGGCCGGAGACCGGCTACGCAGCATCGCGACGCCGCAGGCGCCGCCCTTCGTGCCGCTGGTCTGCTACGAGGCGATCTTCCCGCATGCCGTGCTGCCGCGCGGCGAGCGGCCGGGCTGGCTTCTCAACCTGACCAACGACGCCTGGTTCGGCATCACGCCCGGCCCCTGGCAGCACCTGCTGCAGGCCCGCATGCGCGCCGTCGAGGAAGGCCTGCCGCTGGTGCGCGCCGCCAACACCGGGATCTCGGCCGTGATCGACCCGGTCGGCCGCACCGTGGCGCAGCTCGCCCTCGGCCGCGAGGGCGTTCTCGACTCCGACCTGCCGGGGCGGCTGTCGGCACCGCTCTATGCCCGAACCGGCGACGCACCGGCGGCCGCCGTGGTGGTGCTGGCCCTGATCGGCGCCGCCTGGCGGCGAAGGCGCCGCCGGACCTGACTGCCTCCCGGCAGGCGAGTGTCCCGGCCCAAATGCGCGCCTGATCGCCGGACAGACTTCGTATATCGCGTGTGGGGAGCGTGCGACCGCCGCCCCCGCGTCAGTTTGACACAGCCAACAGAGGTACCACGGTGCCTATTAAGCTGTTTTCACCCTTGGGGGCCGCCTTAAACGGCGAAGTTCGGCTGTCGACAGCCGTACCGTGTGCATACCAGTCTTGCGTCAGAAGCGGCCAAAACTAGCGCAATTACAGGTACCATCCTGCTGACAGGGCGCCGCGAGAAGGATACACAGCCTGCGTACAACCGGCGCCCACCGCGCTGCCCGAAATCCAGCCTCCAGGCAAATTCCCCGCGGTCCAACAGGCTTTAGCGGATAGACGTGGACCGATTGATCAAGCAAGTTACAGCATTGTTCATTAACTTGCATTGGTAAGCCCTCACAAACGAGGGTAGTGTTCATTTATTCCCATTCGAGTCGATTTCATTTCTGTTTTGAGGGTGACTGGAACAGCTATGCAATCCTGTGATTGCACAGCTTGGACTTTCGGCGGTAACACGTGGCGGCGGGGACATGAGGAGAGAGAGAAAATGATAGCCAAGAAGGCTCCGAACCCCATCGACAAACATGTCGGGAGCCGTGTCCGTATGCGCCGCATGATGTTGGGAATGAGCCAGGAGAAGCTCGGTGACGCGCTGAGCCTGACGTTCCAGCAGGTGCAGAAATACGAGAAGGGGACCAACCGGATCGGCGCGAGCCGTCTCCAGCAGATCGCCCATATCCTTCAGGTGCCGGTCGCCTTCTTCTTCGAGGGTGCCCCCGATCTCGGCGACGGCCCGGTCAACGGTCTCGCCGAGGCCCCGTCCCCGGCCTACATCTCCGACTTCCTGGCGACCTCGGACGGCCTCGCGCTGACCAAGGCCTTCATGCGCATCCGCGACGCAAAGCTGCGCCGGCGCATCGTCGACCTGGTCGAGCAGATCGCCGTCGAGCCAGTCGAAAACGGCAACGGTGGCGTCGAGCACTGACCAGCGGCGTCCTCCGACCCGCCCCCACCGCGAGACACGACCCCCGGCGCGCCCCAGTGGCGCGCCGTTTTCGTTCTGCAGCGCGTGCGGCAAAAGTGGATTGCGATTTTGCGTCAGAACGTGCGCAAGGATTCTAAAGACTCTAGAGCTGGAGCGTTATCTTCACCCGAACCGGTTCCCACCTCGCTTGAAAACGCTCTCGGGCCGCCCCATCGGCGCGGGCCGAGCCGTCACGTTATATCCTCTGCATCTTGACCGGGCAGGGGTACGCTGCAAGAACAGGCGCCGATTTGAACGACGCGGAGGTCCGCGTCCCGGGCTGGAGAGTCAACGTGTCCCGCGCGAGCTATCTATTCACCAGCGAATCCGTGTCGGAAGGCCATCCCGACAAGGTCTGCGACCGCATCTCCGACGAAATCGTCGACCTGTTTTTCCGAGAAGGCCCGATTGCCGGCATCGATCCGTGGCAGCTCCGCGTCGCCTGCGAGACGATGGCGACCACCAACCAGGTTGTAATCGCCGGTGAGACCCGTGGGCCGAAGTCGATCACGGCCGATCTGGTCCGCCACGTCGCCCGTCTGGCGATCCGCGACATCGGCTACGAGCAGGACGGCTTCCACTGGGAGAAGGCCGACATCAAGGTGCTGCTGCACCCGCAGTCCGCCGACATCGCCCAGGGCGTCGACGCCGCCGGCAACAAGGACGAGGGCGCCGGCGACCAGGGCATCATGTTCGGCTATGCGTGCCGCGAGACGCCCGAGCTGATGCCCGCGCCGCTCTATTACGCCCATCGCATCCTCAAGCTGATGTCAGAGGCGCGGCGCAGCGGCGAGACCGAGGCGCTCGGCCCCGACGCCAAGAGCCAGGTGACGGTCCGCTACGAGAACGGCAAGCCGGTCGAGGTCACCCAGATCGTGGTGTCGACCCAGCATCTCGACGAGAAGCTGTCGTCCCACGACATCAAGGCGATCATCGAGCCTTACGTGCTCAAGGCGCTGCCGTCCGGCTGGATCACCAAGCAGACCACCTGGCATGTCAACCCGACCGGCAAGTTCGTCATCGGCGGCCCGGACGGGGACTGCGGCCTGACCGGCCGCAAGATCATCGTCGACACCTATGGCGGCGCGGCTCCGCACGGCGGCGGCGCCTTCTCGGGCAAGGACCCGACCAAGGTCGACCGCTCGGCCGCCTATGCGGCGCGCTATCTCGCCAAGAACGTCGTCGCCGCTTCGATCGCCGAGCGCTGCACCATCCAGCTCGCCTATGCGATCGGCGTGGCGAAGCCGCTGGCGCTCTATGTCGACCTGCACGGCACCGGCCACGACGTCAGCGAGGCCAAGGTCGAGAAAGCGCTGAGCGAGGTGATGGACCTCACGCCGCGCGGCATCCGCGAGCATCTCGGCCTCAACCGGCCGATCTATGCCCGCACCTCCGCCTACGGCCATTTCGGCCGCGCCCCGGAGGCCGACGGCGGCTTCTCGTGGGAGCGCACCGACATCGTCGAGGCGATCCGCAGCGCCGTCGCCTGAGGCGATCGCGACTCGCGTCGGACGATCGAGACAGCCGACGGAGCGGATGCGCTTCGTCGGCTTTTTCGTCGCCGGACGGCACCATGGTGGACCTGCATGGACGGTGATCCGAAGCCGCCGGACGTCTCGGCGCCGCGTGCCTTTTTCGGCCGCCGCAAGGGCCACACCCTGCGCCCCCACCATGCCGACCTCATCGCCACCCTGCTGCCGCGCCTCGCCGTCGACCTGTCGGCGCCGCCGCCGATGCCGCTCGGCGCCCTGTTCGATCCGCCCCGCCCCCGCATGCGCCTGGAGATCGGCTTCGGCGGCGGCGAGCATCTGGCCGCCGAGGCAGTCGCCGATCCGGCCGCCGGCTTCGTCGGCTGCGAGCCCTTCGTCAACGGCATGGCGCAGGGCCTCGCCCTGATCGAGCGCGACAACCTCGCCAATGTGCGCCTTCACCACGGCGACGCCGCCGACCTCATCGCCTGGCTGCCCGACGCCTCGCTGGCGCGGATCGACCTGCTCTATCCCGACCCGTGGCCGAAGCGCCGACACTGGAAGCGCCGCTTCGTTCAGGACGACAGCGTCACTTGGCTCGCCCGGGTGCTGGCCGACGGGGCCGAGTTCCGCTTCGCCTCCGACTGGGCCGACTATGCCGCCTGGACGCTCGAGCGCCTGCTGCGCTGCCCGGACTTTTCCTGGACGGCCGAGCGGGCCGACGACTGGCGCAAGCCCTGGGCGGGCTGGACCCGTACCCGCTACGAGGCCAAGGCGATCCGCGAGGGCCGCACGCCCTGCTACCTGGTGTTTCGGCGCGTTTCGCGCAATTGAATCCGTCTCGCACGGGCTCGACCCGCGCATCCATCGCTCTTCAAAAAAGACTGTCTCGCAGAGAGATGGATCGCCGGGTCAAGCCCGGCGATGACAGGGAGAGCAGGTCTTGGGCGCCCAGGCGAGCGCCTGCTCGAGCCGGTCGTTGCCCCAGAAGAGCTCGCCGTCGGCGGTGACGAAGCTCGGCGCGCCGAACAGCCCCAGCCGCTGGGCCTCCGCCGTCTCGTCGCGCAGGCGCGCCTTGGCGGCAGGGCCGGCGGCCTCCGCCAGGACCGCGGTGGCATCGACCCCGAGCTGCGACAGCAGCGCCGTGATGACGTCGGGGTCGTCGATCGCCCGCCCCTCCCCGAGCGCCGCCCGAAAGACCGCGACGCAGAACGCCTCGCCCCAGCCACGATCGCCCGCCCCATCGGCACCCAGGCCGACCAGGGCGACCCGGGCCGCCAGCACGCTCTTCGCCGGAAAAGCCGGCGGCCGGCGCAGCGGCAGGCCGAGATCGGCGCAGACCCGCTCGAGGTCGCGCCACATATAGCGGCCCTTGGCCGGGTAGATGTTGAACGGCGAGGTGTCCCAGCCCTGCGCCTTGAAGATCGGGCCGAGCAGGAACGGGCGGAAGCGCAAGCGGACCCCGGCTGCTTGCGCCAGCGGGCCGATCCGCACCAGGGCCGGATACGAATAGGTCGAGGCGAACTCGAACCAGACGTCGAGGCACGGCGGCGCATCAGCGTTCGAAGGCGCCGGGACGAGGGCCATGTCGGTCTCCGAAGGCGATCGGCCGGGGACGACCTGTCCCGCGGTCCTGCCTTGATGGCATACCGCCCCGAGGCGGGCGACCCCCGCGATCGGCGACCGCCTGACCTCCGGAACGGATGCCGGCGGGCTTCCTCTTGCGAAATCGGCGCCACCCGCTATATTCCGGCGTGTCTGAGGACACCTCATAACGGTCGGATATCCGAACGGTTGGTGAGAGTGGGGCCCGCCCGGGACCCGCTCTTTTTTGTTACTTGCGTGATCGACGTTGTCGTCGCGACACGCCGCCCGGGCAAGATTTACGAGGATCTGCTGGTCGGGACATGACGGAGACGATCGACAGCGCAATGGTCGAGGGCGTCGTGATCGAGAGCGCGCTCGACGAGCCGCGCCTGATCGCGGAGAGCGGGCTCGCGGCCCGGGTCGCCGCTGTCGTCGTACCGGTGCTGACCGAGCTCGGCTTCCGGCTGGTGCGCGTGAAGATTTCCGCGATCGACGGCTGCACCGTACAGGTGATGGCGGAGCGGCCCGACGGCACCATGCAGATCGACGACTGCGAGGCGGTCTCGCGCACCCTGTCGCCGGTGCTCGACGAGGTCGACCCGATCGATCGCGAATACCGGCTGGAGGTCTCCTCCCCCGGTATCGACCGACCGCTGGTGCGGCTGTGCGACTTCCTGCGCGCCGAGGGCCACGTCGCCAAGATCGAGATGGCGGTGGCGGTCGGCCGCCAGAAGCGTTTCCGCGGCACGCTGGCCGGGGTGGACGGACGCGCGGCCCGTCTCCATATCGAGCAGGCGGACGGCGCGACCGAGGACGTGCTGCTGCCCATCGAGGACATGCAGGACGCCAAGCTGGTGCTCACCGACGCGCTGGTCGCGGAGGCGTTGCGGCGCGCCAAGACCGAAGAGAAACGCGGCAAGGCCGACGAGAGAGAAGCGCGCCGCGAGCGGACGGCGCGCCGCAAGGACCGTATCGCATCCCGCAATTCTTCCCACGACGGGGGGGCCTCGGCGCAAAAGCCGGCTCCTCCGCGTCCCGACGGAGACTGATCCATGGCTGTCGTCAGCGCCAACAAGCTCGAGCTTCTGCAGATCGCGGATGCCGTCGCGCGCGAGAAGTCGATCGACCGCAGCATCGTCATCCAGGCCATGGAGGACGCGATCGCCAAGGCGGCGCGCTCGCGCTACGGCAGCGAGACCGACGTCCACGCCGAGATCGATCCCAAGAAGGGCGAGCTCCGCCTCGCCCGCCACATGCTGGTGGTCGAGACGGTCGAAAACCCGGCCAACCAGATCAGCCTCGACGACGCCCGCAAGCACAATCCCGCCGCCCAGGTCGGCGACACCATCGCGGACACGTTGCCGCCGCTCGAATACGGGCGCATCGCCGCCCAGTCGGCCAAGCAGGTGATCGTGCAGAAGGTGCGCGAGGCCGAGCGCGACCGGCAGTACCAGGAGTACAAGGACCGCATCGGCGACATCGTCAACGGCGTCGTCAAGCGGGTCGAGTACGGCAACGTCGTCGTCGATCTCGGCCGCGGCGAGGCGATCGTGCGGCGCGACGAGATGCTGCCGCGCGAGGTGTTCCGCAACGGCGACCGCATCCGCGCCTACATCTACGACGTCCGCCGCGAGCCGCGCGGTCCGCAGATCTTTTTGTCCCGCACCCATCCGCAGTTCATGGCGAAGCTGTTCACCCAGGAGGTGCCGGAGATCTACGACGGCATCGTCGAGGTGAAGGCGGTGGCCAGGGATCCGGGATCGCGGGCAAAAATCGCCGTGATCTCGCGCGACTCGTCGGTCGACCCGGTCGGCGCCTGCGTCGGCATGCGCGGCTCGCGCGTGCAGGCCGTGGTGAACGAGCTGCAGGGCGAGAAGATCGACATCATCCCGTGGTCGCCCGACATCGCGACCTTCGTGGTCAACGCGCTCGCCCCCGCCGAGGTCGCCAAGGTGGTGCTCGACGAGGACAAGGAGCGCATCGCCGTGGTGGTGCCGGACCAGCAGCTCTCGCTCGCCATCGGCCGGCGCGGCCAGAACGTCCGCCTCGCCTCCCAGCTCACCGGCTGGGACATCGACATCCTCACCGAGCAGGAGGAGTCGGAGCGCCGCCAGGCCGACTTCGAGAAGCGCTCGAAGCTGTTCATGGAGGCGCTGAACGTCGACGAGGTGGTCGGCCAGCTCCTCGCCTCCGAGGGATTCACCTCGGTCGAGGACCTCGCGGCCGTCGACGAGAAGGAGCTCGCCACCATCGAGGGCTTCGACGAGGAGACGGCGCAGGAGCTGCAGACCCGCGCCCGCGAATACCTCGCCCAGATCGAGGCCGAGTACGACGCCAAGCGCACCGAGCTCGGCGTCGCCGACGAGGTGCGCGAGGTGCCGGGCGTCACCGGGCGGATGCTGGTCGCCTTCGGCGAGAACGGCGTCAAGACGGTCGAGGACCTCGCCGGCTGCGCCACCGACGACCTCGCCGGCTGGACCGAGCGCAAGGACGGCGAGACCAAGCGCGAGGCCGGCATCCTGGACGGCTTCGAGCTCAGCCGCGACGACTGCGAGTCGATGATCATGCAGGCCCGCGTCAAGGCGGGGTGGATCAGCGAGGCCGATCTCGCCCGGCCGGAGCCCGAGGAAACCGCCGAGGGCGACGGCGAGGACGAGGGTGCCGAGGCGCCGCAGGCCTGACAGGAGAACCGCGATCACGATGCTGGCCCGGATGGACGACGAGGGACTGCAGGACGAGGAGCTGCTGGACGCGGGGCCGCGCGGCGCCGCGGCCGAGCGGGAGCGGCTGTGCGTCGCCACCCGCACGGTGCGGCCGACCTCGGCGCTGATCCGCTTCGTCGCCGGTCCGGACGGCCACGTGGTCCCGGACATCAAGCGCAAGCTGCCCGGCCGCGGCGCCTGGGTCACGGCCGCCCGCGGCGCCGTGGCCGCGGCCGTCAAGCAGGGCGCTTTCCGTAAGGCGTTCAAAGGGAAGGCGACTGTCGGTCCCGACCTCGCCGAGGCGACCGAGCGGCTGCTCGCCCGTGCCGTCGTCGATGCGCTGGCCATCGCCCACAAGGCCGGGACCGTGGTGGCGGGCTACACCAAGGTCGAGGCGGCGCTCGCGTCGGGCGCTCCGGTCGGCCTGGTTCGGGCCCACGACGCGCGCCCCGACGGCGCCCGCAAGATCGACGCCGCCGCCGACCGCCGGCCCGGCGCGACAGACCTGCAATTACCGGTGATCGACTCGTTCGAATCTGCCGAATTGGATTTGGCACTCGGGCGGGCAAATGTGATACATGCTGCACTCCTGCCCGGGCGCGCCAGTGAAGCGGTCCTGGGGCGTTGGCGCATGCTCGAACAGTTCCGAACAGGTGTCCCCGACGCGCGGGACGACAGGCAGACGGCCGAACCATCGGCCCGAGACTAGGATCGTAATGACTGATACGAAGAACCCCGGCGAGAAGACGTTGTCGGTCGCGCAGCCGAAGACGCTGACGCTCAAGCGCAGCGGCGTCGAGCAGGGCGTCGTGCGCCAGAGCTTCAGCCATGGCCGCACCAAGTCGGTCGTGGTGGAGAAGGTCAAGCGCCGCGCCCCCGGTCCGGAACCGAAGTCCGATTCGCCGCCGCCACAGCAGAGCCACGCGCCCGCGCGCAGCCAGCCCCGCCCGCCGGGTGGCGCCGGCCCGCGCCCATCGGGCGGCGGAGGATCGCGGCCGTCCGGCGTCGTTCTGCGCACCCTCACCGAGGAGGAGCGATCGGCCCGCGCCCATGCGCTCGCCGACGCCAAGGTGCGTGAGGCCGAGGAGCGCAAGACCGCCGAGGAGGAGGCGCGCCGCCGCAACGAGCGCGAGGCCGCCGAGCGCCACGAGCGCGAGGCCGCCGAGGCCCGCAAGCGCGAGGAGGACGAC
>NZ_JACAAX010000021.1 GCF_013377085.1 Rhodoplanes sp. | reverse complement strand
CCGTGGCGGTCGGCCGCGAGATGGGCTTCGACCCGGCCAAGCTCAACGTCAACGGCGGCGCCATCGCGCTCGGCCACCCGATCGGCGCCTCCGGGGCGCGCGTCCTCGTCACGCTGCTCTACGAGATGAAGCGCCGCAGCGCCCGGAGGGGCCTCGCCACGCTGTGCATCGGCGGCGGCATGGGCATCGCCATGTGCGTCGAGCGCGCCTAACGGCACGCCGGGCGGGCCTTTAGCATCCGCCCGACGCGGAGTTGCGCGCCAACCAGGTAACCGCGCCGCGACGGCGCTTCAGTGTGTGGAATTAGGGTGATCGTGTCGAAGAACTCGAAGCGATACTTACTCGAAATCAGGTGGTAGCAAGACTGCGCTGGTTCGAATCCGGCCAGGGCACCACGCCCGATCGATCTGTGGCGACGGCGGCGGCCCCGCCCCGCCCCGCCCCGTCCCGCTCGCTCACCCGAGCTCGATCACGAGGTTGAGGAAGTCGTCGACCCGCACCGTGCTGCCGGGGCCGATGCAGCAGGTCGATTCCCGCTCCTCCACCAGGGCCGGGCCGTCGAAGGTGGTGCCGGGCTGCAGGGCGTAGCGGTCGTAGACGGCGCAGGGCAGGGCGCCGATCCCCTCGAACACCACGTCCCGCGTCCCGCGTCGCGCCGCCGCGACGGTCTTCATGGTCGGCTTGCCCGCCGGCGCCGCCTTGCCCATGCGGATGTCCTGTCCGGGCGCGACGCAGGCGAGCCGCCAGCTCAGGCACTCGATCGGCGCCTCCTCGACGGCGCGGCCGAACCGCTCGCGATAGGCCGAGAAGAACGCCTCGCGGATCGCCGGCAGATCGTCGTCGCCGAGTTCGGTCGACGGCAGCGGCACCGGGATCTCGAAGCCCTGCCCGACATGGCGCATCTCGGCGGTCGGCCGCATCGTGATGGCGGCCGGGTCGGCGCCGGCATCACGCAGCAGGCGGGTGCCCTGCTCGGCCATGGTGGCGAACAGCGCGTTGACGTGCGCCCAGTCGAGCCGCTCGAGCCGGGCGACATAGCTGCGCACCATGTCGGTGGCCGGCGGCGCCACCAGGAAGCCCAGCGCCGAGGCGACGCCGGCGCCGAGCGGCACCACCAGGCGGCGCATCTTCAACAGGCGCGCCAGATTGAAGGCATGCACCGGCCCGGCGCCGCCGAAGGCGATCAGCGTGTAGCGGCGCGGATCGCGGCCCTTCTCGGCGAGGTGAATGCGGGTGGCCGACGCCATCGTCTCGTCGACGATGCGCTGCACCCCGAGCGCCGCGTCGAGGCCGGCGAGGCCGAGCTCGCGGGCGACGCCGGTCTCGAAGGCGTCGCGCACGCGCGCCACGTCGAGCGGCATCTCGCCGCCCAAAAAGTATTCGGGATCGAGACGGCCCAGCACCAGGTCGGCATCCGTCACGGTCGGCTCGGTGCCGCCGAGCCCGTAGCAGACCGGCCCGGGCTTGCTGCCCGCGCTGCGCGGCCCGACCTTCATCAGGCCCGACGCGTCGTCGGCGCGGGCGATCGAGCCGCCGCCGGCGCCGATCTCGATCATGTCCACGACCGACACCTTCAGGGGCAGGCCCGAGCCCTTGACGAAGCGGCGCACGCGGCCGGCCTCGAAATCGAACTTGTGGTCGGGTGCGCCGTCCTCGACCAGGCACATCTTGGCCGTGGTGCCGCCCATGTCGAAGGAGACGACCCGGTCGAGGCCGGCATGGCGGGCGATGAACGAGGCCGCCATGGCGCCCGCCGCCGGGCCGGACTCGATCAGCCGGATCGGGAACTCGCGCGCCTCCTTGACCGAGGCGATGCCGCCGCCCGACAGCATCACGTACAGCCGGCCGGTGAAGCCGATGGCCGCGAGCCGCGCCTCCAGCCGGTCGAGATAGCGGCGCATCAGCGGCTGCACATAGGCGTTGGCGCAGGCCGTGCTGGTGCGCTCGAATTCGCGGATCTCCGGCGCGACGCGCGACGAGAGGGTCAGCGGAAGATCGGGAAAGACGACCCGGATGATCTCGGCGGCGCGCTCCTCGTGCGCCGGATTGCGGTAGGCGTGCAGGAACGAGATCGCGATCGCCTCGGCGCCGTCCCGCTCGACGAGCTCGCGCGTCGTGTTGATGACGGCCAGCTCGTCGAGCGGCACCAGGACCTCGCCGTCGACGTCGATGCGCTCGCGGATCTCGCGGCGGCGATGGCGCGGCACCAGGGTCGGGGGCGCCTCGAGAAACAGGTCGTAGAGGTCGTAGCGAGTCTCCCGCCCGACCTCGATGACGTCGCGGAACCCTTCCGTCGTGATCAGGCCGACGACAGCGCCGGTCCGCTCGATCACGGTGTTGGTGACGAGCGTCGTGCCGTTGACGATGCTGTGCAGGTCGGCCGGCGTCAGGCCGGTCTCCGCCAGCATCCGCTTGATGCCGTTGATGATGGCGACGCTCGGATCGTCCGGCGTGGTGAGCAGCTTGCCGGTGTGGACGAGGTCGCGGCGGGCGTCGTGCAGCACGAGGTCCGTGAAGGTGCCGCCGACGTCGACGCCGATGCGGGTGGTGCGCTCGCTCATGGCTTTCACTCCGCCCCGTAGTCGGTGCGTGCGGCTTCGTCGGTGACGTAGCCGTCGCGCAGATCGCTCGCCAGCGCGGCCGGGTCGCGTGTCTTCGGATCGCCGTAGCCGCCGCCGCCCGCATAGATCATGTGCAGCCGCGTGCCCGGTGGAATCGTGGTGCGCGATTTCGGATGCGGCATCGTGCCGTCGGCGAACCGGATCACCGAGGGCGCACCGGGCGCGCCGCCCTGCACGCCGAGCGGGGGATGATCGCGGCGGTCCGACAGGAGCGACAGGCGCACCGGCGCCGACGAACGCACCTCGATCACGGCCTCCTGGCCGAGGCCGCCGCGGAACTTCCCGGCGCCGCCCGAATCCGGGCGGAGCTGCTTGCGCCACACGACCAGTGGCGACGCGCTCTCCAGCGCCTCTATGCTGCCGGCGCCGACATTGGTCGGGAACGACGTGGTGGTGAGGCCGTCGCAGTGCGGTGCCGCGCCCATGCCGCCGGTGGCGAACAGCACTTGGCTGAAGCGGTCGCCGTTGCGGTCGATGCCGCTGAAGATGGCGCGCATCGACGGTGCCGCGCCCGACTGTGCGATGACACGCTCCGGAACGACCTCGGCGAGCGCCGCATAGATGGCGTCGGCGAGCAGATGCCCGGTGAGCTGGCGGGCACCGACCGGCGCCGGGAAGCGCGGATTGAGGATCGAGCCCTCCGGCGCCGACACCGAGATGGGCCAGTACGACCCCTCGTTGCGCGGCGTGAAGGGGTCGAGCGCGCATTTCACCGGGTACACCGAATAGGCGTGCGTGTAGTTGAGCACGCAGTTGATGCCGCGGTCGATCTGCGGCGAGGTGCCGGCATAATCGATATGCATGGTCTCGCCCGCGACCGTGACGGCGCAGGCGATGCGGGTGATCTGGTCGTCGAAGCCGTCCGCCTCGAGCACCGAACGATAGGTGCCGTCCGGAACCGCAGCGATCGCCCGGCGCATGGCGGCCTCCGCCTTGGCGTGCACGGCGTCGGCGAGGCCGGTGAGGTCGTCGAGGCCGACATCGTCCAGAAACTCCTCGACCCGACGGACGCTGACGTCGTTGGCCGTCACCTGCGCCTCGAGGTCGCCGAGCACCTGGCGGGGTACCCGCACATTGGCGAGCAGCACCTCGAGCAGCTCCTCGTTGCGTCGGCCTTCGCGCAGATAGCGAGCCGGTGGGATGCGGATGCCCTCCTCGAACAGCTCGCGGCAATCGGCCGACCACAGCGCGCCGCCGACGTCCGGCGAGTGGGCGATGCAGCCGGCGAAGCCGACCAGCTTCTCGCGCTTGAAGATCGGGCTGACGAAGGTGAAGTCCGGCAGATGGCCGGTGGCGAGCCAGGGATCGTTGGTGAAGACGCAGTCGCCGGGCCGCCAGGTTTCGGCCGGAAAGCGCCGCAGGAAGGCCTTGGTGGTGCGCGGCAGGATGCAGGAGAACGAGGCGATGCCGCCGGTGTTCTCCGAGATCGAGTTGCCGGCCAGATCCATCAGCACGGTGCCGTAGTCGTTCGACTCCCGCACGATGGTCGAGAAGGCGGTGCGCACCAGGCCCGCGGCCGCCTCGTCGGCGATCGACACCAGGCGGCTCCAGTAGATCTCCAGCGAGATCGGATCGAAGGCGTCGCGGTTTTCGCGCGCCTTCGCGGCACGGGGCGGGGCTGGAGCCTGGGCCTTCTTGGGGGGCATGGCGCGGC
This sequence comes from Rhodoplanes sp., assembly GCF_013377085.1. GTDB lineage: Bacteria > Pseudomonadota > Alphaproteobacteria > Rhizobiales > Xanthobacteraceae > Rhodoplanes. The sequence continues at coordinate 93,568 of NZ_JACAAX010000021.1, read as the reverse complement.
GTCTCCGGAGGTCTCGATAAGATGGCGGCAAAACCGTAGGAGACAGATCCATCAGCGTCCAATATGATTTGCGACGGTATTGAGAGGATAGACGACTGATAGCACATTCGGAATCCCGACTCGTCATGGCCGCGCTCGTCGCGGCCATCCACGTGTTGAAAGCCTTTCCGAAGGAAATTCTTGGATGGCCGGGACAAGCCCGGCCATGACCAGGGGGTGAGTGGGCGAATATGAAGGTCGGTCCGATATGATGGAGCTCCGGCATCTGCGCTATTTCGTGGCCCTGGCCGAGGAGCTGCATTTCGGCCGCGCGGCGCGGCGCATCGGCATCTCGCAGCCGCCGCTCAGCCAGCAGATCCGGCTGCTCGAGGCGGATCTCGGCGTCCGGCTGTTCGAGCGCACCAACCGGCGCGTCGAGCTGACCGCGGCGGGCGGCGTGTTCCTGGTCGAGGCGCGGGCGACCTTGGCGCAGGCCGAGCGTGCGGCCGCGATGGCGGGGCGGGCCGAGCGCGGCGAGGTCGGCGAGCTCAGGATCGGCTTCGCCTCCTCGGGCGCCCTCAACGCGCCGTTCACCCGCACCATCCGGGCATTCCGCAAGGCGGTGCCGGGCGTCCGCCTGGTGCTGGAGGAGCAGGTGACGGCGAACCAGATCGAGGCGCTGATCGAGCGGCGGCTGCAGATCGGCTTCATCCGCAGTCCGGTCGCGCCCGATCTGCCGGAGGGGCTGGTCGCGGTCGAGCTGTGCCGCGAGCCGCTTCTCGCCTTCCTGCGCGCCGACCACCCGCTCGCGGTGGCCCATCGCGGCCGCGCCGTGCCGCTCGCCGCGCTCGCCGACGAGCCCTTCGTGTTCTTTCCGTCCGGAGCCGGAACCAGCCTCTACGACCAGGTGATGGCGCTGTGCCGCAAGGCGGGGTTCCGGCCGCGGGTCGAGCAGGAGGCGCGGGCGAACGCCACCATTCTGGGCCTGGTGGCGGCGGGCCTCGGCGTGTCGATCCTGCCGGCCTCGCTCGCCGGCTTCGCGGTCGCCTCGGTGGTCGGCCTGCGGCTGTCGCCGGCCGGGACGCCGACGGCGCTGTGGCTGGTGCACCGTCGAGACGATCCGGCGCCCGCGGCCGCGGCTTTCGTGGCGCTCGCCAGCGCCCAGCGGCCGTCGCCGCCGTCGCGGCGCAAGGCCGTCAGTGGGCGATGATCTTCGACAGGAAGACGCGGGCCCGCTCGGTCACGGGCGCGCCGAAGAAGGCCTCGCTCGGGCGGTCCTCGACGATCCGGCCCTCGTCCATGAAGACCACGCGGTTGGCCACCTTGCGGGCGAAGCCCATCTCGTGGGTGACGACCACCATGGTCATGCCGTCGCGGGCCAGGCCCGTCATCACGTCCAAGACCTCGTTGATCATCTCCGGATCGAGGGCCGAGGTCGGCTCGTCGAACAGCATGGCGATCGGATCCAGCGCCAGCGCGCGGGCGATGGCGACGCGCTGCTGCTGGCCACCGGAGAGATCGGCCGGATAGGCCTCGGCGCGGTCGGCGAGGCCTACACGCGCCAGAAGATCGAGGCTGCGGGCGCGCGCCTCGGCCCGCGGCCGCTTGAGCGCATGGACCTGCGCCAGCATCACGTTCCGCAGCGCCGTCATGTGCGGATAGAGCTCGAAGCTCTGGAACACCATGCCGATGCGCGAACGCAGCCGCGGCAGATCGGTGGTGCGCGCTCCGACCTCCTCGCCGTCGAAGCGCACCGAGCCCGACTGGTAGGGCTCGAGTCCGTTGATGCACTTGATCAGCGTGCTCTTGCCGGAGCCGGACGGGCCGCAGACGACGACGATCTCGCCGCGCGCGACCGTCAGGCTGCAGTCGCGCAGTACCGGCGTCGTGCCGTACTGCTTGCACACGCGGTCGAGCACGATCAGCGGGGTTTCGGACATGACATGACTCAGGTTCTGACCGACAGCCGCGCATAGAGCAGCCGGCCGACCAGCGACAGGGTGGAACAGAGGACCAGATAGGTGAGGGCGACGGTCGCCAGGATGACGACGGGCTGGAACTCGCGCGCATTGACGAGGAGCGCGCTGCCGGTCAGCTCGCGCACGCCGATCACCGAGGCGACCGAGGTGAACTTGAACAGCCGCACATACTGGCTGAACACCGGCGGGATGATCCGCCGCAGCGCCTGCGGCAGCACGATCAGGCGGAACACCTGGACGGTGGAGAGGCCGGTCGCCAGCCCGGCGCGGGCGAGGCCCGGCGGCACCGAGCGCAATCCGCTGCGGACGTCCTCGGCCAGGTAGGCGGCGATGAACAGCACGAAGCCGAGCGCGGCGGCGTTCACGGCCGAGGTCCGGTAGCCGAGCAGCGCGGGAATCGCGAAGTAGCAGATGAACAGCACCACCAGCAGCGGCGTGCCGCGGACGATCTCGACATAGAGGGCGGCGAGGGGAGAGAGCACCGGCACGCGGGCATACCGGATCACGCCGACCAGCAGGCCGAGCAGGGTTCCGCCGACGATGCCGATCGCGGCGAGGCGCACCGTCATGGCGAGGCCGGCGAGCAGGAAGGGCAGATTCTGCCGGATCACCTCGGGCAGAAGCGCTTCGGGGAGCAACGCTTCAAGCATCGGCGATCCTCCCGACCGAGGGGGCGTCGCGCAGTCCGGGGATGCGGTCGATGGCGAAGCTCACCAGGAGCACCAGCGCGAGATAGAGCACCGCGATGGTGATATAGACCTCGAAGGTGCGGAACGTCTGCCCCTCGATCGCGCCGGCCTGGTAGCTCAGCTCGGCGACGGCGATCACGGAGGCGAGTGAGGAATCCTTGATGAGCTGCGAGGCGAGGCTCGCCAGCGACGGCGCGATGATGCGCAGCGCCTGCGGATAGACGACCAGCAGCAGCGCCTGCCAGGGCCGCAGGCCCGAGGCGGCGGCCGCCCTGGCCTGGCCGCGCGGAACGGCGCCGATGCCGGAGCGCACCAGCTCGGCCACATAGGCGCTCGAGTAGAGCGTGAGGCCGAGCACCGCGCAGGCGAACGGCGGCAGCCTGAGGAAGGCCAGCGCCATGTACCACACATACATGTGGATCAGCAGCGGGACGTTGCGCATGCCCTCGACATAGAGGCCGGCGGCCGTGCGCGCCGCCCTGGAGCCGGAGGCCCCGAGCGTGCCGATCAGCATGCCGATGATCAACGTCGGCACCAGCGAGGCGACCGACAGCGCGACCGTGACCAGGAGCCCGTCGAAGATCAGATCCCGGTGCTGCCAGACCTGCGACCAGTCGAACTGATAATGCATGCGAAATCCGCTCCCCCGGTGCTGCGCCTAGAGCGTTGTTCGCGGCGCTCGACCCACCCTCCGTTCATTCCCGCGAAAGCGGGAATCCAGGCGCCACACGTCGAGCGGCTCCTGGGTCCCCGCCTTCGCGGGGACGAGCGGACATCGGGTTCGATTCATCGCCACTGAACCATGCTCCGGGACGTGTTCAGGGCTGGATCTTTCAGGGCCAGGTCTCGATCGCGATCCGCGGCTCCTCGCCGAACCATTTCAGATAAAGCGTGCGGTACTCGCCCGAGGTCCACAGGTCCTGCAGCGTCTCGTTGATCACGTCGCGCAGGCCCGAGTCGCCCTGGCGCACGCCGATGCCGAACGGCTCGACGCTGAACAGGTCGCCGACGATCTTGAAGGCCCGGTTGCTCTTGGCGAAGCCCTGGAGGATGTTGAGGCTTCCGGTCAGCGCATCGACGCGGCCCTGGGCGAGCGCCAGCCAGGCGCTGTTGTAGTCCTTGAAGCCGGAGATCTTCGCCTTGGGCGCCATCGCCGCGATGGTCTTCTCCAGCGTCGTGCCCTGCTGGACTGCGACGGCGCGGTCGCCGAGATCGCCGACCGAGGTCACGGGGCTCGCGGCCGGCACCAGCAGCGACTGGCCGCCGGTGTAATAGGTGATCGAGAAGTCGATGGTGCGGTCGCGCTCGCGCGTGTGCGTCATCGACGCCGCGACCAGGTCGACATTGCCGCTGACCAGCATCGGGATGCGGGTCGTCGAGGTGACGCTGACCAGCTCGATCGGCACGCCGATCTTCTCAGCGACCTTGGTGACGAGATCGATGTCGAAGCCGACCGGATTGTTGCTCTGGTCGAGAAAGCCGAACGGCGGCGTGTCGAATTTCACGCCGGCCAGGAGCTTGCCGCGGCTCTTGATCGCCGCGACGGTGTTGGGGGCCGGCTGGGCGGCGCCCGGATCGGGCATCAGGACGGCGAGCACCGCGGCGCAGAGGCAACCGAGGAGCAGCGAACGTTTGGTCATGGCGGTCCTCTCGTGCGTGTTCATGGGTCAGGCGGCCTTCGGCAGGCCGAGGCGCGCGATGCGGTCGAGCGCCTCGTCGAGGTCGGCATCCGAGCAGGTGACGGACAGGCGCAGATGGCCGGCCCCCATGCCGCCGAAGGACGAGCCCGGCATCGCCGCGACGTCGATCGTGTCGAGCCAGTGGCGTGCCACCTCGGTGTCGGGAGCATCGACCGCGGGGAACAGATAGAAGGCCGCATCCGGCACCGTGCAGGCGATGCCCGGAATGGCGTCGAGCCGCGCCGCGGCCCGCTCCAGGCGCGCCCGGAACAGCGCCCGATAGGTCGGCGCCAGCTCGTCGTACAGAGAAAGCGCCTCGACGCCGGCGGCCTGGACGAAGCCCGGCAGACAGTAGATCGAGTGCTGGATGAACTTCAGCACCGGCTTGGCGAGGCCGGGCGGCAGCGCCAGATAACCGAGCCGCCAGCCCGTCATGCCGAAGGTCTTGGACAGGCTGTCGACGACGAAGACGCGGTCGCGCACCGCCGCGATGCTCTGCATGCGGTGGAACGGTCCGTCATGGACGAGATCGCCATAGACCTGGTCGAAGACGATCCAGAAATCGTGGCGGCGGGCGAGGTCGGCGACCATCTCGAGCTCGGCTTGCGGGATCACCCGACCGGTCGGGTTGGCGGGCGAGTTGAGGATGATGGCTTTTGTGCGCGGCGTCACGGCGGCGGCGATCTTGTCGGGGTCGATGCGGTCGAGCATGTCGAGCCGCACCGGCGTGCCGCCACATAGGCGCACGCACGGCTCGTAGCTCACCCAGCCCGGCACCGGCACCAAGACCTCGTCGCCGGGCTCGACCTGCGCCATCAAGGAGGTGAGCAGCGCGAATTTTCCGCCCGGCGTGATGATGATGTCGGCCGGATCGTAGGTTGCGCCCGACAGCCGTGCCTCGCGCGCCGCCACGGCCTCGCGCAGCGCCGCGGTGCCGGCCGGCGGTCCGTAATGGGTGTCGCCGTCGCGCAGCGCGCGCTCGGCCGCGGCGACGATGCGGGCGTCCGTGGTGATGTTCGGATCGCCGCTCGACAGGCCGATCACTCGGCGTCCGGCGGCGCGCGCGGCGCGCACCTTCTCGGTCATCTCGACGGTGGCGGAGGGCTTCAGCCCGAGCACGCGGTCGGCCAGCTTCAGGGTCATGACAGGACGGTTCCGAGGATGAGAGCGTGGTGGTCGGCGGGAGGAGCGCGGAATCCGGCCGCCGTGAAGGCGACCAGCTCGGCCAGCGCCGCGTCCGCGTCGGCGGGATCGCAGGCCCCCTCCGACAGGATCTGGATGCGGCCGGGATCGGCGAGCGTGAAGTACTGGGCGCCGAGCAGGAAGTGGAACCGCCAGTAGACGCCGCGTGCCGGCAGGTGATCGAGCTCCTTCATCAGGGCGCCGATGAAGGTGCCGCTGACGTGATTGAAGTGCTTCGAGATGAGGCCCTTCGACAGGGTCGCGTGCTCGTGCGCCAGGATGGCCCGAAGCCGCATGAAGCGCCGCGCCCCCACGTCGCCGTTCGGCAGCACCAGCGAGGGGCGCAGATACGCCTCGAGGATCTGCTCGAGCATCGGCGGCCGTTCGGGGCCGGGGCGACAGGCCTCGAGCAGCCTGAACCGCGCGTTGTTGATGGCGGCCGAGCGCTTGGCGAAGATCTGCTTGAGCAGCGCCTCCTTCGATCCGAAATGATAGTGGATCGCGGCGATGTTGACGCCGCAGGCGCGCGTGATCGAGCGCACCGAGACGGCGCGGTATCCCGATTCCGCGAACATCGCCTCGGCGAGGTCGAGGATCTTGTCCGGGGTCGTGGGGGCGCGATCGCTCATCCGAAACGTTTCAAACACTCGTTTGAAAGATTGGTTAGCCAACTTCCGGCGCGAGGTCAATACGGCACGACAGATCGCTGGGAGCATAGAGAAAAGTCCTGTGCTGCAGGAATATTTTGCAGTTGCACACAGTATGTGCAGCGCAAAATCGCTGTCTAATATTGGCGCATAACCTCCGGCATGATATTAAACGACTGTTTGAAAGTGATGTGGTCGGCGCGTGGGCCACGGCCTGCTCGCGCTCGGTTCGGCTGCCTGCCCCCGAAGGAGAAGCCTCATGCATGCCCTGTCTCGCCGCTCTGTCCTGTCCTCGCTCGGGGCCGTCGCAGCCGTGGCGGCCGGGGGCCGGCCGGCGGCGGCGCAGCCCTATCCGTCGCGACCGATCAAGATGATCGTGCCGTGGCCGCCGGGTGGCGTGACGGACGTGACCGGGCGGATTCTGGCGCAGCGTCTCGGCGTCGAGCTGGGTCAGGCGGTGGTCGTCGAGAACCGGCCCGGCGCGGCCGGAACCATCGGGCACGCGGTGGCGGCCCAGGCGGAGCCGGACGGCTACACGCTGCTGCTGGCGACCAACAGCACCTATGCGATGGCGCCGCATCTGTTCGAGCGCCTCGCTTATGACAGTGCCAAGGCCTTCGATCCGATCGGCCTGGTGATCCGCAGCCCGCAGGTCTTCTGCGCGCATCCGGATGTACCGGCCAAGACGTTCGCGGATTTCCTGCCCTATGTGCGGGCGCGGCAGCCCGATGGCGTGCTGTTCGAGTCCTCGGGTCCGGGAAGCTCCAGCCATCTCGCCACCGAGCTGTTGATGGCGATGGCGAGCTTCCGGATGCTGCACGTCCCCTACAGGGGCGGCGGGCCGGCCGTGCAGGCGCTGGTCTCCGGCGAGGTCAGTGTCGGGTTCGTCGATGCCGTGGTGGCGTTGCCGATCGCCGAGGGCGGAAAGATCAGGATGCTCGGCGTCAGCACGGCCGAGCGGCTTCCCTTGGCACCGAATGTGCCGACCATCGCCGAGTCGGGGGTGCCGGGGTTCGAGTCGTCCACCGATGTCGCCCTGATGGTGCCGGCCGGCACCTCGGCCGCGGTCGTCCAACAGGTCAGTGCGGCGCTGCTGTCGACCCTGAAGGACTCTCATGTCCGCGATCTGCTGACCAAGCAGGGCGCGATCATCGCGGGCGGCTCGCCTGCGCAGTTCGCCACCTATGTGACGCGAGAGTCGGACAAGTGGGGCGGCATCATCCGGGCCCGCGGGATCAAGACGCAGTAATTTCCGCTTCGAGCTCCGCCGCCGCCGCCGTCTGTTCCGGCAAGCCGAGTGCTGCGCGTGCGTCAAGTCGGGCGCTGCGATCACGCGCGGCAGCCGACGAGCTCGTCGTGCTCCAGCATCGCGAACGCTCGGTCGACATCTTTCGGGGCACGTCCGGGCGCCGTCGAGCCGTCATCCGAGCCCTTGACGCTTGCATGAGGTGGATGTTCTCCGAACCCGATGCGGACGACCACCGTGTTCTCCTGCGGGGCCGAAAAGAACGACGTCCTTCGCCTTGAGCGTGCGGGTCTCGCGGCGCAGTCTCGCCGCATGGCGACGACACGGCTTTCCCCTGCGGTTCTTCCCGGTCTTGCGGCCCGCGTGGCGGCGACCGTGCGTGCGCTCTTGGCGCGCGATGCCGAGGAGGGCGTCTTTCTGGTGACGCTCGGTGGCCGCGTTCACGGCGTCCTGCGGCGCGGGCAGGGCGGCTGGCGGCTCGGTTGGCTCGACTGCGCCGACCCGCGCCTCGCCGCGATCGGCGACGTGGTCGCGGGCGATGTCGCGGAGGTGCCCGAGGCACTCGAAGCAGTGCTCCGCCGTCGTCTCGACGATGGCGACGAGACCAGCCTGCGCGTCACGCCCGTGCTGGCGTTCTGATCAGATCCGCGACGACGGCGATTCCTTCACCCGCTGCTGTTGACACCAGCCTCGTCATGCCCGCGCTCGTCGCGGGCATCCACGTCTTCCGAGCTCGGTCGAAACAAACACGTGGATGGCCGGGACACGCCCGGCCATGACGACGAAGAGCTCCTTGCCAGAGTCACGGTCTCACAACTGCGCGCTGTCGAGCGGGTCTGGCTCGACGTTGCGGATGCGCGCCAGGATCGCCTCGACGAGCCGCTCGGCCGCCTGCGCGGGGGCGAGCTCGTCGGTCGTCAGCACCAGCGACGGCGACAGCGGCGGTTCGTAGGGCTGGTCGCGGCCGGTGAAATTGACGATGCGGCCCTGCTCGGCCTTGGCATAGAGGCCCTTGGGGTCGCGGGTCCGGCAGGTCTCCGGGCTCGCATGGACCAGCACCTCCATGAAGCGGTCGGACGGGAACAGCGCCGCGGCCCGGTCGCGATCGGCCCGGAACGGCGACACCAGCGCCACCAGCACGATCAGGCCGGCGTCGGTCATCAGCCGCGCCACCTCGCCGACCCGGCGGACGTTCTCGGCCCGCGACGGCGCGTCGAAGCCGAGATCGGCATTGAGACCCTGCCGGACATTGTCGCCGTCGAGCAGCATGGTGTGATGGCCGAGCGCGACCAGGCGGCGCTCCGCCAGGCTCGCGATGGTCGACTTGCCGGAGCCCGGCATGCCGGTGAGCCACACGGCGAGCGGCCGCTGGCCCTTCAGCCAGGCCCGCACCGGCGGATCGACGTCGCTGGCTTGGGCATGCACGTCGCGCGCCGCGTCGAGTCCGGCGATCACCAGGCCGGCCGCGCTGGTCGCCTGCGTCGCCCGGTCGATCAGGATGAAGGCGCCGGTGGCGCGGTTCTGCGCATAGGGATCGAAGGCGACCGGCACGGCGGTCTCGACATGGACGCGGCCGATGGCGTTGAGGGCGAGCCGGTCGGCCGGCACGCGGTCGAGACTGGCGAGATCGAGCCGGTCGGCGATGCGCGTCACCGTGGCCGGCACCGTGGCGGTGCCGATCTTCAGGAGATAGCGGGAGCCGGCCTCGACCTCCTCGTCGGTCATCCACACGAGATCGGCCGAGAAGCGGCGCGACACGACGGCGCGCTCGCGCGGCGGCACCAGCACGTCGCCGCGGCCGGCGTCGATCTCGTCGGCGAAGGTCAGCGTCACGGCCTGGCCGGCGACGGCCTCGGGCAGGTCGCGGTCCATGGTGACGATGCGGGCGACCGTCGTCATGCGCCCGGAGGCGGCGGCGACGACGGTGTCGCCGACGGCGACGCGGCCGCTCGCCAGCGTGCCGGCGGCGCCGCGAAAATCGGCGTGCGGGCGGCTCACCCACTGCACCGGGAAGCGGAACGGGCTGTCGACCTCGTCGGCGACGTCGATCGTCTCCAGATGGTCGAGCAGGGTCGGCCCGCCGTACCACGGCGTGTTCGGGCTGGCGGCCGCGATGTTGTCGCCGCGGCGCGCTGACAGCGGGATCGCCATGACGGAGCGGAAGGCGAGCGGGGCGGAAAAGTCGCGGAACGCTGCCGTCACCTCGCCGAAGCGCTCGTGCGACCAGCCGACCAGATCCATCTTGTTGACGGCCAGCACGACGTGGCGGATGCCGAGCAGCGACACGATGGCGGCATGCCGGCGGGTCTGCTCCAGGAGGCCCTTGCGGGCGTCGACCAGCAGGATCGCCAGCTCGGAGGTCGAGGCGCCGGTCGCCATGTTGCGGGTGTACTGCTCGTGGCCGGGCGTGTCGGCGACGATGAAGGCGCGCTTCGGCGTCGAGAAGAACCGGTAGGCGACGTCGATGGTGATGCCCTGCTCGCGCTCGGCCTCCAGCCCGTCGAGCAGCAGCGCGAGGTCGACCTCCTCGCCGGTGGTGCCGAAGCGCCGGCTCTCGCGCGTCACCGCGGCGAGCTGGTCGTCGAGCACGCCCTGGGTCTCGTGCAGCAGGCGGCCGATCAGCGTCGACTTGCCGTCGTCGACCGAGCCGCAAGCGAGCAGGCGCAGCGCTCCGCGCGCCCGCACGGGCAGCAGGGAGACGGCGGCAGGCGGCGCGAGCAGGGCCGGGGCAGCGGCCGCCGGCGTGGCGGAGAGCAGAGCGGTCGGCATCAGAAATAGCCCTCGCGCTTCTTGGCTTCCATCGAGGCCTGGACGGCGCCGTCGACCAGGCGCCCGTTGCGCTCGGAGACGCGCGACGTGACGATCTCGGTGATGATGCCGTCGAGATCGGTCGCCTGCGACTCGACCGCGCCGGTGAGAGGCCAGCAGCCGAGGGTGCGGAACCGCACCATTCGGCGCTCCATCACCTCGGCCGGCCGCCAGCGCATCCGCTCGTCGTCGACCACCAGCAGATTGTCGTCACGCACCAGCACGCTGCGCTCGGCGGCGAGATAGAGCGGCACGATCGGGATGGCCTCGGCGCGGATGTAGTCCCACACGTCGAGCTCGGTCCAGTTGGACAGCGGGAACACGCGCATCGAGTCGCCGGGCGCGATGCGCGTATTGAACAGCCGCCACAGCTCGGGACGCTGGTTGCGCGGGTCCCAGACATGGCCGCGGCGGTGCGAGAAGATCCGTTCCTTGGCGCGCGCCTTCTCCTCGTCGCGCCGCGCGCCGCCGAAGGCGGCGTCGAAGCCGTGCTGTTCGAGTGCGCTCTTGAGCGCCTCGGTGAGCATCAGGCGGGAGTACTCGCCCGTCTCGGTGTCGAACGGGTTGACGCCGGCGCGCGCCGCCTCGGCGTTGGTGTGGACCAGGAGATCGAGTCCGTAGGTCGCCGCCATGCGGTCGCGATGCGTGATCACGTCGCGAAAATCCCAGCCGGTCGCGATGTGCAGGCAGGGGAAGGGCGGCCGGCCGGGGAAGAACGCCTTTCGGGCGATGTGGAGCATCACCGAAGAATCTTTGCCGACCGAGTAGAGCATCACCGGATTGCGGAACTCGGCCGCCACCTCGCGCATGATGAAGATCGCCTCGGCCTCCAGGCGGGCGAGATGCGGCGACAGGCGCGGCTCCGCAGCCTGCTCCGGCGCGGCGTCCGGGGCAGGCACTGCCGGCGCGACCGCCGCTGGCAGGCGTTCGACGGGCCGTTCGACGAGGCTTTCGGCGGCACGCATGGGCGACCTCAGGAGAGCGCGGCGGAGACCCGGCGCCAGGGGCGCGGTCCGGGCCGGGTTTCGGACGCCTCGGCGGAGGCGGGCTGGTAATGGTGACGCACCGCGACGATGTTGTTCTGGCGCAATGCCGCGATCGTCCCGGGGTGCGTCACCTCGAGCGCATCGAAACCGGCGCGCAGCATCAGCGCGACCTGGTCGCGCAGCACGTCGCCGGTGGCCCGCACCTCGCCGGCAAAGCCGTGGCGGTCGCGCAGCAGACGGGCGAGCGAGTAGGGCCGCCCGTCGGAGTATTTTGGAAACCTGATCGCGACGAGGGCGAGGTTGGGGAGATCGTCGACGAGGCCGTCGAGTGTGTCGCCTGCCACCAGCACCACGCCGACCGGGGCGGTGCGATCGCGCAACGCATCGCGCTCGGCGAGGAAACGCGCCTTGGTCAGGGCGACCGCGCCGGCGGCGGGCAGCGGCGCGTTGTCGGGCGGAAAGGACCAGGCGTCCGTCACGAAGGTGCCGTTGCGATAGAGCGCCATGTCACGATCCCTTCGGTACGGCGGCGGGCCGGTGGATGCCACATTCGGTCTTGGCGGAACCGCGCCAGCGGCCGGCGCGCGGGTTTTCGCTCGGGGCCACCGGGGAGGTGCAGGGCCAGCAGCCGATCGACGGAAAGCCGAGCGCGGCGAGCGGATGCTCGGGCAGGTCGTGGGCGCGCCGGTAGGTGGCGACGTGCTCGTCGGTCCACGCCGCGAGCGGATTGATCTTCACCCGCGTGCCGTCCCACTCGGCGGCCGGGAGGTCGGCGCGGGTCTCCGCCTGGGTCCGCCGCCGGCCGGTGATCCAGGCGTCGAAGGGCGACAGTGCGTCGTCGAGCGGCGTCACCTTGCGGAACGCGCAGCAGGCGTCCGGGTCGGTCTCGGCCAGCGTCGCGGCCGGATCGTGACGCGCCACCGCCTCGGCGCCCGGGCCGACGGTCTGTACGTTGGAGAGACGGAGATGCGTGATCAGCCGGTCGCGATAGGCCAGCGTCTCCGGAAACAGCCGCAGCGTGTCGACGAACAGTACCGGCGCCGCCTTGTCGACGGCCGCCACCATGTGCAGCAGCACGGCGGAGTCGGCCCCGAAGGACGACACCAACGCGATGTGTCCGGCGAAGCGTGCCAGGGATTCGCGCACGATGTCGGGCGCATCGGCATTGGCCCACGCAACCGCGCGTTCCTCGGCAGCGCTGCTGCCCCCCACCCCCGACCCCTCCCCGCCACGCGCTTCGCGCGCGGGAGGAGGGGAGTCGAGGCGCTGTGGCTCCCCTCCTCCCATTCGCGTCAGCGAATGGTGGGGAGGGGGCGGGGGTGGGGGGAAGAGCGCTTCCCCGACCTCGGGTCTCGGAGAGTCATCCCGCTGCGGCATAGAGCGCCTCCCGGAACGGCGCTTCGCCGACGCGGCGATAGGCGGCGAGAAAATTCTCCTGCGGCGAGGTGCGCAGGCCCAGATAGGTGTCGATCACGGTCTCGACCGCGTCGACGATCTCGCCCGACGAGAAGCCGCGGCCGACGATCTCGCCGATCGTGCAGATCTCGTCGCCCGAGCCGCCGAGCGTGATCTGATAGAACTCCTCGCCTCTTCGCTCGAGGCCCAGAATTCCAATATGGCCGACGTGATGATGGCCGCAGGCATTGATGCAGCCGGAGATCTTGATCTTCAGGTCGCCGATGTCGTGCTGGCGGTCGAGATCGGCGAAGCGCTCGGTGAGGCGCTCGGCGATCGGGATCGAGCGCGCGGTGGCGAGCGCGCAGTAGTCGAGCCCCGGGCAGGAGATAATGTCGGTGACGAGCCCGGCGTTCGGGGTCGCCAAGCCGGCGTTGCGCAGCGCCGCGAACACGGCCGGCACGTCGTCGAGCCGCACATGCGGCAGCACCAGGTTCTGCTCGTGGCTGACCCGGATCTCGTCGAACGAATAGTGCGCCGCGATGTCGGCGACCGCGTCCATCTGGGCGGCCGTAGCATCGCCCGGCGGCGTACCGACGGGCTTCAGCGACACCGTGACGATGCCGTAGCCCGTCGCCTTGTGCGGATGCAGGTTGCGCGACGCGAAGCGGGCGAAGTCCGGATCGTTCGCCACGGCGCGGTCGAGCACGTCGGAGCGCCCCGGCAGCGAGGCGAAGGCGGGCGAGGCGAAATAGGCCCCGATGCGGTCGACCTCGTCGGCCGGCAGGGTCAGCGTCTTGCCCTTCAGCGCGGCGAACTCCGCCTCGACGGCCTGCGCGAACGCCTGCTCGCCCGTCTCGTGCACCAGGATCTTGATGCGCGCCTTGTACTTGTTGTCGCGCCGGCCCTCGAGATTGTAGACGCGCAGCACCGCCTCGCAGTAGGCGAGCAGATCCTCCTCCGGCAGGAAATCGCGGATCTGCTTCGCCACCATCGGGGTGCGGCCCTGGCCGCCGCCGACAAAAACGGCGAAGCCGAGCGCGCCCGTCTCGTCGCGCTTCACCTGCAGGCCGATGTCGTGGGTTTGAATCGCGGCGCGGTCGTGCGCCGCGCCCGTCACGGCGAGCTTGAACTTGCGCGGCAGGAACGTGAACTCGGGATGCAGCGACGACCACTGCCGCAGGATCTCGGCATAGGGACGCGGGTCCGCCACCTCGTCGGCGGCGGCGCCGGCGAAATGATCGGCCGTGACGTTGCGGATGCAGTTGCCCGAGGTCTGGATCGCGTGCATCTCGACGCTCGCCAGCTTGTCGAGAATGTCCGGCACCTCCCTCAGCGCGATCCAGTTGAACTGCAGGTTCTGCCGCGTCGTGAAGTGGCCGTAGCCCTTGTCGTGGTCGCGGGCGATCGACGCCAGCAGGCGGAGCTGGCGCGACGACAGCGTGCCGTACGGAATGGCGATGCGCAGCATGTAGGCGTGGAGCTGCAGATAGACGCCGTTCATCAGCCGCAGCGGCTTGAACTGGTCCTCGGTCAGCTCGCCCGAGAGGCGCCGCGCCACCTGGTCGCGGAACTCGGCGACGCGCTCCTGCACGAAGGTTTGGTCGAACTCGTCGTAGCGATACATCAGGGGCCCGTCTGTCAGAGGCCGGACGCGGGCGGGGCGCCGCGCGGCGAGGAATCCTGCGGCAGCGCGATGGTCGGGCCGCTGGTGCGGATCAGCTCGCGCAACAGCAGAGGCCGCACGAAGGCGCCCTCGCGCACCACGTCGATGACGGCGACGTCGACCACCAGATTGCCGGGCCCCTGGTCGGCCTGCGCCCGCGCCAGCAGCGCGTCCGCCGCCTCCGGCGAGGTCGCGATCTCGGCGCGGGCGATGTCGCCCGACCAGCCTCCGTCGGCTCCGCGAAACACCACCGTGCCAGTCGCGAGATCGTTGGCGGTGGCGACCACCGGCTGGAACCTCTTCGGGCGCTTCGACATGACGGACCTCAGGCGGCGGCGGAAACGGCGTTGGGGGTAGCGGCACGGTACGGCGCGGCGCGGGACAAATCGCCATGCGCCACCGCCGGGCCGATCAGGATCAGCACCGGGCCGTCGACGTCGCTGCGTGCGGCGAGCGCCGGCAGTTCGGCGAGCGCCCCGGCGAAGACGCGCTGGTCGAGCCGTCCGGCATTTTCTATCGCGGCGGTGGGTGTCGCCGGTGCGAGGCCGGCCTCCATCAGTCGCGTCGCGACACGGTCGGCGACGCTGCGGCCCATATGGATTGCCACCGTGCCGCCGCCGGCGGCGATCGCGGCAAAACCTTCCGGCTCGGTGTCGCCGGCGGCGTGACCGGAGGCGAACACCAGATGCGAGGCGACGCCGCGCAGCGTCAGCGGGATCTTGGCGTCGGCCGCCGCGGCGAGCGTCGACGTCACGCCGGGCACCACCTCGTGCTCGATGCCCGCCTCGCGCAGCGCGATCATCTCCTCGCCGGCGCGGCCGAACACCAGCGGATCGCCGGCCTTCAGCCGCACCACCTGGCGCCCCTCGCGGCCGAGCCGCACCAAGAGCGCGTCGATCTCGCTCTGCGGCACCGAATGGCAGCCCTTGCGCTTGCCGACCGAAATGCGCTCGGCATCGCGCCGCCCCATGGCGACGACGGCGTCCGGCACCAGCGCGTCGTGGACGATCACGTCGGCGGCGAGCAGCAGGCGGTGCGCCCGCAATGTGAGCAGATCCTCGACGCCCGGCCCGGCCCCGACTAAAAAGACCTTTCCGGCCGGCGCCGTCGCGGCGCTTTCCTCGTTCAGTGTCTTGAGGGCGATCACCCGGGCCCGCTCGTCCTCGCCGGCGAGCGCCGCCGTGGCCGCCCGCCCGGCGAACAGCTTTGTCCAGAAGCGCCGGCGGGCGGCGTTGTCGGGCAGGTGCTCGAGCACGGTCTCGCGAAGGCTTTCGGCGAGCACGCCGAGCCGGCCAAAGCCGGGCGGCAGCAGCGCCTCGATTTTTGCGCGGACGATCTGCGCCAGCACGGGCGCCGCGCCGTCGGTGGCGATGGCGATCGAGATCGGCGCGCGATCGACGATCGCAGGCGTGGCGAAGTCGCACAGATGGGGGCGGTCGACGACGTTGACGGGCACGCCATGCGCCCGCACGACTGCCGCCAGCGTCGCGTCGCGCATCTCGTCCCCGGTGGCGACGAAGGCGAGGGCGGCGGCGTGCAGCAGGTCCGTGGTCGGCTCGCCGAGCCTGATGTCGATGCCGTGTTGTTCCGCGAAGCGCACCAGCGCCGCCTCCGGCGCGTCGGCGCACAGCACCGGCCGGGCCTGCGTGCGCGCCAGCAGGCGCAACTTCTGCAGCGCCGCCTCGCCATCGCCGATCACCAGCACGGTCTTGTCGGCGACGTCGTAGGAAACCGGGAAGTAACGCAGGCGCGGCATGGCGAGGCTTTCGTGCGGCGTTGTCAGGTCAGGTCGGGCCGAGCGCAAAGCTGTGCGCCGACCGGCGGGCGTCCTCGATTCGTGACGCATCGCTGCGCGCCAGCAGGGTTGTGCCGAGCACCACCGCGAAGGCGAGTGCCAGCGCGACGATGTCGCGAACGCGTCTGAGGCTCTCTCGGTCGGTCATGGCGGGCTCCGTCGCGGCAAACACTCGTCGCCCCCGGCCCAAAATCTCGTCTGGGCCAGGACCTTCGAGCTGATAAGGCGGGACTCGCCGGAGCGAACTCAAGACCTCGCCGGAAAAGACGACATTCGGGTCGTCGACCGTGCCGGGACAGGGATTTCCTTCTCCCGCGGCGCACAAGAGAGAACACTATTCCCGTTCCTTGCAAAGTGAGGATGGCCCGAAATCGGGCACTCCGGGTCCGGCGTCGCCAGGGCCGTCAGCGGCCGTCCAGCGTGACGGTCCGCAGATCTTTCGCCGTGATGCGCGCCGCCTCTGCCTCGGCGCGCAGCCGGGCGAGCTCTGCCGGGGCGAGGAGGTCCGGGTTGGCGTAGTCGGCTTTCCACGACGCGTCGTCGCTCCAGGAGAGTGGCGAGCGCACGGTGGTGCGGGGCGCCGTGGCGGTCGCCAGCAGGTCGAGGGCGAGGTCGAGCGTCAGGCGCTGCGACTCCGGATCGTGCGGGCGGCCGGCGGCATTGCCGAGCGGAAAGTCGCTGAACAGGAAGCGCGGCACGCCGCAGTATGTGACGATGTCGCGGGCGCAGCCCATCACCACGGTGGGGATGCCGTTCTCCTCCAGCAGGCGTGCGGCGAGCGACAGGCTCTGGTGGCAGACCGGACAGTTGGCGACCAGGACGGCGGCGTCGGTGCGATCGGCGAAACAGCGCTCGAACAGCTCGGCCGCGTCCACCTCGACGGTGTGGCGATGGCTGCGGTTGGTCGGAAAACCGTGGAAGCGCGGCGCCAGCTTCAGCCGCCCCTCGGCCGCAGCGCGGCGCAGCAGCGGCAGCGGGAACCAAGTGCCGGAATCCTCCATGCTGGTGTGCCGGCGGTCGATGCCGACATGGGCGATGCGGACGTCGTGGTCGATGGCGGTGTCGCCCGAATAGACCGTGTAGAACTTCGCCGCTGCGTTGTAGGGCGCGCCCGGCCCCTGCGGGCCCTTGTCGGGCTGGTAGGGCGCCGCCGTGGTCACCAGGGTGACGCGGGACTTCTCCAGCGGCTGCATCAGCGGCGTGAACGGAACGTCGTCGTGATGCGCCCAGACATAGGGCGTGTCGTAGCCGAGCGCCAAGTAGTAGGCGCGGGTCCGCGCCATGTAGGGGATCGGGGTATCGCCGTCGGCGTCGTTCATCTGCTCACTGCGTCGCCCGGATCGTGCGTCGCCATTCCCGTGGCGCGCAACCCATCCGTTGCCGGAACATGTAGGTGAAGGCGGACGGCGTGCTGTAGCCGAGCTCCAGCGCGATCTCGGTGATGTTGTCGCTGGCGCCGAGCAGATCGATGGCGCGGAAGAAGCGCAGCCGGTTGCGCCACTCGCGCAGGCCGATCCCCACCTCGCGCTCGAACCGCCGATGGATGGTGCGCGGCGAGGCGCCGAGCTCGCGGCCCCAGGCCTCGACGTCGCGGGTGTCGGACGGGTTGTCGAACAGCTCCTGACACATCTTCAGCAGCATCGGGCTGTGCGGCCAGGGCAGATGGAAGCTCTCTGTCGGCAGCCGGGCGAGCTGATCGACGATCAGTCCCTCGACCCGTTGGGCGTAGTCGCTCCGCTCGCCGCGCGCTTCCAGCTCCGTCAGCTCGATGATCAGCGACCGCATCAGCGGCGTGACGGAGAAGACGATGCCGTTGCGCGGCAGCCGCGCGGCGACGCTGTCGTCGAGATAGAGGCTGCGGAACTCGACATCCTGCAGCGCACCGGTCATGTGCACGACACCGGTCGGCACCCAGAACGCCTGCTCCGGAGAGATCACGTACCAGGAGTTCTCGATCGCGGCGAACAGCGTGCCGGAGATGGCGTAGACGAACTGATTCCAAGGATGCGAGTGCCGCGGGAACAGATGCCGCTTCGGCAGGTGTTGCGAGCGCAGGAGAATAGGACGCGGCAGGGACTGGATGTCTGGAACGTGTTCCGGAATCCAATCGTCGGTTCGGATGGACATGGGACCGTCCACGAGATTGGCGGGTCGTCGATAGTTTTCGTCCTGATATCGAAGGCGCGCCCAGCGTTCAACGCTATTGTATACGTATCGCACTTACACGTACCGGCGCCCGATGCCTTCGCCCGCGCCACACGAGTAGGGATGTCGAGATGTAGACCGCTCTCTTGCGGCCGCCCCGTCGGCCGTTTCACGTCGTATCCGTACGAATGCTTAGAACCTGATCAGGTGCGTGCCCGCAGGATCTCCGGCGGGTTCGAAGGCTGACGTGCGCCGCCCTCGCGACCGGCACGGGCCTCCTCGGCCGGTGCCGTTTCGGAAAGCAGCAGATCCGCATGACCGACGATCGAACCGCCACTGGGCGACAGCGCAGCTCCCGAGCGACCACGATGATCTCGGCGACGATCAGGCGACGACGCACGCTGATCTTCGTCGTCATCGCCCTCACTTATGTGATCTCCTATTTCCATCGGGCTGCGCCGGTGGTTGTCGGGCCGGTGATCGCCGGCGAGTTGGGGCTGAGCCCGTCGCAGCTCGGCCTGATGTCGTCGATGTATTTCTGGGCCTATGCGTTGGCGGTATTCCCCTCCGGCCTGCTTTCCGATGGCTGGGGCGCCCGCAAGACCATCGCGGCCTTCGTTCTGCTCGCGGCTGTCGCGGGTTTCGCCTTCGCGTTCGCCGAAAGCACCGCCACCCTCGCGGTCAGCCGGTTCGTCATCGGGCTCGGCGTCAGCGTCGTCTACGTCGCGGCATTGCGGATCTTTGCCGACTGGTACAGCCCCAACGAGCTCGCCACCTATTCGGGCCTGCTGCTCGCTTTCGGCAATATCGGCGCGCTCTTGTCGACGGCACCGCTCGCCGCCGCGATCGCCATGGTCGGTTGGCGCGACGTGTTCACGATCGTCGCGGTGCTCACCGCGGTCGCCGCCGTCGTCTCCTATGCCGTGGTCGTCGACACGCCGGCCGAGCTGGAGCGGCGCAGGACACTGTCGCCCGATCCGGCGCCGATCCGCACGGGGCCGTCCGGGCTGGCGATGCTGCGCGACACGATCGTCGCCGTGCTGTCGGAGCGCCGGATCTATCTGCTCGGCGTGCTGGTGTTCTCCTTCTACGGCACCTTCATGGGCGTCGGCTCGCTGTGGGCCGGTCCGTACCTGCACGCCGTCTACGGCCTGTCCAAGCAGGAGGCCAGCCACATCCTGATGCTGTTCCCGCTCGGCATGACGATCGGCTGCCCGCTGGCCGGGTATCTGTCCGACAAGGTGTTCGGCTCGCGCCGGCCGGTGCTGCTCTACGGCGGCATCCTGCATCTGCTCGTCTACATCCCACTGGTGTTCTTCACCGGCGACATGAACGAATGGCTGCTCGGCGCCGTCTTTCTCTGGTATGGCCTGTCCGGTGGCGCCTTCGTGGTCTGCTTCGCCGCCGCCAAGGAGCTTTACGACTCGCGCTACGCCGGCGCGGCGGTCGGTGCCGTCACGATGTTCCTGCAGTGCGGCGGCGCCTTCTACCAGTACGTCATCGGCGTCGTCGTCGGCCAGCCGGCGCTGGTGGGGGCCGGCTCCGACGTCGTCGCGCTCTACTCGCGTGCCTTCGCGGCGCCCATGGTCGGCCTCGCGCTCGGCCTCGTCCTCTTCTCCCGCTTCCGCGAGAGCGGCTCGCTCGCGACCGCCCGGGCCGCCCCGTCGGGGCGTCCCGACGCCGCTGCAGTGCCGAGTCTCGTTCCCGTCTCCGGATCCCGATCGGATCGTTAACCGCACCGGCCTGCGCATGCCGGCCGGACATCGTCTTCAGAATTTGATCAAGAAGGAGCAAGTACCATGAAGATCGTCAGTGTCGACGTGATGCAGATGCCCAGCGGCAACGCCGGATCGTCGCGCGGTGACTGGTCGCCCGTGATCGTGCGGGTGAACACCGACGACGGGATCAGCGGCTACGGCGAGGTCGGGCTGGCCTACGGCAAGGGCTGGCGCGCCGGCTACGGCATGGTGCAGGACTTCGCCGAGGTGATCATCGGCGAGGATCCGCTCAACATCGAGAAGATCTGGGAGACGATCTTCCGCAAGACCTTCTGGGGCATGGGCGGCGGCACCGTGGTCAACGCCGCGATCAGCGGCATCGACATCGCGCTGTGGGATCTCAAGGGCAAGGCCTTCAACATGCCGGTCTGGCAGCTCATGGGCGGCAAGACCAACGACGACCTGCGGACCTATGCCAGCCAGCTCCAGTTCAACTGGGGCTCGAATCTGACCAAGCAGATGCTGATCACGCCGGAGGAATACGCCGAGGTGACGCGCGTCGCCATGGCGGACGGCTACGACTGCATCAAGGTCGACCCGATCATCTTCAGCGACCGGCCGGACGGCAAAGGCCCCTGGAAGATCACCGGCCCGCTGGAGAACCGGGTGATCAGGACAGTCTACGACCGCGTCGCGGCGATGCGCGAGGCCGGCGGACCGGACCTCGACATCATCCTCGAGCACCACGCCAACACCGACACGATCTCGGCGATCCAGATCGGCCAGGCGCTCGAGGACCTGCGCATCTTCTACTACGAGGAGCCCTGCCACCCGCTGAACTCGAAATCGATGCTGGAGATCAAGAACGCCGTGAAGATGCCGATCGCCGCCGGCGAGCGCATCTACACGCGCTGGGGCTATCGGCCGTTCTTCGAGGATCGCTCGATCCACGTCATCCAGCCGGATCTGTGCCTGTGCGGCGGCCTCACCGAGGCGAAGAAGATCTGCGACATGGCCAACACCTACGACTGCGCCGTGCAGATCCACGTCTGCGGCAGCCCGATCTCCAAGGCGGCGGCGCTGCAGATCGAGGCCGTGATCCCGAACTTCATCATCCACGAGCACCATCAGCGGGCGCTCAATCCCGAGGGCCGGGCGACCTGCCTGTACGACTACCAGCCGGTGAACGGCAAGTACAAGGTGCCGGATCTGCCCGGCATCGGCCAGGAGCCGACGCCCGAGACGATCGCCAGGTGCAACACCGTCACGGTCACGCGGTCGAAGAAATACATGAGCTGACCCCGCCACACGGGCGAGGATGCCAACACACGTCGTCCGCCGGTGCAGCCCAGCGTCCGAACGTTTCGGACCCGGCGGCATCGCGCGGGCGCCACGAACCCGCAACGGAAAGGTGTCGTCATGTCGACTGCGGTTGCGATCGAACAGGCCGTCAAACCGACGCATCAGCGCCACATGCTCGCGGCGATTCTACTGATCGTCGTGTTCTTCTCCTATATCGACCGGGTGAACGTCTCGATCCTGGTCGTCGATCCGGAGTTCCTCGACTATTTCGGGATCACCGGTCAGTCGGTCCAGAAGGGCCTGCTGATGACGCTGTTCCTGGCGGCCTACGGGGTCGGCAACGTCGTGCTCTCCCCGATCGGCGATTTCCTCGGCCCGCGCAAGGCGATGGCGCTGTCCGTGTGCATGTGGGGCGTGTCGCTGATCATCGGCGGTCTCGCGCCGACCTTCATGCTGATGCTGTTCTCGCGGGTCATTCTCGGCCTCGGCGAGGGCCTGCACTTCCCGATGCAGAGCAAGTACATCAAGGAGTGGTTCCGGCCCGACGAGCGCGGCAAGGCGAACGCGGTGTGGCAGACCGGCATGGCGATCGCGCCGGCCGTGGCGATGCCGCTGTTCACCTGGATCATCCACCTGACGGGATGGCGATCGAGCTTCTTCATCCTGGCGACGGCCGGCCTGATCCCGCTCGCGGCGATCTGGTTCCTCACGGCCGACAAGCCGCGGCAGCACAAGCGGATCAACCAGCTCGAGATCGACCACATCGAGGCCGGCCTCGCCGCCGAGCGGGCCAAGGCGGCGGCCGTTCCGGCGGATGCGACCGACACGCTGCTGAGCAAGTTCAAGTCGTTTGCGACCGACTATCAGTTCTGGCTGCTGGTGATCTACTACGTGGTCCACACCTCGGTGCTGTGGGGCGCGATGACCTGGGTGCCGAGCTATCTGAAGGAGGCCCGCGGCTTCTCCTGGACCGCGATGGGCATGCTGGCCTCGCTGCCGTGGATTCTCGGTGTCCTCACCAAGATCCTGTCCGGCTATCTGTGCGACCGGATGGGTCGCCGCGCCCCCGTGATCCTGTTCGCCATGATCGGCGTCGGCATCGGCGTCTATTTCGGCGCCAACGCGACCGACAACATGACGGCGGCGATCTTCCTCGCCTTCGGCATCGGCTCGATCGGGCTCGGTGGCCCGGCCGCATGGACGCTGATGCAGGACATCGTGCCGAGCCGAGGCATCTCGACGGCGGCCGGTATCATGAACGGTGTCGGCAACGGGTTCTCGTCGTTGGCCCCGGTCGCGATCGGCTTCCTGATCTCGGTGACGGGATCCTACGTGGGCGGCCTCTACTATCTGGTCGGCTGCAGCATGGTAGGTGGCGTCGCCACCCTGATCCTGACCATCAAGGGACGGTGAACCCGGGCGGCATGCCGGCGATCGTCGGCATGCCGCCTGGCGGCGGCCGCGGCCCCGCGGCCACGGTCCGGCAAAAGGCAGCGGAAAAGCGCGATTCAATGATCCAGGTCAAAGTGGGGAACCGCCCCGGCTCATAGAGACGCGTCCAGGCGCTCCGTTCGTTTCGCGGGGGCGTGCGGCGTGATGCGCTACGGGCGGCCGATGGGATCAGTCTCACGGCCGCCCGTTTCGTTTCCGGGGAGCCGTACCGGCGGCTCGTAGAGGCAGCGGCACCCATGCGACGTCCCGAAACGAAACCGCCCCCGGTGGGCCGTTTCCGACCCGAACCGAGGGCAGATCATCGTACGCGTCGGCCATTGGTCGAGCGTATGGATCTATATGGTACGTCAACAAACGGCTCTGCCGACTCGCAAAAATGCGGATGCGGAGTGGTGTCTCCACGAATTGTCGCCAAAAGACAGCGGGTTGGATTGATCATGCCCGCTCGTGTTGCCTATGCTGGCGATCGGTCCGCCGTGCGCCGGCGCGCGGCGTCCGCGGACCCTCAGCTCGCACCGCGAGGATTCCCCGCATGGACGAACCGATCTTCGACGTCGCCCATCTCGGCCATGTCGAGCTGTTGACCGACAAGCCGGACGAGAGCCTCGACTTCTTCACCCGCATTCTCGGCCTCAGCGAAAGCGGCCGCGAGGGCGACAGTGTTTTCCTGCGCGCCTTCGACGACTACGAGTTCCACACCCTGAAGCTCACGGCGGCGCCGACCACCGGCATGCGGCATGTGGGCTATCGGGCCGCCAGCCCGCAGGCGCTGGCGCGCCGGGTCGCCGCCATCGAGGCGCTCGGCTGCGGGCTCGGCTGGAGCGACGGCGACCTCGGCCACGGGCCGGCCTACCGGTTTTCCGACCCCGACGGGCACGTGTTCGAGATCTATTTCGAGACCCGCCGCTACGTGCCGCCGCCGGGCGAGCAGCCGGCCCTGAAGAACCAGGCGCAGCGGGTGCCCAACCGTGCCATCGCGCCGCGCCGGCTCGATCACCTCAACCTGCTGGCGACCGATGTCGGCGCCATCCGCGACTTCATTCCGAAGGCGCTCGGCAGCCGCATCACCGAGCAGATCGTGCTCGACGACGGCACGGTCGGCGGCTGCTGGTTCACGGTCAACAACAAGACCTACGACGTCGCCTTTACGCGCGACGCCACCGGGACGCCTGGGCGCTTCCACCACGTCACCTATGCGGTCGACCAGCGCGAGCACATTCTCCAGGCCGCCGACGTGTTTCTCGAGAATGGCGTCCACATCGAGACGGGGCCGCACAAGCACGCCGTCCAGCAGACCTTCTTCCTCTATGTCTGGGAGCCGGCCGGCAACCGCATCGAGCTCGCCAATGCGGGCGCCCGCCTGATCCTGGCGCCCGACTGGCAGACCATCACCTGGACCCAGACCGAGCGCATGAAGGGCCAGGCCTGGGGCCTCAAGACCATCGAGAGCTTTCACACCCACGGCACGCCGCCGGTGCGGTGAGGGGGACGGGCGAGCCCGATCGACTGCCGCGCTCAGCCCTTCGGCTCGATCGCCTCGCGGGTCAGCCGCTCCAGAAAATCCAACAGCGCCTCGGCTGCCGCGACGGCGGCCTCGCCATCGCGGTCCGCGATGGCGATGAGGACGGCGGCATGCCGGTCGGCGGCCTCGCGGAACGCGTCGGTATCCTCGACATACGAGTACCAGAACCGCCGCGACAGCCCGTTGACGGCGGCGAGCATCGTTTCGATCACGCTGTTGCGGGTGGCCGCTGCCTTGATGCCGTGGATGGCGCGGTTGGCGGCGAGATAGCGGATCGTGTCGCGTTGGCGGGCGGCATCCTGGATCTCGGCGGCGAGGCGGCGCATCTCGGCCCGCTCCGCGTCGGTGGCGCGCGCCGCGGCGAGCGTCGCGACCCGCGTGTCGAGGGCGCGCCGCACCTCCAGCAATTCGAGCTGCCGGCGCACGTCGATCGGTGACACCAGCACGCCGCGCCGGGGATGGATCTCGACGAAGCCCTCGAGCCGAAGCCGCTGCAGCGCCTCGCGGATCGGCGTGCGGCCGCAGCCGAGCTCGTCGGCGAGCTGGTTCTCCGAAATCATCGCGCCGGGGGACAGCTCACGCCGGACGATCATGTCCTCGATGCGGCGATAGGCCGTCTCGGCGAGGCTGTCGGTGCTGTTCGGCTGCGCCATGCGGTGGGGTTGCCCCTGGTCCCTGCAAAACGACAGCATAGAGGTTGACCCCCTCATCGACAACTGATATGTCAGTTGTCGACAAGAAGGCCGCACCCCCCGGAAGCTGCCACGTGAAAACGCATCCGACCGACCGCAGGGAGCATGAGCAGCTCGCCACCGACGTGCTGGTGGTCGGCGGCGGTGCCGCTGGCGTCGCGGCGGCCGTCACGGCCGCCCGCCAGGGCCTCGCCGTGACGCTGGTCGAGCGCTACGGGTTTTGCGGGGGCGGAGCGGTCGCCGGGCTCTCCGGCACGGTGTGCGGCCTCTACGCGGCGACCGACCGCGTCGGTGCTGCGCCCGAGCAGGTGGTGCACGGCTTCGCCGACGAGTTCGTGAAAAGGCTCGACGCGGTCGGCGGTCTCACCGCCCCGGTCAAGTACGGCAAGACTTTCACCCGCGTGCATGACCCTCTCAAATGGCGCGAGACGGCTGACGCGCTGCTGCGCGAGGCCGGCGTCCAGGTCGTCTTCCATGCGGTCGCGATCGGTGTGCTCGGGGACGGCGGCGAGGCGGTCGAGGGCGTCGTGCTGTGGACCAAGCAGGGCCGCGTGACGGTGCGGGCCGCCGTCACCATCGACGCCTCGGGCGATGCGGATCTCGTCGCCATGGCCGGGCTGCCGAGCTTCGTCGGCGACCACGGCCGGGTGCAGAACCCGACCATGATCTTCCGGCTGCTCGGCGTCGACACGGCGGCGTTCCTGGCCGCCTACGGACACGACACCATCATGCCGCCGGCGGTCGCCCAGATGATCGAGGCAGCGCGCGCAACCGGGCGTTACGACCTGCCGCGCAGCAAGATCTGGCTGTTCACCACGCCGCGCCCGGGCGAGCTCCTGTGCAACTGCACCCGCGTGGTCGGCCGCGACGGCCGCGAGCTCAACCCGCTCTTCTGGCGCGACTTCACCGAGGCCGAGCAGGAGGGACGCCGGCAGGTGCGCGACTACGCGCGCTTCTTCCGCGACCATCTGGTCGGATGCGCGGCGTCGTTCGTCGACGACACCGGCGTGCAGGTCGGCGTCCGCCAGACCCGGCAGATGGAGGGCGTCGCGCGCCTCGCCAATGCCGACGTGGTGTCGGGCGCCAAGCATCCGGACGGGATCGCCCGCTCGCCCTGGCCGATCGAGCTGCATGCCGGCGAGAAGCCGAAGGTCGAGTGGCTGCTCGACGACTATTACGAGGTGCCCTACGGCTGCTTCGTGCCGGTGCGCGGCGAGAACCTGCTGGCGGCCGGACGCTGCCTCTCGGCCGAGCACGAGGCGGTCGCCTCCGCCCGCGTCACGGCGCAGTGCTTCGCCTATGGCCACGCGATCGGCCACGCCGCCGCCATCGCCGTGAAGGACAAGATCGCACCGCGGAACATCGCCGGCCGCGATCTGCGGATCGTGCTCGATCGCGACGGCGCCGGCCTCGATCGGAGCCCGTCATGATCAGCGTAATGCGCGACGGTGCCGTTCTGCGCCTGATGCTCGATCGTCCGCAGCGCCGCAATGCGCTCGGCACCGCCGGCATCCAGGCGCTCGACCACGCACTCGCGGCCGCCGACCAGGACGATGGCGTGCGGGCGATCGTGCTGACCGGCGCGCCGCCCGCTTTCTGTGCCGGCAGCGACCTGAAGGAGCTCGGCGGCCTCTCCATCGCGGACATGTGTGCGCACGAAGAGATCACGGCCGCGGTGGCGCGAAAGATCGCGCTCATGACGAAACCGGTCGTTTGCGCCGTCGAGGGCTATGCGCTCGGCGGCGGGTTCATCCTCGCAGTGTCGTGCGATGTCGTCGTCACGGCGACGGACGCCAAGTGGCGGCTGCCCGAGGTGGCGAACGGCTGGCTGCCGCCCTGGGGGCTGCAGGCGCTGCTCGCCCGGGTCGGTCCGGTGCGGGCCCGCATGCTGGTGTGGGGCGTCGAGGCGATCGACGGCGCCGAGGCGCACCGGCTCGGCGTCGCCGATCTGGTGACGCCGGCGGGCGGCGCACTGGACCGCGCCATGGCCTATGCAATTGCGCTCGCCGCGCTGCCGGCCGAGGCGGTGACGAGCACCAAGCGCTTCTTCGAGCTTTTCGCGGGGCGCGATGCCGAGCGGCTCGACGCAGTCGCATCCAGGGCGTTCGCCCATGACTGCCTGGGTCCGGCCGCCGCCGCGACCCTGGCGCGCTTCACGGTGACCTCATGAGCAAGATCGTCGACGCGGCCACGGCTGTCGCAGGCATTCCTGACGGAGCGACGGTGGCGTCGGTCGGCGTGATCGGCTGGATCACGCCGGATGCCGTGCTGGCCGCGCTCGGCAACCGGTTTCGCGCCACCGGTGCGCCCAGGAACCTGACCTTCTACTTCCCGTGCGGCACCGGCGATGCGCAGGGCATCAAGGGCATGGACCATGTCGCCCAGGAAGGCCTGATGAAGCGCATCGTCTCCGGGTCCTACGTCAACCCGGTCGATCCGGTCACGGGCAAGCGGCCGGAGCTGATGCGGCTGGTGCGCGAGAACAAGGTCGAGGCCTATTCGTGGCCGCTCGGCGCCTCGATGCAGTGGCTGCGCGAGGTCGCCCGCAAGAGCCCGGGCTATCTCACCCGCGTCGGCCTCGGCACCTATGTGGACCCGCTGCACGGCGGCGGCCGCTTCACGGCCTGTGCCGCCGCCGATCTGATCCGCCGCATCGCCATCGACGGCGAGGACTATCTGTTCTATCCGACCTGGCCGATCGACGTCGCCATCGTGCGGGCCTCCTCGGCGGACGACGACGGCAACCTGTCGTGGGAGGACGAGGCGCTGGTGTCGTCCAACATGGCGCTGGTGCTGGCCGCCAAGGCGTCGGGCGGCCGGGTGATCGCGCAGGTGCGTCGCCGCGTCGACAGCGACGCGCGCGCCGCCACCGCGGTGCGCATCCCCGGCGTGTTCGTCGATGCCGTCGTGGTGGTGCCCGACATGATGATGACCACCCGCACGCCGTTCGAGCCGGCCTATCTGTCGGCGCCGCGCATGCCGCTCGACCGGCTGCCGCGGCCCGTGATGGGACCCGACAAGGTGATCGCGCGCCGCGCCGCCCGCGAAGTGCGCCGCCGCGAGCTCTCCATCTTCGGCTTCGGTGCCGCCGCCGACATCCCGCTGGTGATGGCCGAGCAAGGCGCGTTCGAGAACGGCGGCCTCGCCGACTGGTGGTTCACGACCGAGCACGGCTCGTATGGCGGCGTCGTCATGTCGGACTGGCAGTTCTCCGCCAACGTCAATCCCGACGCCATCATGGATGGCGTCACCCAGTTCGACGCGATCGACGGCGGCCTCTGCCCGTTCGCCGCGCTCGCCTTCGCCCAGTTCGACGCGGCGGGCGTCGTCAACGTGTCGCGCTTCGGCGCCGCCAATCCGGGCGCCGGCGGCTTCATCGACATCGCCGAGAACGCCCGCCGCCTCGTCTTCACCGGCACCTTCACGACCGGCGGCTTCGATTGCGCCTGCGAGAACGGACGACTGCGCATCGTCCGCGACGGCAAGATCTCGAAATTCGTCGAAACCGCCGAGAGCATCACCTACCGTGTGATGGACGGCGTGCGCGACCGCGGCCAGACCGCCCTGGTGGTGACGGAACGGGCCGTGTTCGAGGTCACGGGCGCCGGCCTGGTGCTCACCGAGGTCGCGCCCGGCGTCGACGTGCGGGCCCATGTGCTCGACCGTATGGACTATGCGCCGGTGGCGATCGCCGATCCGCTGCCGACCATGAACCCGGCTCTGTTCGAGACGTCGGCCGCCGCGCTGGCGCTCGCCGGCTGAGGGAGACCATCATGCCGCTCCACTGGTCCGATCTTCCCCCCGCGCTGCTGGCGACGCTGCGCGCCGGCACCGTGCTGCCCGCCCATCCGCTCGCGCTCGACGAAGAGCGAACGCTCGATCCGCTGCGGCAGCGCGCCGTGACGCGCTACTATCTCGATGCCGGCGCCGGCGGCATCGCGGTCGGCGTCCACACCACCCAGTTCGCGATCCGCAGCGTCGGGCTCTACGAGCCGGTGCTGCGTCTGGCCGCCGAGGCGGTCGCCGACTGGGCTGACGGGCCGCGGCTCTTGATCGCCGGCGTCACCGGGCGGACCGAGCAGGCGGTGCGCGAGGCCGAGACAGCGCGTGCCCTCGGTTTTCACGCGGCGTTGCTGAATGTGGCGGCCTTCCGCGGCGCCGCCGAGGCCGAGATCCTCGAGCACTGCCGCCGCGTCGCCCGCGAGATGCCGCTGATCGGCTTCGCGCTGCTGCCCGGCGTCGGCGGCATGCATCTGAGCTACGCCTTCTGGCGCGCCTTCGCCGGCATCGAGAACGTGATCGCCGTCAAGATGGCGCCCTTCGACCGGTACCGCACCGTCGAGATCGTCCGCGCCGTGGTCGATGCCGGCGCATCCCGCCGGGTGACGCTCTACACCGGCAACGACGATCATGTGGTCCTCGATCTGGTGGCGCCGTTCGCGGTGCGCTCGGCGGACGGACATCACGAAACTCGTGTGCGCATAAAGGGCGGGCTGCTCGGCCAT
The DNA here is from genome assembly GCF_013377085.1 of Rhodoplanes sp. Lineage (GTDB taxonomy): Bacteria > Pseudomonadota > Alphaproteobacteria > Rhizobiales > Xanthobacteraceae > Rhodoplanes. The sequence goes on along the minus strand of NZ_JACAAX010000021.1, from coordinate 64,181 downwards.
TGGAGCGTGTGGACCCGCAAGGCGGTCGATCTGCTCGCCCGCATCCAGGCGGTGCCGGACGGCGCGCCGGTGTCGGCCGATCTGCTCGCGCTCGACTCGATGGTGACCGACTGCAACGGCGCCATCTACGACGCCGCGCACGGGCTTTCCGGCTGCATTCCGGGCTGCCTCGCGGTGCTGCAGCGCCAGGGGCTTTTGCGCGGCACATGGTGCCTCGATCCGGCCGAGACCCTGAGCGAGGGGCAGGCGGCCGAGATCGAGCGCGTCTACGCACAGTATCCGGAGATGAACGACGACGGCTTCGTGCGGGCGAATCTCGACCGCTGGCTGTCGGATGCAGGCAAGGCCATCCCGCTCGCGGCGTGAGCGGATCAATCGGTGGGGTCGGGTGATGTTGAAGAGCAAGTCCAGCGACGTGCTGTCGGGGCCGGAGGTGTTTCCGGAGACCTTCCGCGACGTCGATCATCTCGAAGAGTTCATGTCGACGCCGACGCTCGCCGTCGTCGAGGATCTGGCGAGCCTGGAGGGCGACGTCGCCGTGCTCGGCGTCGCCGGCAAGGTCGGCGTCTGCCTCGCCCGCATGATCAAGCGGGCGGCGCCCGACAAGCGGGTGATCGGCGTCGCGCGCTTCTCCGAGGAGGGGCTGGAGGCGCATCTGCAAGGCTGGGGCGTCGAGACGATCCGTTGTGACCTGCTCGACGAGGCGGCCGTGAATGCGCTGCCGAAGGTCGCCAACGTCATCTACATGGCCGGCATGAAGTTCGACTACAAGGGCCGCGAGGACCTCCTGTGGGCGATGAACACTATCGCGCCGGGCATCGTGGCAAAAGCCTTCGCGGGCAGCCGCATCGTCGCCTTTTCGACCATCCACGTCTATCCGTGGTCGAACCCGCTGCACGGCGGCACCGGCGAGGACACGCCGCCCTTCGCACGGCCGGGCGAATATGCCAACTCGGTGGTCGGGCGCGAGCGCACCTTCCAGTACTATTCGCGCCGCTTCGGCACGCCGGGCCGCATCGCCCGCCTCGTCTACGCGATCGACATGCGCTACGGCGTGCTGCAGGAGATCGCCTCCTGGGTGATGTCGCGCACGCCGATCCCGCTCGACACCGGCCACGCCAACATCATCTGGCAGGGTGACGCGACGGCCCAGATCATCCGCCTGCTGCGTCATTGCGAGGTGCCGTCCTCGCCGCTGAACATCGGCGGACCCGAGACCGTCAGCGTGCGCAAGCTGGCGCTCGACTTCGGCGAGCTGCTCGGCATCGAGCCGGTGTTCACCGGCACCGAGCAGACCGACTGTCTCTTGGTGAACTGCGAAGCCGCCGCCGATCTGCTCGGCAACCCGGTCGTTCCGGTGCGCACCCAGGTGCGTTGGGTCGCCGACTGGGTGAAGAGCGGCAAGCCCGTCTACGACAAGCCGAGCAAGTTCCAGATCCGCTCCGGAGTCTTCTGAGTCCGGCCGGTCCCGGCCGCAGACGAGCCCCCGCGACATCGAGACGAGCCGCCGGTCCCCCGGCGGCCTGCGACGGCGCCGGTCTCCGGCGCCGAACGACGACGCACGACCGCGATCGACCGCCGGCGCGGAACGTGACAGCGGCGCATGACGCGCCCGGACGGCGGTCGTCGGAGGACGTCATGTCGTCGGATGTGTTGCCCAGTCATACGTTCGCGCCGGCCGCGGCGCAAAGCAGCAGTGCCACGGCTGCCGAGATCGCCAGCCGCATCGAGCGACTGCCGATCTGCTCCTGGCACGTCAAGGTGCGCCTGGTGATCGGCGTCGCCACCTTTTTCGACGCCTTCGATGCGCTCACCATCGCCCAGGTGCTGCCCGTGCTGGCGCCGATGTGGAAGCTCTCCGGCGCCCAGATCGGCTTACTCATCTCGGTCGGCTATCTCGGCCAGCTCCTCGGCGCGCTGTTCTTCGGCTGGCTCGCGGAGCGGATCGGCCGGGTGCGCGCCATCGCGCTGTGCATCGCCACCTTCGGCGGGATGAGCATCGCCTGCTCGCTCGCCTGGAACTACGAGTCGCTGCTGGTGTTCCGCACCATCCAGGGCTTCGGGCTGGGCGGCGAGGTGCCGATCGCGGCCGTCTATATCAGCGAGATCACCCGGGCCAAGGGTCGCGGCCGCTTCGTGCTGCTCTACGAGCTGATCTTCTCGGTCGGCGTCGTCGCGGCCGGCGTGCTCGGCTACTGGCTGGTGCCGACGCTCGGCTGGCAGGCCATGTTCCTGCTCGGCGCCAGCCCGCTGGTGCTGATCTGGTTCCTGCTGCGTCACGTGCCGGAATCGCCGCGCTGGCTGGCCAGCCACGGCCGCCTCGCCGAGGCGGACGTGACGCTCGCCGGGATCGAGGAGGCGACCCGCACCGCGACGGGCGCACCGCTGCCGCAGGTGGTCGTGACGGAGGCCAAGGCGCCGCAGGCGCCGTCGTGGCGCGATCTGTTCGGCCCGCTCTATCTGCGCCGCACCATCGTGGTGTGGTTCATCTGGTTCGGCAGCTACATCGTCTATTACGGGATCGGCACTTGGCTGCCGACCCTCTACCGCACCGTGTTCCACCTGCCGCTGGAGCAGTCGCTCCGCTACGGCCTGATCAGCAACGCGATCGGCTTTGTCGGCGCGACGCTGTGTGCTCTGACCATCGACTATGTGGGACGGCGGGCCTGGTTCGCGCTGGCGCTCGCCGGCTCGTCGGTGTTCCTCTTCATCCTGTGGCTCAACGGCGCGACCACCCCGCAGGACGTGCTGATCTACGGCAGCGGCGCCTACTTCTTCGCCACCTCGGCGGCGATCGGCGTCTATCTCTACACGCCCGAGCTCTACCCGACCCGGGTGCGGGCGATCGGCGTCAGCACCGCGACCGCGTGGCTGCGGCTCGCCTCGATGGCGGGTCCGACCATCGTCGGCACCATGATCGGCTACGGCCTCGGCTCGGTGTTCCTCACCTTCGGCCTGGTCGCGCTCCTCGCCGCCGTCGTGGTCGGCACGTTCGCGATCGAGACCAAGGGCCGCATCCTCGAGGAGGTGTCGCCATGATCGTCCAGCCCGTCTTCCTCGTCAGTCCGGTCTACTATCCGGCGGAGCTGTCCGCCTCGGTGGCGGCCTCGCTGCTCGACCACATCCGACGAATTCTGCCCGCCGGAGTAACGCTGTCGGAGCCCGTCCACCTGTCGGACCAGGGCGGCGTCGACGCCTACCTGTCCGCCGGGCACACGGGGGTGCCGCTGCTGATCGCGCTCTCCGGCGCCACCCAGCCGTGGCTCCTGTCGATCGCCAAGGCAGTGCCACGGTCATTCCTGTGGTGGCATTTTCCCGGCGGAGGACTCTTTGACGCGGCGGGCGAGACGCTCGTCCGCACCATTGTGTCCCGCAACGCGTTGCCGGCCGTGATGGATTGCTGGGCGCATCTGCGCAACCGCAAGGTCCAGGTCGAACGGGTCTTCGACAAAAGCTCCTTCGCGGAGAAATGCGGCCTGGCGAGCGTGATGGACCGGATCCGCGCCACCCGACTGTTGATCATCGGCTATACGCAGAGCTGGGTGGTCTCCGCGAGCGTGGACGAGCGCCGGATCGACGACCGCTTCGGCATCCGGTCCGTCCATATCGGCCTCGAGGAGCTGTTCTCCGAGTATGCGGCGGTGCCGCGCAGCCCCGAGGTCGTTGCCTTTGCCGCTGACTATCTGCAGGCGGCGGCGGCTTGCGTCGAGCCCCGGACCCAGCACGTCGAGGACGCGTACCGGCTCTATGTGGCGGTCAGGACCCTGATGGACCGCTACGCCTGCAATGCCGTGGCGATCTCCTGCTTCTCGCTGGTGAAGCAGCTCCACGTCACGTCATGCATCGCCCTCTCGCTGCTCAACGATCAGCCGAACACCATCGCGGCCTGCGAGGGCGACCTCGACGCGGCGGTCTCGATGATCGTCGGCAAGGCCGTGTCCGGTCTGCCGGTGTTCATGGGCAATCCGGTCTATTATCTCGACGACCGGCTGGATCTCGTCCATTGCACGGCGCCGAGACGGCTCACCAGCGAGGCGATGAACTATACGGTGCGGACGCATCACGAGACCGGGTTGAGCGTCGCCCAGCGCATCGAGGTCGGCGGTCCGCGCAAGGCCACGCTCTTCCGCATCGGCAACGAGTTCAGCGAAGCCACCTTGTTTCCGGCCGAGTTCGTCGACAATCCCGACGAGGACACCTGCCGCACCCAGTTCCGGTTCAGGATCGACTGCGCCCAGAAGCGGATCGACGAGTCGCTCGGCTGCCATCACATGGTGATCTTCTCGGACTGCGTGGACGAGCTCCGCACCGTCTTCGAAGGCCCGCTCGGGCTCCATGTGAGGTGACGGTGCCCGACAAAAAAACGGCGGAGCCGGGGGGCTCCGCCGCCGTGCTGCGTCCTGGTCCGGATTACCTTCGGACGGGCCGGATCTCGCGCACGGCGCCGCGGGCCGCGCTGGTGGTGAAGGCGGCGTAGGCCTGCAGGGCCGGCGACACCTTGCGGTCGCGGTTTTCCGGCTGCCAGGCCTTGTCGCCCTTGGCGACCATCGCCTCGCGCCGGCGCGCCAGCTCGGCGTCCGGGATGGCGAGGCTGATCCTGCGGTTGGGGATATCGATCTCGATCGTGTCGCCGTCCGCGACGAGCCCGATGGCGCCGCCCTCGGCAGCCTCGGGCGAGACATGGCCGATGGAGAGGCCCGAGGTGCCCCCCGAAAAGCGTCCGTCGGTGATCAGCGCGCAGGCTTTTCCCAGGCCCTTCGACTTCAGATAGCTGGTCGGATACAGCATCTCCTGCATGCCGGGGCCGCCGCGCGGGCCTTCGTAGCGGATCACCACCACGTCGCCGGCCACGATCTTGCCGCCCAGGATGCCGTCGACCGCTGCGTCCTGGCTCTCGAACACCTTCGCCTTGCCGGTGAACGTCAGGACCGAGGCGTCGACGCCCGCCGTCTTCACGATGCAGCCGTCCTGGGCGATGTTGCCGTAGAGGACCGCGAGGCCGCCGTCGGTCGAGAAGGCGGCGTCGGCGCTGCGGATGACGCCTTTCTGGCGGTCGAGGTCGAGGTCGTCCCAGCGGCTCTCCTGGCTGAACGCCGCGATCGAGGGCACGCCGCCGGGCGCCGCCTTGAACAGCGTCTGCACGGCCTCGCTGTTGGTGCGGGCAATGTCCCAGCGGTCGAGCGCATCGCCGAGCGTCGCCGCATGCACCGTGCCGGCGGTGCGGTCGATCAGGCCGGCGCGGTCGAGCTCGCCCAGGATCGCCATCACGCCGCCGGCGCGATGCACGTCCTCGACATGCACGTCGGCGACCGAGGGCGCCACCTTGCACAGGCACGGCACCCGGCGCGACAGCTTGTCGATGTCCTGCATGGTGAAATCGACCTGGCCCTCCTGCGCGGCGGCGAGCAGATGCAGCACCGTGTTGGTCGAGCCGCCCATGGCGATGTCGAGCGCCATGGCGTTGGAGAAGGCCTGGACCGTCGCGATCGAGCGCGGCAGCACCGAGGCGTCGTCCTGCTCGTAATAACGATGGCAGAGGTCGACGATCAGGTGGCCGGCCTCGACGAACAGCCGCTTGCGGTCGGCGTGGGTCGCCAGCAGCGTGCCGTTGCCGGGCAGCGCCAGGCCGAGCGCCTCGGTGAGGCAGTTCATCGAGTTCGCCGTGAACATGCCGGAGCACGAGCCGCAGGTCGGGCAGGCGGAGCGCTCGATCGCGGCGATGTCGTCGTCGCTCTGGCGGTCGTCGGCGGCCATCACCATGGCGTCGACGAGATCGACGGCGCGGGTCTTGCCGCCGAGCACGACCTTGCCGGCCTCCATCGGCCCGCCGGAGACGAACACGGCCGGGATGTTCAGCCGCAGCGCCGCCATCATCATGCCGGGCGTGATCTTGTCGCAGTTGGAAATGCACACCATGGCGTCGGCGCAGTGGCCATTGACCATGTACTCGACCGAGTCGGCGATGATCTCGCGCGACGGCAGGCTGTAGAGCATGCCGTCGTGGCCCATGGCGATGCCGTCGTCGATCGCGATGGTGTTGAACTCCTTGGCGACCCCGCCGGCCTTCTCGATCTCGCGGGCGACCAGTTGGCCGAGGTCCTTGAGATGCACGTGGCCGGGCACGAACTGGGTGAACGAGTTGACCACCGCGATGATCGGCTTGCCGAAGTCGGCGTCGGTCATGCCGGTCGCTCGCCACAGGCCGCGGGCGCCCGCCATGTTGCGGCCGTGCGTCGTCGTGCGGGAGCGATACTGCGGCATGGTCGACTCCTCGAGGGTCGAAGGGAGGGGCTTGTTCCGGGGTGGCCGGCCGGGCCGGCGGGTGATGCGTTCTAGCGCGTCGGAGGCCGGGTGAAAACCCGCCGGCGACAGGCGGGGGCCGGAACGGTCGGGAGCGATGCCGGGGGACCAGCCGCCTACCAGACCCCCGGCACCAGCCGCCAGCGCACCTCGGCCTGGTAGGCCGGGTAGCCCGGCAGGTGGGTGGCGAGATAGCGCTCCTCGGCCAGCAGCCTTGCCGCGATGGCGGCGATCAGGGCGGCGGCGGGCACGAAGCCCCACCACGAGCCGAGCGCCAGCGGGCCGAACACCGCCAGGGCGCCGGCGCTCGCATACATCGGGTGGCGGACCACCGCATAGGGACCGGTCGAGACCACGGGCTGGCTGTCCTCGACCGCCACGGTGCCGGCCGCATAGGAGTTCTCGCGGAACACCAGGAAGCACAGCGCATAGCCGGCCAGCACGCCGAGATTGCCGACGATCACCAGCTCGCCCGGCATCGGCATGTCCGACCAGTGGAAGCGGTAGTCGAGGCCGGGCACCACCATCAGGGCGATGCCGCACAACCCGGCGACGATCTGGATGCGGCGCTGCGCCGGGTCCGGCTCGGCGGCCGGGCCGACGGTCAGGCGGCGTTCCAGCAGGGCGCGGTCGTGCGCGAGCAGCCACACCGAGATCGCCGCCGTGGCGGCGAGCGTGGCGGCGAGAAACAGCCAGCCCGGCCAGTAATGCAGCGACCCCGCCGGCCCGATCACCAGCAGGGTCATGTACGCCGTGAGCCTGAGGAAGCCGAGGACGGTCCGGCGGGCGAGATCGGTCATGCGGCGCCATCATACGCTGCCGCCGCTTCCTCGGGAACCGCGACACGGTGCCGGCTCAATCGCGTGGCATGATCCGGGCGTTCGGTCGTCGGGCGGCCGAGCGGCCGAACCGTGCCCGCACGAACCCCTGCTGTCGCGGCGTCCGCGCATGTCCCTGAAGACGTCCGACGTTCCGACAGTCGAATGGAAACACGATGATGATCTATGTCCTCGGCATTCTCTGCCTCGTGGTCGTGCTGTATCTCCTCGGCTCGCTGCGGGTGCTGCGGCAATACGAGCGCGGCGTCGTCTTCCTGCTCGGACGATTCGAAGGCGTGCGCGGACCGGGCCTCACAGTCGTGTTCGTCCCGATCCAGCAGATGGTGCGCGTCTCGTTGCGGACCGTCACCATGCAGATCCCGTCACAGAAGATCATCACCAAGGACAATGTCTCGATCGACATCGCCGCGGTCGCCTACTACCACATCTCCGATCCGGAACGCTCCGTCATCGTGATCGAGAACGTCTACAACGCGATCAATCAGATCAGCCAGACCACGGTGCGCAACGTGGTCGGACGCTTCAGCCTCGATCAGCTTCTCTCGGACACGGCCGGCATCAATCTGCAGATCAAGAATGTCATCGACGGGCACACCGAGCCCTGGGGCACCGTGGTCACGGCGGTCGAGATCAAGGACATCGTGCTTCCCGACAACATGCAGCGCGCCATGGCCAAGGAAGCCGAGGCCGAGCGCGAGCGCCGCGCCAAGATCGTCGCCGCCGAAGGGGAATACCAGGCGGCCATGAAGCTCGGCGAGGCCGCCGACATCATCACCGAGCATCCCGTGGCGCTGCAGCTCCGCACCCTGCAGACCATGGCGGAAATATCGGTCGAGAGGAACTCCACCATCATCTTCCCGGCGCAGTTCATGACGACCGTGCAGGACGCCGTCCGGCTGTTTTCGAAGGAACCGGAGACCGCGAAACCGTCGAAGAAATGATACGGCCTTCACAAACTCCGATTCGTCATTCGCGGGCTCGACCCGCGAATCCATCGCTCAAAAAGAGCTTCTTTCGAAGCTCGATGGATTGCCGGGTCGAGCCCGGCAACGACTATAAAGGTCGAGGACAACGAAGATCGGTATGACTACTTCCCCTCCAGCGTGAACACCGGCTCCCAGCCGGGGCCGGGGGGATGGGCGGCAAGATCCTCGGCGCGGGTCTTGAAGCGCGCGGCCGGCGGGTCGACGGCGGCGATGCGGGCGAAAACCTCGGCGGCGCCGGCGAAATCGCGGGCTCGGAAGCGGGCGAGGCCCATCGCGTACACGGCGGCGCACTCGGCCTGGGCGGGCGTGACGTGGCCGGCCGCGGCGATCGGCTCGAGGATCTTCACCGGTTGCATGCGGCCCTTCACCCGGATGGCGTCGAGCTCGCGCCAGGCGAAGGCGTCGCCGGTGCGGGAGACCGTCGTTTCCGACGCCATGATCGACGTGCCGAAATACTTGTTGGCGCCCTCGAGCCGCGAGGCGAGGTTCACGGCGTCGCTCATCACCGTATAGTTGAAACGGCGGCGCGAGCCGATATTGCCGACCAGCGCCTCGCCGGAGTTGAGCCCGATCCGGTGCGCCAGATGATGGCCCTGGAAGGTCGCGGTCTCGTTGAGGACGGCCAGCCGGTCGCGGCAGCGCAGCGCCGCCGTGACGGCGTTGCGGGCGTGGTCGGGATCGTTCGCCGGGGCGCCGAACACGGCGACGATCGAGTCGCCGATATACTTGTCGACATAGCCGCCGCAGCCCTCGACGATGTCGGTCATCTCCGACAGGTAGGTATTCATCCAGTTGACCAGCGCCTGCGGCGTCATCGTCTCGGCGATCGACGAGAAGCCGGCGATGTCGGAGAAGAACACCGTGACGTCGCGCATTTCGCCGCCGAGCGCCGGCGGTTCGTCGGCGTCGAGCATGCGGTCGATCACCTGGGGCGACAGATAGAGCGCGAAGCTCTTCCTCAGGAACCGGTCCTCGCGGTCGGCGGCGACCAGCCGCCAGCCGATCGTGCCGGCCGTCGAGGCGAGCGCGGCGACGAGCGGGGCGACGAGCGGCAGCGCGAGGCCGTGCTGGAGTGCGAGCGTGGCGGCGGCCGTGAAGGCGAGTGCGGTTCCCGCGACTGCGAGGGCGGCGCCGCCGGGCGCCAGCATCATGGCCGCGACCGCCGCCAGCGCCGCCATGGCCAGCGCGATCGCCGTCGCGCCGAGGCGGCCCGGCTCGGCCAGCACGTCTCGGCGCAGCAGGTCGTTGACGCCGGTGGCGTGGATGTAGACGCCGGAGATCGAGCGGCGCGTCGGCGCGGCGTCCGGGGCAGCGGCAGGGGCGGGGAGGGCGCAGCGCGGCGCGCGGGTGCCCTCGATGCCGGTGGCGAAGCGCTTCGACGTGAGCTTGCGGTCCTCGATGTCCAGGAGCGTGCCGAACAGCACCACCTTGCCGGCGAAGGCGCGGCGGAAGAAGTCGGTGTCGCCCTTGTCGACACAGGCGCGCAGATCGGCGAACGAGAAGGTCGGCACCTCGTCGGCGCCGCCCTCGAAGGCGAGCGTCTGGGTTTTTGCGACTGCGCTCGGGACCCGATAGTCGCCCAGCACCGTGGTGTCGTCGGCCTCCAGCCGCGGCTCGACGCCGCGCGCCCGGGCCGCGAGCTCCAGCGCCATCGACGGCAACGGACGGTTTCCGACCGTGAACCACAGCGGCAGGCGGCGCACCACGTCGTCCGGGTCCGCATGGGTGTTGAGGGCGCGGATGTTCGCCTGCTGGCCGACCGCGATGCGCTGCGCCGCTGCCGGCCGCACCGGCCGGTCCTGGTGCAGCACCTCGCCGAGCACGACCTTGCCGGCCCGTGCCCCGCCCGCCAGCGCCCGGAGGAAGTCGCGGTCGAACCCGCGCAGCCGGGCCCCGAGCGGCGCCTCGCCGAACGGGATCTCGGACTGCTCGATCGAGGCCGGGAAGACGATGTCGAAGCCGACCACGGCGGCGCCGGCGTCGACCACGGCGGTCAGCACGCGGCCGATCTCGCGCGTCCAGGTCAGGCTCGGCGAGCCGGCGAAGGGCGGGGTGCGGAACGTCTCCTCGTCGATGGCGACGACGACGGCGGGCGCGGTCGCGGGATCGTGGCGCAGGCCGAAGGCGCGCCAGCGCAGCGCCGTGAGAATGTCGAGCGAGACGCCGGCGAACCGATCCAGCGCCGGCGAGGCCGCGAGCGTGCCGCACAGCACCGCGACGAGGGCGACCGCAAGCACGTCGCGTTTACGGAAGCGCCTCATGGCACCTGCAGGGCGGCGTAGCCGCTCCGGACAATGACGGCGCAGGCGCGCCGCATGATGGCCGGCGACGCGGCGCCGGCCTGCGACCGACGCCGCCGCGCCGAGAAAGGCCTACTCGAACCGCACCAGGCGGCCGACCACCGGGGTCGCGCCCGTCTTGGCGTCGGGCGAGATCCGGAACACGACCTTGCGGCTGCCGAGCGTCGCCACGTAGCTGCCGCCGGCCGCCAGCATCTTGTCGGCCTTGGCCAGGTCGTAGAAGCGGCCGCGCACCAGGGATTTGCCCCGCAGCGTGATGGCCTGCTTCTCGCCCGCCTTGTCGAGCCGCTCGATCGTCAGCGTATCGGGCTCCTTCACCTCGAACACCGGCGAGCGGCCGTACAGGATCAGGGTGCGGGCGGGCTCTCCCGCCGCCGGCGTCTGGCCGGGACCCATGCTGCGGAACACCGTGGCGGCGCTCTCGATGCCCTGGCGCTCGCCGAGCTGGGCGGTGGCGTCGCACGGCACCTTGGCGCTGTCGATCGTGCCGAGATGGACCTTGCTCTGCTCGGCCCCGACGACGACCGTGCCGCCCGTGATGGTCTCGCGCAGGCAGGACTTCAGATAGCCGAGCACGATGGTGTCCTTGGCGCCGAGCTTGATGACCCGGCCCGCCTCGACATAGTCCATGAACTCGAGGCCGGAGGCCTTGCCCGTCACCTCCTCGACCACCGCGACCGGCACGCCGGTCCCGCTCTGCGCCGCTGTCGGCAGCGGAGCCGTGATCACGATCGCGAGGAGTCCGAACGTCGCGGACGCCGTCAGGAAAAGTCTCGTCGCCATAAACCGTCTCATCGCATGGCCCTCGCCGGACAGGCCCATCCCGTGCTTGACTATACCGGTCGTGGCGCGGAATGAAACCAGTTGGTCGTTCCAGACCGGTTCCGCGTTCACGCGGCGTGATGGTGTTTTCTTCACACCCTTATTACTTTAGGCTCCGAACGGCTGGAATTCTTGATTTGGATCAGTCCGCCGGACCACCGTCCGGCGATCATCGCCACCCCTGTCGAACGCATCGTATCGCCCATGTTCGAATCCGCCGACCTCCGCCATCACGTCGCCAAGGTCGCCTATAAGCGCGAGGAGACCGCGCTGCGCGAGGGGCTGCTCGACGCTCAGTTCGATCTCGCCGCGCAGCGCCGCTTCTCTGTGCTGATCCTGATCGCCGGGGTCGAGGGCGCCGGCAAGGGCGAGACCGTCAATCTGCTGAACGAGTGGATGGACCCGCGCCGCATCCACACCCGCGCCTTCTTCCAGCCGACCGACGAGGAGCGCGAGCGCCCGGACCACTGGCGCTTCTGGCGCGCGTTGCCGCCCAAGGGGGAGATCGGCGTCTTCTTCGGTGCCTGGCACACGATGCCGATGGTGCGCCGGGCCATGGGCGAGATCTCGGACGCCGAGTTCGCCCAGGCGATCGGCGACATCCGCCGGCTCGAGACCATGCTGTGCGACGAGGGCGTGCTGCTGCTGAAATACTGGTTCCACATGTCGAAGGACCAGCAGAAGAAGCGGCTGAAGGCGCTGGAGAAGAATCCCGCCACGCGCTGGCGCGTCACCGAGCACGAATGGACCTTCTACCGGAAGTACGAGCAGTTCGTTTCGGTCAGCGAACCGTTCCTGCGCGAGACCTCGACCGGCGAGGCACCCTGGATCGTGGTGCCGGGTGCCGACGCGCGCTTCCGTTCGCTGACGGTCGGGCGCCATCTGCTCGCCTCACTGCGCGAGCGGCTCGACCAGAAGCCGGTCAAGACGCTGCCCGACAAGACGCCGCCGCTGATCGTGCCGGCCGACAAGGTGACGATGCTGAGCGCGCTCGACCTCGACCAGCCGCTCGGCCGGGACGACTACGAGAAGGAGCTGGAGACCTGGCAGGGCCGCCTCAACGCCCTGGTGCGCGACCCGCGCTTCAAGACCCTGTCGGTCGTCACCGTGTTCGAGGGCAACGACAGCGCCGGCAAGGGCGGCGCCATCCGCCGCATCACCGGGGCGCTCGACGCGCGCAGCTATCAGACCGTCTCGATCGCGGCGCCGACCGAGGAGGAGCGCGCGCAGCCCTATCTGTGGCGGTTCTGGCGCCATCTGCCGCGCCGCGGCCAGATCGCCATCTTCGACCGCTCCTGGTACGGCCGCGTGCTGGTCGAGCGGGTCGAGGGCTTCTGCTCCGAGGCCGACTGGATGCGCGGCTACGGCGAGATCAACGACTTCGAGGGCGCCATGGTCCGCCACGGCACCGTGGTGGTGAAGTTCTGGCTGGCGATCAGCAAGTCCGAGCAGCTCCGCCGCTTCAAGCAGCGCGAGAAGGTGGCGTTCAAGCGCTTCAAGATCACCGACGAGGATTGGCGCAACCGCGACAAGTGGGGCGTCTACGAGACGGCGATCTGCGACATGGTGGACCGCACCTCGACGGCGGCGGCGCCGTGGACGCTGGTCGAGGCGAACAACAAGCTGTTCGCCCGCATCAAGGTGCTGAAGACCCTGTGCGGAGCGATCGAGGACGCGATGGAGTGCCAGGGTGGGAAGAAGCGCCGGAAGAAGGGGTGAGGGGAACTTGATCCTTCGAAGCTTGCCGCGGGTGCGTCTTACCCTCTCCTCGAGGAAGCGCTTTACACAGCCCGTCATTCCGGGGTGCGGGCGCAGCCCGCGAGCCCGGAATCCATACGCCCTGCATCAGTGGCTCACGACAGACAGGGGTTATGGGGTCCGGGCTCGGCGCTTGCGTGCCGCCCCGGAACGACCAGGACAAGCCTACAGAGTCTCTCACCGGGGAGAGGTGACGACGAAGCGCGGGGCCGGAATCGATGGCTGACGCCGCCCCCGCCCAAAAACCCGTGTCGCTCGCCCTGCAGGGTGGCGGCGCGCACGGCGCCTTCGCCTGGGGCGTGCTCGATGCCATCCTGGAGGATGGCCGCCTGTCGGTGGAGGCGATCAGCGCGACCAGCGCCGGCGCCATCAACGCGGTGCTGTTCGCCGACGGCCTCGCGGCCGGCGGCTCGACCGGGGCGCGTGACAAGCTCGCTGCGTTCTGGCGCGAGGTGTCGCGCATGGAGCAGCTTTTCGGGATGGCGTGGTCGTCGTTCGACCGGCTCGCCCAGGCGTTCGGGCTGCCGCCCGAATACATGCCCTCGCATGCGGCCGTGCACGCGCTGACCCACAGCCTGCCGCCCGATCTGCTCAACCCGTTCCGCTTCAACCCGCTGCGCAAGCTGCTGCTCGAGGCGATCGACTTCGAGCGGATGAACGCGGTTGCGCCGGTCCGCCTTTTTCTCGGCGCCACCAATGTCCGCACCGGCAAACTCGCCGTGTTCGAGACGCCCCGTATCACGGTCGAGACCGTGCTCGCCTCGGCCTGCCTGCCGCCCTATTACCAGGCCGTCGAGGTCGCCGGCGAATACTATTGGGACGGCGGTTTCCTCGGTAATCCGGCGATCTATCCGCTGGTCTATCGCGACGGCGCCCGTGACGTGATCGTCGTCCAGGTGGGCGCCATCGTGCGGCCCGAGCTGCCGCGCACCGCCGCCGAGGTGATGCACCGGATGAACGAGATCAGCTTCAACTCGTCGCTGATGCGCGAGATGCGGGCAGTCGCCTTCGTGACGCGGTTGATCGATCAGCACGAGCTCGACGCCGACAAGCATCCCCGCATGTTCATGCACTGGATCGGCGACGACGCCGACATGGCCGAGCTCGGTGCCGTGACCCAGTTTCATCCCGATTGGGGCTTGCTGTCCCGGCTGCACGAGCAGGGTCGCCAGGCCGCCCGAACCTGGCTCGCCGCCAATATCGAGCAGGTCGGCCGAAGCTCCACCCTCGACGTCGCGGCGAAGTTTTTGTGAGGCGGAACCGGTGATCTCGGCCCGGTGACGTCACCGGGCCGGCGAGCGCGGCGCCGCGGCGCCGCGGCACCATGCCGCCGGGCGCCGGCGCGATCGCGATACATCGATGAGCAGCGATAATCGCGGTGCGGACCCGCCGCGCCCTTGTGCATCTGCCCCATTTTTGATCTTGTATCTCATCAGAAATCTGATCAGATTTAGCCGCAGGAGACCTGCCGACCATGGCCGCTGCCCCGCCCAAGGCGCTCTCGAAGGACCTCGCGGCCTATCAGGCGATCAAGAACCTGTTGTTCCAGCGCCGGCTGCCGCCGGGCCAGAAGATCATCTACCGGGATCTCGAAGAGACGCTGGGGATGAGCAAGACGCCGATCATCACGGCGCTGGCCCGGCTCGAGTCCGAGGGGCTCGTGGTCTCGCACCAGAACCGCGGCTTCTATGTCCGCGAGCTGTCGGCCGACGAGATCCGGCAGATGTACGACCTGCGCATCCGGATGGAGTGGCTGGCGATCGACTATGCGATCGACAACCGGGCGTCGCGGTCGATCGACCGGCTGGCGACGGCGCTCGACCGCTATCTCGCCTATACGCCGCCCTTCTACGACGCCCGCTCCTTCCAGCTCGACTCGGAGTTCCACGCCGCCATCGCGGATCTCGGCGGCAACAGCTTCCTGCTCGGCATGCTGGAGCAGTTCTACCTGACCGGGTGGGTCAGCGTTAACGTCGCGGCCATGACGCCCCTGATCGATCAGTTCCGGGCCGACCACCGCGACATCTTCACCGCCATCGAGCGCGGCGACCGCAAGGCCGCCAAGGCCGTCCTGCGCCGCCACCTCGGGATGGCCCACGACGCCATCGCGGCGGCGTCGACCGCGACCATGCAATTCGCGCCGTTCACGGCACGTTAGCGAAGGGACAAGGGACCATGTCCGATCACGTGAAGTCCATGCTCGCCGGCATCGACCGCCGGCAGTTCGTCGTCGCCACGCTGGCCAGCGGGGCCGTGGCCGTGCGGCCGCGGCTCGGCTTCGCCCAGGGCGCCGAGCCGTACCGCATCGGCGTGCTGCTGCCCTCGACCGGCACCGGCGCGAACTATTCGGAGCGGCCCATCAAGGGGTTGCCGCTGGTCGCCGCCGAGATCAACCAGCGCGGCGGGTTTCTCGGCAAGCATCCGATCGAGCTGATCTTCCGCGACGACCAGACCAAGCCGGACGTCGGCGCCCGCGAGGCGCGCTCGATGATCCTGAACGACAAGGTGAAGACCATCATCGGGTCGTGGTCCTCGGCGGTCGCCATGGCGGTGCAGGAGATCGTCCACGAGTACAAGGTGCTGCTGCTCGCGGCCACCAGCAACTCGTCGAAGATCGTCAACGAGAACTACACGCCCTATGCGTTCCTGCTCGGCCCCAACTCGCAGATGCAGTCCTCGGCGACCGTGGTCGCCGTCGCCCGCATGATCAAGGAGAAGGGCTGGAAGAACTATGTGACCATCGGGCTCGACTACGAATGGGGCCGCGACGCCCAGAAGGTCTTCGTTTCCGAGCTCGGCCAGGTGTCGCCCGAGACCAGGCTGATGCGGGAGTTCTGGGCGAAGCTCGGCGAGACCGACTTCACCTCCTACATCACCGCCATCATGGCGATGAAGCCGGACTTCGTGTTCGGCGCCATCGCCGGCAAGGACAACGAGACCTTCCTGCAGCAGGCCAAGCCGGCCGGCTTCTTCCAGCGGGTCGCCTATCCGGGCGTGTTCCTGCCGGTGACCGAGCTGATGCAGCAGCGCAAGACGCTGCCGCGCGGCATCATCGGGCTCGGCCGGGCGCCGTTCTTCGCCCTGATGGAGTATCCGCTGACGCGGAAATACATCGCGCTGTACCAGGCGAAGTTCGGCAAGGACGACTGGCCGGACGATTTCGCCTGCATGTATTTCGACTCGCTGTACGCCCTCGAGCAGATCGTCACCAGGACCGGGTCGATCGAGACCGAGGCGGTCCGCAAGGCGATGACCGGCGCGACCATCGAGACCTGCCGCGGCAACCTCGCCTTCCGCGACTGCAACAACCAGCTCGATTGCCCGTCCTATCTGGGCGCCGTGGTCGACACGCCGGACTATCCGTTCCCGATCTTCGATCCGAAGAGCCTGATCGTCGTGCAGGGCCGCGACTGCTGGACGCCGAAGACCTGCGACGAGGTCCGCAAGATCCAGAAGCCGCGGGCCTGACGCGGCGGAGCAGGGCGCCGTCTCTGTCTTCACCTCCCCCTGGAGGGGGGAGGTCGGCGCTCCGCGCGACAGCGCGGAGCGCCGGGAGGGGGTGACAGCGGCGCGGCTTGGTGGGGCTTCTCCCATTTCGAGTCCTGCGCCCGGGGCTCTCACCCCACCCCGGTGCGCGCTTCGCGCGCCCCGACCCTCCCGTCGCGGCGAAGCCGCGAAACCCAGGGGAGGGTAAATCGGGTCCAGCACTTTTCGGGCAATTCGAGGATCTCCTCATGTCCATGGATTTCGGCAGCTTCCTGATCCAGCTTCTGAGCGGGCTGAGCCGCGGCATGATGCTGTTCCTGCTGTCGGCGGGCCTGTCGCTGATCTTCGGGGTGATGAACATCCTCAATTTCGCCCACGCCACTTTGTGGCTGCTCGGCGGCTACATCACCTTCTCGCTCTACACGGCGCTGGCGACGCAGTTCGAGCCGTCGCTGCTGCTGCTGGTGCCGGCCGTGCTGGGCTCGACCGCCATCCTGTTCGTCGTCGGCTGGCTGCTCGAGCGGTTCCTGATCCGCCGCATGTACGGCCGCGAGCTGCCCGAGCAGCTCCTGCTCACCTTCGCGCTGATCCTGATCATCGGCGACCTGATCAAGATGATCTGGGGCGTGCAGAACCGTCGCATCGTGCTGCCGATCGAGGCCTGGCCGGTGTTCGACTCCTTCATCAATCCCTATCTGTTCGTGATCATCGGGTCAGGGGCCGTGGTCGCGACCTTCCTGTGGTGGTTCCTGGCCCGCACCCGCATCGGCAAGATCGTCCGCGCCGCCGTCTACAGCCGCGACATGGTCTCGGCGCTCGGCATCCGCATTCCCACCATCTACGCCATGGTGTTCGCGCTCGGGGTCGCCATCGCGGGCTTTTCCGCCGGCGTCTTCCTGCCGATCATCCCGATCGGCCTCGGCCTCGACATGGATCTCATCATCCAGTGCTTCGCCGTGGTGGTGATCGGCGGCTTCGGCAGCATCGCCGGAACGCTGGTCGCCTCGCTGCTGGTCGGCATCGTCTACTCCTTCTCGGTCCTGATCTGGCCGGACGGGGCACTCGCCGTGATCTTCGTCATCCTGGTGGCGGTGCTGATCTGGCGGCCCTATGGGTTGTTCGGCACCGAGATGCGGTCGTGAGAAAGAGGACGCGGCCATGAGCCAGAAATCCCTCCTGTCGGCATCCCTGCTGGCCGCGGCGCGCGACCGGCTCGACATCTCCATCCCGGTGCTGCTCGTGCTCGCCGTGCTGTTCGTGCTGCTGCCGCTGATCCCGGGCGAGTTCATCCTGGTGGTCGGCACCGAGATCCTGATCCTCGGCCTGTTCGCCCTGAGCTTCAACCTGATCCACGGCTTCATGGGGCAGATCTCGTTCGGGCATGCCGCCTTTTTCGGGCTCGGCGCCTACACGACGGCGCTGATCCTGCAGCCGCTGACCGCGGCGGGCGGGCTCGGGACCATCACGTTCCTGCTGGCGATTCTGGCGGCCGTGCCGGTCTCGGCGCTGGGGGCGCTCGTGGTCGGCTATTTCTGCGTGCGCCTCACCGGGATCTACTTCGCCATGCTGTCGATGGCGTTCGGCGAGCTGATCTTCTACGTGGTGTTCTCCTGGTACAGCTTCACCAAGGGCGACGACGGCATCCAGGGGCTGATGCCGCCGCCGCTGCTGAAATCGCCGGTCGTCTATTACTATTTCACCTTCGTCGTGGTGGCGCTCGCCGCCGCGCTCTTGTGGCGGATCACCCGCTCGCCGTTCGGCTACACGCTGCGGCTCTTACGCGACAACCCGGCCCGCACGGCGTTCCTGGGCATCGACGTGCGCCGGGTGATGCTGGTCAATTTCGTGCTGGCGGGCAGCTTCGCCGGCCTCGCCGGCGCCCTGTGGGGGCCGTTCGCCCGCTCGGTGTCGCCGACGCTGCTCGGCTGGGCGCAGTCGGGCGTGCCGGTGTTCATGTCGCTGATCGGCGGCGCCGGCTACTTCGCCGGACCGCTGGTCGGCTCGATCGTCTACACCGGGCTCAACTCCTATGTGACGCGCTTCACCATCTACTGGCCGCTCACCATCGGCCTCGTCATCCTGGCCATGGTCCTGTTCCTGCCCGGCGGGCTCCTGTCGGTCGTCGACGGATGGCTGAAGGCGAAGCGGAGGGGCGAGCCGTGACCGTGACCCCGATCGAGACCGTCGCGGCGACCGACACGATCCTCGAGACTCGCGGCCTGACCAAGGACTTCGGCGGCCTGCGCGCCACCAACGACGTGAGCTTCACCCTGGCGCGCGGCGCCAAGGAGGCGATCATCGGCCCCAACGGGGCGGGCAAGAGCACCTTCTTCGCCCTGGTGAGCGGCCGCCACCGGCCCGATGCCGGGTCGGTGACGTTCGACGGGCAGGACGTCACCGGCCTGCCGCCGCACGAGATCGCCCGGCGCGGCATGTCGCGGGCGTTCCAGGTGAGCAGCATCTTCAACCGCCTCACCGTGCTGGAGAACGTCCGCTCCGCCGTGCAGGTGCGCCGCGGCCGGGCCTTCGACTTCTTCAGCGACGCGCGCCGCGTGGCGCTCGACCGCACCGAGGAGATCCTGGCGCTGTGCCGGCTCGCCGATCGTCGTCACGTACCTGCGGGCGAGCTGTCGCAGGGCGACAAGAAGAAGCTCGAGCTCGCGCTGGCGCTCGCCGGCGAGCCGCGCCTGCTGCTGCTCGACGAGCCGACCGCCGGCATGAGCCTGGAGGAGACCCGCGAAACCATGGCGCTGGTCGACGATCTCAACGAGTCGCACGGCCTCACCATCCTGTTCACCGAGCACGACATGTCGGTGGTGTTCAATCACGCCCGGCGCATCACGCTGCTGCATCGCGGCCGCATGATCCTGTCGGGCTCGCCCGCCGAGGTGCGGGCGAACGACGAGGTGCAGAGCATCTATCTCGGGGGGCAGGCATGAGCGACGGGCTCGAGGTCGCGGATCTCAATGCCTATTACGGCACCAGCCACATCCTGTTCGGGATCGCCCTCGAGGTGCGGGCCGGGGAATGCGTGTGCCTGCTCGGGCGCAACGGGGTCGGCAAGAGCACGACCCTGAAGAGCATCATGGGCCTGGTCGCTCACCGCACCGGAACCGTGAGCTTCGACGGGCATGATCTGATCGGCCTCGCGCCGCACCAGATCGCCCGGCTGGGTCTCGGCTATGCGCCGGACGAGCGGCTGATCTTCCCCGACCTCACGGTGCGGGACAATCTCGAGATCGCCGTCAAGCCGGCGGCGCGGGCCGGCCTCGAGCCGTGGACGATCGAGCGCATCTACGCGCTGTTCCCCAAGCTCGCCGAGCTCGACGGCCGCGCCGGCGGCTATCTCAGCGGCGGCGAGCAGCAGATGCTGACCGTCGGGCGCGCCCTGATGGGCAACCCGGCGCTGCTCCTGCTCGACGAGCCGGTCGAGGGCCTGGCGCCCGTGGTGGTGCAGGAGCTGACGCGCCAGATCGAGCACCTCAAGGACACCGGACTCGCCATCCTGTTCGCCGAGCAGAACCTCGCCTTCGCGGCCCGGGTGGCCGAGCGCGCCTACATCATCGAGGGCGGCCGCGTGCGTTACGCCGGCCGCCTCGAAGACCTGGAGCAGCAGCCCGAGGTGAAGCGGCAGTATCTGATGGTGTGACGGACGGCACGACGCCCGGGCTCCCTCGCCGCGCCTGCGGGGAGGGGTGAAAGAATCGGCGTGATGTGCGATGTGGACGGCCAGGAAGGACGTTGGAGTGGACATGATCGTCAAGGCGGGAGTAGCCCAGATCGGGGCCGTGCCGTTCGACAACGACGCGACCATCGGCAAGGTCGAGCAGTGGATCGCGGCGGCGGGGCAGGAGGGCTGCGGCCTGGTGCTGTTCCCGGAGGCGCTGATCCCGGGCTATCCGAAGGGGTCGGACTACGACATCAGCATCGGGGTGCGCACCGAGCGGGGCCGCGACGAGTTCCGCCGCTACTTCGACGCGGCCATCGACGTGCCCGGGCCCGAGACCGAGCGCATCGGCGCCGCGGCGGCTGCCGCCGGGATGCATGTGGTGATCGGCGTGATCGAGCGCGAACTCGGCACCGTCTACTGCACGGCGCTGTTCTTCGGGTCCGACGGCAGCCTCATGGGTAAGCACCGCAAGCTGATGCCGACCGCCGGCGAGCGGCTGATCTGGGGCTACGGCGACGGCTCGACCCTGCCGGTGTTCGACACCCCGGTCGGCCGCCTCGGCGCGGTGATCTGCTGGGAGAATTACATGCCGATGCTGCGCATGGCGATGTACGCCAAGGGCGTGTCGGTCTACTGCGCGCCGACCGCCGACGACCGCGAGAGCTGGCTGCCGACCATGCGGCACATCGCCTTCGAGGGCCGCTGCTTCGTGCTGAGCGCCTGCCAGGTGCTGCGCCGGGGCGACTTCCCGGCCGACTATCGGTGCAGCATCACGGACGATCCCGAGGCGCTGCTGATGCGCGGCGGCAGCGTCATCATCGACCCGAAGGGATGCGTGCTCGCCGGCCCGGTGTTCGACGGGGAGGCCCTGCTCACCGCCGATCTCGACTTCGACGCGCTGGCGCGGGCCAAGTTCGACTTCGACGTCGCCGGCCACTATGCCCGCCCCGACGTCTTCACCCTGACCGTGGACGAGACGCCGCGGGCGGCGGTGCGGACCGTCGAACGGCGCTGAGGGCTGCTCGGGGGGCGGGATTCGGGGCTCCCGCGGAGCGGACGGTTGAAACTCGGCGCCATGCGTGACATCTCAGGCGCGGGCCCCGACCCGCGCTCGACCGCCGGGCCGGCCGCACGGGGCCGCCAGGTGAGCGATGTCCGATCCACTCCCGTTCTGGAAGCGCAAAGCACTCGCCGAGATGACGGCGGCCGAGTGGGAGAGCCTGTGCGACGGCTGCGGGCGCTGCTGCCTCAACAAGCTCGAGGACGAGGACACGGGCGAGATCTTCTACACCGACGTCGGCTGCCGGCTCCTGGACGGCACCACCTGCCGTTGCCGCGACTATCCGAACCGGCACGTTCAGGTGCACAACTGCGATCGCCTCACCCCCACCAACGTGCCGCGGCTGAAATGGCTGCCCAAGACCTGCGGCTATCGCCTCGCCGCCGAGGGGCGCGACCTCTACTGGTGGCACCCGCTGGTGTCGGGTGACCCGGAGACCGTGCACGCCGCCGGTGTCTCGGTGCGCGGCCGGGTCGGCCTGTTCGAGGACGCCATGGGCGAGGAAGACCTCGAGGACCGCATCGTCTCCTGGCCGGCCCGCATCCCGCCGCGGGCGAAGCGGCTGCCGACAAGGTGACCGCGGCCGCGCCCGCCGTCTCCGATCCGCCGATCGAACCGCCGGCCGATCCCCCGCCGCTCGACGACGCCGCGGTCAAGCGCATCATCACCGGCGTGATGATCGCCATGTTTCTGGCGGCCCTCAACCAGACCATCATCGCCACGGCGCTGCCGACCATCGGCCGCTCGCTCGGCGACTTCGCCAATCTCGCCTGGGTCGTCACCGCCTATCTGCTCGCCGCCACCGTGGTGTCGCCGCTCTACGGCAAGCTCGCCGACGCCTATGGCCGCCGCATCATGCTGATGGCCGCCATCGGCGTGTTCACGGTCGGCTCGGTGGTCGCCGCGCTCGCCCCCGACATGCTGACCCTGATCGTCGGCCGCGGCCTGCAGGGGATCGGCGGCGGCGGCATCTTTCCGCTCGCCCAGACCATCATCTCGGACGTGGTGGCGCCGCGCGAGCGCGGCCGCTACCAGGCCTATATCGGCATCGTCTGGGTGGCGGCCGGGCTCGGCGGGCCGGTGGTCGGCGGCGTGCTGGCCGAGCACGGCCACTGGTCGATGATCTTCTGGAGCAACCTGCCGCTCGGCGTTGCCGTCGCGGCGACGACCTGGCGCTCGCTCGCTCGCCTGCCGCGCTTCGACCGCCCGCACCGGATCGACTGGCTCGGCGCCGCCCTGATGACGATCGCGTCGATCTCCTTCCTGCTGGCGCTCGGCTGGGGTGGCACCCGGGTGCCGTGGTTTTCGCCGACGATCTTTGCTCTCGTCGCCGCGTCGGCTCTGTTCTCCGGGTTGCTGGTCTGGCGGCTCGCCACCGCGGCGGAGCCGTTCCTGCCGCCGGCGATCCTGAGCAACCCGGTGGTGCGGCTCGGCACGCTGGCCAGCGCCGGGGCGGTGTCGACCCCGATGGGCCTGACCATCTTTCTCCCGCTCTACTACGAGACCGTGCACGGCCTCTCGGCCGCGATGGCCGGCTTCGCCCTGGTGCCGATCGCGCTGGTCTCGGCGCCGGGCTCGATCCTGTCGAGCCGCTTCATGATGTTTCGCCTCGGCTACAAGCTGGTGCCGGTGCTGGGCTATGCGGCCGCCGTGGCGGCGGCGGCGGCGCTGGTGGCGCTGCCCGACGCCTCGCTCGCCGTGGTGATCGCGCTTTTGTGCGTGATCAGCTTCGGGGCCGGCACGGCGATCCCGGTGTGCACCGTGTGCATCCAGAACGCCGTCGCCCCGCATCAGGTCGGCACCGCGACCGGCGTGATGAACTTCATCCGGGCGCTCGCCGGCTCGCTGCTGGTCGCCGCCATGGGGGCGATCGTGCTGGCCGGCTTCGGTGCCGTGCCGGAGCGCGGCGGGGCCGGCGCGGCGACGGCGGCCGCGCATCTCGCCTCGGCCGACGCGGCGCACGTCTTTCGCTGGCTGTTCGCCGCCGCCGCCGTCACACTGGCGATTGGGCTGGTCGCCCTGATCCGCATGGAGGAGCGCCCGCTCGCCGGCCCGGGGCCGAGAGGCAAGGCGAACGGCACGCCGTAATGGACTGATCCCGACCCTCGACACCGGCGAGCGTCGCGCGGTGCCCGGCGGCGGGGGCTCGAGTGTGGCCCGTTTCGGACAACGCCGGAGGGCGATGCGCCGGTGAGGTGCGAAAAGTCCGGATTGCGTATTTCCCCGACTGACGAGGTTGTGGCCGAGGCAGCGACAATAACACTGTGCGAGTCGTCGCGATTCCGAAGTCGTGGGCGATCGGAGCGCGCAGTCTGCGTTGCGTTCGGAACGAATCCGGCTCCGTCCCGTCGTCGCACGGTCTCGCTCGGGATCCCTCGCCCGAGCCGGCGTCCACCGTTACGCGGCGGGTCGTCGTCACTCGCCGGTCATCGTAACTGCGTCGTCGTTACGCGTGCGTCGATCGTGACTGTCGTCGGCTTTCGACCCGCCGGGCCGCAATCGGCCGATGCGCAGCGCACTTGCGGAAGAGACACATGATGCAGACCGGCCCCGGATATCGTAGCTCGACGCGATCGGTGCGGGCGTCCGGCGCCCCGACACGGACACCGCAGCACGCGCTGCCCTACGTTGTTCTGCTCGCCACGGCGCTGGCCACGATGGCGAGGCCGGGCGCGGCATTCGGGCAGAGCTGTATCGGGCCGTGTCTGCTCGACCGGCCGGCGGCGGCGGTCACGGCGGCGGCCGGAGGCCAGAAGAGTCCGAACGCCCGACCGGCGGATCGCGAAGGGGCGTCGTCGTCCCGGACGCGCCCGGACGCCGCGTCGAGCCGGAGCACGCCGCGATGGACCGTCTCGGCCGAGGCCATCGGCCTGGGCCGCGTGGGTGGCGTCGACCGGACTCTCGTGTCGCGCGTGCCCGGCACCGAACAGTTCCTCGCCACGTCGCATGTCCCCGGCGTCGAAGCGTTGAACAGCAATCAGCTGAATGGCTTTTCCGCCGGACCGCGAATCAGCGTCGTCTATCACGGCGATTCCGGCTACGGCGCCGAGCTGACCTACTTCAATGTCTTCGACCAGGGCGCCACCAGGGCGGTCGGCCCCGACAATCCGGCGGACTGGCTGGTGATGAAGGCTCCCGGCGTCTTCTGGCAGACGCAGGACTTCCCCTACCAGGCGATGGTGTGGCGATCCACCACCAGTCTTTACGGCGCCGAAGCGAACGGGCGGCTCGAACTGTCCAGCCGCGTGACCGTGCTGGCCGGAGTCCGCTGGTTCCAGCTCAACGACAATCTCTCCGGTGATCTCACGCCGGCGGATCAGACGGCGCCGACGTGGAAGACGCCGTGCTCCAACCCGTTGAACCTGAACTGCACTCTTTTCGACATCACGGCCGGCAGCATGGCCGCGGGCAATTACCCGCCCTTCTGGGTCGCGAGCACGACGAACAATCTTTACGGCTTGCAGGTGGGCGCCGATGCGAAGCTGGTGGAGTACGGCCGTTTTTCGCTCGGCGGACAGATCAAGGCCGGCCTCTTCGAGAACAGGGCCGAGCAGCGGGCCGGCGTCAGCATGGCGAAGGTGGTGTTTCTGTCGCAGGCCGCGACGGATCACGCGGCCTTCGTCGGCGAACTCGGACTGCATCTGAGGTACCTGGTCGCCGACGGTCTTGCGGTGAAGGTCGGCTACAGGGCGCTGTGGTTTGCCGGGGTGGCCTTGGCGCCCGGACAGATCCAGGAAACCTATTCGTCCATGAGGAGCGTGACCGCCCTCGGCGTCGATTGCGGTTCGCAAGCGCTCTTTCATGGCGCCACGGCCGGCCTGGAGTATTCCTTCTAGACGCGGCTAGCCGACCGGCCGGGTGGTCAGCACCGGCACGCCGAGGCGCGGCAGCGTACGGGCGAATTTCTTCGGGTCCATCGACCGTGCATAGATGAAGCCCTGCACCATGTCGAAGCCGAGCGCGCGCACGGCCTGAAGGTCCGCCTCGGTCTCGACGCCCTCGGCGACGGCCGGAACGCCGGCGCGCCGCGCCTGCCGGACCAGATCCTCGCACAGCGCATGCTTGGCCGGATCGCCGGCGCAGCCGTCGACATGCTGACCCTGATCGTCGGCCGCGGCCTGCAGGGGATCGGCGGCGGCGGCATCTTTCCGCTCGCCCAGACCATCATCTCGGACGTGGTGGCGCCGCGCGAGCGCGGCCGCTACCAGGCCTATATCGGCATCGTCTGGGTGGCGGCCGGGCTCGGCGGGCCGGTGGTCGGCGGCGTGCTGGCCGAGCACGGCCACTGGTCGATGATCTTCTGGAGCAACCTGCCGCTCGGCGTTGCCGTCGCGGCGACGACCTGGCGCTCGCTCGCTCGCCTGCCGCGCTTCGACCGCCCGCACCGGATCGACTGGCTCGGCGCCGCCCTGATGACGATCGCGTCGATCTCCTTCCTGCTGGCGCTCGGCTGGGGTGGCACCCGGGTGCCGTGGTTTTCGCCGACGATCTTTGCTCTCGTCGCCGCGTCGGCTCTGTTCTCCGGGTTGCTGGTCTGGCGGCTCGCCACCGCGGCGGAGCCGTTCCTGCCGCCGGCGATCCTGAGCAACCCGGTGGTGCGGCTCGGCACGCTGGCCAGCGCCGGGGCGGTGTCGACCCCGATGGGCCTGACCATCTTTCTCCCGCTCTACTACGAGACCGTGCACGGCCTCTCGGCCGCGATGGCCGGCTTCGCCCTGGTGCCGATCGCGCTGGTCTCGGCGCCGGGCTCGATCCTGTCGAGCCGCTTCATGATGTTTCGCCTCGGCTACAAGCTGGTGCCGGTGCTGGGCTATGCGGCCGCCGTGGCGGCGGCGGCGGCGCTGGTGGCGCTGCCCGACGCCTCGCTCGCCGTGGTGATCGCGCTTTTGTGCGTGATCAGCTTCGGGGCCGGCACGGCGATCCCGGTGTGCACCGTGTGCATCCAGAACGCCGTCGCCCCGCATCAGGTCGGCACCGCGACCGGCGTGATGAACTTCATCCGGGCGCTCGCCGGCTCGCTGCTGGTCGCCGCCATGGGGGCGATCGTGCTGGCCGGCTTCGGTGCCGTGCCGGAGCGCGGCGGGGCCGGCGCGGCGACGGCGGCCGCGCATCTCGCCTCGGCCGACGCGGCGCACGTCTTCCGCTGGCTGTTCGCCGCCGCCGCCATCACGCTGGCCATCGGCCTCGTCGCGCTGATCCGGATGGAGGAGCGCCCGCTCGCCGGGCCGGGGCCGCGGGCGAAGCCTGATACCGATTCCGGTTGATCGCTTGACGTCATGTATGGACGGCGCCGAGCGCCGGACCCGGAATCCAGCCGAGAACGCTGAATGTGTTGCTGGATTCCGGGTTCGCGGCGTTGCCGCGCCCCGGAATGACGGAGAGCTGATCAGCCGGATTTCGGGTGATCCGGCGGCCGGGAGCCGGGGCGACCGGCGAAAGCCTGCCGGACGCCGCAATCCGGTGTTAAGGGTGACGGTATATACGCACCGGGCTGCAGGGCCGGCCGCGCCGGCGTGGGAGGTCGGTCATGGCCGCCATTCTGGCATTCCTTCCCTTCATCGTGTTCGCGGTGCTCGACCGGCTGGTCGGCTCGACCGTCGCGCTCGCGGCCGGCGCCGCCACCGCCATCGTGATGGTGGTGCACGGCTCGCTCCTGCACGGCCGCAGCCTGAAGGTGCTGGAGGCCGGCACCATCGTGCTGTTCGGCGGCCTGGCGCTGTGGGAGATTTTGGGCGGCACCACCTGGTCGATGCTGGAGGTGCGGCTGCGCGTCGACGCCGGCCTGATGCTGGTGGTGCTTCTCTCGATCGCGCTGAAGAAGCCGTTCACGCTGCAGTATGCGCGCGAAAGCCGACCGAAGGCGCAGTGGAGCGATCCGGCGTTCGTGCGCTCGAACTACGTGATCACGTCCGTGTGGGCGGCGGCCTTCCTGATCATGGTGATCGCCGACCTGGTGCTGATCTATCGCCCCGACGTGCCGGTGCGCTGGGGCATCATCGCCACCATCTGCGCCATCCTGCTGGCCGTGAAGTTCACGGCGCTCTACCCGAAGTGGGTGCGAAGGCAGGCGGAGAAGGCTGCGGCCGCTGCGGCGGGCGCCGTGCCGGCGGAGGCGGGGAGCCGAAAAGCGGGGTAGGGGCGAGCGCAGGACGCACTCGGCTGCCGGCGGCTTCGCCGAAGCGCTCCTCTTCACCTCTCCCCGTCGGGGAGAGGTCGGAGCCGGCGCGCAGCGACGGCTCCGGGTGAGGGGTTGGAGCGTATCGAGAGGCCGGTTCCCCCTCACCCGCCGCGCTTCGCGCGTCGACCTCTCCCCGACGGGGAGAGGTGAAGGGGGCGCCTCGGCCCGGCGACCACCGATCTCGGGTTTACCCGAGATCGGAACATCGGGTCGTTGTCGTCGACCTTATCGTCATTGCCGGGCTTGACCCGGCAATCCATCGAGCTTCGAAAGAAGCTCTTCTTCAGCGATGGATGCGCGGGTCGAGCCCGCGCATGACGAGTCGGAGTTCGTGAAGACTTGTGTCACTCCTCCTCCGCCTCCTCGTCCTCCTCGACGGGCGGCTCCGGCGCGGCCCCGGCGGCGGCGCGGGCGAGGTTGAGCGCCAAAAGCTTCGCCAGCGCGTCCTCTTCCGAAATGTCGGCCGGCCAGCCGTAGGCGGCGGCGACCGCAGCATCGAGATCGCGATGCGCGTCGAGCAGCCATTGCGGCCGCTCGTTGTAGAGTTTGGTCAGCGTACGCGTCTTCAGGATCACGGCCGCGTGGACGTCCTTCGGAAGAATGCGGTCCGGATAGCCGGGGACCACCTCGGGCTCGATCTTCACCAGATCCGGCGGGTTGAGCCAGGCGTTGCGCAGATCGTCGAGTCTTTTGGCCGCCGCCGCGATGGCGATGGCGTGCGGATCGTCGGCGTATTTTTCAGCCGAAATGTTCGGCGTCAGGCCCTCGGGGAACGGGAAGGTCTCGAATCCCAGGGTCGGGGTGTATTGGGGGTCGTTACCAACACCGTGCCAGCCCCCTAGTCGCAGAGACCAGCATTCGTGAAAGCGAGATTGTAGAATTCCGAAACTCGTATTGTCAGCTCTAGCAATCGCGACAAGCCGACTGTCTGGCAGAACTGTTGCATGTGACCAGACGAAAACGCGATGTTTCGCCACGCGAGGCGTGAGTATGTGACGACTCAGAGAGCGCAAAGCAGCTTTCAGGCCTGGGACGGTTTCGCCATGCTGCCACCAATGAACTCGGCGTCGTGCTCGCTTGTTGGTTCTTCTAATCGGAAGCACGTTCGATTGAACATGATCGAACGGGGTCGTAAACAGGGTTGCCTCCGATAAGCTCATCTCTCCAAAGTCAACTATCCACCGTCCGGCTGGACGGCGAACAACGTCCGCTCCATTAACCCATGGCCATAGTACCGAGCTGTTCGGCTGGCCATTGGGGTTCAGAGGTTCGCGGAGCCACAGCCGAGCTACCGAACCTTCTACTTCGAAAGGTCCGACCTTCACCGGTCCTTGAAAGCAAACGTGAAGGTTCTGGTGAAGACGCTTTGCGGTTGTTAAATCGGTCGCGCCTGAGGAGAGGTCCGCATTGATCTCTCGAACGATTGTTCCGTCTAGATGCTTGTCTGCTTGGTGTGTACCGAAACAAATTAATGAGACACGTACGTTCGCGCCATCGACGGTCCACTCTTCGTCCGACCATGCTTCGAAAATCACAGAAGAAGATTTTATGCGGTCCAAGACAGTGCGGTTGGTGCCACGCCGGATGGATTGGGTGGCTACGAGACCAGCTCGTGCAGTCGATTTTTGTTGAATCGAATTGTGAGATTTCTCGAACCAATACCCCACCAGATCGATGCTTCCTGGGAGCCGGTTGAAGATGCTCCGAAGCGTATTGGTGTAATCCTCGCCGAGTGAGTTCAGCATGTCCTTGTTGCCCAAGAACGGCGGGTTCCCGACGATGAACTCGGCGGCGGGCCATTCGGCCTCGACGAAGCGTTCCACTTCACCTCTCCCCGGTGGGGAGAGGTCGGAGCCTGCACGCAGCGGCGGCTCCGGGTGAGGGGGCTCGGGCGTATCGAGAGGGCGGCTCCCCCTCACCCGGACCGCTTCGCGGTCCGACCTCTCCCCGTCGGGGAGAGGTGAAGAGGGGGCCGCGTCCGGTTGCGCTGTCGTTTCGCTCGAAGAAGAGGCCGAGGCGACCCTGGTGATCAGCGCGTCGCGGCACTCGATCGCATCGAGCTTGCGCAGGATCGGCTCGGGGCGGGCGTAGATGGCGTTGCGGATGCCCCACTGGATGTCGCCGATCCAGATCGTCGTGCGGGCGAGCTCGGCGGCGAGCGGGTTGATCTCGATGCCGCGGACGATCTCGGGGCCGACGGCGGGCGCGCGCGGCGAGAGGCCCAGCGCCTCGCATTCGAGGTTTGCGCGCAGCTCGAGATCCTTCACGGCCTGCAGGGCGAGATAGAGGAAATTTCCGGAACCGCAGGCGGGGTCGAGGATCGAGACGTTGCGCAGCCGCTCGAGATGGCGCGAGCGCACCTCCTCGGCGGCCTCCACCGGGCTCATGGCCCGGCCGGTCTTGGCCCGCTTCGGCGGCTTCTGCTGCTTGGTGAGCAGCGCCTCGATCTCGGCGCGGGCCGCCTCCCATTCCGTCGCCAGCGGACGGACGACCACCGGCTCGACGATCATCATGATCTTCTCGGCGTCGGTGTAGTGGGCGCCGATCTGGCCGCGCTTCTCCGGATCGAGGAAGCGCTCGAACAGGGTGCCGAAGATGGTCGGGTCGATCTGGCTCCAGTCGAGGCTCGCGGCGGCGACCAGAAGGCCGCAATCGCCGGCATCGAGGGGCAGGGCGCGGCGCCCGTCGAACAGGCCGCCGTTGAAATAGGCGATCTCGGTGAGGTCGTAGTCGCCGCCCGTCTCCATCGCGGCGAACAGGCCGTCGAAATAGCCTTTGGCGTTTTGCGGCTTCTGCGCGGCCCGCTTGAGCAGCTTCGGGAAGAAATCGTTCGGCAGCAGCTTCACGCTGTGGGCGAAGAAGCAGAAGACGAGCTGGTTGACGAAGTGGGCGATCTCCTCGGGCGTGCCGCGGCCCTGCAGGCGCAGCGCGATGGTGGAGAACTTGTCGGCCGCCTCCTTGGTGACGGCGGCGCGCGTCCGGGTCGAGCGCAGCTTGTGCGGCTCGAAAAAGACGGCGCGCAGGATGTCGAGGTTCTTGGGCTCGGCCAGGTCGTCGAGGGCGAACTCCCAGGTCGTCGGCACCTCGTTGGTCCATGCGCTGCGAATCAGAAAACGGTCGGTGTCGCAGGCGACCTGCAGCGGCGGGTTTTCCAGCGCCGCCGCATAGCGGACGAGCTGGGTGAGGGCGTCGTCGAGATTGCGCTTCTTCTTCTTGTACTCCCAGGCGAAGAACCCCTTCTTCCACACGTCGGCGAAGCCTTCGCCGCCGCCCGTCTTGGTGACGCCCTTCTCGAAGGCGAACGATTCGCCGGTGGGATCGGCCGTGACCGGGTCGTCGTGGCCGACGAGGGCGCACAGATCGAGAAAATGCGAATGCGCGGCAGCCCGTTCGGTGAGCGCGACGGGCTTCCACTTCTTGATGAACTGCAGCGGGGTCATGCCGCAGGACCTAACAGGGAATCGCGCCGGGCGGAATGATGCGAAAGCGGCCTCGGCAGCCTCGGTCAGACAATCGTCCTAATAACGGAATAAAATCCTTGACAGCGTGACGCTGGTCCGGTAGGTCTCGGGCACGGTCGAAAATTGCGTCGGGCGGCGGCACGGTCTGGGGCCGCAGCGTTGCCCGCATCGCCGACATCCCGAAAGCATCGCCATGCCGAACCGTCTGACGCGCCTCTTGCGCGCGCCTTTCCGCGCGCCGCGCGAGTCCTCGCCCTTGTCGCGCGAGCAGAAAAGCTCGCGTGTCGCCCGCCTGGTGCAGATCGAGTCGGGCGGCACGGCCCGCTGGACGCCGCGCGACTATGCGGCGCTGGCCCGCGAGGGTTTCGTCAAGAATGCGGTGGCGCATCGGGCGATAAAGCTGGTCGCCGAAAATGTCGCGGCGCTCACCTACCTCGCCTACGAGGCGGGCGAGCCGCAAGACCATCATGCGCTGACCGATCTCTTGGCGCGGCCCAATCCGCGGCAGGACGGGGCGGCGTTTCTCGAAGCCGTCACGGCCTATCTGCTGATCAGCGGCAACGGCTATGTCGAGGCCGTCAGCCTCGACGGAACGGTGCGCGAGCTCTATGCGCTGCGGCCCGACCGCATGCGGGTGGTGCCGGGCCCGGACGGCTGGGCGCAGGCCTACGACTACACGGCCGCGGGCCGCACCGTGCGGTTCGAGCAGGCGGGCGCGCTGCCGCCGATCCTGCATCTGGTGCTTTTCAATCCGCTCGACGATCACTACGGCCTCGGCGCCCTGGAGGCGGCGGCCGTCGCGGTCGACACCCACAACGCCGCGGCGCGCTGGAACAAGGCGCTGCTCGACAATGCGGCGCGGCCCTCCGGCGCGCTCGTCTATGCGGCGCCGGACGGCGCGATCCTGGCCGAGGACCAGTACGAGCGGCTGAAACGGGAATTGGAGACGAGCTATCAGGGCGCCGCCAATGCCGGCCGGCCGCTGCTGCTCGAAGGCGGGCTCGACTGGAAGGCGATGTCGATGACGCCGAAGGACATGGATTTCCTCGAAGCCAAGAACAGCGCCGCGCGAGAGATTGCTTTTGCCTTCGGGGTGCCGCCGATGCTGCTCGGCATTCCGGGCGACAACACCTATGCGAACTTCCAGGAGGCGAACCGGGCGTTCTGGCGCCACACCGTGCTGCCGCTGGCCAGCCGGGTCGGCGGTGCGCTCGCCCAGTGGCTGGCGCCGGCCTTCGGCGAGCGTCTCACGCTGGTGGTCGACACCGACCGGGTCGATGCGCTGGCCGGCGACCGCGCCGCGCTGTGGGACCGCCTCACCGCCGCGCCCTTCCTCACCGTCAACGAGAAGCGGGCGATGCTGGGCTTCGGTCCGATCGATGGTGGCGACCGGGTGTGAGGCCACGTCCTCCGCCGCTCGTCCCCGCGAAAGCGGGCGCTTTCCAATTCCGTCATTCCGGGACGCGCGTAAGCGCGGGCCCGGAATTCATACTCCCGGTGCTGATTGTTCTCGAAGCACAGGGGGTATGGGTCCCGGGCTCGGCGCGTCGCGCCGCCCCGGGACGACGGACGCTGGCGGGAGACGCGTGATGACCGACCTGATCGCGATCTTCTCCCAGCGCGGCGATCTCGCCCATCTGGCGCTGTTCCTGTGGGCGTCGTCGTCGAGCGTGCTGGCGGCTTACGCGCTGCGCGAGCTGGCCGCGGCGTCGCGCCGCTTCGACGACTTCGTCCATGCGCTGTCGCGCTTCAACGATCATCTGCGGAGCAAGCCCTGATGGATACGCTGCATGCCGTGCTGCGCAGCCTGCGCGGAGAAACCAAGTCGCGGCCCGACCATGCCGCGGTGTTTCGCGAGTTCCTCGATCATCTCGAGCGGATCGGCCGCCGCGACCGTCGCGAGCCGCCGGCCAAGCGCACCAAGCCGCGCCGCCGCCGCACGGCGAAGTGAGCTGGCGTCCGAGTGATCAGTCGAGCATCGCCTCGGCGATGCCGCCGACCGTGACGCCGAGATCGGTGATCAGCCCGTTCGCCAGCGAGTAGACCCAGCCGTGCACCCACAGGGGCTGGCCGCGCGCCCAGGCGTCCTGCACGAAGATGTCGGACACGACGTTGCGGACTTGGCGCTCGACATTGAGCTCGCACAGCCGGTCGAGCCGCGCGGTCTCGTCCGCGATCGCGGTCAGCGAGCCGTGGTGCTCGTGCCAGACCTCACGGATCGGATGCAGCCAGTGGTCGACCAGGCCACGGCGGACGCCGTCGACGGCCGACCGCACGCCGCCGCAGCCGTAATGCCCGACCACCAGGATGTGCTTCACCTTCAAGACCTCGACGGCGAACTGCAGCACCGAGAGATAGTTCGCGTCCTGCGGCGGGGCGAGATTGCCGACGTTCCGGTGCACGAACAGCTCGCCCGGATCGAGGCCGACGATCTCGTTGGCCGGCACCCGGCTGTCGGAGCAGCCGATCCATAGATATTCGGGCGCCTGCTGGCGCTCCAGCCGCAGGAAGAAATCCGGGTCGCTCTCGACCTTCCGCTCGGCCCAGCCGCGATTGTTGGCTTTCAGGTTTTCCAGCATGCCGCCGCCCGCGAACGGTTCACACGCGGCGGCGGGTGACGGCTGTCATCCGGGCCGCGGGCATCTTTTGTAGCCCCTCCGTGCCGCCTCCGGAAGGGCCGGGCTCCGGCACGCATGCGCACCACCGGCCGCGCCGCGTCCCGCAAAGAATCGATTCTTTCAGCCGTCTCTCTCCCTCTCTCTCAGGTCGCTCGTTCCGACGGACTCCGCCATGCTCAGCCCCGTCTCCGACATCCTCCGCACCGCGCCGACTGTCGACCGCGACGGCACGGTCGAAGGCTATGCCTCGCTGTTCGGCGAGGTCGACCAGGCGCGCGACATGGTGATGCCGGGCGCCTTCGCGCAGACGCTGCGCACCCGCGGGCTGCGCCGCATCCCGATGCTGTTCCAGCACGACCCGGCCGAGCCGATCGGCATCTGGCTCGACCTCACCGAGGATTTTCGCGGCCTGAAGGCGCGCGGAAAGCTGATCCCCGACGTCGCCCGCGCCCGCGAGGTTTTGGCGCTGGTGCGCGCCGGCGCCGTCGACGGGCTCTCCATCGGCTTTCGCACCGTGCGGGGCCGCATCGATCCGGCGACCCGCATCCGCAAGCTCGAGGCGATCGATCTGTGGGAGATCTCGATCGTCACGTTCCCGCTGCTGGCCGGCGCCCGCGTGCGCGCGGTCAAGAGCATGCCGTCCCGCCGCCTCGTCGCGCGGTGCTGATCGCGTCGTTCGAGCCCCCTCCGAAACGTCCACCCAGGAGCCATCATGGACATCGACACCGACCCCGTGCCGTTCGCCTCGCCGGAGACCAAGGCCGGCCCCGAGAGCCGTCTCGAGAGCCGTCTGGGCCTCGACGATCTCATGCGCAGCTTCGAGGCCTACAAGCAGACCAACGATGCGCGGCTCGGCCAGATCGAGCGGCGCGGCGCTGCCGACCCGCTCACCGAGGACCGTCTCGCCCGCATCGATGCCGGCCTGATCGATCAGCAGCGCCGCGTCGACGAGCTGGTGCTCAAGGGTTTTCGCCCGCCGCTCGGCCGCGACGGCGCCGACGATCCCGGCCGGCGCGAGCACAAGGCGGCGTTCGACACCTATGTCCGGCGCGGCGACGCGACCGGCCTCCTCGCCATCGAGCGCAAGGCGCTGTCGGTCGGCTCGGCGCCGGACGGCGGCTATCTGGTGCCGCCCGAGGTCGAGCGCGAGATCGGCCGGCGGCTCGGCGACGTGTCGCCCATCCGCGCCATCGCGGCCGGCCGCACGGTCAGCGCCAGCGTCTACAAGAAGCCGTTCATGACCTCCGGCCCGACGGTCGGCTGGATCGGCGAGACCGACGCGCGGCCGCAGACCGGCTCGCCGGCGCTGGCCGAGCTGAGCTTCCCGACCATGGAGCTCTACGCCATGCCGGCCGCCACCGCGACGCTGCTCGACGACGCCATGGTGAGCATCGACGAGTGGCTCGCCGCCGAGGTCGACCAGGCGTTTGCCGAGCAGGAGGGGGCGGCGTTCGTCACGGGCGACGGCGTCAACAAGCCGAAGGGCTTTCTGGCCTATCCGACCGTCGCCGCCGCGTCGTGGAGCTGGGGCAATCTCGGATACGTGGCGAGCGGCTCCGCCGGCGCCTTCCCGGCCACGAACCCGGCCGACGTGCTGATCGACTTCGTCGGCGCATTGCGCACCGGCTATCGCCGCAACGCCGCCTTCGTGATGAACCGCAGGACCGAAAGCGTCATCCGCAAGTTCAAGGACTCCACCGGCCAGTATCTGTGGAGCCCGGGCCTGCAGGCCGGCCAGCCGGCGACGCTGCTCGGCTATCCGGTGGTCGCCGACGACGCCATGCCGGACATCGGCGCCGGTGCGCTCGCCATCGCGTTCGGCGACTTCCGCCGCGGCTATCTGGTGGTCGACCGCGCCGGCGTGCGGGTGCTGCGCGACCCCTACAGCGCCAAGCCCTACGTGCTGTTCTACACGACCAAGCGGGTCGGCGGCGGCGTCCAGGATTTCGACGCCATCAAGCTCTTGAAGTTCTCGGCGAGCTGACGACAACGGGGCCGAGACGGCGCCTGAGATTCGCGCGAGACTGCTTGGCTCCGCTCATTCCCGCGAAAGCGGGAATCCAGTTTTTTGCGCTGGATCCCCGCTTTCGCGGGGATGAGCGGAGGCGGTGGGTCGCTGCTGCATGCACGACTCGATGCAACTCGGCCCGCCCCTGAAACGGCGGGCGCGGGCCCGCTCGGTGTCGGAGGCGGTGCGATCCGGCGCTCCACCTTCGGCGCCGGCGGCCTGGCGTCGCGCGAGGCCTCCGAGCGTCCGACCACCGCCGGGGGCGGCGCCCGCTCGACGGAGCCGACTGTCGAAGCTCCTGTTCTGGAGGGCGACCTGTGCCGGGCCGCCGAGGGCCGTATCGAGGGGGCATGACGGCCGCGGAGAGACGGTCCGGCTCGACCATTCTGCCCCGGTGCAGCGCGGCTCCTCTTGACCGCGCCCGGGACCCCGGTTACGCCTTTTACGGAATTGTTCGAACGGATTTTTTAGGCGGCCGGCCAACGCCCAGTCGCTGATCTCGATGTCGCTGATCTCGATTGAGCCGGACGCCCCTTTTGGAGAGTCGTCATGCGCACGTTGTTTGCCTTGCTGGTTATCGTCGTGATGCTGTTCGTTCTCGGCAAGCTGCCGTTCCCGGGTAAGCAGCATCCGCTGCCGTCGGCCACCCAGCAGGCCGCGATCGCCAAGGGCACGTCGGACGCGAAGCCCGCCGAGGCTCCCAAGCCCGTTACGGTTCGGGAATGCGTCCGGACCATTTTCGGCGGCCAGAACTGCAAGGAAGTCGTCGTCACCAAGTGACACGGACGCCCGGACGGCGCCTCGGACCCGGACCCGGCTCCTCGGCCGGGGGCAGGGCCTGCCGCGGCCGGCCTTCGGCGTCGATGGGCGTTCGGGTTTCGCCCGGACGGTGAGGCGGGCTTCCGCATGAGCCGGCCTCGATACTGATGATCCGGTGGCGGATCGCGCCAGGCCGGGCGACGCGACTTTGCGCGCCCGCAGCGCCGGCGCCTGTGCCGCGCCTGCTGCTCTCCCGTTCCATCGATCGACCCAGCGGGGCCGCCATGCGGGACCGGTTCACCAAGCGTATCTGGAGTCCCGAAGTCCTCGAGGCGCTGCGCCGACGCTACGAGGAGACGGACGAGTCGAAGACAGCGATTGCGCTGGCCTTCGATCTCCCGGTGTCGACCTTTCACAATCTGGTCGAGAAGCAGGGATGGCTGAGGCGCGACAGACCGGCCGGCGACATGGGCGATGCGCCTACTTCGCCGAAGCGACCTGGCGCGCCGGACACGCTGATCCGGCGCCTGGAGCAGGCGGTGGCGAAGGAGCTCGCCGCCATCGAGAAGGCCCGCGCCGGAAAGGTGCGCAAGATCGCCTCGGCGACCGACAGCGAGCGT
This sequence comes from Rhodoplanes sp., assembly GCF_013377085.1. Lineage (GTDB taxonomy): Bacteria > Pseudomonadota > Alphaproteobacteria > Rhizobiales > Xanthobacteraceae > Rhodoplanes. Next base: position 27,316 of record NZ_JACAAX010000021.1, on the reverse strand, counting down.
ATCGTCCGCAGCCTCGAACGCCTGACCGACACGCTCGCAAAAGTGCGCCGCATGCGCGAGCCCGACGCCGCGCAGGACCCCGATGACGACATGCCCCGAGACATCGACGAGTTCCGTCGCGTGCTTGCGCGCCGCATTGAGCAGCTCGTGCGCGACCGGCCTGACGACGACGCTCCTGCGGGAGATGCCGCCGGCGATCCTGAGGCGGCTCGCTGACGACTTCGCGCTGTTCGCCCATCCGCACCAGCAGCATGCCGAGGCCGGCCAGGACGGCACGCCGTGGATCACCTGGCTGGTGCTGGGCGGGCGCGGCGCCGGCAAGACCAGGCTCGGCGCCGAATGGGTGCGGGCCCTGGTGCACGGCACGCCGCCTTGGGCGGCGCATCGCTACGGCGCGCTGGCGCTGGTCGGCGAGAGCGAGCGGGACGCCCGCGACGTGATGGTGGAGGGGCCTTCGGGGATCCTGAAGACGTCGCCGCGGGCGCAGCGCCCCCTGTGGGTGCCGACCCGCCGCCGGCTGGAATGGCGCAACGGCGCCGTCGCCCAGGTGTTCTCGGCCGACGACCCGGATTCTTTGCGCGGCCCGCAGTTCGATGCCGCGTGGTGCGACGAGCTGGCCAAGTGGCGTTATGCCGAACAGGCTTTCGACATGCTGCAGTTCGGCCTGCGCCTCGGCCCAAGACCGCGCCAAATGATCACCACGACGCCGCGGCCGATCCCGCTGATCAAGAGACTGATCGCCGATCCGCACACGCGCCTGACGCGGGCCGGCACGGCGGCGAACGGCGCCAACCTCTCGCCGGCGTTCCTGGAGACGGTGGTCGCGCGCTACGCCGGCACCCGCCTCGGACGCCAGGAGCTGGACGGCGAGCTGATCGAGGATCGCCCCGATGCGCTGTGGTCGCGCGCCCTGATCGAGGCCTGCCGGGTGCGGAGCGCGCCTGCCTTGTCGCGCATCGTGGTCGGGCTCGATCCGCCCGGCTCGTCGCGCCGCGGCGCCGACGCCTGCGGCATCGTCGCCGCCGGACGCGGCGAGGGCGGTGTCGTCTACGTGCTGGAGGATGCCTCCAGCGCCGGGCTGACGCCGGCCGCCTGGGCGGCGCGGGCGGTCGCGCTGGTCCGCCGGCTCGAGGCCGACGCCATCGTGGCCGAGGTCAACATGGGCGGCGAGATGGTGAGGACGGTGCTGCGCGAGGTCGATCCCGCCGTGCCGGTGAAGGCCGTGCATGCGACGCGCGGAAAGTGGCTCCGGGCCGAGCCGGTCGCGGCGCTCTACGAGCAGGGCCGGGTGAAGCATGTCGGCGCCTTTCCGGCGCTCGAGGACGAGATGGCCGATTTCGGCCTCGACGGCCTCTCCTCCGGCCGCTCCCCCGACCGCCTCGACGCCCTGGTCTGGGCCGTCACGTCGCTGACCGCAGGGTCTCGCGGGGGACCACGGGTGCGGCGGCTGTAGATCGAGGCTCGCCGTAGGGTCGAAGGCGACGCGTGCCCACCGTCGCGTAATCGTCTGCGTGGGCACGGCGCGCGTTGCGCGCCTTTGCCCACCCTACATTCTGCATCGAGCTCACGCCTCGTCGTCGCCGTGCGGGCGGCGGCGTGCCTTGCTGAGCCGGACCAGATTGCTCGGCGCGCCTTCGCCGGCCTCGACGATCGCCTTGGCGGTGGCGCGGCTGAGGTCGGCGAGCTGGAACGGCTTTCGCACCACCGTGAATTCGGCGGCGGCCTTGGCGGCAGCCTCGCTGTAGCCGGTCACCAGCACGATCGGCATGTCGGGCCGGCGCTGGCGGATCGTGCGGGCGAGCGCGAAGCCGTCCATGTCGCCGGCCATCACCACGTCGCTGACCATCAGGTTGAAGTCGCGCTCGGCCAGGATCGCCAGCGCGCCGGCGGCGTTGCTTGCGCGCTCCACCTGGTAGCCGAGCTCGACCAGCATGGCGGCGCTGATCTCGGCGACGTCGGGATTGTCCTCGACCAGCAGGGCCGTGCTGTCCGGCGCGGCGGTGGCCGGTGGGGTGCTGCCGCTCTCGCGCATCCGTTCATGTGAGCGCGGCAGATAGAGCGTGACGGTGGTACCGGCATTCAGCCTGCTGTCGATCGTGACGGTGCCGCCCGATTGATGGGCGAAGCCGTGCACCTGGGAGAGGCCGAGGCCGGTGCCCTGCTGGGCCTGCTTGGTGGTGAAGAAGGGATCGAACACATTGGCCAGGATGTCGGCCGCGATACCGGTGCCGGTGTCGGCGACCGAGATGGCGACGAATTCGCCCGTCAGCGGATGCGGCGTGTCGCCGGTGGCGAGATGGACGTTCTCGCAGACGATCGTGATGATGCCGCCGTTCGTCATGGCGTCGCGCGCATTGACGGTGAGATTGACCAGCGCGAGCTCGAGCTCGCTGACATCGACCTTCACGGGCCAGACGGCGCGGCGCACGTCCAGCGCCAGCGTGACGGTGCCGCCGATCGAGCTTTCCAGCATGGTGCGGAAGCCGTCGAGGTGCTCGTCGACCCGGATCACCACCGGATTGAGCGTCTGTCGGCGCGAGAAGGTGAGGAGCTGGCGGGTCAGCGTCTCGCCGCGCCGGGTCGCGATGGTGATCGCCTCGACGGCGCGCAGGCTCTTCGGCTCGGTGCCGGCGAGGCTGCGCAGTGTCCCGAGGTGGCCGCCGATGATCATCAGCAGGTTGTTGAAGTCGTGGGCGACCCCGCCGGTGAGCTGACCCAGCGCCTCCATCTTCTGGGCGCGGGCGCGCTGGGCCTCGGCCTGCTGCAGCGCCTTCTGGGCCTCGCGCCGCTCGGTGATGTCGCGGGTGATCTTGGCGAAGCCGATCAGGGCGCCGCGCTCGTCGCGGATCGGGTCGATCACCACATGGGCCCAGAACAGCCGGCCGTCGCGGCGCACGCGCCAGCCCTCGGCCTCGTAGCGGCCCTCGCTGGCCGCGGTCTGCAGGGCGCGGGCCGGCGCGCCGGTGGCGCGGTCCTGCTCGGTGTAGAAACGCGAGAAGTGCTGGCCGACGATCTCGTCCGCCGCATAACCCTTGATGGCCTCGGCACCGGCGTTCCAGTTGCTGATGATGCCGTTCGGATCGAGCATGTAGAGCGCGTAGTCGGTGACGCCCTTCACCAGCAGGCGGAACTGGCGCTCGCTCTCGCGCAACGCCTCCTGGGCGGCGCGGCGCTCGGTGACGTCGCGGGTGATCTTGGCGAAGCCGATGAGCTTGCCGCCCTCGGCGCGGATCGGCTCGACCACCACGGAGGCCCAGAAGCGGCTGCCGTCCTTGCGCATGCGCCAGCCTTCGGCCTCGTAGCGGCCCTCGCGCAGCGCGGTGTCGAGCACCCGCACGGGAACGCCGCCGAGCCGGTCCTCACGGGTGTAGAAGTGCGAGAAGTGCTGGCCGAGGATCTCGTCGGCCGTGTAGCCCTTCAATCGCTCGGCACCGGCGTTCCAGTTGGTGATCACCCCGCTCGGATCGAGCACGTAGATGGCGTGGTCGGACAGGCTGTCGATCAGCAGGCGGAAGTTGCGCTCGCTGGCGTGCAGCGCAGTCTCGGCCGCCTTGCGCTCGGAGAGATCGCGGGTGACGAGGGCGAAGCCGATCAGCCGCTTGGTGCCGTCGTGAACCGGCCGTATCACCGACGAGGCCCAGAATCGCGTCCCGTCCTTGCGCAGCCGCCACGTCTCCGCTTCGGCGCGGCCGTCGTTGCGCGCGGAGTCGAGCAGCCGGTGCGGCACGCCGGCGGCCTGGTCCTCAGCCGTGAAGAAGCGGGCGATCGGCACGCCGATCGCCTCCGCGGGTGAGAAGCCCTCGATGCGCTGGGCACCCGCATTCCAGGTCGTCACCGTCCCATCCGGGTCCAGCATCGAGATCGCATAGTCCGTCACGGCGTCGACCAGCAGATGGAAATGCTGGTCGGCGCTGGTCTGGCGGGTTGGGCCGGGGGTGCTCAGTTTCATGATCCGAAGAGAGTCGGCGTCCGGAGGCTCCGGGCAGGTTTTGGGGGCCGGTCTTGAGCGGTGCCGCCCGTCTGGCTCGGCGGGCTTCGCATCGATGCCAACGCGATGGGCCCTAGTGAGTTCCGTCGCCTGTGGAAAGACGCTGACGAGCCGCGGCCGGCGCCCTCAGGGGGCGAGCCTGGTGCCGAGCTTCTGGGCCGCCTCGGCGATCCAGGAGCGGTAGCGGGAGAGGGGCGTCACCCCGGTGAGGCCGCCGCAGCCGGCGGTGAGTTTCGGCCCTGTCGACCAGCTCACCACGCCCGCGACGGCCAACCGGCCGTCCTCCTCGGCGAAGGCCGGTGCGCCGGAATCGCCCGTGCAGGCGCCGCGGCCGGGCTGCTCGCCCTTGGTCGCCGCATCGACCAGACGGAGCTGCAACGAGCCTGGCTGGCCGGTCGCGACCAGGGACGCCGCCCGCACGGTGCCGCCGCTGCGCCCATCGCCGCGCACCGCCACCCCCATGCCGGCCACCGTGAAGGCGTCGCCGACCGCGATCTCGGTCCGGCGTGCCAGCGGCGCCGGCGCGAAGCTCGCGGGCAGCGGCGACTCGGCCTTCAGCAGCGCCACGTCGGCGGTGGCGCGGTGCCCGAGCAGCGCCGCCATCTCGAACCCGGGATGCCGCGCGATCGTCGCGACGGGCAGCAGCGTCGGGTTCCGCGCCGCATCGAACCTCACCAGCTTGTAGTCGGAGCCAGGCTGCACGCAATGCGCCGCCGTGAGCACCACGCTCTGCGAGATCAGCGTGCCGGTGCACGAGGTGCCGTGCGAGCCGACGATCATCACGACATGGCGGGCGATCGACGCCGACGCCGGGGGCGCGTCGCCGACCATGGCGGCGGCGGGCGACGGCAAGAGCGACGAGACCGGCATCAGGACGAGGGCCGAGAGGCCGGCGAGGGCGGCGGGGATGCTTCGCATCCGCACGATGAGCCGCACGGCGAAAAAATTGTCAACCGAGCGGAGACCGCGATGTCCTCCATGCTTCTCGTCCCGCCCGCGGCCGAGCCGCTGACGCTCGCCGAGGCGAAGCTGTATCTGCGCGTCGACCACGACGACGACGATGCGCTGATCGGGTCGCTCGTCGCCGGCGCACGAAAGCTGGTGGAGACGGCGACGCGTCGCGCTCTGCTGACGCAGACCTGGCGGCTCGTGCGCGACGCCTGGCCGGCGGGCGGTCGCATAAAAGTGCTGCCGGCGCCGCTGTGCGCCGTCGCTGCGGCGCGTGTCTACGATGCGGACGGGATGCCGCATGCGATCGACCCGTCGGTGTTCACACTGGACATTGCCGCGGCCCCGGGCGTGATCGCCTTCGCGTTGCCGGCGGTCCCGGCGCCGGGCCTGAGAGTCGCCGGGATCGCGCTCGATGCCGTGGTCGGCTACGGCGCCGACGCGGTGGCCGTGCCGGCCCCGTTGGTGCAGGCCGTGCGGTTGTGGCTGGCGCATTTCTACGAGCACCGCGGCGTCGAGCCCGAGACCGGCCCGCCGGCCGCGGTCGCCGCGCTGGTCGCGCCCTATCGGGTGCTGGCGCCGTGATCGATCCCGGACGCCTCCGCCGCCGCCTCGTGCTCGAGGCGCCGGTGGAGACCGCCGACGACGCCGGCGGGGTGCTGATCACTTACACGGCGGTCGTGACCCTGTGGAGCGCCGTCACGTCGCGCAATGCGCGTGACGACGTCGAGGCGGATGCGGCGGGCGCCGCCGTCACGCATCGCATCGTGGTGCGGTCCGGACCCGAGATCACGACGCGCCATCGGCTGCGTCTCGGCCCCCGCCTGTTCCGCATCGCCGGCGTCCGCGACCTCGACCCGGCCGGGCGTTTCCTGGCGATCGACGCCGAGGAACGCACCGACTGATCAGATCGGTTTGTTCGGCCGTGCCGCCTCCGCAGCCTGCTCCCTCCCACCTTGTGGGGGAGGGTCGGGAAGGGGGGGGATCTTGCTCTGCGGCGGGTGGCTTACCCCCCTCCCTGTCCCTCCCCCACAAGGGGGGAGGGAACCACGGGGCGACACTTCTCCGCGTCACATCGCATCGTCATGAGGCTCATCATGTCCACGGCTGCCGTGGCGCTGCGCAGCGCCGTCCACTCCGCCCTTGCCGCCGACGAGGCGCTCGTCTCGCTGCTCGGCGGGGCACGTGTCTACGACGCGCCGCCGCGTCACGTCGCCTTTCCCTATGTGACGCTCGGCGAGGCGCGCGTCACCGATTTCTCGGCCGACGAGGCGCCCGGCGAGGAGCATCAGCTCACGCTGCATGCCTGGTCGCGACAGGGCGGGCATCGCGAGGCGCATCTGATCGCCGGCGCGCTCTTGCAGGCGCTCGACGACGCGCCGCTGACGCTGTCGGGTCATCGCCTGGTCAATCTGCGCTTCTCGCTCGCCGACGTGCGCCGGGAGAGCGACGGGCGAACCCATCACGCGCTCGTCCGCTTCCGCGCCGTCACCGAGCCGGCCTGACCCAGAAAAATACGGAGAGACATCATGGCCGCCCAGAAAGGCAAGGATCTGCTGCTGAAGGTGCTCGACGGCGCGAGTTTCGTGACGGTCGCGGGCCTGCGCTCGCGAAAGCTCGCCTTCAACGCCGAGACCGTGGACATCACCCACGCCGAATCCGCCGAGCGCTGGCGCGAGCTTCTGGACGGCGCCGGCGTCAAGCGCGCCTCGGTGTCGGGGCGCGGCCTGTTCAAGGACGCGGCCTCCGACGCGCTGTTGCGCCAGACCTTCTTCGACGGCGCCGTGCGGACCTGTCAGCTCGTGATCCCGGACTTCGGCACCGTGACGGGTCTGTTCCAGATCGTGAGCCTCGAATTTGCCGGCGAGCACAACGGCGAGGTGACGTACGACCTGGCGCTCGAGTCGGCCGGCGCGCTGACGTTCGCGGCGGCGTGAGGCCGACCGGTCCCCAGTTGCCGCCGGGCCGTCTCCTATCGGCCTGTCCGGGTCGGCCCACTGCCGCTGCCCCATCTTCGTTCCGGATCATCCGATGTTGCAGGACTCCTCCGTCGCCGCGGAGCTCTCTCGGTTGCGCATCTCCACTGGTGCGCTTCTCGTCGAGGTGAAGCTCCTGCGGCTGCACCTTCGGCTCGCGCGCGAACGCCGCCAAGCGCTTGCCGCCTCCTCGGACGCCGCCTTCGCACATTGTCTCGCGACGCTCAGGCGCTACGCAGAAACGTGCTGCAAGGCCGGCTTCAACCCGGACCAACCGCGCCTGCCGGCCGGAAGCCCGGACGGTGGCCAGTGGACGAGCGGCGGCGGCGACGATCCGCGTGTCCTCTCCGATGCGACGCCCGACAACGAATGGAGTCCGGGGACGCAGTATGCAGCCTCGAAATCGAGGGCCAGCGGACATCACTTCATGCCTCAAAGTGTGTTTCGCAAGCTTTCGCTACCCGACGAAACGCGTAAAGTCTTTGAAGATGCGAAGACGGGCCCTTTGTACTACGAAGGCAACAACGCCTGGGACAAGGCGCATCGGACATACAGAGACGCAGTCGAAGAGAGGTTTGAAAAGTTCATCGACGTGAATGGAATCAGCGTCGAGAGAATGACCCCTGATCAGGCGCGAACCTTCCTCAGAGAGATCGAAGAGTCCGCAGATCACAGAATACGAAACTTCAATCGAATGATCAGAATGCGGGAGTTGATTTACGGCTACAGAAATCGATTTATCTTCCGCGGCAACGAATGATCGGCGATCGCGATGACTGACGATGATGAGCAGGCGAGACTCTGGGCCGAGCTGTACGACAGGATCGCCGCCGTGCTGCAGCGTCACGGCACCGAGGACCCCCATGCCCGGGCAGACTATTTCGTGTTTGACGACAATTGGGGCGGGCCGGAACAGAGGGTCGAGATCAACAATCTCGCCATGCTGAGGCCGCCGATCGTGAAGGAGCTGCAGGGGCTGCTCCGTGAGTATCCGGACTGGAAGATCGTCGTCGCCGTCGACGTTCGCGGGAAAGAGACGGAATGGCCACCGATGGGCTTGATCGTACGCGCCCACGAGATCATCGACGGATTGCAACGGCAGTATTTACCAGAGGCGTTCCGGGATCTCCGCTACGAGGGAAGCCGACCGGGAACGGCCAGCGATTGAACGAAGAGATCGATGATCGGAGCTCGTCGACCTCGCTCTGCCGCTCCAAACGCGATCGGCCGCGGCGCTGCCGCCGCGGCCGATCGATACGATGAGCGTTCGTGATCAGCAGTTCACTGCAGCGTCAGGCTGGAGATTCCGAGCGCGACATTGACGCCGACATAGTTCTGCAGGCCCACCGGCTGCAGCGAGATCGAGCGACCGGCGCCGCCGACCAGGAAGTTGCTGCCGAGGCCGACGCCGACCGCGAGCGAGCTCGAAGCGCCCGAATAGTTGCCCGCGAGGGCGTGGCGCGGAATGCGCTTCACCGGACCCGGCACCCACACGGACCACACCAGCGGGCCGCCTTGGCTGACGCCGACATCGACACCGACGCGCGAGATCGCCGCCGCATAGGCCTGCCGACGGCCGCGGTTCGGCGTGAACACGCAATGCGCCTGCTGGTTGGAGCCGAGCACCATGCCGACCGTCGGGGACACCTGGCACGCCAGCGTGCCGACATTGACGGCTGTCTGAGCGGACGCGGGCGAGCACGCGAGAACTGCACCGCCGGCGAGCAACAGAGCCACTTTCAACCGAGACATTTCACCTCCAAGTCCTTCACCACATCGTCCTTCGTCACGGCGCGCCTGCATGCGCGAGGGCGTCGGCAGCCGCACCGATGGTGGACGATAGAGGAGCGTCGTGACGTCGAGTCAATGCCCCATTCCGCAATCTTCGGTGACTCGTCGATTTCGCTCGAGGGTGACCGAAACAACACGCTGCTGCCATGGTTTCGGCACGGTCCGTGCGCACTATCGCCCCCGCGGGGACGTGCATCAGGCAGATCCTCCGATACGTTTTTCGATGATGCTCTGCCGATGACGCGAGGACATATTCAGCGCCGCGCGGGGCAGTTGTCACAGTCCTCGAGCAGCGCGATTGTCACGAGCCGTGATCAGGCCGCCGTGATCAGGCCGCCGCGGTCGCGTCGGCGCGGTGACAGGCGCCGTCCTCTGCCGGCGCGGGCAGGAGCAAGCAGCGGGCGACGTGATGAGGAGACGCAGTGCGCTCCTCCGGCACGCCGGCGTTGCAAGCCGGGCGCGCCTGCGCGCAGCGCGGCGCGAAGGCGCAGCCGGGCGGCAGAGCGGTGAGATCGGGCGGAGCGCCGGGAATCGTCTCCAGCCGCGTGCCCTTGGTGAAGACGTGATCGGCCCGCGAGGCCAGCAGCCCGCGCGTGTAAGGATGCGCCGGCGCCCGGATGACGTCGCGGCAGGCTCCGCTCTCGACGATGCGGCCCGCATACATCACGGCGATGCGATCGGCCACCTCGGTGGCCACCCCGATATCGTGCGTCACGAAGATGACGGCGAGCCCGAGCTCACGTTGCAACTCGCGCAGCAGGAGCAGAATCTGGATCTGCACGGTGGCGTCGAGCGCCGTCGTTGGCTCGTCGGCGAGCAGCACCTTGGGCCGGCAGGCGAGGGCGAGCGCGATCATGGCGCGCTGGCGCATGCCGCCGGACATCTCGTGCGGATAGTTGTCCAGCCGCTGCTCCGGCGAGGGGATGCGGACGCGCTCGAACAGCGCGAGCGCCCGCGCCCGTCCGGCGGCGCGCGACACGCGCTCGTGGCGCACCACCGCTTCGGCAATCTGGTCGCCGACCCGGTAGACCGGATCGAAGGCGAGACCGGGCTCCTGGAAGATCATTGCCACGGTGCTGCCGCGGAAGGCCGAGAGCTCGCGGCGCGACAGCGCCGTCACGTCGCGGCCGTCGACCCGGATCGATCCGCCGATCTTTGCGCGCTTCTCCGGCAGGAGACGCATCAGGGCGCGCAGCGTGACGCTCTTGCCCGAGCCCGACTCGCCGAGCAGCGCCACCACCTCGCCGGGCGCCAGCGTGAGATCGACGCCGGCGACTGCGCGCACCGGTTTTCCCGTGCCGACGAAGTCGACGGTGAGGTTCTTGGTCTCGACAAGCGGCGCGCCGGCGGGCGAAAGGCTGCTCATGCGGCGACCTCGCGGGATGCGGCCGCCTGCGGATGGCCGGAGCCCGGCTGCGTCATCAGGCACGCCACCGCATGCGGGCCGGCGACCGCGGCGAGCGGCGGCTCCCGGTTGGCGCAGATCGCCGAGGTGAAGCGGCAGCGGGTGTGGAAGCGACAGCCCGGGGGCGGATCGATCGGGTTCGGCGGATCGCCGTAGAGCGGCGCCTCCTCGGTCCGGTTGTCCGGGTCCATCGACGGCATCGAGGCGAGCAGCGCCGCCGTGTAGGGATGGCTCGGGTTGTTGAGGATCACGTCCGACGGACCGACCTCGGCGACCTTGCCGAGATACATCACCATCACGCGGTCGGCCATGAAGCGCACCACGTTGAGATCGTGCGAGATGAACATATAGGTGAGGCCGAACTCGGCTTTCAGATCGAGCAGCAGGTTGAGCACCTGCGCCTCGACCGATTTGTCCAACGCCGAGACGGCTTCGTCCAAAATCACCAGGCGCGGCTGCAGGGCGAGCGCGCGGGCGATGTTGATGCGCTGGCGCTGTCCGCCCGAGAGCTCGTGCGGGTAGCGGCCGGCAAAGCGGCCGGGCTCGAGCCCGACGCGGGCCAAGAGGTCGTGCGCTCGGCCGGTCGCCTCGCGGCGCGGAGTGCCGTGTACGCGCGGGCCGAAAGCGATCGTGTCCTCGACCGTCAGCCTGGGGTTGAGCGAGGCATAGCTGTCCTGGAACACCATCTGGACCTCGCGGCGATAGGCCGTGAGGTCCAGGGCACGCGAGCCGACCTCCTCGCCGTCGAAGACGATCTCGCCGGCATCGGGCGGAATGATCTGCATGACGAGGCGCGCCGTGGTCGACTTGCCGCAGCCGGACTCGCCGACGATGCCGAGCGTCTCGCCCTTGGCGATGGCGAAGTCGACGCCGTCGACCGCCCGCACGGCGCCCTTGGTCTCGCCGCGCCAGCGCCGCTTGCCGCCGAAATGCTTCACCAGACCGGTGACCGAAAGCAGAGGCTGCGCCGGGCCGCCGCGATCGCGCAACGTGGGATCCGGGAAAGCGGGATCGTGGGCGAGATCATGGGCGAGGACGGTCACGCCTTCACCTCCATGGCCGAGCGCAGCCCGTCCGACAAGAGGTTGAACGAGATCGAGGTGATGAAGATCATCACGCCGGGCAGGGCGGCCACCATCGGCTGGGTGTAGATGGCGGTGCGCAGCGTGTTGAGCATCAGGCCCCATTCCGGCTCCGGCGGCTTGGAGCCGAGGCCGAGGAATGAGAGGCCGGAGGCCAGGATCATCGACACGCTGATCAGGCTGGTCGAGTAGACGAAGATCGGCCCGAGCACGTTGCCGAGCACATGCACCCGCACGATGGTCGGCGCGCGGGCGCCGCTCACGCGGGCCGCCTCGACATAGTCGCGGTTGCGGATCTGCGTCGTGACGCTTTCGGCGACACGCGTCACCTGCGGCACGAACACGATGGTGAGCGCCACGATGGCGTTGAGGATGCCGGCGCCGAGCGTGCCCGACAATGCGATCGCCAGCAGCACCGACGGGAAGGCGTAGAACACGTCGACGGTGCGCATCACCAGCGTGTTGAGCCAGCCGCCCGCATAGCCGGCCATGATGCCGAGCATCGAGCCGACCACGAAGGCGAAGAACACGGGCAGCACGCCCATCACCAGAGACAGCCGGCCGCCGTAGATCAGCCGGCTGAGCATGTCGCGGCCGAGCTCGTCGGAGCCGAGCAGATAGACGGCGTCGCCGACCGGCTTGAGCCGGCGGATCATCGAGCTCTTGTAGGGATCGGCCGGCGCCACCCAGGGGGCGAAGATCGCGGCGAGCACGATGGTCAGGATGATGGCGGCCGCCACCAGGGCGACCGGGTCGCGCGCCAGGCGGCGGACGACGCCGGCCCAATAGCCGCGCCCGAGGCGGCTCGCGGTGCGGACCGTCTCTGCGGCCGGTTCTGCCAGGACGGTCATGTCGGCCTCACGGTCAGCCCCGCTTGATGCGCGGGTCGAGCGCCGTCTGCAGGACGTCGACGGCGAGGTTGAGGGCGACGAAGAACATCGCCAGCACCAGGATGGTGCCCTGCAGCAACGGCAGGTCGCGCTGGAAGATCGCGGCGTTGAGCAGGAAGCCGGAGCCCGGCCAGGAGAACACCGTCTCGATCAGGATCGAGCCGCCGAGCAGATAGCCGAGCTGCAGGCCCATCACGGCGAGCGCGGTCGGCGCCGCATTGGTGACGACGTGGCGGAACACGCCGAACTCGCTCATGCCCTTCGCCCGCAACGCCTCGACGAAATCCTGGGAGAGAATGTCGCCGACCAGCGCCCGCACGGTGCGGGCGATGACGCCCATCGGGATGACCGACATGGTGATGGCCGGCAGGATCAGGTAGCGCAGATGCGCGGCGTCGGGCCGCCAGTCGCCCGAGCCGTCCGGGCCGGCGCCGGTCGGCGGCAGCCAGCCGAGCTGCGCCGAGAAGATGATCACCAGCACCATGCCGAGCCAATAGTGCGGCACGCTGACGCCCAGCACCGAGACGAAGGACGCCAGCTTGTCGAGCCAGGAATCGCGAAAATAGCCGGCCACGAAGCCGAACAGGGTGCCGAACGTGAAGCCGATCGCGGTCGCCACCGTGGCCAGGATCAGCGTGTTCTTGACCGCCCGCATCACTTCGGTGAGCACCGGGCGGCCGGTGGCGATCGAGTGGCCGAGATCGCCGTGCAGAACCTTCCAGAACCACAGCGCGTACTGCACCGGCAGCGGCTTGTCGAAGCCGTAGGCGGCCTTCATCTGCTCTTGCAGCTCGAGCGTCGCATCGGCCGGCAGGATGGCGGTCAGCGGATCGCCCGGTGTGAGATGGACGAGCAGGAAGCACACCACGGTGACGCCGATCGCCACGGGCGTCACGTAGAGCAGGCGGTGGAGCAGGAAGGCGAGCATCGTGGCGCTTTCGGTCCTCGGCGACAGCGATCGTGGCGGTTCTCAGCGCCGTCGTTCCGGGGCGCGGGCTGCGGCCCGCGAGCCCGGAACCCATAATCCCTGTCTGTGAGTATGGATTCCGGGCTCGCCGCTTCGCGGTGCCCCGGAATGACGGTGGAGAGGCGTCGACACGATGCTCACTTCGTCATGGTGATGGGCGAAAAGTCCTGGAACCAGTTCTGCGCCTGGACGAAGCCCTTCACCTTGGCGCTCATGGCGCGCGGGTTGACGTCGTGGGTGACCATCAGGAACAGCGCGTCGTCGACCATCTTCTCGTGAGTCCGGCGCAAGACCTTGTCCTGCTCGGCCTTGTCGAAGGTGGTGCGGATCTGATCGAGGAGCTTGTCCATCTCCGGGTCGCAGTAATAGCCCCAGTTGACGCCGGCCGGCGGCGACAGGTTGCACTGGGAGAAGCGGATGAAGCCGGTGAACGGATCCTGGATGAAGTAGGAGTAGTTCATCGCCGTGGTGCCGAGCGCGGTCGGGTGCCTGGCGCCGGCCCGCCAGATGTTGATCATGGTGTTCCACTCGACCACCTGATACTCGACCTTGATCCCGACCTCGGCGAGAGTCTGCTGGATGAACTCGTTCATCGGCAGCGGCTGCATCTGCCCCGAGCCGGAGGCCGAGATCAGCACTTTTGTCACCAGCGGCTTGGCCGGACTGAAGCCGGCCTCGGCGAGCAGCGTCTTGGCCTGCGCCGGATCGTAGGTCGGCTTGAAGCCGGGATTGCCGAACCACTGGTGACCGGGCGGGAAGAAACCCTGGGCCGGGATCATCAGGCCGCCGAGCAGCTCCTTCAGCCCGTCGCGGTCGACCGCGAGGTTGGCGGCCTTGCGCACCCGGATGTCGTTCCAGGGCGAGCCCTCGACGCGGGAGAGATGCCAGGTCCAGTTGTGCGGATAGGCGTTGGTGACGATCGCGAAGCCGGCCTTCTTCAGCAAGTCGACGGCGTCGGGGGCGGGCGCCTCGATCCAGTCGACCTGGCCGGAGCGCAGCGCGGCGACGCGGGCGTTCGCCTCCGGCAGCGGGATCAGAATCAATCTGTCGAGCTTGGGCACCCGGCTCTTGTTCCAGTAGGCCGGGTTCGGCGCCATCTCGGCGCGCTCGCGCGGCACGAAGGCGGTGAGCTTCCACGGCCCGGTGCCGGCCGGTGTCTTGGCGAAGGCCTCCCAGCTCCGGCCGACCTTCTCCCACTGGCCCGGCGACGACATCATGATCCAGGCGAGCTGATAGAGGAGCGTCGCGTCGGGCGTCTTGGTGACGATCTCCAGCGTCGTCTTGTCGATCGCTCGGTACGAGGCGATCGCCGGCACGCGCGAGCGACCCTGCGCCGACTGGCGCGGATCGTATTGCGGCGCCTTGTCGTCGAGGAGCTTGTCGAGATTCCACACGACCGCGTCGGCGTCGAACGCGCTGCCGTCGTGGAACGTCAAGTCGTCGCGCAGCTTGAAGGTCCAACGGGTCTTGTCGGCCGGATCGACCGTCCACGCGGCGGCGAGGCCGGGGCGGATGTCGGAGGGCTTGTCGGCCGAGCCGAGGTCCCAGTCGACCAGCGCGTCGTAGACCGTGTAGCCCATGAACCGCATGCCCTCGCCGCCATTGTCGGTCTGGCCGGTGGTGAGCGGGATGTCGGAGGCGGTCATGCCGATGCGCAGCGTGCCTTGCGCCTGCGCCGGAAGGGCGGCGAAGACGGGCGTCAGCAGGGTCGCGGCGAGCAGGACGGTCAGTTTGCGGGACGTCATCGCGGGCTCCTGAACGGGGATCAGAGCAGGGCACGGCACGGCCGGAGTCGTGCGTCTTCGAATGCCGGTCGAAACGATCAGGCCCGTCATTCCGGGGCGCGGGCGAAGCCCGCGAGCCCGGAATCCATACTCACGGACCGGGGTTATGGGTTCCGGGCTCGGCCCTTCGGGCCGCCCCGGAACGACGCGCTGGGGCGAGGGCCCTCACTCCAGCCCGATGGTGGTCAGGTCCTGGAACCAGTGCTGCGCCTGGACGAACTTCTTCACCTTGGGCGACAGCGCGTGCGGGTTGGTGTCGTGCACCACCCAGACCAGCGGCGCGTCGTCGACGATCAGGCTGTGCGCGGCCGCCATCAGCTCGTCCTGCTTCTTCGGATCGAAGGTCTGCTTCGCCTCGTCGATGATGGCGTCGACCTTCTCGTTCTTGTACCAGCCCCAGTTGACGCCGGTCGGCGCCACTTGGCCCGAATGGAAGAAGCGGATGATGGCGTAGAGCGGGTCGGACGTGACATAGGCGATGTTGTTGGCCGTGAGGCCGGCGCTCATCTCGTCCTTGGCGCCCTTGCGCCAGTAGGTGTAGAGCGCCTCGAGCTCGACCACCTTGAAGTCGACCTCGATGCCGATCTCCTTGAAGCTCTCCTGCAGGAACTCGTTCATCGGCAGCGACAGCATCTGCCCGGTGCCGCCCTGGGCGATCACGAACGTGGTCTTCAGCGGCTTCTCCGGACCGTAGCCGGCCTCCTTGACCAGGCGCTTCGCCTCGGCGACGTCGTACTTGATCTTGAAGCTCGGCGTGCCGAACCACGGGCTCGACGGGTCGACCTGGCCGATCGCCGGCTTGGCCAGCCCGTTGAGGAGCTGCAGCATGGCGTCGCGGTCGATGGCGAGATTGAGGGCGCGGCGCAGCCGCACGTCGGTCCAGGGCGAACCCGGCAGCATGCTCAGGTGATAGTTCCACACATGCGGCGTGACGTTGGTCACGATGGTCATGCCCGACTGTTTCAGGCGCGGCACCACGTCGGGGGCGGGTGTCTCGATCAGGTCGACCTGGCCGGCGAGCAGCGCATTGGAGCGCGACAGCGCCTCCGGCATGGGGATCAGCACTAAGCGGTCGACCTTCGGGAGCCGTGACTTGTTCCAGTAGTCGGTGTTCTTGACCAGTTCGGCGCGTTCGCGCGGCACCAGCTTGTCGAGCTTGAACGGGCCGGTGCCGGACGGGGTCGCGGCAAACTTGTCCCAGTCGCGCCCGAGCTTCTCGTACTGGGCCGGGCTCGACACCAGGAACCACAGCATCTGATAAGGAAAGAAGGAGTCGACCTCCTTGGTGGTGATCTCCACCGTGCTCGCGTCGATCTTGCGCCAGGAGGCGACCGAGGGCAGGCGCGGCTTCACCTGGGCGCTCTGGCGCTTGTCGAACTGCGGCGCCTTGTCGTCCAGAACCTTGTCGAGGTTCCAGATGACGGCGTCGGCGTCGAAGGCGCTGCCGTCGTGGAACTTGACGCCCTGGCGCAGCGTGAACACCCACTTCTTCTTGTCGGCCGCATCGACCTTCCATTCGGTGGCGAGGCCGGGAACGAGCTTGCCGGGCCGGTCGGCGACGTCCATCTCCCAAGCCACCAGCGGGTCATACAAGGTATAACCCGTGAACTGATAGGCGCCGGCGCCACGGTCGGGCTGGCCGGAGGTGAGGGGGATGTCGGCCAGCGAGATGCCGTAGCGCACCACCGACTCGGCGTGCGCCGGCGTGCCGGCGATCAGACAAATCACGGACAGGGCGGATACCAAAAAGCGCATCGACGTCTCCAGCGAGGGTTCGGCGCTGGAAAAGCAATATCGGTGCCACCCCCGCGGGATTGTTGCCGCGGGCTTATCGGCCATGGCGCGGGCGCCCGCCGAGCATTTCATCAGCCGCCGATGGAATGCTGGGCAGATTCGGTGAGGGGAGGCATGAATGGCGAGGCTTGGCGCTGCCTCATCATACCGGCTGAGCATTCGGCCTTTTAGGGGGTGCCCGGATCGCGTCGCATGCCATGCATACAAGCGCCGTGGGGTGCCTCGTCGGTGGGCTCGGCCGGTCGCCGGCCGCGGGCCGACGACCTCGGCGCCATCGTCGGCATCCGGGTGGTATGCGATCTCGGGCGCTGAGCGGAGCCGGGCCGACGAAAGCCGGGGCGTCCGTCAGGCGCCGCGTCAGGCGGCGCGGATGTTGTGCAGGAAGGTGTCGACCTCGCTGCGCAGCTTGTCGGCCTGGAGGTTGAGGATCTCGGCGCTCGACTTGACGCCGTCGGCGGCCGCCCCGGTCGCATCGGCGCCGGCCCGGACGCCGCCGATATTCTCGGAGACGTCGCGGGTTCGTCGCGCGGCTTCCTGGGTGTTGCGGGTGATCTCGGCGGTCGCGGCGCCCTGTTCCTCGACGGCGGCGGCGATCGAGCTGGCCACCGCAGAGACCTCGGTGATGGTGCTGCCGATCCGGCGCATGGCCGCGAGCGCCTGGTCGGCGACCGTCTGGATGGCGCCGACCTGGCCCGAGATGTCCTCGGTGGCCTTGGCGGTCTGGCCGGCCAGCGTCTTCACCTCGGAGGCGACGACGGCAAAACCTTTTCCGGCCTCGCCGGCGCGGGCCGCCTCGATGGTGGCATTGAGCGCCAAGAGGTTGGTCTGGCTGGCGATGGCCGTGATCAGGTTGACGATCTCGCCGATCTTGTGGGCCGCGTCGGTGAGGCCCTGAACGGTCGCGTCGGTCTCCTGGGTCTCGGCGACGGCGCGCTTCGCCACCGTGGCGGCATGCGACACCTGGCGGCTGATCTCGTGGATCGACGAGGAGAGTTCCTCGGAGGCGGCCGCGACGGTCTCGACGTTCTGCGAGGCTTCGGTCGAGGAGGAGGCGGCATCGCGGGCCTGGCCGTTGGTGCGGTCGGCGGTGGCGGAGAGCGTGTCGGAGGTCTGCCGCATTCCGGTCGCGGCCGAGCCCAGCGCCTGCAGGGCGTCGCCGATGCCGGCCTCGAAGGCGGCGATGTGGCGCTCGATCGCCTGCTGGCGATGGGTCGCCTGGGCGCGGCGCTGCTCCTGCTCCTGCTCGATGCGGGCCTTCTCGACGGCGTTCTGCTTGAAGGTGGCGAGCGCGGCGGCGAGGCTGCCGATCTCGTCGGTGCGGTCGCGATAGGGCACCTCGGTCGAAAGATCGCCGTCGGCGACCTTCACCATGGCGGCGCGGATCACCTGCAGCGGACCGATGACGCGCCGGCTGACGATCAGGATGCCGCCGGCGGCGAGCACCAGCGCGGCCGCGAGCAGCACCAGACGCACGATCAGGTTGGTGCGTGCCGAGGTGACCTGGGCCTGGGCGTGGTCGCGCGCCGCATCCAGCGCCGCTTCCGGAATGACCGCGACGAGGTCGAGGCGCGGAACAGAGTCGAGCCTCCAATCGCTCGACGGAATGGCGATCTGGTCGCTCGACCCGAGCGCCGCCATGATGCGGTTGCGATTGGCGGTGAAGCTCGACTCGAAGTAGGCGGCCTTGGCCCTCTCGATCGCCTGGGTCGCGGGCGACTGCGGCGTGAGCCCGAAACGGATCCTGTCCAGCAGGTCCCAGCCGGCCTCGGCACGGGCGACCGAGCCGGCGAGCTTCTGCAGGGCGACCGGGGGCAGGTGCTGCTTGAATGCGAGCGCGTTGGAGATCGCCACCGAGATGTCGCCGAAGTCGCTGCGGATCATCCAGCCGGCATCCTTGATCATCATCATCTGGTCGATGAAGGCGTCGCGGTTGCGGGAGACCAGGTCGAGCGAGGCGTTGATCTGCGTGATCAGCTCCATCAGGGCATCCGTCGTCGCCTGGATCTCCTTGGCGAGGGTTCCCCGCCGCTCGCCTTTCGGCCTCGTGACGTCGCGTGCGATGTCCTGGTCGAGCTCCCGAAGCTTGGTCGTGAGTTGCGAGATGTTCTTGACGGCAACCTCACGTTGAGCGAACTGGATCGACGGCAGGAGCAGCAGGGCGCTCTGCAGGGAGGCGATGCCGATCGTCCGCGATTCCTCGAGCTGCTTGAGATCGTCGGGCGTTGCCATGCCGTCGATACTGACGGCGCGCACCGCGCGGGACCGGATCAACCGGATGTTCGCCATGGCGCGGAACATGTCGCGCGACACGTCGGCGACGTCGGCGAGATGGCTCGCGGTCGCGTGGATGCGCCATGCGTCCCAGGCCCCCGTCGCGAGGACGGCCACGATCACGGCGGCCATGAGGGCGATGACGGACTTCAGCAGAATGTTGGAAGAGAGACGTGAAAACATCGGGCACCCCCCGAGCATGATGCCGCACGATAGGGGCTATACATTAAGTGCCAGTGAAGCGTACTTGCCGGACTGGGCCGTTTATTTGCGTCGGCGCAGCAATTCCACCCTGCAAAAGAAAAGCGCCGGCGGGTGAGCGCCGGCGCGTCCTTCTCTGCGATCGGGTCCTCGGCGGACGCCGCCGTCTCAGGCGGCGCGGATGTTGTGCAGGAAGGTGTCGACCTCGCTGCGCAGCTTGTCGGCCTGGAGGTTGAGGATCTCGGCGCTCGACTTGACGCCGTCGGCGGCCGCCCCGGTCGCATCGGCGCCGGCCCGGACGCCGCCGATATTCTCGGAGACGTCGCGGGTTCGTCGCGCGGCTTCCTGGGTGTTGCGGGTGATCTCGGCGGTCGCGGCGCCCTGTTCCTCGACGGCGGCGGCGATCGAGCTGGCCACCGCAGAGACCTCGGTGATGGTGCTGCCGATCCGGCGCATGGCCGCGAGCGCCTGGTCGGCGACCGTCTGGATGGCGCCGACCTGGCCCGAGATGTCCTCGGTGGCCTTGGCGGTCTGGCCGGCCAGCGTCTTCACCTCGGAGGCGACGACGGCAAAACCTTTTCCGGCCTCGCCGGCGCGGGCCGCCTCGATGGTGGCATTGAGCGCCAAGAGGTTGGTCTGGCTGGCGATGGCCGTGATCAGGTTGACGATCTCGCCGATCTTGTGGGCCGCGTCGGTGAGGCCCTGAACGGTCGCGTCGGTCTCCTGGGTCTCGGCGACGGCGCGCTTCGCCACCGTGGCGGCATGCGACACCTGGCGGCTGATCTCGTGGATCGACGAGGAGAGTTCCTCGGAGGCGGCCGCGACGGTCTCGACGTTCTGCGAGGCTTCGGTCGAGGAGGAGGCGGCATCGCGGGCCTGGCCGTTGGTGCGGTCGGCGGTGGCGGAGAGCGTGTCGGAGGTCTGCCGCATTCCGGTCGCGGCCGAGCCCAGCGCCTGCAGGGCGTCGCCGATGCCGGCCTCGAAGGCGGCGATGTGGCGCTCGATCGCCTGCTGGCGATGGGTCGCCTGGGCGCGGCGCTGCTCCTGCTCCTGCTCGATGCGGGCCTTCTCGACGGCGTTCTGCTTGAAGGTGGCGAGCGCGTCGGCGAGGCTGCCGATCTCGTCGGTGCGGTCGCGATAGGGGACCTCGGTGGCCAGATCGCCGTCGGCGACCTTCACCATGGCGGCGCGGATCACCTGCAGCGGGCCGATGACGCGCCGGCTGACGATCAGGATGCCGCCGGCGGCGAGTACCAGCGCGGCCGTGAGCAGCACCAGGCGGATGATCAGGGTGGCGCGTGCCGAGGTGACCTGGGCCTGGGCGTGGTCGCGCGCCGCATCCAGCGCCGTCTCGGCGACGGCCGGCAACGCCATCAGGCGCGGCACCACGATGCCGAGCCATTCGGCGACCGGCGTCACGATCGGGTCGTTGCCGCTCAGCACCGCGACGATGCGGTCGCGCGGCACGGTGAGGTCCGGGCCCAGATAGACGGTGCGGGCCTTCTCGATCGCGGCCGACACGGGCGAGGCCGGCGGCAGGCCGAGCCGGATGGTCTCCAGCATCTCCCAGGCCGCGTCAGCGCGCCCGAGCATGCCGGCGAGCGACTGCTTGTCCTGGTCGGTGAAGCGTTTCTTGAAGGCGAGGCCGTTGGACAGCAGGATCGACATGTCGCCGGCGTTCACGCGGGTGAGCCAGGCGGCGTCCTTGAGCAGCACCATCTGGTCCACGAAGGCGTCACGGTTGCGGGCGGCGCCGTCGATCGCCTTGGCGATCTCGCCGATGACGACGACCAGCCTGTCGGCCGACGCTCCGACCTCGTTGGCCAAGCCGGCGCGGCGCTGGCTCTTCGGGCGGCCCAGCTCGGCGATCGCTTCCTTGTCGAGCGGCAGGTACGTCCCGAGCTCGCTCTCGAACGCCTTCAGGCGCCGGTCGCGGTCCGGGAAGTCGATGGCCGGCAGCAGGGTCCGTGCGGCCTCGAGGGCCGGAAGCGAGACCTTCTGGACGTCGTCGATCTGCTTGACCAATCCCGGGTCCGGCACGCCGTCCAGATTGAGGGCGCGGACCACCAGCGAGCGGTTCAGACGCACATTGACCATGCCTCTGAACAGATGCCCCGACGTGTCGGCGACGTCGGCGAGGCGGCCCGCCATCTGCAGGGCCCGCCAAGCGTCCCAAGCGCCCACGGCCAGCACCAGCACGATGCCGGTGGCCATCAGGGCGATGACGGATTTGAGGAGGACGTTCGAGGACAGGCGATTGAACATGGCGGGCTACCCGATTTGCGTTGCCCGCAGAGATAGCCCGTCCGCCTTAAGCCCCCGTAAAGGAATGGATCGATTTGGAGTCGTCGTGGCGCCGTGCAGGCGCGGTATTCACGCGCCGCAGCGGTTCGCCCAAAAAGCAGAGCGCCGGCGGGTGGCCGCCGGCGCTCCGGAACGACGATCGGGTTTCGATCAGGCGGCGCGGATTTTCTGCAGGAAGGCGTCGACCTCGCTGCGCAGCTTGTCGGCCTGACGATTGAGGACCTCGGCGCTCGACTTGACGCCGCCGGCGGCCGTGCCGGTGGCGTCCGCTCCGGCCTGGACGCCGACGATATTGTCGGAGACATCGCGGGTTCTTCGCGCGGCTTCCTGCGTGTTGCGGGTGATCTCCGAGGTGGCGGCGCCCTGTTCCTCGACCGCGGCGGCGATCGAGCTGGCCACCGCAGAGACCTCGGTGATGGTGCTGCCGATGCGCCGCATCGCCGCGAGCGCCTGGTCGGCCACCGTCCGGATGGCGCCGACCTGGCCCGAGATGTCCTCGGTCGCCTTGGCGGTCTGGCCGGCCAGCGTCTTCACCTCGGAGGCGACCACGGCAAAGCCCTTGCCGGCCTCGCCGGCGCGGGCCGCCTCGATGGTGGCGTTGAGCGCCAGCAGGTTGGTCTGGTTGGCGATCGCCGTGATCAGGTCGACGATCTCGCCGATCTTGTGGGCTGCGTCGGTGAGCCCTTGCACGGTGGCGTCGGTCTCCTCGGTCTCGGCGACGGCACGCTTGGCGACGGTCGCGGCATGGGCGACCTGGCGGCTGATCTCGCTGACCGAGGCGCTGAGCTCCTCCGAGGCGGCCGCGACGGTCTGGACGTTCTGAGAGGCGTCTGCCGAGGAGACGGCGGCCGTGCGTGCCTGACCGTTGGTCTGGTCGGCCGTGGAGGACAGCGCGTCCGAGGTGTGGCGCATGTCGGTCGCCGCGGTGCCGAGCGCCTGCAGGGCCTCGCCGATGCCGGTCTCGAAGGTGGCGATGTGGCGCTCGATCGCCTGCTGGCGATGGGTCGCCTGGGCGCGGCGCTGCTCCTGCTCCTGCTCGATGCGGGCCTTCTCGACGGCGTTCTGCTTGAAGGTGGCGAGCGCGGCGGCGAGGCTGCCGATCTCGTCGGTGCGGTCGCGATAGGGCACCTCGGTCGAAAGGTCGCCGTCGGCGACCTTCACCATGGCGGCCCGGATCACCTGCAGCGGGCCGATGACGCGCCGGCTCACCATCACGATGCTGGCGGTCGCGAGGGCGAGCGCGCCGGCGAGCAGCACCAGGCGGACGATCAGGGTGGTACGGGCCGAGGCGACCTGGGCCTGGGCGTGATCGCGCGCGGTGTCGAGCGCCGTCTCGGCCATCTTGGTCAACAGCAGGAGCCGCGGCACCGAGTCGAACGTCCACTCGCCGACCGGCACGGTGATCGGCTGGTCGGAGCCGAGCTGCGCGATGATGCGGTCGCGCTTGGCGATGAACTCGGGCGCGAAGAATTCGGCCTTGGCCTTCTCGATCGCCATGGCGGCGGCCGAGCCGGACGCTAGCCCGAGCCGGACACGCTCGATCATGTCGGCACCGGCCGTGGTTCGGCCGATGATCTGCTGGAGTGTCTTCAGGTTCGCCGGGGAGAGGTGCTCCTTCTTCGTCAGCGCATTGGAGAGCATGACCGAGATGTCGCCGCCGTCGCTGCGCACCAGCCAGGCGGCGTCCTTCAGCAGCATCATCTGATCGATGACGGCGTCGCGGTTGCGGGCCGCCGTGTCGATGGCCGTGCCGGCTTTCTGGAGCAGGTCGATGAGGGCTTCGGCGGTGGCGACGATCTCATTGCCGAGGCCGGCGCGGCGTTGCGCCTTGGGCTTCATGATGTCGGCCGCAGCCTCCTTGTCGAGCGCTTCGTAGCGCTGGGCGAGCTGCATGAACTCGCGCACGCTCGCGTCGTGCCCGGCGAATTCGATCTCGGGCAGCAGCCGTGCCGTGTTCTTCAGGGCCGGGTTCCCGACCGCACGGGTCTCCTCGATCTGCTTGAGCTGGGCCGCATCGACGGCGCCATCGAAGGCGAGGGCGCGTGGCGTCAGCGCGCGGATGAGCCGTAGGCTCGACATCGCCCGGAACATGTCGCCCGAGACTTCCGCCGTCTCGGCGAGTCGGCTCGCGGTCGTCAGATTGCGCCAAGCATCCAAGGCACCGCTGGCCAGCACGATCACGATGATCGCTGCCATGATGGCGATGACCGACTTCAGCAGGACATTTGACGATACACGGTGAAGCATTGGGGCCAACTCGCATTGTAAAATGTGCAAATATATTCATCCGCCGGTGTTAACCGGTCGTGAAATCTCGCTCAATTCATGAAGATTATGCCCCGTCGGACCCTGATCGATCAGAACGGAAACAATCGTTCTATACGGCATAACCCGAGCGAACTAATCAGTGGGGCTCCAGTTCGCCATCGCGTTGTTTCAGCTCGGGAACGTACATCATCACGTTTTTTAGGAGCAGGGCCATGGCTAATCGTCACCGGGGCGAGATCGAGGCGGAGCTCGCTGGCGCCACCCGCCGGCTGGTGCTCACCCTCGGCGCACTGGCCGAGCTCGAGTCCGCCTTCGGCGCCGACGATCTGGTCGATCTCGCCGAGCGCTTCTCCGGTGGTCGGCTGCGGGCCCGCGATCTCGTCTGTGTGGTCGGGGCGGGTCTGCGCGGTGCCGGCGAGAGCGTGACAGACCAGGAGGTCGCCGCCATGACGACGCCCGGCGGGGCCGCCGGCTTCGTGCGGATCGCGGCGGATCTTCTGGCCGCGACCTTCGGCACGGACGATGCGCCCCGAGGCGCAAGCGCGCTGGGTCGGCATCCGCCGGGCGGAGATCCGCCGGACCCTTCGCGGCCGCAGGACGTCGCCCCGGTGTGAGCCGCCCGGCGCCGTTCCCGTGGGACGAGGCGATCGGTCTCGGCCTCGGCGTCCTGCGGCTGTCTCCCGAGTCCTTTTGGCGGATGACGCCGCGCGAGTTCGCCCATGCACTGCGGGCGCACGGGCTTGGTGTCGTCGCGCCGCTCACCCGTACGATCCTGGGCGATCTGATGAGGAGATATCCGGATGGCTGACACCACGGATCCCGGCACGCACGGCACCGCGTCGTTCGACGAGACCGAGCGGCAGGCCGAGGCGCTGTCGGGTCGTCTGGTCGACCTCCAGCTCAACGCCAAGGCCTTCTCCAGTGCGATGACGAGCGCGCTCACGGGTGCGGTGAGCGGCGGGCGCCAGCTCGACGACGTGCTGAAGACGCTCACCCTGCGTCTCTCCGACCTGGTCCTCAAGGCCGCCCTGAAGCCGTTGACCAGCGGCCTCGCCGGCGGACTTCAGGATCTGTTCGGCGGCCTGTCGGGCGGCAGCCTCGATCTCAAGGCGGCGACCGGGGCGATCAAGCCGTTCGCGGCGGGCGGGGTGATCGGCACGCCGACCTACTTTCCGCTCGCCGCCGGCGGCCTCGGACTCGCCGGCGAGGCCGGACCCGAGGCGATCGTGCCGCTCGCCCGTGGCGCCGACGGGACGCTCGGCATCGCCGCCTCCGGGGCGGGCGGCGCCAACGTGACCATCAACATCGCGGCCCAGGACGTCGGCAGTTTTCGCGGGTCCGAGGTCTATCTCACCGGCCAGATCGCCCGCGCCGTCGCCCGCGGCCGGCGGGGATTGTGATCTGATCAGTTCATTTCCTCTTCGTCATTCCGGAAGCGCCGCGCAGCGGCGCTGTCCGGAATCCATAAGCCCTGTCTGGGGGTATGGAGTCCGGGCTCGCGGGCTTGCAGCCCGCGCCCCGGAATGACGGAGGCATAGTCGACCAGACCACACGTCATCATCGGACATCGCCATGGCCGCCTTTCACGAGGTGCTGTTCCCGCTCGACATCGCACTGAAGAGCGCCGGCGGGCCGGAGCGCAGGACCGAGATCGTCGCGCTCGGATCGGGACGCGAGGAGCGCAACGCCCGCTGGACGCATGCGCGCCGGCGCTTCGACGCCGGCTACGGCGTGAAGAGCGTCGCGGCGCTGTCGGCCGTGGTGGCGTTCTTCGAGGAGCGGCGCGGCCGCCTCTACGGCTTTCGCTGGCGCGATCGGCTCGACCATTCCTCCGCCGCCGGCGCCCCGGGGCCACTCGACCAGACTCTCGGAACCGGCGACGGCACGACTGCGGCCTTCGATCTGGTGAAGGTCTACGGGACGATCCACGCGCCCTATCGCCGGCCGATCGCAAAGCCGGTCGCCGGCAGCGTGCGGGTCGCGGTCGGCGGGGTCGAGCAGATTCTTAGCACGCACTTCACCTGCGACCCGACGAGCGGGCGCGTCACCTTCCTGGCGGGCCATGTGCCGGCGGCCGGGGCGGCCGTGACGGCGGGCTTTCTGTTCGACGTGCCGGTGCGGTTCGACACCGACTATCTCGAGGTCGACCTCACCGCCTTCGCGGCGGGGGCGATCCCCAAGATTCCGCTGATCGAGATCCGGCCGTGACGGTCCGGCCCTTCATCCGAGAGCATCACCATGCGCACCATTCCGGCGGGCCTGCAGGCCGCGCTCGACACCGGCGTCACCACGCTGTGCCGCTGCTGGCTGATCCGCCGCGCCGACGGGCTTTTGCTCGGCTTCACGGATCACGACGAGGATCTTCTGCTCGGTGCCACGCTTTGTCGGGCCGCGAGCGGGCTCGACGCTTCGGAGGCGACGGCGCGGTTCGGCCTGCAGGTCGACGGAAGTGAAGTCTTCGGCGCGCTCGCCGACGACGCGCTGTCCGAGGCCGATCTGGCCGCCGGCCGCTTCGACGGCGCCGCCATCGAAACCTGGCTGGTCGACTGGACCGCGCCGGGCGAGCGCCTGCTTCTGGCGGCGGCGACGCTCGGCGAGGTGAGGCGGGAAGGCGCCGCCTTCACGGCCGAGCTGCGCTCGCTCGCCCAAAAGCTCGGCCAGGAGAGCGGGCGCCTCTACACCGGCGCCTGCACGGTGGATCTCGGCGATGGGCGCTGCCGGGTCGATCTCTCGGCGGCGGCGTTCCGGGTGAGCGGCAGCGTCGCAGCGCTCGCCGGCACCTCGGTGCTGCGCGTCGCCGGCTGCGACGTCTATGCGACGGGCTGGTTCATGGCCGGGCGGCTGGTGTTCACCAGCGGCGCCAATGCCGGCGTCGCCTGCGAGGTGAAGCGCCACACCGCCGATGCGGGCGGCGTCACCGTGACGCTGTGGCAGGCCATGCCCGAGCCGATCGCGCCGGGCGACACCTTCGTGATCACGGCCGGCTGCGACAAGCAGTTCGCCACCTGCCGCGACCGCTTCGGCAACGCCGCGAATTTTCGCGGTTTTCCGCACATCCCCGGCAACGACTACGTGATCAGCCACGCGTGAGCACCGCCATGAGCCTTTCCACGACAGCCCCGGCGTCGCGTGAACGAATCGTTGCGGAGGCGCGCGGCTGGATCGGCACGCCCTATCGCCACCAGGCCTCGCTGAAGGGGATCGGCTGCGATTGTCTCGGCCTGGTGCGTGGCGTGTTTCGCGCCGTCGTCGGCCGCGAGCCGGAGGCGCCGCCGCCCTATACGCCCGACTGGGCCGAGGCGACCGGCTGCGACACGCTGCTCGACGCGGCGATCCGGCATCTGATCAGAATCGATGCGGAGGCGTCCGCTTCAGGCGCTTTCGCCCTCGGCGCGTTCGCGCCCGGCGACGTGCTGCTGTTCCGCTGGCGCGCCGGCCTGCCGGCCAAGCACGCCGCCATCGTCACGAGCGACGACACGATGGTGCATGCCCACGACGGTGCCCGCGTCGCCGAGGTGGCGATCGCGCCCTGGTGGCGCCGCCGCATCGCCGGCGTGTTCGCTTTTCCGGGCGTGAGCGACTGAAGGTCTTTACCTCCCCCTGGAGGGCAGGGGAATCGCGTTTGAAGTAGCGCAGGATTGGGGTTG
>NZ_JACAAX010000020.1 GCF_013377085.1 Rhodoplanes sp. | reverse complement strand
GGTCGGTCGCGCCCGCGACCCCGCTCGCCGCCGCGGCGGCCCCGGCGATCCCGCCGGCGACGCCGCTCGCCACCGTGCCGCCGTCGGGCACCGCCGGCGACTGGCCCGAGACGCTGCCGTCCGGCCTCGCCACCAAGCCGTTGCTTGCCGGCGTCGCCGAGAGGAGCCCGGCCGCCGCCTATGAGATCGCCATGCGGCTCGCCGAGGGCCGCGGCGTTCCTGCCGACCTCGCCGCCTCGGTCCCGTGGTTCCTGCGCGCCGCCGAGCTCGGCCTCGCGCCGGCCCAGTTCCGCCTCGGCAGCCTCTACGAGAAAGGCCAGGGCATCAGGAAAGACATCGGCGAGGCGCGGCGCTGGTATCAGGCTGCCGCCGACCGCGGCAACGCCAACGCCATGCACAACATCGCCGTGCTGTATGCCGAGGGCATCGACGGCAAGCCGGACTTCGTCACCGCGGCCCAGTGGTTCACCCGGGCGGCCCGCCACGGCGTTGCCGACAGCCAGTTCAATCTCGCGATACTCTATGTGCGCGGCATCGGCGTCGAGCAGAACCTCGCCGAAGCCTACAAGTGGTTCGCGATCGCGGCCCAGAAGGGCGACAAGGACGCCGCCAAGAAGCGCGACGACCTCGGCCAGAGACTCGACCAGCAGAGCCTGACGGCGGCGCGGCTCGCCGCCCAGACCTTCGTGCCGCTGGTCGCGCCGGAGGAGGCCGTCACGGTGCCGCCGCCCCCCGGCGGATGGGAGGACGCGACCGCCGGCCAGGGTCGGCCGAAGCCGAAGGGCCGCATCCCGATGGAGCAGGCGGCGCGGCTGTGAGCGCGACGGCCGCGGGTGTGGCCGCAGGGTTGCGGCCGGGGCCTGCCGGCCCCGAGACGGTTCGCCGCGAGCGGGCAGAATTCACTTGAGTTTGCCGGACGAGCCTGTAGGGCTTCGCCGCACTGCGCCGTCGTCACGACCCCGTACCCCTACCGGCGTGCGTCCTCGGACCAGGCCGCGGACGTGAAGCCGTGGAAATCTACCTTCCGATCGCCGACCTGCCGGTCAACGTCTTCCTCGTCTTCGCGATGGGGATCGCGGTCGGCTTCATCTCCGGCATGTTCGGGATCGGCGGGGGCTTCCTGATGACGCCGCTCTTGATCTTCATCGGCGTGTCGCCGGCCGTCGCAGTCGCCACCGTGTCGAGCCACATCGCCGCCTCGTCCTTCTCGGGCGCGCTGAACTACTGGCGCCGCCGCGCCATCGATCTCGCGCTCGCCTTCATGCTGCTGATCGGCGGCCTGATCGGCACCGCGTCGGGCGTCTGGCTGTTCACCCAGCTCCGCGCGCTCGGCCAGCTCGACCTCGTCATCGCATTGTCCTACGTCATCCTGCTCAGCTCGGTCGGCAGCCTGATGGTGGCCGAGAGCCTGCGCGCCATCGTGCGGGCGCATCGCAACAAGCAGGCGCCGGCGCGCCATTCCGGCAGCCACACCTGGCTGCACGGCCTGCCCCTCAAGGTGCGCTTCAAGCAGTCGCGGCTCTACATCTCGGTCATCCCGGTATGGGCGATCGGCCTGGTGATGGGATTTCTCGGCGCCATCATGGGCATCGGCGGCGGCTTCATCCTGGTGCCGGCGCTGATCTACCTCCTGCGCGTGCCGACCAATGTGGTGATCGGCACCTCGATGGTGCTCACCCTCGTCACCATGGCGAGCGCCACCATCCTGCACGCCGCCACCAACCATCTGGTCGACGCGCTGCTCGCCCTGATCCTGATGGTGGGCGGCGTCATCGGCGCGCAGTTCGGCGCCCAGGCCGGGCAGAAGATGCGCTCCGAGCGGCTGCGCCTGATGCTCGGCCTGCTGGTGCTGGCGGTCGGCCTGCGCTTCGCCGTCAACCTGTTCGTGACGCCGGGCGAAATGTTCTCGTTCCGCCTGATGGAGGGCGACCGGTGAGACGCGCGCTCCTCCCCGCCGTTGCGGCGCTCGTCGCGCTGCTCCCGCTCGGTGCTCCGGCCGGCGCGGCCGAGCGGCTGGTCACCTCGCTGTCGACTCATCGGGTGCTGATCAACTCGGTGTTCACGGGCGCCGAGGTGGTGCTGTTCGGGGCGGTCGAGAGCGACGGCGCCGGGCCGGTACGGCGCGGCGGCTTCGACGTGATCGCCACCGTGGTCGGCCCGCGCCAGACCCTCAAGACGCTGCGCAAGGACCGGATGCTCGGCATCTGGATCAACGCCGACTCGCGCACCTTCATCGATGTGCCGGCCTATCTGGCGATCCTCGGCACGCGGCCGTTCGACCAGGTGGTGTCGGCCGAGCGGCTGCGCCGCCTGCAGATCGGTCTCAACAACGTGGTGCTGCCGCAGCAGATCGGGCCCGACGTCGCCGACGTGGTGACGGACGACCCGTTCCGCCGCGCCTTCCTGCGGCTGAAGACCGAGCGGCGCCTCTATGTCGAGGACGCGCGTGCCGTGACCATGCTGTCGCCGACCTTGTTCCAGGCCTCGATCCCGGTGCCGGCCGAGGCGCCGGTCGGCACCTACGAGGTCGACGTCAAGCTGTTCCACGACGGCATGCTGGTGACGCGCTCGACCTCGGCCTTCGAGATCACCAAGGTCGGCTTCGAGCGCTTCGTCGCCACCGCGGCGGTCGACAACGGCCTCCTCTACGGCATCGTCACGGCCATGATGGCGCTGATGACCGGCTGGCTCGCCTCGATCGTGTTCCGGCGGGATTGAGGGGCGGCCGGCACGACGATCCGGGCGGTCCGGTGCGGCCGGGCGGGATGAGCCTGCTGTCGACAGCCTTGCAGTATGCTAATCTTTGACGATGACAAAGCCTGCTCCACCCGCAAAGACATCGTCCGGCAAAACCGGCTTCGTGCTGGGACGCTCTCGCCTCGAGAAGATCAGCGCCGTCGAGGGGATCCGGACAAGCGCGGCCAGTCGCGACATGTTCGCCGACTTCGATCGGCGAGGACTGTCGGACGAGGAGCGGCGGTCCGCGATATTGCGAAAGCACGCCAAGAAGGCCTGATCGGTCCAGTGTACGACGCGCAGCAGGATCCCCATTGCTATCCCGGCACGACGGTCCTGCGGAATCGCGCGAACATCAGAGATCAGGCTGCGTTGGATGCCTTCGAGCACGACGCCTTGCTCCAGCGCAGCAGCGAACCGATGCCGGCCGGGCGGTTCAGTACGACGCATTACCGCGCCGTTCACCGCCACCTCTTCCAGGATGTCTATGCGTGGGCGGGCCGGTTTCGCACGGTGCGCATCAGCAAAGGGGGTAGCCTGTTCTGCTATCCCGAGCACATCGGGACCGAGATGGACAAGCTGTTTGCCGGGCTGCGCCGGGATCGCTTCTTCGCGAGCATCGATCGCGGAGATTTCGCGCACAAGGCCGCGCATTTTCTTGCCGAGCTGAATGCCGTGCATCCGTTCCGGGAGGGCAACGGCCGCACGCAGCTCGCTTTTATCACCCTCCTGGCCGAGCATGCGGGGCACGCGCTCGACCTCGACCGAATGCAGCCGGAGACGATGCTGGACGCGACCATCCGCAGCTTCGAGGGCGATGAAGGTCCGCTCACAACCCTGATTGCAGAGATCGCGAGCTGACAGTCGAGGGCGTACCCCGGCGCGCCGGCCTCACAGGTCCAGCGTGTTGGTCGCGAAGATCTCGTCGGGGCTGGGCCGGCGGTCGATATAGCCCTGCTCGTGGGCGTAGCGGATGAAGGTCTCCAGCGCCGGCCGGTTGGCCTTGATGCCGTGCGCCCACGGATCGGGCCCGTAGGCGGCGCGCTCCTCCTCCAGCGTGTAGACGGCCTCGCAGGCGGTGAGGTGCTTCGGATCCGCATGGGCGAAGCTCACCCACTGGCGCTGCGATTCGATCACAGCGGCGGCGATGCTCCGCGCCACCCAGGGCTCGCGCTCGTAAAGCCGCTTGCTCATGACGATCGTGTGGGTCATCGGCAGGAAGCCGGTCAGGCGGGAGTAGGCGCGCGATTCCGCCCGGCTGTCGGGATAGAGCCGGCGGATGCGGCGGTCGCCGCGCAGCACCGCCTCGGGAAGCACCGGCGTGAACAGCGCGTCGATCTCGCCGGCGAACAGCATCGCCTCGATGTCGGCCATCTCGCCGGGCTTCAGCGTCACCTCGATGCCGTCCGGAACGACGAAGCCGCCGCCCTCCTCGGCCGGCGTGATCCAATGAAAGTCCGACGGCACGATGCCGTAAAAGTCCTTCAGGATTCCGCGCAGCCAGACATTGATGGTGGAGCGGTAGCGCTTGGTGCCGATGCGCCTGCCGACGAGCTCGCGCGGGCTCGTGTAAGGCGCATCGGCGCGGGTGTACATGTAGGCGTGCACCGGCATGCGGAGCGGAAAAACCGGCAGGGCGACGACCGGCTCGTTGCGGCAATGCGCCATCAGGTACCAGGAGAGCGACATCTCGGCGACGTCGTACTGCTCGTAGACCGGCACCAGGCAGAACTCCGGAATGCTGCCGACCGTCACGCCGAGGTCGATGCCGGCCGGCTCGACCCGGCCGTCGACCAGCAGGCGGGTGCGGTCGTAGTCGGCGATCGCCATCGTCACCGGAAGCAGCGGGCCGTCGCGGCGCTGATCGTGCCCGCTCGTCGAGGTGGTGGTCTCCGTCTGGTCGAGCATCGCATATCTCCACGCTGCGAAGGGTCGAAGATGATGTCGTCAGGACACCGCGTCGATGGCGCGCCGATCCGGGGAGCCGTCGCGCCGGGTTCGACTCACGGCTTGAGCCCGGTCGAGGCGACGAGTGCGCGCCATTTGCCGATCTCGTCGTGAATCAGTCTGGCGAGTGCCTCGGGCGTGCCGGGGGCGGGGTCCATGCCCTGCGCCTCGAGGGCCGCGACCACCTCCGGTGACGTGAGCGCCTGGCGGGTGGTGGCGTTGAGCCGCGCCACGATGCCGGGCGCGACGCCGGCCGGCATCACCAGCGCCATCCACAGCGCCACGTCGTAGCCCTTCAGGCCGGCCTCCTGCATGGTCGGAACATCGGGAAGCGATGCGATCCGCTGCGGCGACGTCACGGCGAGCGCTCGCAACTGCTTCGAGCGGATCTGCTCGAGCGTCGGTCCGAGCGTGCCGAACTGCAGCTCGATCCGACCGGTCGTCGCGTCGAGAACGGCCTGGGCGGAGCTGCGATAGGGGATGTGGGCGAGGTCGACACCGGCCATGGTGGAGAACAACTCGGCGGCGAGATGCGCCAGGCTCGCCTGGCCGGCCGTCCCGTAGCTGAGCTCGTGCGGCTTCGCCTTGGCCAGCGCGATCAGCTCGGCGACCGTGGTGGCCGGCACCGAGGGATGCACCGCGAGCACATAGGGCGAGGCGCCGATCATCGACACCATGGTGAAGTCGGCTTCCGGGTCGTAGCCGAGCCGCGACGACATGCTCGCTGCGACGGCGTGCGTGCTGTTGGTGGCGAGCCCGATCGTGTAGCCGTCGGGTGCGGCGCGTGCGACCGCTTCGGCGCCGATATTTCCGCTCGCGCCCGAGCGGTTGTCGATGACGAATTGCTGGCCGAGCAGCGCGCCGAGCTTTTGGGCGACGATGCGGGCGACGATGTCGGAGGCGCTGCCGGCCGGGAACGGAACGATGAAGCGCACCGGCCGGTCCGGCCAATTCGACTCGCCGGCTTGCGCCACGGCGTCGCCGGGCGAACCGATCCATGCGCAGACGAGACCGCACATCGCGAGTGCAGCGAGCCTGCGCCTCGTCGCCGTGGCGACGCGAGTCATCGCGGCCCTCCCGTGTCGTCGTTCTTTGGCGAGACGCGCGATCGCGGCGCGAATGGTCGCGGTCTGTCCCGCGTCATTGTAAGAAGGCGAACGAGCAGAAAATTTCGGACTGCGAAAGTCTTGTTGAGGCGTGTTCCGAGTCGTAAGCCCGGGGTCGCGAAAGATCAACGTCGCCACGGCCGGAGTGCATGCCGGCGCGGACAGGACAGGCATGCCGGAAAGCACATCGTCACGAAGCAAGTCGTCAGGAAGCGCGCCGTCCCGGAGCGCGGCGTTTCGGCCTGCGTTCCGGGACGACGTTTGTCGATGATCACGCGGCGTGGCGAAGGCTCACTCCACCAGCCCCCTCTTCACCAGCCAGTCCTGAATCAGGTCGGCGACCTGGCCGTTGTTCTTGTCCATCATGAGCATGTGCGAGTTGCCCTTGATGCCGACCGTCGGCAGGTCGATCACGTCGACGCTGCCGCCCGCCGCCCGCACGGCGTCGCCGAAGGCGACGTCCTTGGCCCGCATCGCCGGCCAGCGCGAGTCCTCGTTGATGTAGTCGCCGAACACCATCAGGATCGGCACGGTCTTCAGGGCTGCCGCCTTCTCGGGATCGCCCGGCACGGCCGGCTCGACCGCGACCAGCGCCTTGACCTTGTCGGGATGCGCCTGCGCGATCTTGAAGGCGAAGCCGCCGGCCTGGCTGTGGAACAGCAGCACGCAGGGGCAGACTTTCTGCACCAGCTCCGTATAGGCGGCGATGATCGGGCCGTCGCTGTCGAGCCAGCGCGGCACGCCCTGGCGGACGAAATTGTCATAGGCCTCGACCGGGAACTGGCTGCCCGGCATCGCCTTCATCTTGGCCGGGTCGGCATTCCACGAGCCGGCGCCCTGGCCGATGCGGAAGCGCTCGAAGGCATTGCCGCGGGTCAGGAACACGGGCGAGCTCGGCCAGATGTCGGGGCCGGGATAGCCGGAGCGGCCGCGCTCGACCGCGTCCGAATTGTAGACGTCCCAGCCCTTGCGCACGAACATGTTGAGCCATCCGTCGCGGCCGTCCGGAGTGGTCTCGTACGTCACGCCGGTGAGGCCGCCGCCGTGCCACATCAAGAGCGGCACCTTGCCCTTGCGGTTCGCCGGCAGGAAGTACTGCACATACATCTGCTCGACCTGATAGGGCCCGTTGGGGTCCATCTTGGCGGGCGTGCCGCCGGCCGCGAACACCACCTCGCGCACCGGCTTGCCGGCGACCTCGACGATGCGGCCGCCGATATGGAACGAGCCCATGTCGCGCAGCGCGATCGGCTCCTTCTTGGCGGACCCGGAGGGCAGCACCGGGCTCGACGTGGCCGGCGCCGCAGCGGGCGCGGGGGCCGGCGCCGGAGCCGGGGCGGGGGATTGGGCGAGTGCGGACGAGCCCAGGAAGCCGAGCGAAAGCCCGGCGAGCAGCAGTCGGTGCATGTTTTGAGAACTCCCGGAAGTGTCGACGCCGGGGATCATAGCGCGCCGGGCCGCGCGCGCACGCTCCGTCTGCGGCATTTCGCACATAGAAACACTCGCCGAGCGCGCGAGCAGCGCGCGATTTCTCGCGGAGAGATTTCCGGAGCCGTTGCTCCGCTGCGAGACCCGCCGTCCGCCGCGCGCGAGGCGGATCAGGGTTTCAGGTCCAGCGGCATCGGAGGCTCCTCCCGGATCAACGAGATCGTCACCCGCCGATTGGCCGCGACGAAGGGATCATCGGGAAAGAGGGGCTGGATGTCGGCCTTGCCGGTCACTCCGAAAAATTGGGTGCC
Organism: Rhodoplanes sp.; assembly: GCF_013377085.1. Taxonomy (GTDB): domain Bacteria; phylum Pseudomonadota; class Alphaproteobacteria; order Rhizobiales; family Xanthobacteraceae; genus Rhodoplanes. The sequence goes on along the minus strand of NZ_JACAAX010000020.1, from coordinate 104,642 downwards.
GGGCATCCCCTCCTCCTCCAGGATGCGCCGCACCGCACTGGCGCGCTCGGCAGACAGCTCCCAGGGCCCGGAGCCGGGCCGGAACGGCGTCTTGGTCGCCGAGGTATGACCCGTGATCGAAATGCGGAACGCGGCCGACTTGAGCGGGACGCTGAGCTTCTCGATCAGCCGCCGGGTGCGTTCGTAGGGCTCGCGCGATCCCTCCGGGAACATCGAGCGGCCATCCTGGTCGATGATCTCGACGTTGAGGCCTTCGCGGGTCTCCTCGATCATGATGTGCTTGCTGACCTCGGTCAGCTCCGGCATGTCCTGCAAGGCTTGGCGCAGCGACGCCGCGGCCAGCGCAAAGGCCCTGTCCTCCTTCAGCCGCGCGCCCATGGTCCTGTTGCGGTCGTGCTGATCCGGGGTCGGAGTGGCCGAGGCCTCCTCGGGCGGGATGTGGGCGGCGTTCTTGAGCTTCGGCCGGGTCGGCAGGCCGGGCACCTCGATGATGCCCGAATAGCGGACAGCGGCCTGGACGCCGAAGGCGTCGCGCATCGACCCGGCGATGGCCTGCAGCTTCTGCTGGTCCTGGTTCGAGGTTGCAGCCAACATGACGAAAAATGCGACCAGCAAAGCCATCAGGTCGGCAAAGGTGACGAACCATCCGTGGCCGCCGTGCCCCCCGTCTTTTCGCCTTGCCATTCGGACACTCCTGCGGAAGGAAGGCTGGGGATCTCGGCTGCCGTCCCGGGCCTACACCCGCGCACATACATTCATATGTATGTATAAAGTTCGTTAACAGGACATCGGTCATGCGGCGAACGAAGCAGGAAGCCGAGCAAACGAGGGAAAGTATCCTTGCGGCCAGCGAGAACCTCTTCAAGGAGAAGGGTGTAGTCGATGTTTCGATCGAAGAAATCGCAGAGGCTGCGGGTTTCACGCGGGGCGCAGTCCACTGGCATTTTCACGACAAGAAAGGATTGTTGCTCGCGCTGGCGGACCGAAGAGGACTTCCGCTCGAGCAACTCGCCGAACGTCTGAAGATCAACAAGGAGATTGATCCGCTGGACGAGCTGGATGCTGTCGTCGGCCGTGTCTTCTCGGACATGGAGCGGGACTCCACCGCGTTCCAACTCGAAACAACTCTCGCGAACGTCGTCGCGGTCCAGGCCCCCGACCGCTTGCGTGCGTTCGAGCACAACCTGAGACGCGCCATCACCACGATTTTTGAGTTTGCCGAGCAACACCACCGGCTGAAGCCCGAATGGCCCGCGTCGATCGCCGGCTTTGCGTGCTACGGCCTGATGTCCGGTCTGGTGAACGCATGGCTGCGCGGCGATGCCGGTTTCACGCTGACCAAGGACGTGATGGACGCCCTGCGTGCATTCATCACGGCGGTGTCCGTCCCCAAGCCGGCCGGTTCATAGACGACGGCACCTGCAGATTACCGTGCCCGGCTTGCCCCGGGGAGCCGCGATCCCTACCCCGTCGCCCGTGCCTGGTCGGCCAGCGTCTTCAGCACGGCGCGGAGCTGCGCGGCGTACGTGACGCGCTCCGGGAAGGCGACGCGCCGCGTCTGGTCGCCGGCCGCGAGATCGAGCCCGTCGGGGTCGAGGCCCGTCACGGTCCAGGGAACGTTCTCCTTGGCCTCGGGCCCGCCCGCGAGCTTGGTCGCGTAGAGCGCCACCGCCTCGGCATGGTCCTGGTTCATGTGCGCGACCGCGCTCTCCTCCGTCGCCAAGAGGTCCTCGGCGCCGGCGAGGTCGGTCAGAACCTGCTCGGGCGAAAGGTCGGCGGCCCGCGCAAAGCCGCCGTTGAGGTGGAAGGCGGCGACGATCATGCGCCAGATCGAGAAGTCGGGCAGCGCCGCATAGAGCTCGGCCTTGGGATGGCGGGAGAGGAAGCGCCGCCGCAGCGCGGGGTCGTCGTCGCGCACCAGGTTGCCCAGTACGGTGAGCCTGGGGTGGGCGAGTGGATCGCCCTTGCCGGTCGCCGCCAAAAGGATCGAGGCGCGGCCGTCGCGCTCCAGATTGGCCGTGTGGGTGGCGAGCCGCGACACCAGGATGACGGGCGAGCCGTCCGGGCTGGTGGCCACATTCACCAAGGAGCCGAACGGGTGGCCGGTATGCCGATCGTTCGTGGCGAGGGTTCCGGCGCGGGTTGCGCGGAGCAGCGTCCGGGCCCCCGAAACAGGATGGAAGTCCTCGGGAAGCTTGGCGTTTTCGGGAAGACGCCCGGGCATCGTGCCGGGCCGCGGAGGCTGGATGACGGTCACGCGCTCTCTCCTGCTCGCCCTCGACTGTCGGGCGCCGCCAAGGCGAACCCCAGTCGATTTCGCCTCTGGTATGGCGAAATTGCTTCTGAATCACTAGACTCTCTGGACAGACGCGCATTCCGGACCGGTCGGGACACCGCCCGGCCGGGTCACATTTCGGCCCAGCTTTGCGGGCTTCAAGGCCCGAAGAGTATGCCCGTTCACGGGAAAGAGGCTCATGCCGACCATCGCGCTCGTCGACGACGACCGGAACATTCTCACCTCGATTTCGATCGCGCTCGAGGCCGAAGGCTACCGGATCATGACCTACACGGACGGCGCCTCGGCGCTGGACGGGTTCAAGACCAGCATGCCCGATCTCGCCATCCTGGACATCAAGATGCCCCGCATGGACGGCATGGAGACGCTGCGGCGCCTGCGCCAGAAGTCCGACGTGCCGGTGATCTTCCTCACCTCCAAGGACGAGGAGATCGACGAGCTGTTCGGCCTGAAGATGGGTGCCGACGATTTCATCCGGAAGCCGTTCTCGCAGCGGCTGCTGGTCGAGCGGGTCAAGGCGGTGCTGCGGCGCGCCTCTCCCAAGGACGGGACCGCGCCGAAGGAGACCGATTCCGCCAAGGTGCTGGAACGCGGGCTGCTGCGCATGGATCCGGAGCGCCACACCTGCACCTGGAAGGCCGAGCCCGTCACCCTGACCGTGACGGAGTTTCTGATCCTGCAGGCGCTGGCGCAGCGCCCGGGCGTGGTGAAGAGCCGCAACGCCCTGATGGACGCGGCCTATGACGACCAAGTTTATGTCGACGACCGCACCATCGACAGCCACATCAAGCGGCTGCGCAAGAAGTTCAAGCAGACCGACGACGACTTCGACATGATCGAAACCCTGTACGGCGTCGGCTATCGGTTCAAGGAATAGGGTTCGCCGGGCCGGCTCGCACGGACCCGCCGCCCGCGCCGGCTGAAGGTTTTCAGGGTGGTGCCGGCGGCGCAGGGGGCCAACCGGAGAGCTGCTTCGACCGGTGAGACGGCCCGATCGTTGAGACGCCAGAACGACGAGGCGCAAGGCCCGTGCTCGATCGAACCGCCGAACGCGACAGTGCCGCTCGAGACACCGTCGAGTCCCGCTCGGCGGTCGCGACCGCACCCGACGAGTCGCCGCCCGTCCAGGTCCGCCGCCATCGCCCCTGGCGCCGCCTCATGCAGCCGCTGCGGCGCGCCGTCCGCGCTTGGCTGCAGCCCGCCTCCGAGCAGATCCGCCGCTCCGCCGAGCGCGCCGCGCCGGGCCGCCCGCCGGCCCGCAAGGACGAGCCGGTCCTGCACGGCCTGTTCGGCATCGGCACGCTGCGCCGGATGGCGCGGCTGCGCCGCGCGGCGCGTCGCCACCGCGTCCGCCTGCAGGCGCTGGCGAGCCCGCTGGTGCGCGGCACCCGTGCGGTCGGCGACGGGCTGGCCGCCGTTCACCGGCGCAACATGGCGGCGCTCGCCGCCGTCGGCGTCCCGACCGCCCGCGTGCTCCGTCTCGACCGCGTCGGCCGGGCCCTGCAGCCCGCCTGGAAGCTGTTCACGGCGCTGACCTTCTCGAGCCTGACCCGGCGCATCGTCTTCCTCAATGTCGCCGGCCTCTTGGCCCTCGTGGTCGGCATTCTCTATCTCACCCAGTTCCGCGCCGGCCTGATCGATGCGCGGGTTCACAGCCTGCTGGTGCAGGGGGAGATCATCTCCGGCGCCATCGCCTCGTCGGCGACGGTCGACACCGACACCATCACGATCGACCCGCAGCGCCTGCTCGAGCTGCAGGCCGGCGAGAGCTACGGCCCCTCCGACGACGTGCTGTTCGGCTACGAGTTCCCGCTCAATCCCGAGCAGGTGGCGCCGCTGCTGCGCCGGCTCGTCACCCCGACCAACACGCGCGCCCGCATCTACGACCGCGAGGGCGTGCTGTTCATGGACAGCCGCAACTTCCTCGGCCGCGGCGACGTCTTGCGCTACGATCTGCCGCCGCCGACCGCCGAGAAGCCGGGCGTCGTCGAGCGCACCTTCGGGGCGATCCGGCGCTGGCTCGGGCGCGGCGACCTGCCGCGCTATCGCGAGCTCGGTCCCGAGGAGAACGGCAAGGCCTATCCGGAGATCGCCCAGGCGCTCAACGGCCAGAAAGGCAGCGTGGTGCGCATCGACGACCGCGGCAACGTCATCGTCTCGGTGGCGATCCCGGTGCAGCGATCGCGGGTGGTGCGCGGGGCGCTCCTGCTCTCCACCCAGGGCGGCGACATCGACCAGATCGTCGAGGCCGAGCGGCTGGCCATCCTGAAGGTGTCGCTGATCGCCGCCGGCATCATGTTCGTGCTGTCGCTTCTGCTCGCCGGCACCATCGCGGGCCCGGTGCGGCGGCTCGCCGACGGCGCCGAGCGGGTGCGCCGACGCATCAAGTCGCGTGTCGAGATCCCCGACTTCACCGGCCGCAAGGACGAGATCGGCCATCTCTCCGGCGCGCTGCGCGACATGACCAACGCGCTCTACAGCCGCATCGAGGCGATCGAGAGCTTCGCGGCCGACGTCGCCCACGAGCTGAAGAACCCGCTGACCTCGCTGCGCTCCGCCGTGGAGACCTTGCCGCGCGTCAAGACGCCGGAGAGCCAGGCGCGCCTGCTCGCCGTCATCGAGCACGACGTCAAGCGCCTCGACCGGCTGATCTCCGACATCTCCGACGCCAGCCGGCTCGACGCCGAGCTGCAGCGCAACGATTCCGGCACCGTCGACCTGCGCCGGCTGCTCACCACCGTGGTGGCGGTCGCCAACGAGGTGAAGCGCGGCAAGGGCGTCAACGGCGTCCGTGTCGCGCTCGCTTTCGAGGGTGGCGGCCCGCGCAGCTTCCAGCTCTCCGGAAACGACTCGCGGCTCGGCCAGGTGGTGCACAATCTGATCGACAATGCCCGCTCCTTTTCGCCGGAGGGCGGCGTCGTGCGGGTGACGTGCCGGCGGCGCGACAAGGAGCTGGAGATCGCGGTCGACGACGACGGGCCGGGCATCAGCCCCGACGCCGTCGAGAAGATTTTCAACCGCTTCTACACCGACCGGCCCGACCAAAGCTTCGGCCAGAACTCCGGCCTCGGCCTGTCGATCTCCAAGCAGATCGTCGAGGCCCATGCGGGCCGGATCTGGGGCGAGAACCGGCTCGGCCCCGACAACGGGGACGGCCCCACCGTGCTCGGCGCCCGCTTCGTCGTCCGCCTGCCGGCGACGTGAGCGGGATGGCAGGGATCCGACGAGCCGACCGCGCGCTGACCGACCTCGATTCCCCGGTTTCGCGGTTCTTGCGTTCCCTCCCCCCTTGTGGGGGAGGGACAGGGAGAGGGGTTGCCACGAACTCGTTCGCCAGCGGCTCACCCCCCTCTCCACCCCTCCCCCACAAGGGGGGAGAGAGCAGGCAGTTGCTCGCGGTTGCGCATCGGCATGAGACGGCCGACGATCGGACTTGTTCAATTAGGCGCCGGGCTGCGCCATGACGCCCACCATCCATGCATCCGCCGTGCTGGTCGGGGCCCGGGCCGTGCTGATCCGCGGGCCGTCGGGGGCCGGCAAGTCGCATCTCGCGCTCCGCCTGATCGCCGCCGCGGACGGGCCGCTCCGCTTCGTCCGGCTGGTGTCCGACGACCGCACCGTCGTCGAGGCGGTGGGCGGCCGGCTGGTGGCACGGCCAGCCCCGTCGCTCGCCGGGCTGATCGAGGTGCGCGGACTGGGGTTGCGGCGTCTGCCCTACGAGCCGGCCGCCGTGGTCGGCTTGGTCGTCGACCTCGCTGATCCGTGGGCGGAGCGCATGCCTCAGGACAGCGCCACCGCGGCGGTGATCGCCGGGATCACGCTGCCGCGGCTCGGTCTCGCCGCCGGGACGGATCCGCTGCCGGTGGTTGCGGCGGCGCTGGCCGTCCCGCCTGCGGATTGCGTTTCGGGCCTGGCGTCGGCCCGGGTCCTCGAGCCGACGCCCTGAGGCGGCGCGTCGCATGCCCTTCACGGAATCGTCACGGCTGCATATTAACGAATGACGACTTGAATTTAGCTGCGGGTCTGAGAGGATCCGCGGTGTCGGTCCCCCACCGTGCCCGCGTCACTGCCGACCCGCGGACGTGATCTGCCCGGACCCGGCTTGCGGGTCGCCGGGAGGTGGGGTATCCGCGACGCCCGGGGTGCGGAGGGGCCGCGCCGCGCCCCGGTTCCGTGTGTCCGGCGGCGGACTTACCGGCCGGGGACGAGGGTCTTGCGCTCGGGCTCGGGAATGTCATGATCGTTTCGTTTTCTCGTGCGGCGCAGCACACGCGCCGCGGGGTGTTCCGATGATCGGCCTCGTACTCGTGACCCACGGTCGGCTCGCCGTCGAGTTCCGTGCCGCGTTGGAACATGTCGTAGGCCCGCAGAGCCAGATCGAGACCGTCACGATCGATCCGACCGACAATGTCGAGCTTCGCCGCAAGGAGATCATCGAGGCGGTCTCCCGGGTGGACACCGGCGACGGTGTCGCGATCCTCACCGACATGTTCGGCGGCACGCCGTCGAACCTCGCCATCTCGGTGATGAGCCTGCCGAACGTCGAGGTGCTGGCCGGCATCAACCTGCCCATGCTGGTCAAGCTCGCCAAGATCCGGGCCGAGTGCCCGCTGGCCGAATCAGTCGCCGCGGCGCAAGAATCAGGCCGCAAATACATCACCATCGCCAGTCGCGTCCTGGCCGGGAAATGAACCGGGCGATGAACGACGAGACCGACGCCGACGACGCATGCGGGGCGGAGTTTCCGGAGCCGCGCCCGGGTGCCGTCGTGCGCCACATCCCGATCGTCAACCAGAAGGGCCTGCACGCCCGCGCCTCCGCCAAGTTCGTGCAGACGGTCGAGCGCTTCCGCGCCGCCGTGTTCGTCACCCGCTGCGGCCAGACGGTCGGCGGCGACTCCATCATGGGCCTGATGATGCTGGCGGCGGCGCCCGGCACGACCATCATGGTCGAGGCGCTCGGCACCGACGCCGACGCCGTGATCGCCGCCCTCGAGGAGCTGATCGGCGGCCGCTTCGGCGAGGACGACTGAGGCAGCTTTTCGCGGACGCCGGTGCTCACCCTCCCCTGGAGGGGGAGGGTCGGGCGCGTGCGCAGCACGCGTCCGGGGTGGGGTGAAGCCGCAAGCACCGGCTTCGCCGACCACCCCCTCCCGGCGGGCTTCGCCCGCCGACCTCCCCCCTCCAGGGGGAGGTGAAAGGCGTTGCGTCGCGCTTCAGCCCAACCCTCTCTTAACGACATAAAGAAGTCTTTATATGTTTCTTGCCCGGCCTGTGCGGTCCTGCTATAGGGCTGCCACACCGCCCGCGGTTGCGCCGGGCGCGAGACAATCCAACGCACGAGCTCAGGGATCTCCATGACCGCTTCGCCGAAAGCCGCGTCCGCAGCCGCCACCGATTACGCCGTGAAGGACATCGGCCTCGCCGACTGGGGCCGCAAGGAGCTCGACATCGCCGAGACCGAGATGCCCGGCCTGATGGCGACCCGCGACGAGTACGGCCCCGAGCAGCCGCTGCGCGGCGCCCGCATCGCCGGCTCGCTGCACATGACCATCCAGACCGCGGTGCTGATCGAGACCCTCAAGGCGCTCGGTGCCGACGTGCGCTGGGCCTCGTGCAACATCTACTCGACCCAGGACCACGCCGCCGCGGCGATCGCGGCCGGCGGCACGCCGGTGTTCGCCGTCAAGGGCGAGAGCCTGGTCGAGTACTGGGACTACACCCACCGCATCTTCGAATGGGCCGACGGCGGCACGCCCAACATGATCCTCGACGACGGCGGCGACGCCACGCTGCTCATCCATCTCGGCGCCCGCGTCGAGGCCGGCGAGACGGCGCTGATCGCCAAGCCGACCAACGAGGAAGAGGAAGTCCTGTTCGCCGCGATCAAGAAGCGCGTGAAGGAGCAGCCCGGCTGGTACAAGAAGAACGCCGAGGCGATCCGCGGCGTCACCGAGGAGACCACGACGGGCGTGCATCGCCTCTACGAGATGCAGAAGAAGGGCCAGCTCCTGTGGCCCGCCATCAACGTCAACGACTCGGTGACCAAGTCGAAGTTCGACAATCTCTATGGCTGCCGTGAGAGCCTGGTCGACGGCATCCGCCGCGGCACCGACGTGATGATGGCCGGCAAGGTCGCCATGGTGGCGGGCTTCGGCGACGTGGGCAAGGGCTCGGCGGCCTCGCTGCGCAACGCCGGCTGCCGCGTCATCGTCTCCGAGATCGACCCGATCTGCGCCCTGCAGGCCGCCATGGAGGGCTACGAGGTCACCACGATGGAGGACGCGGCGCCACGCGCGGACATCTTCGTCACCTGCACGGGCAATCTCGACGTGATCACGGTCGATCACATGCGCAAGATGAAGGACCGCGCCATCGTCTGCAACATCGGCCACTTCGACTCGGAGATCCAGGTCGCCGGGCTGCGGAACATGAAGTGGCACAACGTCAAGCCGCAGGTCGACGAGATCGAGTTCGCCGATGGCCACCGCATCATCCTCTTGTCGGAAGGCCGCCTGGTGAATCTCGGCAACGCCACCGGCCATCCGAGCTTCGTGATGTCGGCGTCGTTCACCAACCAGACGCTGGCCCAGATCGAGATCTTCTCCAACCCCGGCAAGTACGAGCGGAAGGTCTACACGCTGCCCAAGCACCTCGACGAGAAGGTCGCGCGGCTGCATCTCGCCAAGGTCGGCGCCAAGCTGACCCGGCTGTCGGACAAGCAGGCGACCTACATCAACGTGCCGATGGACGGCCCGTTCAAGGCCGACCAGTACCGCTACTGAGGGCCGCGCCGGGCGTCCGAGGCCGGGCATGCCGGCATTGCTTCTGTCGTTCCGGGCTCGGCGCTGCGCGCCGCCCCGGAATGACGATCTTGCGAAGGTCTCGCCTCGAGACCCAGGAATGCCGGCCCGCCATCCGAATTGACCTTCCCCCTGCCGCATTGCGATTATAGTGGCTGAATCGGCCGTTCGGGTGCAGAGTCGCCCGGCCGGGAAGGAGCCAAGTCGCCATGTGCCGCTGGATCGCCTATCGGGGCGAGACGATTGCGCTCGAACACTATGTCACGGCGCCCGCGCGCTCTCTGGTCGCCCAGAGCCTCCACGCCCTCGAATCGACCGCCTCGACCCATGGCGACGGATTCGGGCTAGGCTGGTACGGCGACCACCCGGAGCCCGGCCTCTACCGCGAGGTGCGCCCGGCCTGGTCGGACGAGAACCTGCGCTATCTCTGCCGCCACATCCAATCGCACATGTTCTTCGCCCATGTGCGCTCGGCGACCGGCACGCCGATCACAAGGCCGAACTGCCATCCCTTCGCCTGCGGGCGCTGGCTGTTCATGCACAACGGTTTCATCGGCGACTGGACCCGCATCCGCCGCCGGGTCGAGGCGCTGATTCCGGACGAGCTCTACGGCTCGCGCACCGGGACGACCGATTCGGAGGCGATGTTCCTGGCCATTCTGGGCGCCGGGCTGGACCGTGACCCGATCGGCGCCGTCGCCCGTACGCTCGCCGCCGTCACCGCGATGTGCTGCGAGGACGGCCACGCCGATCCGCTGCGCTTCACGGCGGCGATCGCCAACGGCCGCGACCTCTACGCCTTCCGCTATGCGGTCAACGACAAGGCCAACACGCTCTACTACCGGGCGGTCGGCAAGGACGTGGTGATCGTCTCCGAGCCGCTCGACGAGGACCGCTCCGAATGGCACGCAGTGGCGCCCGACCACGTGGTGGTGGCGCGGGCCAATCATGCGCCCGAGGTGCTGCCCTTCCGGGTCGCCCAGCAGGTGGCGGCCGAGTAGGCGGCTACGCAGACGGTCGCAGCCTGCCTTTACGTCGCCCCGCGCGGGCTACGGCATGCACACATCGCATGGAGCACCTATGAGGCGTCATGCGCGGGCGCGACCCGCGCATCCATCCCTTCGCAAAAGGCCTACTTTTCGAAGCGTGATGGATCGCCGGGTCGAGCCCGGCGATGACGACGGTGAAACGCGGCGACGCCTCGATTCTCATTGAACACATTGACGTTTTCGAGATCTGTGCATGCCGTAGCGCTTGCGGGGCGAGGGTGAGCTGGCGCCGCGCGTCGAAGCCGCCGTCCCTCTGGCCCCGCCCGCCCCCCTCATACACGGCCATCGCCCCGGCTCTCCTTGCCGCCCCGGGGTGCGGATGTTATCTCGCGCCCATGACCACCCAGAACATCGACGGCATCCGCAACTTCTCCATCGTTGCGCATATCGACCACGGCAAATCGACCCTCGCCGACCGGCTGATCCAGCTCACCGGGGCGATGAGCGAGCGCGAGATGCAGGGGCGCGAGCAGGTGCTCGATTCGATGGACATCGAGCGCGAGCGCGGCATCACCATAAAAGCCCAGACGGTGCGGCTCGCCTACCGGGCCAAGGACGGGAAGGACTACGTCCTCAACCTGATCGATACCCCCGGGCATGTCGACTTCGCCTACGAGGTCAACCGGTCGCTGGCCGCCTGCGAGGGCTCGCTGCTGGTGGTCGACGCCAGCCAGGGGGTCGAGGCGCAGACGCTGGCGAACGTGTACCAGGCGCTCGACAACAACCACGAGGTCGTGCCGGTCCTCAACAAGGTCGACCTCCCGGCCGCCGAGCCCGACAAGGTGCGCCAGCAGATCGAGGACGTGATCGGGCTCGACGCCCATGATGCCCTGCTGATCTCGGCCAAGACCGGCATCGGCATCCCGGACGTGCTGGAGGCCATCGTCACCCGCCTGCCGCCGCCCAAGGGCGACCCCGACGCCCCTCTGAAAGCCCTGCTGGTCGATAGCTGGTACGACGCCTATCTGGGCGTCGTCGTGCTGCTGCGCATCGTCGACGGCTCGATCAAGAAGAGCCAGCGCATCCGCATGATGCGCACCGATGCCGACTACGAGGTCGACCGGGTCGGCGTGTTCACGCCCAAGATGGTGGAAAAGGACACGCTCGGCCCCGGCGAGATCGGCTTCATCACCGCCTCGATCAAGGACGTGGCCGACACCAGGGTCGGCGACACCATCACGGACTACCGCAAGCCGACCGCGCACGCGCTGCCCGGTTTTCGCCCCGCCATCCCGGTGGTGTTCTGCGGGCTGTTTCCGGTCGATGCCGCGCAGTTCGAAGACCTGCGGGCGGCGATGGGCAAGCTGCGCCTCAACGACGCGAGCTTCACGTTCGAGATGGAGACGTCGGCGGCGCTGGGCTTCGGCTTCCGCTGCGGCTTTTTGGGGCTGCTGCACCTCGAGATCATCCAGGAGCGGCTGGAGCGCGAGTTCAATCTGGATCTGATCGCCACCGCGCCGAGCGTGATCTACAAGATCACGCTGACCGACGGCCGCGAGATCGAGATCCACAATCCGGTCGACATGCCGGACCCGGTGAAGGTCAAGGAGATCAACGAGCCCTGGATCGAGGCCACCATCCTGACGCCCGACGACTATCTGGGCAGCGTGCTGAAGCTGTGCCAGGACCGCCGCGGCAACCAGCGCGAGCTCACCTATATCGGCAATCGTGCCATGGTGAAATACGAGCTGCCGCTCAACGAGGTGGTGTTCGATTTCTACGATCGCCTCAAGTCGGTGTCGAAGGGCTACGCCTCGTTCGACTATCACCTCACCGACTACAAGCCGGGCGACCTCGTCAAAATGCAGATCCTGGTCAACAGCGACCCGGTCGACGCGCTCTCCATGCTGGTCCACCGCACCCGCGCCGAGGCCCGCGGCCGCGCCATGTGCGAGAAGCTGAAGGAGCTGATCCCGCCCCACATGTTCGTGGTGCCGATCCAGGCCGCGATCGGCGGCAAGATCATCGCCCGCGAAACCGTCCGCGCCTTCCGCAAGGACGTGACGGCCAAGTGCTACGGCGGCGACATCACCCGCAAGCGAAAACTCCTCGACAAGCAGAAAGAGGGCAAGAAGCGCATGCGCCAGTTCGGCAAGGTGGACATCCCGCAGGAGGCGTTCATCGCCGCGCTGAAGGTGGATGTGTGAGGAACCGGGCGCGGTGACGTCCCATGTCCGCTCCGAAGCCGCTCCGGTTCACAAAACACGCCGAGGACGCTATCCTCGAACGTGAGTTGGATCGAAGCTGGATCGAAAGAACGGCTAGGGATCCCGAGTGGACTCAGCCTGATCCGAAGCGGGTTGGTGTGGAGCGGAGATTTCGAGAGATTCCTGAATACGGGAATCGCGTGCTCCGTGTCGCCTGCGTCGAAGCCGAGCAAGACATTCGCGTTCTGACCGTGTTTTTCGACAGAGATGCGCGGAGGCCGTCATGACCCCGACGATCAAATATCGGCCCGACGACAATGCGGCCTACATTCGTCTGTCGCAGCAGAAAGTCCTCGACAGCGCCGAAGTCGCTCCCGACGTCGTCTTCGACTACGACGCGGACGGCCGCATCGTCGGCATCGAGCTCCTCGATGCGCGTGCCCAACTTTCACCGGAACTGCTCGGCGAGGCGGCCTAAACGCGGCGCCATTGGATGGTACGGGCCTTCCGCAAGGACGTGACCGCCAAGTGCTACGGCGGCGACATCACGCGCAAGCGCAAGCTCCTCGACAAGCGGAAAGAAGCCAAGAAACGCATGCGCCAGTTCGGCAAGGTGGACACCGCAGGAGGCGTTCATTGCAGCGCTGAAGGTGGATGTGTGAGGCAAGGGCAACGATATGCCACCGTCGACCAGACAGGGCTCAGGCGCCGAAAAGTTTGCTCCCCAATGCGAATGCTCCTGCAATAAGCACAGCTAGGGCGCCGAGAAGGCTCCAGAGCTGACTTGGCTTCATGGTGCCAACCAGCTCGGCAATCGTTAATTCCGATGCGGATTTCGGTTGCTTCAATTTGCCTGCGGCATCGAGAACTCTGTGCTTCCAATCGGCGAGAATTCCGTTGAACTGGTTGGAGTTAAGTTCTGTTGCTTCGAGCTTAACCTTCTGAACGTACCAATTGTAGCCTGGTTCAAGAAGCCCGCCACACTGAATGCCTTTTTCGACGATCACTAATAATGGGAGTCCTCGACTTTGCGCCATCGCAGCCTCGATCTGATTCCAGGGCGTCGGAATCTTGAAATCGGTCACTGATAGCTGGTTTGGTCCTCCACGCTTTTCTATACCATTCGGGAAGTACATCCGCTCGAAGGCGATTACGACCGCGCCCGCACATTTGTCCATCAGGTCTACGATTGCCTTGAGCGGCGCGTCCGCGCTAAAAGTGTTTCTACCAACGGTGCAGGGAATCAATCCCTCGGATCGAAGTCTTTCCTCGACAGCCCTGACGAAGATTTCCTGTTGGTCGGTCGCCGTGCTACCGACACTGACAAAGATACTGCGCTCATTCATGAATGCAGCTCCTCGATAATCGTCTCGTTTGGAACCCAAAGTCGTACTCTGTGGCCGCAAACCGCTGATCTTTGGGGACGACGGGGCGATCCGGACTCGTGATGCTCCGGTTAGTCTACCACGCAGGCACCGCGGCACGGAATCCGCTGCGGACTTTGTAGCGCGTAGGGTGGGTAAATTAGGCCCGAACGCGCCGTGACCCACCAATCACGAGCGGGAGGTGGGTTACGCGCTGGCGCGCTAATCTAACCCACCCCACAGCGCTCCCCGGAACGCGGTGCCGCCTCGCGGCTTGTCCCTCGACAGAGGATCCGCACCGATGGCCATTCCGCTTCCGAACCAGCCTTACCCGACGCCGGCCGATCCGAACCCGGCGCCGGCGCGACCCGCGCAGCCGGGCGAGGGCACGCCCATGGAGCCGATCGGCATTCCGCCCGCGGGTCCGGCCGAAGCCCCGCCGGCGGGAGAGCCGCTCGGCGTGCCGCCGTCCGGGCCGGCCGAAATCCCGAGTTCTCCGACGACGCCGAGCCCGCAGGCCTGACTTTTCGGCCGCGGACGCGTAGCGGATCCGGTTTTCACCCGGGCCGGCCGTCGAGCTCGGCCATCGGAACGGATATCGGGACTCGTTGCTCCGGGCCGCCATATCGCGTAACATGTTACGCGATCGTCCGGAGCAAAACATGCCCGTCCATCCGAAGAAGCCGCCTGCCAAGACGCCGCGCCAGCGCATGCAGACGCGACGAGAGGCCATGCGCGCCCAAGGCTTGCGTCCGGTCCAGCACTGGGTCCCGGATCTTCGTGATCCCAAGGTTCTCGCCGATATCAGGCGCCAAGCCCGGCTGCTCGCCCAGCATCCCGAGAACGACGCGATCGACGCCTGGATCGACGCTGTCTACGAGCCGGACGATCGGTGAAACGGGGCGACCTCGTGCTGGTGGTGCTGTCGGGGGACCTCGGAAAACCTCGTCCGGCCGTAGTGGTTCAGGCGGACGAGCTGGGCCCGAACACCAATACGGTCCTGGTCTGTCCACTGACGTCCGACATCACCGAAGATTTGCCGCTTCGACCGATCATCCTTCCGACACCCGAGGCGGGTTTGGTGGTCCGTTCGCAGATCATGACCGACAAGATCGTCGCGGCCCGTCGCGACCGAATTCGACGACAGGTGGGCCGGATCGACAGCGCAAGCGTTCGGGCCTTGAACGCGGCCCTGATGGTCGTTCTCGGCCTCGCGGGCTGAGCCATCGCTATCGCGCATCGTCGTCGCGGCCCGGCCGGAGAGGGCTTGTTGCGCGAACAGTGGACGAGGATCCTCACATGCCGCCCGACGCAGCCCTCTATAAAAAAATCGCGCTCCGGCTGATCCCGTTCATGATGCTCCTCTACCTGGTCGCGTTTCTGGACCGGGTGAACATCAGCTTCGCGGCGCTGACCATGAACGCCGAGCTCGCGCTGTCGCCGTCCGTCTACGGCTGGGGCGCCGGCATCTTCTTTCTCGGCTACTTTCTCTTCGAGGTGCCCAGCAACCTGATCCTGGAGCGGGTCGGCGCGCGGCTGTGGATCGCTCGCATCATGGTGACGTGGGGCCTCGTCTCGGCCGCCATGGCCTTCGTCCAGGGACCGACCAGCTTTTACGTGCTGCGCTTCCTGCTCGGCGTCGCCGAGGCCGGCTTCCTGCCCGGCATGATCCTCTACTTGACCTACTGGTTTCCGCAGGAACGGCTGGCCCGCTTCGTCGGCCTGTTCATGATGGCGGTGCCGCTGGCCAGCGCCGTCGGCGCGCCGCTGTCGAGCTTTTTGCTCGCCGCGCACGGATTTCTGGGGCTGTCCGGCTGGCAGTGGCTGTTCGTCATCGAGGGCCTGCCGGCCTGCGCGCTCGGCATCGCGGTGCTGTTCTTTCTGCCCGACCGGCCCGAGACCGCCGCATGGCTCACCGAGCAGGAGCGCGCCATCGTGACGGCGCGCCTCGCCGAGGATCGCGCCCACCCAACGCACCGGCTCCAGGCGGCGCTCGGCCCGGCCCTGCTCGACGGCCGCGTGTGGCTCTTGGGCGCCGCGTATTTCGGCATCGTGGTCGGCCTCTACGGGGTCGGCCTGTGGCTGCCGCAGATCACCCGCGGGCTCGGCTTCTCCATCACCCAGGTCGGGCTGCTGACCGCGGTGCCCTATCTGGTCAGCGCCGGCGCGATGCTGGTGTGGGGGCGGCACAGCGACGCCAAGGGCGAACGGGTCTGGCACGTCGCGCTGCCGGTGCTGCTCAGCGCCGCCGGCCTTTTGGCCGCCATCGCCGTGCCGTCCGGCCTGCCTGAGCTTTTTGCGCTCGGCATAGCTACGGTGGGAATTTATATGACACTGGGGCCGTTCTGGGGCCTGCCGCCGATCTTCCTCACCCGCACGGCGGCGGCCGGCGGCATCGCGCTGATCAACGCGGTCGGCAATCTGGGCGGCTTTCTCGGTCCGTCGATCGTCGGCTGGACGCTGGAGCTGACCCACAGTTTTCACGCCGGGTTCGCCGTGATCACCGGATGCCTCGGCCTCTCCGTCGTCGCGGTCCTGCTGGTCGGAACCCGCATCCGCGGGCCGGCGCGCGCCGCCGTCGCCGGGATGCGGTCCTAGGACTGCAGCCGCGCTGGCGCGAGATGCGCCAGCTTGTCGGGGTTGCGGACGAAATAGATGGCGGTGATCTCTCCGTCGGCGATCTCGAACGCCATGGTCTGCAGGCTGCCGTCGGCCTCGGTGACGATCAGGCCCGGCAGGCCGTTGATGATGGCGCTGCGCTGCGCCGCCACCACGTCTGGGAACTTGGTGGCGATGCCGGCGAAGAATCGCGCGATCCGGTCGCGGCCGAAAATCGGGTTGAGCGCCGCGGCCTTCCTGCCGCCACCGTCGCTGTGCAGCACGGCGTCGGCGGCGAGCAGCTTTGCCAATGCGCCCGCATCGGCGTTCCGCACCGCCTCGGCGAAGGCCGACACGATGCTCGACCCGAGCTCGGGCGAGACAGAAAAGCGCGGCCGCGCGTCCCGCACATGGCTGCGGGCCCGCGCGGCGAGCTGCCGGCAGGCGGCCTCGCTGCGGTCGAGCAGGCCGGCGACCTCGGCAAAATCCACGTCGAAGACGTCGTGCAGCAGGAATGCGGCGCGTTCCAGCGGCGACAGCCGCTCGAGCGCCAGCATCAATCCGACCGAGAGGTCGGAAGCGTACTCGCTCGCCGTGTCGGCGGCGAGCGCATCGGCGTCCAGCACCGGCTCGGGCAGCCAGGGTCCGACATAGATCTCGCGGCGCGCCTGGGCCGAGCGCAGCCGGTCGAGGCACAGCCGCGCCACCGTCCGGGACAGGAACGCCTTGGCGTTCTCGACGGCGGCGCGGTCGGTGCGGTGCCAGCGCAGATAGGCGTCCTGGACGGCGTCCTCGGCCTCGGCGACCGAGCCGAGCATGCGATAGGCGAGGCCGAGCAGGTGCCGCCGATGCGCCTCGAACGTGTCGGCTGCCTCGTGCGGCACCGTGCCCATGTGCGGCTCCTGCGTTCAGGCGACGACCGCCGCCGGGCGGTCGGCCGGGTGCTGGGCGCGAAAACCGATCGCCAGCCGGTTCCAGGCATTGATCATGCCGATGGCGATCGACAGGGCGATCAGCTCGTCCTCAGAGAAGAACCGCCGCGCCTCCTCCCAGGTTGCATCGGGCGCATGGGTGTCGGCAATCCGGGTCAGCGCCTCGGCCCAGGCGAGCGCTGCCCGCTCGCGGTCGCTGTAGAGCGCCGACTCGTGCCAGGCGTCGAGCAGCAGCAGCCTGGCGTCGGTCTCGCCGGCCTTGCGCGCCTCGGCCGAATGCATGTGCAGACAGAAGGCGCAGCCGTTGATCTGCGAGACGCGCGTCTTCACCAGCGACAGCAGCCGCTTGTCGAGCGCCTTGGCCACCCAGGCCT
This sequence comes from Rhodoplanes sp., assembly GCF_013377085.1. Taxonomy (GTDB): domain Bacteria; phylum Pseudomonadota; class Alphaproteobacteria; order Rhizobiales; family Xanthobacteraceae; genus Rhodoplanes. Next base: position 87,080 of record NZ_JACAAX010000020.1, on the reverse strand, counting down.
CGACGCCCATCATGGCGGTCACGCCGTCGTTCTTGCGGCCCAGCCAGTTGTTCAGTCGCTCTGTCATGTCGGATCTCCCTTGCGAGCGGTGGGTTCGGGAGCAAGACGAGGCGGCCGTACAGACTGTGACATGGGGGGCGGATTTTTTCGGGTGCAGGTGTTTTGCCTTTTGGGTCTGCCGCCCACGTCCCTCTTGCGAGGGCGAAATTCCCCGCTATATCCCGTTCGTTTCATCACCTTGCCGAGTGGTCCGTATGAGCACCGACACGCATCCCGACGCACCTGCCGAGCCCCGCCCCGAGACCCATCCGTTCCAGGCCGAGGTGGCCGAGTTGCTGCGCCTGATGGTGCATTCGGTCTATTCGGAAACCGACGTCTTCCTGCGCGAGCTGATCTCCAACGCCTCGGACGCCTGCGACCGGCTGCGCTATGAAGCCATCGCGCGGCCCGAGCTTTTGGCCGAGGACCCCGACCTCGCGATCCGCATCCGGCCCGATACCGAGGCCGGCACCCTGACGGTCAGCGACAACGGCGTCGGCATGGACCACCAGGAGCTGATCGACAATCTCGGCACCATCGCGCGGTCCGGCACCCGCGCCTTCATCAACCGGCTCGCCGAGGCCAAGGACGGCGGCGGACTGATCGGCCAGTTCGGCGTCGGCTTCTACGCCGCCTTCATGGTGGCGGACCGCATCGAGGTGACCAGCCGCCGCGCCGGCAGCGCCGACGTGTTCGTGTGGCGCTCGACTGGCACCAGCGGCTTCGAGATCGAGCCGGCCGACGAGGCCCGCGCCGCCCGCGTCCTCCGCGGAACCGAGATCGTTCTCCATCTCAAGGAGGACGCCAAAAAATACCTCGCCCCGCACGAGATCGAGCGCGTCGTCCACGCCTATTCGGACCACATCCAGTTCCCGATCATGCTGGTCGCAAGCGACAAGCCCGCAGGCGACCAGAAGGCCGACGAGGCGCCCCGCCAGATCAACACGGCGAGCGCCGTCTGGCAGCGCTCGAAGTCCGAGCTGAAGCCGGAGGACTACAAGCAGGCCTACCAGTCGATCTGCGGCGCCTTCGACGATCCGGCCGTGACGCTGCACTACCGGGTCGAGGGCCGGCAGTCCTATGCGGTGCTGCTGTTCGTGCCGTCCGGCACGCTGTTCGACATGGTCGATCCGGCCCGCAAGAGCCACCTCAAGCTCTATGTGCGCCGCGTCTACATCACCGACGACGCGACGCTGCTGCCGAGCTGGTTGCGCTTCGTCCGCGGCGTGGTGGACAGCGAGGATCTGCCGCTCAACCTGTCGCGCGAGATGCTGCAGAACAACCCGCAGGTCGCGGCGATGCGCAAGGCGATCACGGGCCGGGTGCTGTCCGAGCTGGAGAGCGTCGCGACCAAGGAGCCGGACACCTTCGCCAAGGTGTGGGACACGTTCGGCGCCGTGGTGAAAGAAGGCCTCTACGAGGAGCCCGAGCGGCGCCCGCAGATTCTCGGTCTCGCGCGCTTCACCTCGACGACCGGCAGCGGCCGCTCGCTCGCCCAGTACGTCGCCGACATCAAGGAGAACCAGACCGAGATCTACTATCTGGCCGGCGAGGATCTCGATCGCCTCAAGGCCAATCCCAAGCTGGAGGCGGCCCGCGCCCGCGGCATCGAGGTGCTGCTGCTCACCGATCCGGTCGATGCGCTGTGGACCTCGCTGCGGCTCGATTTCGAGGGCAAGGGCTTCAAGTCGCTGAGCCAGGGCGATGTCGATTTCAGCCTGGTGCCGCTCGCCGAGGAGGCCAAGGCCGAGGCGGAGAAGACGGACCACAAGCCCGTCGACGAGGCGGCCGTGATCGCCGCCGTCAAGCTGGCGCTCGGTGAGCGCGTGTCGGACGTCAAGGCGTCCCAAAGACTCACCGACAGCGCCGCCTGCCTGGTCGCCGGCGGGTTCGGGCCGGACCGCGAGCTGGAGCGGCTGCTGTCCAGGCAGAACCGCGGCTCCGGGGCGAAGCCGATCCTCGAGCTCAACATGCGCCACGCGCTGGTCGAGGCGGTGGCGCGCACCAGCACGGCGGGCGACGCCGACGAGGCGAGCGACCTCGCCTTCCTGCTGTTCGAGCAGGCGCAGATCCTCGACGGCGAATTGCCCGACGATCCGGCCGCCTTCGCGCAGCGGCTCAACCGCCTGGTTGCGCGCGGCCTGCCGGCGGCGTGATGCCGAGCGCGCGTCAGCGCGCCGGCGCGTCCTGGGGCGAGGGTGTCGCCAGTCCGGCCGCCTCGAACAGGCGGTTCACCCGGGCGAAGGCCGCCTCGGCGCCGGCGACGACCCGCGCCTCCTCGGCCTCGGTCAGCACGGCGGCGTCCAGCGCCTCGGTGAAATGCCGCCAGTGCAGGCCGCGGCCTTGCGCGTGGCCGCGCATGTGGCGGGCGCCGAAATCCTCGTCGATGCCGATCTTGACGGTTTCCTGCAGCAGGAAGGGCGAGCCGAGATCGGCGCCCTCGATCACATAGAGCCAGCCCATGCCGGTCGGCGGATCGACCGGACCCGCGAGGGCCGGCGGCACGATCGGGGCCGCATCGAGGCCGAGGTTGAGGCCGAGATCTTGGGCGTCCTGCTCGGCGAGCGGCAGGCGGCGGCGCTCGGCGAGATCAGGAAACACCGCGCGCAGCGCCGGGTCCGCGTAGAGGACGTCGATGTCGCGGAAGATGGCGAGCTGCATGGCGAGGAAGCGGCCGTAGCGGTCGCGGTCGCGGAACGGGTCGCCCATCATGATGCGGGCGTCGAGGGCGCGGTGCACCGCGTCGGTCGCTGCCTGCAGGCGGCGCCAGCGCGACGTGGTCCCGGACGGCGACGCGGTACTCATCGATGAACTCCCGAAGGCCTGTCAGACCGCGCCACCATGCCATGTCGCCCGCCGGGGCCACAACGGCAGTGGAGCGCGGGACGGCCGCGCGGCGCTGCAGCGCCTACCCGCCCGCGATCGTCCGGCCAAAAGCCCGCAGGCCCTGCTTCACCTGCGTGTCGCTCATCATGTCGGCGCAGGCGGCGACGAGCGTCTGCAACTCGGTCTTCTGGTCCGGCTGCAGGAATTTCGCCAGCCGCGGACCGATCGCGCCGAGCGCCGGCAGGCGGGCGCGCCGCCAGTCGTCGGAGAGGCCGTCGACCGCGAGCGTCTCGATCACGCTCGCGACGGTGCGCAGGCTGCTCCGGCGGATCTGGGCGATGCCGGTCTGGAAGGTCGGCGTGGCGGCGTCGCCCGGCCGCGCCGTGGCGATGCGAGCCAGCACGGCCTCGACGATGGCGCCCTGGATGCGGAGCTGGAAGTCGAGGAAGTGCCCCATCTCGGGGGCGAACTTGACGACGTTGAGATTGACCTTCTCGTCCGCCTTCGGGTCCTGGGCGAGCGTGCCGAGATCGGCCGCACCGGTGCCGGCCAGCATGTAGGCGGTGCCGACCCGGGCGCCCGTGACCATGCGCTCGCTGAGCGGCGTCAGCTCCTGGACCGAGACGGCGCGGCCGGCGCCGACGTCGCTCGCATCGAACACCGCGTCGAGCAGGGGCTTCGCCGCCGGATCGTTTTCGCGCGGCAGCCGTCCGCTGGTCTCCGAGCCTTTGGCCATCGCCAGCAGGCTGGCGGCGGCGGCCTTGGCGGCCGGCAGCTTGGCGGGGTCGATCTCGGCCGCCGCCGGCCCGGCGAGCCAGGCGGCCGCGCCGAGCACGACCAGAACCGAAAGAAGTCGCCGCGACCGGCGCGCGCATGCCGTGGACATTCGCGTCTCCATTGGAATCACCTTGTGAGTTCAGCATGGGCACCGGGCGGTGCGCCACCCCGCGGTGATACGCCGGGGCCGGCCCTGGCAGGCCTACGCCACGCCCGAATGCGAGGTGCCATCTTCGCGCCGGCCGCCGCAACGCCGCGCCACCGTCCTCTGCCGATTGGACACGCGGCCTGGCGGCGGGCACGATAATTGTATTCGTCAGTCCCGCCGCATGTTCTTCCGCCGTCGCGCGCAAAACCAACAGGAGCCGTCGATGCCCACCTTCGCGCCCGTGTCCGCGCCCTTGTCCGCCATGCCGATCCGATCGGCCGTCCGGGGGGCTGCGCTCCTCGCGGCATGTCTCGTCCTGGCGGTGCCGGCCCGGGCGGAGTGGCCCGAGAAGCCGATCACCATCTCGGTCGGTTTCGCGGCGGGCGGCACCACCGACGTCGCGGCCCGCGCCGTCGCCGAGGTGGTCGCCCGAAAGCTCGGCCAGCCGGTCGTGATCGAGAACAAGGCGGGCGCCGGCGGCGCCATCGCGGCGACCGGCCTGACCAAGATGCCGGCGGACGGCTACAATCTGGTCGCCACCACCTCGACCACCATCACGCTCGATCCGCAGCTCATGAAGCTCGGCTACGCGCCGGCCGACTTCACCTATGTGGCGGCGGTGGGCGAGTTCCCCGAGGCCTTCATCGCGCTGCCCAAGCACGGCTGGAAGACCCTGAACGACGCCATGGCGGCGGCCAAGGCGACCGGCCGCATGAACTACGCCTCCAACACGGCGGTCGACCGCATGATCTCGGCGGCGATCGCCAAGAAGGCCGGCGTCGCGCTGGTGCCGGTGCCGACCCGCAGCGGTGCCGAGGTCGTCACCCAGGTCATGGGCGGCCATGTCGATCTCGGCTACTCGTCCGGCGCCTATTATCCGCAGGCCAAGGCGGGCGAGATCGCCGTGATGGCGGTGCTGGGTGACAAGCGCGTCGCCGGGCTGCCCGACGTGCCGACCCTCAAGGAGCTCGGCTACGGCATCTCCAGCGTCAACCTCATTCTGTTCGTCGCGCCCAAGGGCCTGCCGGGCGACGTCGCCAGGAAGCTCGACGAAGCCTTCGCGGCGGCCGGCAGCGATCCCTCCATCGTCTCGCTGATGGAGAAGCGCAGCCTCAACAATTTCGTCGAGACCGGGGCCGCACTCGCCAAGACCGTCCAGGATCACATCGACGGCTATGCCAAGCTGATCGAGTCCTCGAAGTGACGGCTGCTTCGCAGCCCGACGCTCCGCAGCCCGACGCTTTGCACGGCGACGCGTCGGCCCCACGCTCGCGCGTCTCGCTGCTCGCCGAGGCCGTGCTGCTCGGCGGCGCCGCGCTCGCCGCGGTGGTCTGGGTCATCCCGATGCAGACGACCGACGGCGGCGTCGGCCTGTCGCCGGCCGTCTTCCCGACCGTGTGCGCCGGCGCGCTCGGCGTCTTCGCCGTGGCGGACGCGGTGCTCCGTATTTTGCGCGGTACCTCGGAGCCACGTTATCCCGAGGGGTGGACAGCGTTCGCGCGCATTGGCGCCGTCGCCATCGTCGGCGCGGTCGTGCTGGCCAACGCCGGCATCGCGGTCTGTGCGCTGGTCACGGTGCCGGCCGGCATGGCCGTGCTGGGCGAGCGGCGGCCCTTGTGGATCGCCGGCGCCGCGCTGCTTTCCGCTGGTCTGGTCTGGCTCGTCTTCTGAAGGTCGCCCCATGTCCGACGCGCTTCTCGGCCTCGGCGATGCGCTGGCACCGCTCACCATCGGCTTCGTCATTCTCGGCGTGCTGCTCGGCTATGTCATCGGCGTGCTGCCCGGCCTCAACCGTCCGGCGGCGCTCGCGATCGCCATCCCGATCAGCTACTACCTGACACCGCTCGCCGCCGTCGCGTTCCTGATCGGCATCGCCAAGGCGTCCGGCGCCGGCGGGGCGACGACCGCGATCCTGATCAACACGCCGGGCGAGCCCAACGCCGCCGTCACCTGCCTCGACGGCTATCCGCTGGCGCGTGCCGGCAAGGCCAAGCAGGCCCTCAAGGTCGCCCTTTACGGCTCGGTGATCGGCGACCTGGTCGGCACGTTCGCCCTGATCCTGCTGGCGCGCCCGCTGGCGACGCTGGCGCTCGGCTTCGGCCCGGTCGAGATGTCGGCCGTGATGGTGCTGGCGCTGACCTTCATCGCGGCGCTCGCCGGCAACTCGCTGCTGCGCGGGCTTGCCGCCGGCGCCTTCGGGCTTCTCTGCGCTACCGTCGGCCTCGACATCGAGAGCAGCACGCCGCGGCTCACCTTCGACCAGGTGGCGCTGTTCGACGGCGTCCCGCTGCTCGCCGTCACGGTCGGCATGCTGGCGCTGTCGGAGATGATCATCCAGGCCGAGGAGGTGTTTTCCAGGCCGGCCGACGCGGCCAGCGCGGTGGTGACCGACGCCGCCGGCGACCGCTTCGGCTGGACGGAGTTCCGCCATGTGCTGCCGACCTTCCTGCAGTCGAGCCTGGTCGGCACGGCGATCGGCCTGTTGCCCGGGCTCGGCCCGACGGTGGCGTCGTTTGCGTCCTATGCGCTCGCCAAGCGTTTCGCCAAGCCCGGCGAGCAGTTCGGCAAGGGCGAGCTGAAGGGCGTCGCGGCCGCCGAGACGGCCGACAACGCCGTGGTGCCGGCGAGCTTCATTCCGCTGTTCGCGCTCGGCCTGCCGGGCAGCGTCTCGGCCGCCATCCTGATCGCGGCGCTGACCATCCACGGCGTCACGCCGGGGCCGCGCCTGTTCGAGGAGCAGCCGCGGCTGATCTACGGCATCTTCGGCGCCATGCTGATCGCCGCGCTGGTGATGCTGGTGGTCGGCCGCATCGGTCTCCTCGCCTTCGCGCAGCTCACGCGCGTCCCGGCCACCATCATCATCCCGGTCGTCACCATGCTGTGCCTGGTCGGCGCCTATCTGGAGAGCCACTCGGTGTTCGCGGTCGGCATGATGGTCGGCTTCGGCCTGCTCGGCTATCTGATGCACCGCTTCGACTATTCGCGGGTGACGTTCCTGATCGGCTTCGTCATCGGGCCGCAGCTCGAGCTCTCCGTGCGTCAGGCCCTGATCATCACCGAGGGCAAGGTGACGTCGCTCGCTCACCATCCGGCCGCCCTGACCGTGCTGATGGTCGCGCTCGTCGCCGCCATGTTCTTCATGCGCACGCCGCGCCAGGCGCGCGCCGAGGGCGAGGGCTCGTGAGGGCCGCCACGTCACGGCGTGGCGAGCCACACCGGCAACCTTGCGGCTCGCCCGACCGTCGAAGAAGGCTTCGTTTCGGCGCCCTTTGGTCTGCTTTCGGGCGCAATTGCACTCGAAGAGAGTGCGCGGGTGTTGCAGGGGCGCATCATACAATCGGCGAGACTCGTGCTTTACTCTCGGATGCCGAAGTGGAGTCGGGGACAATGGTCGTATCAGCCAATCGCCTGACAGAGCTGTGCCAGCACATCATGCTGGCCACTTGGGACCGGGACATGCCGGACTATCTGGGCCGAGCGTATGATGCGGCCTGCATGCTCCATGAGAACATCGCGTCTGGCGCGCTTCCAAGCCCGGCGAGGTTCGAGCGGACCCGTCTGAGGCTCGAGGCGGCCTGGACGCGATACGAGGGCGGAGCGGTTCGGCGAATGGGCGCGATCGACCAGATGGTCGCGGATATGGAGACCCGCGCGGCATGACGCGGTTGCCGGGCAACGCCCGGCGCGAATGTCGACACTGGCGCCGTCCGGAGTCGGGGGACGGTCTCGGCGCGTCAGGATAATCGCGTCGAGGACGGAAGAAATTAGGACGCCTGTTGCCGGCCGAACACTGGGCGGGGTGTCTGCCCGATGGTAGCTTGGCGACAGCATATCGAGCGGATGAGGCTTCAGATGCGGCTCGCGGTTCCTGCGCTGACCCTGTTGTGCATCCTCGGTTCCACGCTCTGCGCCCAGGCCGATCGGCGGGTCGCCTTGGTGATGGGCAACGGCGCCTACAAGAACGTCCAGGCCTTGCCCAATCCGACCATCGACGCCACGGCGATGGCGGCGAAGCTGAGGAATGTCGGCTTCGAGGTGGTCGAGGGCACCAATCTCACCCGCGAAGCAATGACCAACAAGCTGATCGAGTTCGGCAAGCGGGCACAGGGCGCCGACGTCGCAGTGTTCTTCTATGCGGGCCACGGCATCGCCGTGAACGGGATCAACTATCTGCTGCCGATCGACGCCGATCTGAAATCCGAGATGGACGTCAAGCTCGGCGCCGCGATCGACGTCGACGTGACGCTCGACCAGACGATGAGCGACGCCAAGGTCAAGCTCGTCTTCCTCGACGCCTGCCGCGACAATCCCTTTGCCGAGCGGATCCGCTCGGCGTCGCGGACCCGCAGCGTCACGGTACAGACCGGTCTCGCCGAGATGAAGTCGGGCGAAGGAACCCTGATCGCCTTTGCGACCGGTCCCGGCCAGACCGCGCTCGACGGCCAGAGCGGCGGCAACAGCCCGTTCACGCGCGCCCTGCTCGACAACATCGCCTCGCCCGGCCTCGAGATCCAGCAGGCGATGACCAAGGTCCGCGCGCAGGTGAACGAGGAAACCCGCAAGCAGCAGCTTCCGTGGGGCCACACCAATCTGATCGGCACGGTCTATCTCAATGCGCCGGCGGGCACGCCGTCCGACGCCGCATCGTCGGCCCAGCCCACGGCGATGGCCTCACCCGCAGGCGGGTCCGAGGCCGAGATCGAGTTCTGGCGGTCGATCAGGGATTCCAACAAGGTCGAAGAGCTCAACGCCTACGTCACGACCTATCCGAACGGCCAGTTCAAGCCGCTGGCGTTGGCGCGGATCGCCTCTCTGCAGGCGGCGCCGGCGGCGGCGACGCGCCAGCTCGCCCCGGGCGTCGACCCGGCCGTGCTGACGGCGGAGGCGACGCAGCTCACCGAGGACCAGATCGGCTTGAGCCAGGCCCAACGTCGTGACGTGCAGCGGCGTCTGACCGGGCTCGGATTCGACGTCCGGCAGAGCGGAAAGTTCGAGGCGGACACCCGCACCGTCATCACGCGCTGGCAGGCGGCGCGCGGCTATCCCAATTCCGGCTTTCTCAATCGCCCGCAGTACACGGCGCTTCTGGCGGAAATCCAGCCCGTCGCCGAACCGCCCCGCCCTGTCGTGCGCCAGGCCGCCCCGCCGCAGCAGCCGCGGATGCAACCGGCCGCCCCGCCGCCGCAACGCGCCCAGCCCGGCATCGATCCGGGGGTCGCCGGCAGCTTCATCGGCGGTGTCATCGGCGGCGCCATCCGCCGCTGAGCGGCGCTGTGAGACCCCACGCGCCGCCGCGGCAGCCGCGGCCCGCCGCGCTCTCGTTGCGCGGTTGCCTGCGGTCCACGCCCAGGCTTGTTCCGGTGACGAACGCGGACGCGCGAGCGGCGCGCCCACTCGAAAGATCTCGTGGCGTGTCGGTGCCGTCGTCGGCGCCACGCTCCCGGCGAGATCGGTCGTGTCACGAGCGAGCCATGCGCGTGTGGGTGATGATCACGGCGGGGTGATCACGTGAGGTTCAACAAGACGAGCGTACTGATCACGATCAGGAACCGCCGGCCGTGACGCCTCCCGGTCGCGGACGGCGTCGCGCGGCATCTGTCGACAAACAGTCCGGGCTTGATCGACGCTGTCGACTGTCAGGTGGAGGACAGCGTCGCACTGCAGCAATGGCCGCCCATGTCGGTCCCACATCTCCGGCCCGATCGGCGGCCGGGACCTCGGTCATGCGACGATTGGACGAGGCTCGGCCCTGCCTGTGACGCTGTCGTGTCCGCCGAGCTATTGCCGACTGTGAGTGTCTATTGCTAATGAACAGATACAAGCCGGCATCGGGAGGAACAATGACCCAAGAACTGAAGCCGCATTACCTGAGGGAAGTCGCGTATATCTCTCGAGAGTGGATCGACGAGCACGGACTGCATCCCGCCGTGGGTGTCGCCGTGGAGATGGCGGCAGACAACGAAGCATCCGATCGTTCGGCGCAGGACATCCTGGACGGTCCTACGGACGAGGAAAAGCGGATGGTCGAGGTCCTCGTCAGGTCATATGTCGAACATGGAATATTTCCGCCGTCGCCTGACGACACATACGGCTTCGGCGGATGGTGCTTCACGATTCAGGTGGGTGGCGAGAAGCATCATATTCGCCGCTCGTGATGCCGATCGGGAGGTGATCCCGCCCGCCGGGATCGCGACCCGCTGATTGTCGTCGCGGCCTGCGGGTGTCGCTCGCCGAGATCGTCCACGCCGGCCCGTCGCCCCCCTGGGGCCGACGGCGCAGGTGGGCCGGTTCTCGCCGATGCGTCCGCATATGGACGCCGTCCGTCCGGTTGCGGCGAACGTCGATCGACGGAACCCGGCCGGCGATGCGATGGGGGCGGGGCACCCCGCCGAATTGGTCCGTCCTCGGGCGGGCCTCCGAAACCTGCACCTCCAACCGCTGCGCCGAATTGCAGGCCGAGATGTCGGCCCGGGTGGCAGTGGCACCGATATCCGGAACGTCATCCCGGCGGGCGACGACGCACGGCCTGAAAGCGGTTCGGGTGACCCCGGACGATTCCGCCCCGCCGATCTGGCCGCCTAGGGGCGTCCGCGACGGGCGTCGGAGGACGCGGAAATTGGCGTCCAACCCCGAGGGTGGGTCCGGTGACGAGCCCCGGTCGGGCCGGATGGCTATTGATCTTGAAAAAGAAACTGGCGCGCCCGGAACGATTCGAACGTCCGACCCCCAGATTCGTAGTCTGGTGCTCTATCCAGCTGAGCTACGGGCGCATACCAACCCGGCCCGAGGGCATCCGGAGGGACGCGGGGCGCGGTGACGCATTCCCTAACGTCTCGCCGCCGGCTTGGCAAGACTCTGGCGAACAGGGCCGGCCGGCGCTGCGATGACGGCGGATGTCGCGCCCCGCGGCGCCCTCACGCCCGGGCGCGCTGGTCGCGGCGGTCCTGCAGGTCGACGGCACGGTCGGGGATGGCGATCCGGAAGGTCGCCCCCAGCGTCCCGGCGACAAGACTGATCTCGCCGCCGTGCAGGCGCACCAGCTCGGCCGCGATGGCCAGCCCGAGCCCGGTGCCGCCCGAGCGGGTCGAGCCGCGGAACGCCTCGAACAGGTGTTCTCGCGCCCGGCTCGTCAGGCCCGGGCCGGTGTCGGAGACCTCCAGCACCGCCACCGCGCCCTCGCGCCGGCCGCTGATGCGGATCTGGTCGCGGCCCGGCTCGTTGGGGGCGCGGCCTTCCAGCGCCTGGATCGAATTGCGCACCAGATTGACCAGAACGCGCAGCATCTGCTCGTAGTCGGCGTCGAGCGTCAGCCCGCGCTCGATCGCCGTCACCCAGCCGATCGGCCCGTCGAGCGCCACGCCGAGCGATTCGCGCGCCTCCTCGACCAGCGCCTCGGCGGCGACCGGCTTGCGGTCGGGCGGCGGCTCCTGGGCGCGGCCATAGGCCAGCGTCGATTCGCAAAACGCGATGGCGCGCTCCAGCGCCAGCATCAGCTTGGGGGCGAAGCGCTGCACCTGCGGATCGGCGATGCCGCCGAGCCGGTCCGAGATGAGCTGCGCCGAGTTCAACAGATTGCGCAGGTCGTGGTTGATCTTGGACACCGCCAGCCCGAGCGCGGCGAGGCGGGAGCGCTCGGCCAGCATGGAGGCGAGGTCGGTCTGCATGGCGGCGAGCTCGCGCTCGGCGATGCCGAGCTCGTCCATCCGGTTCGAGCGGCGGGCGATGCGGGCCGGGTTCTCCGGATTGGCCCGGAACGCCGTCATGTTGGCGGTGATCCGGTGCAGCGGCCGCACGAACAGCACGTGCAGGGCGAGATAGACCAGCGCCGCCGTGATGGCCGAGATGACCAGCGAGACCAGGAGCACGTTCCGCGAGAACTGCCACATCGCGTGCCGCAGCGGCCCGGCCTCGAGCACGATCTCGACGAACTCGCCGCCCATCGGGGCGGGGCCGACGGCGCGGATCAGGTCGCTGTCGCGGGTCGCGAGCAGGGTCGTGAAGGCCTCGGAGATCGCCGACCAGACCCCGATCTCGCGGACGTCGACCTCCTGGCTCACCGCGGCCGGCAGCTCGGTGGTGGCGAGCAGCCGCCGCTGCTGCCCCATCTTCATGGCGACGGCGCGTGCCCCGATGCTGTCGAGGATCTGCCGGCTCAGGCTGTCCGGCACCATTCCGCTCGGCGCCGCGTCGAGCACCAGGGCGGCCGTATGGGCGGCGGCGAGCCGGTCGTTCAGCCAGCTCAGCCGGAAATTGGCGATCGAGGGGACGTAGATCAGCACCTCGGCGATCATCACGAACAGGATCGTGAGGACGAGCAGGCGCGCCGACAGGCCGAAGCGCGGCAGGCCGAGATGCCGGGCCGGCGCGGCCTCGCGCGACGTCGCAGCCGCGCCGTCGTCGGGAGGCGCGGCCGGGGGGGGCGTGCCTTGCGTCTGCGGAGAAATCTCGGCGTCCATCAGCCCAACCGACACAGCCGGCCGATCGTCCGGCTCACCCGGATCGGCCCGACCGCGCGAACAAAAATGTCTCCGCGGGCTCTATCCCTGCGTCCCTGCCCGCATGGGTGCCCACCACGACTGCACCGAGAATACGGCCGCCGCATGACTTTAGACCAGGGAGACTACGCCATAATCCAGCTCAACCATGACGGGTGCCGGCGTGGCGGCTCTTGCCCGCGGCGGCATCGTCGCGCGGCCGTCGGCCCCGGAAGGCCTCGCATTGACGGGGCAGAGCCCCTCCCGTATAAGCCGCCCTGAATTTTCGGCCGCGCCGATCCCCGAACAGCGTTGATCTGCGGAACGTTGCCGACCAGGCGCCGGCGCCCGACCATCCGGCCGACACGAGAAGCGGAGTAGAAGACCGTGAAGCGGACCTATCAGCCGAGCAAACTGGTGCGCAAGCGCCGCCACGGCTTTCGTGCCCGGATGGCGACTGTCGGTGGACGCAAGGTTCTCAACGCCCGGCGGGCGCGCGGCCGCAAGCGGCTCAGCGCGTGATCGCGCCGATGCCGACCGGGCGTCACCTCGATGCAACGGTTACGGCAACGGTCCGATTTCCTCGCCGCCGCCAAGGGTGCCAAGGCGCCCACGCCGGCCTTCGTCCTGCAGGCGCGAGCGCGGAGTGACCACGACCCGCCGCGGGTCGGCTTCACGGTCACAAAGAAAGTCGGCACCGCGGTGGAACGCAACCGCGTCCGCCGCCGTCTCCGCGAGGTCGTGCGGCTTTCCGCCGCGGGGCGTCTGCGGAACGGCAATGACTACGTGATGATCGGCCGGCGCGCCGCCCTGGACCGGCCGTTCGACCGCTGCGTCGCGGACTTCATCGGCGCGATAAAGCGGGTTCACCGGCCCCCGCGCGAGCCCGACCAGCCTGCGCGCGACGGCGCGCCCAGCCAGCAACCCGATCCGCGGCCGACCGCCCGAGCTGTCTCATGAACGAACAGAAAAACGTCATCCTGGCCATCGTCCTGTCGGCGGTCGTGCTGATCGTCTGGCAGTACTTCTTCGGCATGCCGCAGTTGGAGAAGCAGCGCCAGACCCAGCAGCAGACCCAGTCCCAGCAGGCCCAACCGGCTCCGGGCCAGCCCGCCGCCCAGCAGGCGGGCGGCACGCCACAGCCCGGAGGCGCACCGACGCCGGGCGGCAGTGCCCCGCCGGTTCCCGGCCAGGCCGTCTCGACCACCGAGCAGTCGCGCGAGACCGCGCTGGCCGCCGGTCCGCGCCTGCAGGTCGAGACCCCGAACATCCACGGCTCGATCGCTCTCAAGGGCTCCCGCATCGACGACGTCGCGCTGGTGCGCTTCCGCGAGACGGTCGACCCGAAGTCGCCCGCCATCGTGCTGCTGTCGCCGTCCGGCACGCCGAACCCGTTCTACGCCGAGTTCGGCTGGGTGCCGGCCGCCGGCGCCCCGGTCAAGCTGCCCGGCCCCGACACGGTGTGGCGCCAGGAGGGCTCGGGGGCGCTGTCGCCGGACCGGCCGGCGACGCTGGTGTGGGACAATGGCGAGGGCCTCGAGTTCCGCCGCACCATCACGGTCGACGACAAGTTCCTGTTCACCGTCAAGGACGACGTCGTCAACAAGAGTGCCGCCGCCGTCACGCTCTATCCGTACGGGCTGGTGTCGCGCCACGGCACCCCGCAGACGCTCGGCTACTACATCCTGCACGAAGGCCTGATCGGCGTGCTCGGCGACCAGGGCCTGCAGGAGATCACCTACAAGGCGATGGAGGACAAGAAGCTCATCCCCTTCAAGGTGACCAATGCCTGGTTCGGCATCACCGACAAATACTGGGCCGCGACTCTGCTGCCCGATCCGGCCGCCAGCCTGCAGGCCAAGTTCTCGACCGGCCTCATCGGCAATCTGCGCACCTTCCAGACCGACTATCTGCTCGACGCGCAGACGATTGCGCCCGGCCAGACCGGCACGGCGACGGGGCGCCTGTTCGCCGGCGCCAAGGAGGTCGGAACCGTCGACAGCTACGACAAGGCGCTGAAGCTCAACCGCTTCGAGCTGCTGATCGACTGGGGCTGGTTCTACTTCATCACCAAGCCGATGTTCTGGACCATCGATTTCCTGTTCCAGTGGCTGCACAATTTCGGCCTCGCCATCCTGGCCGTGACGGTGCTGATCAAGTTCATCTTCTTCCCGCTCGCCAACAAGTCCTACGCCTCGATGGCCAAGATGAAGGCCGTGCAGCCGCAGATGGCGGCGCTGCGCGAGCGCTATCCGGACGACAAGGTGAAGCAGCAGCAGGAGCTGATGGAGCTCTACAAGCGGGAGAAGATCAATCCGATCGCCGGCTGCTGGCCCGTGGTGATCCAGATCCCGGTGTTCTTCTCGCTCTACAAGGTGCTGTTCGTCACCATCGAGATGCGGCACGCGCCGTTCTTCGGCTGGATCCACGATCTCTCGGCGCCCGATCCGACCACGGTGTTCAACCTGTTCGGCCTCATTCCGTTCGACCCGATGGCGCTGCCGATGATCGGCTCGTTCCTCCATCTCGGCGCCTGGCCGCTCATCATGGGCGTGACCATGTGGTTCCAGATGAAGCTGAACCCGGCGCCGCCCGACCCGACCCAGAAGATGATCTTCGACTGGATGCCGGTGATCTTCACCTTCATGCTGGCCAGCTTCTCGGCCGGCCTGGTGATCTACTGGGCGTGGAACAACTTCCTGTCGGTCGTCCAGCAGAGCATCATCATGAAGCGCAACGGCGCCAAGATCGAGCTCTTCGACAACCTCAAGGGATGGATCCCGAAGCGGAAGCCGCAGGAGTAGCGGGCGAGACCCACTCCGCTGTAGTTTCCGGCGTCTCGGCCGGGCTCGTCCCGGCCATCCACGTCTCGAGTCGGTGCGTCGTTGCACCGCCATCATCCTCATGGTGAGGAGCGGCCGCAGGCCGCGTCTCGAACCATGAGGCCACGAGGTCCGGTCCGGGGCCGCCCCCGCCCTTCGAGGCGCCGCCACCCAAGTCGGCCGTTGCCGACTTGGGCACTCGATCGTACCGATCTCGGGCAAGCCCGAGATCGGTGGCGGCTCCTCGGGACGAGGGCGGATCAGGAGCTGCTCGCCCGGGCATCGGGTTCGGAGTTGGGTCACCGCCATCATGTCCGACGCACCGATCTCTCCCGTTGCGCCCGCGCCCTTCACGCCCGCCGAGATGTCCACCGGCCGCAAGCTGTTCGCTGTGGACTGGCAGTTCATGGCGGCGGCCGACACCATGACGGCACTGCCGAAGATGTTCGGCGTCGAGATCGCCTTCGCGGGCCGCTCGAATGTCGGCAAGTCGAGCCTGGTCAACGCCCTCACGGGGCGCGACGGGCTGGCCCGCACCTCCAACACGCCCGGCCGCACCCAGGAGCTGATCTTCTTCGCGACCGGCGACCGCCTGCGCCTCGTCGACATGCCGGGCTACGGTTACGCCGAGGCCCCCAAATCCAAGGTCGCGGCCTGGACCGAGCTGATCCGCGCCTATCTGCGCGGCCGCGCCAATCTCGGCCGGGTCTACGTGCTGATCGACGCCCGCCACGGCCTCAAGGACACCGACGGCCCGGTGCTCGACCTCCTCGACGAGGCCGCCGTGAGCTACCAGGTGGTGCTCACCAAGGCCGACCAGCCGAAGCCGGGCGAGCTCGCCGACGTCCTCGCCGCGACCGAGGCGGTGCTGAAGAAGCACACGGCCGCTTATCCGGGCATTCTCGCGACCTCGGCGCGCACCGGAGCCGGCATCGGCGAGCTGCGTGCCGCCGTCGCCCGGCTGATGTCCGAGAAGCGGTGACGTCGCCTCCACGCCGCCGCCGTCACGCGCGGGCTTGACCCGCGCGTCCATCGACAGAAGATGCTTTTTTGCCGGATGGATCGCCGGGTCGTTGCCCGGCGATGACGCTGCGGGTGGTGCAGCTCGCTCTCGTGCAAGGATGCGACCGGATGACCCTCTCGTTCTTCGTGCTGATCGCCGGCCTGATGGGCGCCGCCGGAGTCGCGCTCGCGGCGGCCGCCGCCCATGCCGCGCCCGGCGTCGGCCTCGAGAGCGCCGCGCAGATCCTGATGGTGCACGCGGTCGCGCTGTTCGCCGGCGCTGCCGCCGTCGCGGCCGGCCTCGCCTGGCGGCCGCTCGCGCTCGCGGGGCTCATCGGGTTCGTGCTCGGCGCGCTGTTCTTCTCGGGCGACATCGCGTTGCGCGCCTTCGTCGGCAACCGCCTGTTCCCGATGGCGGCGCCGACCGGCGGCAGCATCCTGATTCTGAGCTGGCTCGCTCTCGCCGTCGCGGCGGCCGTCAGGCTCGTGCGGGGTGCCTGACAGCGTCGGACGCCCCAGGAACTCGCGTGGCCCTTGCCGCGGGCCGGCACCGGACATAAATGGACCCAGCGGTTCGTTCCTCCCGATCCACCTGCGACCCGAACCGGCAGGATCCCACATGTCAGACACGACCTATCCGGCGCGCCGCCTCGGCGGCCTCGCCGTCTCGTCCATGGGCCTCGGCTGCATGGGCATGACGTTCGCCTATGGCGAGCGCGACGACGCCTCCTCGATCGCCACCATCCACCGGGCGCACGAGCTCGGCATCACGTTGCTCGACACCGCCGAGCTCTACGGCCCCTTCACCAACGAGGAGCTGGTCGGCCGGGCCGTCGCGGGCCGCCGCGGCGACTACGTGATCGCGACGAAATTCGGCTTCAAGTTCAATTCCGACAATCCGCTCGACATGCGCTCGCGCGGGGTCGACGGCAGCCCGGCCAATGTGCGCCGGGTCGCCGACGCCTCGCTGAAGCGGCTCGGCATCGACGTCATCGACCTGTTCTACCAGCACCGGCGCGACCCCGCCGTGCCGATCGAGGAGACGGTCGGGGCGATGGCCGAACTGGTGAAGGCCGGCAAGGTGCGCCATCTCGGCCTCTCCGAGGTCGGGCCGCAGACCATCCGCCGGGCCCATGCCGTGCATCCGATCGCCGCCGTGCAGAGCGAGTACTCGCTGTGGGAGCGCGGCGTCGAAAAAGCCGTGCTGCCGACGTTGCGGGAACTCGGCATCGGCTTCGTCGCCTACAGCCCGCTCGGCCGCGGCTTTCTCACCGGCGCCGTTACCGGCAGGGGCGCGCTGGCGACGACCGACTCCCGCAACAACGACCCGCGTTTCGGCGCCGAGAACGCGGCCCGCAACGCGGCCGCCGTGGCGCCCGTCGAGGAGGTGGCGAAGAAGCACGGCGCGACGCCCGCCCAGGTGGCGCTCGCCTGGGTTCTGTCGCGCGGCGCCGATGTCGTGCCGATCCCCGGCACCAAGCGGGTGAGCTACCTCGAGCAGAACGCCGCCGCGCGCAGCCTGACGCTCGATGCCGCCGACCTCGCGGCGCTGGAGCCGATCGCGGCGGGTGCCGTGGGCATGCGCTACGCCCCCGGCGCCATGGCGATGATCGAGCAGTAGGGCGCCCACGCCGCCGCGCCTCCCGGCGCCCTGGGGACGCCGGGACTTGCCGCGCCCCGGCACCGCGGCTGTGCTTTCGGCGTGGAGCCGCTACGCCTTTCGGGCGGGCGCCGCGGCTGGACGCCGAACAAGTAACCATGTAGTTACTTGTTCGGTTCCGGGTGCCGAGTGGGCCGGCGGCAACCCGCGTGGTCCCGCAGTCCGGCCGTGCTGCTGCATCCCGATGACCGACATCCTCACCATCCGTCCGGCGACCGACACGCGGTGGGATTGCGTCGCCTTCGGCGAGGTGATGCTGCGCCTCGACCCCGGCTTCGGCCGGGTGCGCGACACCCGCCGGGTCCGGGTCTGGGAGGGGGGCGGCGAGTACAATGTCGCCCGTGCGGTGCGAAAGTGCTTCGGCCTGCGCGCCGCCGTCGTGACGGCGCTGCCCGACAACGAGCTCGGCCGGCTGGCCGAGGATCTCGTCTGGCAGAGCGGTGTCGACACCTCCCATGTGGTCTGGCGCCCCTGCGACGGCATCGGCCAGAACACCCGCGTGGGCCTGAACTTCACCGAGAAGGGATTTGGCGGCCGTGCCGCGCTCGGTTGCGTCGATCGCGGCCACTCGGCCGCCTCGCAGATCCGGCCCGGCGAGATCGACTGGGATCGGCTGTTCGGCCAGGAGGGAGTGCGCTGGTTCCACACCGGCGGCATCTTCGCCGGCCTCGCGTCCAACACGGCCGAGGCCGTGATCGAGGCCGTCGCGGCGGCCCGCCGGCACGGCACCATCGTGTCCTACGACCTCAATTTTCGCGCGTCCCTTTGGAAGGATCGCGGCGGGCCGGACGCGGCCCGCGCCGTCAACCGCACCGTGGCGCCCTTCGTCGACGTCATGATCGGCAACCAGGAGGATTTTCTGGCCCGCCTGGGCCTCGACGTGACGGTGCCGCATCCCGGCGCGACCCAGTTCGATCCGGACAATGCGACGACCATCCTGGCGGCCGCCGTCGCGGCCTTCCCCAACTTCAAGGTGGCGGCGACGACCCAGCGTGACGCGCGGACGGCGGGCTTCAACGACTGGGGCGCGCTCCTCTGGGCCGGCGGGCAGGTCTACCGGGGCGCCCCGCGAAAAAATCTCGAGATCTACGACCGGATGGGCGGCGGCGACGCCTTTGCGTCCGGGCTCGCCTCTGCGTTCCTGGCCGGCAAGGATCCACAGGCGGCCGTCAACCGCGGGGTCGTCCACGGCGCCCTGGCGATGACCTCGCCGGGCGACAGCTCGACGGCGAGCGCCGCCGAGGTCGACGCCGCCGTGGCGGCGTGGGAGGGCGCGTGACGCGCCCGCCGGGCGCTCGCCGCCATGTCGGGCGGTCGTTGCCGCCCCCCGACGCCCACTCGGCCCTTTCCCGCGGCGGCGCGGCCCGGTAAAACGCGCCCGTACCGGCCCCGCCGTTCGCTTCCGAGGACCTCCCATGACCGTGTCGCCGCACGACATCGCCCGCGTGCTGATCGAGGCGCTGCCCCACATGCAGCGCTACGACGAGGAGATCGTCGTGGTGAAATACGGCGGCCACGCCATGGGCGAGGAGGCGGCGGCCAAGAGCTTCGCCCGCGACATCGTGCTGCTGGAGCAGACCGCCATCAATCCCGTGGTGGTGCACGGCGGCGGCCCGCAGATCGGCGGCATGCTCAAGCGGCTCGGCATCAAGTCGGAGTTCGCGGCCGGCCTGCGCATCACCGACGCGGCGACCATCGAGATCGTCGAGATGGTGCTGGCCGGCTCGATCAACAAGCAGATCGTCGGCTTCATCAACGAGGCCGGCGGCAAGGCGGTCGGCCTGTGCGGCAAGGACGGCAACATGGTGACGGCCCGCAAGGTCAGCCGCACCGTGGTCGATCCCGGCTCGGCGATCGAGCAGATCGTCGATCTCGGCTTCGTCGGCGAGCCCGAGACGGTCGACACCGCCGTGCTAGACCAGATCCTCGGCAAGAAGCTGATCCCGGTGCTGGCGCCGATCGCCACCGCGGCCGAGGGCGGCACCTACAACGTCAACGCCGACACCTTCGCGGGCGCGGTCGCCGGCGCCCTCAAGGCCAAGCGCCTGCTGCTCCTCACCGACGTGCCGGGCGTGCTCGACAAGTCGAAGTCGCTGATCAAGGAGCTGTCGATCGACGATGCCCGCCGGCTGATCGCCGACGGCACCATCTCGGGCGGCATGATCCCCAAGGTCGAGACCTGCATCTACGCGCTCGAGGCGGGCGTCGAGGGTGTCGTCATCATGGACGGCAAGGTCGAGCACGCCGTGCTGCTCGAGCTCCTGACCGATCTCGGCGCCGGCACGCTGATCCATCGCTGAGCCCGGGCGGCCTGCCCAAGAACCCTGCGGGGGCGCATCGGCCGCGGGTTCGCCCGGGGCCGCTCAGCCCTGGAGCTGGCGCGAAAAATCGCAGACCTTGCGGGCGAGCGCGGCAACGCCCGAGAGAAACGCCGTCGGGCCGTCGCGGCGATACATCGCCACATAGGGGACTGGCGGCAACGCCGGCCGGGTCGGCACGATCACCAGCTTGCCCTCGCGCACCAGCGGGCGGAAGCAGTGGCGCGGCAGATAGCCGACCCCGAGCCCGGCGACGATGAAGCCGATCGCGGCCATCATGCTGTCGGTCGACATGGTGCGCTCCAGCGCGATTCCCTGTGACTTGAACCATCTCGCATACAAGACCCCGGAGCCGGCGCGGTTGCCCTGGGTGACGATCGGATAGCGGGTCAGCTCCTGCATGGCGATCACGCCGCGCCGCTTCACCAGGCCGGGGCGGCTCATCCAGGCGTTCTCGACATCGGCCAGCGGCACCGTCACGACGTCGGGATCCGGAGCGAGCTGCGGAGCGACGACGAGGTCGCGCTCTCCCTCCAGCAGGCGCTCGTGCAGATTGCGGGTGAGGTCGACGTCCGGCTCGACCGTGACGGCCGGATGGGTCTTGCGCAGGACCGCCACCAGGCGCGGCAGCCAGGTCAGGGCCGACAGGTCGGTGACGCCGATCCGCAGTCGCCGCGCCGGCGTCTCGGCTCCGCTTCGCAGGTCGAGGATGCGGCTCTGCAGCGCCATCATCTCGCGGCCGAGCGCCAGCACCTGCTCGCCGCTTTCGGTCAGTCGTGCGCCGCGATGCGTGCGGTCGAACAGCGGCAACCCGGTCGTCGTCTCCAGCTCCTGGATGCGCTTCGACACGGCGGACTGTGTCGTGCTCAGCCGGGCGGCGGCCCGCTCGAATGTGCCGAGGCGGGCGATCCAGTGCAGAGCCTCGATCTGCTTGAGCGTGACCATGGCTTATGTCCGTCGACACAGTCCTAGAAGCGATTGGAATGCATCATAATTTATCGCTTTTTGTGCATGCGGCGTCAATGCTACGACGACTCTCGCCGCGGCGCCGGCCGGGTTTCCGAGGCGGCGCGGCCGGGGAGACTCAGCGGGGCGAGCCGGACATGATCATCGACTGCCACGGCCACTACACCACCGAGCCGGACGCGCTCCACGAGTTCCGGCGCCGGCAGATCACTGCGCATGCCGAGGGCGCCGCACCGCCCGATCCGGAGACGCTGGCGATTGGCGACGACGCGCTGCGGGCGAGCGTCGAGGGCGCGCAGCTCGCCGCCCAGAGGGAACGTGGCACCTCGCTGACGCTGTTCTCGCCAAGGGCCGCCGGCATGGCCCACCATGTCGGCGACGGCGCCGTCAGCCTCGCCTGGTCGCGGGTCTGCAACGACCTGATCCATCGCATCTGCAACCTGTTCCCGACGAACTTCATCGGCGTCTGCCAGCTTCCGCAGTCGCCCGGAGTCGATCCGAAGGCGTGCGTCGAGGAGCTGGTGCGTTGCGTCGACGGCCTCGGCTTCGTCGGCTGCAACCTGAACCCCGATCCGAGCGGCGGCTTCTGGACCACGCCGCCGCTGACCGACCGCTGGTGGTATCCGCTCTACGAGGCGATGGTCGCGCTCGACGTGCCCGGGATGGTTCATGTCAGCGCGTCGTGTAACGCGTGCTTCCACACCACCGGGGCGCACTACATCAACGGCGACACCACCGCCTTCATGCAGCTCCTCACCGGCGACCTGTTCAAGGATTTCCCGACCCTCAAGCTGATCATTCCGCACGGCGGCGGCGCCGTTCCGTACCACTGGGGTCGCTACCGCGGGCTCGCCCAGGACATGGGGCGGCCGCCGCTCGAGGAGCTGCTGCTGAACAACGTGTTCTTCGACACCTGCGTCTACCACCGCCCCGGCATCGAGCTTCTCACCAAGGTGGTGCCCGTCGACAACATCCTGTTCGCCTCGGAGATGATCGGCGCCGTGCGCGGCATCGATCCGCGGACCGGCCATCACTACGACGACACGAAACGATACATCGACGGCGTGAAGACGCTGAGCGACGCCGACCGGGGAAAAATCTTCGAAGGGAATGCCCGCCGCGTCTACGGCCGTCTGAACGGGCGTCTGCGCGTGCTCGGGATCGGCGGTGCGCCGCCGGCCTGAGCGTGGGAGCCTCCGCACGGCGCCTGCCGACACGATCACAGGAGGAGACCATGCTTCGACTGAATCGACGCGCCGTCGTCATCGGCGCTGCCCTCGCTCCGTTCGCGGCGCGTGCCCAGACCCTGCCGGGCACGGTGCGGATCATCGTGCCTTATCCGCCGGGCGGCTCGGTCGACGCGATCGCCCGGCTGATCCAGCCGGGCTTGCAGCAGCGTCTCGGCACCACCGTCATCATCGAGAACCGGACCGGCGCCTCGGGCAGCATCGGCACCGACATGGTCGCCAAGGCGCGGCCCGACGGCAGCACCTGGCTGTTCAGCTTCGACAATCTCGTCCTGAACCCCTTCGTCCTCGGCAAGCTTCCGTTCGACACCGAGAAGGATCTGCAGCCCGTCTATCTGCTCGGCAAGGCGCCCTACGTCGTCTGCACGCAGGCGAGCAAGCCCTATCGGTCGCTCGCCGACGTCATCGCCGCGGCCAAGGAGCGGCCTGGCAAGTTCAGCTACGGGACGCCCGGAGCCGGAAGCCTCGGCCATCTCGCGATGACGCTGCTCGGCAAGGAAGCCGGCGTGCAGTTCGTCCATGTGCCCTACCGCGGTGCGGCGCCGGCCCTGAACGACGCGCTCGCGGGCCATGTCGAGCTGTTCGTCGGCAGCATCGCGATCGCTCTGCCACAGATCGAGTCGAAGACCGTCCGGGCGCTCGCGCAGCTCGGCGAGAAGCGCGCCGCGGCATTGCCGGACGTGCCAACCGCGAAGGAGAGCGGATTTCCGAAGATCGCTGCGGATGCGTGGTGGGGCTTCTTCGCACCGGCCGGAACGGTGGACGCGATGACCGAGCGCTTCCGCGCCGCCGTCGACGCGGCCGTGCAGGACCCCGGCCTCGCCAGGCAGATCACCGAGGGCCAGCAGGTGACCCTGGTCGGCGGCGGCCCGGACGAGCTCCGCCGCTTCGTGCACGACCAGATGGGCATCTGGGGACCGGTCGCGCGCGAGAACGGCATCACGTCGGAATGATCCGTCGTGGCACCCCGGCGCTGCCGCGGCTGACGGGCGGGGGTCGCCCGTCCGGGCGAGCCCGGAGCGGACGAGAGGCGCACGCCTTGCCGAGGTCGGCACCGAAGCCTCCGAGCCGATGTGCCCCCCGCCGAACCACGCCGTGACGCCGGAGGCGTCGTCACCGCGGCGTCACGCCGCGGACGTTCTTTCGACACGCATTGAACCGCTCGACGGTGGCGACACACCAACATGGGCTAGGTCGCGCGCGGGCGCTTGAGTGCGCGGAGCGATCCGTGCAAGGTGCCGCAACATTTCCGGATGTTGCTGCCAGCCGCGGAGACCCCGACGTGACTGCATGCTCGCCACGCATTCTGATGATCTATCCCGAGTTCATCCCGAACTCGTTCTGGAACTACAAGGAAGCCTGTGAGCTGGTGGGCGCCAAGTATCCGGCCGCCCCGCTCGGGCTGATCACGGTCGCCGCCATGCTGCCGCCGAGCTGGGACGTGCGGCTGATCAACCGCAACACCGAGACCCTCGCCGACGACGACCTCGCCTGGGCCGACCTGATCATGATCGGCGGGATGCTCAACCAGCAGCCCGATTTCATCCATCTGATCGACGTCGCCCACCAGCACGGCAAGCCGGTCTGCGTCGGCGGCCCGGACGTGTCGTCGAGCCCGCATCTCTATGCCGCCGCGGACTTCCAGGTGATCGGCGAGGCCGAGACCGTGATCGCCGATTTCATCGCCGCCTGGGAGCGTGGCGAGCGCAAGGGCGTGTTCACGGCCGAGAAATTCCAGGCCGACATCACCAAGACGCCGCTGCCGCGCTGGGATCTGCTCAAGTTCGAGCACTATCTCTATATCGGCGTGCAATACGCCCGCGGCTGCCCGTTCACCTGCGAGTTCTGCGACATCATCGAGCTCTACGGCCGGGTGCCGCGCACCAAGACCAACGACCAGATCCTGGCCGAGCTGCAGGCGTTGTACGACCGTGGCTATCGCGGCCATGTCGATTTCGTCGACGACAACTTCATCGGCAACAAGAAGAACATCCGCATCCTGATGCCGCGCCTGAAGGCTTGGCTGGTGGAGCACGACTACCCGTTCGAGTTCTCGACCGAGGCCTCGATCAATCTCGCCGACGACGACGAGATGCTGCAGGCCATGAAGGACGCCAACTTCTTCGCCGTCTTCATCGGCATCGAGAGCCCGGATCCCGAGACGCTCAGGCAGATGCGCAAGAAGCAGAACACCAGGCGCAACATCGCCGAATGCGTGCACAAGGTCTACAGCTACGGCCTGTTCGTGACGGCCGGCTTCATCGTCGGCTTCGACACCGAGAAGGTGTCGATCGCCGACGCGATGACCGACTTCATCGAGGAATGCGCGATCCCGATCTGCATGGTCGGCCTCCTCTATGCGCTGCCCGGCACCCAGCTCACCCGGCGGCTCGAAAAGGAGGGCCGGCTGCATCCCGGGCACGACATCATGCTGGTCGACCAGGCCGGCGACCAGTGCACGCTCGGCTGCAACTTCGACACGCTGCGGCCGCTGCGCGACATCCTGGTCGACTACCGCACCGTGCTGACGCGGGTGTTCGATCCGGTCGCCTATGCGGGCCGGCTCAGCCGGATGGCCGCCATGATGGACCGCTCCGACCGGCGCCGCGATCTGCCCGAGGGCGACGTCCGCAAGCGGCTGGGCGGCATCGACACGGTCTATCAGATCATGCGGGCGCTGCCCGAGGTGCGCGAGCCGTTCTGGCGGGTGTTCGTCTCGGTCGCCAAGTCGAATCCGGCGGCGCTGCGCTACATCGTTCTGCTGATGGCGGCCTATCTGCATCTCGGGCCGTTCTCGCGCCATGCCATCGGCGAGATCGACCGCCGCATCGCCGAGCTGGATGCCGCCGCCGGCCCGGCCCTGCTGCGGGGCGAGCCGACCGAGCGGCACGCCGTCGTCCAGTAGGGCGAGTCGCAAGTCTCCTTGCGGCCGCGGCGGGATCGATTCATCCCTTTCGGGACACGCGAATCGCGCGGCGCGGCGGAGGACTCATGCGGGGCAGGGGAGGGCGGCTCGGGCTCGGCGTGGCGGCGCTCGCGCTCGCCGTCCTGGTGGGCGTCCTCTCGGCCGGCGAGGCCAGGGCCGACCTGAAGGTCTGCAACCGGCTGAGCTTCGTGGTCGAGGCGGCGCTCGGGCTGGAGGAGAAGGGCGCCACCGCGACGCGCGGCTGGTTCCGGCTCGATCCCGGCCAGTGCCGCACCGTGCTGCAGGGCGCCGTCGAGGCCGACCAGCTCTATCTGCATGCTCGCGCCCTGCCGGTGTACGGCCCCTCGCCCGAGCCGCAGAGCGGCCACGCCGATCTCTGCGTCGGTACCGGCGACTTCCTCATCGCGGCGGCGCGCGCCTGCCGGCCGCCGCAGCGCTTCGCCCGCTTCGCCGCCGTGAAGCCGACCGAGACGCCGGAGGGCCTCGTCGCCGCGCTCGCCGAGGAGGCCGAGTACTCGGACGAGCAGGCGCGCCTCGCCGGCATCCAGCGCCTGCTGGTGCTGGCCGGCTACGACGTCAATCCGGTCGACGGGGTGAAGGGGCCGAAGACCGAGGGCGCCATTGCCCAGTTCATCAAGGATCGTGGCCTGCCGGCAGAGGCACGGGCAGCCCAAAACTTCTTCGACCTGCTGATCGAAGCGGCGCAGCAGCCGGCCGCCTCGGGCTTCTCCTGGTGCAATGACACCCGCTATGCCGTGATGGCGGCGGTCGGCACCGAGGAGAAGGGCGCCATCGTCGCCCGCGGCTGGTATCGGATCGAGCCGGGCAAGTGCCTGCGCCCCGAGGTCGCCGGCAAGCCGCGCCGGCTCTACAGCTTCGGCGAGGCGATCGACGCCGACGGCCAGCCGGTGCGCCGCGGCGACCACCGACTCGCCTGGGGCGGCGGCCTCACGCTGTGCACCCGGGAGGCGCGCTTCGAGCTGTCCGACCACAAGGACTGCGCCGCCGCCGGCTTCGACGCCACCGGCTTCGTTCCGGTCGACCTCGCCGGCCGGCCCAGCACCACGGTGCGGTTCCAGGAGTGACGCGCTGCCCCGATCGGGCTAAACATCCGCCCATGTCCTCGACCGCCTCCCGAAGCTCCGCCGCGCCCCGATTGTTCGACCATGTCGAGACCTGGGTGTTCGATCTCGACAACACGCTCTATCCGCATCACCTCAACCTGTGGCAGCAGGTCGACGTGCGGATCCGCGACTACATCGCCAATTTCCTCGCCATCACGCATGACGAGGCGTTCCGGGTGCAGAAGGACTACTACAAGCGCTTCGGCACCAGCATGCGCGGCCTGATGGCCGAGCACGGCATGAAGCCGGACGACTTCCTCGACTACGTGCACCGGATCGACCATTCGCCGTTGACGCCGAACCCGGCGCTCGGCGACGCGCTGGAGCGGCTGCCCGGGCGAAAGCTGATCCTCACCAACGGCACCAGGGCGCATGCCGACGCCGTGCTGGCGAGGCTCGCGATCGACCACTGCTTCGAGGACGTCTTCGACATCGTCGCCGGCGAGCTGTCGCCGAAACCATTTCCCGAGGTCTACGACAAGTTCCTGGGCCGCCACGGCGTCGATCCACGCAAGGCGGCGTTGTTCGAGGATTTGGCCCGCAACCTCGAGGTGCCGCACACGCTCGGCATGGTGACCGTGTTGGTGGTGCCGGAACGCACCCGCGAGGTGTTTCGCGAGGGCTGGGAGCTGGAGGGGCACGACGAGCCCCATGTCGACCACGTCACCGAGGATCTCACCGGCTTCCTGGAGCGTCTGGTCGGCGACCGGCGGCTCGCGACCGGCGTTTGACTGCCGCCCTTGACAGAACTGCCGCCTGCCCCGACAACGCGGCGCCATTGCGCCTGCGAAGGATTGCCCGCATGTCCCATGCCGAGCTCGCCAAGACCATCGACGAGGCGTTCGAGCGCCGCAACGATGTCGGTCCGGACACCACCGGGCCGGTGCGGGAGGCCGTCGACCGGGCGCTGCGCCTGCTCGACTGCGGCGAGGAGCGGGTGGCCGAGCCGCAACAGGACGGCTCCTGGCGGGTCAACCAGTGGCTCAAGAAGGCCGTGCTGCTGTCGTTTCGCCTCAACGACATGACCGTGATCCCGGGCGGCCCCGGCCGCGGCGGCTGGTGGGACAAGGTGCCGTCGAAGTTCGACGGCTGGATCGAGGCGCATTTCCGCGACGCCGGTTTTCGCGCCGTGCCGGGCGCGATCGTGCGGCGGTCCGCCTATATAGCGCCGGGCGTCGTGCTGATGCCGTCCTTCGTCAATCTCGGCGCCTATGTCGATACCGGCACCATGGTGGACACCTGGGCGACGATCGGCTCCTGCGCCCAGATCGGCAAGAGCTGCCACATCTCGGGCGGCGCCGGCATCGGCGGCGTGCTGGAGCCGCTGCAGGCCGGACCGGTGATCATCGAGGACAACTGCTTCATCGGCGCTCGCGCCGAGGTGGCCGAGGGCGTTGTCGTGCGCACCGGCTCCGTGCTGTCGATGGGTGTCTATCTCGGCGCCTCGACCAAGATCGTCGACCGCGCCACCGGCGAGGTGTTCACCGGCGAGGTGCCGGCCTATTCCGTCGTGGTGTCCGGGACCATGCCGGGCAAGCCGCTGCCGGACGGCTCGCCGGGGCCGGGCCTCTACTGCGCCGTCATCGTCAAGCGGGTCGACGAGAAGACCCGGTCCAAGACCAGCATCAACGAGCTGCTACGCGATTGAGCGGCGGCGCCAGGCGGGGGACGACATGACATGGCATGACGTCCTGTTCGGATTCGACGGCCGCATCGGGCGCAAGACCTTCTGGGTCGCCTTCATCGCCGTCACGGCGATCGAGCTCTTGTGCCACGCCATCGCCAACGAGATCGACGGCGAGCGGCTGACCTCGATCATCAGCCTCGCCTTCAGCTATCCCGAGTTCGCCATCATGGCGAAGCGCGGCCACGACCGCGGCATGCCGACCGTCGTGCCGGGCGCGTTCTTCGCCATCAGCGTGCTGATCGACTTCCTGTTCGTGATCGGCGAGGCCGGCACGGCCGACCAGCCGACCCCGCTGCTCCTGCTCCTCACCGTGCCGTGGCTGGTCTTCGCCCTCGTCCTGCTGATCGACCTCGGCTTCCGGCCGGGCACGCCGGGACCGAACCGCTACGGGCCCGACCCGCAGGCGCGCGGCCTTCGCCGCATCGACGGCTCGGAGTGATCACGACCATGCCGGCCGATCCCGTCGCGTTCGCCCGCGATCTCCTGCGCTGTCGCTCGGTGACGCCGGCCGAGGGCGGCGCGCTCGCCTATGTGGCGGACGTGCTTTTGCGAGCGGGCTTCACGGTCGAGCGCCCGGTGTTCTCGGAGCCGGGCTACGCCGATGTCGAGAACCTCTACGCCCGCACCGGCGAAGAGGGGCCGCATCTCGTCTTCGCCGGCCACACCGACGTGGTGCCGGCGGGCGACGAGGCGGCGTGGCGGCATCCGCCGTTCGGCGGCGAGGTCGCCGACGGCGTGCTCTACGGCCGCGGCGCCGTCGACATGAAGGGCGCGGTCGCCTGCGCGCTCGCCGCCGCGCTCGACCATGTCGCCGCCAGCGGCGGCCGCCCGAAGGGCTCGCTGTCCTTTCTGCTTACCGGCGACGAGGAGGGCGTCGCCGTCAACGGCACGGTCAAATTGCTGAAGTGGGCCGCGGCGCGAGGCGAAAAGTTCGATCACTGCGTCCTCGGCGAGCCGACCAATCCGACGGCGCTCGGCGACATGCTGAAAATCGGCCGGCGCGGCTCGCTCAACGGCACGCTGATCGTCCACGGCACATCGGGCCACGTTGCCTATCCGCATCTCGCCGACAATCCGGTGCGCCACATGGTGCAACTGGTGGCGGCGCTGCTCGCCGCGCCGCTCGACGCCGGCAGTGATCACTTCGATCCGTCCAACCTCGAATTCACCTCGGTCGATGTCGGCAACCCCACCGTCAACGTCATCCCGGCCGAGGCGCGGGCGCGCTTCAACATCCGCTTCAACGATCATCACACGCGCGAGTCGCTGAAGGCCCTGGTCGAGGCGCGTGCCATTGCAGCCGCGCCGGAGGCCCGGTTCAAGTTCGTCTGGGAGCCGTCCAATGCCGACGTGTTTCTGACTGCGCCGGGCCCGTTCGTGACGCTGGTGAGAGAGGCGATCGAATCCGTCACCGGCCGTGCGCCGAAACTGTCCACCTCGGGCGGCACGTCGGACGCGCGCTTCATCAAGGATTTTTGCCCGGTGATCGAGTTCGGGCTCACCAATGCCTCGATGCACGGCGTCGACGAGCGCGTTCCGATCGCCGATCTGGTGGGGCTGACGGCGGTCTATCGCGAGATCTTTGCGAGATATTTTGGCTGATTCATTCCGGGTTCGCCGCTGCGCGGCGCCCCGGAATGACGGACGCCGCCTCAGTACTCCACGGCGACCAGATAGAGCCCGTCGGGCGGGGCGACCGGGCCGCAGGCCGAGCGGTCGCGGGCCTGAAGCGCCGCGAAAAGGTCGTCGCTGCTCCAGCGGCCGTCGCCGACCATCACCAGCGAGCCGACCATCGAGCGCACCTGGTGATGCAGGAACGAGCGCGCCACCGCCGTCACCATCAGGTCGTCGCCGGAGCGGTCGACGTCGAGCCGGTCGAGCGTCTTCTCGGGCGACGCCGCCTGGCACTCCGCGGCCCGGAACGTGGTGAAGTCGTGCTTTCCCAGCAGGCGCTGCGCCGCCGCATGCATGGCCGGCACGTCGAGCGGTCGCGCCACTCGCCAGGCGCGGCCCTCGTCGAGCGCCAAGGGCGCGCGGCGATTGACGATGCGGTAGATGTAGTGGCGGCGCTTCGCCGAGAAGCGCGCGTCGAAATCGTCGGCGGCCGGCTCGGCCGAGATCACCGCCACCGGATGCGGCCGCAGATGCGCGTTGGCGGCGTCCCGGATGGTGTCGGTGTCGATGTCGCGCGAAACGTCGACATGGGCGACCTGGCCGAGCGCATGCACGCCGGCGTCGGTGCGGCCGGCGCCCTTGACGGCCACGGCCTCTCCCGCGAAAGCCGCGAAGGCGGTCTCCAGCACGCCCTGCACGGAGAGACCGTTCTGCTGGATCTGCCAGCCGACGAACGGCGCGCCGTCGTACTCGATGGTGAGCTTGTAGCGGGGCATTGCGGGACCTCAGGAAAGCACGGTGCCGGGTTCGACCGACGTCCCGCGCAGAAACTCGTCGGCCGTCATCGGTTGGCGGCCGGCACGCTGGAGCTGCAGAATACGCACCGCGCCCTCGCCGCAGGCGATGGTGAGCCGCGGGTCCAGCACGGTGCCGGGCGGGCCCGATCCCTCTCCGCGAGTCGAGCGCAGCACCTTGATACGGGCGAGCCCCTTGTTTTCAGGCAGCTCGAACCAGGCACCCGGAAAAGGCGACAGGCCGCGGGCGTGGTCGTGCACGGCGGTCCACGGCTTGGTCCAGTCGATGCGGGTCTCCGCCTTGTCGATCTTGGCCGCGTAGGTGACGCCCTCTTCGGCCTGCGGCGTCACCACCAGGGTGTCGCGCTCGAGCGCGGCCAGTGCCCGGGCCATCAGGTCGGCGCCGAGTCGGGCGAGCGCGTCGTGCAGATCGCCGGCCGTCATGTCGGGCCCGATGGCGAGCCGCTCGGCCATGGCGACCGGGCCGGTGTCGAGCC
The DNA here is from genome assembly GCF_013377085.1 of Rhodoplanes sp. Lineage (GTDB taxonomy): Bacteria > Pseudomonadota > Alphaproteobacteria > Rhizobiales > Xanthobacteraceae > Rhodoplanes. The sequence continues at coordinate 56,159 of NZ_JACAAX010000020.1, read as the reverse complement.
CTTCCTCCATCCGCATCACCATGACGGCGGTCTCGGCATCGCCCGCCATCACGGCGCGGTTGATCGGCGCGGCGCCGCGCCAGCGCGGCAGCGCCGAGGCATGCAGGTTGAAGCAGCCGCGCGCCGGTGCATCGAGCACCGGCTTCGGCAGGATCAGGCCGTAGGCGACCACCACGGCGGCGTCGGCTCCGTGGGCCCGGAACACCGCCTGAGCCTCCTCGCCGCGCAACGTCTTCGGCGTCAGCACCGGCAGGCCGAAGCGGCGCGCCTCGCATTCGATCGGGCTCGGCTGCAGGGCCATGCCGCGGCCGGCCGGCTTCGGGGCGCGCGTATAGACGGCGGCGACCTCGTGGCCGCGGCCGACGATTTCGAGGAAGGTCGGCACGGCGAAATCCGGCGTGCCCATGAAGACGAGACGGAGCGGCATGACGAGACCGAATCGCCGAGACGGCGCCGGCGGACCGTAGTCGAACGACGCCTCCAGGTCCAAGCGGCGCACGACGCCGCGCCGGGAAAAATTCGCGCCCGGCCAGCCGCCGACCCGGAACGTACCGGAGTTGTGGGGTCTTCTGCGATGCGTTTATGGTCCATGATGGGATAGGGCCCGCAGCCACGGGCGTCGCCCGGCAGGACGCGGTGACTCCCCCTGCTGGAGCGCCTCTGTCCGGACACCGCCCCGGCCAGGAGCGAGGACGACAACGTCCCAGGACAGGAGCGCCATGCCTGCCGAATCCCTTCTCTTCCGGACCCTCAACGGCAGTACCATCGAAAGCCGGCCCATCATCGTGCGGGCCGTGGTGATCGCCGTGTGGACCAGCCGCGACACGAGCGGACGCGACTTGCGGGTCGCCGAGATGGGGGCGCTCGGCATCCCGCGGCCGAGCAAGACGCCGCAGTTCCGCCACGTCGCGACCCATCGGCTGACGACCGCCGACCGCATCGAGGTGATCGGGCCGGAGTCGAGCGGCGAGGTCGAGGTCGTGCTGGTGCGCGACGGCCGCGGCCTGTGGGTCGGGGTCGGCTCCGACCACACCGACCGCCGCGTCGAGCGCACCGATGTCCATGTCGCCAAGCAGATGTGCGACAAGCCGATAGCGCCGGACCTGTGGGCCTTCGACGACGTGGCCGACCACTGGGATTCGCTGGTGCTGCGCTCCTGGATCATCGAGGACGGTGACCTGACCCTGTATCAGGAGGGGACCGTGGCGGCGATCCTGCCGCCCGCCGATCTGATGACGAGCTTCGCCGGGCGCGACGACCTGCCGGACGGCACCGCGATGTTCTGCGGCACCTTCGCGGCGCGCGGCGGCATCCGGCCGTCGTCGCGGTTCAAGTTCGAGCTCTTCGATCCGCAGCGCGAACGGCGGATCATGCATGCCTACGACATCGTCGCGCTGCCGGTGGGTGAATGAGACGCGGCCTCGCCGCCGCGGCCTGCCTCGCCGTCGTGCTGCTCACGGCGGCGCTGCTGCCGTCCGTCGCGGTGGCTCAGCCGGCCGCTCTGCCCGACGGCTTCGTGCGGCTGCGCGAGCGCGATCCGTCGATCCGCCAGGACATCCGCTATGCCGGGCCGTTCAACTTCACCGGGCGCCGAGTGCCCGGCTATCTCGCGGCCGAGTGCATTCTGCTCCGCCCGGTCGCCGACGCGCTCGCCCGTGCTCAGGCACGGCTCGCCGCGGCCGGCTACCATCTGAAGGTCTACGATTGCTATCGGCCGGAGCGCGCCGTCCGTTCCTTCATCGACTGGGCCCGGAGTCCCGAGCCCGATCGGATGGCCCCCATCTTCTCGCCGGCGATCGGCAAGGCGCAGCAGTTCGCGCTCGGCTACATCGCCAAGCGCTCGCGCCATTCGCTCGGCACCGCGGTCGATGTCGGCCTAGTGCGGGCCGGCGAGCCGGACTTGCCGACCCCGACCGACGCCGGGCCATGCGACGGGCCGTTCGCGACGCGGGCGCGGGAGTCGAGCCTCGACCTCGGCACCGCCTATGACTGCTCGGCGCCGGCGAGCGCCACCGCGGCCCGGGTCGCGCCGGCGGCGCGCGAGAATCGCGACCGGCTGGTGCGCGCACTCGCCGCCGAGGGCTTCCGGAACTATCCGGTCGAGTGGTGGCACTTCGACTACACGGGCGCGACGCCGCCGCTGCGCGTGTGGGATTTCCCGGTTCGTTGACGATTTTGTCCGGCCGCTCCGTCACGGCACCCGCAAGTCCCGCATGACATTCCCGCACGCTGGGACGCTGAGTCTCTTGACGTCACCTCATCACCCGAGTGGATTAACTCCCCGGTAACGGCCGACGCCGAAATACCTTTGGTTGTATCAGTTTATTTACGCACCGCGTGCACGCTGACGCCATCGACATTCGGGGCATGCGATGAAGGCCAGGCGGCTCGCTCTGCCGTTCCACGCTCTGATCGCGGTGGCCGGTGCCCTGATCGGGCTCGGCCTGCTGGCGATCGGGCTGACCGTTTGGGGCCTGCGGTCCGACGCGATCCGCCTGTCCGTGCGCGACTCCGAGAACATCGGCGTGCTGCTCGCCGATCAGATCTCGCGCTCGGTCGAGCCGCTGGTCGACATTCTCGACGAGATCCGTGAGCGTGCCGCCGCGGTGCGCATCGACGGGACGGAGGAGTTCCGACGTCGTTTCGGCAGCGAGGCGGTGTTCCAGCTTCTCAACGACCGCCTCGCCAAGTTGCCGTCCAGCGCCCTGATCACCATCACGGACCGCAACGGCGACATCGTCAACTTCACGCGGGCCTGGCCGCCCTACACGGTCAATTTCGCGGATCGTGACTATTCGCGGCATTTCCGCGAGGTCGACTCGCCGGACGTGTTCGTCAGCGAGCCGGTCGCGAGTCGCATCACCGGCGAGACGACGCTGCTGTTCAGCAAGCGCATCGTCAGCGACCGCGGCGAGTATCTCGGGATCGTCACGGCCGGCTTCGAGGTCTCCTATTTCGAGCGGGTGTGGCGGTCGGTCGTCGACCTCAAAGGTCGCACCTTCCTGCTGTCGCGCTCCGACGGTACGATCCTGGTCCGCTTCCCCGATCCCAAGCGCCGCGCCGGCGACAGGCTGCCGGCCGATTCGCCGTGGTTCCGGGTGGTTGCGCAGGGGGGCGGCTCGTTCCGCGGCAGCGGCTATTTCGATGCGGAGGTGCGCTGGGTCGCCGTCACGCCACTGCGCCGCTATCCGCTGGTGGTCGACATCGCCATCTCGGAGGATCTGGCGCTCGAGGCGTGGCGGCGCCGCGCCGTGCTGATCGGCTTCGCCACGCTGCTGGCGCTCGCCGCCGCCGTGATGCTGCTGCGTGCCCTGATCGTCCAGTTCCGCAGCCTGTCGCGCTCGGAGGCCTCGGTCGCGGCGACCTCGCACGAGCTCCAGCGCGCCAATGTGCGGCTCGACGCCGCGCTCAACAACATGTCGCAGGGCCTGTGCATGTTCGACCGCGACGAGCGGCTCGTGCTGTGCAACGAACGCTATCTGCGCATGTACGGATTGACCCCGCGGGACGCCCAGTCGGGCACGACGCTGGAGCAGCTTCTGGCGCGACGCGTCGCCGCCGGCAGCTTCATGGGAGATTCGGTCGAGTATCGGGCCCGGCTGCGCGACCAGCTCGTGCACGGCAACCGTATCTACGTCCAGACCGAGCTCCCGGACGGCCGCATCGTCGCGGTGCTCAACCAGCCGATGCCGGACGGCGGCTGGGTCGCCACCCACGAGGACGTCACCGAGCGCCAGCGCGCCGCCTGGCGCATCGCCCACATGGCGCGCCACGACTCGCTCACCGATCTCGCCAACCGGATGCTGTTCAGCGAGCGCATGGACGAGGCCTTCGCGCGGCTGCGCGCCGAGGACGAAGGCTTCGCCTTGTTCATCTTCGATCTCGATCTGTTCAAGGCGGTGAACGATTCGCTCGGCCATCCGGTCGGCGATGCGCTGCTCAGGGCGGTCGCCGAGCGGCTGCGCGGTTGCGTGCCCGAGGCCTGCACGGTCGGACGGATCGGCGGCGACGAGTTCGCCATCCTGATGCCGGGCGGCGCCGACCGCCGTGCCGCCGCCGCGACCCTCGCCGAGATGCTGCTCGACGTGATCGGAACGCCCTACGACGTCGACGGCAGCCGGATCGGCATCGGCATCAGCATCGGCATCGCGCTCGCCCCCGAGGACGGCGACGACACCTCGACGATCCTGAAGAACACCGATCTGGCGCTGTACCGGGCCAAGGCGGCGGGCCGCCATTGCTATCGGTTCTTCGAGATCGAGATGGACGCGCAGGCCCGCATGCAGCACGTGCTGGAGATCGACCTGCGCAACGCGCTGGCGCGCGGCGAGCTCGATGTCCACTACCAGACCATCGTCGACGTCGCGAGCCGGTTGCCCTGCGGCGTCGAGGCGCTGGTGCGCTGGCGCCACCCGGTGTTCGGCGAGCTGTCGCCCGACCGCTTCATCCCGATCGCCGAGGACACCGGCATGATCGTGGCGCTCGGAGAGTGGATTCTCCGGCGCGCCTGCGCGGACGCGGCGGGCTGGCCGGAGCACATCAAGATCGCCGTCAACCTGTCGCCGGTCCAGTTCCGCAATCCGATGCTGGTGCCGACGGTCCGCGACATTCTCGGCGCCGCCGGGCTGTCGCCGCATCGGCTGGAGCTCGAGATCACCGAGCTGGTGCTGCTGCAGAAGCACACCGCCATCATCGACATGCTGCACGAGCTGAGTGCGCTCGGGATCAACATCGTGCTCGACGATTTCGGCGTCGGCTACTCGTCGCTGAGCTATCTGCGAATGTTCCCGTTCTCCAAGATCAAGATCGACCGCGGCTTCGTCGGCGAGATGACGCAGCGCACCGATTGCGCCACCATCGTCAGCGCCGTCACGGGCCTCGCCCATGCGCTCGACATGAAGACCACGGCCGAGGGCGTCGAGACCTGGGAGCAGTTCCGGCTGATCCAGGCGGCGGGCTGCAGCCAGGCGCAGGGCTATCTGTTCAGCCGTCCGCAGCCGGCCGACCAGGTCGACTTCTCGCGCCGCGAGAACGGCGAGCGCAGCCGCGGCTGATCCCGCGCCGCCTGGTTTTCGGTATCCGAGACGCGGCGCGACGGCATGCGCGGGCTGCCCGGCCTGCGCGACGCGCGCTTCGCAAACGATCCGGCTTGCTGTATCTGTTCTGAACGGCGCGCGGCGCCGTTCACGGTCCGGCCGCATGTCGCCGCATCGTCTCGTCGCTCTCGCGCCATTCCTCGTCGCCATCCCGCACCGCCCCCGTCTGGATCAGGACGTTCATCATGCAGGACACGCGTTCGCCGCTCGGCCTGATCGGCCTCGGCCTCATCGGCACCGCGCTGGCGCGCCGCCTGATCGCGGCCGGCTTCGCCGTCACGGGCTACGACGTCGCCGCCGAGGCACGCGCCCGCCTCGCCGGGATCGGCGGCACCCCGGTCGACACCATCGCCGAGATCGCTGAAAACTGTCCGCGCGTGCTGATCGCCGTCTTCAACAGCGACCAGGTCGAGAGCGTCATCGAGGGCGAGGGCGGCCTTTTGGCGTCCGACGACGCCGCGCGAAAAACCAGGCAGGTGCTCAATTTCGCCACCTGCGATCCCGACCGCATGGTGGCACTCGCGGCGCGCACCGAAGCGCGCGGCCTCGCCTTCCTGGAGACGCCGCTGTCGGGCGCGAGCGACCAGGTCGCGCGCGGCGAGGCCGTGTGCCTCGTCGGCGGCGACCGCGCCGCCCTCGATGCCGCGCAGGACATCGTCCAGGCGGTGTGCGCCAAGTCGTATTTCATGGGGCCGGTCGGCAACGGCGCCAAGGCCAAGCTCGCCACCAACCTGATCCTCGGGCTCAACCGCGCCGCGATGGCCGAGGGCCTCGTCTATGCCGAGCGCATCGGCCTGCCGCTCGACGCTTTCTTCGAGGCGGCGCGCAACTCGGCGGCGTACTCGGCCGCGATGGATATCAAGGGCGTCAAGATGATCGCGCGCGACTACGCGACCGCCGGCAAGATCTCGCAGTCGGCCAAGGATTTCAGCCTGATCCTGGCGACCGCGCACCAGCATGGCCAGGCACTGCCCTTCGCCACCGCCTATGCCGAGGCGATGGCCGGCTGCATCGCAGCCGGCGAGGGCGACTGGGACAACAGCGCCATCATCGAGGACATCCGCCGCCGGCGCACCGACAAGGCGTGAGGCGGTGCGTCGTCGCCCTCCCCGGAGGCTTTGCAGGACTCGTCATTCCGGGGCGCGAACCGGAGGCTCGCGAGCCCGGAATCCATAGCCCCGGTTCTGATTGCTCTCGAAATGCAGGGGTTATGGGTCCCGGGCTCGGCGCTTCGCGCCGCCCCGGGACGACTGGAATGATTTCCGCAAAGCCCTCCGCCGGAAAGAGGTGAAAAGGATCGCGTGAAAAGGTCACCTCGGCGTGTCGGCGTCGCGGCTGAAATAGACGTCGACCTGCATGCCGACCTTGAGCGGGCCGGGGTCGGCGAGGTCGACCGTCACCTCGAGCACGTCGATGTCCGACTGGCGGCGCGGCCCGCGCGACGTCATGCCGCCGGGCCCGACCGTCTGGGCGATCGCCGCGACGCTGCCCTGGAAGTCGCGTCCCGGAAAGGCGTTTGCCCGCACCGTCACGGCCTGGCCGGCCCGCACCTGGCCGATGTCGCGCTCGTCGAGCTCGGCGCGCACCCGCAGGCCCGAGAGATCGCCGAGCACCACCAGCGGACGCTCCGCCGTCGGCGTCGCCATCTCGCCGGCTCGCGCCGCGACCTGCAGCACGGTGCCGTCGATCGGGGCACGGATGCGGGTCCGCTCCAGGCCGGCATCGGCGATCGTCAGCTCGGCGCGCCCGGCGAGCCAGTCGGCCTCGGTGCGGTTCGGCAGCGGCGTGCTGGCGCCGGCCCTGATGCGGGAGAGGTCGCCCTGCGCCCGCCGCAGTCGTTCGTGGGCCTGCGCGTATTGTTCGCGCGCCGTGGTGAGTATCGCCTCGTCGGTCCCGGTGTCGGCGCGTCGCGCCGTCACGGCGGCGTCGAGCACGTCGCGCGCCGTGACGTATCCCTGCTCGGCCTCGGCGAAGGCGTCCTCGGCGCGGCGCCGCTCGCCGGAGCCGCGCGGCGCCGACTGGTCGTCGCGCACCCGCTCCCGCGCGCCCGCCTGCGCCGCGGCCATCACGACCCGGGCGTGCGCCTCCACGTCGTCGAGCCGCACCAAGATCTCGCCGGCGAACACCGTGTCGTTCGGCTTCACCAGCACCTCGATGATCCGCCCGGCCGTCGCGGCGGCGAGGCGGATCTCGCGCGAGCGCGGCTCGACCCGGCCGAGCGCGACGGCGGCCCACTGCTTCTGGACATTGCGGTCGCCCGTCTCGTCGGCGCGCTGCGCCGGCACCGGGCCGGTGAGCGCCAGCGCGAGGAGGGCCGCGGCGGCGATAGTGAACACGCTACGGGACATGCGACGTGACCTCGGGCTCTTTGCTGATGACGGCGTCGCGCAAGCCCGTCTCCTCGGAGACGATGCGGCCGTCCTCGATGCGGACGATGCGGTCGGCGAAGGGCAGGATGCGCGGATCGTGGCTGACGACCAGCACGGCGCGCTCCGGGTTCCTGGCGATCTCGGCCAGCACCGTCATGATGGCCTGTCCGTTCTCGCGGTCGAGCGAGGCGGTCGGCTCGTCGGCCAGGATCGCGCTGGCCTTGCCGACGATGGCGCGGGCGATGGCGACGCGCTGCTGCTCGCCGCCGGAAAGCTCGCGCGGAAACGCGTGATGCTTGTGCGCCAGCCCGACGGTCGCCAGCGCGTCCGCGGCCCGCGTTCGGGTGTCTGCGCCATGCTCGCCGCGCACGTCGAGCACCAGCCGCACGTTCTCGATCGCGGTCAGGGTCGGGAACAGGTGATAGGACTGAAACACGAAGCCGACATGGTTGCGGCGCAACCGCGCCAGCTCCTCCGGCCCGGCGCTCGCGGTCGACTCGCCGTGCAACCGCACGGTGCCGCTCGATGGCGCCAGCATGCAGCCGAGGATCGACAGCAGCGTCGTCTTGCCGCTGCCGGACGGGCCCATCAGCAAGGTCAGCTCGCCACCCTTCAACGTCAGCGACACGCCCCTGAGCGCCTTCACCTGGGCGACGCCCTCGCCGAGCGTCTTCTCGATGTCCACGGCCTCGATGATGGCGGCGCTCATCGGCTCAGCACCGTGGCCGGATCGATGCGCACCACCTCGCGGATCGCGGCGACCGCCGAGACGGCGCACATCAGCACGGTGAGCAGGAGCAGGCCGAGCACCAGGCCGGGCGTCATCACCACGGGCAGCACCGAATCGGCCGTCACCGTCACGATGACGAGCCCGACCAGCATCGCGAGGAAAAACCCGACCACGGCGCTGAGCAGCGCCTGCCAGAGAATCACCTCGACGATGTAGCGGGTCGACGAGCCGATCGCCCGCAGGGTGGCGAACTCGGCGATGTGGTCCTTGGTGCTCGAATAGAGCGTCTGCGCGACGATCACGGTGCCGACCACGATGCCCAGCAGGGCGCCGCCGAACAGTGCCGCGCCGGCGCCGGTGCCGAACAGCCAGAACGAGCGGCTGCGGGCGCGGAACTCCGCCGTGGTCAGCACCTCGGCGTCGGCGATGTTTTGGGCGATGCGATCGCGCACGGCACTTGTGTCGGCGTCCGGGGCGAGGCGCACCAGAAAATAGGTGGCGCGGTCGGCCGGCGCGCCCATGTAGCCGCGGGCGCGGTCGAAGGAGGCGAACACATAGGGCGTCGTGGTGAAGGAGCGGATGCCGGCCGTCACCGCGACGATGCGGGCCTTCTGGTCGCGCATCTCGCCGGCGTCGCCGAGGCCCTTCACGCCGAGCCGGGCGAAATAGGAGCGGTCGACCGCCACGGTGGACGGCGCCGCGAGCGCGTCGATGCTGCCCTCGACCAGATTCCACGGCGTCAGCGCGCCGCTGCGCGGATCGGAGCCGACGACGAACACGGGCGTGGCGCCGCCGTCCGGCCGCCGCCATTCGGCGAAGCCGAGCACCAGCGGCGCCACCGCGGCGACGCCGGCGATCGACAGGGCGCGAAAGCGCTGGCGGTCGTCGAGCAGCGAGGGGTCCTCGAAGTTGCGGGTGCCGCGCGGCACGATCCACAGGTCTGCTTCGGCATGGTCGATCATGGTCGTCACCATGCGCTCGAAGCCGAGATAGAGCCCGATCTGCACGCTCACCAGGATGACCGAGAAGACGATGCCGATCACCGTGGTGATCAGGCGGACACGGTCCTGGAACAGGTTGCGCGAGGCGAGCACGACGATCAGCGGCACGCCGCGGTCTTTCGCACGCGCGATCCTGCCTCGCACCGCAGCGTGCCAGGCGCCTGCCGTGGCGCGAAGCGTCTGCGACGCGGCGCGCAGCCGGCCTTTGTCGATGCGCGTGAGCCAGTTCTGCAGCATTCCGGTTCCGTCAGCGTCCCGGCCGAAGTATCGCTGCCAATCTGGGCCGGACGAAGCCCATGGCGTGCGGTCAGATGGCATTGCACTTGCAGGCGAACAATGCACAACGGGACTTTTGGTGCCATGCCGGCCGACGGCAAGGGGGAGCGCGTGACGGAGACGGTCGTCGACATCGTGAAGGCGCATCAGGCCGGGACCCTGGACCCGGCCGAGACGGTGGCGCGTGCCTATGCCCAGGCGCGGGCGTATGGCGATCCGGCGCTGTTCATCACGCTGCGCGACGAGGCCGAGGCCATCGCCGAGGCGCGGGCGATCGCGGCGATGGGCGGTGCCGGCAAGCCGCTTTTCGGCGTGCCGGTCGCCGTCAAGGACAATATCGACGTCGCCGGCCTGCCGACCACGGCGGCCTGCCCGGCCTTCGCCTATGTGCCGACCGTCGACGCCACCGCGGTGGCGCGGCTGCGCGCCGCCGGCGCGATCGTGATCGGCAAGACCAATCTCGACCAGTTCGCCACCGGCCTGGTCGGCGTGCGCTCGCCCTATGGCGTGCCGCGCAATCCGCACGATCCGGCGCTCGTGCCGGGCGGGTCCTCGTCGGGCTCGGCGGTCGCCGTGGCGGCCGGCATCGTGCCGCTGGCGCTCGGCACCGACACGGCGGGCTCCGGCCGGGTGCCGGCGGGCTTGAACAACATCGTCGGGCTGAAGCCGAGCCTCGGCCTGGTGCCGATGACCGGCGTGGTGCCGGCCTGCCGCTCGCTCGACACCGTCTCGGTGTTCGCGCTGACGACCGACGACGCGCACCTCGCGCTTGCCGCCATGGCCGGACCCGACCCGGCCGATCCGTTCTCCCGCTCGCTGCCGTGGTCGGTGCCCGGGCCGCTCCAAGCCGGGTTGCGGATCGCAGTGCCATGCGGAAAAGACCGGCTGTACTTCGGGGATACGCGCGCGCAGGCCGCCTTCGAGGCCGCGCTGCGGATCGTCACCACGCTTGCCGCCAGCGTGGTCGAGATCGACATGGCGCCGTTCTACGAGACGGCGCGTCTGCTCTACGAGGGCCCGTGGGTGGCCGAGCGGTTCGCCGCGGTCGGTGCGTTCATCGCACGCAATCCCGACGCTGCGCATCCGGTGACGCGCGAGATCATTTTGGGCGGCAGCAAGCCGTCCGCCGTCGACACCTTCCAGGCGCTCTACCGGTTGGCCGCGCTGCGCGCAAAGGCGCGCGAAACGCTCGGGCGCTTCGACGTGCTGATGGTGCCGACCGCGCCGGCCGCCTACACGATCGCGGCCGTCGAGGCCGATCCGATTCGGCTCAACAGCCAGCTCGGCACCTACACCAACTTCGTCAATCTGCTCGACATGGCGGGGCTCGCCGTGCCGGCCGCGATCGCGCCCGACGGCACGCCGTTCGGCGTCACGCTGCTGGCGCCGGCCGGCCGTGACGGCGCGCTCGCAAGTCTCGGCCGTGTCCTCCATGCCGACACCGACCTGCCGCTCGGCGCGCTCGGCGTCGCGCAGCCGCCGCTGCGGCCACTCGCGCCGGCGGCGGTCGAGGGCGAGGTGGTGCTGGCCGCGGTCGGCGCCCATCTCACCGGGCTGCCGCTCAATCACGAGCTGACCAGCCTCGGCGCGCGCTATCTGGAAACCACGACCACGGCGCCCGACTATCGGTTTTTCGCGCTCGCCGGCACGGTTCCGCCCAAGCCCGGACTCCTGCGCGTCGCCGCCGGCACCGGTGGGCCGATCGAGCTGGAGCTGTGGGCGCTGAAGACCGAGGCGTTCGGGCGCTTCGTCGCCGCCGTGCCGCCGCCGCTGTCGATCGGCACCGTCGTGCTCGGCGACGGCCGCACCGTGAAGGGATTTCTGGTCGAGGCCGAGGCCGTCGCCGGCGCCCGCGACATCACGGCGACAGGCGGATGGCGTTCGTTCCTGGCGAAGGGCGGGTGATCAACTCTCGGTCATTCCAGGGCGCGCCACCCGGATCGGCGCTTCGCGCCGTCCGGGCGCAGGCTCCGTCGCGAACCCGGAACCCAGCGACGGCCTCCGAGCATGTGGCTGGATTCCGGGTCCGGTGCGTTGCACCGTCCCGGAATGACCAGGATATAACTGAATGGCGTCCGGCGTGAGCGTGCCGCGGCCGTCGGCGTAGAGGCCGTACTCCTCGCACACCGTCATGATGTGGGCCTGCATGGCGGAGACGGCGCCGTCGCGGTCGCCGCGCACGATGGCGACGACGACGCGCTCGTGCTCGCCATGCGACTTGGCCAGCCGGCCGATATTGCGGAACTGGGCGCGGCGGAACGGCTGCAGCCGCGCTCGCGTCGCCACGGTGATCTCGGTGAGGTACGCGTTATGGGCGCCCGCATAGATGGCGCCATGGAACGCCTCGTTGCCTTCGTGGAAGCGCTGCGGATCGCCGACCTGGACGAGCGCGCGCAGCTCGTCGTGTACGGCTTCGAGGTCGCGCCGCTCGGCGCCGGTCATGCGCTCGGCGGCGAGCCCGGCGCACAGCGCCTCGAGCTCCGCCATCACCTCGAACATGCCGACCACCTGGGCGTCGCTCGGCCGCGCCACCACGGCGCCGCGATGCGGCCGCGTCTCGACCAGACCGCTCGCCGCGAGCTGGCGGATCGCCTCGCGCACCGGCGTGCGCGACACCCGGTAGCGTCGCGCCAACTCGCTCTCGTCGAGCGGCGTGCCGGGCTGGAGCGTGCCGCGCACGATCTCGTCGGCGAGCTGCAGGCGCAGATCCTCGGCGAGCGTGCGCCGCCCGGTATCGGTCTGGCTCATCAGGCGGGCGTCTCCTCGGCGAAGTGGCAGGCGACCTCGCGGTCACCGAGCCGGCGCAAGTCCGGCATGGCGGTCCTGCAACGATCGACGCCACGCGGACAGCGGCCGTAGAAGCGGCAGACATCGGGGTCGGGATCGATCGGGCTGCGCGGCTCGCCGTCGAGACGCACCGCGGCCGGCCCGTGGCCATGCAGGCGTGGCGCCGCGTCGACCAGGGCGCGCGTATAGGGATGCAGAGGCCGTGAAAAGACCTCCTGGGCCGGGCCGGCCTCGACGATCTTGCCGAGATACATCACCAGCACGCGGTCGCACAGGAGCCGCACGACGCCGAGATCATGCGACACGAACAGATAGCTCATGCCGAGCTCGGTCTTCAGCCGCTCGAGGAGCTGCAGGATCACCACCTGCACCGAGACGTCGAGCGCCGCGGTCGGCTCGTCGAGTACCAGCAGCGCCGGCTCGACCGCGACGGCGCGGGCGATGCCGACGCGGGCCCGCTGGCCGCCGGAGAGCTGGTGCGGAAAGCGCGACAGGAGGGCGCGCGGCAGGCCGCACTGGTCGGCCGCCTGCTCGACCTTAGCGGTGAGCGCGGCGCCGCTCAGACCGCGCAGCCGCCGCAGCGGATCCGCGATGGCCGCGAAGGCGGTGAAGCGAGGATTGATGCTGTCGCCGGCGTCCTGGAACACCATCTGGATGCGGCCGCGATCGGGATCGCGGGCGAAGCGCTTGGCCGGAGTCAAGGAGAGCTCGCGCCCACCGAGCCGGACGATGCCGTCGGTCGGATCGAGCAGCCGTGTCAGCACGCGCACGAGCGTCGATTTTCCACAGCCCGATTCGCCGACCAGGCCGACCGTCTCGCCCTTGCGAATGGTGAAGCTGACATCGTCGACGGCGTGCACCATCGGCAGATGCACGGGGCCGCCCTTCATGCGGCGGCGCAGCCGGGCGAGCGGTCCGATGGTGCCGCTCACCGGAAATCGCTTTTTCAGCTCGGCGACGTCGAGCAGCGGCGGGTCGGGCGGCGGAGCCGCATGCACGATGGCGCTGCTCATGGAGTCGAGGGTCCTGGTCATGACAGCGGGTTCCAGCAGGCGACGACGTGCTCGGGAATCGCCGGCGCCGCCGGCAGCGCGACGTCGCAATCGGTCTGGCGCCGTGGGCAGCGCTCGGCATAGCGGCAGGGCGGCAGGTCGCTGCGGCGCAGATCGGGGAGCGCGCCCGGGATCGAGGCGAGCTCGGACAGATTCGCGGCGGCGTCCGGCGTCGCCGCGATCAGCTCGGCCGTGTAGGGGTGGCGCGGGCGTGCGAACAGCTCCGCGGTCGGCGCGGTCTCGACCACGTGGCCGGCATGCATCACCACGATGCGGTCGGCGCGCTGTGCGGCGAGCGCCAGATCGTGGGTGATGAAGATCGTCGCCATGCCGATGTCGCGGGCGAGATCGCCGATCAGGTCCATGATGACGGCCTGGGTGGTGACGTCGAGCCCGGTGGTCGGCTCGTCGGCGATCAGCACCGATGGGCGGGCCGCGAGCGCGATGGCGATCATCACGCGTTGGCACATGCCGCCCGACATCTCGAACGGATAGGCGTCGGCGCGGCGCGCCGGATCCGTGATCCCCACCGCGCGTAAAAGATCGACGGCGCGGCCAGGGGCCTCGCGGCGCGGCACGTTGGCGTGGCGCAGCAGCACGTCGGCGATCTGCTTGCCGACCGTGCGGATCGGGTTGAGCGCCGTGCGCGGATTCTGGAAGATCATGGCGATCTCGCGCCCGCGCACCGCGGCGACCTGGTCGGCGCTGGCAGCGAGCAGATCGAGTCCGCCCAGCATAGCCCGGCCCGCGGTGACGCGGCCGGCCGGGTCGAGAATGCCCATCACGGCATAGGCCGTCACCGACTTTCCCGAGCCCGATTCGCCGACGATCGCCAGCGTCTCGCCCTTCTGCACGGCGAAGCTGACGTGCTCCAGCGCCTGCACTACGCCGCCGCGGGTGCGGAACGCGACCGAGAGATCCTCGACCAGCAGAGCGGGTGCGGCCGTCATGTGCGCCTCCGCTCTTCCGTCGTTCCGGGGCGCGGCCGGCAGGCCGCGAGCCCGGAACCCATAGCCCCTGTCTGTGAGTATGGATTCCGGGCTCGCCGCTGCGCGGCGCCCCGGAATGACAGGAACATGCCGTGCCTCATGTGCGCCTCCGCGGATCGACGATGTCGCGCATGCCGTCGCCCAGGAGGTTGAAGCAGAACACCGCGATCATCAGCGCGAGGCCGGGGAAGAAGGCGATCCACCATTCGCCCGAGACGATGAAGGCGGCGCCCTCGGCCACCATGATGCCCCACTCCGGCATCGGCGGCCGCACGCCCAGCCCGATGAAGGACAGGCCGGCGGCGTTGAGGATGGCGTAGCCCATGGTGAGCGACATCTGCACCACCAGGATGGGGATCACATTGGGGAGAATCTGAAACACCAGGATGCGCCACTCGCCGTTGCCGGAGAGGCGTGCCGCCTCGACGAAGCCGGACTCGCGGCGCACGTTCGCCTCGGCGCGGGCGACGCGGGCGTACAGGGGGAAATTGACGATCGCGGTGGCGATGACGATGTTCTGCACCGAGTTGCCGAGCGCCGCGACGATGCCCATGGCCAGCACGAACAGCGGAAACGCCATGATGGTGTCGGCGATGCGGCCGACGATGCGGTCGGTCCAGCCGCCGAAGAAGCCGGCGGCGACGCCGGCGAGCCCGCCCATGGCGAACACCAGCACGACCGAGGCGACCGCGATGCCGAAGTCGAGCCGGGTCGCCGCGATCACCCGGCTGAAGATGTCGCGGCCGAGCTGGTCGGTGCCGAACCAGTGCCGCGCCGAAGGCGGCTTCAGCGCCATCGCGGTGTCGCTGGCGAGCGGATCGATCGGCACCAGGGCCGGACCGAACAGCGCGGCCAGCACGATCAGGACGAACAGGCCGAAGGCGAGCCCGGTGACCGGGTTTTCCGAGATGACATAGCGGGCGTGGCGGGCCGTTGCGGCAAGCGCGGTCATTGGCAAGCCTCCGTGCCCGTCATTCCGGGACGCGCGCGAAAGCGCGCGGGCCCGGAATCCATAGTCCCGGTGTTTGGGGTCGTCGCGAGACAGGGGTTATGGGTTCCGGGCTCGGCGCTCCGCGCCGCCCCGGAACGACCGAGGAATGACCTCGCGGGTGGTCTTGTGTTCCTCATGCATCCATCCTGGTGCGCGGGTCGATCAGGCCGTAGAGCATGTCGATGGCGAGGTTCAGGGCGACGTACAGCACCGCCATGGTGAGGACGAAGCCCTGCACGGGCGCGAAGTCCGAGGCGATCAGCGCCTCCACGGCGAACGAGCCGATGCCGGGCCAGGCGAACACTTTCTCGACCAGCACATTGGCGCCGAGCAGGAAGGAGAACACCATGCCGAGCGTGGTGATCACCGGCAGCATGGCGTTGCGGAACGCGTAGGTGACGACCACGGTGTAGGACGCCAGCCCGCAGGCCCGCGCGGTGCGGACGAAGTCGGACGACAGCACGGCCAGCATCGAGGCGCGGGTCATGCGGGCGATCGGCGCCAGCGCGAACAGGCCGAGCGTGATGGCCGGCAGCGCGAGCTGCTTGAGGCTCGCCATGAAGGTGGTGCCGTCGCCGGTCAGCAGACTGTCGATCAGATAGAAGCCCGTGATGGTCGGCGGCGGGCTGTCGAAGATGCCGAGCCGCCCGAGCGGCGCCGGCGCCCAGCCGAGCAGATAGTAGAAGACATAGACCAGGATCAGGCCGGTGAAGAACACCGGCAGCGACACGCCGGCCGTCGTCACGATGCGGCAGGCATGGTCGATCGCGGACCCCGGGCGGGTGGCGGCGAGAATGCCGAGCGGCACGGCGATCGCCATCGAGACGATCAGGCCGAGCAGCGTCAGCTCGGCGGAGGCCGGCAGCCGGGCCGCGATCTCGGCGGCGACCGGCTGCCCGGTGGTGAGCGAGCTGCCGAGATCGCCGTGCGCGAGGTCGATCACGTAGTGCACGAACTGCACCGGCAGCGGCTGGTCGAGGCCGAGGCTGGCGCGGATCTGCTCGATCGCCTCGGGGCTCGCGGCCGGTCCGGCGAAATAGGCGGCGGGATCGCCGGGCAGCGCGCGGGTGAGCAGGAACGTCACGATCACCACGCCGATCAGGCTCGGGATGGTCATCGCCAGACGCTTGAGCATCAGTGTCAGCATGGTGCGGTCCGCCTCGCCTGAGCCTCGCCGACGTCACCTCTCCCCGCGCGCGGGGAGAGGGAGAGCACACGTCGTGTCGATCCGCCGTCGCAGCCTCACGCCTTGGCGAGGGTGCGGTAGTCGAGCTGGCGGTGGAACCAGTAGCGGTAGCCGGAGACGTTCTTCTGCATCGCGGCGTTCAGATAGGGCTGGAAGAGCGGGATGCGCGGCACGTCGTCGAAGGCCTTCTTGACGAAGCCCTTCACGCTCGCTTCGTAGAGCGGCTGATCGTTCTCGGCCGCGGCCTTGCGGGCGGCGTCGATCAGCGCGTCCATCTCCTTGTTCTGGTAGCTCATGGTGTTGAACAGCGAGTTCTGGCCGTGATAGCACCAGAAGAAGAAGTACTCGGGATAGTCGAGCCAGCCCGAGAAGAAGTTGGCGATCAGCGGCATTTCCTTCTTGGTCATCTCGGAGCGCCAGTTGGCGCCCGGCACCTTGTTGATCGTCGTCCTGATGCCGATCTGGGCGAGGCTCTCCTGCACCAGCACGCACAAGGGCTCGTTGACGGCGGCGGCGCCGAGGTCGAAGGACAGCGTCGTCTCGAAGCCGTTCGGCAGGCCGGCCTTGGCGAGCAGCGCTTTCGCCTTGGCGATGTCGGTGACGTAGCCGTGCGGCTGCGGCCAGTCGATGCCGATCGGCGCGCCTTCGGGGGCGCCGTACATCGGCTTGGCGAGGCCGAACATCACGGCGTCCATGATCTTCTGATACGGGATCGCGTAGGCGACGGCCTGGCGCACCTCGAGCTTGTCGAAGGGCGGCTTGGTGACGTTCATGCCGATATACTGGATGCCGTTGCCGATCGGGCTCGACACCACGTCGACCTTGCCGGCCTGCTTCAGCTCGACGAAATCCTTGTTGGGCAGGTCGAACGAGATGTCGGCGTCGCCGCGCTCGATCAAGGCGCGCCGGTTGCCGGCGGACGGCACCATGCGCCAGATGATGCGCTTGATCTTCGGCAGCGGGCCGCCTTTCCAATTGTCGTTGCGCTCGTAGACCACCTCGGTGCCGGGCGTCCACTTCGCCACCTTGTAGGCGCCGCCGCCGGCCGTGTTGGCCTTGGCGTAGTCCATCGCCCACGGGTCCTTCTCGGTGGCGTTTTTCTTCATCAGCTCCGAGTTGAACACCGCCGGCACGACGACGGCGATGTCGGGAATCGTCAGCTTGTCCTTGCGGATGAAGTCGACCCGGAAGGTGTGGTCGTCGACGGCGACGAACTGCTCGGGCTTCTCCAGCGAACCGGCCTTCATCTGGAAGGTCGGGAAGCCGCCGACCGTGACGGCGCGGTCGAACGACCACTTGACGTCCTTGGCCCTCACCGGCGCGCCGTCGTGGAAGGTCGCGTCCTTGCGCAGCCGGAACGTCGCCGACGTGTCCGTGATGGTCCAGTCCTCGGCCAGCTCGGGCACATACTTGTCGCGGTCGTAGGAGGCGACGCCGTTCGGCAGCGTCTTGGTGCCGTGCGAGATCAGCCGGTCGTAGGTGTTCCACGACACCTCGTAGCCGGGACGGTTGGTGCCGACCCCATGGATGTCGAGATTGTTCGGGCCGCTCTCGGAGACGGCGAGCAGCGTCTCCTGGCGGCTTTGCGCCTTCGCCTCCGACCAGATTGCCGGCGCGGGGAACAGGCTGCCGGCGGCGAGGGCCGACATGGATTTGAGGACGTCGCGACGCTTCATTCTCGGTCTCCGATGGGCAAGTCGGGGGTCGGCGGACCGAGGATGTCCGGCAAGCCGCGTGCCAATTTTCGGCCGGGCCTTGGCGGGTCGGACGAAGGGCTTGATTCGGAGACGGTAATTCGAACGTGCGGGTGCGGGCGGCAGGGCTGGGCGACTGCTCGGGTGCAGCCACGCTTGCATACAACGATGGCCAGGCGGCTTAAAAAATATGCAGAAGTGAGGTGCGCCGGCGCGCTGGCGCGAGGATGGGCTGCGGTGTCGTGTAAAGAGAGCGGGGCGCTCCAGTCAGAGCGTCCCGCATCAGGCCGTACGGTGCGACGTGGTGGCGTTCAGCCGGCGAGCTGCGCCTTCAGGTCCTCGAAGCGGGCAACCTGCGCCGGGTCCATGCTGCGGTCCTCGAGGCGGCGCACGAAGATTTTGAACATCGTCTCGCCGTCCTGGTCGAAGAACTGGATCGAGCAGCTCTCGCGGCCCATGAAGGGCCGCCACACGAAGGCAATCGCGGTGCAGCGGTCGGCCTTGATGTGGCCGCCGATCGGGCTCTCCCCATGCAGGTTGAAGTAGCCGCGGCCGAATTCTCCGGGCGGCACCGTGCCCTGGCACTCCAGCACGATGCTCGGCGTGTGGACGATGAACAGCACGTCGCCCCACCCGGTCAGGTCGCCCATCACGTCGGCGAACTTTTCGGCCGGCGCGAAGCGGCAGTTTTCGGCCGGCAGCATCTTGGTCGCGTCGAGCGTCGAGACGCCGTGCTCGCGCGCCAAAACTTCGAGGACGCCGTCGGGATTTTCCGCCAGGCGGGCGGCGAGCTTTTCGCGCGCATCCGGCGTGGTGTCGAGGGAAAGGTCGGTCATGCGGTCTTCTCCGTGGATGGCGTGGGCGGCCCTTCGATGCGGTCGAGGGCCGCGAACAGGCCGCTGGTGAGATTGGTGATCCAGAAGGCACCGGCCGTGGTGGTGCGCAGGTGGCCGTCGTCGGACACGATCAGGCCGGTCTCGCTCCAGTTGGCGAGCAGGGGCGCCGCCGCCGTGGCGAAGCCCGGCGCCAGCGTCTCGACAGTTGCAAGGTCGAGCGCGCCTGATTCGAGTCCGGCCGTGACGATGGCCTGGGCGGCATAGCGCGGCGGCATGCGGGACAGGCCTTCGACGGGGGCGCGGCCCTGCGCCACCAGCTCGCGCCGCCGTTCGATCTCGATGACGTTGCGCCAGCGGATGCCGTGGGCCTGGCCGCCGGCGCCGGGGCCGAAGGGCAGGCACGGCATGCCGCGCTTGATGCCGGAATTGTAGACGTTGCGCTCGCTCGCCGAGCGGACCAGATGCGACTGCGAGGCCTGCCGCCAGCCTTGCGTGGTCAGCCGGGCGACGCCGGCCGCATAGGCCTGCGCCTGGCGGGCGAGCGGGCCGGCGGGCGGCAGCTTGCCGGCCTCGATGGCGCGAAACAGCGGGCCGCCGCGCCAGACGTTCAGCGCATAGAGCGTCGCCCCGTCGAGGCCGAGATCGGCGACCATGTCGACATCGCGCAGAAAAGCCGCCTCGTCCTGGCCGGGCAGGCCGTAGATCAGGTCGCAGACGATCCGGGCGCGAGACAGCTCGACCAGCTCGGCCAGCGCCGCGCGCACGTCCTCGCCCGACAGCTTGCGGCCGAGGCGGCGGCGGATGCCGGTGTCGAAGCTCTGCACGCCGAGCGAGATGCGGTTGACCCCGGCGCCGAGCGCGGCCGCCGCCTTGGACAGGCCGAAGTCGAAGGTGCGACCCTCCAGCGTGATCTCGCAGTCTTCCGCGAGCGGCAGATGGGTCCGCAGTCCCTCGACCAGCCGGGCGAGGGCCGCGGCGGGCAGCGCCGTCGGCGTGCCGCCGCCGATATAGACGGCGGCGACCGGGGCCGAGGCGACCAGCGGCGTCGCGGCGCGCGCTACGACCTCGGCCACCACGTCGTCGACGAAGCCCTCGGCGACCTCGGGTTTCCAGACGTTCTGGAAAAAGCCGCAGAACAGGCAGTGGTTTTGGCAGTACGGCACATGCACATAGGCGATCGCCGATTCCTCGCGCGGCGTGGAGAAGACTCGTTCGAGCACACCGTCCGCCTCGGTCGGATCGACCGGCGTGCTGCCGCGCCAGGGCGGCGCGAACTCGCGGCCCGCAAAGGCTTCGGTGAGCGGATCGCGCCCCGCCGGCACCAGGAAGGCGTCGAGCGGCCGCGGCGCCGACGCCGGATGGTCGCGCAGCGTCGCCCCGGCCGGATGGCCGGCGCCATGCGGATGAGCCGCGCCGCTTGCCCGTGTGTTTGCTGATCCGTGCATCTGGCTGCTTCCGGCGTTCTCAGGATTGGTATCGCGTCGCTGCGGGCGGCGCGTTGCGGGTCCGTGGCGCGATCATGTGCGGCAGCACGCAGGGCACGCCGACCGGCAGGCCGCAGCTCGCCAGCGCGACATCGAAAACCCGCGCCAGCATGTCGGGCGTGATCACGGTGCGGGGCGGCCCGTCGGCGGCGACCCGGCCGCGATGCATGGCGACGACGCGATCAGCGAACGAGGCGGCGAGATTGAGATCGTGCAGCACCGCGATCACGGCGGTGCCGGCCTTGGCCCGCGCCCGCGTCGAGGCGACGAAGTCGATCTGGTGGCGCAGGTCGAGCGCCGCGGTGGGCTCGTCGAGCAGCAGCAGGCCGGGGCCGTGGTCCTGCTCGCCGCGGGCGAGTTGCACCAGCACCCGGGCGAAATGGGCCCGATGCTGCTCGCCGCCCGACAGCGTGGTGACGATCCGGTGCCGGAAGCCGAGGAGGTCGACCTCGGCGAGCGCGGCCTCGACCAGCGCATCGGCGGCGCGGCCGTGCCGGTCGCCGGCGCCCATGCGGACGATCTCTTCCACCGTGAACGGGAACGCGACCGCGACGTTTTGGGACAGCACGGCGCGATGGCCCGACAGCGTGCGCGGCGGATAGGCGCCGAGCGCCTCGTTCTTCAGGCGCACGTGGCCGCCTTGCGGGCGCAGCTCGCCCGATAGGACGCGCAGCAGCGTCGACTTGCCGGCGCCGTTCGGGCCGACGATCGCCACCGTCTCGCCGGCGCCGACCGCGAGGTCGACATTGTCCAGGAGCGTCGCGCGCCCCGCCCGCACCGTCACGGCCTCGGCGGCGATCGCGGTCATTTGGTGTTCCGCGATTCTTTGTCGTCATTCCGGGGCGCGCCGCAGGCGCGAACCCTGAATCCAGCCAAATCCGCCGTCGGTGTCGCTGGATTCCGGGTCCGGCGCTTTGCGCCGTCCCGGAATGACGAAGGTGAGGTCAGGATCACGCTCACAGGCCCACCACGGCGCGTTGGCGCAGCAACAAGAGAAGAAAGAACGGCGCCCCGAGGATCGCCGTGACGATGCCGACCGGCAGCTCGGCCGGGGCCGCGAGCGTGCGGGCGAGGCTGTCGGCGACCAGCAGCACGACGCCGCCGAACAGCACGGCCGCCGGCAGCAGCGTGCGGTGTCCGGGGCCGATGACGAGGCGCAGCAGATGCGGCACCACGATGCCGACGAAGCCGATGACGCCGCTCGCCGCGACAGCGGCGCCGGCGGCGGCCGCGACCAGCACGATGGCGAAGCGCTTGAGCCCTTCGACCGGCACGCCCATGTGGAACGCCTCGGCCTCGCCCAGCACCAGCATGTCGAGGCCGCGGGCGATCACGGGCAACGCCGCCAGCACGCCGAACAGGAAGGGCGCCATCGCCCACACCTTCGGCCAGGTGGATCCGGCCAGCGAGCCGAGCGTCCAGAAGGTGATGTCGCGGAGCTGCCGGTCGTCGGCGAGAAACACCAGGAGGCCGGTGCCGGCGCCCGCCAGCGCACCGAGCGCGAGGCCGGCGAGCAGCAGGGTGGCGATCGAGGTGCGGCCCTCGCTTGTGGCGATCCGGTACAGCATCGCCGTGACGGCGAGGGCGCCGAGGAAGGCCGCCACCGGCAGCAGCTCGGGTCCGAGCGCACCGCCCAGAATCTTGTCTCCCAGCACGATGGTGGCGGCGGCCGCGAGGCCGGCGCCGGCCGAGACGCCGACCAGGCCGGGATCGGCGAGCGGGTTGCGGAACAGACCCTGCATGATGGTGCCGGAGGTGGCGAGCAGGGCGCCGACCGCGACGGCGAGCACGATGCGGGGCAGCCGGATCGACAGGAGGATCAATCGGTCGCGCGCCACCTCGGCGGCAGCGCCGTCGCCGCCCGTCAGGCCGAGCGCGGCGGCGAGCCGGCCCGGCGGGATGCCGGCGGAGCCGATCGCCGCGGAGACGAGCGCGGCGGCGACCAGCAGCGCGGCGAGGCCGGCCAGCACGGCCCAGCGCGGCAACGCCCGTAGCCCGGGCGGCCGGTGCTGCTCGGCGATCGTCGCCGGCTCGACCGCGGCCTCGGTCATTTCGCGCAGCCTCCGATCGCGGCGTCGTGCCGTGCCGTCATGGTGTCGGCGGGCGCGGCCGCTTGCGGCCCGCCTGTCGGTGTCGCGCTCCCTTGCGTTGCGGTGACGGGCGGCCCGGTAAAAAGCCTTGCCGCGAGGTCGCGGGCGGCGAGCGCGGTGCGTGGCCCGAAGCCGAGCAGATACTGGCCGTTCATCACGACGAGCGCCTTGCGGGTGCCGGCGGGCGTCATGGCGAAAGCCGGGCGGCCCAGCACCGTCTCGGCCGAGACGGGCTGGCCCGGCCGGTCCATCATCAGCACCACGTCGGGCTGCGCCGCGATCACGGCCTCGTCGCCGACCGGCTTGTAGCCGGCGAGGTCCGGCATGGCGTTCTCGGCCCCCGCCATCCGGATGATGCCGTCGGCCGCGGTGTCGCGGCCCGCCACCATGGCGCGGTCGTTGACGAAGGAGAGAACGAACAGGACGCGTGGGGCGCGGCCGCTGCGCGCTCGTGCGCCCTCGAGTGTCGAAAAATCCCGCTTCAGCGCGTCGATCAGGCAGACGCCGCGCGCCGCCTCGCCGACCACCTCGGACACGAGACGGATCTTGTCGAGGATTCCGTCCGCCGTGTAGCGCTCCGGCACCTGGACGAAGGGCACGCGCGCGGCCTGCAGCACGCTCACGGCCTCGGGCGGGCCGGCGCCCTCGATCGCCAGCACCAGCGAGGGCGACATCGCCAGAATCCCCTCGGGCGAGAGCTGGCGCATGTAGCCGACATTCGGCTTTTCGGCGAGCGCGCGCGGCGGGTGGAGGCTGGTGGTGTCGACCGCGACGATGCGGCTCTCCAGGCCGAGCGCGTAGAGAATCTCCGTGACGGCGCCGCCGATCGAGACGATGCGGCGGGCGTCGGCAATCGTGACGCTGCGGCCGCCGGCATCTTTCACGGTCACGTCGCCGGCGCTCGCGGGCACGCGTGTGAGCACCAGTGCGGTGCTCGTGATCAGTGCGGCGGCTGTGGCGGTGCGCCATCGTGTCCCGAACACTCCGGTCATCGCCGCCTCACTTGGTCAGGATGAGCTTGTTCTGCGCCGTCAGACGCAGCCGGTAGGCGTCGGCACCGTGCATGATGATGATCTCGCGCGTCGCGACGAACAGATCGCGGCTTTCGATCCGGTGCGCGACCACGGCGACGCTGCGCTCGGGGCTGGCCTCGCCCGGCGCGGGCGGCACGGCGGCAGAATCTCGATCGGTCTCGGAGCGGCTCATCTTCGGCGCTTGTCCATTGAATACTACTGTATTCATCCTGAATACGACAGTTTAGAGTCGTTATAGACTTGATATCTCGATCCTTAGAGACGTTCTAAACTCTATATGTCTTCCTTGACTTGCCGTAATACAGTCGGTTACGAAAGGCAAGTCTTAACCGGCGGAACCCGAACGGGGCCGCCGCCGTCAGCCAGCAAGCAGCCGCCCTCGGCTCGCCCGCCAGCCCGCGACGATGTTTCGGATCAACGCGAGTGGGGGCTCACATGGCTGGACGGATGCGGGGAGCAGATTCGCTCCTGTTCGGGGTTTCGGCGGTCGCACTTTTGACAGTGGCGGGCACGAGCGTGCAGGCGCAGTCGGCCGAGACGCTCGATGCGATCACGGTGGTGGCGACCAAGACGGAAGAGAAGGCGATCGATGCGCTCGCGCCGGTGTCGACGGTGCGGATGGATCAGATCGACCAGATCCTGCCGAAGCGGCTGTCCGACATGCTGATCGCCGTGCCGGGCGTCTCCGTGCAGGACCGCGGCGACGAGCCGTCGACCGCGATCAACATCCGCGGCCTGCAGGATTTCGGCCGCGTTGCCGTGGTGGTCGACGGGGCGCGACAGAACTATCAGCGCACCGGGCATTTCGCCAACGGCGCCTTCTATCTCGATCCGGAGCTGGTCGGCGGCGTCGACATCGTGCGCGGACCGACCGCCAACATCTACGGCTCGGGCGCCATCGGCGGCGTCGTCTCGTTCCGCACCAAGGACATCCAGGACGTGGTGCGGCCGGGCGAGACATGGGGCGTCGAGGGCCACACCCAGGCCGGCACCAACCACGCGAGCGGGCTCGGCTCGGTGTTCGGCGGCGTGCACGTCAACCCGAACGTCGACTTCTTCGCCGGCGGCAGCTTCAAGAGCCAGAGCAACTACAACGACGGCAACGGCAACGAGGTGCTGAACTCCTGGAACAAGGTGGGCAGCGCCGTCACCAAGCTCACGGTCCGGCCGGCCGAGGGGCACGAGGTCAAGCTCTCCGGCACGTTCCAGGACTTCCGTTACGATTTCGGCCAGCCGGCGCGCTCGGGCCTCAGCGGCGTGTCGATCTACGCGACCGACGTGACCAACTACACGACCTCGGCCCGCTGGCGCTATGCGCGGCCGGAGGATCGCCTGATCGACTGGGACGCCAATGTCTATTGGAACCGGACCGAGTCCGATCAGACGAAGATCGCCCACACCTCGACCAGCGCCAATGCGGCGCTGTGCGGGGCCGGCGTGTCCGGCAATGCGATCAGCGGCTGCGTCGGCGACCAGCGCTCCTACCAGCTCGACACGGTCGGCTTCGACGCCAACAACACGGCGCGGTTCGACGCGTTCGGGCTGCGCCACGCCGTGACGATCGGCGGCGACGCCTTCAACGACAAGGTCGCGACATTCGACCCGCACGGCAATTCCAACGTGACGACGCCGAGCGGCGAGCGCACGGTCGGCGGCGCCTTCGCCCAGATCAAGAGCAACTACTCGACCTGGCTCGAGGTGATCGGTGCGGCCCGCTACGACGCCTATCGGCTCGAAGGGCTCGGCACCACCACGTCGGGCGACCGCGTCTCGCCGAAGATCACGGTGGGCGTCACGCCGCTCCAGGGCTTCACGCCCTATGTCACGTATGCGGAAGGCTACCGTGCGCCGTCGCTGACCGAGGCCATCATCGACGGGTCGCACGCCCGCGCCAGCTCGTTCGAGCCCGGCTTCCTGTGTCCGGACGGCAATGTCGGCCTGTTCTGCTTCCTGCCCAACCCGAACCTGCGCGCCGAGGTCGGCAAGAACAAGGAAGCCGGCCTCAATCTGAAATACGACAACGTGCTGCTGCCGGGCGCGACGTTCCGGGGCAAGGTCAACGTCTTCCGCAACGACGTCGACGACTACATCGAGCTGGTCGGCTTCGGCGGCACGGCCGCGTCGGTCCAGTACTATCAGTACCAGAACCTGCCGCACGCCCGCATCGAGGGCGTCGAGGTCGAGACCATGTACGACGCCGGCGGCTGGTTTGTCGGGGTCGCCGGCCAGCATCAGCGCGGCTGGAACGTCGACACCGGCGTCGGCCTCCTGAACGTGCAGCCGGACAAGATCGTCACCACGCTCGGCGCGCGCTTCCTCGACCGCAAGATCACGGCGACCATCCGCTGGTCCGCCTACGCCTCCAACACCAACATCCCGGCGAACTACATCCCGGCCGACGCCTACAATCTGGTCAACGTCTATGTCGGCTACCAGCCGACGCCCGACGTGCTGATGGGCTTCTCGGTCGACAACATCCTCAACGAGTTCTACCGGCCCTATCCGATCCCGCGCACGGCGAGCGGCGGCGACCCGATCACCCAGAACGACACGCTGTGGGCCTCTCCGGCGCCCGGCATCACGTTCAAGGGGTCGATGAAGATCCGCTTCGGAGGAGCCTGACCGGATGATGCAGGTCTCCTGGTCCCGCATCGACACGCAGCGCGGCCTGCTGACGGTCGTGCCGGCCCGTGCCGCCGCCGACGAGGTCTCGACGGCGCCGCCCGTGGAGTTGCGGCGTGTCGTCGAGCCGCAGGACGCCGGCGAGGCAGGCGGCCGGGACGACAGCAATGTCGTCTCGCTCGCCTATGTGCGGGCCGAGCGCGACCATGCGGCGGGGGCACATGCGGCGAGCGGGCATGCGGCCGTGCCGGCGCCGTCGCCGGAGGACCGGCCGGCGCCGGCCCGTCACCACGGCCCGTGGCGGTCCGTGCTGGTCACGGCCGGATCCGTGATGCTGCATGCGGCGATCCTCACAGCCTTCGCGCGCGAGCCGGCGCCGGTCGCCAGCATCGGGCTCGAGGTGGTGTCGGTCGAGATGGTGCTCGGCGCCGATGCGCCCGCCGGTCTCGCGGCGACGCCGAGCGAGTCCGAGGCCGCCGCGACCGCGCAGCCGAAGACCGAGCCTGCGAAGGCCGAGCCCGAAAAGACCGAGGAGCCCAAGCCGGTCGAGGAGGCGAAGGCGCTGGAGTCCGAGACGACACCGCAGCCGCCGAAGGACGAACCGCCCAAAGAGGAGCCCAGGCCCGAGATCGTCGACGAGGCACCCGAGCGCGTCGCCGCAATTCCGCCCGAGCCGCCGAAGCCGCAGCCCAAGCTTGAGATCAAGCCCGAGACCAAGCCGGCTGCCAAGCCGAAGCCGAAGGCCAAGGCGGAGCCCAAGACGCGCACCGCCACGCGCACCGCCGAGCGGACCAGCGACGATGCCCGGCCGACCAACACGTCCGCTGCGCGCTCCACCAGCGCCAGCGGCATCGGGGTCGGTCGCTCCGATCTCAGCACCAATTACCGCGGCATCGTCGCGGCGCATCTCGCCCGCCACAAGCAGTTCCCGGCCGAGGCGCGGGCGGGCGGCCACCAGGGCTCGACCAGCGTCAGCTTCACCATCGACGGCTCCGGCCGCGTCACCTCGGTGCGGCTCGGCCGCGGCTCCGGCATCGCCAGCCTCGATCAGGAGACCACCGCGATGGTGCGCCGCGCCTCGCCGTTCCCGGCACCGCCGACCGGCCAGTCGATGAGCTTCTCGGTGCCGGTCAGCTTCTTCCTGCGCTAGGCACCGCCCTGGCGCAACGCGTTCGTCTCGAGAAGCCGGCTCGGTGTGCGTCGGCAGAGCCATGAAGGAGACTCCCGATGTATATCGCCATGAATCGCTTCCGCGTGAAGAAGGGCAGCGAGGAGACGTTCGAGACCGTCTGGCTCTCGCGCGAGACCTATCTCGACCGCATGCCGGGCTTCGTCGAGTTTCATCTGCTGAAGGGCCCGGAGGCCGAGGACCACACGCTCTACTCGTCGCACACCGTGTGGGCCAGCAAGGCGCATTTCGAGGCGTGGACGACGTCGGACGAGTTCCGCGTCGCCCATGCGCGCGCCGACAACAGCGGCACCGGCCCGCTCTATCTGGAGCACCCGAAGTTCGAAGGCTTCGAGGTGAAGCAGACGGTGCGGCCGCGGGAGACCACGGCGGCGTGAGGATGGCGCGGCGCGTCGTCTTCTTCACCCTCCCCTGGAGGGGGAGGGTCGGGCGCGTGCTTGCACGCGCTCGGGGTGGGGTGAAGCCCCACCCGACGGAGGCGCTGTCACCCCCTCCCGGCGAGCTCCGCTCGCCGACCTCCCCCCTCCAGGGGGAGGTGAAGATCGGAGTCACTCCTTCGCCGCCTGCCGCAGCGCGTAGAGCGCTTCCAGCGCTTCGCGCGGCGACATGTCGTCGGGGTCGATCTCGGACAGCTTCTTCAGCACCGCCTCGGCGACCTTCGGCGGCGGCGCCGGGCGGGCGGCGAACAGGGGCAGGTCGTCGACGAGCTTGCGGGCCGGCGAGGTGCGGTCCTCTGCCTCCAGCACGCCGAGCACGTGCTTGGCGCGTTCGATCACGGCGGCCGGCAGGCCGGCGAGCTTGGCCACCTGGATGCCGTAGGAGCGGTCGGCGGCGCCGGCCACGACCTCGTGCAAAAACACCACGTCGCCGTGCCACTCCTTCACCCGCACCGTGATGTTGAACAGCCGGTCGAGCTTCTTCGCCAGCGCGGTCAGCTCGTGGAAATGGGTGGCGAACAGCGCGCGGCAGCGATTCCTGTCGTGCAGGTGCTCGATCGCGGCCCAGGCGATCGAGAGGCCGTCATAGGTCGCGGTGCCGCGGCCGATCTCGTCGAGGATCACCAGCGAGCGCTCGGTCGCCTGGTTCAGGATCGCGGCTGTTTCCACCATCTCGACCATGAAGGTCGAACGCCCGCGGGCGAGATCGTCGGCGGCACCGACGCGCGAGAACAGCCGGTCGACCACGCCAATTGTTGCACGCGAGGCCGGGACGAAGCTGCCCGCCTGTGCGAGGACGACGATCAGCGCGTTCTGGCGAAGATAGGTCGACTTGCCCGCCATGTTGGGGCCGGTGACGACGGCGATGCGGCCGGCGCTCTTCTCGGCGGACGGTGACAGGTCGCTGTCGTTGGCGACGAACGAACCGCCCTCGGCCGCGATCGCCTGCTCGACCACCGGATGGCGCCCGCCGTCGATGGCGAAGGCGAGGCCGTCGTCGACCTCGGGCCGCACGAAGCGACATTCGATCGCGACCGCGGCGAGCGACGCCGCAACATCGATCACGGCGAGCGCGCGCGCCGCGGCCTTGACGGCGTCGGCGGCGGCGATCACGGCGGCGGCGAGACGCTCGAAGGTGTCGAGCTCGAGCCCGAGCGCGCGGTCGGCGGCGCTGGCGATCTTTGCTTCGAGGGCGCCGAGCTCGGTCGAGGTGAAGCGCACCTGGCCCGCCAGCGTCTGCCGGTGGATGAAGGTGGCGTTGAGCGGCGGCGCCAGAAACCGCTCGCCGTGCTGCGCCGTCACCTCGACGAAATAGCCGAGCACATTGTTGTGCCGGATTTTCAACGCGCGAATGCCGGTCTCGTCGGCGTAGCGGGCCTGCAGCGCGGCGATCACGCGTCGCGATTCGTCTCGCAAGGCGCGCGCCTCGTCGAGCGCCGGCTCCCAGCCGGCCCGCACGAAACCGCCGTCGCGCCTCTGCAGCGGCAGCTCGTCGGCGAGCGCCGCGCCCAGCATGCTTTGCAGCGCCGGATCGGGGGCGCGCAGCTCGGTGACCGCGGCAGCGATCTCGGCCGGCAGTCCCTCACCTGACAACCGCGCGGCGAGATCGGCCGCGGCCAGAAGGCCGTCGCGGATGGCGGCGAGATCGCGCGGGCCGCCGCGGGCCAGCACGATGCGGGCGAGCGAGCGGGCCAGGTCCGGCGCCGCCGCGAGCTTTTCTCTGACGACGCCGCGGACGACAGAGTCGCGGGTGAAAAACTCGACCGCGTCGAGCCGCTGCGCGATCGCGGCCGGATCGGTGAGCGGCGCGGCGATGCGTTGCGCCAAAAGACGCGAGCCCGCCACCGTGACGGTGCGGTCGATGGCGGCCAAGAGTGAGCCGCGGCGTTCGCCGCCGAGCGTGCGCATCAGCTCCAGATTGGCACGCGTCGCCGCGTCGATCAGCAACGTGGCGCCGAGTGCCTCGCGGGTCGGCGGCGACAACGGCGGCCGCCGGCCGATCTGGGTGCGCTCCACATAGGTGATGCAGGCCGCGGCCGCGGTCAGCTCCAGCCGCGAGAAGGTGCCGAAGGACTCGCTGGTCGCCACCGCGAAATACGACGCCAGCCGGCGCTCGGCGCTCGCCCCGTCGAACACGTCGCGGCCGAGCGGAGTCACGGCCGGCAGCGTGCGCAGGAACGGCGCGACCTCGGGATCCTCCCACAGCGCGTCCGAGACGATCACCTCGCCGGGTTCCACCCGCGCGATCTCGGCCGCGAGCCGCGTGCGGTCGCATTCGGTGAGGCGGAACTCGCCCGTCGAGATGTCGAGGCAGGCGAGTGCGAAGCGGCTCTCCTCGTGGCCGGTCGACGGCTTCGCCCGCACGATGGCGGCCAAGAAATTGTTGCGGCGGGAGTCGAGCAGCGAATCCTCCGTCAGCGTACCGGGCGTGACCAGCCGCACCACGTCGCGCTTCACCACCGACTTGCCGCCGCGCTTCTTGGCTTCGGCCGGATCCTCCATCTGCTCGCAGACGGCGACGCGGTGGCCGAGCGCGATCAGTCGGTGCAGGTATTCGTCGGCGCGCTCGATCGGCACGCCGCACATCGGGATGTCGAGGCCCTGGTGCTTGCCGCGTTTGGTCAGCACGATGCCGAGCGCCCGGCTCGCCGTCTCGGCGTCGGCGAAGAACATCTCGTAGAAGTCGCCCATCCGGTAGAACAGCAGGCAGTCCGGATTGGCGGTCTTGATCTCGATATACTGCTCCATCATGGGACTGACGCGCGTATCGGCGACGCGCGCGTCAGGGACAATGGTGTCCGGGACACGCGTGTCCGCGCGCTCTTGCGCGTCTGCGGTCTCGTCGGGGGCAGCTTTGTGCACGGCATCCATGGCGGCCGCACGCTAGCAGAAGCGGGCCGGGGATTCTAACGGGCAGGGCGTGTGGCTTGTGGAGAGATGGCACCGTACCAGCGCTCCTTCTCCCCGCACGCGGGGAGAAGGTCGGGATGAGGGGGCGTTTCGTGGATACGGAAGCGCCCCCTCACCCGGACTTCGCGCTATTCGCGCGAAATCCGACCTCTCCCCGCGCGGCGGGGAGAGGTGACCAGGTGCGCTGCGGCCCTCACTTCACCAGTGTCTTGCCGGTGATGCGCTCGATGTTCTTGAAATAGATCAGGTCCAGCGTCTCCTGCGGCAGCCCTAGCGAGTCGAGGATTTTCTGGGTGTCGCGGATGAAGCCGGGGCCCTTCTCGGGATCGAATGGGCAGTCGGTGGCGAACAGGATGTTCTCCTTCGGATAGAAGGCGAGGCCGGCCTGCGTGCCGATGGTCGACGAGAACACGGCGGTGTCCGGATAAAAGCTCTCGCGAAAATAGTCGAGTGGCCGCTTCTTCAGCGACTGCTTCAGGCTCGCATAGTCGGCGTCCGAGGTGCGGGTGCCGATCTGGTCCCAGCCGGGGCCGATGCGGCCGTCCAGCATCGGCACGATGCCGCCGAAATGGTGCACGATCGGCTTCAGCCCGGGGTGGCGGTCCAAGACCTTGGAGAAAACGAGCCGCGCCATCATGGCGGCGGTCTCGTAGGACCAGCCGAACGTCCACCAGATCTCGTAGAGCGACTTCTGCTCGCTCTTGTAGTCGGCGAAGTCGGCGCGCCGCGCCGGGTGGATCCACACCGGCTTGTCGAGCTTTTCCACCGCGTCCCAGAACGGCTCGTACTCCGGCAGGTCGATCGGCTGGCCGCAGACATTGGTGTAGATCTGCACGCCGCAGGCATCGAGATCGATGATGGCGCGCGTCGCCTCGCGGATCGCGCCGGGAACATCGGCGAGCGACACCTGGGCCACAAAGCCCGGAAAACGGTCGCGGTGGCGTGACACGATGTCGACGAGGCCGTCGTTGATGATGCGGCAAAGCTCCTCGACCTTGTCCGGCCCGGCCACGTCCTCCATGGGCGGGCTCGAATAGGCGATGATCTGCGCGTAATCGGGGAATTCGTCGAGCATGCGCAGTCGGGCGTCGAGATCGTAGATGCAGGGGATGCCGCGCATGCGCTTGCCGATGCCTTGCTGGCCGGCGCCGAGGCGATCCATGGCGGCGAGAATCCCGGCCGGGATGAAATGCGTGTAGGCGTCGATGCGCATTCTTTTGGGGTCCTCGGCGGGTGGTTTCTGGCCGGTGGGCAGAGCGCCGCGACCATGGCCGGAATTCTTTCGTCACGCCAGCCCTCGAGACGTGCGCCGGCGGCATGGACGCCTGTCGTCCGAAGCGGCCGTCAGGGGCCTGGAAAAACTTCGGAAAGCGAAACACGGCCGGCGGCGTTTTTGGAAACGCGGAGGCGTCCGCAGGCGGGCGCGGCCGAACGTATTTGACCGGAGCCGTCGCGGGCCTCCAAGATGCCGCCACCGGGCGTTGGCCCGATCATCCTCAGGACCGGATTTCATGGCGCATATCATGACGCTCGGCGCTGCCGTCGCCGCCGTTCTGCAGGACGGCGATACCGTGGCGATCGAGGGTTTCACCCATCTCATCCCGCATGCCGCCGCCCACGAGGCGATCCGCCAGGGCCGCCGCGATCTGACCCTGGTGCGGATGACGCCCGACATCGTCTACGACCAGATGATCGGCATGGGTTGCGCCAGGAAGCTGGTGTTCTCCTGGGGCGGCAATCCGGGCGTCGGCTCGCTGCATCGCTTCCGCGACGCCATCGAGAACGGCTGGCCGCATCGGCTGGAGCTCGAGGAGCACGCCCACGCCGCCATGGCCAACGCCTATGCGGCCGGCGCCGCCAACCTGCCCTTCGCGGTGTTCCGCGGCTATCTCGGGGTGGATCTCCCCAAGGTCAATCCGAACATTCGCCGCGTCGCCTGCCCGTTCACGGGCGAGGAGCTGGCCGCCGTGCCGGCGCTGCGGCCCGACGTCACGATCATCCATGCGCTCAGGGCCGACCGCGACGGCAATGTGCTGATCGAGGGGATCCTGGGGGTTCAGAAGGAGGCCGTGCTGGCCGCAAAGCGCGTGCTCGTGACGGTCGAGGAGGTGGTCGACGATCTCGGTCCCCGCAGCCCCAATGCCGTGGTGCTGCCGACCTGGACCGTGACGGCCATCGCCGAGGTGCCGGGCGGCGCCTATCCGTCCTATGCGCAGGGCTACTACGCCCGCGACAACGCCTTCTATCTGGGCTGGGACAAGATCGCCCGCGACCGCGACACCTTCCTGGCCTGGATGAAGGCCAACGTGCTGGAGCAGGGGCCCGAGGTGTTTGCGGCACACCGTGCCCGTCTCGCCGTCGCCGCGTGATCCGTTAGCTGGTCATTCCGGGACGGCGCAAAGCGCCGGACCCCGAATCCAGCCGAGAATTCGAAGTGTGCCGCTGGATTCCGGGTTCGCGGCTTCGCCGCACCCCGGAATGACGGCGATAAAGAGCTTAGTATGAGGCCGTCATGACGCTCGCCTGGACCGCCACCGAGATGATGACCGTCGTGTCGGCGCGTGCGCTGCGCTCCACCGACGTGTGTTTCGTCGGCATCGGGCTGCCCTCGGCGGCCTGCAATCTCGCCCGCCTCACCCACGCGCCGGACATCACGCTGATCTACGAGTCCGGCACCATCGCCACGCGGCCGAGCGTGCTGCCGCTGTCGATCGGCGACGGCGAATTGTGCGACACCGCGCTGACCACCGTGTCGGTGCCGGAGATGTTCCGCTACTGGCTGCAGGGCGGCCGCATCACGGTCGGCTTCCTGCCCGGCGCCCAGATCGATCGCTTCGCCAATCTCAACACCACGGTGATCGGCCCCTACGACGCGCCGGCGACGCGGCTGCCCGGCAGCGGCGGCGCGCCCGAGATCATGACGCATTGCGGCGAGATCTTCGTGACGATGAAGCAGAGCCGTCGCAGCTTCGTGCAAAAGCTCGACTTCGTCACCACGTTCGGCCACGGCGAGGGCGGCGATCACCGCGCAAGGCTCGGCATCCGCACCAAGGGACCGACCCGGCTGATCACGGATCTCTGCGTGTTCGAGCCCGACCCCGAGACCAAGGAGATGACGGTGACGTCGATCCATCCGGGCGTCGAACGCGCCGAGATCAGCGACGCGACCGGCTGGCCGGTGCGGTTCGCCGACACGGTCGCCGAAACCGCGATGCCGACCGAGCTCGAGCTGGCGACCCTGCGCGATCTTCACACCCGCACCCGGCAGGCCCACGGCGTCGGGGGTTGAGCGGCATCGTGGGCCTTCACCCTCCCCCTTCAGGGGAGGGTGAAGGCCTGCCCCTGCGACTATCGGCGCGCCCGGCGGGACGGACGTGAAGTGGGACGTTATGCGCGATAACCGAACATTCGTCCAAAGAACGACCACGCGGCGCTTGCATTCGAAATACCGCTGCGGTTGAAATAGCGGCAATGCGCTCGAAGAAGCGATCCCCGTGTAACGCCAAGGACCCCTATGACCTTCTATTTCCCCACCCAGAGTCTGTCTGCTTTTCCGCCGCGGCTGTCGCCCGCCTACAAGAGCACGCCCAAGCGGTCGCCGTCCAAGCCGCTGATCCTGATGAAACATACGCTGAGCGAGCTGACCGGCCCGGTCTATGGGCAGGACGCTGTTCAGCCGGGCGACGACGACCTCACCCGCCAGCACGCCGGAGAGCCGCTGGGCGAGCGCATCATCGTGCACGGCCGCGTGCTCGACGAGGATGGGCGGCCGGTGCCCAACGCGCTGGTCGAGGTCTGGCAGGCCAACGCCTGCGGCCGCTACATCCACGTGGTCGACCAGCACCCGGCACCGATCGATCCGAATTTCACGGGATCCGGCCGCTGCAAGACCGATGCGAACGGCCACTACAAGTTCGTCACGGTGAAGCCGGGCGCCTATCCGTGGGGCAACCACCCCAACGCCTGGCGGCCTGCCCACATCCATTTCTCCATGTTCGGGCACTCCTTCGTGTCGCGGCTGATCACCCAGATGTATTTCCCGGGCGATCCGCTGTTCCCGTTCGATCCGATCTTCAACTCGGTCACCGACGAGACGGCCCGCAACCGCATGATCTCGGTGTTCGACCTGGAGAACACGGTTCCGGAATGGGCGCTCGCCTACCGGTTCGACATCGTGCTGCGCGGCCGCAACCAGACCCCGATGGAGAGCTGAGATGACGTTGGGCATCACGCCGTCGCAGACGGTCGGGCCGTATTTCGCCTACGGCCTCACCCCCAATGGCAAGTACGCCTGGAAGGACACGTTCGGGAACAACCTGATCACGTCCGACGCCGCCGGCGAGCGCATCCGCATCGAAGGCCAGGTGTTCGACGCCGACGGGGCGCCCGTCACCGACTCCATGCTGGAGATCTGGCAGGCCGACGCGCAGGGCCGCTACGCCAACCCGGCCGATCCGCGGCCCCGCAATTCCACCTTCCAGGGGTTCGGCCGCACCGGCACGGACGGCGACGGCCGCTTCGTCTTCGACACCATCAAGCCCGGCTCGGTGCCGGGTCCCGACGACAAGCCGCAGGCGCCCCACATCCTGGTCGCGGTGTTCGCCCGCGGCATGCTGCGCCAGAGCTACACGCGGATCTATTTCGGCGACGAGCCCGGCAATGCCGACGATCCGATCCTGGCGCTGGTGCCGGCCGACCGCCGCGCCACGCTGATCGCCGCCAAGTCGGTGACGAACGGCCATCCGGTCTACACGTTCGACATCCGCCTGCAGGGCGACGCCGAGACGGTTTTCTTCGAGATCTGAGGATCCGGGACGACGACGACACATCGTGTCGTCGTGTGTTCGAGCATTCGAGAACTCTACGAGACCGGTCATTCCGGGGCGCGGACCGAAGGTCCGCGAGCCCGGAATCCATATCCCCGGTGCCGATTGCTCTCGAAAGGCAGGGCGTACGGGTTCCGGGCTCGGCGCTTCGCGCCGCCCCGGAACGACGGAAGAAAACGAACGCGAAAAGCGAAACAGTGGGAGAGAAGACCATGCTCAAGCACGTGCTGACACCCCTGGCGGTCACGCTCGGCCTCTTGGCCGGCGGACCCGCGTCGGCGCAGGGCGTCGTCAAGATCGGCGTCCTCGAGGCGATGACCGGCCAGCAGCAGTCGACCGGCGTCCAGACGCTCGCCGCCATGAAGCTCTACATGGCGCAGCACGGCGACACGGTCGCGGGCAAGAAGATCGAGCTGATCGTCAAGGACGACGGCGCCGTCGCCGACAACTCCAAGCGCCTCGCCCAGGAGCTGATCGTTCGCGACAAGGTGAACTTTCTGGTCGGCTTCGCCGTGACGCCGACCGCGCTCGCGGTGGCGCCGCTCGCCACCGAGGCGAAGGTCCCGACCATCGTGGCCAATGCCGGCACCTCGATCATCACCGAGCGCTCGCCCTACATCCTGCGCACCAGCTTCACGCTGCCGCAGTCCAGCGTCATCATCGGCGAATGGGCCGCCAAGAACGGCATCAAGAAGGTCGTGACCATCGTGTCCGACTACGCTCCCGGCCTCGACGGCGAGAAGAGCTTCACCGAGGCCTTCACCAAAGGCGGCGGCCAGGTCGTCGAGGCCGTCAAGGTGCCGCTGGCGGCGCCCGACTTCGCGCCCTTCCTGCAGCGCGCCCGCGACGCCTCGCCGGACGCCATCTTCGTGTTCGTGCCGTCCGGCCAGGGCGCCACCTTCGTCAAGCAGTTCATCGAGCGTGGGCTCGACAAGGCCGGCATAAAAATCATCGGCCCCGGCGACGTCACGGACGACGACCTCTTGAACGGCATGGGCGAGCAGGTGATCGGCACCGTCACGGCCCACATGTACTCGGCCGACCATCCGTCCGCCCTCAACAAGGCCTATGTCGAGGCCTTCAAGAAGGCCAACAACGGGCTGCGCCCGAACTTCATGTCGGTCGGCGGCTACGACGCCATGCACCTGATCTACGAGGCGCTGAAGAAGACCGGCGGCGACACCGACGGCGACAAGCTGATGGCCGCCATGAAGGGGATGGCCTGGGAGAGCCCGCGCGGCCCGATCTCGATCGATCCGGAGACCCGCGACATCGTCCAGAACATCTACATCCGCAAGGTCGAGAAGAAGGACGGCGAGCTCTACAATGTCGAGTTCCAGACCTTCGACGCCGTCAAGGATCCGGGCAAGGCGAAGAAGTGAGCGCCAGCCGTTTTCACCTCCCCCTCCAGGGGAGGGTGGAAACAGGATGCGGCACCCGTGTTGAACTCGTGGCCGAGGCGCGAATTCTCCCTCTCCCCGCACGCGGGGAGAGGGTCGGGGTGAGGTGGCGCTTCGTGGATACGGAGGCACACCCCCTCACCCGGACCGCTTCGCGGTCCGACCTCTCCCCGCAAGCGGGGAGAGGTGAAAAGCGCAGACGCGATCGCCAGTGTCGAAATGGGCGTTCGCATACCCCCCGATTCCCTGTTCACCCCCGGCAGGCCGAATGATCACCATTTTGTTCGACGGCATCGCCTACGGCATGCTCCTGTTCGTGCTCGCCGCCGGCCTGTCGGTGACGCTCGGCCTGATGAATTTCGTCAACCTGGCGCACGGCGCGTTCGCCATGGCGGGCGGCTATGCGGCGTTGGTGCTGGTCAACCGGCTCGGCGTGCCGTTCGGGCTCGGGCTGGTGTGCGCGTTCCTGTTCTCGGCGGCGCTCGGCGCGCTGCTCGAACGCACCCTCTACGTCCATGTCTACGCCAAGAGCCATCTCGACCAGGTGCTGTTCACCATCGGGCTGGTCTTCATGTCGGTCGCCGTGGTCGACTACACGATGGGCTCGTCGCAGCAGTTCATCCTGATCCCGCCCGCCTTGCAGGGCCAGGTGACGGTGCTCGGCCTCGACATGAGCAAGTACCGGCTGATGATCATCGTCATCTGCGGCCTGCTCACGCTGCTCCTCCAGCTCGGCCTCACCCGCACCCGCTTCGGCAGCCGGCTGCGCGCCGCCGTCGACGACCAGCGCGTCGCCCGCGGGCTCGGCATCAATGTGGGCGCCGTGTTCGCCATGACGTTCGCGCTCGGCTCCGGGCTCGCCGGGCTGGGCGGGGCGCTCGGCGCCGAGATCCTCGGGCTCGATCCGATCTTTCCGCTGAAATACATGATCTACTTTTTGATTGTCGTGACGGTGGGCGGCACCTCGTCGATCACCGGGCCGTTCCTCGCCTCGCTGCTGCTCGGCATCGGCGACGTCGCCGGCAAGTACTACGTGCCGCGGCTCGGCGCCTTCGTCATCTACACCATCATGATCGTCGTGCTGATCTGGCGGCCGCAGGGCTTGTTCGTCCGGCGGGGTGCGC
This sequence comes from Rhodoplanes sp., assembly GCF_013377085.1. Classification (GTDB taxonomy): domain Bacteria; phylum Pseudomonadota; class Alphaproteobacteria; order Rhizobiales; family Xanthobacteraceae; genus Rhodoplanes. The sequence goes on along the minus strand of NZ_JACAAX010000020.1, from coordinate 18,036 downwards.
GGTGAGGAGCCCCGAGATGACATCCTCCAGCCGGCTCGCTGCCGCCATCGCGGCCCAGTTCACCGACCGGGCGCGCTGGTCGCTGCTCGAGGTCCTGTTCTGGCTGGTGGCGCTTTCCACCATCTGGCTCCTGCCCGACCAGCACCTGATCCTCGCCGAGATCGTCATCTGGGCGCTGTTCGCCCTCTCGCTCGACCTCATCCTCGGCTATGCCGGCATCATCTCGCTCGGCCATGCGGCCTTTTTCGGCATCGGCGCCTACACGGCCGGCCTGCTCGCCAAGCACGCGCTGGTCGGCGAGCCGGTGCTGGCGCTGCTGCTGGCGGGTCTCGCCGGGGCGGTGTTCGGCTTCCTCACCAGCTTCCTGGTGCTGCGCGGAACCGACCTCACGAGGCTGATGGTGACGCTCGGCATCGCCCTCCTGGTGCGCGAGCTCGCCAACCGGTTCGGCTGGCTCACCGGCGGCGCCGACGGCCTGCAGGGCATCGACATGCAGCCGGTGCTCGGCCTGTTCCGCTTCGATCTCTACGGCCACACCGCCTACATCTACAGCCTCGCCGTGCTGTTCGTGCTGTTCCTGCTGGCGCGCCGGATCGTCGGCTCGCCCTTCGGCCTGGCGCTGCTCGCCATCAAGGGCAACCCGCTGCGCGCCTCGGCGATCGGCATCGGCGCGGACCGCCGGCTGATCGGCATCTACACGCTCGCCGCCGCCTATGCGGGCATCGCGGGTGGTCTGCTGACGCAGACCACCGCCTTCACGTCGCTCGAATCGCTCTCCTTCGACCGCTCGGCCGACGGCCTGCTGGTGCTGATCATCGGCGGCACCGGTCATCTCTATGGCGGCCTGATCGGCGCCGTGGTGTTCCGCTTCGCCCAGGACTGGATCGCCACCGCGACGCCGCAATACTGGCAGTTCTGGATCGGCCTGTTCCTGGTGCTGATCGTGCTGGTCGGGCGCGACCGCATCGGCGGCTGGTTCACGCCGCTGCGCCGGCTCGCCGACCGCGTCGGCGCCTGGCGGCCCGGGAAAACGCGGCCGACGGTCCTGCCGGGCCAGGGAGGCGCACCATGAACCCCGCGAGCGTACCGCCGGCGCTGGAGACCCGCAGCCTGGAGAAGCGGTTCGGCGGCATCGTCGCCTCCAACCAGGTGTCGATGTCGATCGCCCGCGGCGCCCGCCACGCCCTGATCGGCCCCAACGGCGCCGGCAAGACCACGCTGATCAACCTGCTCACCGGCGTGCTGAAGCCGTCGAGCGGCGAGATCCTGCTCGACGGGCAGGACATCACGACACTGGAGCCGCACCGGCGGGTGCGGCTCGGCATGGCCCGCACGTTCCAGATCAACCAGCTCTTCGCCGACCTGACGCCTGTCGAGACCCTCGGGCTCGCCATCTCCGAGCGGCTCGGCACCGGCACCCATTGGTGGCGGGTGCCGGGCAGCCGCCCGGAGGTCGTCGCCGAGATCGCCGCGCTCCTGGAGCGGTTTCGCCTGACCGAGGTGATGAACGAGCGCACCGCCGTGCTGCCCTACGGCAAGCAGCGGCTCCTGGAGATCGCGCTCGCCTTCGCCTGCCAGCCGCGCGTGCTGCTGCTCGACGAGCCGGCCGCCGGCGTGCCGGACGCCGAGCGCCACGAGATTCTCGCCGCCGTCGCCGGCCTGCCGGCCGATGTCACCGTGCTGCTGATCGAGCACGACATGGACATCGTGTTCACGTTCGCGGACCGCATCTCGGTGCTGGTCAACGGCCAGGTCTTCGTCGAGGGCACGCCCGACGAGGTCGCCAGGGATCCGCGCGTAAAGGCCGTCTATCTCGGGGAATCGCTCGATGCCTGACCTGCTGGAGATCGAGCGGCTCTCCGCCGGCTATGGCGAGGCCGTGGTGCTCACCGACGTCTCGCTGACGCTCGCCGAGGGGCAGTCGCTGGCGCTGCTCGGCCGCAACGGCATGGGCAAGACCACCCTGGTCAACTCGATCGTCGGCGTCACCCGAAGGCTCGGCGGCACCATCAGGCTCGCCGGCCGCGACATCACCCGGCTGCGGCCGGACCAGCGGGCGACAGCCGGCATCGGCTGGGTGCCGCAGGAGCGCAACATCTTCAAGTCGCTCACCGTCCACGAGAACCTCACCGCGGTGGCGCGACCAGGGACATGGACGCCGGCCAAGGTGTATGGTCTGTTTCCCCGGCTGGCCGAGCGTCGCGGCAATCTGGGCAACCAGCTCTCCGGCGGCGAGCAGCAGATGCTGGCGATCGGCCGTGCCCTGGTGCTCAATCCGCGGCTCGTCCTGCTCGACGAGCCGCTCGAAGGTCTGGCGCCCATCATCGTGGAGGAGCTCATCGCGGCGCTGTCGCGAATCACCCGCCAGGAGGGCCTGTCGGCCATCCTGGTCGAGCAGAACGCCCACAAGGTGCTGGGCGTCACCGATCGTGCCGTCGTGCTGGAGCGCGGCAGCGTCGTCCACACGGGCGACAGCGCCGCCCTCAAGGCCGACCGCGCGGTGCTCGAGGCGTTTCTCGGCGTGAGTCACGGCGGGCCGCGACGTGGCGCGGCCGCCGTCACAACCCATTGACCGCGGCGCTTCGCCGCGTGGTTCAGGAGAATCCGATGTCCCGCTCGCGACCGCCGTTCCGTGCCGACCAGGTCGGCAGCCTGCTGCGTCCCGCCGTCATCAAGGAGGCGCGGGCGCGCCTGCATGCCGGCACCGAGACCGTCGACGAGCTGCACCGCGTCGAGGACCAGGAGATCCGCCGCATCATCCGCAAGCAGGAGGAGATCGGCCTGCAGTCGGTCACCGACGGCGAGTTCCGCCGCTCCTGGTGGCATTTCGATTTCCTCAAGGGGCTCGACGGCGTCGAGGGCTTCGAGGCGCAGGCCGGCATCCAGTTCCACGGCGTGCAGACCCGCGCCGAGGGCGTGCGGGTGACCGGCCGGATCGGCTTCTCGGGCCACCCGATGCTGGAGCATTTCAAGTTCCTCAAGGCCAACACCAAGGCGACGGCGAAGATGACCATCCCGTCGCCTTCGGTGCTGCACTTCCGCGGCGGCCGCAAGGAGATCAGCACCGCCGTCTACCCGCAGCTCGACGGTTTCTTCGACGATCTCGCCCGCACCTACAAGAAGGTCGTCAAGGCCTTCTACGACGCCGGCTGCCGCTACCTGCAGTTCGACGATACGGTGTGGGCCTATCTGTGCTCCAAGGAGCAGCTCCAGCTCGCCCGCGACCGCGGCGAGGAGGTGGAGAAGCTGCCGCGCATCTATGCCGACGTGATCAATTACGCGATCGCCGACCGGCCGCACGACATGGTCATCACCACCCATGTCTGCCGCGGCAATTTCCGCTCCACCTGGGTCAGCGAGGGCGGCTACGAGCCGGTCGCCGAGCGCCTGCTCGCCGGCATCGACTACGACGGCTATTTCCTCGAATACGACACCGAGCGGGCCGGCGGCTTCGAGCCGCTGCGCTTCCTGCCCAAGGGCAAGAAGATCGTCGTGCTCGGCCTCGTCACCTCCAAGAGCGGGACGCTGGAAAGCGCCGATGCGGTCAAGCGGCGCATCGAGGAGGCGTCGAAGTTCGTTCCGCTCGATCAGCTCGCGCTCAGCCCGCAATGCGGCTTCGCCTCCACCGAGGAGGGCAATCTGCTCGCCGAGGAGGAGCAGTGGGCGAAGCTCGCCATGATCGTCGACATTTCTCGCGAGGTGTGGGGCTGAAGGCGAACCGGCCACACGCCGCAGCGGAGCCGCCCGTCACCTCTCCCCGCGTGCGGGGAGAGGTCGGATCGCGCAGCGATCCGGGTGAGGGGGCGCCTCCGTATCCACGAAACGCCCCCTCATCCCGACCTTCTCCCCGCACGCGGGGAGAAGGAGAGCCGGCGCTTTGCCCACGATTTCAGAGACCCGTCGCGACCTGCGGGCGCCTTGCGCTTTCCGGGTGGCGCGATATCTGAGGTCGAAGTCCCCTCCGCGCACGGATCCCGCCAATGCTTCCCCTGTCCGGCCTCCTGGTCGTCTCGCTCGAGCAGGCCGTGGCGGCGCCGCTTGCCACCTGCCGGCTCGCCGATGCGGGCGCGCGGGTGATCAAGATCGAGCGGCCGGAGGGCGATTTCGCCCGCGGCTACGATGCGCTGGCGAAAGGCGAGAGCATCCACTTCGTCTGGCTCAATCGCGGCAAGGAGTCGGTCGTCCTCGATCTCTTGCGCGACGACGACAAGGCGCTGCTCGCCGCGCTGCTCGCGCAGGCCGACGTCCTGGTCCAGAACCTCAAGCCCGGAGCGCTGAAAAAGCTCGGCTTCGACCCGGCGGCGCTGCGTGAAAAGCACCCGCGCCTGATCGTCTGCTCGATCTCGGGCTACGGCGAGACCGGCCCCTATGCGCGGCGAAAAGCCTACGACCTGCTGATCCAGGCCGAGGCCGGCCTCGCCTCGCTCACCGGCGGGCCGAGCGAGCCGGCGCGGGCCGGCTGCTCGGTCGCCGACATCGCGGCCGGGCTCGCCGCCTACGAGGCCGTGCTGGAGGCGCTGATCGCCCGCGGCCGCACCGGCGAGGGCGCGCTGCTGTCGATCTCGCTGTTCGACGCGGTCGCCGAATGGATGACGGTGCCGCTGCTGCAGCACGAGGGCGGCAGGACCCCGCAGCGCATCGGCCTCGCCCATCCGGGCATTGCGCCCTACGGCGTGTTCACGAGCCGCGACGGCGCCGAGGTGCTGATCTCGATCCAGAACGACCGCGAGTGGCGCATTCTCGCCCGCGACGTGCTGGGCGATCCGGCGCTCGCCGACGACCCGCGCTTCGCCACCAATATTTTGCGTATGGCCCGGCGCAGCGAGACCGACGGCCGCGTGCAGGCCGCCTTCGGCGCACTCGCCACCGGCGTGCTGATCGACAAGCTCGCGGCCGCCCAGATCGCCTTCGCGCGCGTCAACGACATGGCGGCGCTGGCCGAGCATCCGCATCTGCGGCGCATCACGGTCGACACGCCGCACGGACCCGTGCCCTATCCGGCGCCGCCGCGGGGCTGCCAAGAGGCGTATGGACCGGTGCCGGCGCTCGGGGAGCACACCGAGCGGGTGCGGCGCGAGTTTTCGCCCGCGCCCGCGCCCGCCGCCGCCGGCGGCGTCGCGCTCACGCCAGGCCGCGCGCCCTGAACGCCGCGACGTGATGCGCGGCCGACGCCTCGCCGAAGCAGCAGAACAAGACGCGCTCGATCGACGCCGGCGTGTCTCCGATCTCCGCCGCGACGGTGCCGACCGCGATGTGCGCCGCGCGCTCGGGCGGAAAGCCGTAGATGCCGGTCGAGATCGCCGAATAGGCGAGTGAAGCGAGGCCGTGCTGGCGCGCCAGCTCGATCGCCGTTCGATAGCAGCCCGCCAGCAACCCATCCTCGCCGCGGCCGCCGTCCGACCACACCGGGCCGACCGCGTGGATCACGTATTTTGCCGGCAGCCGGAAGCCGGGCGTGATCTTGGCCGATCCGGTGTCGCAGCCGCCGAGCGTGCGGCAGGCGGCGACGAGCTCCGGTCCGGCGGCGCGGTGGATGGCGCCGTCGACGCCGCCGCCGCCGGCGAGCGCGCGGTTGGCCGCGTTGACGATCGCGTCCACGGTCAGCGTCGTGATGTCGGCGATCACGATGTCGAGAACCGTGCGGCCGATACGGGCCGTGGCTGAAAGCGTGGGTGAGGACATCGCGGTCTCCGCGGCGGAGCGTACTGCGATCACGACGATTCGCCGGGACGATCGAGCGATCGTTTCGGGGGTCGAACAGGCCGGCGAAGGCCATTCTCAGGCCACATCTCGCGCTGCGATGAACGCTCGACGCAGGCGCATCGCGACACGACGCGCGCATGTCAGTCGCGGTAGACCAAATGTGTCCATGGCGCAACAGTCGAAGAAGCCCTGCAGGATAAGTATCCAAGACCTCTTGATGCGGGTCGGTGCGTTGGCTCTAATTGAGTCATGAGCACCGTCCTGATCGAGATTCGCCGTGCCAAAGCGTCCGATGCGACATCGGTCGCGGCGGCGCACGACGAGGCTTGGCGGACCGCCTATCGCGGCATCATTCCGGGCCCCGAGCTCGAGAAGCTGGTGACGCGGCGCGGCCCGGCCTGGTGGGACGGCGCCATCCGCAAGGGCAGCCGCGTCTCGCTGTTCGTCTTCGGCGACACCATCGCGGGCTACTCGAACTACGGCCGCAACCGCGCCCGCAGCCTGCCCTACGAGGGCGAGATCTACGAGCTGTACATGCGGCCGGAGTTCCAGGGCCTCGGCTTCGGCCGGCGGCTGTTCACGGCGGCGCGGCGCGACCTCGCCCAGAACGGCATGAAGAGCATCGTGGTGTGGGCGCTGTCCGACAACGGGCCGGCGCTCGACTTCTACCGCGCGCTCGGCGGTCGTCCGGTGGCGCGCTCGTCCGAGACCTTCGGCGCCAAGACGCTCGACAAGATCGCTTTCGCCTGGCCGGCGTGAGGTTGCCTCGCTGCGAGGTCTCCGGCGGGGCTCTGGCTCCGGGAACCGACGCGTCAGTCGTCCCGCGAATTCACCGCATTCCGCTCATTCTCGCGCAAGCGGGAATCCAGTTCTTGATCCAGGCCCTTGGGTCCCCGCTTTCGCGGGGACGAGCGGAAGAAAGCCGTCCCGCGCCCGGGAATGACGGCTCCGCGCCCCCGACCACGTCATTTGACCGATTGCCAAGCGCCCGGCCGGCGCGGTACGTTTCGAGCGTCCCAGCCACCGACCCCCACCTGTCAGCACGATGGCCAAGACCAGTTCGGGGCGCTACTTCGAAGACTTCCGTATCGGTGACGTCATCCGGCACGCGGTGCCGAGGACCGTCACGACGGGCGATGTCGCGCTGTACACGGCACTGTACGGGTCACGCTTCGCCGTCCAGAGCTCGGACGCCTTCGCGCGCGCGGTCGGCTATGCACAGTCGCCCGTCGACGATCTCCTCGTCTTCCATGTGGTGTTCGGCAAGACCGTGCCGGACATCTCGCTCAACGCCGTGGCCAATCTCGGCTACGCCGAGGGCCGCTTCCTGAAGGCCGTCTATCCGGGCGACACCCTGACGGCGACCTCCGAGGTCATCGGCCTCAAGGAAAATTCGAGCCGCCGGACCGGTGTCGTCTATGTGCGCTCCACCGGCTGGCGGCAGGACGGCGAGAAGGTCCTCGACTACGTCCGCTGGGTGATGGTCAACAAGCGGGACGAGGCGGCCAAGCCGCATACCGAGCTGGTGCCGGAGCTCAAGACCTCTCTCGACCCCGCCGATCTCGGCGCCGCATGCCCGCCGATCGACGTCGCCGCCTGGGATTTCGGCCTCGCCGGGGCGCCGTACCGCTTCGACGACTACGCGGTCGGCGAGAAGATCGACCATGTCGACGGCATGACCGTGCAGGAGGCCGAGCACCAGCTCGCCACCCGGCTCTACCAGAACACGGCCCGCGTGCACTTCAACCAGTTCCTGCAGGTGCGCACCCGGATCGGCCGGCGGCTGATCTATGGCGGCCACGTCATCTCGCTCGCCCGCGGGCTCTCCTACAACGGGCTCGCCAACGTGTTCCACATCGCCGGCATCAACAGTGGCGCCCATGTCTCGCCGCTGTTCGCTGCCGACACCGTGTTCGCCTGGTCCGAGGTGCTCGACCGCGCCGCCTTGCCGGGCCGCGACGATGTCGGGGCGCTGCGGCTGCGCCTGGTCGCGACCAAGGACCGCACCTGCGAGGAGCACCCGCTGCGGGTCGGCCACGACTACGAGCCGGGCGTCATCCTCGACCTCGACTACTGGGCTCTCGTGCCGCGTTGACCGGGCCGCCGTGATCCCATGTCGCGGCGGGTCGGTCATGCAAGCATGTGATCCCGGGCATCCGCCCGCAAGCGCAGATTGGGCATTGCACAAGAGACGCGCTTCTGCTTCAAGGAACTGGCCTTAATTGGAGTAATTCCATGGCTGAACGCCCGGCGCGCGTCGAGCGGCCGCTGTCGCCGCACCTCCAAGTCTATCGTCTCACCTTCTCGTTCCTGATGTCCGGGTTCCACCGGGTCACCGGGATCGTTCTCTATGTCGGCTTCCTGCTGGTGGTGTGGTGGCTGCTCGCCGCCGCCTCCGGCCCCAACGCCTATGCCTGGGTGCAGTGGTTCATGAGCACCTGGATCGGGCGGCTGGTGCTGCTCGGCTTTAGCTGGGGGCTGATCCACCACTCGCTCGGCGGCGTCCGCCACCTGATCTGGGACACCGGCCGGGGCTTCGAGCCGAACGAGCGCGAATGGCTGGCCCGGTCGACCCTGATCGGGTCGATCTCGCTGACCCTGCTCGCCTGGATCATCGGCGGCTTCGTCATGGGAGGCCTGCGATGAAGGTGACCAGCATCCGCACCCCGCTCGCCAAGGTCCGCGGTCTCGGCTCGGCCAAGTCGGGCACCGAGCACTGGTGGGAGATGCGGCTCACCGCGATCGCGCTGGTGCCGCTGACATTCGCCGCTGTCGTGATCGTGATCTCGCTGATCGGCCGCAATCACGCGGCCGTGGCGCAGATCCTCGGATCGCCGCTGGTCGCCATCATCATGCTGCTGTTCATCTACAGCACCACGCTGCACATGCGACTCGGCCTGCAGTCGGTGATCGAGGACTATGTGCACGGCAAGGCCATGAAGACGGCCCTGCTGATCGCCAACACGTTCCTCACCATCGTGCTCTGGCTCGCCTGCACCTACGCGATCCTCAAGCTCTCGTTCGGAGTCTGACCGATGGCCGCTAACGGTTCCGGAAACGGCGCAGTGCCGGCGGTGAACGGCCGTGCCTATCCGCTCGAAGACCACACCTGCGACGTCGTCGTGGTGGGCGCCGGCGGCGCCGGCCTGCGTGCCGTCGTCGGCTGCAGCGAGGCCGGCCTGCGCACCGTCTGCCTGACCAAGGTGTTCCCGACCCGCTCCCACACGGTGGCGGCGCAGGGCGGTATCTCGGCGGCGCTCGGCAATATGGGCCCGGACGACTGGCGCTGGCACATGTACGACACCGTCAAGGGGTCGGACTGGCTCGGCGACCAGGACGCCATCGAGTATCTGTGCCGCAACGCCCCGGCCGCCGTCTACGAGCTCGAGCATTGGGGCGTGCCGTTCTCGCGCACCGAGGAAGGCAAGATCTACCAGCGGCCGTTCGGCGGCATGACGACGAATTACGGCCAGGGCATCGCCCAGCGCACCTGCGCGGCCGCCGACCGCACCGGCCACGCCATGCTGCACACGCTCTACGGGGCGGCGCTGAAGCACTCGGCCGAGTTCTATGTCGAGTATTTCGTGCTCGACCTGATCATGGACAGCGAGGGCGCCTGCCGCGGCGTCGTCGCCCTCAATCTCGACGACGGCACGCTGCACCGCTTCCGCTCGCAGATGACCATCCTGGCGACCGGCGGATACGGGCGTGCCTATTATTCGTGCACGGGCGCCCACACCCAGACGGGCGACGGCAACGCCATGGTGCTGCGCGCCGGCCTGCCGCTGCAGGACATGGAGTTCGTCCAGTTCCACCCGACCGGCATCTACGGCTCGGGCTGCTTGATCACCGAAGGATCGCGCGGCGAGGGTGGCTATCTGGTCAATTCCGAGGGCGAGCGCTTCATGGAGCGCTATGCGCCGTCCGCCAAGGATCTCGCCTCGCGCGACGTCGTCTCCCGCGCCATGACGATCGAGATTCGCGAGGGCCGCGGCGTCGGCAAGAGCAAGGACCACATCTTCCTGCACCTCGATCATCTCGATCCCAAGATCCTGGCCGAGCGTCTGCCGGGCATCTCGGAGAGCGCCAAGATCTTCGCCGGCGTCGACGTCACCAAGGAGCCGATCCCGGTGCTGCCGACCGTCCACTACAACATGGGCGGCATCGCCACGAACTATCACGGCGAGGTGCTGGTCAAGAAGGATGGCAACCCCGACCACGTGGTGCCCGGGCTGATGGCGCTCGGCGAGGCGGCCTGCGTGTCGGTGCACGGTGCCAACCGGCTAGGCTCCAACTCGCTGATCGACCTCGTGGTGTTCGGCCGCGCCGCGGCGCTGCGCTGCGCCGACGTTCTCGAGGCTGGCGCCAACCAGCCGACCCTGGCGAAGGACGCCGGCGACTTCGCGCTGGCGCGTCTCGACCGCTTCCGCAACGCCTCGGGCTCGACGCCGACGTCCGAGCTGCGCACCAACATGCAGCGGGTCATGCAGAACAACTGCGCGGTGTTCCGCACCGGCGAGGTTCTGTCCGAGGGCGTCAAGCTGATCGACGAGGTTCTGGCCAGCGCCGCCGACGTGAAGGTGTCGGATCGCTCGCTGATCTGGAACACCGACCTGGTCGAGACGTTGGAGTTCGACAATCTCATCGCCCAGGCGGTGGTGACCATGAACTCCGCCGCCAACCGCACCGAGAGCCGCGGCGCGCACGCCCGCGAGGACTTCCCGGACCGCGACGACAAGCAGTGGATGAAGCACACGCAGGCGTGGCTCGACCCCGAGACTCGCAAGGTCACGATCGACTACCGGCCGGTGCACACCTACACGATGACGAACGAGATCTCGTACATCGAGCCCAAGGCGAGGGTTTACTGAACATGGTCGAATTCACCCTGCCCAAGAACTCGCGGGTCACCGACGGCAAGGTGTGGCCGGCCCCGGTGGGGGCGGCCAATACGCGAGAGTTCCGCGTCTATCGCTGGAACCCGGACGACGGCAAGAATCCGCACGTCGACACCTTCACGGTCGATCTCGACGACTGCGGCCCGATGGTTCTCGACGCGCTGCTGTGGATCAAGAACAAGATCGATCCGACCCTGACGTTCCGGCGCTCGTGCCGCGAGGGCATCTGCGGCTCCTGCGCCATGAACATCGACGGCGTCAACACGCTCGCCTGCACCAAGGATCTCGGCGAGATCAAGGGGCCGGTGAAGGTCAATCCGCTGCCGCACCAGCCGGTCGTCAAGGATCTGGTGCCGGACCTCACCAACTTCTTCGCCCAGCACGCGCTGGTGCAGCCCTGGCTGCAGACCGACACGGTGGCGCCCGAGAAGGAGTGGACGCAGAGCCGCGAGGACCGCGAGAAGCTCGATGGCCTCTACGAGTGCATCCTGTGCGCCTGCTGCTCGACCTCGTGCCCCGAATACTGGTGGAACCCGGACCGCTATCTCGGCCCGGCCGCGCTGCTGCACGCCTATCGCTGGGTGATCGACTCGCGCGATGAGGCGTCCGGCGAGCGGCTCGACCTGCTCGAGGATCCGTTCCGCCTGTATCGCTGCGTCACCATCATGAACTGCTCGAAGGCGTGCCCGAAGAGCCTCAACCCGGCCAAGGCGATCGCCGAGCTCAAGAAGCTGATGATCGAGCGCCAGAAGACCTGACCGATCGGCGTCGCGCCGGCGGCGCTCCGGTTTCGTTTGTCGACGCGGCCGCCTCGGGGCGGCCGTTGTCGTTCAGGGCCTTTTGTCCGGTGCCATCCCCCGGGCCGGCGTCGGGATGCGGGCCGCGATGCGCGTCGGGATGCGCGACGCGCGGATCAGATCCTCGGAAGTTGCGGGCTGAAACTGCCGAATCAGGGGTCGGGGCGGCTGCGCGATCCGAAACCGGTAAGCTGGTATTAAGCCCATATGCGTAGCCTGGGTCACCCGCCGTCCACAGGTGACCCAGCCATGCTCAAAGCTTTCGACCGCGTCTTCACGCGTATTCTCGCTTTGTCGCTGCTCGCACTCGTCGCTCTCGGTCTGTTCGGCCTGTTCGTCATCCAGGAGAGCCGGAGCAACCTGTTCGAGCAGAAGAAGGCCGACATCAAGCACGTGGTCGAAGGCGCCGTCGCCATCGTCAAGGGCTATGCGAAGCGAGCCGAGACCGGCGAGATGAGCCAGGCGCAGGCGCAGGCCGAGGCCAAGAAGGCGCTGACGGCGATCCGCTACGGCAACAACGACTACGTGTTCGTCTACGACTTCCGCGGCGTCAATCTGGTACAGCCGCTCAAGCCCGAGGTGATCGGCACCAGCCGCATCGGCGAGCGCGACCCGCAGGGCGTCTATTACGTCCGCGAGTTCATCGAGAGCGCCAAGCGCGGCGGCGGCCACGTGATCTATCAGTACCAGCTCCCGCAGAGCCAGGACCGCGCCTACAAGATCTCCTACGCGTCCGGCTACGCCCCGTGGGAATGGATGGTGGCGACCGGCGTGGTGATGGAGGACATCGAGGCGATCCACGCGGCGACGCTGCGCAACGTGCTGATCGCGCTCGCCGTTGTCGGCCTGGTGCTGCTCGCCGGCACGGTCTGGGTGACGCGATCGATCGTCGGTCCGCTCAAGCGGCTCACCGGCTCGCTCGACCGCCTCGCCTCCGGCGACATCGAGGCCGAAGTGGCGGGCGCCGACCGGCGCGACGAGTTCGGGACCATCGCACGCGCCGTCGTCGGTGTGCGCGAGGCGGTGCGCACGAAGCTGCTCGGGCGCCAGCAGGACGAGGCACAGGAGCGCGCCGAGCGCGAGCGCCGCGAGCTTCTGGGCGGGCTCGCCCAGTCGCTCGACGAAAAGGTCAATGCGGTCGCCGACCAGGTCGAGCGCGCCGCCCGCGAGCTGGTCGACACGGCCCGCTCGATGCAGGGCGTGTCGGCGGCGGCGCGGCGCGAGGCGGGCTCCGCCTCCGAGGTCAGCAAGGTCGCCTCCGATCACGTCACCGATGTCGGCGGCGCCACTGGCCAGCTCGACCACGCCATCGGCGAGATCGGCGGCCACGTCAACGAGTCGGCCCGCATCGCCGGCGACGCGGTGGCGCAGGCCCGCGAGGCCGACCGCATCGTGCGCACGCTCTCCGATGCCTCCGCCGAGATCGGCAAGGTGGTGTCGCTCATCCAGGCGATCGCCGGGCAGACCAACCTGCTGGCCCTCAATGCCACCATCGAGGCGGCGCGCGCCGGCGAGGCCGGCAAGGGCTTCGCGGTCGTCGCCCAGGAGGTCAAGGCGCTGGCCGGCCAGACCGCCAAGGCGACCGAGGAGATCTCCAGCCGCATTACCGCCGTGGTCGACGCCACCGGTCATGCGGTCGCCGCCATCCACAGCGTCGATACCACCATCGGCCGCATCAACGAGATCGCCGCGACCATCGCGTCCGCCGTGCAGGAGCAGGCCGCCGTGACGGCCGAGATCTCGCGCTCGATCGGCCAGACGGCAGGCGAGACCGCGTCGCTGTCGGCGAGCCTCGGCCAGCTCCTCAAGGCTGCCGACGACACCAGCTCGTCCTCCGAGGTGGTGGTGATGTCGGCCTCCGGCCTGTCGGAGCAGGCCCGCACTCTGAAGGTCCAGGTGGAGGAGTTCGTCGCCCGCATCAAGGCGGCCTGACGGCTCGCGCGCCGACGCGTCCGGCCCGGCCCGGACGCGCATCCGTCGGGCCGTCGGCTCGACGTCCGTCGACCATCGTGCCGTCGCACGACGTCGCCCTGCCGCGCCGACGCCCGGCGCGGCGCCCATGGCCGGCGGTCCCAGGTTGCGGTGCAGTGTTACTAAGTATTTCCGAGAGATAAGCAATTTCTTCACGCGTCGGAGTCTGAATGGCCGCACCCCCCGAGGTCACTCAGTCCGGACGTAAGCTCATGGTTCCGAAAATCAGAGGCTTGGTTCCCAAGCTCACGGCTTTGGCCGCAGCCCTGCTGATCGCAGGCGCCGTCGCGCCTCTCGATGCCGCGCCGCGCGCCAAGAGCGTGCCCCCTCCCGTGGCGTCGATCGATCCGGCCGTCGTCGCGGCCTTCGACCGCATGAGCGAGTATGTGGCGGGCCTGCGCTCGTTCGAGCTGGCGACGACGTATTCGTTCGACGTGGTGGCCAAGAACGGCCAGACCGTCACGGTCGACGGCACCGGGCACTATCTCGTCCGCCGTCCCGACAAGCTCGTCGCTACGGTGAAGAACGACCTGTTCGCCCGGACCTATGTCTACGACGGCAAGACCCTGGTGATCGCCTCGCCGGACGAGAAATACTACGCCCGCATCGCGGCCCGGCCGACCATCCGGGAGATGCTCGCCGGTGCGGCCGCCGAGCACGCCATCGAGATTCCGGCCGCCGATCTGTTCGACCTCGGCACCCCGGCCGCCGCGTCGAAGCACGCGACCGGCGCGTTCCGGGTCGGCACCGCGACGATTGGCGGTGTCGCCGCCGACCACTACGCGTTCCGCAGCAAGGACCGCGACTGGGAGGTGTGGATCCGCTCCGGCGACAAGCCGGTGCCGCTGAAGTTCACGCTGGTCGATCGCGACCAGCCGTCCCACCCCCGCTACACCGTGACGTTCGTCTGGTGGGATCGCAGCGATATCCCCGATGCCGATTTCGTCTTCTCGCCGGCGCCGGACCAGAAGCCGATCGGCATCCTGCGCATCGGCAAGACCCAGGGGAGCAAGTGACATGGGCGCGATGTTCGTCGTCCCGCGCCGCGGGTCCCTCCGCACTGTTCTGCTCGGCGCCTCCGTGCTCGGCCTGGTGCTGGCGCCGCAAGGCGTGATGGCCCGCGACTTCGACCGCGGCGGCGGCGATTTCCGCGGTGGCTTCCGGGCCGACCGGCCCGACCGCGGTGACCGGGCGTTCCACGGCGCGCCCATGAATCTCGGGCCGCATTTCAACGCGCCGGCCCGGATGCCGGACGTCAAGCCGACGCAGTTGCGACCGGAGCCGCCCGGTCCCGGGCCTCGTCCCGGCCCTGGCCCCGAGCCCGGCCCGCATCCTGGTCCCGGTCCCGAGCCTGGACCCCATCCTGGTCCCGGCCCTGGTCCCGGCCCTGGCCCTGGCCCCGGTCCTGGCCCAGGCCCGCACCCGCCGGGACCATTGCCCCCCGGCCCATTGCCCCCCGGCCCATTGCCCCCCGGCCCATTGCCCCCCGGCCCATTGCCCCCGGGACCGCTGCCTCCCGGGCCGCATCCGCTGCCTCCTGGTCCGCTGCCTCCCGGCCCGCTGCCGCCCAGGCCGCTGCCACCACCACCGCCTCCGCCGTACGGCTACCACCCCGGCTATTATCCGGCGCCGTACTACCCGGACTACCGGACGGGCGCTTGGGTCGCCCCGGCGGTCGGCGCAGCGGTCGGAGCGACGATCGCGATCGGCTCGATCGTCAGCGCGCTGCCGGACGGGTGCGAGACCATCGAGTTCAACGGCTCGGCCTACGCGCAGTGCGGCGGCACCTGGTACGAGCCGCAATTCGACGGCAACCGAACCATCTATGTGGTGGTCGGCTCGCCGCTGCCGACGCCGCCGCCGGTGATGCGGCCGCAGTGACGGGCACGGCGCTCGCGCCGGCCTGAACGTCCACGGCGTCGATGCCGCTCCGGCATCGGCGCCGCAGGTCGCTACTCCGCCCCGTAGTCGATCAGTGGGCACAGCCCATCGCCGTCCGGTGCCAGGATGGCGCCGAGCTTTTCAGGCAAGGCCGCGAACCGGACCGCCGGTGCCAGCAGGGCGTCGAGCCGATCGTCGGCGAGCAGCGCGAGCGCTGCCTCGAGCCGGCGGCGATGCGTCCAGCGCGGACGGTGCGACGGCGCGACCTTGCCGACCTGGCTCGATCTCAGGGTCAGGCGCCGGCTGTGGAAGGCGCCGCCGAGCGGCGCCGCCACGCTGGTCTCGCCGTACCAGCTCAGCTCCAGCACGGTCGCCTCGTCGCCGGCGAGCCGCAGTGCGGTCGCGAGTCCCGCGGCGCTGGCGCTCGCATGCACGACGAGGTCGCAGTCGTCCGGCGCTGCCTCTGGCTTGGCGAAACGAAGGCCGAGCGCGGCCGCGATCTTGTCGCGCGCCGGCGCGACATCGACCACGGTCACGTCGGCGCCCGGCAGCGCGGCGCACAGACGCGCGACCAGAAGCCCCACTACGCCGGCCCCGACCACGGCGATGCGGTCGGCCGGCCCGGGTGCTGAGTCCCACACGGCGTTGAGGGCCGTCTCCATGTTGGCGGCCAGCACGGCGCGCGACGCCGGCACGCCGTCCGGCACCGGCACCACGGCATCGGCCGGCACGACGAAGCGGGTCTGGTGCGGATGCAGCACGAACACGGTGCGACCGCGCAGGGCCTCCGGCCCGGTCTCGACCCGCCCCACCGTGGCGTAGCCGTACTTGACCGGGAACGGGAAGGCGCCGCCCATGAAGGGACCGCGCATGCGCGTGTGCTCGCTCGCCGGCACCCGGCCCGAGAACACCAGCCGCTCGGTGCCGCGGCTGATCGCGCCGAACAGTGCCCGCACCAGGACATCGTTCGGTCCCGGCGGTTCGATCAACTCTTGTTGAACCTCGGCGCGGTGGGGTGCGACATACCACAGCGTCGCCGCGGAGGGGGAATCCGAGTCAGGTGCGACGATCTCTCGGGTCACTCGCAAATCCGTTATTGGACCGGTCGACCGGCCTATCGATATACCCGCGCGGGACGTTCAAGGGCAGGGGGGAATCCGGAATGTCGGCAGGGGCGACCGTGGCGCGGCCCGCGGAGGCGGGACGCGGCCTGTCGATCGGCGCGCGTCGGGGGCTGTTCGCACTGCTGGTCGCTGCGACGGTCGCGGGCCTCGTCGTCCTGATGGTGCGCGTGCTGGCGCCCGGCGGCTTCGGTGTCGTCGATCTGGTCATCACCGCATTGTTCGCCGTCACGCTGCCGTGGACCGTGATCGGCTTCTGGAACGCCGTCATCGGCTTTCTGATCCTGCGCTTCGCGCGCGATCCCGTCGCCATCGTGTTGCCGGCCGCCGCGCGCGCCGCGCCGCATGCGGCGATCACCGGCTCGACCGCGATCCTGGTGTGCGTGCGCAACGAGGTGCCCGAGCGGGTCATCCGCAATCTTCGCCCGCTGCTCGCCGGCCTCGCCGAGTCGGGTTTCGCGGCGCGCTTCCACGCCTATGTGCTGAGCGACACCAATGATCCCGCCATGGCGAGCGCGGAGGAGGCAGGCTTCGCGGCACTCGGCGAGGAGCTCCGCGACCGGCTGGCCCTGACCTATCGGCGGCGCAGCGAGAACGCCGGCTTCAAGGCCGGCAACATCGCCGATTTCTGCAACCGCTGGGGCGACCAGCACGACTACGCCGTCACGCTCGATGCCGACAGCATCGTGCCGGCCGAGGCGGTGCTGCGCATGGTGCGGATCGTCGAGGTCGATCCTAAGCTCGGCATCCTGCAGGGCCTGGTCGTCGGCATGCCGGCGACCAGCGCCTTCGCCCGCCTGTTCCAGTTCAGCATGCGGCTCGGCATGCGCTCCTACACGGTCGGCAGTGCCTGGTGGCAGGCCGATTGCGGCCCCTATTGGGGCCACAACGCGGTGCTGCGGCTGAAACCGTTCCGGCTGCATTGCGAGCTCTCCGCATTGCCCGGCACCGGTCCGCTCGGCGGCCATGTGCTCAGCCACGACCAGATCGAGGCCGTGCTGATGCGGCGCGCCGGCTACGAGGTGCGGGTGCTGCCGGAGGAGAACCTCGGCTTCGAGGAGAACCCGCCGACCCTGATCGAGTTCGTCCGCCGCGATCTGCGCTGGTGCCAGGGCAACATGCAGTACTGGCGTTTCCTCGGCCTGCCGAAGCTCGCGCCGGTCAGCCGCTATCAGCTCGTCTTCGCCATCCTGATGTTCTTCGGCTCGCCGGCCTGGATCGGCCTGATGCTTTTGGGCGCCGCGGTGGCGCTCGCCTCGCCGGCCGGCGCCGTCGATTCTCATGCGGCTCGCGCGCTGTTCTGGATCCTGCTGCCGATGTGGTTTGCGCCGCAGCTCGCGACGCTCGCCGACCTCGTCACCCGGCCGCAGGGGGCGGCGCCGTACGGCGGTCGTCCGGCCCTGCTGATCGGTGCGGTCGCGGCGATGACGTTCATGCAGCTCCTGGTGCCGGTGATGTGGCTCGCCCACACGATCTTCCTCGCCGGCCTGCCGTTCGGCCGCGCGGTCGGTTGGGGCGCCCAGGCGCGCGACGACCACGCCGTGCCGGCTGCGACCGCGCTGCGCCTCTTGTGGCCGCAGAGCCTGCTCGGCGTCGGCGTGCTGGCGGCGCTCGTCGTCGCAGCGCCCGACGCGCTGCCCTATGGGCTGGTGCTCGCCGCGGGGC
>NZ_JACAAX010000002.1 GCF_013377085.1 Rhodoplanes sp. | reverse complement strand
CGCCGGCGCCGGCGGCCGGCGGTGGCCGCGAGGCGCCGAAGCCGCGGCCGGCCGGGCCGAGCGGCGTCTACTGAGCAGGCGGCGAAAGCGGAATCTGGTGTTGCGTTCGAAACCATCGCCCTGGGGCAGCGACCGTGGCCAGCGGCCGCGTTTGCGCCGCGATCGCAAGGCGCTATGGTCCGGCCCGGAGCCGGCCCGGCATCGCGCCCCGGTGTTCGATCCGCCGGCTGGCTGGGAGGCGTCGAGGCACGCGTGGCCGGTTTTTTCGCCAGGTTCAAACCCCGCGCGCCGAAGCCGCGCCGGCGCGACATCGCGAGCGCCGGCTGGGCCGACGAGCCGATGCCCTCGGGGTCGGCGCCGATGAACCTCGAAGCCCGTCTGGCGGCCAAGTCCGCCGCCAAGGCCGCGCCGCGACAGACCGACGCCGAGGCCCGGCGCGCCGCCGCACACGGCTATCTCGCCATCCACGGGGTCGAGAAGACCTTCGTGGGCCGCAAGGTCGTCAAGGGCGTCAGCCTCTATGTCCGCCGCGGCGAGGCGGTCGGCCTCTTGGGGCCGAACGGCGCCGGCAAGACCACGGTGTTCTACATGATCACCGGGCTGATCAAGGCCGACCGCGGCCGCATCGAGCTCGACGGCTACGACGTCACGGCGCTGCCCATGTACCAACGTGCCCGCCTCGGCATCGGCTATCTGGCGCAGGAGCCGTCGATCTTTCGCGGCCTCAATGTCGAGGACAACATCCGGGCCGTGCTGGAGATCGTCGAGCCCAACAAGAAGCGCCGCGAGCAGGATCTCGACGCGCTTCTGGACGAGTTCAACATCGGGCGGCTGCGCAAGTCGCCGTCGATCGCGCTGTCGGGCGGCGAGCGCCGCCGCGTCGAGATCGCCCGCGCGCTGGCCAGCCGGCCGAGCTACATGCTGCTCGACGAGCCCTTCGCCGGCATCGACCCGATCGCGGTCGGCGACATCCAGGCGCTGGTGCGCCACCTCACCCAGCGCGGCATCGGCGTGCTGATCACCGACCACAATGTCCGCGAGACGCTCGGCCTCACCGACCGCGCCTACATCATCTACTCGGGCGAGGTGCTGACCGAAGGCCGCACCGACGACATCATCAACAATCCCGACGTACGCCGGCTGTATCTGGGCGAAAGCTTCAGGATGTAGGCGGGACGGGCAGGCCCGGGCGCTCGCTGCACGGGGTGCGCTTTGTCCGCCCTCGTCACGGCCATCCACGCCTTCCATCCACGCCTTGCTTGCCGCACCACCGTGAGAACGTAGATGGCCGGTACAACAAGGCCGGCCATGACAGTCGATTGCTCGGCGATTGATCACGAAAACGTGATCGCAGGCACGCTCCGCGCGCCGCGTCCGGCTCTCACCGGACTGCTCTGCGCCGGACGCAGGTTAGACCAAAGGATTCCAAAACCTCGCAAAGATTCGGATATACAGCCGAACTCAAAAAATATAAGCAAGAACCGGACCAAGTTCGGGGGTTCCATGGCGCTTTCGCAACGGCTGCAGCTCCGACAGACCCAGTCGCTGGTGATGACTCCCCAGCTTCTGCAGGCCATCAAGCTGCTGCAGCTCTCGCATCTCGACCTCGGCGCCTATGTCGAAGGCGAGCTCGAGCGCAATCCGCTGCTGGAGCGCGACGGCGGCGAGGAGGCGGGCGGACCCGAAGCCGCCGCCGGCGAGGCACCGCCCGAGCCGGAGCCGGTCGCGGCCCCGCGCGACGCCGGCGAGGAGTGGATCGCCGACGGCATGGACACCAGCCGGTCCTCCATCGAGAACCGGCTCGGCACCGATCTCGAGAACGTCTTTCCCGACGAGTCCGGCCCCGGCGCCTCACGGCTCGCCGAGGAGCGGCCGGGCGGCTACTCGGAATGGTCCGCGGTCGGGTCCGGCGGGCGCGACGACGCCGACTACAATCTCGAAGCCTTCGTGGCGGCCGAGCCGACGCTCGCCGACCACCTCGCCGAGCAGCTCGTGCTCGCCGTGACGGATCCGGCCGAGCGGCTGATCGGCCAGTACCTGCTCGATATGGTCAACGAGTCCGGCTACCTGGTCGGCGATCCGGCCGAGGTCTCCGACAAGCTCGGCTGTCCGCCCGACAAGGTCGAGGCCGTGCTGGCAAAGCTGCAGGCCTTCAATCCGTCCGGCGTGTGCGCCCGCAATCTCGCCGAGTGCCTGGCCATCCAGCTCCGCGAAAAGGATCGCTTCGATCCCGCCATGCAGGCGCTGGTCGCCCATCTCGACCTCCTGGCCAAGCGCGACATCGCCGGGCTGAAGCGCAAATGCGGCGTGTCGGACGAGGACATCGCCGACATGATCGGCGAGATCCGCCGGCTCGATCCGAAGCCGGGCCTGCGCTTCGGCACCACCACGGTGCAGCCGGTGGTGCCCGACGTGTTCGTGCGGCAAGCGCCGGACGGCACCTGGATCGTCGAGCTGAACTCCGACACGCTGCCCAAGGTGCTGGTCAACCAGACCTACTATGCGCGCGTCGCCGGCCGCACCAAGAAGGACACGGACAGGTCCTATCTCTCGGACTGCCTGCAGAGCGCCGCCTGGCTGGTGCGCGCCCTCGACCAGCGCGCCAAGACCATTCTCAAGGTGGCGAGCGAGATCGTGCGCCAGCAGGACGCCTTCCTGACCCACGGGGTCGAGCACCTGCGGCCGCTCAATCTGAAGACCGTCGCCGACGCCATCAGCATGCACGAGTCGACGGTGTCGCGTGTCACCGCCAACAAGTACATGGCGACGCCGCGCGGCACCTTCGAGCTGAAATACTTCTTCACCTCGTCGATCGCCGCCTCGGACGGCGGCGAGGCGCATTCGGCCGAGGCCGTGCGCCACCGCATCAAGCAGCTCATCGACGCCGAGACGCCGAGCGACGTGCTGTCCGACGACACCATCGTCGACAAGCTGCGCGAGGCCGGCATCGACATCGCGCGCCGCACCGTCGCCAAATACCGCGAGGCGATGCGCATCCCCTCCTCGGTCCAGCGCCGCCGCGACAAGCAGATGAAGGCCGCGACCGTTTAAGGGGCGACACCGGGGGCACCGGCTTCCCGATCCATCCTTCGAGCAGACACACGGCTGTGCCGAACCCGCAGAACATCTACGACGATCCGGTCTTCTTCGAGAGCTACGAGCGCCTGCGCCGCAACGGCACCGGCCTCAACGACGCTCTGGAGCAGCCGGCCCTGTGGTCGCTGCTGCCGCCCCTCGGCGGTCTGCGGGTGCTGGATCTCGGATGCGGATTCGGCGACTTCGCCCGCAAGGCCCGCGCGGCAGGCGCCCGGGCCGTCCTCGGCCTCGACGTCTCGGAAAAGATGCTGGCGCGGGCCCGCGCCCTCACCGACGATCCTTCTATCACGTATCGGCAGGGCAGCATCGAACGGCTCGATCTCGACGGCCGCTTCGACCTCGTGGTGTCGTCGCTCACCCTGCACTACGTCGCCGACTACGCCGCGGCCGTCGTCCGCATCACGCGCCTGCTCGATCCGGGCGGCGCCTTCGTGTTCTCGGTCGAGCACCCGATCTGCACGGCGCGAGCCGAGCAGAAATGGGTGCGCGACCAGGACGGCACGCCGCTGTACTGGCCCCTCGACGATTATGCGGCCGAAGGCCCGCGGTCGACCCGCTGGTTCGTCGACGGCGTGATCAAGCATCACCGCACCGTCGAAACCTACGTGACCGACCTTCTGAAGGCCGGCCTTGCGCTGCGGGCCTTGCGCGAGCCCGTGCCGGTCGCCGACGCCGTTCTCCCCGACGCGGACCTGCACGCGCGACGACCGCCCGTGCTCGTCCTGGCCGCCACGCGCTGACCAATGGCGATCCGCGACTGACGTGGTCGCTCCTCTCACGGATGCGCGCTGACCCCCTCGACGAGAATCAGATTGCGGTCGAGCGCGATGTCACGAACGGCAAGCGCATCGGCGTATTCGGGCGAGGCGTACCAGATGCGCGCACGGGCGGCGTCGGGGAACTCGACGACCACGATCATGTGCGGCGTCCAGGCGCCCTCCAACGCCTCGACGGCGCCGCCGCGCACCAGATAGCGGCCGCCATACTGGGCGATCGCGGCCGCCGCGCGGCTCTTGTAGGTCTCGAGAGCATCGGCATCGCGCGCCGTGACGTCGGAAATGACATAGGCGGACATTTTTGATGATCCTCGAAATACGGCTTCGGGCGGCCTAGGATAAGCATGCTGGTCGGCTCAATCATGGCGGACCGTGCAGCCGCGGGAGGATCTATTGCTCAGTCACGTCACGGTCGGCAGCGCCGACATCGAGCGCGCCGCACGCTTCTACGACCCCGTGCTGGCGACCCTGGGCATCGTCCGGGCGAAGACCTTTAAAATCGGCATCGGCTACGCGCCCGCGGGGTTTTCGGGGATCGAACCGCCATTCTGGGTTCTGCGGCCGCAGAACCGCCAGGCGCCGAGCCCGGGCAACGGCGCCATGGTGGCCTTCGAGGCGCAAAGCCGCGCGGCCGTCGATGCGTTTCACGCCGCCCTGCTGGCGAACAGCGGCACTGACGAGGGGGCGCCGGGCCTGCGCGCCCACTACCACCCGCACTTTTACGGCGCCTATGGCCGCGATCCCGAGGGCAACAAGCTCTGCTGCGTCTGCCATAAGCCGGAATAGGGGCCTGGACAGCGGCCGGCCGGCTGACATTTCGGCCACACCGACCAGAAAAACGCCGCGCCGCCCTGTCCGCGACACGCGCCTGGTCCAAAGATGCCGCATGTGGGGGCGTTCGGCCCGAACGCATCCGGCTCGGGGGGTTGAAGACGCATCGTGCGCATCGCGCTCGCCATCTCGGTCGTCGTCCATGCGCTGCTGTGGGGCCTCGCCGCCCTGCTGGCGCATGCGCCGACCGCGGGCCCGGCCATGACCTCGATGGAGATCGAGCTGGTGCGTCCCGAGGACGCACCGGAGACGCCCACGCCGGAGACGAAAGCGGCCGAGGCGCCGACACCCGAGACGCCGAAGGAGGCCGAGAAGGCCAAGGACGCCGATAAGCCGCCGGCGCAAACGGCGGACGCCCAGCCGCCGGCCCCGGCCGCCAAAGCTTCGCCGCCCGAGACCGCGCCACAGCCTTCGCCGCAGCCGGCGCAGAAGCCGTCGCAAGCCCAGGCCCGGGCACAGGATCAGCCTCCGCCCGCCGCTCAGGCGCAGGCGGAAGCACCGCCCGCCGATCCGCAGCCGACGCAGCAGGCTGCGCCGGCCGAGATCAAGACCGCCGACGCCCAGCCGCCCGACTCCGAGCCGTGGTCGAGCTGGATGGACTCGCCACTGATGAACGTGCCGGTGGGCTACGCGTCGACCGACCAAAAGGCCAAGCTCACCGATGCCGAGATCGCCGCCTTCAAGGCGCATCTGCACGCCTGCTGGCAGCCGCCCGCCGGGCTCTCCGACGGGGCCCGCCTCACCGTGGTGCTGCGCGTCGCGCTGCGGCCGAACGGTGCGCTCGCCGGCGAGCCGACCCTGATGGCGGCGAGCGCCTCGCCCAAGGGGGCGGCGCTGATGCAGACCGCCATGCAGGCGTTGCGTCAGTGCCAGCCGGTCGGCGTGCTGCCGGCGGCGAAATACAAGGAGTGGAGGCTCCTCGACCTCGCCTTCTCGCCCGCCGGCCTCACCGGCCTGCCGAAGCTGTAAGGGCGATTCAGCTCCGTCGTTCCGGGGCGGCGCGACAGCGCCGAGCCCGGAACCCATAACCCCTGTGTCTCGATGACAATCAGCACCGGGCGTATGGATTCCGGTAGCGCGGCCTGCGGCCGCGCCCCGGAATGACTCGGTCTGTCGGCCGGACCCTCACTCGGCCGCCGGCGGCGGCGGGACCTCGAGCACCGAGCGATAAATCGGAAAGCGGTCGGCGAGCAGCGCCGCCTCGAAGCGGCCGGCGTATTCGGACCACGAGATGCCCTGCTGGTGGCGCAGCGCCGCCTCGTGCTGGCGCCGCCACAGCGCATCGTCGGTGAGCAGCGCCACGGTGCGCTCGGCGAACAGCGCGGGGTCGGCCTCGTGGAAGCCGGTGATGCGGTCGAGCACCCGCTCCGGCACGGCGGCGACCGGCGCCACCACGGACGGCACGCCGAGCGCCTGCGCCTCGGCGACGGCGAGGCAGAACGCCTCGACCTTGTGGCCGAGATAGACGAGCACGCGCGAGCCCCGCATCGCCTCGATCAAGCCCTCGCGGGTCGTGGTCGGATGAATCCGCACCGAGGCGCGGACATGGTCCGGCTGGTTCGCCGGCAGCAGGGTGCCGGCCCAGGCGGCCCAGGCATCCTCATCGGGGCCCATCTGGTGGACGCCGTAGACGTCGAGCACTGCGTCGGGCACGCGCGGCAGCACGCGCTCGGCCCAGATCTCGACGAGCTGACGCAGATTGCGCTGCGGGTTGGAGGCGAAGATGGCGCGGCGCGGCGGCGGTGCGTCGAGCGGCGCGTGGCCGCGCACGTCGTCGGGCAGGCCGAGCGGGATCAGGATCTGCGGATCGCGCCGCGGCAGGACCGGCGACCAGATGTGGACCTGGTGCAGGCTCTGCAGCACCGGCACGGGCCGGTACCACCACACCCGGCCGATCTGCTTGTAGTGCTTGAGATGGTTCGGCTGCCACAGCACCCAGATGGCACGTCGCTTCGGCTTTTGGACGAAGCGCAGCAGCCGCGGATGCTGGCAGGCGACATAGAGGTCACAGCTCTCCGGCCGCGCGCCTTTGATCGGCCGCCAGGCGACGCCATGGTCGACCACCGGCCGCTCGCAATTGGTGTAGACCGTGACGGCGTGATTGCGCCTCGCCAGCTCGCGGGCGAGACGGATCACCGACGACTCGGTGCCGCCGAGCGGCTGCGTTTCCAGATGGGTGCCGTCGTATTGGCGCGTGGTGTCGGCGATGATGATCTCGGCCATGATGATCTTTGACGATGGGTCGTGACGTTGCCGCCTCGGGACGGCTGTGATACCGCAAGCGCCTCGTTTCCCCAAAATCCGCGTCGCCAAAGCACTCGCTGTCACATCGAGGAGAGCACAAGAATGGCCAAGAACGCGCTGAAGGTGGGCTGGATCGGCATGGGCCGCATGGGCTACGCGATGGCCGAGCGGCTGGTGAAGTCCGGCCACGACGTGTCGATCTGGAACCGGACGCGGTCCAAGGCCGAGCCGCTGGCCAAGCTCGGCGGCAAGGTGGTCGACAAGCCCTCCGATCTCGCCGGCGTCGACGTGCTGTTTTCCATTGTCTCGACCGGCAAGGATCTCAAGGAGGTCTATTTCGGCCCGAATGGTGCCGCCACCGGCAAAAAAGTGCCGGCCGTGCTGGTCGACTGCTCGACCATCTCGGTCGACGCCTCGGTCGAGATCCGCGCAAAACTGAAGCAGCACGGCAGCGATTTCGTCGCCTGTCCGGTGAGCGGCAACGCCAAGGTGATCAAGGCCGGCAAGCTGTCGGCGGTGGCATCGGGCCCGGAGGCGGCGTTCCGCAAGGTCGAGGACGTGATCAAGGTGATCGCGCCGCACGGCGTCTCTTACGTGGGCGACGGCGAGCTCGCCCGCGTCTGCAAGATCGCCCACAACGTGATGCTCGGCGTCGTCATCGAGAACCTGATCGAGATCACGCTGCTGGTGAACAAGCTCGGCGTGCCGCGCCACGCCTTCCTGGCCTTCCTCAACAACAGCGTGATGGGCTCGACCTTCACGACCTACAAGTCGCCGGCGCTGGTGAACCTCGACTGGACCACCACGTTCACGCCGGAGCTGATGCGCAAGGATCTCGACCTCGGGCTGGAGCTCGGCCGCGACAACGACGTACCGATGCCGGTGACGGCGGCCGCGCGAGAAATGCTGCAGACGCATTTCGGCGCCGCGATGCTGCAAAAGGATCCCGACGCGTATCTGCAGAAGGACTTTGCCGCGCTGATGGAGACCATGGCGCTCCTGTCGGGCATGAAACTCGAGCCCGAGAACGTCGCGGTCCCGACCGGGTTGGAGCACTGAGGGGCTCCCGGCCAGGGCAGTCATTCCGGGGCGCCGCGCAGCGGCGAGCCCGGAATCCATAACCCCTGTCTTCCGAAACCAATCAAATCCGTGAGTATGGATTCCGGGCTCGCGGGCCTTCGGCCCGCGCCCCGGAATGACAGGGGCCGCCTTGCGCTCCCGTCGCACAGCCCGCACATTGGGTCGATCGACCAAAACCCGGATCGACCCCCGATGCACACGCGAACGCTGAAGCCCTGGCAGCACGCCCACGTCTTCCTCGGCGACCGGCACGACGCCAACGAGCGTCGCACCTGGGCCGTGGTGGCGCTCACCACCACGATGATGCTGGTCGAGATCGTCGGCGGCGCTCTCTACGGCTCGATGGCCGTGGTGGCCGACGGCTGGCACATGGCGACCCATGCGGGCGCGCTCGCCATCGCGGCCATGGCCTACCGGCTCGCGCGCCGGCACGCACAAGACCCCGCCTTCTCGTTCGGCACCGGAAAGGTCGGCGAGCTCGCGGCCTTCGCCAGCGCCGTCGTGATGGCGATGGTGGCGCTGCTGGTCGCCTGGGAATCGGTGCAGCGGCTGGTATCGCCGGTCGACATCGCCTTCGGCCAGGCGATCGGCATCGCTGCAGTCGGCCTCGTCGTCAATATGGTCAGCGCGTGGCTGCTGTTCGATCACGATCACCACCATCACGGCCACGGCCTCACGGTGCACGATCATGATGATCACGATCATGATGATCACGACCATCATCACGACCATGAGCACCATGCCGATCATCATCACGACCATCACCACGGGCACGACCATCACCACGGCGAACAGCAAAAGCACGGACACGACAACAATCTGCGCGCCGCCTATTTCCATGTGCTGGCGGATGCGCTGACCTCGGTGCTGGCCGTGGTGGCGCTGCTCGCCGCCCGCACTCTCGGCTGGTCGTTCATGGATCCTCTGATGGGCTTGGTCGGCGCCGTGCTGATCACCCAGTGGTCGGTCGGCCTGCTGCGCTCGTCGGGCGCCGTGCTGGTCGACCGCGTGCCGGATGCGCATCTGGTCGAGGCAGTCCGCGAAAAACTGGAGGTCGGCACCGACCGGGTCAGCGACCTGCATGTGTGGCGGGTCGGTCCCGGCCATGCCGCGCTGATCGCCGCGGTCGTCAGCGACGACCCGCAGCCGCCGGCGCACTACAAGGCGCGGCTCGCCGGCCTCGCCTGGCTGTCGCACGTCACCATCGAGGTGAACCGCTGCGACGCGCATCACGACGATCACGACCACGGCGACAGAGACCAACGCCGCCTCAGCGCGGCCGCCTGATCCGCACATAGAGGGCGCCGGCGCCGCCGTGCCCGACGGCGGCGTCGAAGCCGGCCACGCAGGTGCGGAATTCCGGAAGCTGCAGCCACAGCGGCACCTGCCGGCGCAGCACGCCGCGGCCGAGCCCGTCACCGTCGCCGCCCTTGCCGGTGATCACCAGCACGTAGCGAGCACCCTGCATCTGGGCCCGCGACACGAAGCCGCGCAGCGCCGCATGCGCCTCGCTCTGGGTCATGCCGTGCAGATCGAGACGCGCGTCGATGTCGGTGTGGCCGCGCACCAGGCGGCGGGTGTCGCGGCGGCCGAGCGGGGCGAGCGCCGGCGCCGATGTATCGCTCGGACGAACGCTGCGTGAAGGAGTCGCCGGACGCGTCGCCGGGCGCGACTCGACCGTGGCCGGCGTCCCGGTGTCGGCCGGCAGCGGCGTCACGCTGGCGCGCGCCGGATGCAGCGGCCGCACCGAGCGCACCACGCCGGCCCACAGCCGGTGCTCGTCATCGCTGAGCTTGCGAACCATGGCGTCGTCTAGACCGGGATGACGTTTCTTCGAATCGTCATCCCGGTCCGGCCTTCAGCTTCGAGCATGATCCTCTCCGAAAACCGGTTCCCACTTTTCGGGATCAAGCTCTACGCCCCTCACCGCGACGAGCGCCAGCGGCGCCCGCGCGGCTCGTCGCGCGACCCTCGACGCTTGACGGCCGGCTTCTCCGGCAGCGGCGGCGGCCGCACCAGCGGCAGCGGCATTTTCTCGCCGACCGCCACCGGATCGATCTCGCGCGGCACCAGCATGACGAAGCGCCCGGCCTGGCGGATGCGGCCGGCGATCCGGCCGGCCTCGTCGCCGGCGCCGAAATAGAGGTCGGCGCGCGCCGGCCCGACGATCGCCGAGCCGGTGTCCTGGGCGATCATGGTGCGGCGGAACGGATCGGTGGTCCGTACGCCGGCGATCGGCAGGTCGGCCGAGATGTAGAACGGCGTCCCGTAGACATGCAGCACCCGGTCGACCGCGATCGAGCGCCCGGCCGTGAGCGGTAGGCCCTGCGCCCCGAACGGCTCTTTCTCGTCGTTCAGGCCGGTGATGCGGAAGAACACGAAGGACCGGTTCTGCCGGCGGACCTCGTTGGCCTCCTGCGGATTGGCGCGCATCCAGTCGCGGATGCGGGCCATCGACATCTCCTCGCGCGGGATGTGACCGCGGTCGATCAGGATGCGGCCGACCGCCGTGTAGGGGAAGCCGTTGTGGCCGTCGTAATTGACCCGCAGCAGGGTGCCGTCCTCGAGCCGCACCCGCGCCGAGCCCTGGATCTGGATGGTCAGCAGCTCGGCCGGATCCTTCAGCCAGGCGAGCTCGAGATGGCGGCCGCCGAGCGCGCCGTCCTCGATCTCGCCGCGGTCGTAATAGGGCACGCGCGAGCCGTCCGCCGTGATCCGCAGCGCCGGCCCGCGATTGGGAAACGGCTGTCCCGGTTTTGCGCCCGGCGCCACCAGGTCGGCCGGCCGGCGATAGAGCGGCACCTTGAAGACCTGGGTCGGAAAGCGCGAGCCCTCGACCACCGGCTCGTAATAGCCGGTTACGAAGCCGGCGCTCTCGCCGAGCTTGCTGATCCGCAGCGGGCGAAAGCTCTGCTCGAAGAAGCGCCGCGCCGTGTCGCCGGTGGCGTTGCGCAACGCCAGGGCGCGGCGGCAGGGCACGATCAGGGCCCGGCGCAGCGGACGCGGATCGGCCTCCTGGTCGGCGGCGACGATCGGCCGGCAACTGGCGCGGAAGGCGGCGAGCGCGGCGGCGTGGTCGTCCTCGGCCCAGCCCGGCATGTCGGCCCAGCCGACCGGCTCGAGCTGGGCGTCCTCGATCTGCAGGGGGGCTTGGGAGGTGAGGGCCGGGCGGGGGGGCGGCAGCGGCGGGTCTTGCGGCCGGCGCGCCTCGGCCGGAGCAAGCCCGGCGGCGCAGACGCCCAAAAGGCCGGCGAAAGCCGCGAGGGTGAGCCGGCGCGGCAATGCGGTGGGCATCGCTCGCCGGCCGGGCCGTCAGTGCCCGGCTTCGGTCGCGACCAGCTTCCAGTTGGGATCGCGGGACGAGACGTCGCGGGCGAAGGTCCACACGTCGGTGACCTCGGTCACCTTCTCGTCGCTGCCGTCGACCACGGCACCGGCGCGGTCGCGCGTGACCGAGATGAGCTGGGAGACGAAGCGCAGCGTGACCTGGGCGATGCGACCGCGCAGCTCCGCGCCGGAGATCTCGGCGGTGTCGATCGAGACGAAGCGCGTCTCGGCCGTCTCGCCGCGGCTCTCGCGGTCGGTGATCGCCGCATCGAAGCCGTCGAACACCTCCTTGGAGAGCAGGTTTTTCAACGAGCGTCGGTCGCCCTCGGCGAAGGCCGTGACGATCATCTCGTAGGCGGCGCGGGCGCCGGTGAGGAAATGCTGCGGGTCGAAACCCTTGTCGGCGGTGGCGATCGCCTGCAGGCTGGCCGCGATCGGCGAATCCGGCTTGGCGATGCCCTTCAGCTTGTCGAGCGAGGGAGCGGGGGCCGCCACCGGGGGCGTCTCGGCGCCGTCGATCGGACGCGGCGCTGCGTCCCCGCGCTGCGCAGCGTCGCCGCGCGGCGGCAGGGTCACGACCTTGTCGTTGGAATTGGCGCTGCCGCGCACGCCGTCGCGCGGCGTGAACGGGTCGAAGGGCGGCTTCTCGTGGCCGGTCCGCTGCCCGAGGACGCTGCGCAACCGCAGGAAAATGAACACCGCGAGCGCGAGAAATATGATGGTATAGATGTCAAACACGTCTCGCACGCTCTCGCAGACGTCGATTGGGATCGGAAAGGCGGCCCTGGGCTGACACGGGGTGGATCAAGCAGGTTCCGCCGCCCTGGTTGCCATGATCTAGGTACGCTCGCGTCGCCGTTCCAGGGGGCGGTGTCACAAGGCGTCCCGTTGCCGGAGATGGTCGGTCCGGGGCCGGCGTCCGCGCGCTGCCGTAATGTCTTGGACCCACGGGGATACGCGGGTATTTGTGACCGCTTCCGGATGCGAGATCAATGAAAATCGGCAAGTGGCTGCTGCCCTCCCTGCTGGTCCTCCCGCTCGCCGAGCTTCTCGCTTTCCTGGTGGTGGCGGCCGCGATCGGGCTCGGCGGCGCCGCCGTGCTGCTGATTGCCGGCTCCGGCGCCGGCGTGCTGATCCTGCATCGGAGCGGACCACAGTGGCTGCAGGATGTCCGCGACCTCCTGTCGGGGCGATTTGCCGCGCAGGGGAGCGAGCGCACCGTTCCGGCCGTTCCGGCGCTGGCCGCCGTGCTGCTGGCGCTGCCCGGGTTCCTCACCGACATCGCGGCGGCGCTGCTGCTGCTGCCGTCGGTGCGGGCGCGGCTCGACGCGCTGCTGGGGACGGCCGGCCCGCCCGGTGCCCCCGACGCCGCCTTCACGCGCCGCCGCCACCCGGGCGGAGGCCCGGTGGTCGACCTCGCGCCGGGCGAGTGGGAGGACGTGCCGGACCCGCCGCCGCGCCGCCGAAAGCGGCGCGACCCGGCCCGCTGAGCCGGACCCTCGGCCTCCGGGAAGGCCGCTTGTCGGTCCCGGCGGCCTGTGTTAGCCACAGCCGCGACGCCCCGGCACCCGCCGGCGGCGATTGATTTCGTTCAGCTTCGCGGCATCGTCTCGCGGCAAGGAGAGTTCATGGCCACGACCAGCAACGGGGGCGACGCGGCGGCCGCCCAGGCGCAGCCCACCGGGCCGTCGCTCAATGTGCTCGCGCAATACGTGAAGGACTTCTCGTTCGAGAACCCGAACGCGCCGCGCAGCCTGATGCAGGCGCCGCAGCAGCCGCAGATCAGCGTCCAGATCAACGTCAACACCACCTCGCTGTCGAACACCGACTACGAGGTCGAGCTCAAGCTCGAGGGCAAGGCGGAGATCACCGGCAACACGCTGTTCGGCTTCGACCTGCTCTATGCCGGCGTCTTCCGGTTGCAGAACATCCCGACCGACAACCTGCCGCCGCTCCTGATGATCGAGTGCCCGCGCCTGCTGTTCCCGTTCGCCCGCGAGATCGTCGCCAATGCGGTGATCCACGGCGGCTTCCCGCCTCTGCTGCTCGACCCGATCGATTTCGTCGCGCTGTTCCAGCAGAAGATGGCGAGCCTGCAGTCGCAGCAGCCGGCCGAGCAGGCCTGACCGCAGCGAATTTCTCGCGTCGCGAGACACAATGGCCGGGCTCGCCCGGCCATTTGCGTTTCGGACCTCGAACGACCTGCTCCGCTCGTCCCCGCGCAAGCGGGGCCCCAGGAGCGCCACGGCAAGACATCTGGATTCCCGCTTACGCGGGAATGAGCGGAGAATGTGGACCTGCCCTCCGTCTGCCAGGAGCCCGTCACCCGGCCGCGGGAGTGTCCGGGGCAGGCTCGGGCGGCGGCGGGTAGTCGCGCCAGATCGCCTGGTCGCCGAGCGTCGCGACGAAGTCGCGATGGGCGTTCTGCTCGGCGGCGGTGATCCGGGGGGCGAGCGGCACCGGCCGGGCGCGGACCAGGGGGGCCGAGGGGTCGACCACCACCGGGCCGGCATTGGCGCTGACCAGGCCGAGGCTCGCCTGACGGGCCTCGATCAGCTCCAGATAGACCTCGGCCAAGAGCTCGGCATCGAGCAGCGCGCCGTGCTTGACGCGGCGGGACGTGTCGACGCGGAAGCGGGCGCAGAGATCGTCGAGCCGGTTCTGGGCCCCCGGATACTTCCGGCGCGCCAGAAGCAGCGTGTCGACCAAGCGCGAGCGCGGGATCGCCGGCTGGGCCAGGCGCTCCAGCTCGGCATTGAGGAAGCCGAGATCGAAGCTCGCATTGTGGGCGATCAGCGGGGCGTCGCCCAGGAACGCGACGAGGTCGTCGACGATGTCGGCGAACAGCGGCTTGTCGGCCAGAAACTCGGCCGACAGTCCGTGCACCGCGAAGGCCTCGGCCGGCATGTCGCGCTGCGGATTGACCCAGCGGTGGAACGTCTGGCCCGACGGGATGCGGTTGAGGAGCTCGATACAGCCGATCTCCACCAACCGGTCGCCCTTGTACGGGTCGAGGCCGGTGGTCTCGGTGTCGAACACGATCTCGCGGGTGGTCATTGTCCTGAAGAGCGGCTGTCGTCGGGGGCGACCGCCCGCCGCGGCGGGCGACTCGCGGCCTCGCGCAGAATGGCACGGACCTGGGTGCGGGCGAAATCGAAGCCGCCCGAGCTGTCCACGATAAAATCGGCCCGCTTGCGCTTCTCGGCGTCGGGCATCTGCTTGGCGAGAATCGCGCGAAACTTGTCCTCGGTCATGCCGGGCCGCCGCAGCACGCGGACGCGCTGCACCTCGGACGGCGCCGAGACGACGACGACGAAGTCCACACGCTGGTCGGCGCCGGTCTCGAACAGGAGCGGGATGTCGAGCACGGCGAATTTCGCCCCGGCTGCCGCCGCGCGGGCCAGGAACCGCTCCTCGTCGCGGCGCACCAGCGGATGGACGATCGCTTCGAGCTTTTTCATCGCCTCCTTGTCGTCGACGACCAGCGGCCCGAGCCGGGCGCGGTCGATCCGCCCGTCGACCGCGACGCCCGGAAAGGCGGCCTCGACGGGCGCCACCGCCTCGCTGTCGTAGAGGCGATGCACGGTTGCGTCGGCGTCGTGCACCGGCACGCCCGCCTCGGCGAATATGCGGGCGGTCGCCGACTTGCCCATCCCCAGCGACCCGGTGAGACCGATGACCAGCATGTGCGTTCCGAACCCTGCCATTCCGGCCCGCCCGGCTCAGCCGGCCAGGCAGCCCTCGCGCCGAAAGAAGGCGAGGAGCGAAAACAGCGGCAATCCCAGGATGGTGAAGTGGTCGCCCTCGATACGCTCGAACAGATGCACGCCCAGCCGCTCGAGCTGATAGGCGCCGACCGTGGTGGTGACCGCGTCGCCGGCGGTATCGAGATACACGTCAATGAAGCGATCGGTGAGCCGGCGCATGGTGAGGCGCGCCGTCTCGATATGGCCGAAGATCACCCGCCCGTCCTTGGCGACCGCAACGGCCGAATGAAGCGCATGGGTGCGGCCGCTCAGCGCGCGGAGCTGCTCGCGCGCGCCGGCGCGGTCTTCGGGCTTGTTGAAGCGGATCTCGCCGAGTGCCAGCGTCTGGTCGGCGCCGACCACGTAGCGGCCGGGACAGCGCACCGCCACCACCCGGGCCTTCTCGCGCGCCAGCACCAGGGCGGCCTGGTCGGGCGGCACCGGCCCACTGCGGCTCTCCACGGCGCGCTCGTCGAGATCGGCCTCGGTCGCCTCGATCGGGAGGCCGCACGCCGCCAGCATCGCGCGGCGGGCGGCGCTCTTCGAGGCGACCACCAGGGGCTGCGGGGCGAGCCACAGCATCAGCCGCGTCCCATCATTCGTTCCCCGGCTGGCGCCGGCGCTCGGCGAGCAGCGCCATCACGGCCGCCGCGGTCTCCTCGATGGACCGCCGGGATACGTCGATGCTCGGCCAGCCGTTGCGGCCGCACAGGCGCCGCGAATAGGTGACCTCCTCGCTCACCGCCTCGCGGTCGATGTACTGGGCGTCCTCCTGGTGGGCCTTGAGGCCGAGCAGGCGATTCTGCCGGATCGCGACGATGCGGTCCGGTGTGGCGTAAAGGCCGACCACCAGGGGTTTTTGCAGGGTCTCGAGCCCGGGCGGCAGCGGCACGCCGGGCACCAGGGGAACGTTGGCGGTCTTGACGCCGCGGTTGGCGAGATAGATCGAGGTCGGCGTCTTGGACGTGCGGGAGACGCCGACCAGCACCACCTCGGCCCGCTCCAGGTCGTCGGCCATCTGCCCGTCGTCGTGCATCATCGAGTAGTTCAGCGCGTCGATCCGCTTGAAGTACTCGGCGTTGAGGACGTGCTGGGCGCCGACCTTCGGGGTCGATTCGGCCCCGAGATGCGACTCGAACAGCCGCAGCACCGGCCCGAGAATCGACAGACAGGGCAGCCCGACGTCGCGGCAGGTGCTCTCCAGCCGCTCGATCAGCGCCTCGTCGAGCAGCGTGTAGAGGATGACGCCGGGCTCCTGCTCGATCTCGGCCAGCACATGGTCGAGCTGCTTGTTGGTGCGCACCGCCGGATAGACGTGCTCGACGGCCGACACCTGGGCGTACTGGGCCGTGGCGGCCCGGGCCACCGTGATGAGGGTCTCGCCGGTCGAGTCGGAGACCAGATGCAGATGGAAAAAGCTTGTCGGTTTCGTCATCGCACCCCACGGACGGGCTGTGGACGGCTGGGGATAAAACCGCACGGACGCCACCGCCGCGGGGACGTGGACCGCGTCCTGTCCCGCCCCATTCACATATTCACAGGATGGGAGAACGCGTCGCGGATTTATACTCCTTCATTGTGAACAGCGGCAATGGTATCAGGTCGGGAGGCGACGACCCCGCCCAAGCCACGGGATTACAACGCATCCCGGGGACGGCCAGGAGACGAGCCCGAAGGACGAAACGGTGGATGATGGTGGGGATGACTCCGTTGCCCATGTGGACAACCGAGTCATGAGTCTTTTCCCGCCCCCAATAGACTCAACAATTAAGATTCACTTAATCTTTTGATAGAGCAGATGACCAGACCCGAAACTCATCCGAATCCCACCCGTCCGATCCTCGAAGTGCTCGCCGGAAAGCGGCAGGCGGTCCCCCCGGTCTGGATGATGCGCCAGGCCGGACGGTATCTGCCCGAGTACCGGGCCACCCGCGAGCAGGCCGGGAGCTTCCTGGACCTCTGCTACAACCCGAAGCTCGCCGCCGAGGTGACGTTCCAGCCGATCCGTCGGTTCGGCTTCGACGCGGCGATCCTGTTTTCCGATATCCTGGTGGTGCCGCATGCGCTCGGTCAGACCGTGAGCTTCACGGCGGGAGAAGGCCCGCGGCTGGAGCCGGTGGTGACCGCCGACAATGTCGGGCTGTATGCCGGCGCCTTCGACAAGGAGAAGCTCGCAGCCGTCTTCGAGGCGGTGCGGCTGATCCGGGCGGGGCTGCCGCCCGAGGTGACGTTCCTGGGCTTCTGCGGCGCGCCCTTCACGGTCGCGACCTACATGGTCGCAGGCGAGGGAACGCCGGACCAGGCGCCGGCGCGCCTGTTGGCCTATCGTGATCCGGCCACGTTCCAACGGCTGATCGCCGCGCTGGTCGACGCCTCGATCACCTATCTGGTCGAGCAGTTCCGCTGCGGCGTCGATGCCGTCCAACTGTTCGACACCTGGGGCGGGATCCTGCCGCCGGCCGAGTTCGACCGCTGGGTGATCGACCCGGCGAAGCGGATCGTCGACGGGGTTCGGGCCGAGGTGCCGGGCGCAAAGATCATCGCGTTCCCGCGCGGGGCCGGAACCCAGCTCGAACGGTTCGTCGACCGCGTGCCGGTCGATGCGGTCGGGCTCGACTGGACGATCGATTTGAAGTTCGCGCGCGAGCGGATCCAGAGCCGGGTGGCGGTCCAGGGCAATCTCGATCCGCTGCTGCTGCTCGCCGGCGGCGAGGCGCTCGATCGCGGCGTCGACGCGGTGCTGGAGGCGTTCCGCGACGGTCCCTTCATCTTCAATCTGGGCCACGGCATCACGCCCGACGCGCCGATCGCCAATGTCGAGCGGATGCTGGCGCGGGTACGCGGCCACTGATGGCGTCGGTCGGTCCGGATCGGGGCGAAAATGCCTCGCCGGGCCGGCGGGTTTTTCGCGCGGTCGTCGGGCTTCTGGTGCCGGCCGCAGTCGCGGCCGGCCTGATCCTGGTGGTTCCGGTCGAGGCCTATCTGTGGATGAAGGCCGTGCATCTGGTCACGGTCGGCGCCTGGGTCGCCGGCATGCTGGCGCTGCCGCCGCTGTTCGCCCTGCATGTGCGGCTCGGTGCCGGCGCCGGCACCGACGTGCTGGAGCGGATCGAGCACGCCGTGATCCGCCATCTCGTCAATCCCGCCATGGTGCTGACCTGGGGCTTCGGCGGATGGCTCGCCTGGACGGGCGGTTGGTGGACGAGCGGCTGGTTTCACGGCAAGCTGGCGCTCGTCGTCGTGCTGTCGGCCGTGCACGGGAGCGTCTCGGCCGAGACACGTCGGCTGGCTCGCTTCGGAGGCTCCGAAACGGCCCGCGCCCGGCGCGGATTCTATATGGTTCTCAACATCGTGGGCATAGTGTCGACGATCGGAACCGTGTTCCTGGTGATCGTCAAGCCGTTCTGAGCGGCAGGTTGCCCGCGCTTTGACCAGGGTTCGCTCTTGCGTGCTCCGCGGTCTTTACTTATGTTGGCGGCCATCTCCCCGAACGCAGGCAGATGCATTCGAACACGGCCCGAGCGGGCCAAAGCGCAGCATCAGGCCCCAGTGGCTTGAAGCCCGTTTGCACAAAGACCTGCGAATCTCCCTTCCAGCGTCGATCGGAGTCCTCCGTCGACACACAGGATAACCCGCATGCGGGAAATGAAGCTTCAAGATCTCAAATCCAAGACTCCAACCGAATTGCTGGCGTTTGCCGACGAGCACGAGGTCGAGAACGCCTCGACCATGCGCAAGCAAGAGCTGATGTTCGCCATCCTCAAGCAGCTCGCGCAAAAGGACGTCGAGATCATTGGTGAAGGCGTCGTCGAGGTGCTGCAGGACGGCTTCGGCTTTCTGCGCTCTCCGGAAGCGAATTATCTTCCGGGTCCGGACGACATCTACGTCTCTCCGTCGCAGATCAGGCGGTTCGGCCTGCGCACCGGCGACACCATCGAAGGCCAGATCCGCAGCCCCAAGGAGGGCGAGCGGTACTTCGCGCTCCTCAAGGTCAACACGATCAATTTCGAGGACCCGGAGAAGGCGCGCCACAAGATCAACTTCGACAACCTCACGCCGCTCTATCCGGACGTGCGGCTGAAGATGGAGATCGAGGATCCGACCCGGAAGGATCTCTCGGCCCGCGTCATCGACATCGTCGCGCCGATCGGCAAGGGCCAGCGCGCCCTGATCGTGTCGCCGCCGCGCACCGGCAAGACGGTGCTTCTGCAGAACATCGCCCACTCGATCACGGCGAACCATCCCGAGTGCTATCTGATTGTGCTGCTGATCGACGAGCGGCCCGAGGAAGTCACCGACATGCAGCGCTCGGTGAAGGGCGAGGTGATCTCCTCGACCTTCGACGAGCCGGCCTCGCGTCACGTGCAGGTCGCCGAGATGGTGATCGAGAAGGCCAAGCGCCTGGTCGAGCATCAGCGCGACGTGGTGATTCTGCTCGACTCGATCACCCGCCTCGGCCGCGCCTACAACACCGTGGTGCCGTCCTCCGGCAAGGTGTTGACCGGCGGCGTCGATGCGAACGCCCTGCAGCGCCCCAAGCGCTTCTTCGGCGCCGCGCGAAACATCGAGGAGGGCGGCTCGCTGACCATCATCGCCACCGCGCTGATCGAGACCGGCAGCCGCATGGACGAGGTGATCTTCGAAGAGTTCAAGGGCACGGGCAACTCGGAAATCATTCTCGACCGCAAGGTCGCCGACAAGCGCACCTTCCCGGCCATCGACATCACCCGCTCCGGCACCCGCAAGGAGGAGCTGCTCACCGACACC
Source organism: Rhodoplanes sp. (assembly GCF_013377085.1). GTDB lineage: Bacteria > Pseudomonadota > Alphaproteobacteria > Rhizobiales > Xanthobacteraceae > Rhodoplanes. Next base: position 259,379 of record NZ_JACAAX010000002.1, on the reverse strand, counting down.
CAGCAGCTCAAGAAGATCTACGTCCTGCGCCGCATCCTCAATCCGATGGGCACCATGGACGCGATCGACTTCCTCCTCGACAAGTTCCGCAACACCAAGAACAACGGCGAGTTCTTCGATTCGATGAACACCTGAGGCCGTCGCGGCGATGCGCGAGGTCCCGCAACGGCTGGCCGTCGACGAGGCGCGCTGGCCCGAGGACCGGGCGCTGGTCGAAGGCCTGTTCCGGGACTACGTCGCCTGGGCCGGGGCCGGGCTCAGTCCGGCGGCGGTCGCCCGCGAGGCGGCGAGCCTGCCGGGCCGCTACGCGCCGCCGCACGGCTGCGTGTTGATCGCCCATGCGGGGCCGGACCCGGTCGGGGTGGCGGCCTATCGGCGACGGCGCGCGGGGGTGTGCGAGGTCACGCGCCTGTTCGTGCGGCCGGAGTTTCGCGGCTTGCGGATCGCCGAGGAATTGCTCGGCGGGCTGATCCATGTCGCCGGCGTGGCCGGGTACCGCGCGATGGTGCTCGAGGTCGGCGAGGGGTTGCCGGTCGCCCGCGAGCTTTACGACAAGGCGGGGTTTCGGCCCGCCCGCGGCCGCGCCCCGGTGCGGCCCGGCGTGGTGGCGCTGCGGCTCGACCTGCGGGTCGCGGTGCGACCCGCAGCGGCGATCGAATCGGCCCCTGAAAGTCCGGCGTAGCGGGGCGGACGAGGGCCTCGGGAGTGGCCGGTCACACCGTCCTTCACTGGCGTCCCCCCTCGCGTCATGGCCGGGCTTGACCCGGCCATCCATCAAGCTACGGAAAAGAAGGTCTTTTCACGAGATGGATACGCGGGTCGAGCCCGCGTATGACGAGTCGGAATATGTGACGGCTGGCATCACACCTCCGCCCGCACCATCGTCAGGACGGCGCGCAGGCCGTCGGCCGTCAACACCGGCAGGGAGCAGCGCGCGCCGACGCAGACGAAAGCGCCGCCGTCCGGCGCCGCGGCGAGGCGCGCGCGGGCCGGGTGGTTTTCGGTGAGCCGGTCCGCATCGGGCGCGCGCAGGACGATCCGCTCGGTGAAGGGAATATGCTGCGCTGCACCAATGAGCGCAGCATTGTGCGCCCCCTTGCCGACGAGGGTGATCTCTGCTGCGCGAAGACGGAGGTCGAGGGCGTTCAGCAGGCTCAAATGGCCGAACAGGTTTGCGGCGACGTGGGGCAGCAGCCCGTCGAAGAGAGCGTCGGCGCGCGCCCGAAAGCGGTCGTCGCCGGCCAGGACGGCCAGCCGGACGAGGTTCTGGGCGGCGAGGCCGTTGGGATTGGGGATGGCGTCGTCCTGGGTCGCGGCCGGGCGGATCACCAGGCCCTCGGCATCGTCGGCGGTGAGGAAATAGCCGCCGGTCGCCGGATCGGTATGCCGGGCGTCCAGGATGTTTTGCCAAGCTATTGCATTATCGAGGAAATCCGGTTCTCCGGTGGCCTCGAACAGGGCCAGGGCGGCGCGGGTCATGGCGGCGAGGTCGGAGGCGAGGCCAGGAAACAGCAGGCGGCCGTCGCGCCACGAATGGCCGAGCCGGTCGCCGCGGGTCATCTCCGTAGCGATGAAGGCGAAGGCGCGGCGCGCCCGGTCGATCCAGCCGGGCTCGCTCAGCAACATGCCGGCATGGGCGAGGGCGGCGATCATCAGGCCGTTCCAGTCGGCGAGAATCTTGTCGTCCAGTCCGGGCCTTGGGCGACTAGACCGAATCGTTAAGAGACGTTGACGCAGTGCAACAAGGTGGGTTTCCAGAGCGGGATCTTCGGGCCGCGGGATGTAGGGCTGGCCGGTCCGGGTCCGGGCGTGCTCGTCCAAGAGGCCGAGCCGGTTGAGGATGGTGTGGCCCTCGAAATTGCCGGCCGGGGTGACGTCGTAGAAGCGCGCGATGAGGTCGGCGTCCTCGGGACCGAGGGCGGCCTCGATCTCGTCCGGGGTCCAGACGTAGAACTTGCCCTCCTCGCCTTCGGAATCGGCGTCGAGCGAGGCCGCGAAGGCGCCGCCCGGCGTGGTCATCTCGCGGTCGAGCCAGGCGACCGTCTCGGCGGCCCGGCGGCCGAACAGGTCGTGGCCGGTGCGGGCCTGGGCGAGCGCCAGCAGCTCGAGGAGCTGGGCGTTGTCGTAGAGCATCTTTTCGAAATGCGGCACCAGCCAGCGCTCGTCGACCGAGTAGCGGGCGAAGCCGCCGCCGAGATGGTCGTAGATGCCGCCCTCGCACATCCGCTCCAGCGAGAGAGCGACAAGGTCAAAACAGATATTGGTGCGGTGCACACCAGGATGGGCTGCGTCGGCGCGCTGGCCGGCGCGCCACAGCAGCTCCAGCAGGGCCGGCTGGGGGAACTTCGGTGCACCGCGAAGACCGCCGTTGCCGAGATCGATAAGGCCGGCGGCCTGCTGGGCGACCCGGTCGAGCTCGGCGACGCCGATGGTCACGCTGCCTTCGGGCCGGGCGCGCTCGGCCAGCCGCCCCATCAGGACGGTGCGGTTGTGGGCGATGCGGTCCGGTTGCTCGCGAAACAGCCGGGCCATCTCGCGCAGGACGTCGGGAAATCCGGGCCGCCCAAAGCGCGAGCTGGGCGGAAAATAGGTGCCGCCCCACACCGGCTCGCCGTCGGCGGTCAAAAACATGGTCAGCGGCCAGCCGCCCTGCTCGCCTAGATGGTGCAGTGCACCCATGTAGATCTGGTCGATGTCGGGGCGTTCCTCGCGGTCGACCTTGATGTTGACGAACAGCTCGTTCATCAGCGCCGCGATCGCCGGGTTCTCGAAGCTCTCGTGCGCCATCACGTGGCACCAGTGGCAGGCCGCGTAGCCGACCGACAGCAGGATCGGCTTGCCGGCGCGCTTCGCCTCGGCCAGCGCCTCGGGCCCCCACGGCCACCAGTCGACCGGGTTGTGCCGGTGCTGCAGCAGATACGGGCTGGTCTCGTGGGCGAGGCGGTTTTCGCGGCCGACTGTGGTGTCCATCAAGGCTCCCGGGTGATCCGCCATTATCGGGGAGAACCCGCGGCAGCGACAGGGGGGCCGGAGCGGCGGGCCGAAACGCCGCAGGGCGGTCAGTCGGCCAAGCCGAGGAAGGTTGCGACCGCCTGGTTGAGACGTGGAACGTCGCGATCGTCGAGTCGGCCGATCCGGTAACCGAGCTTGGTCGTCTGGACCGTGACGATCTTGTCGACCATGGCGAAAGAGTCGACCAGGAGACCGTTCTTTTGCGTCGGGGCGATGAGGAAACGCACGAAGCTGAGCGGAGCGTCTGTCCGGGTCAGCGGACAGATGGTGACGGACGCAGTCAGATCGAACAGGTCGCTCTGGACGATGATGGCCGGGCGGGGCTTACCGGCGTAGCCGGCGCCTGCGGCGACGGTCCAGATCTCGCCGCGTTTCATTCACCGGCCTCGGGGATGCGCCACCATGGGCTTCCGCGGGCGGTTTCGGACATGGAGACGTCGTCATCAGAGGTCAGCCAGGACACGGCATCGACGAACGCCTGATCGTCGGCCTCGTTCGGATGGGATGCGAGGGCGGCGGATTCCTCGCGGGCCCGGGAGGCGAACGTGTCGGTTCGTGTATCCGGCAGCCACATCTGCACGAGCCGGTAGCCCTTGGCGCGCAGGCGTCGGCGGTGCGCACTGACCTTCTGGCGGGTCGATGCGCGGGCCGCAGGATCGGACTTGGCCGGAATGTCGGGTGGGTCGACGCGAACGGCCTTGCGACGGAGCGGGGTTCCAGGCTTGGGCTGATCGGTACTCATGGCCGGGTCTGGTCTTGCTGGGTCGGTTACATGTAACCTAGGATCGACTCGACCGGCGATCAAGAGACACGGAATGATATGTCCCGCGACCGACACCATCTTCGCCCTGTCGTCCGGCCGGCCGCCGGCGGCGATCGCGGTCGTGCGGGTATCCGGGCCGGCCGCCGGCGAGGCACTGCGCCGGCTGGCCGGGCGGTTGCCGGAGCCGCGGCGGGCGACGCTCGTCACCGTCCGGGAGCCGGCGACCGGCGAGGCGATCGACCAGGCGCTCGTGCTGTGGTTCCCGGGTCCACACAGCGAGACGGGCGAGGATACGGCCGAGCTCCAGGTCCACGGCGGACGGGCCGTGATCGCCGGCGTGCTGAAGACGCTGGCCGGCGTGCCGGGCTGCCGGCCGGCGGAGGCCGGCGAGTTCACCAAAAGGGCCTTCGACAACGGCAAGCTCGACCTCACCCGGGTCGAGGGCCTGGCCGACCTGATCGGCGCCGACACCGAGGCCCAGCGCCGCCAGGCGCTCCGGCATCTTCGGGGCTTGTTGGGGGATCGGGCCGAGACTTGGCGGCAGCGGCTGATCGAGGCCCAGGCCCTGGTCGAGGCCGGCATCGACTTTTCGGACGAAGGCGACGTGCCGGCCGAGCTGTTGGGGCCGGCGCTCGCCAGCATTGGCGGTTTGCGCGGCGACATCTCCGCGGCACTGGCGGACGGCCGCCGCGGTGAGCGGCTGCGTGACGGCCTGGTGGTGGCGATCGCCGGGCCACCCAATGCCGGCAAGTCGAGCCTTTTGAACCGCATCGTCCGGCGCGAGGCGGCGATCGTGTCGCCGGTTCCCGGCACGACCCGTGACGTGGTGGAGGTGCATCTCGATCTCGGCGGCCAGCCGGTGACGCTGCTCGATACCGCAGGATTGCGCGAAAGCGACGATCCGGTCGAGCAGGAGGGCGTGCGGCGGGCGCGCGACCGGGCCGCTGCGGCGGATCTTGTTCTTTGGGTCCAGGAGGCCGGCGCCCAGCCGACCGACAGTCGACCTGATGGCCTCGGGGAGGGGATCTGGACCGTCATCACCAAGGTGGACCTGCGGGGCGATCGGGGCGGGATCGGCACGGCGGCCGGACCCGGGGGGGTATTTGAAACCTCCGCCCGGACCGGCGAGGGCATCGCCGGCCTGATGGCGGCGCTGGAGGCCGAGGCGGTGGCGCGGGTCGGGGCCGGCGAGCCGGCGCTGGTGACGCGGGTGCGGCACCGGGCGATCCTCGAGGAGGCGGTCAGCGCACTCGACCGAGCGCTCGCCGAGCCGGAGGGCCGCGAGGAGTTTTTGGCCGAGGATCTGCGGCTGGCGGCCCGCGCGCTCGGCCGACTGGTCGGCCGGGTCGACGTCGAGGACATTCTTGACGTGATCTTCAGAGATTTCTGTATCGGCAAGTGAGCGCGGCCGGCCGGCGTTGTTTCACGTGAAACACGACGGTTGGAGGAGTCGGCCGAGTGCCCGTGTTGGACGGGCGCTTTACGGGCGAGGGCCGAACGACCCGGCGCGCTCATCTTTCGTGATTTCTGCATCGGCAAGTGATAGATGGCGGCCGACGGCGGCCGGGTGAACACGGCTCCCGGGTGTTTCACGTGAAACACTGCGCCGAACGCCCGGTTTTCGAATGGAAACGCGCTACGACGTCATCGTGATCGGGGGCGGGCATGCCGGCTGCGAGGCCGCGGCCGCCGCCGCCCGCACGGGGGCGCGCACCGCCCTGGTGACCCACCGGTTCGACACGATCGGGGCGATGTCGTGCAATCCGGCGATCGGCGGGCTCGGCAAGGGCCATCTGGTCCGCGAGATCGACGCGCTCGACGGCCTGATGGGCCGGGTCGCCGACCAGGGCGGCATCCAGTTTCGCGTCCTCAACCGCCGCAAGGGCCCGGCCGTGCGCGGCCCGCGCTGTCAGGCCGACCGAAAGCTCTATGCGGCCGCCATGCAGGCGGCGATCCGGGCGACCGAGAACCTGGCCGTGGTCGAGGGCGAAGCGGACGACCTGACGATCGCCGACGGGCGGGTCACCGGGGTCCGGCTCGCCGACGGCCGGCTGTTCGGGGCCGGCGCCGTGGTGCTGACGACCGGCACCTTCCTGCGTGGGCTCATCCATATCGGCGAGCGGCAGATCCCGGCCGGCCGGGTGGGAGAAGCACCGGCGCTCGGACTCTCGGCGACCCTGGAGCGGGCCGGCTTCACGCTCGGCCGCCTCAAGACCGGCACGCCGCCGCGGCTCGACGGCCGCACCATCGACTGGGCGGCGCTGGAGATGCAGCCCGGCGATGACCCGCCGGAGCCGTTCTCGGTGCTCACCGACCGCATCGAGACGGCGCAGATCGAATGCGGCATCACCCGCACGGTGGCGGCGACTCATGCGGTGGTCCGGGCCAATGTCCACCGCTCGCCGATGTATTCCGGGCAGATCGCCAGCCGCGGCCCGCGTTACTGCCCGTCGATCGAGGACAAGATCGTCCGCTTCGGAGAGCGCGACGGCCACCAGATCTTTCTGGAACCGGAAGGGCTTACGACCGAGGTCGTGTATCCGAACGGGATTTCGACCTCGCTGCCGGAGGATGTCCAGGAGGCGCTCGTCGCCACCATTCCGGGTTTGGAAAAGGCCGTGATCTCGCGGCCCGGCTACGCGATCGAGTACGACCATGTCGATCCGCGCGAGCTCGGGCCGACGCTCGAGGCGCGCCGCGTCGCCGGGCTGTTTCTCGCCGGCCAGATCAACGGGACCACGGGCTACGAGGAGGCGGCCGGGCAGGGACTGGTCGCCGGTCTCAACGCGGCGGTGCGGGCCGGCGGCGGTACGGGACTCGTGTTCGACCGCGCCGAATCCTATCTGGGCGTGATGATCGACGACCTGGTCACCCGCGGGGTGACGGAGCCCTACCGCATGTTCACGTCGAGGGCAGAGTACCGGCTGACGCTGCGGGCCGACAATGCCGACCAGCGCCTGACCGAACGCGGCATTCGTCTGGGCTGCGTCGGCACCCGGCGGGCAGGGCGGCACCGCGCCAAGACGGCGGCCCTCGACGCGGCCCGTGCGCTGTCTCGCTCGCTGTCGCTGACCCCGACCGAGGCGGAGCGTCACGGCCTGTCGCTGAAGAAAGACGGCCAGCGGCGCAGCGCCTTCGATCTGCTGGCCTATCCGGACATCGGTCTCGCCGAGGTGGCGCGGATATGGCCGCAACTCGGCGCGCTGGCGCCCGCGATTGCGGCCCAGCTCGAGATCGACGCTAAATACGCGGTCTATCTCGATCGCCAGGCGGCCGACATCGCCAGCTTCCGCCGCGACGAGGGCATCGGCTTGCCGGCGGACCTGGACTACGACGCCGTGTCGGGCCTGTCCAACGAGGCGCGCCACAAGCTTGACGCGGCCCGGCCCCGCACCCTCGGCCAAGCCGGCCGGATCGACGGGATCACGCCGGCCGCGTTGATGCTGCTGGCCGCGCACCTGCGCCGGCCCGGCCGCGGCCGCACCGGCACGGGGCAGGGGTGAGGCGATGCCGGCCCGGTCGATAAAACCCCCCCGCACCCTGCCCGCCGTCGATCCGGCCGACCGCGAGGCGGCGCTCGCCCTCACGCCTGTTTCACGTGAAACAGCGGATCGGCTCGACGCCTTCGTGCGGCTGCTGCTGGAGCGGCAGGCGGTGATGAACCTGATGGCTGCTTCGACCATCCCGACCCTGTGGACCCGCCACATCGCCGACTCGCTGCAGCTCCTGCCGCTGATCGGCGAGGAGGCCAAAACCATCGTCGATCTCGGCTCCGGTGGCGGCTTCCCCGGCCTGGTGCTCGCCTGCGCGCTCGCCGACAGGCCGGGCGCGGTCGTCCACCTGGTCGAGGCGACCCAGAAGAAGGCGGCCTTCCTGCGCGAGACTGCCGCGGCGCTCGGCCTGCCCGCGGTCGTCCATCCGGAGCGGGTCGAGGATTTCAATCGCCGCAAGACGGTCATCCCCGATATCATCACGGCGCGGGCGCTCGCGCCGCTTTCCGTTCTGCTCGGCTACGTTTATCCTTTGTTAAGGAAGCGGGGCCGGGCCCTGCTCGCCAAGGGTCAAGATGTTGAGGCCGAGTTGACCCAGGCGTCTATATCTTGGAAGATCACGGCCGATCTCGTTCCGAGCAGGACCAGCCCGGAGGGTCGGATCGTCGTCATCCGCGGCCTCGAGGCGCGCGCGCGATGATGTTTTTGTCCGACCTGCCCGGCGTCCGCCGCTCCGGCGCCTCCTGCCCGGCCCCGGTCCGAACCGAAAGCCACCCCGATGTCTGATCCGTCGTCCGCCGCGGTCGTGCCGTTCCCGGCGCCGGGCCGCCCGGCCCGGCCGCGTGTCCTCGCGGTCGCCAACCAGAAGGGCGGCGTCGGCAAGACCACCACGGCCATCAATCTCGGCACCGCGCTCGCCGCCACCGGCGAGGAGGTCTTGGTGATCGATCTCGACCCGCAGGGCAACGCCTCGACCGGCCTCGGCGTCGACCACAAGAGCCGCGAGGTCTCCACCTATGACGTGATGTGCCGGCAGGCCGGCTTGCGCGACACGCTGCGGCCGACCGCGGTGCCGCATCTTTCCATCGCGCCCTCGACCATGGATCTCGCCGGCCTCGAGCTGGAGATCGGCCAGGAGCGCGACCGCGCCTACCGGCTGCGCGACGCCGTCACGGCGCTCAATGCCGATCCGGCCGAGCCGCCCTTCACCTATGTGCTGGTCGACTGCCCGCCCTCGCTCAACCTGCTCACCGTCAACGCCATGGCGGCCGCGGACGCCATCCTGGTGCCGCTGCAATGCGAGTTCTTCGCCCTCGAAGGCCTGTCGCAACTGCTCAAGACCGTCGACCAGGTGAAGTCCACCCTCAATCCCGACCTCACCATCCACGGGGTGGTGCTGACCATGTACGACGCCCGCAACAACCTTTCGGGCCAGGTGGTGGCGGACGTGCGCGAGTTTTTGGGCGAGAAGGTCTACCAGACCGTCATTCCGCGCAATGTGCGGGTCTCCGAGGCGCCGTCCTACGGCAAGCCCGTGCTGGTCTATGATCTCAAATGCGCCGGCAGCGAAGCCTATCTGCGCCTCGCCACCGAGGTGATCCAGCGCGAGAAGGAGATCGCCGACCGCCTCGCCGGGTGAGCGGGGCCCGGCAACGTGACCCGACACGCGACCATGCGGTCCGGGCCGAGCCCCGGTCGTGAGGTGTGCCCGGCGCGAGTTCTCCCTCTCCCCGCTTGCGGGGAGAGGGTCGGGGAGAGGGGCAACGGCGTCGCGTGGATACGGAGGCGCCCCCTCACCCGCCGCGCTACACGCGTCGACCTCCGCCCGCGCGCGGGGAGAGGTGAAAGCCGCGCCGGCTCGCCGGCCGTGAGGGCGCGGTTCGTATGCTTTGTATGACGAGTAGACCCGGAGAACGACCGATGGCCGAAGATGCTCCGCGATCGCGGCTCGGACGCGGGCTCGCCGCCCTGATCGGCGACGTCGAGCCGACGCACGAGCCGGCGCCCTCCGGCGGGCGCGAGCGCAATCGTGGCCGCGAGCGCGACGCCGAGCCCGTCCGCGGCGGCCGCAAGGTGCCGATCGAGTTCCTGCGCCCCAACCCGCGCAATCCGCGCCGCAGCTTCGCCGAGACCGAGCTGGCCGAGCTCGCCGATTCGATCCGGGCCCGCGGCCTGATCCAGCCCATCGTGGTGCGGGTCGTGAAGGGCGCGACCGACGCCTTCGAGATCATCGCCGGCGAGCGGCGCTGGCGCGCCGCCCAGCGCGCCGGCCTGCACGAGGTGCCGGTGGTGGTGCTCGACGTCACCGACAGCCAGGCGCTCGAGCTCGCCATCATCGAGAACGTTCAGCGCGCCGACCTCGACGCGCTGGAGGAGGCGGCCGGCTACCAGGCGCTGCTCGACACCTTCGGCTACGCCCAGGACGACGTCGCCAAGACGGTCGGCAAGAGCCGCAGCCATGTCGCCAACACGCTGCGCCTGCTGAAGCTGCCGGACGGCGTCAAGAGCCTGATCACGGCCGGCAAGCTGACGGCCGGGCACGCCCGCATGCTGGTCGGCGAGCCGAACGCCGAGGCGCTCGCCCGCGACATCGTCGAGCGCGGCCTGAACGTCCGCCAGGTCGAGGCTTTGGTCCGCAAGGACACCGACGGCCCGCGCCCGGGCCCCAAGCCGAAGAGCGCGCCCGCCCCCAAGGACGCCGACACCAAGGCGCTGGAAAAGCGCGTCTCCGACGCGCTCGGCCTCACCGTGACGATCGACCACAAGGGCGAGTCCGGCACGCTGCACATCCACTACCGCGACCTCGACCAGCTCGACGACGTGTTGCGACGGCTGGAGGGCGGCTGAGCCGAAGAGTCGTCGGCTTCGTGTTTGTAGGGCGCAATGAGCGTAAGCGAATTGCGCCGCGATGATGCGAACGGGCGGCCCGCGCTCGTCACCGGCTGCCGTCGTCTGGTCGGCGCAATTCGCGTTCGCTCATTGCGCCCTACGGCGGCGCTACGCGGCCCGCACGGCGGTCAGGAACTTGCGGACCTCGGTCTTCAGGCGGGTGCTGTCGCCGGACAGCGACTGTGCCGCGGCGAGGACCTGTGACGACGCCGATCCGGTCTCGGTGGCGCCGACCTGCACGTCGCCGATGTTCGACGACACCGCCATGGTCCCCTGCGCGGCCTGCTGGACGTTGCGCGAGATCTCCTGCGTGGCGGCGCCCTGCTCTTCGACGGCCGCCGCGATGGTCGAGGCGATCTCGGACAACCGGCCGATGGTGTCGCCGATCTCCCGGATCGCCGCGACCGAGCCTTGCGTCGCGCCTTGGATCTCGGTGATCTGCTGGCTGATCACGCCGGTCGCCTTGGCGGTCTCCTGGGCCAAGGCCTTGACCTCGGAGGCCACCACGGCAAACCCCCTGCCGGCGTCGCCCGCCCGCGCCGCCTCGATGGTGGCGTTGAGCGCCAGCAGATTGGTCTGGCCCGCGATGGTGTTGATCAGCTCGATCACGTCACCGATGCGGTTGGCCGCCTTGGCCAGATCCTCGACCTGCCCGTTGGTCTTGCGCGCCTGGTCGACGGCGCCCATCGCGATCCTGGCCGACTCCTGCACCTGCCGGCTGATCTCGTGCACCGACGAGGCCATCTCCTCGGTCGCCGAGGCCACCGACTGCACGTTGGAGGAGGCGCTTTCGGCCACGCCCGCCACCTTGGTGGCGAGCTGCTGCGAATGCTCGGCCGTGGTGGTCAGCGAGTGGGCGGACGCCTCGAGCTCGGTCGAGGCCGACGACACGGTCTCGACGATCTCGCCGATCAACGTCTCGAACTCGCGCGTGACGGTGTCGACCCGCTGGCCGCGCAGGATCTTGGCGTCGGCCTCCACGGCGGCGGCCTCGTCGCTCGCCTTCTTCTCGATCAGGGCCTGCTTGAACACCTGGAGCGTCGTAGCGATGCGGCCGATCTCGGTCTTCTCGCCCTGATGCGGCACCACGGCGCTCAGATCGCCCTGCGCCAGCGCTTGCATCGGGACGACGACGGAGTCGATCCCGCGCGACACGTCGCGCACCAGATAGACGCCGAGCCCGATGCCGACCATGGCTGACACCGACAGAATGATCAGCAGCAGATTGAAGGCGCGGTCGTAGGTGCCGGCCGCGAGCCGGCCGGCCGCATCGGCGCCGGCATTGTTGATCTCGATGCCCTTGTTGAGCAGATCGTCGGCCGCCTTGCCGATCGGATAGACCTTGACCTCGTTGAACTCGGTGGCGTCGTGCGGGATTTTTCCGACGCTCGCCCGCGACATCTCGACGACCTTGCGGGCGCCGGCGTCGTACAGCGCCGACTGCTTCTTCCACTCCTCGAAGAGGCTGCGCTCCTCCGCCGATGTGATCAGCTTCTCGTAGGCGGCGATGAATTTGGCGTTGCGGTCGTAGTTCAACGCCAGGGTCTTCTCGACGGCGGCCTTGGCCTCCGGCGTCTCGGCCAGGAGGTGCAGTCGTACCACGCTGCGGATGATCGTCACGCCGGCGCGCAGATCGGCCAGCACGCGGATGCTCGGCAGCCAGTTGGTCTGAATCTCGACCGTCGAGGCGTTGATGGCCCGCATGCTGGTGATCGCGAGCAATCCCATGCCGGTCATGCCGACCAGCAGGAACGACACGACCATCGTGATCTTGGCGCGAATCGACAGGCGGGCGAGCATGCCACAAGTCCTTTAGGTAGGGCCGCCGTCCCGGGAACCGGGGCTGGTGGCCGACGGCCGGCCGTTGCCGGGAGTCGGAATGATCGAGAAAAACGCCCTCGGGCGGACCGGACACGGACTGCCGGGGCATAGCGGCGCACCTGTGAAACGAGATGTAACACTCAGAGTCCTATGGCCCCGTTAACCACCGTCGGGAAAGCCGCCGGCCACCGTCGCCGATGCCGTGATCATGTCGACGAGCTGATCACGACGACGTCGTGATCAGCTCCATGCCGTGATCCGAGGACTTTCGGTGGTAAGGAAACCGGTGCCGATCGTGCTGCCGGCCGGCGGGACCGCGCGCTGTCACCCCGTCCGTTCGGCCGTGTAGCCCATGCGAAAGCCGCCCCAGTGGCGGCCCCGCACCGTGATGGGGGCCGAGCAGTCCTTCATCAGCACGAACTGGCCGCCGCCCATGTCGCGCCGGTAGGTCTGCAGCAGGAACGTCTTGGTGTTGCGGCCGGCGGCCAGCCCGGTGCGGTCGGCGAAGATGCGGCGGTTGCGGCAGTTCGCGGTGTTCCACGCGGACTCGCCCGGCCGCTGCGGAGCTGAGAATTTCCTGTTGTGGGTCGGCAGGTAGCCGTTGCGGTCGACCGCCGCGCAAAAGGCGATGTGCGGGTTGCGCCCGAGCAGCGCCTCCTGCACGGGCGGCAGCAGCCGGTCGCACAGCGCCGTGAAGCGGGTCGTCACCTGGGCCGGATCGCTGCCCGGCACCGGCACGTACTTTTCGTCGAACAGATCCGTCATCGACGTCTCGCCCGCCGCCAGCGCGCGCTCGAGCATCGCCGCAATCTCGCCCGCGCCCTCGGTGACCAGGGCGACGAAGGGCGTGTCGTCGGTCTCGACCCCGGCCTGCGCGGTCAGCAGCGCCAGCTCCTCGCTGCGCGTCAGCAGGCCGTGGACGCGCTGGTCGGCGCAGCGCAGATCCGCGGACGAGCGCGCCACATGCCCGGTCATCGCCTCGAAGGCGGCCTGCAGGGCGTCACAGCGCGCCTGGATGTCGACGTTCGACTCGACGATCAGCCGCATGTCGCCGCGCATCCGCGTCATCGCCGGGCCGACATGGTCGATCACCTGGCGGATCGCCGTGGTGCCGGCCTGCACCGTGGCGGCGCGTCCGACCGTCTCGGCCGACTCGGCCATCAGGCCGCGCGTCTGGGTGTCGAGCAGCCCCAGGGTCGCGGCGATCTCGGCGGTCGCCTCGCTGGTCTGCTTGGCCAGCGCCTTCACCTCGCTCGCCACCACGGCGAAGCCCTTGCCGGCCTCGCCGGCGCGCGCCGCCTCGATGGTGGCGTTGAGCGCCAGGAGGTTGGTCTGCCGGGCGATGACGTCGATCCCGCCGGCCGCCTTGGCGACCCGGTCGAGGGCGCCGCGCAGGCCGTCGAGCTTGCTCTCGAAGCCGGCGGTCGCGCCGGCCAGCGCACTGATCTCGGCCAGCGAGGTCGCGACCGACTGGGAGGAGGCGTCCATCTCGCTGCAGGCGGCCTCGATGGTCCGGTCGGCGGCGGCCGCGGCCGTGCCGATGCGGCGATTCGAGCTGGTCAGCTCAGTCGCGGCGCCCGACAGGGTCCGGCACTCGGCCGTCAGGCTCTGGGCCTTCTGGTCGACGTCGGCGATGTTGCCGGCGATGTCGGCGAGCTCGACCGACAGCACGCCTGCCGTCCGTGCGATGGTCCGCACGACATCGTCCCCCGTCGCCGGCATTGCCGTCATGGCGGTCCCCCTGTCTGGATGGTCACCTGTTGCGTCTATGGGTTGTATACTGATGCTTACTGCCTACCGGTCGGTTAATCCGGGGATGGATTAGCCACATCAAGATACCGGCGTTCGCGACGGACAAACGGCCGCACCCGGGACACCGCAAGAAAGTTGCAACGCCACCTCGCCTACACCCATACTTCCGACGGGCGCATTTGGCCGGCCCGAGCCGGTCCGCTCGCGTCGCGATTGATCGTTGTCATCCATTGATCCGGGAGGAAATCATGAAAGAAGCGCTCGCTCTGACGGCGCTTGCTTTGGCCGCGGCCGTGGCCGTGCCGATGGCGGCCTCCGCTGCCGACTTCGGCACTGCAGCCGAGGCGAAGGCGCTGGTCGAGAAGGCGGCCGTCACGCTCAAGGCCGGCGAGGCCGATGCGCTCGCCAAGTTCAACGATGCGGCCGGCGGCTTCCGCGACCGCGACCTCTACGTGTTCTGCTTCGAGGCTGGGAGCGGGATGTGGACGGCGCACCCCAACAAGGCGCTGATGGGCACCGACGTGCGCGCCCTCAAGGAGAAGGACGGCTCGCCGCTCGGCGACAAGCTGTTCGCGGCCCCGAAGGACGGGGTCGTCACCTCGGTCGATTACAAGTTCCCGCGGCCGGGAGGTACCGAGCCGGTCGCCAAGGAGACCTTCCTGGTCAAGGTCGGCGGCCAGGCCTGCGGGGTCGGATACTACAAGTGAACGGGAATTCGGCCCCGCATCGGAACGCTTGATCCCGACTTCGTCATGCGCGGGCTCGACCCGCGCATCCATCCAATTCGCGAAAGACCTCTGTTGCTAAAAGATGGGTCGCCGGGTCAAGCCCGGCGACGACGCTGAAAGTGCTTGTTGTGCGTCATCCAGTCACCGCTTCTGCCGGGCCTTCAGGGAAAGGCTCAACAGCGCCCGGTGGGCGAGGGCATCGGCCAGATCGTTCTGCCGACGCACTGCGGTCGCCGTTTCGGCGAGGTCGGCCATCGCCTGGGCGAGGCGCGGCGTCGTCCAGGCGGTCAGGGCCGTCCGCACGGTCGGCTCGCGGCGGAAGAACAGCCCGCGAAATCCCTCCCGCACCGCGTCCTGCGCGCTGCGGCCGGACTCGATCGCCACCTTGGCGCGGTGAAGCTGGGCGGCATGGCGCAGCGCCGAGGTGATCACACGGTCCGGATGCGTGCCGGCGGCGCGCGCCCGCGCATATTCGCTGTCGAAAGCGGCCGGCTTGCCGGCGAATGCGGCGTCGATCACGTCGTCGAGGGCGAGCGCCGAGGCGTCGGCGATGACGGCGAGCACGTCGTCGGCCTCGATGCGGCCGCGGCCGTGGCCGTAGAGGGCGAGCTTTCGCAGTTCGCCGCGCGAGGCCTGGCGGTCGCCGCCGAGCAGCGACACCACGAGGGTCTTGGCGTCATCCGCGATGGTGAGGCCGGCGGCGCGCATCTCCTGGTCGACCAGCCGGCCGAGATCGGCGTCGCCGTCGACATAGCAGGGCAGAACGACGGCGTTGCGGGCCTTTTCGCAGGCGAGCCGCAGGGCCGAATCCTTGCGCAACTCGCCGGCCTCGACCACCACCCGGCAGTCGCGCGGCGGATCGGCGGCGAGCGCCTCGACAGCGGCGGCCAGATTGCTGCGCCCGGCCTTGATCCACACGGCGCGGCGGCCGCCGAACAGCGGCACCGTGTGCGCCTCCTCGGCGATCCGGCCCGGCTCGATCGCATCGCCGTCGAGCCGCACCAGCGCGAACGGGTCGGCCGGATCGTCGACCGAGGCCTTGACCAGCGCCTCGACACGCTCGCGCACCAGCCCGGCGTCGGGGCCGTAGACGAGGGCGATCGGCCGGCTGGCGTCCGGCCGGCTCACATAGGCGTCGATCTCCGGGCCCTTCAGGGCGGTCATGGCGAGGGCTTCCGAACGGGTGTTCACCGCGGGCCGATCACCTCCACTCCGTCATTCCGGGGCGCGGGCTGCAAGCCCGCGAGCCCGGAATCCATAACCCCGGTCTGTGTGTATGGATTCCGGGCTCGCCGCTGCGCGGCGCCCCGGAATGACGGCCGTGAGGCACCGACCCCGGCTCAGGTTCCGGCGACGAAATAGGAGGCGAGGCGGTTCCGGATCGTCTCGGCCATCACGCCGGCGGCGCGGTTCTCGGCGTCGCGCAGCGCGCGCTGGCGGGCGAAGCGCTGCTGCTGGCCGGGAATGTCGTAGGACACCTGCCCGAACGCCGTGTCGGTGACCACCGGCTTGCCGGTCTGCAGGTCGACCAGACTGAAGGAGGCGGTGAGGCGGTAGTTCTCGACATTGGCCAGCGCCGTCGTGGTGTCGACGATCACCGACGTGCGGGTGCTGGAGATGCGGATGTCGAGCCGGTGGGTGGGCGGAGCCGGATTGCCGCCCGACAGCCCGAACACGAGCTGGTTGCGCAGCTCGACCGCGATCCGCGCCTCCGGCGTGCTGTTGCCGGCCGGGATCTGGGCGACGTCGATCTGGCTGAGCGATGCATTGACGGCGGGACCGCCGTCGAGCGTCCGGCTGCCGTAGAGCGGCTGGAAGCAGCCGGCGAGCGGCGCCGCCAGCGCCAGGACGACGAGGCTCCGCGCGCCGCGCGCCAGCACGGCACGCCGGTGCGGCCCGGCCCGGTCGGGCGTCGGGCGAGAAAGTCCCGTACGGTCAAGCCACCACATTGACGATCCTGTGCGGGACGACGATGACCTTTTTAGGGGCTACTCCGCCCAACGCCCTTTGTACCGCGTCCAGGGCCAGAACGGCAGCCTCCACCTCCGCTTTTCCGGCGTTGCGTGGCACCGTTACATCACCTCGCTTCTTGCCGTTGATCTGGACCGGCAGCGTGACGGTGTCCTCGACCAGCAGATCCGGCTCGACCTCGGGCCAGGCCGCCTCGGCCACCAGGCCGCTCTGGCCCAGCGTGGCCCAGCATTCCTCGGCCAGATGCGGCATCATCGGGTGGAACAGCACCACCAGGACGCCGGCCGCCTCCCGCACGGCCCAGCGATAATCGGCCGGCGGATCCTTGCCGGCGGCGCCGAGCGACGTCTGGAACGCGTTGGCGAGCTCGTAGATGTGGGCGACGCAGCGGTTGAACCGCAGTTTTTCGATATCCTCCGACACCCGCGACAGCGCCAGATGGGCGGCCTTGCGCAGCGCGATGGCGGCCTCGCCGAACATCGCCGGGCGCGGCAGGTCGCCCTTGGCGGCCACCGCCTCGGCGTCGCCGACCAGCCGCCACAGCCGCTGGACGAAGCGGGCCGCCCCCTGGGCGCCCTCCTCGGTCCAGATCACGTCGCGCTCGGGCGGCGAATCCGACAGCATGAACCAGCGCGCCGTGTCGGCCCCGTAGGACCCGATGATCTCGTCCGGATCGACGGTGTTGCGCTTCGACTTCGACATTTTTTCAATGGGCCCGATCTCTACGGGCATGTCGGTGCCGGTGAGGACTGCGCGCCGCGCCTCGCCCATTCCTTCGATCGTCACCTCGGCCGGCGCGGCAAAGGTGCCGTCCGGCTTGCGGTAGGTCTCGTGCACCACCATGCCCTGCGTGAACAGGCCGGCGAACGGCTCGTCCATGCCGACATGCCCGGTCGCCTTCATGGCGCGGGTGAAGAAGCGCGAGTACAAGAGGTGCAGGATCGCGTGCTCGATGCCGCCGATATACTGGTCGACCGGCAGCCAGGAATCGACCGCGGCGCGGTCGGTCGGCGCCGTGGTGATCCACGGATCGGTGAAGCGGGCGAAGTACCACGACGAGTCGACGAAGGTGTCCATCGTGTCGGTTTCGCGCGTCGCCGCGGCTCCGCATTGCGGGCAGGCGACGTGCTTCCAGGTCGGGTGACGGTCGAGCGGGTTGCCGGGCCGGTCGAAGTCGACGTCGTCGGGCAGCCGCACCGGCAGGTCGGCGACCGGCACCGGCACGATGCCGCAGCTCTTGCAGTGGATCACCGGGATCGGGCAGCCCCAGTAGCGCTGGCGCGAGATGCCCCAGTCGCGCAGCCGGTACATCACCTCGCGGCGGCCGACCGGCGCGTTGCCGCGGATGTCGTTTTCCAGCCGCTTCGCCACCTCGGCCTGCGCCTGCGCAAACGTCATGCCGTCCAAGAAGCGCGAGTTGATCATCCGGCCGTCGCCCACATAGGCCTCGTCCGTGATCACGAAGGTCTTCGGGTCCTGGCCCTCCGGGCACACCACCGGGGTGTTGCCGAGCCCGTACTTGTTGACGAAGTCGAGGTCGCGCTGGTCGTGCGCCGGGCAGCCGAAGATGGCGCCGGTGCCGTAGTCCATCAGCACGAAGTTCGCCACATAGACGGGCAGCCGCCAGGTCGGGTCGAACGGATGGATGGCCCGGATCCCGGTGTCGAAGCCGAGCTTTTCGGCTTTGTCGATCGCCTCTTGGGCGGTGCCGATCTTCTTGCACTCCTGGATGAACGCCGCGAGCGCCGGGTTTTTGGCCGCTGCCGCCTGGGCGAGCGGATGGTCGGGCGACAGGCCCATGAACTTGGCGCCGAACAGCGTGTCGTGCCGGGTGGTGAAGATCTCCAGCTCGGTCTCGCCGGCCGGCGTCGTCGCCGGGTCGAGGGCGAAACGCACATGCAGACCTTCGGAGCGGCCGATCCAGTTCTTCTGCATCAGCCGGACCTTTTCCGGCCAGCGGTCGAGCGTATCGAGCGCGCTCAAGAGCTCCTCGGAGAACTTGGTGATCTTGAAGAACCACTGGGTCAGCTCGCGCTGCTCGACCAGTGCGCCCGAACGCCAGCCGCGTCCGTCGATCACCTGCTCGTTGGCCAGCACGGTGTGGTCGACCGGATCCCAGTTGACCTTGGACTGCTTGCGCTCGACCAGCCCGGCCGCGACGAAGTCCAGGAACATCCGCTGCTGGTGCTTGTAGTAGGACGGGTCGCAGGTGGCGACCTCGCGGCCCCAGTCGAGCGACAGGCCCATCGACTTGAGCTGCGCCTTCATCGAGGCGATGTTGGCGTAGGTCCATTCGCGCGGGTGGACCTTGTTGGCCATGGCGGCGTTCTCGGCCGGCATGCCGAAGGCGTCCCAGCCCATCGGATGCAGAACCTTGAAGCCCTTGGCCCGCTTGTAGCGGGCCACCACGTCGCCCATCGCGTAGTTGCGCACATGGCCCATGTGGATGCGCCCCGACGGGTAGGGGAACATCTCCAGCACGTAGTATTTCGGCCGGGGATCGTCGTTCTGGGCGGCGAAGATGTCGCGCTCGTCCCACACGGCCTGCCAGCGCGGCTCGGTGACGCGGGCATTATAGCGTTCTGCAGTCATGAGATTCGGCTCGCTCGCAGCGAATTGTCGGCGCCCGTTGGACATCATTGCGGCGCCCGGGTCAACGATTCCGCACGGGGGCGGGGGCCGGGGGTTCGGCCATTCGCTTTTGGGGGGAGGCCCCCGGATTCTCGGTGCAACTATGCGTTGGGGTCGGTGCCCGCGCCCCAGTTGCCGCTGGACCACGATCTCTGAGCGGCTATCCTCGCCATTGCTGAGATAGAGCCCCTCCATGAGTTGCCGCTGGACCACGATCTCTGAGCGGCTATCCTCTCGCGGTGGACGGCGAGCGCCGTCTCCCAGTTGCCGCTGGACCACGATCTCTGAGCGGCTATCCTGGGCCGGCAGATCGAGCGGCGCCGGCATCAGTTGCCGCTGGACCACGATCTCTGAGCGGCTATCCTCTGCGGCCCGACATACCGTTCCAGCATCGAGTTGCCGCTGGACCACGATCTCTGAGCGGCTATCCTCTCGTACGCCGCGGCGTCGTTCACGATCTCGTTGCCGCTGGACCACGATCTCTGAGCGGCTATCCTGCGCGCGGCCCCTTGGTGCTCGGTGACCAGGTTGCCGCTGGACCACGATCTCTGAGCGGCTATCCTCAGGCGTTCTGACAGGGGGGTGTCGGTGATGTTGCCGCTGGACCACGATCTCTGAGCGGCTATCCTCTCCCGGCGCACGTCCAGTGCTCAATCGCAGTTGCCGCTGGACCACGATCTCTGAGCGGCTATCCTGAAGTCTTCAACACCCTGACGGGCAAAGCCGTTGCCGCTGGACCACGATCTCTGAGCGGCTATCCTTTTCTCGTGCCTTCCGCGGTGATCTGTTCCGTTGCCGCTGGACCACGATCTCTGAGCGGCTATCCTCAGTCGAAACTTCTCTCCGGACCAGGCCCCGTTGCCGCTGGACCACGATCTCTGAGCGGCTATCCTCTCGACCCGCGTCACGTCCGGGTGCCCCTTGTTGCCGCTGGACCACGATCTCTGAGCGGCTATCCTGCCCGGCAAGGACGGTGCGCCGCTCGCTGCGTTGCCGCTGGACCACGATCTCTGAGCGGCTATCCTCGCCACGGCCGACACCATCCTGCACAAGCCGTTGCCGCTGGACCACGATCTCTGAGCGGCTATCCTACCGGCCGCGAAGACGACGATCGAGGTGCCGTTGCCGCTGGACCACGATCTCTGAGCGGCTATCCTCTTCGTCGAGATGGCGTCCCGCATCGGTTAGTTGCCGCTGGACCACGATCTCTGAGCGGCTATCCTCGCCGGCGATGACTCGGGTGCTCGACGCCAGTTGCCGCTGGACCACGATCTCTGAGCGGCTATCCTAACATCTCCCGACTCATCACGACACGGGACGTTGCCGCTGGACCACGATCTCTGAGCGGCTATCCTTATCGGCGAGGTGCCGATGTGGGGCCAGCGGTTGCCGCTGGACCACGATCTCTGAGCGGCTATCCTGCCGGTCCACTGCACCGCCTCGACCAATATGTTGCCGCTGGACCACGATCTCTGAGCGGCTATCCTAGCGACTGGCATCAGGCGGGGCGGAAGCGCGTTGCCGCTGGACCACGATCTCTGAGCGGCTATCCTCTGAAAAAGCATTTACGGCTTGTTCGTCTTGTTGCCGCTGGACCACGATCTCTGAGCGGCTATCCTCGACGATCCCGACACCGGCTTCGCCCGCAAGTTGCCGCTGGACCACGATCTCTGAGCGGCTATCCTGAAGTGATCGTCGTCGATGTCCTCGCGCTCGTTGCCGCTGGACCACGATCTCTGAGCGGCTATCCTGACGCTGCGCATCATCCAAATCAACACAGAGTTGCCGCTGGACCACGATCTCTGAGCGGCTATCCTGCTGGTGAAGGCGATCCGCTCGGGCTCGGTGTTGCCGCTGGACCACGATCTCTGAGCGGCTATCCTGCCCTGCGACGCCACGCCGAGCCGCCCATCGTTGCCGCTGGACCACGATCTCTGAGCGGCTATCCTGAGCTTCACGGGCTTGGCGCGCTTCGCCTTGTTGCCGCTGGACCACGATCTCTGAGCGGCTATCCTGGCCGCGCGCCGCCTGCCCAGCCGGCATCGTTGCCGCTGGACCACGATCTCTGAGCGGCTATCCTCCATGATCGGTTATCTCGTTGAAAAGAGCGGGATAATCGGTCATGTCTCCATCCAAAAAATCAGTCGTCGATCAGAACAAAGCGAGTTGATCAGGGTTTTTTTGTTGGTGTTTGCGACGCTGTCCAGAGAATCGGACAATATTTTCATACTGGCGGTCCGTAAAGCTCAAAACGTGAACGTCCCCGCGATTCGGAAGATTGGCTTCGATACGGCGCATATAGGTCTCGAACTGTTCTTTCCCGTTGCAGAAGCGGGCGTATACGGAGAATTGGCTTTTCTCGAACCCTTGGTCGAGAAGAAATTCCCTGAACTTGGTCGCAGCGCGCGACTGCTCCCGAGATCCGATGGGGAGATCGAACATGACGAATATCCACATGAGCCGGTATCCGCTGAGCTGAGTGGCCGTCATTGCAACAAGCCGTCCAACCCGGCGATTTCCAGCGCGGACGGAGGCACAGGAAGGATCAGATCGGCCGCGCGCCCGGTCTGGAAGCAAGCGGCCAGAGTTTGCGCCGAGCGTGTCGCGATCCCCGAGACAGTGGTCGTTCCGGTATCGCCTGGAAGGTCGAGCGCGACGAGTCCTGCGAAAGCACGCTTGCTCGCGGGCGTCAGGGAATCGACTCCTCTCGCCAGAAGCCGGACCACCAAGGCGTCCGTGAGGGGACGAAACGGCTCCATCAGATCGTCCGCGAGCGCGAGGGCGTTGCCTCGATTCGCGTGGTGAATGCCGATCGCCGGGTGAAGGCCTGCCGCGACAACGGCCCGAGCACACAACGAGCGCAGAACCGTATAGCCGTAATTCAGCATCGCGTTCGCGCCGCCCGCAGCCCTGTCCCGACGGAATCCGCTTCCCATCAGCAGCGGCCAATATCGTCGGGCTGCTTGAGCCTCGACATTCGCCGGATCTCCCGATCCGACTTTGCGGGCCAGAGTCTCGAACGCTGCCGCCGAGTGTCCCTGCGCCTCCAGCACGGCGGCCTGCCATCGGATCTTCGCCACGACGACACGCTTCCAGAGCTGCTTAGACAGCGGCTTGCCCGCTTCCCATTGGGCTCTGATACGGCCGTTCACCTCGTGATGACCGTCGATGGGGAGGCAAACGGCAACTGGCGCATGATTGGAGCCACACAAAAGGAGAGGAGCCCCGCGCTGCGCGAGCGCCACCGCGAGATTGGTCGTCCAGGTCACGCCGTGCGCATGGACGATCACCCCGGCGACGTCGTCGAGCGGCACCCGACCGACCTCCTGTCCATCCTCCGCAACGATCAGGAAACCCCGATACGCGGAAAGATGGCGTCCGTCAGTCGCGATATCGACGATACGGTCCATTGTCGCGCCGAGTCACCGCTCGGGAGCAGGGCTGAACGTGCCACGGCGCTTGCGGGCCGGGAATCCGGGATCGAAAACCCGGCCGACCTCGTCGATGCGAACCTGGCGTGTCCTCAACTTCTTCAGGCCTCCCGCCGTCGGAGCGATGTACTTGAACGGGTCTTCCTCCACCGGAACGGCGTCGCGTCGCTTCAAATCTCCGCTCTCGTGTGGTTCCGCCAGCGTGATCTGACCGTTCTGCCCGAATTTCACGACGCGCATCAGCTTGCGCTCCCCGCCCTCGGGCTCGATGGCGACGAGATCGCTCTGATGAAGGCTCAGCACCTTCCGCGCCGTGGGATTGGCGTCACGGATGCGCGACGACCATCCGGGTTGGTGAATATCGAACATCGAGACGACCTCGTGCTCCCATTTCCCGTCCTTCAATTCCCACACGTCGTAGCGATAGTTCGAGTCGCCCTTGTAGCCTTTGTACACACGGCCCTTCTCGTCCCGTATCGGAATCACCGTCAGCGGCTCCAGCACCCGTACCCTGCGGATTCCGCGAAAATGCAACGGACCGAGTTTCGGAAAGTCCTTCAAGGTCCGATCGAAATCCTTGCCGCGCGTGAAGTCGGCCAGCGCGGTGCGCAACGTATCGTCTGCGACGCGGCGTTTTCCGCCGGTCTCGACATCCGCGGGCTTGAGCGCGATCAGCGGGATCCGGTGAACCACGACGGTGTTGCCATTCTCGTCGATCGCTTCGGTGATGCCGTAGGCCGTGTCGTTGTGCAGTCGCCCGGCCGTGCTGTGGGGTGGCGGCATTTGCTTCAGAGCGGCTTTCGGCTTCAGCCCATGATCGGCGCGATGGGAGACGACGATATCGTTGACCGTGCGCCGCAGTTCGTCTCGGAAGCCGTCCCATGGGTTCGGTATCCGGATCCGCGCGGAACCCTCGGCACCCTCCTGTCCGGAGGCACGGGAAATCGCCTGAAGCATTCGGCGGTCCACGATCGCGACGACGGCCGCATCGATCGCGTGATGACGATGGTCGAGGCGGTTCTTCGAGTGCTCCGCTGCAGTCTTGACGTTGTGATCGGGCAAGAGGTCGTTGAGGCCCAGCTTGCGGCGAACCAGCTCGGTGAGCCGCCCGGGCGAGACCCACACGTGTCCGGAACCCTCGCCGCGCTCGGAATAGAGAGCCGACAAGTAGAGATGTGCGAGGCGTGAGAGATACTGCGTGTCGACCAGATGGCGGGCCAGGAATCCGCCCTCGAGATCGAATCTCCGCATCGCGTCCGGTTGGAATCTCCATCGCTTTCCATCCGGAAGGCGCGCAGCGCGGGCCGATATCGCATCCCAATCCGCGGTATGACCGAAGGCGTCGTGGGGCGACCGCTTTCCCTTCGCGCGATTCGCCTCCCGGAGGCAGAGGGTCTTGTTCGCGTTGCTGTCGTCCCATGTCTCTTCGAACGGCAGAATGTGATCGACCTCGGTCGTCCCGTTGAACAGCATGTCGACCGATATCTGGCGACCCGAATAGATGCATCGGCGGTCGAGACTGTTTTCCGCGTTCAACTCCTCCCACAACTTGAGGAGCTGCCGGTTGGCACCGGTGTCGCGCTGGCCGATCTCGCGGAGCTTCCGTGACCGGCTCTCTGCCGCGAGCCGATTGGCGCGATTCTCTCGTTCAAACCGCTTTCTGTCGTCATCGGTGGATTTGAGATCGCGTGCGATCTCGACGGCAATTTCCGCCGGCATGCCGTAGCGCCGGATCAGACGGTTGACGACCCGGCGGAGCTGATTGAGGGCGATGTGAACCGTCGGATTGGTGAGCCGGCCGATCCGCATTTCCTCCGGATCCGACGGCTCCGCCGTGCCGGGCAAGAGGTGGCGTTCGAGCGTGACGCCGTAATAAGGCAGCTTGAGAAACGACGCGCCGGTGCGCAGGTCGCTGTGGTGTCCGAGCCCCGCTGCTTCGACAGCTTGGCTGTAGACAACGACGTCGGCTTCGAGGGCCGCGATCAGCTTGATCGTCGCCGTGTGGCCGAACCGGCCATATCCTTGCGGCAACCTGGCTTTCGCCACGGCCTTGGCCTGATCGTCGGTCAATTCCCAACTATCCACGAGCCACTGGTGGAGCACAGAGTCCTGCTCCTCCTCCAGGAGGCGGGAGATGATCGCCCACTGCTCTTCGTGGGAAAGGTGAAACCATCTCTTGCCGAACCGAGCCTTTGCGCTCAGTTCGGCGGCCACCTCGTTTCCCTTGAGCTCCTTGCGGTTCAGTGTCTCCTTGTTGAAGCGAGCGTCTGGGTCGATTTTTAGAAGTTTTCGTAGACTTTCAAAGCTGACCTTGTTGCTGACCTTCAGTCTCAGAAGGAGAGCATTGCGTTGTTCCATCGTCAAACGGACGGGGGCCTCGCCTGGATGTACGATGGTCAGTGCATTTACCTCTTCGAGCAGCCGCCGATGTTGAAAGAGCGGATGCGCACGGGGCAACCGGCATTCGCCCGAAACGAGCGTGCAGCTTCCGACCTTTGGCCTTTTCAGCGGTCGTTGATGAAACACGATCTCGAACAGCCGATCATGAACCTCCGGCGTAAGTTGTTCGGGATGATGGCGTGCCTGTGCGCTCCAAATCGCTTCGAATTCCTCGGTGATTAGGTCTCGACCCGGATAGAAATCGTAACCATCGCCGGTTCTGGCGTCATCGGGTTCCGGACGCAATCGGGAGCGGACCGATGGAATAGAGTTGGGGTCGCTCGCACCGGCGCGTCGGAGATGGAGAAGTTCGCCGAATGTTCGTGCCCCGGTTTCTTCGATCTTCTCTCGCAGTCGATCGATTCCGATCGCGATCTTGCCGACGTCGTCGTCACGACCGCGATCCGTCTTGCGGTTCGACTTGAAACCGCGGCGCTGGTTGAGATGAAAAATGGCCCGGCCGATCTGATGGAGCGGCAGAGCTTCATCGAGGGCCCGTGCCCTCAATGCGAACGGATCGAGGCGCTCCACGGCGTTACGCTCGGTCGGGTCTTCTGGCAACAAGCCGTCAAGATTAAGGTACTTGAGCAATGCGGCCTGCCGCCGCTTGAAACGATCCCGCCGGCGACGCATGGCGCGTGCGGCGCGGCGTTCTACAGCGAGGGGTGTGCCTTGCAGATTTCCCCGGCTGGGCGCGCGGCCATCGCCGAAGATTCGCGATCCAGCGCCGAGGATTTGGACGGGCGCTCCGGATTGATCGAGAGCAAGAGCACACCATCCTAGCGACCCCGATCCGAGGTCCAGCCCAAGTCGCCACGGCATAGCAACGCCCTCGCGGATACCAGACAAAATAGAAAAGCCTTGACGCGTAAATATCAATAGTTATTCTTATGGCTTCAGAGATCGTGGTCTGGCGGTTAACAAGCAGCCAGTCTGCACCAGATAAGGGCGGCGCTCCGGCGCCGCCTTTTTTGCGTGCTGGCGTCTGTTGCCGATATGAAAGCCCGGTTCGCGTCGAGGCGCAGGAGAATTCACCGGCTGCGTCGCCCTCACCCGGCCTCGGCCACGGTGGTGTTGCGGCCGCGACGCTTGGCGGCGTAGAGGGCGCCGTCGGCGGCCTCGACCCGCCCGCGCGGCCTCGTGCCCTTCGCCGGCACATGGGCCGTGACGCCGACGCTGACGGTGATGAAGCCGGTCGGCGCGGCCTCGTTGCGGATGCGCAGCGCCATCGCGGCAAGCCGCAGCCGTTCGGCGATGTCGACGGCGCGGGTGAGGTCGGCGCCGGGCCGCAGCAGCACGAACGCCTCGCCGCCGTCGCGGGCGGCGACAACCGACGGGCCGTCGATCTCGCCGGTCAGCGCAAATCGACCGTCGCCGTAAATCGAAAAACTCGCCCGGAACGGCCACGCCACCGCGGCCCTCGGCGGTGCGCTCGACTGGGTCAGATTGCGAGTCCAGTCCTTGATGGACTTGTTCATATCGAATGACGGCTCTCGCGAGCTTGTGCGCCGCGATCGGGACCATCGGAATTTGGTCGACCACCGAGGGCCGAGGACGTGGAGTGGACCCGGGATGCATGGCGGCGCCGGGCGGTTGACACTCGGCGTGGACCCGGAGAGCATCACGGACCATGGTATGGACGAAAGGGTCACATGCTGCGCGTAGCCAAGCTCGTTCTCGCCGCTTCTCTGGTGCTGGCGGTCTCCCCGGCGCTGGCTCGACTACAGGTCGGCGCACGGGCGCCCACGTTCACGATCGAAGCCGCTCTCGCCGGTCGATCCTTTCAGTTTCCGCTCGCCGACGCCCTCGCGAAGGGACCGGTCGTTCTCTATTTTTATCCCAAGTCGTTCACCAGCGTGTGTACGGAGGAAGCGCATCTCTTTGCAGAAGCGATCGACGAGTTCGCCGCGAACGGCGCCAGCGTCATCGGGATTTCAGCCGACACCATCGAGACACAGCGAAAATTCTCCTCGCTCGAATGCCGTGACAAGTTCCCCGTGGGCGCTGATCCGGATCTGAAAGTGATCAAGGACTATGATGCGGCCTTCGGGTTGGGGGTCGTCAATCTGCCTTTGGCCGATCGTGTGTCGTATGTGATTGCGCCGGATGGGACGATCTTGTCGTCGGTCAAGGACTCCGGAGCGGCGGCCCACATTCAAAAATCGCTCGAAGCCGTCAAGGCATGGCGCGCGGGCGCGACGCGTTGAGGCCTTCACACGACGACGAGGGCGCAGGACGGGCGAAGCGCTCCCGAGCTGCGAAGAGACAGAGAATGGTTCCCATACACGGCGAACAGCGATCGCGGCGGTGATGGTGATCCGGCTCCGTCAGGCATTCGAGAGATCCGATGCACGACGAATCGACTGTTGCGAAACGCTCCCCTTTCGAACGCCTCGTCCGTGAGCTCCGCGAGTTCGGCATTCTGGCCGCCTACCTCTATGTCTGGTTCGCGGCCCTCGTCTATTACAAGGCTGCGATCCTCCAGGCGGAAGGGATCGCGTTCGCACCGTGGGCCTTCGCGGCCGTGAAGGCGCTCGTCACGGCGAAGTTCATGCTGGTCGGACGCGCCCTCCACATCGGCGACGGCTACGGAAAGCGTCCCCTCATTGTTCCGACGCTCTATCGCACCGTCATATTTCTCGTGCTCGTCGGCGTCCTGACGGTGATCGAGGAAGCGACACTTGCGCTGGTGCATGGCAAACCGCTGTGGGACGGTGTCGCCGAGATCGGCGGCGGCACGCTCCATCTGGTGATCGCCACGACGGCTCTCATGTT
This sequence comes from Rhodoplanes sp., assembly GCF_013377085.1. GTDB lineage: Bacteria > Pseudomonadota > Alphaproteobacteria > Rhizobiales > Xanthobacteraceae > Rhodoplanes. The sequence goes on along the minus strand of NZ_JACAAX010000002.1, from coordinate 231,676 downwards.
CCTGACGTTCTTTCCGTATTTCGCGTTCCGGGCTCTCGCCGACGTGATCGGCGAAGAGACGCTGAGACGGCTCTATTTCGAGGCGCGTCGCCGCGACTGATCACCCGGCCTCGGCCAGGGGGACGTCGCGGTCGATCACGGTGGTGTTGCGGCCGCGACGCTTGGCGGCGTAGAGGGCGCCGTCGGCCGCCTCGACCAGCGCGCGCGGCCGTGCGCCCTTCGCCGGCACATGGGCCGTGACGCCGACGCTCACGGTGATGAAGCCGGACGGCGCGGCCTCGTTGCGGATGCGCAGCGCCATCACGGCGAGGCGCAGCCGCTCGGCCAGCTCGACCGCGCGGGCGACGTCGGCGCCGGGCAGCAGCAGCACGAACTCCTCGCCGCCGTAGCGGGCCGCGAAGTCGGACGGGCCGTCGATCACGCCGGTCAGCACGCGGCCGATCTGGCGCAGGCAGGTGTCGCCCTGGACGTGCCCATAGCCGTCGTTGAACAGCTTGAAATGATCGACGTCGATCATCAGCAGCCCGATCGTGTGGCCGCTCGCCGCCGCCTGCTGCCATTCGGAGGCGAGCCGCGCATCGAAGCTGCGCCGGTTGGCGAGCCCGGACAGCGCGTCGATCGAGGCGAGCTCCTCGAGATGCTCGTTGGCGGAGCGCAGCTCGTGCTCGCGGGCGGCGAGCCGGCCGGCCATGTCGGCCAGCGCGGTGGCGAGCGGCACGAACTCCGGCGCCCAGCTCTCCGGCTCGGCCCGCACCTCGAGATCGCCCTGGCCGATGCGGGTCGCCGTGCGGGCCAGCGCCCGGATCGGCTCGACGATCAGGTGCTCGCCGACCAGCCAGGCCGCCATCATGGTCAACAGGCCGAAGAAGGCGACGTGCAGATAGGCGATGCCGGACTCGCGGTCGATCTTGCTCAGCACGTCGCGCTCCTCGAAGCCGACCACGATGCGGGCGTCGGTGCCGGGGAGCTGGGTGAAGCCGAAGATGCGGCGCACCCCGTCGAAGCCTTCGATCGTCGCGGTGCCGTTCGGCTGCGCCTGCACGGCCCGCACCAGCGGGTGGTCCCCGTAGCGCTTGCCGACCAGCCGCTGGCGACTCTGCAGCCCGGCCAGCACCGTGCCTTTGCCGTCGATCAGATAGGCGGCGGTGCCGGAGCGGCTTTCGACGCCTTCGCCGATGCGGGCGAGCCAGTGGAGGTCGACGGGCGCCAGCAGCACGGCCGTCTCGGTCGAGTCCGGGCGCTGAATCGGAAACGCCATCAGCACGGTCGACTTCTCGTAGGAGCGCTCGAGCAGATAATCGCTGAGCACGTAATGGTGGGTGCGCTGCACCTCCTTGATGTAGTCGCGATCGGACAGATCGAGCCCGATCGCCTGGCGGCGGGTCGAGCAGGCGATCCGCCCGTCGGCGCCGACCACCGACAGGCTGGTGATCCACGGCGCGTCGGAGACGAAGCCCCACAGGAAGGTGGCGCAGTCGCCGGTGGTGGCACTGGACGCGATATAGGCGCGCGCCACCACCTGCAGCAGCGCCCGCGTCGCATCGATCGTCTCGACCTGGGCGTCGCGGGCCCGGCGGGCGAGCGTCACCACCTCGGTATAGGCGATCTGCACCCGCTCGACGCGGCTGGTCTCGGTCAGGTGGACGCGGTCGACGACCAGCGGCACCACGGCGAGCAGCGCCAGCAGCATCAGGCGCGCACGGATGCTCAGCCTCGGCTTGATGCGCCGACGCGTGCTAAGACTCCGCTGCGGTTTGTCCGGCATGCGACGTGTCCCATTCCCCAGAACGATGGTAGCCGGGCGGGGTGAAAACGGCCTTCAGGCAATCGATAAAAATCGAGCGATTCCGACATGACGAATTTCGACCCGCATCCCGTTGTGCCTGCAGCAGAACGCGCCGGCGCGCCCGGCGCGCCCGGCGCGTCGGCGGCGGCGCGGCTGGCCGCGGTGCGCCGCGAGATCGACGCGGCCTGCCGCGAGGCCGCCCGCGACCCCGGCGCCGTGACGCTGGTGGCGGTCAGCAAGACCGTGCCGGCGGCCGGCATCGAGGCCGCGATCGCGGCCGGCCAGCGCGCCTTCGGCGAGAACCGGGTGCAGGAGGCCAAGGCCAAGTGGACGGCCCTGCGCGAAAAGCACCCCGGCGTCGCCCTGCACATGATCGGGCCGCTGCAGTCCAACAAGGCGCGCGAGGCGGTGGCGCTGTTCGACGCCATCCACTCGGTCGACCGGCCGAGCCTTGCGACGGCGCTCGCCAAGGAGGTGCAGCGCGCCGGCCGGCAACCGCTGCTGCTCGTTGAGGTCAACACCGGCGCCGAGCCCCAAAAGGCCGGCGTGCTGCCCGAGGAGGCCGACGCCTTCCTGGCCGCCTGCCGCGACCGCTGGGATCTGACCATCGGCGGCCTGATGTGCATCCCGCCGGCCGACGAGGCGCCGGCGCCGCATTTCGCCCTGGCGGCCAAGATCGCCCGGCGCAACGGCCTCGATCTCCTGTCGATGGGCATGAGCGACGACTTCGCCGTGGCGATCCGCTTCGGCGCCACCCATGTGCGCATCGGCACCGCGATTTTCGGGGAGCGGCCGCCCGTGGCGGCGGAGGACGAGGCGGGTTGAGGCCGGCCGGATTCACGCCGGCAGCGACCAGTCCTCGCTGCGCAGGCCGGGCACCCGGGCGAACTCGCGCGAATTGGCCGTGACCAGGAGGGCGTCGCGGCGGCGCGCCTGGGCGGCGATCAGGAGATCATAGGGGCCGATCGGCATGCCGGCCTTTTCCAAGGTCGCGCGGATGTCGCCCGCCTCGGCCGCGTCCTCGGCGTCGAACGGCAGCACGTCGAAGGGGCCGTCGAGGAAGTCGTCGAGCCGTCGGGAATTGTAGTCGCGGCGCGTGCTCTTAGCGATGCCGAAGCGCAATTCGAACAGGACGATGACCGAAATCAACACCGGCGACGCGGACGCGATGGCGGCATTGATGCGCAGCCGCGCCCGAGACGTCGGATCGTTCAGGGCGACGATGATCGTGTTGGTGTCGAGGCAAATCATGCGACCCGCCGTATGATCGCTCGGCGGCTACTTGTCCGCAGAGTCATCGTCGTCGTCGAAGTATTTGCGGTTGTCGACCGGCATCGGCGGCTGCTCGCGTCCTTCCGGCATGAACGGGATATCTCGATACTCGTCGAGCTTTGCCCACCACGCCTCGACGTCGAACTCCCCCTCCAGCGGCTCCAGCACCACGGTGCGGCCGACCTTGCGGACCCGCACCTCCTTGCCGGGCATGCGGAATTCCTTGGGCAGCCGCACCGCCTGGCTGCGCCCGTGCATGAACAGCTTCGCGCGCGCCTCGGCCATCGGCGCCTCCCTTGGTATCTACCAATGATAGATATCAACGGCCGGCAAAACCTGCAACCGGGCCGCCGGCAAGCAGGCCGCCGGAAAACGCGCCCGCGCCGGCGCGGCATGGCATAAGGGCGCCGCAAACCCGTCTTCCGGCTTCTCTCGTGCTCCAGATCCTACTCGTGCTCAAGGTTCCCGCGCTCCCATGATTCGTCTCGACACCATCTCCAAGCAGAACGGCCACCAGCTCCTGTTCATCGAGGCCTCCGCGGCGCTCCAGCGCGGCGAGAAGGTCGGCCTGGTCGGCCCCAACGGGTCCGGCAAGACGACGCTGTTCCGCATGATCACGGGCGAGGAGCAGCCCGACGAGGGCCAGGTCTCGGTCGATCGCGGCGTCACCATCGGCTATTTCAGCCAGGACGTCGGCGAGATGGCGGGCCGCAGCGCCGTCGCCGAGGTGATGGACGGGGCCGGCCCGGTGGCCGCCGTCGCGGCCGAGCTCGCGGAGCTCGAGCACGCCATGGCGGACCCGGACCGGGCCGACGAGATGGACGAGATCATCGAGCGCTACGGCGAGGTGCAGCACCGCTTCGAGGAGCTGGACGGCTACGCCCTCGAGGGGCGGGCCCGCGAGGTTCTGGCCGGCCTCGGCTTCAGCCAGGAGATGATGGACGGCGACGTCGGCAAGCTGTCGGGCGGCTGGAAGATGCGGGTCGCGCTCGCCCGTATTCTCCTCATGCGCCCCGACGCCATGCTGCTCGACGAGCCGAGCAACCATCTCGATCTCGAGAGCCTGATCTGGCTGGAGGCGTTCCTCAAGGGCTACGAGGGCGGCCTGATGATGACCTCGCACGACCGCGAGTTCATGAACCGCATCGTCGGCAAGGTGGTCGAGATCGACGGCGGCACGCTGACCACCTATTCGGGCGATTACGAGTTCTACGAAGGCCAGCGCGCGCTCGCCGAGAAGCAGCAGCAGGCCCAGTTCGAGCGCCAGCAGGCGATGCTGGCCAAGGAGATCGCCTTCATCGAGCGTTTCAAGGCGCGCGCCTCGCACGCGGCCCAGGTTCAGAGCCGGGTGAAGAAGCTCGACAAGATCGAGAAGGTGGAGCCGCCGCGCCGCCGCCAGACCGTGGTGTTCGACTTTCCGCCGGCGCCGCGCTCCGGCGAGGACGTGGTGAGTCTCAAAGACGTCCACAAGCGCTACGGCAGCAAGCGCATCTACGAAGGGCTCGACTTCAGTGTGCGGCGGCGCGAGCGCTGGTGCGTCATGGGCGTCAACGGCGCCGGCAAGTCGACATTGCTGAAGCTGGTCGCCGGCGCGGCCGAGCCCGACGACGGCAGCGTGGCGGTCGGCGGCAGCGTCAAGATGGGCTATTTCGCCCAGCACGCCATGGACCTTCTCGACGGCGAGCGCACCGTGTTCGAGCAGCTCGAGGACGCGTTCCCGCAGGCCGGCCAGGGCTCGCTGCGCGCGCTCGCCGGCTGCTTCGGCTTTTCCGGCGACGACGTGGAAAAGCGCTGCCGCGTGCTGTCCGGCGGCGAGAAGGCGCGCCTGGTGATGGCGCTGATGCTCTACGACCCGCCGAATTTTCTGGTGCTGGACGAGCCGACCAATCATCTCGACATGGCGACCAAGGAAATGCTGATCGGTGCACTCTCGCAATACGAGGGCACCATGCTGTTCGTCTCGCACGACCGGCATTTTCTAGCCGCGCTGTCGAACCGCGTGCTGGAGCTCACCCCGGACGGCATCCACCAGTACGGCGGCGGCTACACCGAATACGTCGCCCGCACCGGCCACGAGGCGCCGGGATTGCGGAGCTGATCAGGAGGGGGGCAGGGCGGCTGTAGGGTGGGTTAGGCGCGAAGTGCCGTAACCCATCCGTCGGATGCAAATGATGGGTTACGGCGCTTTCCAAGTGTGACCCAGCCAGCGTGGATTGCTCCCAATAAACGAGGTGGAGAGTAGCTTTGCTGCCGGCGAAGTTTTCGGCCTGCCCCGAGAATTCCGAACGTGACGAACAGCGTGAACTCGTCCTTGTTGCACTTTCCGTAGAGCGCAAAAACCTTGGGGCCTCCGCGGGCTCGTTCCTTAATCGGAATTCTCGGACTCATCTCTTGGCCAATTTTTGCAATGCCCTTGCTTCGGAATCCGTCAGCCGAACGAGCACCTGAGGTGGATGGAAACGGTCTCGGATCTTTCGCAGTTTGCTCATGGAAATTGGTTCAACACGCTCAGCCGCCTCCAATGATATGGCTACCGCTTCCTGAGCACCGTGGAAGTACTCTTTGAATGAGGCGTGATCCAAACCAACTTCATACTTGTGTCTTTGCCATATCTCACTTGGATGCGCTCGATCCACATCCGTGATGGTTACAACACCGACGACTGCTGCGGTGGGGCGGGTAGCATAAATCCAAAGGCGCGAACCGTTCGCTATCTGAGGAATACGCCGACGCAGCTCGATCGTTTTAGTACCATTCAAGATCGCATCCGCAAAATTCGGACGAATCGAGATGATTGCGTCGCATTCGTCAGGCACCGGACCACCCAAGATCAAGAATAGCTGCCAAAAGAGCATTCGGCAGTGCAGTTGTTCTTTGCAGGTTCGACGTCCCCTCGGCGCCGAGTGCTCGCAGTGTATCGAGGCGAACGGGAGTCGGAAACCGAATTAAATTGTCGAATGTTGTTGCTAGAACGTCGGACGAGGCAGTCAGCGGCTCGAGGTCCTCGACAACTGCCCTTTGGCGCAAATCGTCAGGTACCTGAGACTTCAGTATGACAACTGCGTCAACGATGCGGCCGGCCGCAACAATGGCGGCCCGTCCTCCTGACCTCCACGATTCGTAGAAGAGGATCGGCGCACCCGGCCGCATCAACGCCATTGTGCGGGGACTGTTAAAGTAGGTCCGAGAACCAACGAATGCCGCGCGTGGTCGACCGAATAGAGGGAACTGCTCGGCCGTTCCGAGGAGGTCGTCTGCATACGTCTTTGTGATTGGCGCGATAACTCCGTCGCGGCTCGGCCAGATGATCAACGTTGGCGAGAGTGCGTCTTCCAGGGAAGACAGAGAGACTTTCGTCGTGGTCCCGTCGGGACGTCGAACCAGCACGCCGAATTCGAGGGTGGAAGTGTCACGAGGATAATCAGGAAGCTCCAGTCCTGTCCGACGTCGCGTCTGTCGAATGATATTATCCCAAGTGGCGGGTGTTAATGGCCTGCCCATGGCAATCTTAATGAATCTCTCTGGCAGGTTTGTGGGTAAAAATCCTCGGAGCTGGGCTGTGCGCTTCGTGGCCGACTGACCAGGTCCACATTTCAACTCGATCGTTATCGGGCCCGAAGTGCAGGCCTCATAGAGCGCATCATCGAGCAGGTGTTCGACGAATGTGCCGTGCACGACGTGATCAGGCCGCACATGAACCAGGAGCTTGCCAGTCGCATTCACACTTGGCGGCATTTGGTAAATGCTCAGGCCGACGATCTCGCCATTCTCAAACACACCCATTGTTCGAGGACGTGAGAGAGATGAGGTGCTTGGGCAGAACTCCCGGATGACCTCTTCGCTGACTTGCTGAGAGACCAGGTAACGCTTGGCGTCCGGGATCGAAGCCGATTTAGTCTCACATTCTGTCCCCTGAAGCTGGTTGCGCCAGACGTTCGACTCCGGCGTCGGGAGCAGGTGGACAAATTCATCGAGCCCTGCGACATCCACGCCGATCATCTCGAGAATCTCATCGCGCGAGTTCAACAACGCTTCGTCGCTTGTGATGTAGCCGACAGCGCGAGACAGAGCCGCCTCGGCCAGATGACGCGCGTCACTCAACGCTTGGGGGCGGCCTGCCTGCGACCGCTTCTTGTCCTCGAACACGACCCGATGAATATCCGCGGCGAGGGTGTCGACTTCGATTTTCGGGAAGCTCGGCAGCCGTGGAAGTTGCCGCGCCAAACTCAATGTGGGGTCGGCGGCTTCGCCGCGTGATGACCGCTCCAACTCGACAATGAACTCAGGCGCTACCGCTAGACGAACCATGTGTGAAAGCGCAGCACTAAAAAGGTGATTTGCAAGGTCTGAACGCGCACGATCGCGGATGAGATCGAACAGAACGTTCAGATCGAACACATACAGCGGAGCCTCAAAGGCGCTGGGATGACGTAGTCCCAGATCCGCGACAGAAGAAGACATGACGTTCGAGGGGCTCATCAGCGAAAGCAGGCTTTTTGTATCGAGATTACGTGCACGGACAATGATGGTTCTCTGACGAGCCTGTCCACCGGCGCGTGTGCGTCGCTCGATAAAGCCATTTCGCTCGTAGAATGCTTGCGCGTCCGGCAAGTTGGACGCAATGGCCGCTGTCAAATCGATGTATCCTCGTTTCTCCAGGTAGGTCACGAGAGAGCTGATTAGTGCCGACGCGACCCCGCTTCGACGATGACTTGGCGAGACGGCAATCTGCAAAACACGAGCGCTAGGAAACACTCCGCCGAACAAGATATAGCCGGCAATTTCTAAAGTCTCCCCGTCCCGAGCGACCATGGCAAACAGGCGCCTTCGGTAGATGGCCTCGCGCAGGCCCCCTTCCGGGATGAAGCCGAGCGCATCCTTCTCTGCATCACCAATGGCTCGGATGGCCGAGAGGTGGAGCTCCAGGACGGACGGCTCCGTTTCAATGCGATAAGTAAACTTGCCTGAGAACATCATCTGTCGATTGTGCCTCAAGTATAACAAGCTGGATCGCGGGTATGCGACAAGCCAAATACTATAGAATGGAAGGGTGAACATATCACCTGGACGGGGTATAGGAAATCCCCCCGAACCTTATGTGGTACACCGAACAGTTCGTCAGTCTGTCGAGGAAGCGACGCTTCGCCTCGGTCATCCAGCTGTTCTAGACGCGTGCCGCCGTGTTTCTCGCGTGACGGTCGCCACGGGCTACCGCCGCGAAAAATCGCGGTGCCACGGCGAAAACCACACCCGCCGCGGCGGCAGGCACGACGCCGCTCCGGCGGTTTCGGCGAAACTTATCCCCGCTGCGGAAAACAGTCCTATATTCGAAGAGTCTCGCTCGTCGAGGGACGTCGACCGGTGACGTCGGGCGGCGGAGCGGGCCGGTTTTTCGCACGACGGTGTCGTGTGGAACGACCGGCCGCCGGAACTTCCGGGAAATCCGGCCGGCGGATGCGGCGCCTGCGGGTCCGGCCTCGTCCGCCGGGCTCCCGGGGGCTTTTGGGGCTCCGCCCTCCGGGCACGACGACCCGGGCGCGAGGAGCATCGCTGGAGAGGTTTTGGGCTCGGTCGGTCCAAAGCCGCAAGCGCGGCCCGAAAGCCCAAAATCGCCGCGGCGGAGCGCCGGGAGGCGTGCGCATCGACGCTTCGATGCGCGCTGCGTCCCGTCGGACGCAGACAAAGGTGTAGCGCCTGCCGGCGCTCCGCCTCCCTCGGCTTTTCGAAGACCGAGGGCACGGGTCATGGGCAAACCCCGTGCGCGAAAGGCGCGTCGCGGGAGGGAAGGAGATTTTGTGGGAGTACCGAGCGAACGTTTCGGCTTGTTCGGGCACGGCGCTCGCGCTCCTGCTCCCCGCAGGCGGGGAGAAGGTTGGGATGAGGGGGCGTTTCGTGGATACGGAGGCGCCCCCTCACCCGGACCGCTTCGCGGTCCGACCTCTCCCCGCGCAGCGGGGAGAGGTGAAGTGCGCGCCTCAGCCGATCCGGATCCGCGTTTTCGGCCCCACCAGCGCCAGCAGGCGGCGCAGGGCGGCCGGGTCGAGGGCGACGCAACCGGCCGTCGGCCCAAAATTCTCCCGCGTGACGTGGACGAACACGGCGCTGCCGCGGCCGGCCACCCGCGGGCGGGTGTTGTGGTCGAGCTCGATCACCAGGTCGTAGAGCCGGTCGTCGCGCCACAGCCGGTCGCCCGCATCGCGGGCATCGCGCCGGAATGGCCGGTTGTAGCGGCGGTCGCAAGACTCCTCGCACCAGGCGAGGCTTTCGGTGATGCGGCGGACCGGCAGGGCGGTGCGCGGGCGAAAACCGCGATCGGCGCGCCACCACAGGCGGACCGGCCGGAAGACGCCGCGCGGCGTCGCCCCGTCGCCCTCCCGCTTGTCGGCCCGGATGCCTCCGCGGCCGAGCGCCACCGGCAGGCGCAGCGGTCCGGCGGTGAGCCAGCCGCGCGACGGCCGGCCCGGGCGCGGCGCCACGGTGATCTGCCGCAATGCGGCCGGGACTTGTTGCTTCGGGTGATGGTTAAGCCGAATCAAGGGTCTGGCCTGGTTACAATCCGCTCGCGGCGCTTGCTCTTTTGTCCCCGAATGCTCTACTTCGCGCAACGTCGCGTTTTGTGCGTGCGCCAGAGGCCAGCGATGCCGAATGCCAGTAAGATTCTGATCGTCGACGACGAGACCGAGCTGCGCGAGGCCCTGGTCGAGCAGCTCTCGCTGCACGACGAGTTCGAGCCGGCCGCCGTCGACACCGGGGCGAAGGCCGTGCAGGCCGCGAAGAGCGCGCCCTTCGACCTGGTGATCATGGATGTCGGCCTGCCCGATATCGACGGCCGCGAGGCGGTGCGCATCCTGCGCAAGAACGGCTTCAAGGCGCCGATCATCATGCTGACCGGCCACGACACCGATTCGGACACCATTCTGGGCCTGGAGTCGGGCGCCAACGACTACGTACCAAAGCCGTTCCGCTTCGCCGTGCTGCTCGCTCGCATCCGCGCCCAGCTCCGCCAGCACGAGGCGAGCGAGGACGCGGTGTTCGCCATCGGGCCCTACACGTTCCGCCCCAGCTCCAAGCTCCTGGTCAGCCCCAAGGGCAACAAGGTGCGGCTGACCGAGAAGGAGACGGCGATCCTGCGGTTTCTCTACCGGGCCGGGCAGAAGCCGGTGTCGCGCGACGTCCTGCTCCAGGAGGTCTGGGGCTACAATTCGGGAGTCACCACCCACACGCTGGAGACGCATATTTACCGTCTGCGCCAAAAGGTCGAGCGGGACGCGGCGAATCCCGCCATCCTGGTCACCGAGGCGGGCGGCTACAAGCTGGTGCCGTGATCGGCCAGCCGACGGGACCCCGGTACCGTGGCGCCGAGCAGGCCCGGTTCGCGCGAGGGAAAGCGCTCTGACGTTAACAGGTTAGAGTGCGCGAACACGCAAAAACCGGGATTCATTCTTGTCGAATGCGTTCTATTATCGTTTCGGGCCGGCCGGCGGGCGCGCGGTCGGCCTATCCCCGTCGAGCCGGACGCCCCGTGATACCGCCCGTGGCCTGGACCATCGTCGCGACCGCATGAGCATCGAAGACGATATCGGCTTCCTGGAGAGCGTCCCGACGTTCCGGCTGCTGGGGCCGAATGCGCTGCGGATTCTGGCGATCGGCTGCGAAAGCCGGGGGCTCGCCTCGGGCGAGGTGCTGTTCCGGGCCGGCGATGCCGCCGACTGCGGCTATGTGGTGCAGGACGGCGCCTTCCGGCTCGATCCGCCGCGCTCCGGCGGGCCGCTCGTCACGGTCGGCCCCGGCGTGCTGCTCGGCGAGCTGGCCCTGCTGATCGACACGGTGCGGCCCGTGACCGCGACCGCCACCGAACCGGCCTCGGTGATGCGCATCCCGCGCCAGCTCTTCCTCAAGATGCTGGAGGGCTTCCCCGACGCCGCCTATCGGCTGCGCGACCACATGGCGGCCCGCGCCATGGAGACGGCCGACGACATCGCCCAGGTCCGCGCCGGCCTCGATCCGGGACGGTGATGCATCAGTCCGGTAGACTGATGCATCAGATTTCGAGCTTCACCGTCACCGGTACATGGTCGGAGGGGCGCGGCCAGCCGCGCGCCGCGCGGGCGACCGTCATCGACGAGACGCGGTCGCCGATCGCCGGGCTCACCCAGACATGGTCGAGCCGGCGGCCGCGGTCGGAGGCCTGCCAGTCGGCGGAGCGGTAGCTCCACCACGTGTAGAGCTTCTCGCTCTCCGGCACTTTCGCCCGCATGGCGTCGACCCAGCCGCCGGCCGTCTGGGCGGCGACCAGCTTCTCGCACTCGACCGGCGTATGCGACACCACCTTGAGCATCTGCTTGTGGCTCCATACGTCGTGCTCGAGCGGCGCCACGTTGAGGTCGCCGACCAGGATGGCACGGGTGCCATTGACCGGATGCAGGCCGGCGGTGGCGCGCATCTCGTCGAGAAATGCCAGCTTGTGGGCGAACTTCGGGTTGATCTCCGGGTCAGGCTCGTCGCCGCCGGCCGGGACGTAGAAATTGTGGAGCGTCGCCGGATCCTTGAGCCCGGCCTGCTCGCCGAACGTCACCGAAACGTGCCGGCAGTCCTGCTTGTCGCAGAAGCTGCGCGCGTCTTTCGCCTCGAAGGGCAACCGCGAGACGATGGCGACGCCGTGGTAGCCCTTCTGCCCGTTGGTCGCGACATGCGTGTAGCCGAGCCGCGCCAGCCGCTTCGCCGGGAACGCGTCGTTCGGGCACTTGGTCTCCTGCAGGCACAGCACGTCCGGCCGCACCGCCTTGAGAAGCTTGGCGACGAGATCGATCCGCAGCCGGACCGAGTTGATGTTCCAGGTCGTGATCGTGAGGGGCATCGGCACCTGCTCTTACCGCCGCCCTTGATAGCCCGGACGACGGCAGGAGCAAGGCGGTTTCGGGTCCGAGATGCCTGGGTTCCCGCTTCGGAGCAGGGGGACGTCCGGAACCGTGGCGACTGGTCGGATTTTATACTACTCTAAGGTCTCGGAGATATTCGGGAGAAGGCCTCGCATGCCGTCGGCCGAGAAGATCAGCATCACCATGACGGGCGACATGCTGCGCACGATCCGTGACAGCGTGGAGGCCGGAGAGTACGCGTCGACGAGCGAGGCGCTTCGTGACGCCGTGCGGGTCTGGCAGCGGCAGCGGCTGGAAGATGCCGAACGCCTGGCCGCGATCCGCGCCCGGGTGAACCGCTCCCTCGACGATCCCCGCCCCGATCTCGATGCCGGCGAGGTGGAAGACCGCATCGCGACCCTGGCCGCGCAATTGACGGTTCCGTCGCGCCGCGATGCGTAAGTTGGCGGTCCGCTATCGGCCGGAAGCGGTCGCCGACCTCGAGGATGTCTTACGGTACATCGCGCGCGCCAGCGCCAGCGCTTCGATCGCGGAGCAGTATGTCCGGCGGATCATGGACCGCTGTAACCGCATCGGCGAGACGCCCCGCGCAGGCCGTTCGCGCGACGACTTGCGGCCCGGCTTGCGGACCGTCGCGTTCGAGAGGACCGTCGTCATCGCCTACATGGTCGAGGCAGATGCCGTCCGTATCGTCAATGTGTTCTATGGTGGACGTGACTTCGAGGCTCTCTATCGGGGCGCAGACTCAGCCACGGAGACAGAATCCGGCGACTGACGGCCACGGCCGTGCGCGCCTGAAGTCGGCGCGGCCTCAGAACTGACGGCCGCTACTGCAGGATCCGCTCGTAATTGATCTTGAACATGCCGGGGTCGGGCTTCTTGGCGGGGTCGAGATTGTAGACCGCGACCGTGGTGTCGTAGCCCTGCGGGTCCGTCACGGTCCACTGGCGGAGCTGGTAGTCCTTGGCGCCGAACATCATCATCAGCTTGTGCGTGCCGGTGAGCGCCTGCTTCTCCTCGATGACGACGGTGACGAACACGTCGTCGGCCGACACCGACACCAGGTTGGTGTCCTTCATCAGGTCGATCTTCTCGACCAGCAGGTAGCGCAGCGGCGTCTGCGACAGCGGATAGAGGTCCTGGGTGGCGAGCTTGCGGTCGCGCACCACGACCGAGTTGCCGTCGGCGATCACGTCGATCGGGCTCGGCGGGTTGTACTCGAAGCGCACCTTGCCGGGCTTCTGGATGAAGAACTGGCCCTCGGTGCGGCCGCCGTCCGGGCCGACCTGGATGAAGTTCCCGACCAGGGTCTGCATGCCGGACAGATAGCCGCTGACCTTGTCGGCGAGCGCCTTCTGGGAGCCGTTGAACACGCCGGGCTGCGCCGGGGCTACGACCGGAACCACGTTGCCGGTGGTCTGCGGGCCGGTGAGGGCCGGCGCCGAGAGCGGCGGCCGGGCCGGCTGGGTGGCCTGCGCCACCCGCTTGGGCGACGGCACCGGCAGCGGGATGGACTGCGTTGCCGCCATCGCCGTGGCGCCGACGAGGCTGACGCCGATCAGCATGGTTCCGACCAGCGCGGCCGCCCCCGAAGTCCGCATGACCATCTCCGATTCACCCCGTGCCCAGAGAAAAACCTGTCGTCCAGGTCTATGGCGATTTCGCGGCCCGGGAGACGCGGCAACCGCCCCGGCACCGGCCCTGGTCGCCCGGTGCGGCACGCCGCCACTCTCGCCCCAACCGGGTCCGAGTCTCAAGCCTCTTTCGCGGCCGAAGGCCGTCCGGCGCCGGGTTAGTCCGCCCGGCGCGCCGCGCCTCAATAGCCCTCGGCGCCCTCGCCTTCGCCGACCAGGATCTCGCGCTTGCCGGCGTGGTTGGCCTGGCCGACCACGCCTTCGGCCTCCATTCGCTCCATCAGCGAGGCGGCCTTGTTGTAGCCGATCTGCAGGCGCCGCTGGATGTAGCTGGTCGAGGCCTTGCGGTCGCGCATCACCACCTGGACGGCCTGCTGGTAGAGGTCGCCGCCCTCCTGGCCCATGGCGGTGCCGTCGAACACCGCCTCGCCGTCGCCCTCCGGCTCCTCGACCGTGACGTCCTCGACGTATTGCGGCGTCCCTTGCGTCTGCAGGTGGCGGACGATCTTCTCGACTTCGTCGTCGGACACGAACGGGCCGTGCACGCGGCTGATGCGGCCGCCGCCCGCCATGTAGAGCATGTCGCCCTGGCCGAGGAGCTGCTCGGCGCCCTGCTCGCCCAGGATTGTGCGTGAGTCGATCTTGGAGGTGACCTGGAAGGAGATGCGGGTCGGGAAGTTGGCCTTGATGGTGCCGGTGATGACGTCCACGGACGGCCGCTGCGTGGCGATGATGACGTGGATGCCGGCGGCGCGGGCCATCTGGGCGAGGCGCTGCACGGCGCCTTCGATGTCCTTGCCGGCGACCATCATCAGGTCGGCCATCTCGTCGACCACCACCACGATGTAGGGCAGCGGCTCGAGGTCGAGCTCCTCGGTCTCGTAGATCGCCGTGCCGCTCTCCTTGTCGTAGCCGGTGTGCACGGTGCGGCTCAGCCGCTCGCCCTTGGCCTTGGCCTCGGCGAGCCGCACATTGTAGCCGTCGATGTTGCGCACCCCGACCTTGGAGAGCTTCTTGTAGCGGCTCTCCATCTCGCGCACGGCCCATTTCAGCGCCACCACGGCCTTCTTGGGATCGGTGACGACCGGGGTCAGCAGATGCGGGATGCCGTCGTAGACCGACAGCTCCAGCATCTTCGGGTCGACCATGATGAGCCGGCACTGGTCCGGCCGCAGCCGGTACAAGAGGCTCAGGATCATGGTGTTGACGGCGACCGACTTGCCCGAGCCGGTGGTGCCGGCGATCAGGAGATGCGGCATGCGGGCGAGATCGACGATCACCGGGTCGCCGCCGATCGTCTTGCCGAGGCAGAGCGGCAGCTTGGCGCTGGAGTCGTGATACTGCTCGGCCGCCAGCATCTCGCGCAGATAGATTTTTTCCCGCACGGCGTTGGGGAGCTCGATGCCGATCACGTTGCGGCCCGGCACCACGGCGACGCGGGCCGACACGGCGCTCATCGAGCGGGCGATGTCGTCGGCGAGCCCGATCACCCGCGACGATTTTATGCCGGGCGCCGGCTCGAGCTCGTAGAGGGTGACGACCGGGCCAGGGTGGGCGTCCAGGATCTCGCCGCGCACGCCGAAATCGGACAGCACGGTCTGCAGCGCCGCCTCGTTGGCCTTGATCAGCTCCATCGATGGCGCGTGGCGGTCGGAGGCCTTGGGGGCCGCCAGCAGGTTGATCGACGGCAGCTCGTACTCGCTCGGCTTCGCCTTGGCCGGCGCCTTCTTGGCGGCCGGCTTCTTGGGCGAGCGCTTCGGCGCCGGATCGTCGGCGGCGTCCTCGACCTCGTCGGTCGGCACCTCGTCGAAGGGCGGCGCGTCGTCGAACGCACGGCGCTCGACCGCGTCGACGTCCTCGCCGTCGAAGCGCGGCTCGCGGCGGTCGAGCGCGAAATGGTCGAGGTCGGGCGCGCGCGACGATCTGGCCAGCTTAACGCCCGCCGTGACTCCGTGGCGGAGAAGCCGCAGCGCCCGCGCCTTCAGGCTGAGCAGCGAATGCACGACGAAGCCGATCGAAATCGAGGCGCGCTCGTCCTCGTCCTCGGCGTCGGCCTCGCGCGTCTGAGGCGGTGCGGCCGGAGCGGGACGGGTGGGGGCGGCGGGCGCATCCTCGTCGTGCTCGGCGAATCCGACCCCGCTGGCGAACAGGATTGCGGCGGCCGCGAGCGCCCCGTAGAGGAGGCACAGGATCAGGGGGCCGACGCCGGCCGGCAGCAGTGCGGCGGGGTTGCGCACCAGCGCGTCGCCGACCACGCCGCCGAGCCCGCTCGGCAACGGCCAGGCGGCGCTGCGCGGCAGGCACGCGGCGAATCCGGCGGCGAGCGGCGCTCCCAGCGCCCAGGCGAGCACGCGCCACTTCTCGCGATCGAAGCGGCGCTGATTGGCGAGCCGCCACCCCCAGGCGGCGACCGGACCGACCAGGGCCAGGGTGGCGAGCCCGAAAAGCTGCATGAACAGATCGGCCGCGATCGCGCCCGGCACGCCGAGCAGGTTGCGCACCGGCGCGCTGGTGGCGTGGCTGAGGCTCGGATCCTTGACCGACCAGGTGACGAGCGCCGCCGTGCACAGCATGGCGAGCCCGACCAGCAGGAGCCCGCTCGCCTGTCGGATGCGCCGCTCCAGCCCGGCGCGGAACTCGTCCGGCAGCAAGGCGGCGGCTCCGATTCGGCGCTGCAGTGCGGGCATGGCGACTCCACTCGTTTCTGCCCTGGCGGCCACACGGCGCGGCCGCGCCCCTTCAGCCCAGCACGGCGACGAGGCGATGCAACGCCTCGGCCGTGGTCTCCTCGTCCTGCACCATGGCGATCCGGATATAGTCGGCCCCCGGATTGCTGCCGTCGGCCTGGTCGCGGGCGATGTAGCGTCCAGGCAGAACCCGCACGCCGGCCTCGCGCCACAGCCGCAGTGTCACGGCCTCGCTGCCGCCGAGCGCGGCGACGTCGAGCCACAGATAGAAGCCGCCGGCCGGCCGCACGTAGCCGTAGCGGTCGCCGACGATCTGGTCGGCGAGATCGAATTTTCGCGCGTAGAGGCGGCGGTTCTCCTCGACGTGAGCCTCGTCGCCGTATGCCGCGGCCGCGACGATCTGGGACGGCACCGGCACCTGCGGGGCGGCGACGTTGCGCAGATCGAGGAATTTTTGCAGGAACGCCGCGTCGCCGGCCGCGAAGCCGACCCGCAGCCCCGGCAGGTTCGATCGCTTCGACAGCGACTGGAACACCACGGCGTTGGAGAAGTCGCGTCCGGCCGCCTGCAGGATGCCGGGCGGCGCGTGGCGCGTATAAATCTCCGAGTAGCATTCGTCGGCGAACACCAGGAAGCCGTGACGGCGCGCCAGCGCCAGCAGCCGCGACAGATAGGCGAGATCGGCGACGGCGCCCTGCGGATTGGCCGGCGAGGCGATGTAGAAGGCGACCGTGCGGGCGAGCAGCGCCTCGTCGAGCGCGTCGAGGTCGGGCAGGAAGCCGGTGTGCTCGAAGGCCGGCACATAGACGACGTCGCATTCGGCCGCGGTGCCTCCGGCCGGATAGGCGGCGTAGAACGGGTTCGGCACCAGGATGGCGGGCCGCCCGGTCGGGCGGGTGCGCGTCGCCTCGACATGACGCTTGGCGGCGATCGCGCCGAGAAACAGCCCCTCGCGGGTGCCGCACAGGACCAGAAGCTCGCTAGCCGGATCGACCGGGCGCGGCAGGTCGTAGCGCCGCGTCAGCCAGGCGGCCGCGGCGGCCCGGAAGCTGTCCGTGCCCTTGCCGGCCGGGTAGCGGCCGAGCGAGGCGATGTCGGAGACGAGCGCGGCGGCGACGAAGCTCGGCACCGGGTGCTGCGGCTCGCCGATCGACAGGTTTATGGGCGCGCGGCCGGGATCGCTGCCGGCCAGAAGCTCGGTCAGCCGGACGAAGGGCGAGCGTGTGTCGAGCGGCCTTCCGGACGAAGGCGAAGGCACGCGGGCGGCGGGCGTCATGGACATCGATGATGCGTTCGTCGGGCGACCTCCGCCGCCGGCCGGCGGAGACGCGGTTCAACCATAGAGGGGGCGAGGTTAAGGCGCGATTAACCATCGACCGTCAAGCCCCGGAGCCATGCGCTCCGGCAGGCTGTCGTTTTCCCGCACTGCGCGGCTCGCGGCCGGGATCGAGGACGGCGCCGGGCACAAAAAAAGAGGCCCCGACACAAGGTCGGGGCCTCCGATCGAAAGGGGCGGTGCCGGGTCTCCGCCCCCTCCGAGTCCTGTGTTGCCTTACATGTTGTAGGCACGCTCGCCGTGGTCGGCGAGGTCGAGGCCCTCGCGCTCGGCCTCGGGAGTCGGCCGTAGCCCGACGACCAGATCGACGATCTTGTAGAGGATCGCCGAGCCGACGCCCGACCACACCAGCGTGGTGCCGACGGCTTTGCCCTGCGCGACGAGCTGGGCCATGAAGTCGTAGTCGGCGATCTTGTTGGCGACGTAGTCGAAGATGCCGGTGCCGCCGAGCGCCGGGTTGACCAGGATGCCGGTGGCGATGGCGCCGACGATTCCGCCGATGCAGTGGACACCGAACACGTCGAGGGCGTCGTCATAGCCGAAGGCGTTCTTCACCACCGAGCAGAAGAACAGGCAGACGACGCCGACAACGAGGCCGAGCACGATGGCGCCCATCGGGCCGGCATAACCGGCCGCCGGCGTGACGGCGACGAGGCCGGCGACGCAGCCGGACAGCGCGCCGAGGAGCGACGGCTTGCCCTTCACGATCCACTCCGCGAACATCCACGACAGTGCGGCGGCGGCGGTGGCCACGAACGTGTTGGTCATCGCCAGCGCGGCCGAGCCGTTCGCCTCGAGGGCGGAGCCGGCGTTGAAGCCGAACCAGCCCACCCACAGCAGCGCGGCGCCGATCATGGTCTGGGTCAGCGAGTGGGGAGGCATCAGCTCCTTGCCGAAGCCGATGCGCTTGCCGACCAGGAGGGCGCCGACCAGGCCGGCGATGCCGGCATTGATGTGCACCACGGTGCCGCCGGCGAAGTCGATGGCGCCCCACAGGAACACCTGACCGGCGTCGGCCATCACCTCGTCGAGCTTGGCCTGCGCGGCCGCCTTGGCGGCGCCGTCGGTCGCGGCCGCGAGTGCGGCGGTGGCGTCGGCGATCGCGTCGGGGCCGGCCCAGTACCAGACCATGTGGGCGATCGGGAAGTAGATCAGCGTCACCCAAAGCGGGATGAACAGCGCCAGCGCCGAGAACTTCATGCGCTCCGCGAAGGCGCCGACGATCAGGGCCGGCGTGATCGCCGCGAAGGTCATCTGGAAGCAGACATAGATCAGCTCCGAGATGTTGGCGCCGACCGAGAAGGTGGCGGCCTTCGAGTCCGGCGTCACGCCGGCCAGGAACAGCTTGGAGAAGCCGCCGATGAAGGGCGAGCCGCCCGTGAACGTCACCGAGTAGCCGTAGAGGGCCCACAGGACGACGACGATGCAGACCGTGTAGAAGACATGCGCCAGCACCGAGAGCATGTTCTTCTGACGCGCCAGGCCGCCGTAGAACAGCGCGAGGCCCGGGATCGTCATCAGCAGCACCAGCACCGACGAGGTCATCATCCAGGCATTGTCGCCCTTGTTGACCGTCGGCTCGGCCGCGAAGGCCGTGCTCGCCGCCAGCATCGCGATCGCGAACGTCGCGAGCCCCGCACGATACGGATTCTTGTATGTCATCATGTTGCTCCTGTCCGTTGGGTGCGGGTTACAGTGCCGCATTGTCGGTTTCGCCGGTCCGGATGCGGACCGCCTGGTCGATGCCGACGACGAAAATCTTGCCGTCGCCGATCTGGCCGGTCTTGGCGGCGCTCGAGATGGTCTCGATGACCTTCTCGACCTGATTGCTCGGCACCGCGATCTCGACCTTCACCTTCGGCAGGAAGCTCACGGCGTATTCGGTGCCGCGATAGATTTCGGTGTGGCCCTTCTGTCGCCCGTAGCCCTTCACTTCCGTCACGGTCATGCCGTAGACGCCGATGGACGTGAGCGCATCGCGGACCTCGTCGAGCTTGAATGGCTTGATGATGGCCATGACGATTTTCATGAATTCGATCCCCGCTAGAGCCCCCTCTGTGGTGAGGACGGGCTGAAATACACGGCTCCGCACGCGAGATCGCCCCCCGCAGGCTTAGCCACGCCTCCCCCCGAATCAAACGGCGTGCCAACCGGGTTCAAAAGAGCTGCGGCGCTGATTCTGCGGTGCTTTGCCACGCCGTCGCGCTGCGCTGCGCAATGACGGCGGGTGCGGGGCGGCCAAAAGCCGGGCCGCCGGGGCGCGATGGCTATGGGATGCGCAATCGCGGCGGGTTTTCTGCCTAATATTTAGTCGACGACCCGCGCGACGGTTGCCGACGCGTAAACAGGCACGCGATGGTGCGGCGTAGCCCGATGGGGTCGGCAGCTCCGCGCACGAACAGAACCGACCGGCGAAACGCCGGGTCGGGTCTGTCGGACGGCATAGAAGCAGCCGGGTTCCGAAGACGCCTCAGAGCGCGTCGGCGTCGGTCTCGCCGGTGCGGATCCGCATGGCGCGGACCACGTCGGTGACGAAGATCTTGCCGTCGCCGATCTGGCCCGTGCGGGAGGCCGAGGTGATCGCCTCGATCACGGCGTCGACCTGCGTGGCCGGCACCACCACGTCGATGCGCACCTTGGGCAGGAAGCTGACGACGTACTCGGCGCCCCGGTAGACCTCGGTGTGGCCCTTCTGGCGGCCGTAGCCCTTGACCTCGGCGACCGTCATGCCGCTGATCCCGATGCGGGTCAGCGCCTGGTGCACCTCGTCGAGCTTGAACGGCTTGATGACCGCGATGACGAGCTTCATGCCGGCCCCCTCTGTGGTGCTCGGCGGCGCCGTTGCCGCCCAGGCGCCGCGCCCGGCCCGGCCGGTGGCGCCCATCATGGTGACGCGAACCTCGTCCGCGCGCGGATGCGACGCCGACGGCGAAAGGATGCGGCCCGCACCCTACGACAATGCTGCGCCGCCGTCAGCCGTCGCGTGCATGTCCAGTGCGGATCGCGCTACGCGCCGCGTCCCGCGCGCTCAGTCGTGGCGGGGACGGATGACGCCTTCCTGCGCCACCGACGCGATCAGCGTGCCGTCGCGCGCGAAGATCAGGCCGCGGCCGAAGCCGCGCCCCCCGCAGGCGTTCGGGCTGTCCTGGCAGTACAGGAGCCACTCGTCGGCCCGGAACGGGCGGTGGAACCACATCGCGTGGTCGAGGCTCGCCGCCATGAAGTCCTTCTCGAACAGCGTGCGGCCGTGCGGGATCATCGAGGCGTCGAGCAGCAGCATGTCGGACGCGTAGGCGAGCACGCAGCGGTGAATCGCCGGTTCGTCGGGCAGCCGGCCGGTGGTGCGGATCCACACATGGAAGCGGCCTTCCGGATGCGCCTTGCCGAGATAGCGCTCGAACTCGACCGGGCGCAGCTCGATCGGCCGCTCGCGCTCGTAATAGCCGCGCACCGGATCGGGCATCAGCGGCAGGATGCGCTCCTTGAGCTCGAGCTCGCTCGGCAGCGTCTCCGGGTCGGGCACGTGCGGCATCTCGAACTGGTGGTCGAAGCCCTGCTCGGGCTTGTGGAACGACACCATGGCCGAGTAGATCGGCCGTCCGTGCTGGATCGCGGTGACGCGGCGGGTCGTGTAGCTCTTGCCGTCGCGCAGGCGCTCGACCTCGTAGATGATCGGCACCTTGGGGTCGCCGGCCAGCAGGAAATAGGCGTGCAGCGAGTGCGGCGGCCGCTCGGCGATTTCCGCGACGGTGCGGCAGGCGGCGACCAGCGCCTGGCCGATCACCTGGCCGCCGAACACGCGCTGCCAGCCGGATTGCGGGGAGCGCCCGCGGAAAAGGTTCACCTCGATCGGTTCGAGATCGATGATCGACAGCAAGTGCTGGACGGCGGACGCCATGAGTTCCGGACCATGAGGCTGGTGGGGTGGAACCGCCAATGACGCCGGCGCGCCGCGCAAAGTCAAGGCGAGCGGAGGAGGCGGATCGTCCGGTCGCATGGTCGCGGCCGCCTGCCCGGTGCTATAGGTCTGCCGGCGCCGCGCCGGTCGGGCTCGCGGCGGTAGAAGGCACGGATTTCATGACCTCGGACCGCACCAAAGTCCTCGTCGCCGGTGGCGGCTTCGCCGGCCTCGCGCTCGCGCTCGCGCTGCGCCAGTCGCTCGGCTCGGGCTTCGCCGTCACGGTGGCGGATCCGGCGCTGGCGCGGCCGGCCGTCGATGCGCGCGCCTCGGCGATCGCGGCGGCGACACGGCGCATGCTGGAGACGCTCGGCGTGTGGCCGGCGGTCGCCCCCGCCGCCCAGGACATCCTCGACATGGTGATCACCGACAGCCGGCTCGACGACGCCGTGCGGCCGGTGTTTCTCACTTTCGCGGGCGAGGTGGCGCCGGGCGAGCCCTTCGCCCAGATGGTCGAGAACGGCGTGCTCTTGAAGGCGCTGACCGAGCGCGCCAAGGTCGACGGCCTCGATCTTCGCGCGACGTCGGTCACCGGATACGAGCCCGGCCCGCACGGCGTCACGGTGCGACTGGCCGACGGCGCCGTGGTCGAGGCGAGCCTCCTGGTCGCCGCCGACGGCGTGCGCTCGCGGCTGCGCGACCTCGCCGGCATCGGCACGGTCGGCTGGGAGTATGGCCAGTCGGCGATCGTCACCACGGTGAAGCACGAGCGCGAGCATCACGGACAGGCCGTCGAGCATTTTCTTCCCGCCGGCCCGTTCGCCATCCTGCCGCTGACCGACAACCGCGCCTCGCTGGTGTGGGTCGAGACGACGGCGGAGGCCGCGCGCATCGTCGCACTGCCGGACGACGCCTTCCATGCCGAGCTGGAGAAACGCTTCGGCCTGCATCTCGGCGAGCTCGCCGCCGTCGGGCCGCGCCAGGCCTTTCCGCTCGGCCTCGCGGTGGCGCGCCGCTTCGTCGACGACCGCTTGGCGCTGGTCGGCGACGCCGCCCACCGGGTCCATCCGATCGCCGGCCAGGGCCTCAATCTCGGGCTTCGCGACGCGGCCGCGCTGGCCGAGGCCGTCGCCGATGCGGCTCGGCTCGGCCTCGATGTCGGCGGTCCCGACGTGCTCGAGCGCTACCAGCGCTGGCGGCGTTTCGACACCATGACGATGGGGCTGGCCACCGACGGGCTGAACCGCCTGTTCTCCAATCGCTCGGACCTCTTGCGCCTTGTCCGCGACCTCGGCCTCGGCCTGGTCGACCGCGCGCCGGTGCTCAAACGTGTCTTTGTGCGCGAGGCGGCGGGGCTGTCGGGCGAGGTGCCGAAGCTTCTCAAAGGCGAGGCGTTGTAGGGGCTGCGATCTGCGTTCGCTGCATCCGTCGTCCCGGGGCGCTGCGAAGCAGCGAGCCCGGGACCCATACGCCCGGTCTTCCGTGAGCCACCGGCACCGGGGGTATGGATTCCGGGCTCGCGGACCCGACGGTCCGCGCCCCGGAATGACCGGGGCGTCACACCATCGGGATCGAGGCGACGTGCTCGCGAAACGCCGGGCGCGCGTCGATCGCGGCGTACCAGCGCTCGAGGTTCGGGAACGCCGGCCGCTCCGCCACCAGCTCCAGAAACCGGCGTGCCATCACGGCCACGGGGATGTCGCCGTAGGAAAAGGCGTCGCCGGCCAGATAGGGCGTCCTGGCCAGCGCCGCGTCGGCGATGCCGAAGGCCGCGATGCTCTTGGCCTTGCCGGCCGCAATCGCGGCCTCGTCGCGCTGCTCCGGCGGGGTGCGCACGAGCTGCCAGAACACCGGGATGATGGCCGGCCCCGCGATGGTGAGCTGCCAGTCCATCCACTGGCCGGCGCGGGCGCGCTCGCGCGCGTCGGCGGGCTCCAGCGGGCCCGGCCCGTAGGTGGCGGCGAGATAGCGCACGATGGAGTTCGACTCCCACAGCAGGAAGCCGTCGTCCTCCTCGAGCGTCGGCACCAGCCCGTTGGGGTTCCGGGCCAGATAGTCCGGGTCCTTGTTGCCGCCGAACGGCCCGCCGATGTCGATGCGCTCGTGCGCGAGGCCGAGCTCGCCCACCGCCCACATGACCTTCTGCACGTTCGACGAGGTGGTGCGGCCCCAGATCTTCAGCATTTGTTCTCCCAGCTTCGGCCTTCTGCTCCGGTCATTCCGGGGCGGCGCGCAGCGCCGAACCCGGAATCCAGAGGCAACGCATGTGTTCGGGGCTGGATTCCGGGTTCGCGCCTCCGGCGCGCCCCGGAATGACGGGTGCGCAGCCTCAGTCGAGGCGGCGGGCCTCCTCGACCAGCATGATCGGAATGCCGTCGCGGATCGGATAGGCGAGCCGGGCCGACCGCGAGACCAGCTCCTGGCGCTCGGAATCGTATTCGAGCGGGCCTTTGGTCAGCGGGCAGACCAGGATTTCGAGGAGCTTGGGATCGACCGAACCGGCCGCGCGGTCGGGAGGCGTCGAGGTCATGCGGTGAATTTCCGTTGTCACGGGGGGTCGCTCGGCCGAAGGGTCGAGCCGGGGCAGGATAGCCCCGGCGGCGGTGCGCCGGCAACGGGCGCGGCCGCCTCACTGCAGCGAGGCGTCGCTCGGGTTGCGGCCCTTGGCGAGCTCGATCTTGGTGACGGCGACCAGGATCTCGGCGCGGGTCTTGAGGTCGGGCGCCTCCAGCAGGGCCTGCTTCTCGGCCGGTCCGTAGGGGGACATCATGGCGAGCGCGTTGACCAGCGCCTCGTTGGGGGCGTTCTCGATGCCGTCCCAGTCGGCCTTCAGCTTGTTGGCTTCGAGGAAATCGCGCAGCGCCTGCAGCAGCGTCTCGCGGTCGACCGCCTTCTCGCCCTTGCGGGCGACGAAGTCGTCGGCGAACGGCCCAAAGGTGACCAGGCACTGGCGGTAGGGCGTATCGACCGACAGCTCGTGCTCCAGGCGGAACCGGGCGACCCCGGTGAGCTGCAGCAGGTAGCGCCCGTCCCCGGTCTCGGCGAGCTGGGTGATGCGGCCGGCGCAACCGACCTTGAACAGGTTCGGCTTGTCCTCGGGGCCCGGATGGCCGCTGTCCGGCTGGATCATGCCGATCAGGCGGTGGCCGCTCCGCAGCGCGTCGTCCACCAAGGCCAGGTAGCGCGGCTCGAAGATGTTGAGCGGCATCTGGCCGCGCGGCAGCAGCAGGGCGCCCGGCAGCGGGAACACCGGCAGCGTCGACGGCAGGTCCGCGGGTCCCCGATAGGTGGTGTTCATGGGCATGGCCGTCTCCGTGACCTTGGTCCGGCGCGGCCGGAGTCTCAGGCGAACAGGATCGAGGACAGCCGGCGGCGGCCCGAGACGGTCGCCTCGTCGGTCGGGCCCCAGGCTTCGAAGAGCTGGACGAGCTGCTTGCGGGCGCCGTCCTCGTTCCATTTGCGGTCGCGCCGGGCGATCTCCAGCAGGTGATCGACCGTCTCGGCACGGCGGCCCTTGGCGTTGAGGGCGAGCGCCAGGTCGAAGCGGGCCTGGTGGTCGAGCGGGTCGGCCGCGACCTTCTTCTCCAACTCGACCAGGGGGCCGAGCGCGGCGGCCTGCTCGGCGACCTCGAGGGCGGCGGCGGCGGCCGCGACAGGCGGCTGGCTGCGCTTCGCCTCGGGCACCATGGCGAGCGTCTGCCTGGCCTGCTCGAGCTCGCCGGTCTCGACATGGCAGCGGGTCAGCCCGGCCATGGCGTGGATGTTCTCGGGGTCGTGCGCCAGCACCTCGGCATAGATCTCCGCCGCCGACGCGGCGTCGCCCTCGACCAGGGCCGCGTCGGCGGCCTCGATCGCCTGCTGCACCGGATCGTCGGCCGCGCCTTTGCCGCCGGTCAGGCGCTCGACGAAGGCCACCACCTGCTGCTCCGGCAGCGCCCCCATGAAGCCGTCGGCCGCCCGGCCGTCGGCGAAGGCGATGACGGCGGGAATCGATTGAATGCCCAACTGCTGCTGGAGCTGCTGGAAGACGGCGCCGTGCTCGTCGATGTTCAGCTTGCAGAGCTTCACCTTGCCCCGGGCGGCCCGCACCACCTTCTCGAGGATCAGGGTGAGCTGCTTGGAGGCCGGGGAGCGCGGCGACCAGAAATCGACCAGCACGGGCTGCCGGCGCGATTCCTCGATGGCGTCCTTCATGAAGCCCTGGGTGGTCGTGTCCTTGATCAGCCCGTCCGCGGCCACCGCCGCTCCGCCGTCCTGCAACATATGGAGTGTCCTTTATCGGGGTGCCGCCGCGCCCCTCCGCCCGACTAGATGGGGAAGCACGGAACTCATTGCAATCGCGACGTCAATCGGGCGCTTCGCCGCTCCCGTCTCGGTTTCCGTCTAGGTTCCCGTCCTGGCTGCCGCCCGAGACGGCGGCGATGCGGGGCTCGTGGCCCGTATGGCGCAGGAACCGTACCAGGTCGGCGGGCGCGATCGCCGTCGTCATGGTGTTGATCAGCGGATGGTAGTTCAACGTCTCCTCGGCCAGCATGGGCGTGTCGAGCACCACGGTCACCCGCAAGGCCGCGTCGTTGATGGCCGCGAACGGCGTCACCGAGCCGGGCTCGACTCCGAGCGCTTCGCGCAACAGCTCGGCCGAGCCGAACGAGAAGCGGCCGGCCTCCAGCCACCGGTGCAGGCCCTTGAGGTCGATCGCCGCGTCCTCGAGCGCCACCACCAGGAACAAGGTGCCCCGGCGGTCCTTCAGAAACAAGTTTTTCGTATGCCCGCCCGGGATCTCGCCGCGCAGCGACTGCGATTCCTCGACCGTGAACACGGCTTGATGCCGCACCGTGCGGTGGGCGACGCCGAGGCGGTCGAGGCAGGCGAACAGGTCGTCGGGCGTGGCGGGCATGGGGCGATGTGGTGGCTGCGCTCGTCGGCGCGCGGCACTGGACCGCGCCGGACAGTCTCCGTCAACCCTGTCGAAAGCCCGCCTGCCGCCCGGCACCGCTGGCGTGCAAGCCCGGTCCTTCAGGTGCGTCACGACGGTTGCCAAGCGATCCGAGTTTGGGTAGAGAAGCGCCTCGGTGGCCGTGCCGCCGCAGGATGCGGGCGTAGCTCAGTGGTAGAGCACAACCTTGCCAAGGTTGGGGTCGAGGGTTCGAATCCCTTCGCCCGCTCCAAGTCCGCTCGGTTTACCGGCGGGTCATCAGTGTGATTTTGCGGACGCGTGCAATGTTGCCCGTCTTGTTGCGCTTTGTGACGTTTGCTCCCACACCCGTTCCACCGGTTGCCGGCCGATTCAAGACCGCGTCGCTGTTCGTTCCCGACTACCGCAGCGGCTGGTCGATCCGCCTCAACGCGCGTCCCCCCGGCCGTGGTCGCGCCCGCCGTCAGCTCGGCCGCCTGCTCGACAGCCGCCACCGGGTTTCCTGACGCGCCTGTCGCCGTGCCGCCGTCGCCGACCTGCCTCACTCGCCTGCCGCCAGCGCGCCGCGCGAGCGCTGATCCGCGACCCCGACCAGGCCGTCCGGCGTCGCCGCCACCGTGTGGGCCGAGCCCGAGGTCGCGCCGATACGCAGCCGGTGGCCGAGCGCCGCCAGCCCACGGACCGTCGCCTCCGGCATGCTGCGCTCGACCAGCACCTCGTCGGGCCGCCACTGGTGATGGACGCGCGGCGCCGCCACGGCCTCGGCCGGCGCCAGGCCGAAGTCCAGCCGGTTCACGATCACCTGCAGCACCGTCGAGATGATCCGGCTGCCGCCCGGCGCCCCGGTGACCAGCACCGGCTTGCCGTCCTTCAGCATGAGGGCCGGCGTCATCGAGGAGAGTGGCCGCTTGCCCGGCGCCGGCGCGTTGGCGGCCCCGCCGACCAGCCCGAAGGCGTTGGGGGCGCCCGGCTTGGCGGCAAAATCGTCGAGCGTGTTGTTGAGCAGCACGCCGGTGCCGTCCGCCACCAGGCCGACCCCGAAGTTGAAGTTGAGCGAGGTGGTCAGCGCCACGGCATTTCCGTCGCGGTCGACCACGGAGAGGTGCGTCGTGTTGGCACCCTCACGCCCCAGCGCCGGGCTGTCCGGGCGGATTTCCGACGCCGGCCGGGCTTTTGCCGGGTCGATGCCCTGGCGCAAGGTGGCGGCGTAGTCCTTCGACAGCAGCCGTTCGAGCGGCACGTCGACCTTGTCGGCGTCCCCCAGAAACGCCGCGCGGTCCGCATAGGCGAGCTTCATCGCCTCGATCTCGAGATGCAGCGCCGCCGGCGAGCCGGCGCCGAGCTTTTGGAGATCGAAACCTTCGAGGATGTTCAGCATCTCGACCAGATGGACGCCACCCGAGGAGGGCGGCGGCATGGCGATGATGTCGAAGCCCCGATAGGTGCCGCGCACCGGCGGGCGCTCCACGGCGCGGTAGCCGGCGAGGTCGGCCTTGGTGAGAATCCCGCCGGCCGCCTGCGCGGCGGCGACGATGCGATCGGCGATCGGCCCGTCGTAGAAGGCCGCGGGGCCGTCGGCCGCGATCGCCTCCAAAGTCTCGGCGAGGTCGGGCTGCACCAGGCGATCGCCCTCGGCGGGCGGCCGCCCGTCCTTCAGGAACACCCGCGCCGAGGACGGCCAGCGGGCGAGGCGCGGCGCCGCCAGCATCAGCGAATCGAGCAGGTCCTCCTGCACCGGCACGCCGGCGCGGGCGAGCGCGATCGCCGGCGCGATCAGCTCGGCGAGCGTCAGCCGACCGGAGCCGAAGCGCCGATGCGCCAGCGCCAGCCCGGCGACGCTGCCCGGCACCCCGATGGCGAGCGCGCTGTTGCGCGACTTCTGCGGATCGGCATTGCCGGCCGCATCGAGGAACATGCCGGCGGTCGCCGCCGCCGGCGCGGTCTCGCGAAAATCGATGGTCGCGTTCTCGCCGGAGGCGCGATGCAGCACCAGGAATCCGCCACCGCCGAGATTGCCGGCGCGCGGCAGCGCCACGGCGAGCGCAAAGGCGGTCGCCACCGCCGCGTCGACGGCATTGCCGCCGCGCGCCAGGACGGCAGCGCCGATCCGGCTGGCCTGGGCGTCCTGGCTCGCCACCATGCCGGCTCGCGACGTCACGCCGGCCGCACCGGTCTGCCCGGTGCTCGGCGCCATCGCGGCCTCCTGGGCACGCGCGACGATCGGCGCGGCGATCAGCAGCGCGAGGAGGGAGACGACGGCGAGACGCATGCTTGCATGTCCGAAACAGAGAAGGGGCGGCGCGGTGGCCGCCCCTTCGTGAGAGGGTGGGATCAGAAGCGGCCGGCCACGTCCAGGAAGGCCTGCACGGCCTCGAACAGCTTCAGCCGGTTCTTCTCCATGATGATCGTGTGGGTGCCCTCGGCCAGCCAGACATAGCGCTTGTCGGGCGCGTTCTTGAGCAGCGGAAACAGCGTCTGCGCCATATAGGGCGGTGTGTCCTGGTCCCACTCGGCCTGCACCAGAAGGGTCGGCACCGTGATCTTGGCCGGATCGTAATAGGCCTTGCCGGCGCCCCAGAAGTCCGCCGTGTCCTGGACCGTGCCGTTGGGGGCGCGCAGCACCGGCGGGGTCATGGCGGCGCCGACCGGATCGGTGGCGAAGGTGGCGTCGGCCCACTGGTCGAACCAGCCGGCCGGGATCAGGGTCGCCTTCTTGTCCTCGGGCACGCCGGTGAGCCAGCGCCCGAGCGCCTGGTCGCGCCGCACCATACGGTAGGCCGGGATCGGGCCGGCGCCGGCCTGCACCAGCGACGGCGTCGTGCGGATCCATTGCGGGGCGTAGAGGGCGAGGCGCTCGACCTTGTCGGGATTTTGGGTCGTGTAGGTCGCCATCAGGGTGGTGCCCCACGACCAGCCGAGCAGCGTGAGGCGCGGAATGCCGCGGCGCTTCAGGATGTGGTCGACGACCGCGCCGATGTCCTTGACGGCGGTGTCGCCCCGCACGATGGCGCCGTGCGCCTCCGGCTTGTCGGCCATCTCGGGCGGACGTGTCGACTTGCCGTAGCCGCGCAGGTCGAGCAGGTATACGTCGTAGCCGCGCTGCGCGATGTAATCCATCCACGACAGGCCGCCGAGCGGCAGGTCGAACGCGGTGTGGGCCGGATAGGTCGAGCCGTGCACGAACAGCACGGTGCGCTCCGGCCGGAAGCTCGACATGTCGGCGCGGTGCTTGTTGCGGACATAGATCGAGATGCCCGGATCGACCGCGGGCACCATCGTCTCCTCCATCACGACGGCGGGCGCCGTGGCGGCTGGTGCCGCCGTCTGGGCGAGCGCCGGAACGCTCGCGAAGGCGATGACGGCGGCGAGCAGCAATCGGTCGAGCATGTCTTGGTCCTCCCTGATGCAGTCGAGGCGCGGCGCGGTCAGCGCGCCTGCGCGTGATACTCGGGGTTCGGCCGCATGTCGGTCGCCGATGCGAGCCGGTTGGTCATGTTGAAGAAGGCCGCGACGGCCGCGATATCCCAGATGTCGCGATCCGAGAAGCCGACGGCCCGCAAGGCGGCGCGGTCCTCCTCCTCGACGGTCCAGGGCGCTGCCGTCAGCGTCACGGCAAAATCCAGCATGGCGCGCTGGCGCGGCGACAATCGGGCGGCCCGGAAGTTCGTCACCATCTGCTCGCCGAGCACGGGATCGCCCGACAGCGCTCGTACGGCAGCGCCATGCGCCACCAGGCAGTAGTGGCAGTGGTTGTGCGACGACACCGCCACCGCGATCATCTCGCGCTCGAGTTTTGACAGGCCCGAAGGCGCCAGCATCAGATCATTGTAGACGGCGACGAAGCCTTCCAGCTTCGCCATGTCGAAGGCGTATGCTTTCAGAACGTTCGGGACGAAGCCGAGCTTTTCGTCGCATTTTTCGAAATACGCGGCCATGGCCGGGCTGAGCGGAGCGGCCGGGAGGTCGAGCGCGATCACCGGCTCGTCGTCGCGGCGCGCGGTGGTGTCCGTATCGGATGCAATGGCCGAACCCGTCTTCTCCATGCGCGCCTCCTCTCCGCCCGACCGATGGTCTAGACTGCAGCCTACATGGCGGCGGCACGCGAGGCGACCGTCGGCGCAGGAGAGACGATGAGCGCAGCCGCGGGCGACGAAGCGGAGCGAGGCGCCGCCGCCGGGGCGCCTCCGGGTGCCGCCCGCCCGGCCGCCCTCACCGACGGCGAGGTCGCGGCACTGCGCGCCGACACGCCGGCGGTCGGCCATCACGTCCACCTCAACCATGCCAGCGCCAGCCTGGCGCCCGGCGCCGTGATCGCGGCCATGGAACAGTTCCTCGCCGCCGAGCGCGCCATGGGGGTGCATGCAGCGATCGAGGCCCATGCGGGCGCGCTCGACGAGGTCCGCCGCCTGGTCGCCCGCCTGGTCGGGGCGGAGCCGGCCTCCATCGCCTTCGCGGACACGGCGACACGCGCCTTCGCGACGGCGCTCGGCGCGCTGGTCGCCGGCGGCGCCCGCCGGCTCGTCACGGTGCGCAACGAGTGGGGGCCGAATCTCCTCAATGCCGGGCTTTTGGGCGAGCGCGCCGGCCTCGCGGTCGAGGTCCTGCCGGTCGACGCGCAGGGGCGCGTCGAGCCCGACAGGCTGATCGAATCCGTCCGCGCCGGTGATGTCGTGGCGCTGCCGCTGGTGCCGACCGCGAGCGGTCTCGTCAACGACGTCGCGGCGCTGGCGGCGGAGCTGCGGGCGCGCGACGCGCTGGTGATGATCGATGCGGCGCAAGCGGTCGGGCAGATGCCGGTCGACGCCGCGGCTCTGGGGGCCGACGTATTGGTGTTTCCCTCGCGAAAATGGCTGCGCGGGCCGAAGGGTGTCGCGGTGCTGTCCGTCTCGCCGCGGGCGCTCGCCCGCGCCGGGTCGCCGTCGTCGGTCGACATGGCCGGCGTCCGCTGGGACCGCGACGACCGTTTCGCTGTGCGCGACGGGGCGTTGCGCTTCGAGAGCTTCGAGTTCAACCCGGCGGTGCGGCTCGGCCTCGGCGCCGCCGTGCGCCTGGCGCTGTCGCTCGGCCCGGCCCGCATCGCGGTGCGCATCCGCGACCTCGTCGCCCATGCGGTCCGCTGCGCCGAGGCGGCCGGGCTGCCGCCGCCGCTCGAAGCCGGCTCGGAGCACGGCTCCGGCATTTTGACCTGGGCCGACCCGCAACGCGACATCGGCCGCATCGCCACGGCCCTGCAGGCGTCCGGCGTCCGGGTCGCCGTGATAGGGGCCGAGCACGCCCGCCTCGCGCTCGCCGACCGCGGCGTCACGGCGGTGCTGCGCGCCTCGATCCACGCGGTCAACTCACCGGCCGAGATCGACGCCTTCGTGGCCCGTCTCGCTGCCGGGTGGCGGCGCTGACGCACCTGCGAGAAGGGCCGGATCCTCCGTCCGGTTGTGTGCGCCCGCGTGTCTCGCGCCGCGAACCGGCCTATATATCGGGTCGGCAGGTGCGGGCGACTCGATGGAGCACAGCATGGATGCGGAAGCCGGGCCGGGTCCCGACGAGTCGGTCATCCCCAAGGTCGTCGCCGAGGCTGCTGCGATCGTGGCCGCGAAGGCCGAGGCCGCCGACGTGGCGCTGGTCGGCGTCATGTTCGCCGACGTGGCGCCCGAGGATCTCGGCGGCTATGCGGCCGACGAGCTCGCCGCGATGGCGATCGCGGCGCGCGCCTTCATGGCCGAGCGGCCTGCCCGCACGCCGACGATCCGCATCGTGACGCCGGCCGCCGAGGCTGCACCGTCGCCCGTCTCGGTGATCGAGATCGTCAACGACGACATGCCGTTCCTGCTCGACTCGGTGCTCGGCGCCTTGCGCGAGCGCGGGCTCGAGCCGCTGCTCGCCGCCCATCCGGTTCTGGCCGTCGCGCGCGACGGCGCCGGGCGTCTCGTCTCGTGGGCGCCGGCCGGTGGCGCCGCCGAGACGAGGCCGCGCGAAAGCCTGATCCACGTGCATGTCGAGCGGATCGCCGATGCGGCGCGGCGCGACGAGACCATCGCGGCGCTCAAAGCGACGCTCGCCGACGTGCGGTTCGCGGTCGAGGACTGGCGCGCCATGCGCGAGCGTCTCGACGCCGTGATCGCCACGCTGGAGCGCGAGCCGCCGCCGCTGCCCGCCGGCGAGGTCGCCGAGGCGGCCGCCTTCCTGCGCTGGCTGACCGAGGACAACTTCACGTTCCTCGGCATGCGGACCTATGTGATCGATCGCGGCGATGCGGCGGCGGCCGCCGCCGAGGCCGATCCCGCCGACGCGCTCGGCATCCTGCGTCAGAGCGACGTGCGGGTGCTGCGGCGTGGCCGCGAGTTCGTCACCATGACGCCGGAGGTGATGGAGTTCCTGCAGGAGCCCAAGGCCCTGATCATCACCAAGGCGAATGCACGCTCGCGCGTGCATCGGCGCGTCCACATGGACTATATCGGCATCAAGCGCTTCGATGCCGGCGGCCATGTCGTCGGCGAGCTGCGCCTGCTCGGCCTGTTCACGGCGACGGCCTATACGCGCTCGGCCCGCAGCATCCCGTATCTGCGCCGCAAGATCGACGCCGTGATGGGGCGGGCCGGCTTCCCGCCGGCGGGCCATTCGGGTCGCGCCCTCGTCAACGTGCTGGAGACCTATCCGCGCGACGAGCTCTTTCAGATCGACGAGGAGACGCTGCATCGCTTCGCCCTGGTGGTGATGCATCTCGGCGAGCGGCCGCGCGTGCGCGTGCTGGCGCGGCTCGACCGCTTCGACCGCTTCGTCTCGGTGATCGTCTACGTGCCGCGCGACCGCTACGATTCCACGGTGCGCGAGGCGATCGCCGACCATCTCGCCTCCGTCTATGCGGGCCGCATCGTCGCCTTCTATCCGTGGTTTCCGGAAGGCCCGCTGGTGCGCGTCCACTACATCGTGGCGCGCTGGGCCGGCGACACGCCGTGCCCGAGTCGCGCTGCGCTCGAGGACGCCGTCTCGTCGATCGTGCTGACCTGGCAGGATCGCCTCGCCGCCGAGCTCGACGCGACGCTCGATCCGGCGCGCGCGATCTCGTTGCGCG
Source organism: Rhodoplanes sp. (assembly GCF_013377085.1). Taxonomy (GTDB): domain Bacteria; phylum Pseudomonadota; class Alphaproteobacteria; order Rhizobiales; family Xanthobacteraceae; genus Rhodoplanes. The sequence continues at coordinate 198,200 of NZ_JACAAX010000002.1, read as the reverse complement.
AAAAATACGCCGATGCGTTCTCGCGCGCCTACCGGGCCGCCTTCACGCCGGCGACCGCGGTCGTCGACATCCGCATCCTCGAGCGGCTCACCGCCGAGCGTCCACTCGGCGTCGCCTTCCATCGCCGCACCGGCGACGCGGCGGCCTGCGCGCGCCTGAAGGTGTGGAGCTTCGGTCGGCCGATCCCGCTGTCCGAGCGGGTGCCGGTGCTGGAGCACATGGGCTTCCGGGTCGTCGACGAGAGCACGTTCCGGGTCGATGCGCCGGCCGGCGACGGTCCCCAAATGGGCGCTCATGTGTGGCTGCACGACATGACGCTGGAGCGGCTCGACGGCGGCGCCGTCGATCTCGATCTGCTCGGCCGCCGGCTCGAAGCCGTGTTCCTGATGGCGATGCGCGGCGTCGCAGAGGACGACGGCTACAACGCGCTGGCGCTCGTCGCCGCGCTGCCGTGGCGTGAGATCGCACTGCTGCGCATGCTGTCGCGCTGTCTGCGCCAGGTCGGCGTGCGGTGGTCGCAGGACTACATGTGGTCGACGCTGGCGCGGCACCCGGCGCTCGCCGAGAAGATCGTCACGCTGTTCCACGCCCGCTTCGAGCCGCGCCGGGGTCTCTCGGTCGACGGCCGCGCCGACATGCAGGCGACGCTCCTGCAGGAGATCGAGACCGCGCTCGACGCGGTCGACAGCCTCGACGAGGACCGCATCGTGCGCCGCTTCGTCAACGCCGTGCTGGCGGCGGTGCGCACCAACTTCTATCAGCTCGATCGCGACGGCCAGCCGAAATCGGTTCTGGCGATCAAGTTCGACAGCCGCCGCATCGAGGATCTGCCGCTGCCGCGGCCGCTCTGCGAGGTGTTTGTCTATTCGCCGCGGCTGGAGGCCGTGCATCTGCGCTTCGGCAAGGTGGCGCGCGGCGGCATCCGCTGGTCGGACCGGCCGCAGGATTTCCGCACCGAGGTGCTGAGCCTGGTCAAGGCCCAGCAGGTGAAGAACGCCGTCATCGTCCCGGTCGGCGCCAAGGGCGGCTTCGTGCCGAAGCACCTTCCCACGGGCAATCGCGAGGCCGTGCAGGCCGAGGGCATCGCCACCTACAAGGCGTTCATGGGCGCGCTGCTCGACGTCACCGACACGATCGGGCCGGACGGCGCCGTGGTGCCGGCCGACACGGTGCGGCACGACGGCGACGATCCTTATCTGGTGGTCGCCGCCGACAAGGGCACGGCGACCTTCTCGGACATCGCGAACGGCATCGCGCAGGCTCGCGGCTTCTGGCTCGACGACGCCTTCGCGTCGGGCGGCTCGGCCGGCTACGACCACAAACAGATGGGCATCACGGCGCGCGGCGCCTGGGAGGCGGTAAAGCGCCATTTTCGCGAGATGAACGTCGACATCGGCCGGACGCCGTTCAGCGTGGCGGGCGTCGGCGACATGTCGGGCGACGTCTTCGGCAACGGGCTTCTGCGCGAGCGCACCACCAGGCTGATCGCGGCGTTCGACCATCGCGACATTTTTGTCGATCCGAATCCAGACCCGGAGCGAAGTTATCAGGAGCGGGCGCGGCTGTTCGCCCTGCCTCGATCGAGCTGGCAGGATTATGATCGCGCGCTGATCTCGTCCGGCGGCGGCGTGTTTTCGCGAGCCGCCAAGGAGATCGTGCTGTCGCCGGAAGCGCAGGCCGCCGTCGGGCTCGCAAAGGAGCGCGTCACGCCGGCCGAGCTGATGAGCGCGATTCTCACGGCGCCCGTCGATCTGCTGTGGTTCGGCGGCATCGGCACCTATGTGCGCGCCTCCGAGGAGACCAACGAGCAGGCCGGCGACCGCGCCAACGATGCGATCCGGGTGATCGCCGACTCGCTGCGCTGCAAGGTGGTGGGCGAGGGCGCCAATCTCGGCATGACCCAGCGCGGCCGCATCGCCGCGGCGCGCTCCGGCGTGCGGCTCAACACCGACGCGATCGACAACTCGGCCGGCGTCAACACGTCGGACGTCGAGGTGAATCTCAAGATCGCGCTCGGCCGGCCGCTCGCCGACGGCCGCATCGACCGCGCCGGACGCGACGCACTGCTCGCCTCGCTCACCGACGACGTGGCGCGCCTGGTGCTGCGCAACAACTATCAGCAGACCCAGGCGCTGTCGCTGGCACAGCGGCGCGGCCTCGAGGATCTCGGCTTCCAGCAACGCCTGATGCAGACGCTGGAGCGCCGCAGCCTGCTCGACCGCGCCGTCGAGCTCCTGCCCGACGACGTCGAGATCGCCGAGCGCCGCGCCCGCAGCGAGCCGCTGACGAGGCCCGAGCTCGCCGTGCTGCTCGCCTATGCCAAGCTGTCGCTCGGCCACGACCTGCTCGACTCGGCGATCCCCGACGACGTCTATCTCGGCCGTGAGCTGGGCCGCTATTTCCCCGTCGCGGTGGCGGACAGGTTCCCCGACGCGCTCACCGGCCACCGGCTGCGCCGCGACATCATCGTGACGCAGCTCGCCAACTCGATGATCAACCGCGGCGGCCCGACCCTGGTGGTGCGCATCGCCGACCAGACCGGCGCCGGCCCGGACCGCATCGCCGCGGCCTTCGCGGCGGTGCGCGACTCCTACGACATGGTCGCGCTCAACACCGAGATCGAGGCGCTGGACAACCGGATCGACGGCGGCCTGCAGCTCGCGCTGCTCGAATCGGTGCAGAACCTGCTGCTCGACCGCATGGTGTGGATGCTGCGCCGGATCGACTTCTCCGGCGGGCTCGCCGGCATCGTCGCCCATCATCGCGAGGGGATCGCGACGGTCGTCGAGGCGCTCGACCGCATCCTGCCGAAGGACGCCCAGACGGCGCGTGCCGCCCGCACAAACGAGCTCGCCGCCGCCGGCGTGCCGGAGGCGCTGGCGCGCCGCCTCGCCAACCTGCCGCAGATCGCCGCGGCGACCGACGCCGTGCTGGTCGCCGACCGCACCGGCCGCCCGGTCGCCGAGGTCGCCGCCACCTGGTTCGCGGTCGCCGCCTATTTCGAGGTCGACCGGCTCGCCGGGTCGGCCCGAAAGATCGTGATCGCCGACTATTTCGACCGGCTGGCGCTCGACCGCGCGCTCGACCAGATCGGCGACGCGGCGCGCCGCATCGCGGCCGAGATTCTGGCGGGCGGCGCTTTCGGCGAGGCGGCGGTCGCGGCCTGGGCGAAGGCGCGCGGCTCTGCCGTCGAGCGGGTGCGCGCCGCCGTGCACGAGATCGCCGGCTCCGGCCTGACGCTGTCGCGCCTCTCGGTCGCCGCGAGCTTCCTGGGCGATCTGGCGCCGGGGTGAGTCATCGCTCGCTGGTCATTCCGGGGCGCCGCCCGATGACAGGCTCCGCGGCGAACCCGGAATCCAGCCCGGACGTCGGTGCTCGCCGCTGGATTCCGGGTTCGCGGGCCTTTGGCCCGCGCCCCGGAATGACCGCGCGAAAGCCGGTTGCGTCCGCCCCGCCGCACGGCGCACAATGCCGCCTCTGGTTGTCCCGTACGTTTCTCACGACGGCCAAACGATGACCTGGGCGCCCCTGCAGTACGACGAGCCGCTCTACCGGCCCCCCAGCGAGGGCCGCAACCTGATCATTCAGGCGGCGATCGGCTGCTCGTTCAACCGCTGCACCTTCTGCGCCATGTACAAGACCAAGAGCTTTCGGGCCCGCCCGCTCGGCGACGTGTTCGCCGACATCGAGGCGGCGGCGCGGCTGTGGCCGGACGCCGACCGCATCTTCCTGGCCGACGGCGATGCGCTGGTGCTGGCGACCGAGAGCCTGGCCGTGATCCTCGACCGGCTGGCCGCGGCCTTCCCCCGGCTCGACCGGGTGTCGTGCTACGCGACGCCCATCAATCTGGTGCAGAAGTCGCCGGGCGAGCTCCGGCTGCTTCGCGAGAAGCGCCTGTCGCTCGTCTATGTCGGGGTCGAATCGGGCGCGCCGACCATCCTGTCGCGCATCCGCAAGGGGGCGACGCCCGAGGGCATCGCCGAGGCGCTGAACCGGGCCGACGCGGCCGGCATCGCCGTGTCGGCGACCGTGATCCTCGGCATCGGCGGCAAGCGGCTGTGGCGCGAGCATGTGGAGGGCACCGCCGCCGTCATCAACGCGGCGCCGCCGGCGTTCCTGTCGACGCTGCAGCTCCGTCTCGGCGCGGATGAGCTGGAGGAGTTCGTCACCCGCTTTCAGCGCGACGGCACGCCGTTCGAGGAGCAGGACGACGAGGGCGTGCTGGCCGAGCAGGAGGCGCTGCTCGCCGGGCTCGATCCGAAGAAGGCGATCGTGTTCCGCTCCAACCACGCCTCGAACTGTCTGCCGCTCGCCGGCACGCTCCCCGCCGACCGCGACCGCCTCGTCGGGATCGTGACGGCCGCCCGCCGCGGCGCCCCGGTGCTACGGCCGGAATTCTTGAGAGGGCTGTGACAGCAAAAGACTTCGTCATTCCGGGGCGCTGCGAAGCAGCGAGCCCGGAATCCATACTCGCAAACCGGGGTTATGGATTCCGGGCTCGCGGGCTTGCAGCCCGCGCCCCGGAATGACGAGGATCAGATCCTCACACCACCATCCGGCTCACTGCCGTTCGCGCCTCGGCGGCGATGCGCGACAGATCGAGGCCGGGGATGCGGCCGTCCTCGACGACCAGGCGGCCGTTGCAAAAACCGTATTTCACATGCGCCTGGCCGCCGCCCGCGACCGGGCCGATGGCGGGGTCGTGCAGGCCGGCGTAGCGGATGTGGTCGAGCGAGTAGACCATCAGGTCCGCGGCCATGCCGGGCGCGAGCGTGCCGACCTTGTCCAGGCCGAGCACCGTGGCGCCGCCCGCCGTGCCCCAGCGGATCACCTCTTCCACCGTGACGCTGGCGGCGCCGTCGCGGGCGCGGTGCACCAGCCACGCCATGTGGGTCTCGTCGATCATGTCGGCGGCCTCGTTGGAGGCCGAGCCGTCGACGCCGAGCGACACCCGTCCGCCGATGCGCGCCAGCGCCGGCGCCGGCGCGATGCCGGAGCCGAGCCGGCAGTTCGACTGCGGGCAATGCGCCATGCCGGTCTTGGTGTCGGCCAGCAGGCGAATCTCGTCCGGATCGAGATGCACTAGATGGGCGAAGAACACGTCGGGCCCGACCCAGTCGTGCCGGGCGACGAACTCCAGCGGCTTGCAGTGATGCACGTCGCGGCAGAAATGCACGTAGTCGAGCGATTCGGAGAGATGGCTGTGCAGGCCGATTCCCATCTTTCGCGCCGCCGCCGCGAACTGGGGCAGCTCGTGCGGATGCACCGACCAGGTCGGCGTGGTCGGCGCCAGCACCACCTTGCGCATCGCGTCGCCGTTCGCCTGATGGAAGCGGCGCACGTCGCCCTCGACGCTCGCCAGCATGCCGTCCAGCGTTTCGGGCCGCGCCTCCGGCGGCGGGTTCACGTCGATGTCGCGCACCCGCGTCGCGCCGCCGCGCATCAGCACGAAGCGGACGCCGAACTTTTCCGCCACCTCGAACAGCACGGCGCTGCCGTCGAACCCCATCTCGGGCCAGTAGGCGTAGTTGTGGTCCGCGATGGTGGTGCAGCCGGAGAGCAGCAGCTCGGCGATGCCGATGGTGGCGGCGAGGCGGAGATTGTCTTCCGTGGCGAAGCGCCGGTAGGCCACCGGCACGGCGGAGAGCCACGGCACGAGCTGCAGGTCGATGCCGGCCGGCACGCCCTTCAGCAGCGCCTGGAACAGGTGATGATGCGTGTTGATCCAGCCCGGATAGATCACGCAGTCGGTGGCGTCGAGCACGCGCTCGCCGGGTTTCGGCGCGAGCGTGCCGATCTCCGCGATGTGCGTGCCTTCGATGCGGATGTCGGAGCCGCGCGCGCGTGCCGCGCCACCCGCGCCGCCCGCGCCGCCCGTCATGATGGCGGTGGCGTTGCGAACGAGAAGGTCCATCAGGTCTCCGGAACGAGCTCGCTCTCGTGCCAGTCGCCGAGCGCGAGCTTCGACAGCGCCACCATCAGGAGGAAGAGAGCGACGCCGGTGAGCGTGATCAGGAACAGGGCGGCGAACAGCAGCGGGATGTCGAGCTGGAAGCCGGCCTGGAGAATCTGATAGGCGAGCCCGGCCGAGGTGCCGCCCGTGCCGGCGACGAACTCGGCCACCACGGCGCCGATCAGCGCCAGGCCGGACGAGATGCGCAGGCCGCCGAAGAAGTAGGGCGCGGCGCTGGGGATGCGCAGCCGCACCAGCTCCTGCAGCCGCGTCGCCTTGTTCATGCGGAAAAGATTCAGAAGGCCGGGATTGACGCTGCGCAGTCCCAAAATGGTGTTCGAGATGATCGGGAACAGCGCCACGATGGTGGCGCAGACGACCAGCGCCGCGGTCGGCTGCTTGACCCAGATGATGATCAGCGGCGCGATGGCGACGACCGGCGTCACCTGCAGCAGCACGGCGTAGGGAAAGAACGACATCTCGATCAGCCGGCTCTGCGCGAACGCGAAGGCGATCAAGGTGCCGATCAGCACGGCAAAGAAGAACGCCATGAAGGTGACCTGCAACGTCACCAGGAGCGAGTTGAACAAGAGCGGCCACTGCGTCACGAGGGTCTCGGCGACCAGGAACGGCGAGGGGACCAGATATTTCGGCACCTGCCAGTATCGGACCGATCCCTCCCACATCACCAGCATCACCACGCCGACCAGGATCGGCAGGACGATGCCGAGGACGCGGCTGTTCTTGTCGATTGCGGCCATACTCGTTTCCCGGTCTCGCCGTTGGAACTCGGCTCAGATATGCGGCGCGCCCGAGATGCTGGCTTCCGCCAGCAGGACCTGCAGGTCGCGCGCATAGGCGGCGAATTTTTGCGACACTCGGAAGGCGTCGTCGCGCGGATAGGGCTCGTCGATGATCAGCTCGCGCAGCACGCGGCCGGGCCGCGCCGCCATCACGACGACGCGGGTGGAGAGGAACACCGACTCGTAGATGCTGTGGGTGACGAACACCACGGTCAGTTTCTTCTGGAACCAGAGGTCCAGCAGATCCTGGTCGAGCTTGTTGCGGGTGATCTCGTCGAGCGCGCCGAACGGCTCGTCCATCAAGAGGAGGTTCGGCTCGGTGACCAGCGCGCGGGCGATCGAGACGCGCATCTGCATGCCGCCGGAGAGCTCGCGCGGGTAGCAGCCGTCGAAACGAGAGAGGCCGACCATGGCGAGCGCCTGGTCGACGCGGGCGTCGCCTTCCTGCTTCGGCGTGCCGGCGAGATCGAGCGGCAGGCGGACATTGGATCGCACCCGCGACCACGGCATCAGGGTCGGGTCCTGGAAGACGAAGACGAGCTTCCGGCCCGCCTGGCCGACATGGTCGTAGTCGCGCCCCCACCACATCAGGCCGCCCGAGGTCGGCTCGATCAGGTTGGCGACCATCTTGAGCAGGGTCGACTTGCCGCAGCCGGAGGGCCCCAGCAGGGTGACGAACTCGCCCTGGTCGACGGTCAGATCGATCGGCGCCAGCGCCCGCGTCCCGTTGCCGAACACCTTGTCGGCGCCGAGCACCTCGATGGCGGGCGGTCCCGCCGCGGGGTCTGTGTCCGGTGCGCGCACCGCCTGGGCCATCCTCATCGTCGAGTCCACTTCCTCACCGTCGACGGGGCCGGGCACTCGCGTGGTCCCGTCGTTCGGGCTTCGCCTCGGGCGTGCGCGCGGAGCGGCCGCCGGCCGCTCCGCCGCGCGTCACGGCATGATCTTGAGGTCCTTCACGAACTGCAGCGTGTAGGCCGACTTCACGTCGACCTCGGGCTTGAGCAGCTTTTCCTGCACCATGAAGTCGTAGGTCGCCTTCCAGCGCGCATCCGTCATCACGCCGATGCCCTGGGTCGCCGCATCCCCGTCCACCAGGACCTTGCTCTCGCGGAGCTTGCCGATCGCATAGGCGATCTGCTCGTCCTTCATGTTGGGGTTGTCTTTCTTGATCAGCGCGTTGGCGGGGGCGGGGTCGCCGTAGATGTAGCTCTTCCAGCCCTCCATCGAGGCCTTCACGAAACGCTGCACCATGTCGGGCTTGTCCTTCACGGTTTTCTGCAGCGTCACGATGGTGGTGCCGTAGGGCGGATAGCCGTCCTTGGCGAACAGGAAGAAGTTCACCTTGGCGCCGCCCTGCATGGCGGCGAACGGCTCCGACGACATGTAGGCCTGCTGGGCCGTGTTGGGGTCGGCCAGGAAGGGCTGCAGGTTGAACGTGTAGGCGCGGGTCTGGTCGTCCGTGTAGCCGAACTTGGCCTTCATCCACGGCCACCAGTTGGAGCGGCCGGCGGTGGCGACCAGGATGGTCTTGCCCTTCAGGTCGGCTAGGCTCTTGACGTCCGGGTGGGTCATCAGGCCCTGCAGGTCCGACTGGAACGAGGTCGCCACCGTCACGGCCGGCACGCCCTGCTCGAGCGCCTTGAACACCGAGAAGTCGTAGCTCATCAGGAAGTCGGTCTGCTCGGCGCCGAGGATCTGCATGCCGTTGATCTGTGGGCCGCCCATGCGGACCGTCACGTCGAGCCCGTACTTCTTGTAGATGCCGGTGGCGACCGCCTGGTAGAAGCCGCCGTGCTCGGCCTGGGCGTACCAGCTCGTCAGAATCGTGACCTTGTCCTCGGCGCGGGCGGGCGCGGCGGTCAAGGCGACCGTGGCGGCAAGGCAGGCAAAAGCGGCCAACGGGCGCACGAAAGCAGGCATGGAGACCTCATCCTTTGGCGGAAAATCAGACGGGGCGGCACCGAAGCGGAGAGACGCCGGCGTGAATACGCCGACCAGAGACGTTCGCTGACACCCTGCCTGACGGTCCCGCGCGGCGACGCCACGCACCTTCCAGATCGGCGATCACGTGTCGGGTCGAAAACCGACCGACGTCGCGCCGCACGACAAAATGACGCCGCTTGCCGAGGCTCGCAAGCTGTCGGGTGCACACGATTAGTGGCATTGGCGCACCGATTGTCAATCAACGGCAACGTCTCGATTTTGGGCAGATGCCCAATCTTTTGTCGCGGCTGCGAGGCGAGCAGGTGGGGTGCGTCTCGAAGGACCGGCCGTGAGATCTCGCACGGCGGCTCGATCGCCTTGGCCTGCAAGCGGTCGCGTGACGGTCCGTGCAGGTCACGCTGGCCGGTTGATGCGCGGCCGCGAGGGCACGCAGGTCGCCCGCGACGCCGGCGCATGGCTGTGGATGAGGAGGGCGGTTCGGCGACCGGTCGAGATTGCGAGCCACCGGCGGCGAGGCATCGGGGTCGAGGCCGGCCGGGGGGATCTTCGGCCAGTATCGAAGAAACCGTTTACCATCAGAGGCTTTTCGGGATCGATCGCAGCCGATTACCGCACTGCCGAAAACCGGATCTTGACATTTGCTGATGTATGACGAATTTCAATATTCGTTACTCGTCACCCTTCATCTGGCTGTGCCATGTCCCGGTTCGTCGCCTCTGTCCTCCGCCTCTCCGGCGCCGTCCGGTCGGTCTGCACCGTCGTGCTGGCCGCGGTCTTCTCCGTCCCGAGCGCCGTCGCACCCCATGCCGCCGCCGCCGCTCTTCCCGCCCCGACGTCCCCTCGGGGTGCCGGGAGGGCGGCGGTGGTGGCGCCGCTGATCGCCATCGCTCTTGCCGTCTCCGGGTGCGACGCGAGCAACGGCAGCACCGGCAAGTCCGCGCAAGTCCTCGACCGTCCCGTCCTGGTCGCCCCCGTCCACTACGAGGACCTCGCCGAGACCCGCACCTTCGCGGCCACCATCAAGCCGCGGATCGAGAGCGATCTCGGCTTTCGGGTGACCGGAAAGGTGGCGCAGCGCCTGGTCCAGAACGGCGACCGGGTGCGCAAGGGCCAGCCGCTCCTGCTTCTCGACACCAACGACCTCAAGCTCCAGCTCGAGCAGTCCGAGGCCGAGGTGCGGGCGGCCAAGACCAATCTGGTGCAGGCCGAGGCCGACGAGCAGCGCGCCACCGAGCTGCAGAAGAAGGGCTGGACCGCGGCCGCCACGCTGGAGAAATCCCATGCCACAGCCGAGGAGGCGCGTGGCCGCCTGACCCGGGCGCAGCGCTCGCTCGACCTCGCCCGCAATTCTCTCGACTATGCGAGCCTCGAGGCCGACGCCGACGGCGTCATCACGGCGACGCCGGTCGAGCCGGGGCAGGTCGTCGCCTCCGGCCAGGCCGCCGTGCGGCTGGCCCGCCTGGCCGAGGTCGAGGCGCTGGTGGCGTTTCCCGAAACCTTCGTCGAGCGCGCCCGCGAGGCCTCCGGCAGCCTGACCCTGTGGTCGGTGCCGGACCGGGTCTACGAGGTGAGGCTGCGCGAGCTGTCGCCGGCCGCCGACACGGCGACCCGCACCTATGCGGCCCGCTACACGATTCCGGCCGCCGACGAGGCGGTGCGGCTCGGCATGAGCGCGACCCTGACGCTGCGCGAGGGCACCGGCACGCGCTCCGCGCGGCTGCCCCTCACGGCGCTGTTCAACCACGGCCATGGCCCGTCCGTCTGGGCGGTCGACGACAAAGGCCGGCTCACGGCGCGCACCGTGAAGGTGGCGCGCTACGACGGCCGCAGTGTGCTGATCACGGACGGCGTCGCCGAAGGCGAGAGCGTGGTGATGCTCGGCGTCCAGAAGCTCGACGCCGGCCTGATCGTGCGCCCCGTCGCGTCCCTGTCGTTCTGACCCGGAGGCGACGATGCGCCGCTTCAACGTCTCCGCCTGGGCGGTCGCTCATCCGACCCTGGTGCTCTTCCTGATCATCATGCTCGGCGTCATGGGGGCGCTGTCCTACAAGAATCTCGGTCGCGACGAGGACCCGTCCTTCACCATCAAGGTCGCGGTCGTCACCGCCGCCTGGCCGGGCGCGACCACCGAGGAGATGCAGTTCCAGGTCGCCGACCGCATCGAGAAGAAGCTGCAGGAGCTGCCCTGGTTCGACAAGGTCACGACCTACTCGAAGCCCGGCTTCGTCGCCGCCCTGATGGAGTTCCGCGACACCACGCCACCCGGCCAGGTGCCGTATCTGTTCTATCTGGTCCGCCGCAAGATGGCCGACCTCAAGCCCGACCTGCCGGACGGCGTGATCGGCCCGAACATCAACGACGAGTACGGCGACGTCGATTCGGTGCTCTACACGCTGCGCTCCGACGGCGCCGACTACGCCCAGCTCAAGCGCGTCGCCGAATCGATGCGGCAGCGTCTTCTGAAGGTGCGGAACGTCACCAAGGTGACGATCTACGGCACCCAGGAGGAGCGCATCTTCGTCGACTTCGATCACGTCAAGCTCGCCAATCTCGGCATCACCACCCAGGCGATCTTCGACAGCCTCGCCAAGCAGAATGCGATGGCGCCGGCCGGCGTCGTGCAGTCGGCCTCGCCGCGGATCCCGCTGCGGGTGACGGGCGCGCTCGACGGCGTCGAGGCCGTGAAGGAGACGCCGGTCGCGGCGGCGAGCGGCACGGTGGTGCGGCTCGGCGACATCGCGACCGTCAGCCGCGGCTTCGTCGATCCGCCCGAATACCTGCTCCGCCAGCGTGGCGCGCCGGCGCTCGCCGTCGGCGTCGTCATGCAGAAGGGCGCCAACATCCTGCATCTCGGCGAGGGCGTCGACGCTGCCATGGCCGAAATCGAGCGCGCCACGCCGCTCGGCTTCACCTGGGAGCGCATCGCCAACCAACCCAAGATCGTCGAGGAGGCGGTCGGCGATTTCATGCAGTCCTTCCTCGAGGCGCTCGCCATCGTGCTCGGCGTCAGCTTCCTGTCGCTCGGCTGGCGCACCGGCATCGTCGTCGCGCTGTCGGTGCCGTTGGTGCTCGGCATCGTCTTCACCATCATGCTGCTGATCGGGCTCGATCTGCATCGCGTCACGCTCGGCGCCCTGATCATTTCGCTCGGCCTCCTGGTCGACGACGCCATCATCGCGGTCGAGATGATGGTGGTGAAGATGGAGCAGGGGTTCGACCGCGCCCATGCGGCCTCGTTCGCCTGGCAGTCGACCGCCTTCCCGATGCTGACCGGCACGCTGGTCACGGCGGCGGGCTTCCTGCCCGTCGGCTTCGCGGCCTCGTCGACCGGCGAATATGCGGGCGGCATCTTCTGGGTGGTGTCGATCGCACTCCTGGCGTCGTGGGTCGTCGCCGTGGTGTTCACGCCCTATCTCGGCGTCAAGCTGCTGCCGAACTTCAAGGTGCATCACGCCGACGATCCGGACGACATCTATCACACGCCGTTGTACCGGCGGCTGCGGGCGCTGATCGGCTGGTGCGTGCGCCATCGCGTCTGGGTGGTGGCCGGTACGCTCGCGGTGTTCGTGCTGTCCGTGCTCGGCTTCGGCAAGGTGGCGCAGCAGTTCTTTCCATTGTCGGACCGCCCCGAGCTGTTCGTCGAGATGCGCCTGCCCGAGGGCACCGCGATCGGTGCCACGCTCGAGACGGCGAAACGCGCCGAGGCGATGCTCGCCGGCGACGAGGACGCCGCGACCTGGACCACCTATGTCGGGCAGGGGCCGCCGCGCTTCTGGCTGGGCATCAGCCCGGCGCTGCCGAACGAGGCCTATTCCGAGATCGTCATCGTCTCCAAGGATGTGCCGGCGCGCGAGCGCCTCAAGGCGAAGTTCGAGACCGCCGTCGCCAAGGGCGCACTCGCCGAGGCACGGGTGCGCGTCAGCCGCCTCGACTTCGGCCCACCGGTCGGCTTCCCGGTGCAGTTCCGGGTGATCGGCACCGATCCCAACACGGTCCGCGGCATCGCCTATCAGGTCCGCGACATCATGCGGGCCAACCCCGCCGCGATCGAGGCGCAGCTCGACTGGAACGAGCAGATGCCGTCGGTGCGCCTGGTGCTCGACCAGGACCGGGCCCGCGCCCTCGGGCTCGATCCGCAGGCCGTCGCCCAGACGCTGCAGACGCTCGTCACCGGCTACACGGTCACGACCATCCGGGACCGCACCGAGAAGGTCGTCGTGGTGGCCCGGGCGATCGCGCCGCAGCGCGGCGACCTCGGCGCCATCGGCGATCTCACCGTCGTGGCGCGCAACGGCGTGCCGGTGCCGCTGTCGCAGGTCGCCCATATCGAGCAGGGCCACGAGGAGGCGATCTTCTGGCGGCGCAGTCGCGACATGGCCATCACGGTGCGCACCGACATTCGCGACGGCGTGCAGGCGCCCGACGTGTCGGCCGCGATCTGGTCGGCGCTGGCGGACCTGCGCGGCAAGCTGCCGGCCGGCTACCGGATCGAGATGGGCGGCGCCATCGAGGAATCCTCCAAGGCCAATGCGTCGCTGTTCGCGGTCTTCCCGGTGATGCTCGTCGCGATGCTGACGATCCTGATGATCCAGCTCCAGAGCTTCTCGCGACTGGCCCTGGTGCTGCTGACCGCGCCGCTCGGCCTGATCGGGGCGACCCTCGGGCTGCTCGTCTCGGGGATGCCGTTCGGCTTCGTGGCGCTGCTCGGCCTGATCGCGCTCGCCGGGATGATCATCCGCAACACCGTGATCCTGGTCGATCAGATCGAGCAGGACGTCGCCGCCGGCAGCAGCCGCGGCGAGGCGATCGTCGACGCCACGGTGCGGCGCGCCCGACCCGTGGTGCTCACGGCGATGGCGGCCGTGCTGGCCATGATCCCGCTGTCGCGCTCCGGCTTCTGGGGCCCGATGGCCGTCACCATCATGGGCGGCCTCCTGGTCGCGACCGCGCTGACGCTCTTGTTCCTGCCCGCCCTCTATGCCCTGTGGTTCCGCCGCTCGCTCGACGAGCGCGGCACCGGCGAGTCCTCGGACGAGGATACGCCCGAGGCCCCGGATGCCGCCGACGCGCCGCGGCTCGCGCCCGGAACCCCGGCCGACCACCGTATTCCCGAGCCGCAACAACCATGAGACATTCCCGCCGAATCCCCGATACAATCGCCGCCACGGCGTTGCGACATCCGCCGTTCCAGGGAGGCGGGGCCGTGAACGACATGACGCGTGCCGAGATCCGGGAGTCCGACACCCGCACCCGCATCCTCACCACGGCCGACCGACTCTACCGGCAGATCGGCTATCAGAAGACGACGGTCGCCGACATCGCCCGCGAGCTCGGCATGTCGCCGGCGAACATCTATCGCTTCTTCCGCTCCAAGGACGAGATCAACGAGGCGGTGGGCCATCAGTTGCTCGGCGAGGTGATCACGACCGCGGTCGAGATCGCGCGGCGCGATGCACCGGCGGCGGAGCGACTGCGCGCCCTCTTCGCGACCGTGCAGCACATGAACGCCGAGCGATTCACGGTGGAGAAGAAGCTGCACGAGCTCGTCGCGCTCGCGATCAGCGAAAACTGGGAGATGGTGAAGGCGTATGTCGAGCGGATGGACGGCGTCATCGCGACGATCATCGCCGACGGCACGGCGCGCGGCGAGTTCCGCTCCGGCGATACGAAGCATGCGGCGCGCTGCCTGCACACCGCGATGATCCGCTACTCGCATCCGCGCCTGATGGTCGAGTGCGCCGATTTCCCTGATCCGACGCTCGACCAGATGCTGGACTTCATCCTCGCCGCGCTGCGGTGAACTTTCTGTCGTTCCGGGGCGGCCCGGAGGGCCGAGCCCGGAACCCATAACCCCTGTCCTTTCGAGAGCAACTGGCACCGGGACTATGGATTCCGGGCCTGCGCGCTCACGCGCATCCCGGAATGACGACATTTCTCACCCCGCCGGCTTCGTCATCACCTGTAAGAGCGCGGCGGGGTCGGCGATCACGGCGAACGTCTCCTTCGCCGTGAGCAGCGTCGCCGCTTCGGCGACCGTGTCGGCGTCCTCGACACGGGCGAGCGCCACCACCAGCGCGACGTCGACGTCGCCCTTTCGGCGGGTCGCCCGCTCCGGCAGCATGGCGGCGTGGGCGGCGAGCAGCGTCGGATCGCCGGCGAGCCGCGCCAGGGCCGGCATATCGGCCGCGCCGGGCGGCTCCGCCGCCAGCGCCTGGGCACGGCACAGCACCGCCGGCGGATCGCGCTCCTCCGGGATCAGCAGCAGGCCGGCGCGGCGCAGCGCCAGCCCGACGCGCTCGCTCGACGTGACCGCGACGGTCGGGATCGCCAGCACCAGCCCGGCCACCACGGGCGTCATCCACAACAGGAGCGGGGCCGACACCGCATAGGCACCGGCGCCGAGGGCGAGGCCGAGCACCACGTGCCAGCCGTAGATCTTCGTCAGCAGGCCGAAGCCGGCATGCGCCGCGTCGCGCTGCTGCGCCTGCCAGCCGGCGTCGCGGCCGAGCAGGATTTCTGCGACGGCACGCGACTGCAGCAGCATCATGATCGGGGCGATCAGGCTGGTGACGAACGTTTCGAGAATCACGCTGGTGAAGCACCGCAGGATGCCGCCGGTGCCGCGTCGCTCGGACCTTTGGGTCATCGCAGCGAACCAGCCGAGAAATTTGGGGACGACCAGGATGCCCATGGTGCCGGCAAACACCCAGGCGGCGCGGACCGGGTCCTGGGCCGGCCATTGCGGAAACAGCGAGAAGCCGGAGGGGAAATACTCGGGCTTCACGAACTGCGCCTGCAGCGAGATCAGGATGCCGACCAGCAGGAACACCAGCCACAGCGGCGACGTGACATAGGAGCCGATGCCGGTGATCAGGTGCAGCCGCGACACCCAGTGCAGGCCGCGTGCCGGCAGCACGCCGAGATGCTGTAGGTTGCCCTGGCACCAGCGGCGATCCCGCACCGCATACTCGGTCAGCGACGGCGGGCACTCCTCGTAGGAGCCGCCGAGCCCGGGCGCCATGTGGATGCCCCAGCCGGCGCGCCGCATCAGCGCCGCCTCGACGAAGTCGTGACTGAGGATGTGGCCGCCGAACGGTTTTCGCCCCCGCAGCAGCGGCAGCCCGGCCTGGCCGGAAAAGGCCTCGACCCGGATGATGGCGTTGTGGCCCCAGTAGTTGCTCTCCGAGCCGTGCCACCAGGCGATGCCACGGGCAATCAGCGGGCCATAGACGCGGCCGGCGAACTGCTGGATGCGGGCGAACAGCGTGGTGCCGTTGAGCACCACCGGGAAGGTCTGGATCAGGCCGACGCCGGGATGCCCCTCCATCGCGGCAGCGAGCCGCACGATCGTGTCGCCGGTCATCAAGCTGTCGGCGTCGAGCACCAGCATGTGCGCATAGGCGCCGCCGAAGCGCGTCGTCCACTCGGCGATGTTGCCGGCTTTTCGCGCGACGTTCTCGCGGCGGTGGCGGTAGAAAATGTTGCGGGCGCCGGTGCGCTCCAGCAGGGCCAGGTAGGCCGCCTCCTCGCGCACCCAGACATCGGGGTCGGTGGTGTCGCTCAGCACGAAGACATCGAAATGGGTGAGGCGGCCCGTTTCGGCGATCGACTCGAAGATCGCCTGCAGGCGCGACATCACCCGGTGCGGATCCTCGTTGTAGGTCGGCAGCAGCACGGCCGTGCGGTTTGTCAGCTCGGGCAGCGGGGCGGTCGGGTCGATGCCGAGCGTGTGGTCTGGCCCGACCAGGATGGCGAAGAAGCCGATCACGGCGCTGACCAGCGAGAAGGCGATCCAGGCGAACAGCGAGACGAAAAGGGCGAGCACGACCGCTTCCGGAACCGTCAGGCCCTGGACCTGCAGCACCTCGTACATCTCGTAGCCGCCCCCCGCCGTCAGGGCCGCGGCCGAGCCGAACACGAACAGGCGGCGCAGGGCGGTGCGCTGCGGCGCCCGTGCCGGTCCCTGTGCGCCGGTGGGACGCCACAGCGATTGCTCCGGCATGGCGAGCGGCCGTTCGGCCGGCAGGTAGGCCGGCGGCGTGGCGCGGCGGGTCGCGACCGTGTCGTGCATGGAGGTCACGGCGTCCATCGGTACAGCCAGGTCTCGGACAGCGCCTCGTCGCCGCGCATCAGCCGGGCGCGCAGCTCGACGACGGTCTCGCGCTCGGGGGCGAGCTCGAAGGAGAAGCGCCAGCCGCCCGTCACCGGGTTGGGCTGCGTGACCACGTTGAGGATCTTGCCCTTGTCGGTCTCGACGGCGCCGCGCACGCTCGCCGGATCGATGCCGGCGAGCTTGTCGCCTGTGATGTCGAGCACGAAGCGGCGGGTGTCGTCGGGTCCTGCGCCGGCACGGGTCGCCGCGATGGCGGCGAGCGGCGGCGCGCCGGCCTTGCCGGCGCCCCAGTGCAGCCGGTAGGTGAACCAGTACTCGCCCTTGCCGGCGAGCGGGTCCTTCGGCCGCCAGAACGCGACGATGTTGTCGTGGATCTCCTCCTTGGTCGGGATCTCGACGAGCTGGATGGCGCCCGCGCCCCAGTCGCCGATCGGCTCGACCCACAGGCTCGGCCGCGTCTCGTAGCGCGCCTCCAGATCCTGGTAGGAGCGGAAGTCGCGGCTCCGCTGCAAGAGGCCGAAGCCGCGTGGATTGGTGTCCTCGAAGGTGCTGATCTGCAGGTCTGTCGGGTTGACCAACGGGCGCCAGATCTCCTCGCCGCGGCCGTTGCGGATGGCGAGCCCGTCGGAATCGTGCACGGCGGGGCGGAAGTCATCGACGCCGGCGCGATCGTTGGGGCCGAAGAAGAACATGCTGGTGCAGGTGCCGATGCCGGGCAGCGGCACGTCGGTGCGCGGATAGAGCGTCATCTCGACGTCGAACACCGTGGTCTCGCCGGGCCGGATGGTGAAGCGGTAGGCGGCGGCGGCGCTCTTCGAATCGAGCAGCGCATGCACCACGATCGAGCCGGTCTGCTTGGCCGGCTTCTCGATCCAGAAGGCTCGGAAGGCGGGGAACTCCTCGCCCTTGGGATCGCCCGTGCCGATCGACAGGCCGCGTGCCGACAGGCCGTAGGTTTGCCCCTTCGCCACGGCGCGAAAATAGCTGGCGCCGAGGAAGACGGCGACCTCGTCGTAAGTGTCGGGCCGGTTGATCGGCGTGTGCAGGCGGAAGCCGGCGAAGCCGACGCGGGCGTCGGGGGGCAGCGGCGGCACGGCGCCGAAGTCGAAGAGGTCGGCCGCATAGACGATCGGCCGTGCCTTGCCCTGCGACACCTCGTGGAGGGCGACCCGCTCGGCGAACAGGAAGCCGCGGTGGAAGAACTGCACCTCGAAGGGCAGGCCCTCGCCGCGCCACAGCGCCCGGTCGGGCTTGAACCTGATGGTGCGGTACTTGTCGTAGTCGAGATCCGTGAGGCCGGCCGGCAGCTTGGTGTCGGGCGCCTCGTAGGGCTTCTCGGCCAGCGCGCGCGCCGTCTTGCGCACCACATTGGCGTCGAACGGCGTCTCGGCCGGGGTCTGCGGCGGGCTCTTGTCCGGCGCCTGCGCGAAGGCCGGCCCGGCACGTCCCGCGCCCGCCAGCACGAACGGCAACGCCAACGACCCGACCAGCAGGTCGCGACGACTCGTGTTTCTCGTGGTGATCACCAGACCCTCGGGGAAGGTTCGACCCTGCGTCGACAATCGCGCGCGGGCACCCGAGTTCCATGCCGCAGGTATTCGGCTGTTGCGTGACGGTATTTTGGTCCACGCGCGGGCAAAGCATGGCACGTCTGCCGCAGAGATGAGCGGACGTTCACACCCGCATGCCCTCGATGGCGCGTACGAGCTGCTCGGCGAACACGGCGGCCGGGATCGGCAGGTTGCGGCTGCGGAGCTGGCCGAGCACCAGCGGAGCCGGCGGCACGTCGCGCGGATCGAGCGGGCGGGCGACGACGCCGGGCGTGGCGTCGGGCGAAACATCGGCGCCGATCTCGATCTGGAACGAGATCACCCGGTCGCGCCGCACCAGGCCGCGCAGCATCTCGAAGGAGTTCGACTCGGCGACGATGCGCAGCGTGACGCCGGTGCGGGCGCAGGCGGCGTCGACGAGCTGGCGGCCGCCGAGCGTGCGGTCGGCGAGCGCCACGGGATGGTCGGCGCAGTCGCGCAGCCGCAGCGTCTTTTTCGCGGCGAGCGGGTGGTCGTCCGGCATCAGCGCGACCAGGCGCTGCTCGACGGTCATCAGCGGCCGGAAGCTGGCGTGGAACGACGGGCGGTAGACCGCGACCAAGTCGACCGCAAAGGCCTCGAGCTCGGCCATGGCGCGATCGTGATCGGCCACCCGCACCTCGAACGTGACATAGGGATAGCGGGCCCGGAACGCGGCGATCTCACGCGGCAGGAAGTCGTAGGCGAGCGCCTGGCTGCAGGCGATCCGCACGGTGCCGCGCTTGAGCCCGCGCAGATCCTCGATCTGCGACTTCATCCGCTCGACGTCGCCGGCCTGCTCGCGCAGATAGCGCACGAACACCTCGCCGGCCGCGGTGAGCCGCACGCCGCGCGGCTTGCGCTCGAACAGGTCGGCGCCGAGCTCCTCCTCCAGATCCATGATGCGGCGGTTGACGGCCGAGGCCGTGACGGCGAGCCGCTCGGCCGCCTTGCGGATCGAGCCGGTGCGGGCGACCTCGTCGACATAGCGCAGGATTTTCAGGTGGCGCATGGGGATCGGGTCCTGGACGAGACGTTTCCTCGCCGTCGTTCCGGGGCGGCCCGCAGGGCCGAGCCCGGAACCCATAACCCCTGTCTTTCGTGAGCAATCGGCGCCGGGATTATGGATTCCGGGCCCGCGCGCTGGTGCGCGCGTCCCGGAATGACGAAGTGAAGTGATGCCTTTTCGGCAACGATACAGCAAAAAATCAGCGGCGGAAGTCACCGCTGCGATCGGCTAGCGTCAGGGCGTCTGCAGGGCACGGCCGCGTCTCGGCACGGTTGTTGCCAGCAGAACCGCTTCCCGCGCACCCCCGCGCCCCGCCGCCCGGATCGGACCTCGATGCCCCACACGGCCCCGCCAAAAACGCTGCGTTTCGTGCGCGAGCGAAAGCCGGTGCGGATCGTCCGCTTTCCGGCGGCGGCGTCGGGCGAGACGATCGAGATCGATCTCGGCCGCACCGCCATGCTGGTCGTCGACATGCAGAACGACTTTTTGCATCCGGACGGCTGGTTTCCGCGCGCCGGAGTGGACACCGCTGCTCTCCGCGCCATCGTGCCCGGTCTCAATGCACTCGGCGCGGCGCTGCGGGCGGCCGACGTCCCGGTCCTGTGGATCAACTGGGGCGTGCGGGCCGACTGCGCCAATCTGCCGGCGACGCTCCTCCACAAAGGCCGCAAGGGCGGCACGCGTCCCGGCTATGCCGAGCCGTCGCCGTCCGGCCGCGGCGACATCCTGGTGCAGGGCCATTGGGGCGCGGCCACCATCGACGAGCTCGTCGTCGCGCCGCAGGATCTCGTCGTCCACAAGCACCGCTACAGCGGCTTCCACGACAACGAGCTCGACTCGGTGCTGCGCGCCCGCGACGTGACGACACTCTTGATCGCCGGCATCAACACCGACCGCTGCGTGTTCTCGACCCTCACCGACGCGAGCTTTCGCGGCTACGACTGCGTGCTGCTGTCCGATCTCTGCGCCACGCCGGCGGCGCCCTCCGTCACCGAGGTCATCCTCGATCTGGTCGATCTGCTCTACGGCGCCGTCTCGACCGGCGCCGCTCTCGAGACCGCGCTCGCCGGGGCCGGTTCCTCGCCTTCCCCCACCCGACAGGAGATTTCGCGATGAGCTTCTTCCGTTCGACCTCGGCGCTCGCACTCGCTGCGGCGCTCGCGGTCGCCGCCGCGCTGCCGACCGCCGCGCTCGCCGACACCAAGCTGAAGATGGTGCTGAACTGGAAGTATCAGGGCCCGCAGGGCTTCTTCTTCCTGGCCGAGGACCGCGGCTACTTCAAAGCCGAAGGCATCGACATCACCATCGACCAGGGCGACGGCTCGGCGACGCCGATCCCGAAGGTGGCGAGCGGCACCTACGACGTCGGCTTCGGCGACATCAACGCGCTGATCGACTTCGCCGCCAAGAAGCCCGAGGAGGCACCGGTCGCCGTCTATGTGATGTTCAATCAGCCGCCCTTCACGGTCGCGGTGAAGGCCGACAGTCCGATCAAGACCCCGAAGGATTTTGAAGGCCGCACGCTCGGCGGAGCCGCGAACGACGGGGCACTGAAACTGTTCCCGGCGTTCTGCAAGATCGCCAAGATCGACTGCAGCAAGGTGTCGATCACCAACATGGCACCGAACCTGCGCGAGCAGATGCTGATGCGCGGCCAGGTCGAGGGCGTGTTCGGCTACGTCAACACCATCCGGTTCTCGGCCAAGCTGATCGGCGTCGACCCGGACAAGGAGATCCGCTTCATCAACTACGGCGACTACGGCATGGACCTCTACTCCAACGCCATCATCGTGCCGAAGAAGCTCGCCAAGGAGCATCCCGAGGTGGTGAAGGGCCTGGTCAAGGCGATCAACAAGGGCGTGCTCGACGGCCTCAAGGATCCGGCCGCCGCCGTGGCCTCGGTCGCCAAGCGCGAGCCGCTGATCAAGACCGACGTGGAGCGCGAGCGCTTCGACGCCACCGTGAAGGCGGAGATGAACCACCCCGAGATCGCCACCATCGGGCTCGGCAGCATCGACAAGGCGCGGCTCAAGAAGGCGATCGACATCATCGTCGACGCCAACGGCCTGACCCGGACGCCGACCGTGGACGAGATCTTCGACCCCGGCTTCCTGCCGCCGGCCGCCGACCTGCCGAAGAAGCTGTTCTGACATCTGTCATTCCGGGGCGCGGGCCGAAGGCTCGCGAGCCCGGAATCCATATCCACAGACAGGGGTTATGGATTCCGGACAGCCGAGCGTCGCTCGACTTCCGGAATGACCGACGAGAGTTGTCGTTTGCAGTCGGACAAACATCATAAGAAGACCCCGCATGAATCTCGATCTCGCCGGCCGCGTCGTCCTGGTCACCGGGCCCGCCAAGGGCATGGGCGCGGCGATCTCGCTCGCCTTTGCGGACGAGGGTTGCCGGCTGGCGCTGATCGGCCGCGACACCGCCGCCATCGAGCCGGTCGCCGACGCCGCCCACGCGCGCGGGGCCGCCGCGATCGTCATCCCCTGCGACGTCACCGACGCGGCGCAGTGCGCCGCCGCCGTCACGCAGACGCGCGCGGCCTACGGCCAGATCGACATTCTGGTGAACGTCGCCGGTGGTTCCGGGCCGATCGGCAAGACCGGCGTCGAGACCACGCCGGACGAGTTCGACGAGATCGTCACGCTCAACATGGGCGGCTGCTTCAACACGATCCGGGCGGTGCTGCCCGACATGATGGCGCGGCGCTGGGGCAAGATCGTCAATGTCGGCGGCACCTTCGGGCTGCGGGGGAGGGCCGGGCGGCTCGCCTACTCGGCCTCGAAATGGGGTCTTCGCGGGATCACCAAGAGCTTTGCGCTGGAAGCCGGCCCTCACAACATCAACGTCAACTGCGTCGCGCCCGGCATGGTCGAGGGCCCGCGCTTCCGCGACAAGGTGTGCGCCGACATGGCGAAAAAGCTCGGCATCACGATCGACGAGGCGATGAAGCGCCACGCCGCCGATTATGCGCTGAAGCGCGTCTCGACCGACGCCGATGTCGCCAACGCCTGCCTGTTCCTGGCGAGCGACGTGTCCCGCCAGATCACCGGCGTCGACTTACCCGTCGACGGCGGCTGGGCGATGCTGTGAGGCGCAGATGAATGTCGCCGCGGCAATGTCTCTTCCGTCATTCCGGGGCGCCGCGCAGCGGCGAGCCCGGAATCCATACTCACAGACAGGGGTTATGGATTCCGGGCTCGCACCTTCGGTGCGCCCCGGACTGACCGAGGTGAGATAATGAGCGGTCGACCATGAAGGAGACCCCGATGAAGGCCGATCTCGTCATCCATGGCGGCACGGTGGTGACCGACGCCTCGGCGTTTCCGGCGAGCGTCGCCGTCAAGGACGGCCGGGTGCTGTCGGTCGGCGCCCGCGAGGCGATGCCGGAGGCGGCCGAGACGCTTGACGCCACCGGCCTGCATGTGCTGCCCGGCGCCATCGACGTGCATGTGCATTTTCGCGAGCCCGGCTACACCCACAAGGAGGATTTCGGCACCGGCACGGCGGCGGCCGCCTTCGGCGGCGTGACGACCGTGTTCGACATGCCGAACGTGATCCCGCCGACCGGCACGGCCGAGGCGCTGGCGATGAAGCACAAGCTCGCCTCCGAGAAGGCCCATGTCGACTACGGCCTCTATGGCCTCCTGGGCGAGGACACGATCGCGCATGTACCGGACCTCGTCGCCGGCGGCGTGATCGGCTTCAAGCTCTACATGGGCAACACCTTCGGCAATACGCCCTCGCCCTCGACGGGCGGCATGCTGGAGGCCTTCGAGGTGGTGGCACCCACCGGCAAACGCGTCTCGCTGCATGCCGAAACGGCGTCCATCATGGCGCGGCGGGAGGCGCGGCTTCGTGCGGCCGGCCGCAAGGATCCTTTGGCGCATCTCGCGGCGCGGCCCGCCGTGGTCGCGGTCGAGGCGGTGGCGCGGGCCGCGATCCTGTCGGAATGGACCGGCTGCCGCATCCATGTGCTGCACATCTCCTCGGCCGAGGAGCTGCGGCCGCTTCGCGAGGCCAAGGCGCGCGGCGTCGACGTGACGGGCGAGACCTGTCCGCAATATCTGCTGCTCGGTGCCGAGGACTACGGCCGGCTCGGCGGCGTCATCCGGGTCAATCCGCCGGTGCGCGAGGCCCGCAATCAGGCGCCGCTGTGGGCCGCGCTGATGGACGGCACCATCGACATGATTGCCACCGACCACGCGCCCCACATCCCGGACGAGAAGGTGCGCGACGACATCTTCACGGTCGACTGCGGCTTCCCCGGCGTCGAGACTCAGATGCCGCTGATGCTCACCGAGGTCGCGGCCGGGCGCATGTCGATCAGCGACTATGTGGGCTGGACCGCGGTCGCGCCGGCGAAGTGCTGGGGGCTGTATCCCAGAAAGGGCGTGTTGCAGCCGGGCGCCGACGCCGACATCGCCATCGTCGATCTTGGGCACCACTGGGCCATCGACGACCGAAAACTGCAGTCGCGCGCAAAAATCACGCCGTGGCACGGGCGCGCCGTCACGGGCCTGCCGGTCCACACGCTGGTGCGCGGCCGCTTCGTGATGAAGGACCGCACGCTGGTGGAGAGCGCGCGCGGCTGGGGTCGCTCGGTCCACACCATTCAGGAGATGCCGAAGCCGGAGCTGCGGAACCCCGACAGCACCATGACGGCGATCGTCCAAAAGCCAGACGGCGCCAGCGGGGTCGCCGCATGAATGCGCCGGCTCCGATCGTGCCGCTCGCCTCCGATGCCATCCCGGCCGGTCCGGTCGTCGAGCCGAGCCATGTCGACGCCTATGTGGAGCTCGAGCGTGCCACCGTCACGTATGGGCGTGCGCCGAATCTGGTTCACGCGCTCGCCGAGACGAGCCTCCGCATCGCCAAGGGCGATTTTGTCGCGCTGGTCGGCCCGAGCGGCTGCGGCAAGTCGACCATCCTGAAAATGGTCGGCGGGATTTTGCGCGCCTCGACCGGCTTCGTCTATGTGGCCGGCCGCGAGGTCGGGGCCGAGCCGGTGCGCATCGGCATGGCGTTCCAGAATCCGACCATGCTGCCGTGGCTGTCGATCCGCGACAACGTGATGATGCCGCTCAAGATCGTGCCGCCGTTCCGGGGCGAGTACCGGGCCAAGCGCAAGACCGAGTTCCGCGACCGCGTCGAGGCGCTGCTCGCCCAGGTCGGCCTCGCCGGATTCGGCGACAAGCATCCGTGGCAGCTCTCCGGCGGCATGCTGCAGCGCGCCTCGCTGTGCCGCGCGCTGGTGCACGAGCCGCAACTGCTGCTGCTCGACGAGCCGTTCGGCGCGCTCGACCAGTTCACCCGCGAGGAGCTGTGGGCGATCATGCAGCAGCTCTGGATCACCCGGCGGCCGACCGTTCTGCTCGTCACCCACGATCTGCGCGAGGCCGGCTATCTCGCCAACCGCATCTGCGTGATGAGCGCGCGGCCCGGCCGCATCGTCGACGACCGCGTGTTCGAGGCGCCGCGCCCGCGCACGCTGGCGATGACCTACGAGCCCGACTTCGTCGCCATGACGCAGCGCCTGCGCGAGCTGATCGTCGAATCGCGCGGCGACGTGCCGGCGACGGTGTGAGGCATGACATGATCCTGAGTGACGTTGTCAGGACGTCAGCGGCGGCAGCTTCTTTCCTTGGCGCTGGCGAATCCAGCGTTCCCTCCCCCACAACGGGGGAGGGAGCAGGACGCAGCGCGTGGCTTCGTCCTGTACGTCATGACCGGGTCGACGCATGCACACACGCATCCCGTGACGCCGGAGGATTCTGAGATGAGCTCCAACGTCCAGCGCAAGATTGCCTCGGTCGCCCTGATCGTCGGGTTGTTCGTGGTGTGGGAGGTGCTGTGCCTCGCCTTCGGGGTGAGCGACTCGGTGCTGCCGCGCCCGAGCCAGGTCTTCGTCACGCTCTGGCAGCGCATGCCGGCGCTGTGGCCGCATACGCTGCAGACCCTCTACACGACCATGCTGGGCTTCGTGCTCGGGGTCGGGATCGGCATCGTCATCGGCGTGCTGATCGGCTGGTCGAAGCTCGCCTACGACGTCGCCTATCCGCTGCTGGTCGGCTTCTCGTCGATCCCCAAGGTCGCCGTGGTGCCGATCTTCGTCCTTTATTTCGGCGCCGGCACGGTTCCGGCCGTGCTGACGGCGCTGATCATGAGCATCTTCCCCGTGGTCGTGAACGTCGCCACCGGACTCGCGACGACCGAGCCGGAGCTGGAAGACGTCATGAAGACGTTGCGCGCGACGAAATTCGACATTCTGTGGAACGTCGGGCTGCCGCGTGCCATGCCGTACTTCTTCGCCTCGCTGAAGGTCGCCGTCACGCTCGCCTTCGTCGGCTCGGTCATCTCCGAGACGGTGGCGTCGAACCGCGGCATCGGCAACGTGATGATGATCGCGTCCGCCTCGTTCGACGTGCCGCTGGTGTTCGCCGGCCTGTTCATCCTGGCCGCGCTCGGCATCGCGCTCTACGGCATGTTCTCGCTGGTCGAGAACCGGATCACCGGCTGGGCCCACCGCAAGACCGAGTTCGCGATGGGGTGAGGCAGGCGGCGCTCGATCGTCAGGACCAGGAGGCCGTTCGTCATGACCACCCGTATCGAGGCCGCGGTTCTTCTCGCCGATCCGGGCGGGCCGACGCAGACGAACCAGACGATTACGGTCGCCGACGGCCGCGTCGCCGCGGTCGCGCCGGCCGCCTCGGCCGCGACCAGCGGCAATTTGGTGATGCCGGCCTTCGTCAACGCGCACGACCATGCCCGCGTGGTGCGCAACAGCCAGATCGGCAATTTCGATGTCGCCCTGGAGGCGTGGCTGCCGCAGCTCGCCGCCATCCCGGCGGTCGATCCGTGGCTCACCGCGGCGGTCGCGTTCGGTCGCAGCGCGTGCGCCGGCATCGCCACCGAGATGGCGCACTACACCCGCGTGCAGGGGCTCACGGCCTATCTCGACGAGGCGCAGGCGGTGGCCAAGGCGGCGCGCGACGTCGGCATCAGGATCGCCTTCGCGGTCCAGTGCCGCGACCGCAACCCGCTGGTCTACGGCGCGCAAGAATCCGTGCTGAAGCGCCTGTCGCCCGCCGCTTGCGCCTGCGTCAGCCAAAAATTCCTGGGCGCGCCGCTGCCGGCGGCCGAGCAGGTGGCGCTGGTCGAGGCGACCGCGGCCGCGATCGAGGGCGACGGCGTCACGGTGCAGTACGGCCCGGCCGGCCCGCAATGGTGCAGCGACGATCTCCTGTCCCGCATCGCCGAGAGCTCGGCCGTGCACGGGCGGCGCGTGCACATGCATCTGCTGGAAAGCCGCTATCAGCGCGCCTGGGCCGACAAGACCTACCCGCAGGGCATTCTCCGGCACCTCGATGCGCTCGGCCTCGTCAACTCGCGCGCCTCCTTCGCGCATGGCACTTGGCTCGGGGCCGACGAAATGGAGCTGATCGCCGCGCGCGACGCCACCATCGTGGTCAACATCTCGTCCAACCTGGTGCTGCGTTCCGGCATTGCGCCGCTCGCCGAAATGCTCAGGCGCGGCTGCCGCGTCGCCATGGGGCTCGACGGCGTCGCCCTCGACGAGCGGGAGGATCCGCTCGCCGAGATGCAGCTCGCCTATCTGCTGCACAAGGGCGAGGGCTTTGAAACCCGCATGTCCCGCGAGCAGGTCTTGCGCTTCGCGCTCGCCGCCGGCCGCTTCGCCGTGCTCGGCGACCAGGACGGCGGCGCGATCGTGCCGGGCGCAGCGGCCGATCTGCTGGTGCTCGACTGGGACGCGCTGACGGCCGACCGGCTCGACGATACCGTGCCGCCGCTCGACACCGTGTTTTCACGCGCCCGCCGCCGGCATGTGAAGGACCTGTACGTCGCTGGCCGCCACGTCGTGCGCGACGGCACCGTCACGGGCGTCGACCTGCCGGCGCTGGAAGCCGAGCTGCTGACCACGCTTCGCCGCCGCTTCGGCGCCACGGCCGACATTCGTGCCGCGCTGCCGGACCTGCGCGCCGCCCTCGGCGCGCACTATCACCCCGATGCCTTCGTGTGTTCCTGAAGAGAGTCCGATGACCCGTCGCGCCTATGTCCATCGCATCTCCGCCACCGCTCCGGACGACGTCTCCGGCATCGAAGCCGCCATCAGGGACGGCCGCGTCGATCCGGCCGGCATCGTCGCCATCTTCGGCAAGACCGAGGGCAACGGCTGCGTCAACGATTTCGCCCGCGGCTTTGCCACCCAGTCGCTCGGCCTGATGCTGCAGCGGTATATGTCGGCCGACGCCGCGCATGCGGTGTGTCTGGTGATGTCGGGCGGCACCGAAGGCGGCATGGCGCCGCACTGGACCGTTTTCGAGCGGCGCGAGACCAACGAGACCGCGACAGGACCGGCGCTCGCCATCGGCCGCACCCGCACGCCGATGCTGCCCTTCGCGGCGCTCGGCCGCGGCGCCGAGGTCGACATGGTGGCCGAAGGCGTGCGCGCCGCGATGAGCGACGCCGGGATCGAGAATCCGGCCGACGTGCATTTCGTCCAGATCAAATGCCCGCTGCTGACGCTGCAGCGGATCGGCGAGGCGGAGGCGAAGGGCGACACCGTCGCGACCCGCGACACGCTCAAGTCCATGGGCCTTTCGCGCGCCGCCAGTGCGCTCGGTGTCGCCGTCGCGCTCGGCGAGATTTTTCGCGACACGATTACCGACGACAAGATCGCGGCCGATTATTCACTTTGGTCCGGCCGCGCCTCGTGCTCGTCGGGCATCGAGCTGTTGGACCATGAGATCGTCGTGCTCGGCTCCTCGCCGGAGTGGGTCGGGCCGCTCGTCGTCGACCATGCCGTGATGAGCGACGGGATCGACGTGGAGCCGGTGCGGGCCGCCCTGCGGCGGCTCGGCTTTGCGGCCGACGGCCAGCTCGGTCCGGCGGAGCGCAGCCGCCTGGTCGCGCTGTTGTCCAAGGCGGAGGCGAGCCACGACGGCAAGCTGCGCGGCCATCGCCACACCATGCTGGACGATTCCGACATCTCGTCGACCCGCCACGCCCGCGCCTTCGTGTGCGGCGCGCTGGCCGGCCTCGTCGGCCATGCCGAGATCTACGTCTCGGGCGGCGCCGAGCACCAGGGCCCCGACGGCGGCGGGCCGGTGGCGGTGATCGCCGAACGGTCGGCCTGAGGGAGGCGAGTCTGTTCCGCTCGTTCCCGCCACATCTCTGCCTCACCGGCGTCATCGCCGGGCTTGACCCGGCGATCCATCCTTCTGCGAACAAGTGTTTTTGCGAAGCGTGATGGATGCGCGGGTCGAGTGTTCAGCCCGAGGACATGGCAAACACCTGTTCGGAGACATGGCTGACGGGTCGTATGGGGAGCCTGGAGCTACGTCCTGTCGGAGGGCTCCTCCCCGGCGATGAAGCGGCGGCGCTTCAGAAGCTCGGTGGCCAAAAAGTCCATGAACACCCGCACGCGGGCGGCCTGGCGCAGGTCCGGATGGGTCAGCAGCCAGAGATCGGCGGCGAGCGCCGGATCGGGCGGGGCGAGGCGCACCAGCGCCCGCCGCGCGTCGCCGATGAAGCAAGGCAGGTGGCCGATGCCGAGCCCATGCTCCACCGCCTCGGCGAGACCGAGCACCGAGTTCACCCGGTAGACGATGCGCTCGGGCGCCACATGGGCGCGGACATACTTCACCGCCTGCAGGGCGGCGAGGTGCTCGCCCAGCGCGATCCAGTCGCGCCCGAACAGGGCCGTCTCGTCGCGCGGCGCGCCGTCCGGAAACTCCGCGGCCCGACCGTACAGGGCCCAGCCGATGGTCGCGGCGCGGCGGCCCACGAGGGTCTCGGGCGGCTGGTCGGTCGCCCGGATCGCCACGTCGGCGTCGCGCTTGGACAGATTGAGGGCCTGGTTCGACAGCACGACGTCGAGCCGCACATCGGGGCAGTGCCGGCGGAAGTCGCCGAACAGCGGCGTGAGCAGATGCACCAGCAGCGAATCGTTGGTGGTCACCCTGAGCTCGCCCGAGGGCGACACCTCATGCCCGGCGATCCGCCGCGTGAAGGCGACGACGTCGTCGTCCATCCGGCGGGCGAGCGCGATCATCTCCTCGCCGGCCGCGGTCGGCGCATAGCCGGTGCGGTGGCGCTCGAACAGCGCCACGCCCAGGGCGGCCTCGATCTGGCCGAGCCGGCGGAACACCGTCGAGTGGTTGACGCCGACCAGGGGCGCTGCAGCCGGCAGGGTGCGCGCGTCGGCGATCGCCTTGATCAGCCGGAAGTCGTCCCAGGCCAGTGTCTTGTGCGAGTCGGGCATCGGGGGCGGACCTTTTGTTCAGCAGTGCAATACAACTGGCCGCTGTGCACATCAAGAATTGCATGGATGCAATGGCGGTGGCGGCGCGGCGCCCCATCTCTGCCCAGACACCGACAGTTTGACGGGGCGATGGCGCCCCGCAGGAGGCTCAGATGCCCCACGGCATTCATCACGTCACGGCGATGGCCGGCCGCGCCCACCGCAATCTCGACATCTATGCCCGCACGCTCGGGCTGCGGCTGGTCAAGAGGACCGTGAACTTCGACGATCCCGGCACCTATCACTTCTATTACGGCGACGAGACCGGGCAGCCCGGCAGCATCGTCACTTTCTTCCCGTGGGAGCATGCCGCGCCCGGTCAGGTCGGCGTCGGCGAGACCATGGAGACGGCGCTGCGCATCCCGGAGACCGCCGTCGCGTTCTGGACCCACCGGCTGGTCGCCGCCGGCCTGCGCCACGAGGCGCCGCAAAAGCGGTTCGGCGAGACGGTGCTGCGGGTCCGCGATCCGGACGGCATGCGGCTGGCGCTCGTCGGCGTGCCCGGCCTCGAGGCCGAGCCGGCCTGGAGCACGGCCGAGATCCCGGCCGAGGCGGCGATCCGCGGGGTCCACAGCGTCGGCCTGCTGCTGGCCGACCCGGCGCCGACGGCCGCGATCCTCACCGACGTGCTCGGCTTCGCCGAGGTCGGCCGCGACGACGAGGTGGTGCGCTATCGCGCCGTCGATGCCAGGGACGCGGGAGTCGGCGCCACCGTCGATCTTCATACGGCCGGCGGCCCGGCGCGCGGGCGGCTCGGTGCCGGCTCGGTTCATCATGTGGCGTTCCGGGCGGCTGACGACGCGGCGCAAGCCGACATGGTCGCGCGCCTCGCCGACCGGCACGGCATCACGACGACCGGGCAGCGCGACCGCAACTATTTCCGCTCGGTCTACTTCCGCGAGCCGGGCGGCGTGCTGTTCGAGATCGCCACCGACCAGCCGGGTTTTGCCGTCGACGAGCCGATCGCGTCCCTCGGCACGGCCCTGAAGTTGCCGCCGCAGCTCGAGCCGCGCCGCGCCGCCATCGAGGCGGTGCTGCCGCAGGTGGCGTGAGTTTTTCGGCCCGGCATGGCGCCGCGCTCCTTCTCCCCGCGTGCGGGGAGAAGGTGGCTCGTCGCGTGGCGGCGAAACGGATGAGGGGGCGTCTCGTGGATGCGGAGGCGCCCCCTCACCCGAGGTCCGCGCTGAGCGCGCGGACCTCGACCTCTCCCCGCGTGGCGGGGAGAGGTAAAGAAAGAGATCACGAGGCCCCCTTCACCCCCGAGGCCCAAATGTCCGTCGTCGCCAAAGACACGTCTGCGCTGAACCTTCACATCCATCGCTTCGAGCCGGCGAAGACGCCGGGTCGTCCGCCTCTGCTGGTGCTGCACGGCACCGGCGGCGACGAGACCGATCTGATCGGGCTCGGCCGCGCCGTCGCGCCCGGCGCGGCGTTGCTGTCGCCGCGCGGCAACGTGCTGGAGGGCGCCGCGCCCCGATTCTTCCGGCGGCTCGCCGAGGGCGTGCTCGACCAGGACGACGTGCGTCGCCGCGCCGCCGACCTCGCTGCGTTCGTGAGCGCAGCGCGTGAGAAATACGGGATCGCGGCGCCGGTCGCGCTCGGCTTCTCCAACGGCGCCAACATCGCCGCCGCGCTGCTGCAGCTTCATCCCGGCACGCTCAGCGGGGCGGTGCTGCTGCGCGTCATGGTGCCGCTCGACTCGGCGCCGCCGACCCAAAAGCTCGACCGCACGCCCGTCCTGATCGTGTCGGGCGATGCCGATCCGATCATGCCGCCGGGCGATCCTGAAAAGCTCGCCGCCGTGCTCGCCGCGGCCGGCGCCGACGTCACGCACCGCACGATTCCGGCCGGGCACGGCCTGACGCAGAGCGATCTCGCGCTCGCCGCAGCCTTCCTGGCGAGGTTGGCCTGATCAATCGGTCCAGCCCGCGCCTGTATCAGATCGCACCGAGGACCTAGAGAAATGCAGCTCACCGGGATCCACCACTTGACTGCCGTCACGGCGGACGCGCGTGAAAACCACGCCTTCTACACCGGGACGCTGGGGCTGCGGCTGGTCAAGAAGACCGTCAACCAGGACGACGTCTCGGCCTATCACCTCTTCTATGCGGATGGCCTCGCCTCGCCCGGCTCCGACCTAACCTTCTTCGACTGGCCGGTCGGGCGCGAGCGGCGCGGCACCCGCAGCATCAGCCGCACCGGCCTGCGGGTAGCCGGCGAGGCGAGCCTCGCCTGGTGGCGGCAGCGCCTTGCCGACGCCGGCGTCGTCCGCGGCGACATCGTGCTGCGCGACGGCCGCGCCACCCTCGATGTCGAGGACCGCGAGGGGCAGCGACTCAGCCTGATCGACGACGGCGGTTCCGGCGAGGCGCATGCCTGGGCCGACAGCCCGGTGCCGGCCGAGCACCAGATCCGCGGCCTCGGGCCGATCACCATCTCGGTGCCGGATCTCGCCCCGACCGACGCGGTGCTCACGGCCGTGATGAACATGACGCCCGCGCGAGATTACGAGACGCCGGGCCACCCCGGGTCGCAGACGCATGTCTATGCGATGGGGGAGGGCGGGGCGGCGGCGGAGCTGCATGTCGCGGTCGAGCCCGGCCTGCCGGTCGCGGCGCCGGGCGCCGGCGGCGTCCATCACGTCGCCTTCCGGGTGCCGGATGCGGCGTATCAGGATTGGGCGGAGCGGTTGCGGCGCATGCGCGTGCCGTCGAGCGGTCCGGTCGACCGCTACTATTTCCGCAGCCTCTATTTCCGTGAGCCGAACGGCATCCTGTTCGAGATCGCCACCGACGGCCCCGGCTTCGCCGTGGACGAGCCGTTGGAGACGCTCGGCCGCACCCTGGCGTTGCCGCCGTTCCTCGAGTCGCGGCGCCGCGAGATCGAGGCCGGCCTCGCGCCCTTGTGACGCGGGGGCGCGAAGCGCGCGACGTATCGCCACGGCTCGGACCAGGTCGCGGCGGCGCGGACGAGTTATGGTAATATCGCCTCAACCGTGTTGCGGCATCGCGCAGACGGTCTGAAGTAATGCGGGCCGGCGCGGTCCGGTCCGGCGGTCTTTTTCCGACGCATCGGATTGGAGTGTCTCAATGCGCATCATCTATGCCCTTGCCGTTGTGGTGTTGACCCTCGTCGTGCTCAACAAGATGCCGTATCCGGGCGCCAAGCAGGTCGTGATGGCACCGCCGAGCCCGGTCGCGGTCGCGGTCGCCGCGACGCCCGCTCCGGCGAAAGCCGCTGAAGCGCCGGCCCCGGCCGTCGTCGCGAAGCCCGAGCCGCCGCGCGTCCAGTATGTCAGCAGCCGCCAGTGCGTGCGCAGCGCGTTCGGCGCGATCAACTGCACCGAGCTGACCACCGTCGTGCGCTGATCCTGCCGGCCTGACGGCTGGAGCGGTTTTCGCTGACGTCGACCCACGCTCCGCTCGTTCCCGCGCAAGCGGGAACCCAGGGTTTGTCTGCCGTGTCGCCCCTGGATCCCCGCCTTCGCGGGGACGAGCGGTAACGATTCGTTCATCGCCACCGGAACCGGCCCCAGGCGTCTGTTGCGTCATCGCGCCGGTTCGCGCCGCGTTGGTGAAACGCGGACGCAGGTCCCGCTGCCGTCGTCAGTCCTTCAGGTCGGCGTCCGAGAAGCTGCCCAGGCGGCTCGTGTCCCGGGCCCGGAACGTGACGGTGCGGAGCATGGTGCCCAAGCCCTCGCCGGTCGCGCAGGCGACCTCCTGGGCCCAGCGGCGGCGCAGCGGCGCGGCCGTCCTGTCCCAATGGCGCTTGTCGACGATCACCGAGACGTTCGGCGGAAACTGGCTGAGCTCGGCGATGATGCCGGTCTCGGTCAGCCGCTTCACCTCGGCGGCGGCGTGCTCGCGGTCGCATCGGTAGGATTCGGACGGTGGTCCGAGGCGGGTCGCCGGCGCCGGCGTGGCGGTCCGGGTCTGGGCGCCCGCGTCCACGGCGCAGAGCACGAGACCCGCGGCTAGCAGCAGGCGTCCCGGTGTGATCGGCATTGGGTTGTCCTCGCTGGTGCGAGAAGGGCGCCGGACGCCCGCCGCGACTCCGGCTCGGTCGGCTATTGCGGCTTCGTGCTTCGCGTCTGCTGCCACTGGAGGAACTGGCGGAACAGCGCCTCACGGTCGCCGTCGGCGCTGGCGCCGGAGCTCGTCAAGAACTCCTGGAAATCATTGCGCAGCGACTTCTGCTGCCGCGCCGAGGTGTCGGCGCGCAGCTTCTGCACCATCCGGTCGGCGACAGCGAACCGCGTCCAGCCCGGCACCGTGGCGGCCGGATTGATCTCGCGCCATTTCGGGTGGAAGGGCGGCTTCTGCAGCTTGTCCCAGTTCTCGAACAGGCGCGTCACCAGCCGCTCGACCTTGGCGTGGCGCGGCGTGTTGGGTGCCCAGTTGTAGACGGCCAGCACGGCCGGCACCCCGATGGTGTCGACGGTGCGGCCCGGCGGCACCAGGCCGGGATACTCTTTGTCGGTGAACTCGCCGATCCCGTAATAGTCCGCCATGCTCTTCGAGAACGGCACCGGCAGAAGGTGCAGGCCGGAGCCGGGCGGGATCTTGGCAAAGAAGTCGACCGGCTTGGTCACCACCCGCACCAGCGCCGAGACGTCGCCGGCGCGGAGCTGCTGCAGCGCGCTCGACTGGTCGATCATCACCTGCTGGACCGGGATGCCGAGCCGCTGGAAGACGATCGTGCCGGTCAGGCTCGAGCCGCTGCCGGCCGGGCCGAAATTGACCTTCTTGCCCTTGAGGTCCTGGATGGTGCGGATGTCCTCGCGGGCCAGGATGTGCAGCTCGGAGATCGGCAGCGACAGGATGTAGTTGACCCGCACCGCCAGGTTCGGGGTGCGCCGCTCGACCCGGAAGTACTCGAACACGTCGGCCTGGGTGACGGCGGCGTCGACGCCCTGGAGATAGAGGAGATCCTCCAGATTGGACGCCGCTCCGTAGGAGACGATCGGCAGGATGCGCAGGTTGTCGCCGTCGTCGAGTGCCTTGGCGAGCTCGTCGACGAACCGCATGTTGGAGCCGTCGAGCAGGCCGCCGGCGACGCCGATCGTCCAGGCGTTCTTGCGTTGGCGGACGATCGCCTCCGGTCCGGAGTCCTGCAGCGATGACGGGATCGATTGGGCCCGCGCCGGGCTCGGCGCCACGTCCGGTACGAGCGCCAGCAGCAAAGCTGCCAGCACGGCTACGCGATACAACATGTCCCCTCCGCCCCCCGGTCGGGTCTACGCATCGCCCGCCCAACGTCAGACAGGCGACAGATCTGCCAGCAGGCGAGAGGTGAGCCTCAGCGGCGCCGAATCCGTGGCTGACCGATGGCATAATCTTGAACACGTATTAGTACGTGCATTTCGACTAGCGTGGCCGGAAAGCGGGGTCGGCTCCCGCCCGGCGGTTGTTCAGAAATGGCGGAATGCGCGGTTATTTGCGGCGGCGCCGCAACGCGGCATCGGCGGGCCGCCGGGGGACCCGGATGCCGGCGTTGCGCTTTCCGGCTTAGACGCCGCCGTTGACTCGCCGTATCATCCGCCAGCCCTGCCGTCCGCTGCGGTGGCATGCTGGACACTCCCGGCCCCGCCGCCGTGCCGCCCCTCGAATGAATTTTCGCCATTAGAGAACGGAATAGCGAGGATGCCGATGCTCCGATCGTTGTGTCTGCTCGTCATGGCCGCGCTCGTCGGCGCAGCCCTGCAGCCCTCCGCCGCCGAGGCCCAAAGCTTCACTCGCGCCGTGCGGATCGTCGTGCCCTATGCGCCGGGCGGCTCGTCCGACATTTTGGCGCGACTCATCGCTCCGAAGTTGCAGGAGGCCATCGGCCAGGCCGTGGTGGTCGAGAACAAGCCGGGCGGCTCGGGCAATATCGGCGCCGACGCGGTCGCCAAGGCGGCCAAGGACGGCCACACCCTGCTGCTGCTCGACGTCGGCACGCTGGCGCTGGCGCCGAGCCTGTTCGCAGACCTCACCTTCGATCCGCAAAAGGATCTGGCGCCGGTCGGCATGATCATGTTCGCGCCCTATGTGCTGGCCGTGGCGCCGCAATTGCCGGTCAAGTCGGTGGCCGAGCTGGTCGCCTATGCCAAGGCCAATCCGGGCAAGGTCGCGGTGGCCAACTCGGGCATCGGTGGCATGAATCACGTCACCCCGATCCGCATCGGCAAGGCGCTCGGCATCGAGTGGAAGAACGTCCCGTACCGGGGCGGCGCCGCGGCGACGCGCGCCGTGGTGTCGGGCGAGAGCCAGGTGATCTTCAACGGCGTCTCGGGCTCGCTGCAGTTCGTCAAGAACGGCCAGCTCGTCGGCCTCGCCGTGTCGGGTCCGGCCCGGCTCGCCTCGGTACCGGACCTGCCGACCTTCGACGAGGCCAAGCTGCCGGCCGGCGATTCCGGCACCTGGCAGGGCCTGATGGTGACGGCCGGCTCGCCGCCCGAGCTGATCGCCAAGCTCGACGCCGAGCTGCGCAAGATCCTGGCGAACCCCGACATCGCCCAGAAGATCGCCGATCTCGGCGGCACCGTGAAGGCGGACGGCCCGGCGGCCTTCAAGGCCTGGCTCGCCGAGAACGTGAAGACGCTGGGCGAGGTCGTGCGCGAGAACGGCATCAAGGGCGAGTGAGGGGCGCGACGAAGGGACGGCTGATCAGTTCGTGGTCATTCCGGGGCGCGCGGGACGCGCGAACCCGGAATCCAGCGATGGACACGGTGCGTCGGGGCTGGATTCCGGGTCTCGGCTGCTCCGCAGCCGAGCCCGGAATGACCGAACGAGAGGGTTCGCCCGAACCTCGAAGAACGGGAAGGATGATCGCATGACCGGTCGCCGCATCGACCTGCAGGATCTGCTGTTCGGCCTCTTCCTGGTCGGCGTCGCCGCCTTCACCACGGTCGCGACGTGGAGCCTGCGGGTCGGCACGGCGGCCAATATGGGGCCCGGCTACATGCCGCGGGCGATCGCCGCCTTGGTGTGCGCCTTCGGCCTGTTCTTCGTCGGGCGCGGGCTCGTCAGCCCGTTCAAGAGCATCGCGCCGCCGCAACCGCGCGCCGTGATCTTCATCCTCGCCGCGGTCGCCGCCTTCGCCGTGCTGGTGACGACGGCCGGGCTGATGATCGCCTCGGTCGTCACCATCGTCATCGCCGGTTTTGCCAGCCGCGAGATGCGCGTCGTCGAGACGGTGCTGTTCGGCAGCGCCATGGCGGTCGGCGCCGTCCTCGTGTTCGTCCAAGCCCTGAAGCTGCCGGTGCCGATCTGGCCCTGGTGAGGAGCCGGCCGCGATGGATCTGTTCAGCAATCTCGCCCTCGGCCTCGCCACCGCGGTGGAGCCGATCAATCTCCTCTACTGCCTGATCGGCGTCGTCATCGGCACCGCCATCGGGGTGCTGCCCGGCATCGGCCCGATCCCGACCGTGGCGCTGCTCTTGCCCTTCACGTTCGGGCTCGACGCCACCTCGGCCTTCATCATGCTGGCCGGCATCTTCTACGGCGCCCAGTACGGCGGCTCGACCACGGCCATCCTGGTCAACGTGCCGGGCGAGACCTCGTCGGTGGTCACCTGCCTCGACGGCCACAAGATGGCGCAGCAGGGCCGCGCCGGGCCGGCGCTCGCCATCGCGGCGATCTCCTCGTTCTATGCCGGCACCATCGCCACCGTGGTCATCTGCCTGCTCAGCCTGCCGCTGTCGGCGCTGGCCCTGAAGTTCACCGCGGTCGAGTATTTCAGCCTGCTGGTGCTCGGCCTCTTGGCCGCCGTCGTGCTGGCGCACGGCTCGGTCATGAAGGCGCTGGCCATGGTGCTGCTCGGCCTGCTGCTCGGGCTGATCGGCATCGACGTGTCGTCGGGCGCCGCCCGCATGACCTTCGGGGTCGCCGAGCTCGGCGACGGCATCGACTTCGTGCCGGTCGCCATGGGCCTGTTCGGGCTGGGCGAGATCATGGCCAATCTCGAGCGGCCGCCGGTACGCCAGGTGGTCAGCCAGAAGGTGCGCGACCTGATCCCGAGCTGGGCGGATCTCAAGGCCAGCTTCCCGGCGATGACGCGCGGCACGCTGATCGGCTGCATTCTCGGCGTGCTGCCGGGCGGCGGTGCGGCGCTGCCGCCGTTCACGGCCTATGCGGTCGAGAAGAAGCTGTCGAAGAACAAGG
Source organism: Rhodoplanes sp. (assembly GCF_013377085.1). GTDB lineage: Bacteria > Pseudomonadota > Alphaproteobacteria > Rhizobiales > Xanthobacteraceae > Rhodoplanes. The sequence continues at coordinate 160,330 of NZ_JACAAX010000002.1, read as the reverse complement.
CGATGTTCGGCCACGGCGCCATCGAGGGCGTCGCCGCGCCGGAGGCCGCCAACAATGCCGGCGCCCAGACCAGCTTCATCCCGCTGCTGACGCTCGGCATCCCGGCCAATGCCCTGATGGCGCTGATGATCGGCGCCCTGATGATGCACGGCATCCAGCCCGGCCCGCAGATCATGACCGAGCAGCCGCAGCTCGTCTGGGGCGTCATCGCCTCGATGTGGGTCGGCAACCTGATGCTCCTGGTGATCAACCTGCCGCTGGTCGGCATCTGGGTGTCGATGCTGAAGATCCCCTACCGGCTGATGTTCCCGGCGATCGCGCTGTTGTGCTGCATCGGCACCTACGGCATCGCCAACAGCGTGTTCAACATCTGGCTGATGCTGGGCTGCGCGCTGGTCGGCTACTTCTTCATCAAGGTCGGCGCCGAGCCGGCGCCGCTGCTGCTCGGCCTCGTGCTCGGCCCGCAGCTCGAGGAGAATTTCCGCCGCGCCATGCTGCTCTCCGACGGCGACCTGCTGGTGTTCCTGCAGCGGCCGATCAGCGCGGTTCTGCTGGTCGTCGCGGCGATGCTGATCCTGGTGCTGCTGTCGCCGACGGTTTTCCGCAAGCGCAAGGAGGCGCTGGCGGAGTAGACTGCCGCCATGACGATCGAGCCATCCGGACAGCCACTCGAGGTCCCGCCGGCCGGGACCAAGCGCGTCAACCTGGCCCTGCAGGGCGGGGGTGCCCACGGCGCCTTCACCTGGGGGGTGATCGATCAGCTCCTCGCCGACGGGCGGCTGCGGATCGAGGGTATCTCCGGCACCTCGGCCGGCGCCGTGAACGCCGTGATGCTGGCCGACGGGCTCGCCCGCGGCGGACCGAAGGAGGCGCAGAAGCGCCTCGCCGACCTGTGGCACGCCGTCAGCACGCGCGGCCAGCTCGACACGATGCAACGGGCCGTGATGGACCGTCTGCTGTCGTTCTTTCCGCTCGAGAGCACGCCGGTGGGGATGTGGTTCGACGCGCTGGGGCGCTTCTTCCCGCCCTACGATCTCCGTCCGCTCGACATCAATCCGCTTCGCGACCTGATCGAACGGTTCGTCGACTTCGACGCGGTGCGCGTCCACGACGCCCTGCAGCTATTTGTCTCGGCCACCGACGTTCACACCGGCCGCCTGCGCGTCTTCTCGCGCGAGAAGATCACGGCCGACGTGATCCTGGCGTCGACCTGCCTGCCGATGCTGTTCCGGGCCGTCGAGATCGGCGGCGTGCCGTACTGGGACGGCGGCTATCTCGGCAATCCGGCGCTCTTTCCATTCTTCCACACCACGGCGACCGAGGACGTGCTGATCGTTCAGCTCAATCCGCTGGAGCGCCGGATGACGCCCACCACGTCCCGCGAAATTCTCGACCGCGTCAACGAGATCAACTTCAATTCCTCGCTGCTCTCCGAGGTCCGCGCCATCGAGTTCGTGGCGCGCCTGATCGACGAGGGCCGCCTGCCGCACGGCACCGCGCCGGGCGAGTACCGCCGCATCAAGCTGCATCGCATCGCGCTCGACGTGATCGGGCACGACCTCACGGCAGCCAGCCGGATGTCGACCGATTTCGAGTTCTTCGAGTTCCTGCGCGACGAGGGCCGGCGCTCGGCGCGCACCTTTCTCGACGCGCATTTCGACGACATCGGCGTGCGCGGCACCGTCGATCTCAGCGCCGAGGCGCGAGCCGAATGGGCCTGACGGCCAGCGCGGTTTTGCAGTGCGGGTCGGTGACCGACCCGCGACCGGTGACAACGATCGGCGTCTTGCGCACAATGGGCGTATCTCTTCACGCTGCGAGGTCCGCCATGCTCCGCCTCGTCGCCGGCACTTTCGTCCTGGTCGGCTCGACCACCGTCGCGCTCGCCCAGCTCACGACGACGCCGGGGCCGGGCGGCATCCCGATCGCGCCCGGCGCACCCGTGCAGGGCTATACGCCGGGCGGGGTCGGCGTCGGCGGCACCACGATCGCGCCCGGCGCCGCGGCCCGCGGCGTGCCGATGTATCGCGAGGCGCCCGGCGGCGTGCCCGTGCTGGTGACGCCGGAGCCCGGAGCGGACGGGCCCGGCTCGGGCCGCCGTCGCGCTGCGCCCGCCGGCGCGTCCGCGGCCGTCCCCGACTGCAGCACGCGCTCCTGCCTGCCGGACTCGCTGCGGCTGACCATCGACAGCGACGAGACTGCACCGGATCGCGCCGCGCCCTCGGACAAGCCGATCGGCTCGCTGCAGGCGCTCGCCGCGGCGCTCCGCACCTGCTGGGTTCCGCCGCCGGGAGACCAGCGCCGGGCCGGCATGCAGATGTCGGTCCGTTTCGGCATGAGTCGCGCCGGCGCCCTGATGGGCGCGCCGCTGGTGACCTATGCGACGCCGGGCGTGAACGCCGACACGCGGCGGGTCTATCGCGACGCCATCACGGCGAGCCTCGACCGCTGCACGCCGCTCCGCTTGTCCGAGGGCTTCGCCGTCGCCGTCGCCGGCCGGCCCCTCAATGTCCGCTATGTCGACGATCGCAAGGCCAAGACCGGCGCGCCCTGACGGTCCGCGGAGTTGGCGGGCTGCGAGGCCCGCCGCAGGATCAGCGGCAGGACGCCGCCGGCGGCGAGGATCTCGATCTCCAGCGACGTCTCGATCGCCGCCGTGGCGACGATGCGGTCGATGCGGCCGTCGCGGCGATGAATCGCGACCGCGACGCTCGCGCGCGGCGCCAGCTTTTCGGGCGCCGCCTCGATCTCGATCTCGTCGCCGCTCGCGAGCGCCAGCGCGGCCGGGCCGGCCTCGGCCGGCAGCCGCAGCGGCAGGATGCCCATGCCGATCAGGTTCGAGCGGTGGATGCGCTCGAAGCCGAGCGCCAGCACGGCCCGCACGCCCAGGAGCGCGACGCCCTTGGCGGCCCAGTCGCGCGACGAGCCCATGCCGTAGCGCTCGCCCGCCACCACCACGACGGAGTAGCCCTCGGCGCGGTAGCGCGCGGCCGCTTCGAACAGCGGCAGCATCGCGCCGCTCGGCGCGTGGATGGTCGAGCCCGGCGGGATCGCCGGGTCGAGGAGGTTGCGGACCGTCTTGTTGGTGAACAGGCCGCGCAGCATCACCTCGAAATTGCCGCGCCGCGCCGCATAGACGTTGAGGTCGGCCGGGTCGTCGCCGCGCCCGACCAGATGGCGTGCCGCCGCGCTGCTCCGCCCGATCGCCCCGGCCGGCGAGATGTGGTCGGTGGTGATGTCGTCGCCGACGACCAGGATCGGATGCGCCCGGAGATGGCCGAGCCGGCTGCCCTCGCCGGCCGAGGCGAAGGGCGCCCGGCGGATATAGGTCGACGCCTCGTCCCACGGAAACAGCGCGCCCGACGGCGCGTCGAGGGTTTCCCACGCCTCGCTCGCCTCGGCCAGGGCATAAGCGGCGTCGTAGTCGGCCGGGTCCGCGGCGGCGGCCGTCGCGGCCTCGATCTCGGCGCTGGTCGGCCACAGTGCGGCGAGATGCACGGGCCGGCCGTCGCGGTCGTGGCCGATCGGATCGGTGAGAATGTCGCGGTCGACGTCGCCGGCGAGCGCATAGGCGACCACCAGGGGCGGCGAGGCGAGGAAGCCCGCCTCGATCTGCGGGTGCACGCGGCCGGGAAAATTGCGGTTGCCGGACAGCACCGCGACGGGAAGGATTCCACGCTCGGCCATGGCGGTCTCGATCGCCGGCGTCAGCGGGCCGGAATTGCCGATGCAGGTGGTGCAGCCGTAGCCGACGATGTCGAAGCCGATCGCCGCGAGATCGTCGAGCACGCCGGCGCGGCGAAGATACCGCTCCGCTGTCGGCGAGCCGGGCGCGAGCGAGGTCTTCACCCAGGCGGGCGGGACGAGTCCGCGCTGCCGCGCCTTGCGGGCCAGCAAACCGGCCGCGACGATCAGGCGCGGATCGGACGTGTTGGTGCAACTGGTGACCGCCGCGATGGCGACGGCGCCATCCGGCGGCGCGCCTGCGTTGGCGTTGCGTGAGGCGTCGAGCGGCCGGATCGCGGCGAGCGCAGTGCGGGTCGCGGCCGGCGACAGCCGGTCCTGCGGGCGCCGCGGGCCGGCGAGGCTCATCTCGACCGCGTCGAGCGCGATCTCGATCTCGTCCGTGTAGCGCGGCCGTGCGTCGGGATCGAACCACAGGCCCTGGCGCTGCGCATAGTCGCGCACCAGCGCGACGTGCTCGGCCGGGCGGCCCGTGGCTGTCAGGTAATCGAGCGTCCGGGCGTCGATCGGGAAATAGCCGGAGTTGGCGCCGAACTCCGGCGTCATGTTGGCGATCACGGCGCGCTCGCTCGCCGACAAGGTGGCGACGCCGGGGCCGAAGAACTCGACGAAGCGGTCGGCGAGATCGAGCCGGCGCAGCCGCTGCGTCACCGTCAGGGCGAGGTCGGTGGCGAGGCAGCCGTCGCGCAACGCTCCGGTGAGCCGCACGCCGACCACGTCGGGCACCCGCAGCGTCGTCGGGACGCCGAACAGCGCGCCCTCGGCCTCCAGCCCGCCGACGCCCCAGGCCAGCACGCCGATGCCGTTGATCATCGGTGTGTGGCTGTCGGTGCCGATCAACGTGTCGGGCATGGCCCACTCGACGCCGTCCTCGACTCCGGTCGTCACCACGCTGGCGAGCCGTTCGAGATTGAGCGTGTGCATGATGCCGGTGCCGGGCGGATGGACGCGCACGCCAGTGAGCGCCCGGGTCGCCCATTTCATCAGCCGGTAGCGCTCGGCATTGCGGTCGAGCTCGCGCGCCATGTTGCGGGCGAGCGCGTCTGCCGTGCCGAAATGGTCGACCGCGATCGAGTGGTCGACCGACACGTCGACCGGCAGGATCGGCGCGAGCCGGGCCGGATCGTGGCCCGCCTCGGCGAGCGCTGCGCGCAGGCCGGCGATGTCGACCAGCGCCGGCACGCAGGTGGTGTCGTGCATCATCACCCGGGTCGGCGAGAACGGGATCTCCGCCTCGCTGGTGCCGGTGTCGAGCCAGGCCAGGATGGCGCCGGCCGCCTCGGGCGCGGCCGGGCCGGCTTTGCGCAGCACGTTCTCGAGCAGGATGCGGTGCAGCCAGGGCAGCCGGGCGAGCTTTGGCCCGGCGAAGGCCGGCAGGTCGACGATGCGATAGGTCCGCTCGCCGCTCGTCAGCGCGCCGAATGTCGTCATGCCGACTCTCGCCTTTCGATCGGGTTGCCGGCCACGGCGGGGACTCTCGAGACTTGGGCGCGTGCCGGGCGCGCGACCGGGTGGCAGCCGAGGGTCCTGCTCGTCGATGCGGGCGAACCGGTCATGACAAAAAACAACCAAGATGGCGGAGAGAGGAGCTCTCCGTCAGCTCCACGGCGCATCCGAGAATCCGCCTGTGACCATGCATCACGGGCGGAACGACTGTCGTCCCCTCTACCGCTGCGGAGACCGGCGCGTCAATCGACGCCGGGCGGGCCGCCGGGATGGACCGACGTGGCGAGAGGGATCTCTCCTCACGCCCCATCCCCGACAATCCGCAGGGGTCCGCCTTCGCCCATGATCACGGCGTCAATGACGGGGTTTCGACGGAGAGGGAAGCAGGCGCAGGCGAGTCATCATTTGAAGCGGCCTCTCTATCCAGAGATAGCTGACTTGCCCGTAAAGGATCGCTGCCGAGAAGAACGCGATGATGGCTGCTCCATTCAGCCAGACGACCTCGCCATGAAGCCCCGCCCAAAGCCTGCCCAAAGCAGATATGGCCAACAAATGAGACAGGTAGATCGAGTAGGACCAATCCCCGATCCGCATCATCCATTTCGGCAACACATGCCTGCCGTCGCGCTCCAAGATCACCGCCCCATAGACGATCAGCGAGGCGGGAATTCCGAATACGACGACGCGGCGCCATTCCACGGCCTCCATGCCGTAGCCCACGGTTTGCGAAAACACGCCGTAAGCAAGACACCAGAATGCCAGACCGACGACAATGGCCGTTTTGGGAAACCGTCCCTGTTGCGACAGGTAAGCCCGTCCAATCAGCGCGCCTGCAATGAACTCCAGCGTCAGCGGATGGAATACGAGCTGAATGGTTGCGGACTCGGACGTCACGTCGAAGGCCCGCCAAGCACACACGGCCCCAAACCATGCGACCAGCATGTGACCCAAAAAGCGCCTTGGGACGAGAAGGAGCAGCCCAAAGGCGACATAAAAATACATCTCGTGGATCAGGCTCCATCCGACCGCGAGCAACGGCATCTGGCCTTGCGGCAAGGGAAGCAGCATGAAGGAGGCCAGCAGGTCGACTTGGTTGCCTTGTGCGTTGTTCACCCAGCTCGGACGGATCAGGAATACGACCAACACCATCAGGCTGTAGAACCAGTAGAGCGGATAGATGCGGGTCACCCGATGGGCAAAAAACTCCATCGCATCGGGCAGCCCCGCACCGGAGTTGCGGGTGACATGAACCATCACGAACCCGGAGATGACGAAAAAGATATCGACGCCGGAAATGCCGATGGACAGAAAGGCAGGGAGGACAGGTTCGCCGGAAAAATACTTTTCCTCGATCTTGGTCAGGTGCGCAATCAGGACAAGCATGACTGCCACGCCGCGCAAGGCTTGGATGTTTTTGACCATTCCAGAATCGATCGCTGCGGGGCTGATCAGGAGGAGAGAGGAGGGGGAATACGCGTGTCACTTGAACGCACGATCAGTATGCACCGAAATGGTGGTGCACATCCAGCGCGACGCCGGGATGGACATGATCGTCACGCGGCTCGCCGGCGCTCCGAAGGTGCCGGCGGAGAGCCATGGCCGGCGATGGGGAACCGAGCATCCGGCCGATGGCCGATCGATCGACCCGCCGAGGCGCGAATGACCGCATGTGTCGGCGATGCATCGGATGCATCTATTGTGGAGTATTAGTCATTTGACGGTTCACCCGCACTGGCCGATTGGGTGAAAGGTCGTGAGGAGTCCCACGTCGCGGGCCGGCAAGGCAGTGGTTTCCAAAACGCCTCGATAGTCGTGCCGCGTCCGGCGATCCACACGCTGTCGCGCAACGAGAGTCGATCAAGACCGAAATCAAGCCCTCCCGCCAGATCCTGTCTCTCCTGACTCCTCGAGGAGATGCCACGATGAACCGTCGAGAAAGCATGATCACGCTCGCAGGCATAACCGCCGGACTTCAGTTGTGCTCACTCCCAGGCGTTTTCGCCGCAGAGGGGCCGGTTCCGACCGCCAAGGCCCCGGCCGTGCCCGGGCCGGTTCCCGATACCCGGAAGCCGGTGTTCCGGATGCCGGCCGGCGCCGTCGACACGCATATGCATATCTATGGACCCATCTCGAAATATCCCTACTCGGAGGATCGGTCGTACACGCCTCCCGAAGCCACGGTGGAAAGCTTCCGCAAGCTCCAGGGCATCCTCGGCGTGCAGCGGGCCGTCATCGTCAACGCCACGATCTACGGGACCAACAACCGCATCGTCACCGACGCCATCGCGGGCAGCAACAACGCCTATCGGGGCATCGCCACCATCGACGACAAGCTGTCCGACCGCGAGCTGGAAGCGCTCGACAAGGCCGGGATCAGGGGATGTCGGTTCACGTTCCTGAGCCGGCTTCGCAACGCCCCGGACACCAGCGTCTTCGATCGCGTCATCGACCAGATCAAGGGCCTGGGCTGGCACGTCGACATCTATCTCGAGGCCGACAAGCTGGACATGTTCGCGCCCCGGCTGCGGAAGCTGCCGATTCCGTATGTCATCGATCACATGGGTGCGATCAAGGTCGCGGACGGGCTCGAGGCGCCCGGCTTCAAGGCGCTGGTCGAGCTGTTCAAGACCGACGAGAAGTGCTGGATGAAGATCACCGGGCCGGAGCGCGCCACGGCGGCGGGGGCTCCGTTCACGGACGTCGTCCCGTTCGCCCGGAAGCTGGTCGAGACGGCGCCCGATCGGGTGCTGTGGGGAACCGACTGGCCGCATCCGAACGTGAAGTTCATGCCCAACGAAGGCGACCAGGTGGATCTCATCCCGCTGTATGCGCCGGACCCCGCGGTCCAGCGCAAGCTCCTCGTCGAGAATCCGCAAAAGCTGTTCAAGTTCGATCCGGTCTGACGGCAATCGAGCCGACGCAACCGGATCTACGTCTGGCAGGGCCGATGCGCCGCGTCAGCGTCGCATCGGCCCGATGACGTTCGGGGTCGAGCCGTCCGGGCGCTTGCGTCGACCGCGTCCTCGGACCTTTCAAGCCTGCAAAACAAAAACTGATCGCGGACGCCGCTCGCGCGGTGCCGCGATCAATTGGTCGGCCTGGTTCCGCGGCGGCAGGGCCGGTTCGACGCTGCCGTCACCAAGCGATCCGTGCTCGTCCAACCAAGCGACGAGACACGGCGTCCGCGCGGTTCAGCCAGGCTCCATGCCGGTTTTCTTGAAGGCCGCCGCACCGGCCGGCGAGACGAGGAACTTGATCCACTCCTTCGCCGCGTCGACGCTTTTTGCGTCGACCATGATGCTTGCGGTGAATTGGGTCATCTGCTGAATGTTTGCGGGCAGCGGGCCGATGATCTCGCAGTCCGGGAAGGCGATCAGCTCGCTCACCTGCTGCAGGCCGATCTCGACCTCGCCGCTGGTGAGTATGCTTCCGACGAAGATGCCGGTCGGGGTCTGCTTGAGCTTGTCCTTGATCTCGTCGGTGATGCCCAGGCGCTGGAACAGGGTGACGAGATAAACGCCGCTCGGACCGGTCGAATAACCGATCGACTTGGCGGCCAGCAGCGTCTTCTTGAACGCCTCGATTGTGCTGATGTCGGGCTTCGGGGCGCCCTTCCGCACGGCGACGACGATTCCCGACTTGGCGAGATCGACGCGGCTGTCGGCCACCACCTTGCCGCTCTTGGTGTGCTCGTCGATCGACGGCCGGGCCATGATCAGCACGTCGTAGGTTTCGCCGGCCGCCAGCCGCTTGTTGATGTCGACCGTTCCCGAGAAGATCGTCGTGACCTTGTGCCCGGAGGCTTTCTCGAACTCCGGAACCAGGGCACGATAAGCCTGCTCGGGCGCCTGGGTGGACATCACTCGTATTTCGGCAGCATTGGCGACGACGGAGAAGAGAAGCGCAATCGCCGTTGCTGCGAGGACGCGGAATTTCATGCTGGTTCTCCATGAGCCATAACGACGGCCGTAAGCCATGCATCACGCGTTGCGCTCGGCCCGCGGGGGCCGAGCGCCCGACACGCTCAGTTCGGCTTCATGCCCGACACCTTCGCGGCTTCGCGGCAGAGCTCGAGGTCGTTCTTGAGGAACGCGATGACCCCGGTCGGGGTCATCAGATCCGGCGTGACCACGTCGATGCCGAGCTTGGCGAACTGGTCCAGCACCAGCTTCGATGCCAGCGCCTTGGCCAGCGCCCCCTGCAGGCGGTCGACGACATCGGACGGCGTTGCGGCCGGCACGAGCAGGGCGACGTAGCTGCCGGCGATGAAATCCGGGACACCGGCCTCGATCATGGTCTGGACGTCGGGCGCCAGCGACGAGCGCTTTTCCGCACCGATCGCGAGAATCCGGACCTTGCCGTCGACATGGAGGGGAAGCGGGATGGAGAATTCCGTCATCGCGGCCCGGGCGCTGCCGCCGATCAGGTCCGGCATCAGGGCTCCGCCGCTGCGGTAGGGCACGTGAACCACGTTGGCGCCGGTCTTGGCGATGAACCGCTCCAGCGTGAAATGGGTGGCGCTGCCGTAACCGCTGGTGGCGACCTCGATCGGGCTGCTCTTCGAGAGGGCAACGAATTCCGCCACGGACTTCACCGGAAGCGACGGCGTCACCACCAGGGCGTGCGGAACGATGCCGGTGAGGCCGATCGGCATGAAATCCTTCAGCGTCTCGTATCCGACCTTGGCCTGGATGAACTGGTTGTTGACCAGCGGACCATTCGGCCCGATCAGGATCGTGTAGCCGTCGGGCGTCGAGCGGGCGACCAGCTCGGCGCCGATGCTTCCCCCCGCGCCGGGGCGGTTCTCGACGACGATCGGCTGACCCAACTGCTCGGTCATGCCCTGGCCCACCAGGCGCGCCACCGTGTCGGCATTTCCGCCCGCCGCGAACGGCACGACAAATCGAATGAAGCGATCCGGAAACGCGGCTCGGGCGGGCCGTGTCAGCAGCAGACCGCCTGCGAGACCACCCGCCGCGGTGATCAAAGTGCGGCGCGATATCGTCATTTGCCCTCTCCTTCGTCTCTAAGCGTCGACGGGGGGCGCCGGAATGGTGCGACGCCCCTTTGTCTCTTCTGAATTATGCGGCATCAAGCACGTGCGAATGGACACCCACGTTACCGTAAGGGGGAGCCTGGAAGTAATTCAAAGTATTCGAGATTCGATGCATCGTTTTCATGTTCGCGGGCCGTCCGCCGTCGCCCCCGGGCGGTGGCGAGCCGGCGTTCGGGGACAGCGCGGCATGCGGTACCGCGTTCGCCCGGCGCGTGAAATCCGCCCTTCTGAACACTCCCGAAAACCGCTATCGTGCGGACGAGACTTATGTAATCCGGAGATCCGGGTCGCCTCCTCCGGTCCAGGATCCAATCCCCGAACCAAGACACGGGACGGACCCGCTCTCTCCTGAAGCCGCTCAGGCGCGATGTCGCTATTGCGGGCATCATCACCCGAATCCCGTCAGCATGCGAGGCTCACGTGCGTGTCGATTTTCTCGGAATCCAGGCCTTCTTGAGCATCGCCGAGCGCGGCAATTTCCAGCGGGCGGCCGCACATCTCAATTTGTCGCAGACGGCACTCAGCCACCGCATCCGCAAGCTCGAGGACGATCTCGGGGTCAAGCTTCTGTCGCGCACCACCCGTCCGGTCACGCTGACCCGTGCCGGCCTGCAGCTCCTGCCGAGGGCTCAGGCGACCCTGGAGGATCTCTCCGCCGCGATGGACGAGGTCCGGCACGAGGGGACGACCGGAGAACAGCAACTCTCCATCGGCTGCCTTCCCACCATCGCCCAGCGCTACCTGCCGCACATCATCCGGCGGTTCAGCGAGCGTTATCCGGCCGTCGCCGTGCGCGTCTACGACAACTCCGCCTCGGAGATCAGCGAGCTCGTCCGGGCCGGTACGGCCGAATTCGGCCTGACGATCGTCGCTGCGAACCGGTCCGACCTCGCCATCAACATCCTGCTCAAGGAGGCGTTCGTTCTGGTTTGTGCGACCGATCATCCGCTGGCCAAGGAAGCGGCGATCAACTGGAGCGCGCTCGCCCCCTATCCGCTGATCCGGGTCAGCCAGCAGACCGGCAACCGCCTGCTTCTCGACGACGCGCTGGGCAGCCGACGCGAGAAGTTGCAATGGCTCTATGAGGTGCAGCACACCGCGACGGCCGTCAGACTGGTCGCCGCCGGCGTCGGCGTGACGATCCTTCCGAGGCTCGCCGTCAACAGCGCCGAAGCCGATATTGCGATGGTGCCGTTGCACAACCCGAAAGTGACACGCGCGCTGGGCATCGTCTCCAGAGCCGGTGTTCCGCTTTCTCCTCTCGCCGAAGAGCTCAGCCGGATGATCGTGCGGGAGCTTCGAAAGGAGCGCCGCTCGACTGTATGATATGAATTCATGCTACCTCAAAAACTTAGAATTATTTCGCATGGGAGCGGCGATCTACACTGATCCTCGGCCGCCGGAGCCGAACCGAGTGCTCCGGCCGTGCAGGAGGACGCCGTGCAGAGTGGCATCAGATGCATGATCTTGCGTGGCGGCACCTCGAAGGGTGCCTATTTTCTCGCGGATGATCTGCCCGTCGAGAAGACGGCGCGTGACCGCATTCTGCTGGCCGCACTCGGCTCGCCCGATCCGCGCCAGATCGACGGCATCGGTGGTGCCCATCCGCTGACCAGCAAGGTCGCGATCGTCTCGCGATCGACGGCCCCGGGCATCGACATCGACTTCCTCTTCGCTCAGGTCTCGGTCGACCGTGCGAAGGTCGATACGACGCCGAATTGCGGCAACATTCTCGCCGGCGTCGGCCCGTTCGCCATCGAGCGCGGGCTGGTCGCGGCGACGGCGCCGTCGACCAAGGTGACGGTGCGCACCGTCAACACCGGCACGGTGGCCGAGCTTCTGATCGCCACGCCGCACGGGACCGTCGAATACTCCGGCGATGCGAGAATCGACGGCGTGCCGGGCACCGCCGCGCCGATCCCGATCAACTTCCTCGACGCCGCCGGCTCGGTCTGCGGGTCGCTGTTGCCCACCGGCAATCCGGTCGATGTCGTGCAGGGCGTGCCGATGACGCTGATCGACAACGGCATGCCGGTCGTCGTCATCGAGGCCTCGGCGCTCGGCAAGACCGGCTACGAGACCCCGCAAGAGCTGATGGCGGACTCGGCCTTCCGGTCCCGGCTCGAAGCCATCCGGCTCGAGGTCGGCCCGCTGATGAAGCTGGGCGACGTGACCAGCCAGGTGGTGCCCAAGATGGTGCTGGTCGCGCCGCCGAAGAACGGCGGCCACGTCTCGACACGCAGTTTCATCCCTCACGAATGCCACGCCGCGATCGGGGTTTTCGCCGCCGTGTCCGTCGCCACCGCCTGCGTGCTGCCGGGCTCGCCGGCGCAGCGCTGCGCGGTCGTTCCGCCCGGGCCGGTCAAGACCATGTCGGTCGAGCATCCGACCGGCGAGTTCACGGTACGGCTGGAGGTCGGCGACGGCACCGGTCCCGTGGTCGAGCGGGCCGGCCTGCTGCGGACGGCCCGACTGCTTTTCGACGGGCGCGTGTTCGTTCCCGCCGTTGCCGCCGAGGGATTTGCCGCCGGAGCCACGATGGCCGCCGTCTGAGCGGCGCGCCGGCACCTACCCTTTCTGCCCCCAGTTACGCGAGGAGACTTTCGACATGTCCGAGAAAACCAAGACCGGTCTGGTCGTCACGGCCCATCCGGGCGATTTCGTCTGGCGCGCCGGCGGCGCCATCGCGCTGCACGCCAAGAAGGGCTACCGGGTCAAGATCGTCTGCCTCGCCTATGGCGAGCGCGGCGAGAGCCAGTTTGCCTGGAAGCAGCCCGGCATCACGATGGAAAAGGTCCGGGCCGGCCGCAAGGACGAGGCCGAGCGCGCCGCCGCGATGCTGGGCGCCGAGATCGAGTTCTTCGACGCCGGCGACTATCCGCTGCATCTCACGGCGGAGCATCTCGATCGGCTGATCGACATCTATCGCGAGCTCAATCCGTCCTTCGTCCTCACCCACGCTTTGGAAGATCCCTACAACGTCGACCATCCGGAGGCGGCGCGCTTCGCCCAGGAGGCGCGCATTCTCGCCCAGGCGATGGGCCACAAGCCGGGCGCCGACTACACCTACGCGGCGCCGCCCGTCTTTCTGTTCGAGCCGCATCAGCCGGAGATGTGCAACTTCAAGCCCCAGGTGATCCTCAACATCGACGAGGTCTGGGAGATCAAGCGCAAGACCTTCGAGATCCTCGCCGCCCAGAAGCATCTGTGGGCCTATTACGAGCGGGTGGCGCTGAACCGTGGCGTCCAGGGCGGCCGCAACACCGGCAAGCCGATGACCTATGGCGAGGCCTATCAGCGGCTGTTCCCGATGGCGCTGGGGGAACTGGCATGAAGACGGTCTGCGTCTGCAACCCCCCGCGCACCGAGCCGGCGCTGGTCGAGCGGCTCGCCACGCTCGGCGTCGCCACGGCCCACGAGGCCTACGGCCGCATCGGCCTGATGAAGCCCTATATGCGTCCGATCTACACGGGCGCCGAAGCGACCGGAACGGCCGTCACGGTGCTGGCTCAGCCGGGCGACAACTGGATGATTCACGTCGCCGTCGAGCAGTGCCAGCCGGGCGACATCCTGGTGGTCGGCTGCACGGCCGACAACACCGACGGCATGTTCGGTGAGCTGCTCGCGACCTCGCTCAAGGCGCGTGGCGTCGTCGGCCTCGTCATCGACGCCGGCGTGCGCGACGTGAAGGGGCTGCGCGAGATGGGCTTCCCGGTGTGGTCGAAGGCGATCTCGGCGAAGGGCACGGTCAAGGCGACGCTCGGCGCCGTCAATGTCCCGATCGTCTGCGCCGGCCGCGTCGTGGAGCCGGGCGATGTCGTCATCGCCGACGAGGACGGTGTCGTCGTGATCGCCAAGGCCGACGCGGCCGAGGTCGCCGTCAAGGGCGAGAAGCGGATCGCCGACGAGGCCGGCAAGCGCGCCAAGCTCGCCGCCGGGACGCTCGGCCTCGACATGTACAACATGCGCGAGCCGCTCGCCAAAGCCGGACTGGTCTATGTCGACCCCGACGGACGGAGGATCGGACATGAGTGAACGCCTGACATTGATCGGCTTCGGCGAAGCCGGCCGCAGCATCGCGACGGGCCTGGTCAAGGAGGCGAAGGTCCCGGTGAAGGCCTTCGACCTGCGGTTTGCCGGGCCCGATGGCGCCGCCTTGAAGAAGACGGCGGAGGCGGCCGGAATCCAGCCCTGCGGCGACCTCCGCGAGGCGCTCGACGGGGCGACCATCGTGCTGTCGCTCGTCGTCGGCAGCGCGGCCGTGGCCGCGGCCCGCTCGGCCGCCGCGTTCCTCAAGCCCGGCTGCTTCTATATCGACATGAACTCGGTTTCGCCCGGCACCAAGCGTGCGGTGGGCGCGGCCGTCACGCCCTCCGGCGCGGATTATGTCGAGGCCGCCGTCATGGCGCGGGTGCCGCCCTACGGGCATCGCGTCCCGCTGCTGCTGGCGGGGCCGAAGGCGCAGGAGCTGGCGGAGCGGCTCGGCAAGCTCGGCATGAAGGCCGAAGCGGCCGGCGACACGGTCGGCCAGGCGTCGCTCAACAAGATGCTGCGCAGCATCATGATCAAGGGCATCGAGTCCCTGCTGTTGGAGAGCTTGGTCGCCGCTCGTCGCTGGGGCATCGAGGAGCGCATCCTGGATTCCGTGTCGGAGACGTTCCCGGGCTTGGATTGGCGCCAGGTCGCGACCTACTACCTCGGCCGGACGGCCATTCACGGGGCCCGGCGCGTGACCGAGATGGCGGAGTCGGCCGACACGGTGGCCGAGCTCGGGCTGGATCCGATCATGGCCAAGGCGACCGGCCAGCGCATCGCCTGGGCCCACGAGCGTCTGCGCAACGTCACCTGGCCCGGCGGAGAGCCCAAGAGCTACACCGAGATCCTGGACGTTCTCGACAAGGTGCTGACCGCGGAAGAGCAGAAGGCCAAAGCGTGACATGAGATCGCGCTGACGGGTCAGCCGGCGGGGCACATCCAAATGCCCCGCCGGCCGACGACGCGGTGTGCTCGGCCGGCGGGGCGACCCCGTAGCCTCGAGCCCGCGTGAGCAACGACACGCCCTCCCGACACGTCATTCGCGGGCTCGACCCGCGACTGCCCAGTTCAGCGTCGTGGCGGTGTTCCTGGAGATTCCCCCTTCCGGGACGGCAATGGAGCGCGAGCGGGTCCTGCGCGCGGCAGGAGCATTCGGGAATGCCGAAGCCCTATACAGAAATACTGCCGATCGCGGCTGACATTCCGTATTAAGACGGAGGTCGAGTGATATACTCTGCAGCTCGTCAATCTTCACGTAAACGCTTCCGCGGGTTGGCGATCATGTCCGCAATCGCCGTCGCTCGCAGATCACCGACATGTCCCGCAGCCCAAAGGTCAAGGATCCAGTTTACACGACCGGGCGCGTTTCGGACTCGCCTTTGAGCGTTTGTCATGCGGAAAGTCGCTGACGTCCATTTACGACCTACGACGCCTCAGTTTGCTCCGATCCGCACGTGTGGCAGACGTCGCACTCGGCATACCCGCTCCTGCTGATGACGTTTCCCGTGCATCCGTCCGAGCGGCAGGCTTCCCGAACGACCGAGTAGTCGACGCCGCACATCAGGCAATGGAGGGTGAATTTGTCCTTCAGATAAGCCGTCCTGGACCGGACCGGATCGACCTCGTGATACCGTACGGAAGCGTCTGTAACGCAGGCATGGCAGAGGTATCTCCGCGTGGTCTTCTCGATACCGAAAAGCTTCTTGAACGCGCTCTTCTTTATAGCAGTGAAGATTAACGGAAGCTCGCACATGACTTCGGCGGCCGCGGACGTGTACTTACCATCCTGGAAGAATGCTAAGCCGGTGCGCGAGGCGAAATTGACGCGGTCCGTGAGCCAAGCCCTTTCACTCCAGAGCTCGATGTACTGGTCGACCAAGAGTTCCAAGAGCGTTTCGGGCTCGAATTTGGAGCCTGCATGACCCAGGTGCGCGATTTTGTTCCTGAGCGAGCGGATTTCGTTGTACGACCGGATGTACTCGTCGCTCAACGTTTCCTTGCAGAGCGAATTCACCGATGCCGGAAGGTCAGATGCGTCGATGGTCCGCAATTCCGAGAAGTCGATGTCTCCTGGAACGGTGCTAAGTTTGGGGGTGCTGTTGAGCAGCAGAAGGTAGGGGCTGACCGCACAGATCCTCGCCTTCAATGCCAGCTCGTTTGATTGCTGGATCACCGAGCAGACGGCCTGCAATTCTGGCTGGCACCCTTCGATGTATTCCGACCACTCCTCCGCCCAGCCGCCTTTCTCCGGTCGCGAATCTTCGCCCGGGGGGAACGCCTCGTCGAAGTGAACCCGAACGTATATCAGGGACGACCAGGCCGAGAAATACAGCCGCAGCGCGACATCGTTCAAAGTCTGCGGCGTCGGGACGTTAACGATCATTTGGGAGCCGGCATTCATTGGACGAGGGCGCGGACACGATCGCAGCGAGGTACCATAGTCTATGCCGTCTCGCTCTGCCTGCACCTATTGGTCGGGTACCGCAACGTGCGGATCGTCTGCTCGTACCCATGTCGCGCTCCTAGAGCCTTCCGCGACGCCCGCGGCGCCAGCGCTCGTCGACCGGGCGGCGAAGCCCCCCGCAACTGTCAAATTGCCATTCTATCTCAAGGTCTTAAGCCGTCGATTGTGGATCGCCGAATCAAATACGCAACGCTCAAAATCGCTCATTCCATAGATCGGCAGAGATCCGCCGCCCGTCCGCGGATTCTAGGAGACCGCCAGACCCTTGGGGAGGCTCGACGCATCCTCGCGCGTTCGACTAGATTGCGGTCATGAACGGACGCCTTAGACCTCTGCCGGGTACCGCGAGCGCCGGGTCTTGGCGCATGCAGAACGCCGACTCGGTCATCTCGGACGGGCGCCTCGCGACCTTCGCCATTCTCCGAAGCCCCGACGCCGGCGGCTTCTCGCTGATCGGCACCGGCTTCTATCTTCAGGTCAAGGGAGGCTTCGCCACAGCGGCCCATGTCGCGCTCGAATCGGAGCGACAGCTCGCTGAGAGGCGGGACTCGGTCGGGATCGCGCACACGCTGCCGGACGGTCGGACCCTCTTCCTTCCGATCTGGAGGTTCTTCGTCCACCCGACCGCCGACGTCGCGTTCGGCATTCCGCGGTACGAATTCGTCGACGATGCGTCGGGCAGCGTCGTCAGGCCCAAAGTCCTTTCGCTGTCCTCGCGGCCGCCTTCGATTGGCTCACCCGTCAGCACCTGGTGTTACCCGCTTCACTCCGTCGTCGACACGGATGAAGGAAAGGTCTTCAGGTTGCAGCCTGACTTTTACGATGGCGCCCTTGAGGAGCACTTCGAGGAGCGCGGCCCGTCGGCAAAGCTGAAGCCGCCCTACTTCCGGACCAGCATCAACCTGCATGGAGGGTCGAGCGGCGGTCCCGTCTTCGACGCCGCCGGGCGTGTGTTCGGGATCGCGTCGTGCAGCTACGACGGCGCGACCGACATCGCTTTCGTCACTCCCGCGGAAGCGCTTCTAGATCTTTCGATACCCGAGCGTATTTCGGACGCGGCAGCGGGCGGACCTACGACGACGTTGCGGCAACTCGTCGAACGAGGGCTGATCGCAATGGACGCCGACACGACCCTGGCGAAGGGGACCGAGGACGATGTTTGAAGACGATGCCGCTGTTCTCCGGACTGCTTTGGAGGCGGTCTCGAAGGACTACAAGCGGCAGGAGATGAAGCGGACGTTGCTTGGAGGCGGCCCGAGTGACGGCGCGGTTGCCACGCTCGTGACCGCGATCGAACGATGCAACGCCTATCGCGCGATCGCAGGAAAAGTTCTGTTCAGTGGCGGCTCGGGACCAGTTATCGACGCCCATGGTCTGGCCGTACGGCTGTTCGACAAAGGCGTCCACTTCACCGACGACGTCGAAGGCGCGGTCTCTTGGCTCATGCGCCTGATGACCACGCGCGAAACCACGGGTCTTTTAAAGGCTGCGTTCTGGGGATTGCGCGTCGATCACGACGTCTCTTTGGCGCAGTCAGCGCGGCTGACACCGTTCGATGCTCTTTCCGATTCTTACATGAAGAGAAAGATCTTGGATCGGGCGAACCCCTGCTACGACGGCTCGCAGTGGCTTCTGCAGACGTACTATAACCGTCCGACCGCCGCGCTCGTCGAGACGCTGCAAGAATTTCCTTACATCCGGAGCGACGCTGCGGCTTTCGGAGTCATGAACAACGCCATTTGCAGGATCGATGAAATATCTATCCTTCTCCAAGCCTGCTGCATTGGTCATCCGGTCGCGATCGCGTGCTGGTTCGAATACGCGGATAAAGAACTGGAATGGGCCGAATGGGAGAACAGCCTCACGTGGCTGCTTCCGGAGATCAACCCGTCCGTTAAGCTTGCTATTCCGGTCGACTGCGATCGGATCGTCGCGAGCATCAATAGCTATGGACGTCTGGAGGGCGAGCAGCGATCGCGACTTCTCCGGTCGATGGAGAGATTCCGTTTGAGCCAATCACGCAAACAGGAGATCGATCGCGTCCTGGATCTGGCTCTCGCGTTCGAGATCGCCTTGAGCGATCAGGGCGACAACGCTCCGCCGAGTTGGAAGGTGAGTGTAAGAACCGCACAACTCGTCGGAGGCCCAGTCGCCCTGCGTTCGCAGAATCGACAGTCGATCGCCTCGCTCTACGAACTCCGCAACCAGGCGACGCACGGAGGCTCATTGAAGCCTCGCGGCGGAAAGATCGTCGACGCAATCCTACAGGGGGCTTTTGCTTTGTACGTTTCCGCGATCGGGAAATTGCTCGATCTCGGCACCAAGCCGGATTGGAAGATCGTGGAGTTGGAGCCGCCAGGATAAGCCGGTCGAGCCATGATCGCGCTCGCGCGATCATGAAAATTCGATCGGCTCTATCCGACCCGAGCCGACAGTCGGCGATGTTCGCTGTCGATGTGTTCGAACAGCGCATACTCCGCGTCGGTCATCAAGGCGTTGTCGTACTCCTCGTACCGCGAGCGATCGGCACGATTGATGAGATCCTGCAGCTGGGGTTTCGCATACCGGACATTCTTGCGCACCAGATCAATGATCGCGACCAACGGAAAGTCGCCGCCATATTCGACCTCAGCGCTCGACGAACTCTGTTTGTCGAAGAGCGCGTGAAAAGCCCGATTGATGCCTCGCGAGCGCCGCTCATACTCTCCGAGCGCTTCCCAGGCGTTCTCGACCCGATGCCGCAAGCGCGGCGAAGCGGGGGCGGTGCAGACCGTGATGTGCCGCGTCAGGAAGAGCGCATTGAGCGGACGATAGAGATGCATCAATCGGTCACGTTCTTGTGCCCGGGAATGCTGCCGGCGTTCGGCAGCATGCGCAAGCCACAAGCTCACGAGATTGCAGATGGTCAACGTCGCCAGGACGAACAGCACAACCGGGACGTTCGAGCGCACCGGTTCGGGAAGCGCGAGCAGGAATGGCGGCCATAGCCAGATCGACGCGAGGGAAATGAGTAGACCCGCCAACAGCCATGTCGGAATGGACTTGAACGCATCGATCAACTTCGTTGCGGGCACACCGAGCGTGGGGTCCATTCCAATCTCCTGCAGCAGATGGAACATGTAGGCGCGGCACGCCGCAATATAATAGGCAATGACGCCCGCCGGCACTTCGGCGTCCCCATTTCCCTTATGTCGATGCGCGCGACGCGCTGGTGACTGCTTTGCTCGATAGGTAAATTTCTCCCTCTACGAGGCGTAGTGGAGAAAGATTCAGAACCTCAACCGCCCTGAATCACCCCAACTATAGAGTCGAGAATCGCGGCGCGTCGTGGCACAACCCGGTGCAGAGTGCTCCACCGCAGTGCTCCACCGAAGAAACTCGGCCGATCTGTAAGTTGTTGATTTTGAAGGAGTTTCCCGCTTACAGCTTTAGGTGGCGGAGAGGGAGGGATTCGAACCCCCGATACGGTTACCCGTATGCCGCATTTCGAGTGCGGTGCATTCAACCACTCTGCCACCTCTCCGCGGGGCCGAGTGCAGGACGACGACGTCGCCCGGCGCGTCGGACTTCTACACGAAGCTTCATTGCCGAGACAAGGCCGCTGCGGCGGGATCGCCTGCGCGACCCACGGTCCTGCCGCGCGCCTCTCCGGGGCGGCCAGGGCGCCCCGGGGGGCCGGACCGGTCCAGAACCCCGGTTTCCTTGACAGGACGTCACCCAGTCGCCATAAACCCAAAACGTGCCGCGGGCCCTCGGGCCCGCGCGTTTTGTTTTGGCTGCAGCGTGGATTTTGGCGCTCCGGCCATCGTCCGGCCGCCCTGCGGCCGATCAAGAGCAACCGACTGAAAGAAGCCGGCCCGTCCAGGCCGGATCCGAACACGAGGACAGAAAGATGTTCGCAGTCATCAAGACCGCCGGAAAGCAGTTCCGGGTGGTCGCCGACGACCTGCTGCAGGTCGACACCATCGCGGGCGAGCCCGGCGACGTGGTCACCTTCGGCGAGGTTCTGGTGGTGGGCGGGGACGAGACCCTGCTCGGCGCCCCGACGGTCGCGGGCGCCGCGGTCGCGGGCGAGATCGTCCGCCAGGGCCGTGGCCCCAAGGTCATCGCCTTCAAGAAGCGCCGCCGCAAGAACTCGCGGCGCAAGCGCGGCCACCGACAGGACTTCACGGTGGTGCGCATCACCGAGATTCTGACCGAGGGGCGTGCGCCGTCACGGACGGCGAAGCCGGCCGAATCGGCACCGGAGGCTCCGGCGGCGGAATAGGGCGCCGCCGAGGCGCCGGAATGGCCCGCGGGCTTAACATCTCGTGACCGTTCCGGTGATGATTTGGTCACAAATCGAAGCTAGAACCCCTTAAGCGAAACGGATTCGAGCGATGGCTCACAAAAAAGCAGGCGGCTCCTCGCGCAACGGGCGTGATTCGGCCGGTCAACGTCTCGGCGTGAAGAAGTTCGGCGGCGAGCAGTGCCGGGCCGGCAACATCATCGTGCGCCAGCGCGGCACGAAATGGCATCCGGGCGTGAACGTCGGCCTCGGCAAGGATCACACTCTCTTCGCCACGGTCGACGGCACGATTCAATATCGCGCCAAAGCCCGTGGCCGCACCTACGTGTCGGTTGTACCGGCGACGGAGGCTGCGGCCGAGTAGACGGTGGATCAACGAGGTCCGCCGGCGCCAGTCACCCGGTGGACCCTCGTCAGAACGGGTTCGTGGAGGGGGAGACGGGGCGCCGGCTCCCCCTCTTCTTTTCTGGACTGAAGGAGCCCGCGATGACCATCCTCGAACGACCCAGAGACGGCCTGCCCGAGACCTGTACCCACGTCCTCGAGACTGGCCGACTGATTCTGCGGGCGCCGCGACTCGAGGACGCGAAAACTGTAGCGACGCTCGCCGACGACCGCCGGATCGCCGAGAATACGCTCCGCATCCCGCATCCCTATGGGCTCGGCGACGCCGAGGACTGGATCGCCTCGACCAATCTCGACAGCCGCGACGAGACCTTTCTGATCGCCCGGCGCGACGGCACCGTGATGGGCGCCTGCGGGCTCGAATGGCGCAACGGGCATTCGCCGGAGATCGGCTACTGGCTGGGCGCCCGCTATTGGGGCCAGGGCTTCGCCACCGAGGCGGTGCGCGCGCTGGTCGACCATGCCTTCGCCGACCACGGCTACAACGCCCTGCAGGCCGGAGCCCGCACCAGCAACCCGGCCTCCCGCCGCGTGCTGGAGAAGTGCGGGTTCCAGTGGACCAGCGTGGTGCTCCACCGCATCCGCGCCATCCGCTCGTCGGCACCGGTCGACTGCCTGCGGCTGGAGCGCGCCATCTGGTCCTCGCTGAAGGACTGGGGCCGCACCTCGACCCGCGTGCGCTACGTGGCGTAGCAATTTATCGATCGAAACGGTCGTCGGCGCCGGCGCGCCGGCGACCCGACACGGTGTCGTGATCGGAACTGGGCCGCTGCGATTGCCGCCCCGGCTCGTCCGCGCTACCAGTTCGGCATGAAATTCCTCGATCAGGCCAAGATCTACATCGCGTCGGGCGCCGGCGGGAACGGGTGCATCTCGTTTCGGCGGGAGAAGTTCATCGAGTTCGGTGGGCCGAACGGCGGCGACGGTGGACGCGGCGGCGATGTCGTGGCGGAGTGCGTCGACGGCCTCAACACGTTGATCGACTACCGCTACCAGCAGCACTTCAAGGCCAAGACCGGCACCCACGGCATGGGCAAGGACCGGGCCGGCGGGCGCGGCGCCGACGCGATCCTCAAGGTGCCGGTCGGCACCCAGATCTTCGACGAGGACAACGAGACGCTTTTGGCCGACTTCACCGCGGTCGGGCAGCGCGTCGTCATCGCCAAGGGCGGCAATGGCGGCTTCGGCAACGCCCATTTCAAGACCTCCACGAATCAGGCGCCGCGCCGGGCCAATCCGGGCCAGCCCGGCGAGGAGCGCACCATCTGGCTGCGCCTCAAGCTGATCGCCGATGCCGGCCTGGTCGGCTTGCCCAATGCCGGCAAGTCGACCTTGCTGGCCGCCGTCAGCGCCGCCAAGCCGAAGATCGCGGACTATCCCTTCACGACGCTGCATCCGCAGCTCGGCGTCGTCTCGGTCGACGGCCGCGAGTTCGTGCTGGCCGACATTCCGGGCCTGATCGAGGGGGCGAGCGAAGGCGCCGGGCTCGGCACGCGGTTCCTGGGCCATGTGGAGCGGTGTCGCGTGTTGCTGCATCTCGTCGACGGCACCGGCGAGCATGCCGGCAAGGCCTACAAGACGGTTCGGGCCGAGCTCGCCGCCTACGAGCACGACCTCGTCGACAAGCCCGAGATCGTCGCGCTGAACAAGATCGACGCGCTCAGCCCGGAGGATCTCAAGCAGCAGGTCGCCCGCCTCAAGCGCGCCGCCAAGACGACGCCGCTGCTGCTGTCGGGTGTGACCGGCAAGGGCGTGCCGGAGGTCCTGCGCGCCGTGTTCGCCGTGGTCGAGGGGGCCCGCGCGGCCGAGCGCGCCGACCTGGTGCCGGAGCCCGCCGGCTGGCAGCCGTGACGGTCAGCCGACATCGCCCGTCAGGGTGACGTCAGCGGACAGCCTGCATTTCCTTACCGAGACTTCATTTGAACACAGCCGCCGGCTGGGTGGATAACCCGACTTGGGCGAGAGACTTTCGGGGGCCGTCATGTCGCGCCAAGCTCTGTTGCGGCTGCATCGCTGGATCACGCTGGTGTTCGCGGTGCCGCTCGCCGTCCTGCTGATCACCGGCCTGATCCTCTCCTTCGAGCCCATGGTGGCCGGCTCCGCGCCCGGCACCGTGACGGCCCAAAAGCTCGACGAGCTGCTGGTCCGCCACGATCCCGCCGGCAAGGCGCGCGGCGTCGCGCTGCGGCCCTATGACGGCTCGCTGATGCTCTCCGGCGTGCGCGACCAGCCGATCGTGATCGATTTTTCGACCGGCGCGGAGCGCGCCGACATCGGTCCGTTGGCGAGCCTGTTCGGCGCTTCGCGCCGCCTGCACGAGCACCTGATCTTCGACCTCGGCTGGCTGGTGACGGCCAGCACCATCGCCATGCTGGCTCTCGCCGTGCTCGGCATCCTGATGGGCTGGCCGCGGCTCAACCGCTCGCTCTCGGGCTGGCACAAGGGTATCGCCTGGGTGGCGCTGCCGCTCGTGATTCTCAGCCCGCTCACCGGCCTCGCGCTCGCCTTCGGCATCACGCTTTCGGCCGGCTCGCCCCCGGCGGCGGGGCCGGCGGTGCCGTTGCGCGAGGCGGTCCGGATGGTCACGGCCGCGCACGATCCTTCCACCCTGCTGTGGGTGCGCCAGCGCGGCAAGGCCCAGCTCGCCCGCATCGATGTCGGCGGCGAGCACGCGGTGTTCGCGGTCGGCCGCGACGGCTTGGTGCCCACGGCGCGCAACTGGCCGCGGCTGATCCACGAGGGCAACTGGGCCGGCGCGTGGTCGGCCCTCGTCAATGTGGTGACGTCGGTCGTGCTGCTCGGCCTGCTCGGCACCGGCCTGTGGATTTGGGCGCGTCGGCAGATCCGTCGCCGCCGCAGCCGCGTGCGCGTGACGACCGTCGCTGTGGCCTGACGCGCGCGCTGCGGATCGCCTCAGGTCTCGGCCAAAATCTCCATCAGGCGCTGCGCATCGTGCGGGGCGGCGCTCTTCTGCTCGTTGTCGAAATAGACGTAGACGGTGCGCATCTGGTGCCGCCAGGTGCGGATATGGTCGGCCCACTCGCGCAGCGTCGCGTCCGGGTAGCGGTCGTGATGGTCGCCTTCCGGCCCGTGGCCGCGCACATAGACGTGGCGCGCCGTCAGCTCCCACGGGGCGCGGGCGTCGCGATGGTCGGACAGGCACAGCGCGACGTCATGCTTGCGCAGCAGGTCGTAGACCTCGTCGTCGAACCAGCTCGGGTCGCGCACCTCGAGCACATAGGGCCGGCCGGGCGACAGCAGGCCGAGGAAAATCTGCAGGCGCTCGCGGTCGAGGATGAAGCGGGCCGGAAGCTGGAACAGCACCGGCCCGGCCTTGCGGCCGAGCGCGTCGAGCCGTGTCTGCATCAGCGCCAGGCTGTCTGCGGTGCGCGGCGACAGTCGCTTCCAGTGGGTGATGAAGCGCGATGCCGTCCAGGAGAACACGAAGTTGTCCGGCGTCTGGTCGCGCCAGGCCGACACCGCGGCGAGCGGCGGCGTGCGGAAGAACGAGCCGTTGATCTCGGTCGAGTTGAAGCGGCCGGCGTACCAGGCGAGCCATTTCCGCTTCGGCAGGTCGTCGGGAAAGAACACGCCGCGCCAGCCGTCATGGCTCCAGCCCGACGTGCCGATATGGACCATGGTCGTCACGGGCACGGCGTGGCCTCCTGGTTCGAGGGCGCTCCTCGGGGCGGCACCGCGATGCCGCCTTCAGGGTAAACCCCTGGGCCGTAATTCGGTTTCCGCTGCGTCGCGGAGCGTATCCCGACACCGTCGCGGCGCTGGCGCCGGACCGTGCGGCAGCCCTGCGACCGGCTCGATTGCCAAACCCGGCCTCGGTATGGGATGGCATGCCCATGTCGTCCTCCGTCACGCTCAGAAGTCCGCGCATGTCTGGTACGCCGCCCGCCCTGACCGATTTCGGCCGCATCGTCGTCAAGGTCGGCTCATCGCTTCTGGTCGACGTCGAGGCCGGCGGCGTGAAGGAGGCCTGGCTCGCCTCGCTGGTCGAGGATCTCGCCGGCCTGCATCGCGACGGCCGCGACGTGCTGGTGGTCTCCTCGGGAGCGGTCGCGCTCGGCCGCTCGCTGCTGCGGCTGCCCAAGGGGCCGCTCGCCTTGGAGGACAGCCAGGCCGCCGCCGCCATCGGCCAGATCGCGCTCGCCCGCATCTGGGCCGAGGCGCTCGGCCGCCACGGCATCACGGCCGGGCAGATTCTCGTCACGCTCGGCGACACCGAGGAGCGCCGCCGCTATCTCAATGCCCGCTCGACCATCGCGCGGCTGCTCGACTGGCGGGCCGTGCCGGTGATCAACGAGAACGACACGGTGGCGACCAACGAGATCCGCTACGGCGACAACGACCGGCTCGGCGCCCGCGTCGCCACCATGGCGAGCGCCGACCTGCTGGTACTCTTGTCCGACATCGACGGGCTCTACACGGCGCCGCCCGGAATCGACCCGAGCGCGACCCTGATCCCGGTGGTCGAGCGCATCACCCCGGAGATCGAGGCGATGGCCGGGGATTCGGCCTCGGAGCTCTCCAAGGGCGGCATGCGCACCAAGATCGAGGCCGGCAAGATCGCCACCACGGGCGGCACCCACATGGTGATCGCCTCCGGTCGGATCGAGCACCCGCTGCGCGCCATCGCCGAGGGCGGCCGCGCCACCTGGTTCCTGGCCGCCGGCAACCCGGTGACGTCGCGCAAGAAATGGATCGCCGGCTCGCTGGAGCCGAAGGGCACGCTGACGATCGACGCCGGCGCCGTGGCGGCGCTGCGGCGCGGCAAGAGCCTGCTGCCGGCCGGCATCGTGCGCATCGAGGGCGAGTTTTCACGCGGCGATGCCGTGCTGGTGCGCGGGCCGGACGGCTTCGAGATCGGCCGCGGCCTGGTCGCCTACGACGCCGCCGACGCCGAGCGCATCCGCGGCCACTCCTCCGGCGACATCGCCGGCATTCTCGGCACACACGGCCGCACCGCGATGATCCACCGCGACGATCTGGTGCTGGGGCAGGGGTAGCGCGTCAGCTCAAGAACGCGTCCAGGGCGGTGCCGACGGCGTCGGCGGTTGCGACATCGAGCGAGCCGATACGACGGAGTATTCGGCTCGTATCGATGCAGGCGATCTTGGCGGGTCGGACGACCGACAGCGCAGTGAGCCCGGTGGCCGCAGGATCGACCATGTCGACATCGCAGTCCCAGCCCTTGTTTTCGGCGCTGGTGATCATCGCCACCCAGACGAGGCCCAAAGCTGCAAGACGCGAGTTGGAGATGACCAGCGCCGGGCGACGCTTTTCAGCGAGTCGATCTGCATAGGGGAACGGGACGACCACGACGTCCCAGCGCGCGTAGGCCGTGCCGGGATCAGAGGTCGGCATAGGCCTTTTCGTCAGCCTCACTCGACCATTCGGTAAAGATCGCGAACGGGTCCTCGACCTCCTCGAGCCGTGCCTTGTCCAGGATCACGCCTTCGGGCGACAACCGATAGCGAAGAGTATCTCCCGGCTGGAGTCCGAGCCGTTCCCGTACTTCTGCTGGAACGACCGTTTGGCTCGCTGCCGAGATTGTCGAGTAAACCGAGTGTCGTGTCGGCTCTTGTCCCATACCGGTAGGATATGATCCGGACGTCGGCCGTCAAGGAGGGCGCTACGACCCCGCAGCCAAAACCTTGGCGATGGCGGGTCGCAGTACCGTGTCGAGATTGTTCGCCGTGACCGGGCCGACCAGCTTGTAGGCGACGGTGCCGTCGCGGCCGATCACGAAGGTCTCGGGGACGCCGTAGACGCCCCATTCGATGCCGGCACGGCCGCGCAGGTCGGCACCGGTCGCCGCATAGGGATTGCCGTAGCGCTCCAGGAACCGGATGGCGTTGCTCGGGTCGTCCTTGTAGTTCAGCCCGACGATGCGGATGCGCTTGTCCTCGGCGAGCCGCATCAACAGCGGCGCCTCGTCCCGGCACGGCACGCACCACGACGCCCAGACATTGAACACCGTGACGGCGCCCTTCAGGTCGGCGGCCGTGACGCCGGGCACCGGCTGGCCGTCGCGCGTCAGCCCGGCGATGCCGGGCAATTCGGTGACGGGCGCGGCGCGGCCGATCAGGGCGGAGGGCAGGGCAGCGGGATCGCCGGCGCCGAGCCGGTAGAGAAACAGGGCGGCCACGCCCAAGAACACCGCGAGCGGCAGCAGCACAAGCCAGCGCCGGCGGGCGCCGGCCGGCGGGTCGGAGGGCAACGCCGTCATGCCGTGGTCTCCTTGACCGGATCGGCCGGCGATGTCGGCAGCCGCGGCTCGGCGGAGCGGCGGCGCACGCCGCGCGCCTCGAGATCGGCGAGCAGGCGGGTCTGGCGGCCGTGATCGATCCACACCGAGCCGATCAGGGCCATGACCACGACGAGCGTCACCGCATAGGAGGCGACGATGAACACCGCATGGGGGCCGAGACCGAGGTCCATGCTCAGGCTCCCCGCGCCGTCTGCGCCTGCAGCAGGCGCAGCGTGCGCACCCGCCGGCGCAAGACCTCGTTGCGCATGGCGCCGAGATGCAGCGCGACGAACAGCAGCGTGAAGGCGATCGTCATCGCGAGCAGCGGGATCAGGATGGCCGGGTGGATGGTCGGGCCGCCGAGCCGCACCACCGAGGCGGGCTGGTGCAGCGTGTTCCACCAGTCGACCGAGAACTTGATGATCGGCAGGTTGAGGGCGCCGACCAGGGTGAGGATGGCGGCGGCGCGGCCGGCGCGGGCCGGGTCCTCGACGCTGCGCCACAGCGCCAGCAGGCCCAGATACATGACGAACATCACCAGCACGGAGGTCAACCGCGCGTCCCACACCCAGTAGGTGCCCCACATGGGCCGGCCCCACAGGGCGCCCGTCAGCAGGCAGACGAACGTGAAGGCGGCGCCGAGCGGGGCGGCCGTCTTGGCGGCGACGTCGGCCAGCGGATGGCGGAACACCAGGGTGCCGAGCGCCGAGATCGTCATCATGCCCCAGCAGAACATGCCGAGCCATGCGGCCGGCACGTGAATGAACATGATCTTGACGGTGGCGCCTTGCTGGTAGTCGTCGGGCGCCTCGAAGGCGCCGTTGAGCGCGAACGCGAAGGCGAGCACGGTCAGCGCCGTCAGCCAGGGCAGCACCCGGTCGACGATGCGCAGGAAGCGGGTCGGATTGGCAAGGTCGATCCAGGCCATTTCTGTCTCTTAGTCCGCACGTCCTGGCGGCGCAATGCGACACTTCTACGGAGCTTTCGTCACCTCCCCCTGGGTGTCGCGGCTTCGCCGCGACGGGGAGGTCGGACCGCGAAGCGGTCCGGGAGGGGGTGACAGGCGAAGCCTGTGTTCGCGGCTTCACCCCACCCCGACGCGCTGCGCGCGTCGATCATCCCCCTCGAGGGGAGGGTGAGGCGCTCACTCCATCCCCTGTCGCAGCGTCGCGCCGGCCGCGAAGGGGCCGACCACGAGGCTCGCGAGCGTCAGGGCGCACAGGATCGTGAACGGGGTGCCGAACGGCACCGGGCCGACCACGGCGGCATTGGAGGCGGCGACGCCGAAGATCAGCACCGGCACGGTGAGCGGCAGAACCAGGACCGGCAGCAGCAGTCCGCCGCGGCGCAGCGCGGTGGCCAGCGCCGCCCCGATCAGGCCCGTGAAGGTGAGGGCCGGGGTGCCGACCAGCAGCGTCAGGGCGACGGCCCCGATGGCGGCCGGCTCCAGATTGAGGAACAGGCCGAGCACCGGTGCGGCGATCACCAGCGGCAGGCCGGTGGTGAGCCAGTGGGCCAGGCCCTTGGCGGCGACGGCGAGCTCGATCGGCAGGCGCCCCATCAGGATCAGGTCGAGCGAGCCGTCGTCGTGGTCGGCGGCGAACAGGCGGTCGAGCGCCAGCAGTGAGGCGAGCAGCGCCCCGATCCACAGGATCGCCGGGCCGATCCGGCGCAGCAGCTCCAGATCCGGCCCGATGGCGAACGGCATCAGGGTGACGACGGTGAGGAAGAACAGCACCCCCATCATGGCGCCGCCGCCGACCCGCAGCGCGATCCGCATGTCGCGGACCAGGAGGGCGCGCAGCGCCGTCATGGGGAGACTCCGGAGTGGCGGAAGAGGCGCGCTATCGCTGCGGCCGAGATCGTGGCCACCCCCCTCCCTGTCCCTCCCCCACAAGGGGGGATGGAACGCTGGAGCCGCGACGTCGTCGCGCTCGGACCAGAGGTGCTCGTGATCGGGCTCTGCATCGAAACATGCCGCAGCCGGCTCCCTCCCCCCTTGTGGGGGAGGGGTGGGGAGGGGGGTAAGCCCGGATCGCGGAGCAAGTGAGCAGCACACGTCCCGCTCATGCCCGTCCTCCCAGCCGCAGCTCGCGGGTGCCGGCGAGGCCGAGCGGGCCGTGGGTGGCGGCGAGCAGCAGGCCGCCGCCGGCGAGGTGCGCGGTCATCAGCGCGGCGAGGCGTTCCTGCGAGGCGGCATCGAGGGCCGAGGTCGGCTCGTCGAGCAACCACACCGGCCGCTCGACGGCGACCAGCCGGGCGATCGACAGGCGCCGGCGCTGCCCGGCCGAGAGGTAGCCGGCCGGCAGATCGGCGATCTCGTCGAGCGCGACCGCGGTGAGCGCCTCGGCCATCGCAGCCCGCTCGCCGTCGAGGACGTCGATCCAGAAGCCGAGATTCTCGGCGACCGTCAGGGACGGCTTCAGGGCGTCCTGGTGGCCGAGATAATGCGCCTGCTCGGGGACCGTCAGCTCGGGGTCGCCGCCCTCCAGCGCGACCAGGCCTTCGGTCGGCCGCACCAGCCCGGCGATCAGCCGCAACAGCGAGCTCTTGCCCGCCCCGTTGGGTCCGAGGAGAATCAGTGCCTCGCCCTGACCGACCCGGAAGTCCAGCCCGGCGAAGATCTCGCGTTGCCCCCGCACGCAGGCGAGATCGCGTCCGATCAAGTCCATGGCCGTTCCGACATGACCCCCGGCCGGCCGGTCGAAGGCCGCCCTCCGCTTCGTCTTGTTTAGAACATCGATGATGTAGCAGAATTCCAAGAAAGCTCTTATAAGCCGTTCGTGCCCAAGATCTCCAACCCGACGACACCCCGGCGCCGTATCACAGGCGATCACTATCGCCCCGGGGCGATCTCGTCGACAGGCAGTCCGGCGCCCGCCGGAATGGAACAGGCCTCATGACCGCAATCGACAGCTTCAAATGCACCCGGACCCTCAAGGTCGGCACCAAGAGCTATGTCTATTACAGCTTGCCGGTCGCCGAGAAGAACGGCCTCAAAGGCATCGCGCGGTTGCCCTTCTCCATGAAGGTGCTGCTTGAGAATCTGCTGCGCCACGAGGACGGCCGCACGGTCACCAAGGACGACATCCTGGCCGTCGCGG
This sequence comes from Rhodoplanes sp., assembly GCF_013377085.1. Classification (GTDB taxonomy): domain Bacteria; phylum Pseudomonadota; class Alphaproteobacteria; order Rhizobiales; family Xanthobacteraceae; genus Rhodoplanes. The sequence goes on along the minus strand of NZ_JACAAX010000002.1, from coordinate 129,526 downwards.
CTTGGCTGAAGAAGCGCACCTCGACGCGTGAGATCGCGTTCCGCCCGGCCCGCGTCCTGATGCAGGACTTCACCGGCGTGCCGGCCGTGGTCGACCTCGCGGCGATGCGCGACGCCATGAAGGCTCTCGGCGGCGATTCCAAGAAGATCAACCCGCTGGTGCCGGTCGACCTGGTCATCGACCACTCGGTCATCATCAACTATTTCGGCGACAACGACGCCTTCAAGAAGAATGTCGACGAGGAGTACAAGCAGAACCAGGAGCGTTACAAGTTCCTGAAGTGGGCACAGCGCTCCTTCGAGAATTTTCGCGTTGTTCCTCCGGGAACCGGCATCTGCCACCAGGTCAATCTCGAATACCTGTCGCAGACGGTGTGGAGCGCCAAGGGCAAGGCCCTGGTCGGCGGTAAGACCGTGACGGCCGAGATCGCCTATCCGGACACGCTGGTCGGCACCGATTCGCACACCACCATGGTCAACGGCCTCTCCGTGCTCGGCTGGGGCGTCGGCGGCATCGAGGCCGAGGCTGCGATGCTCGGCCAGCCCTATTCGATGCTGCTGCCCGAGGTGATCGGCTTCCGGCTCGACGGCAAGCTCAAGGAGGGCGTGACGGCGACCGACCTGGTGCTGACCGTCACCCAGATGCTGCGCAAGAAGGGCGTCGTCGGCAAGTTCGTCGAGTTCTTCGGCCCCGGCCTCGCCGGCTTGACCATCGCCGACCGTGCCACCATCGGCAACATGGCGCCCGAATACGGCGCCACCTGCGGCTTCTTCCCGATCGACGAGGACACGATCGAGTTCCTGACCGGCACGGCCCGCACCACCGCGCGGGTTGCGCTGGTCAAGGCCTATGCCAAGGCGCAGGGCATGTACCGCACCCGCAGCACGCCGGACCCGGTGTTCACCGAGGTGCTCAAGCTCGATCTCGCCAAGGTCGAGCCGTCGCTCGCCGGACCGAAGCGGCCGCAGGACCGGGTGCCGTTGAAGAAGGTGAAGGCCGGCTTCGCCGCCTCGCTCGCCGACGAGTTCGGCAAGACCGAGGGGGCCGACAAGCGGTTCGAGGTGGAAGGCCGCGACCACGATCTCGGCCACGGCGACGTGGTGATCGCGGCGATCACGTCGTGCACCAACACGTCCAATCCGAGCGTCATGCTCGGCGCCGGCCTGCTCGCCAGGAAGGCGGTGGCCAAGGGCCTCAAGGTGAAGCCCTGGGTGAAGACCTCGCTCGCGCCTGGCTCGCAGGTGGTCGGCGAGTATCTCGCCAAGGCCGGCCTGCAGAAGGACCTCGACAAGCTCGGCTTCAACCTGGTCGGCTTCGGCTGCACCACCTGCATCGGCAATTCGGGTCCGCTGCCGGCGGAGATTTCCAAGGCCATCAACGAGAACGACCTGGTCGCCGCGGCCGTCCTGTCGGGCAACCGCAACTTCGAGGGCCGGGTCAATCCGGACGTGCGGGCGAACTATCTCGCCTCGCCGCCGCTGGTGGTCGCCTACGCCATCGCCGGCAACATGAACTTCGATCCGGTCAAGACCCCGCTCGGCGTCGACAAGGCCGGCAAGAAGGTCTTCCTCAAGGACATCTGGCCGACCAACCGCGAGATCGCCGCGGCCGTCAAGAAAAGCGTCACCCGGCAGATCTTCGCCAAGAAGTATGCCGACGTGTTCAAGGGCGACGCCAACTGGGGCAAGATCGGCGTCAAGGGTGGCCTCACCTACGGGTGGGACATGGGCTCCACGTATGTGCAGAACCCGCCCTATTTCGACGGCATCGGCAAGACGCCGGCGGCGACCACGGATGTCGTCGAGGCGCGGGTGCTCGGTCTGTTCCTCGATTCGATCACCACCGACCACATCTCGCCGGCCGGTTCCATCAAGCTGACGTCGCCGGCGGGCCAGTACCTGACCGAGCACCAGGTGCGGCCGGTCGACTTCAACCAGTACGGCACGCGGCGCGGCAACCACGAGGTGATGATGCGGGGCACCTTCGCCAATATCCGCATCAAGAACCAGATGGTTCCGGGCGTCGAGGGCGGCGTCACCATCCACTACCCGTCCAAGCAGCAGATGCCGATCTACGACGCGGCGATGCGCTACCAGACCGAGAAGGTGCCGCTGGTGGTGTTCGCCGGCAAGGAGTACGGCACCGGCTCGTCGCGCGACTGGGCCGCCAAGGGCACGGCGCTGCTCGGCATAAGGGCCGTGGTCGCGCAGTCCTTCGAGCGCATCCACCGCTCCAACCTGATCGGCATGGGCGTCGTCCCGCTGGTGTTCGAGGAGGGCACCTCGTGGAAGACGCTCGGGCTGAAGGGCGACGAGCGGGTCACGCTGCGCGGGCTGGGCGCCACCCTCGAGCCGCGCCAGACGCTCGAGGCGGAGATCACCTCGGCCAACGGCAAGGTCCAGAAGGTGCCGCTGATCTGCCGCATCGATACGCTCGACGAGCTCGAATACTTCCGCAACGGCGGCATTCTGCACTACGTGCTGCGCCAGCTCGCCGCCTGACGGACGACGGTTCGAATGCTGCGGCCGCCGCGCTCGCGCGGCGGCCGTTCCGTGTGTGTCCCACGCACCACTCGCCATCCTCGCCCGTACGGGCTAACACGGCCTCACCGCGAAGTGAGTGGCGGGTGAGCGGGGCGGCGTCTATCCCAGGTCCAGGCATCGATTCCACCCGTGCTGCACATCGCCCTTCGAGGGGTCCTGCGGTCCAGCGCAACGGACCGATCGGCTCGCCGCCGCGCCGGTGAAGCCCAAAACAAAACGGCGAGGTTCAGTATGACGACGAGGCACGCGCTCATCTCCGGCGGTCTCGTCATTGCTCTCGCCGGGGCCGCGCTGCCGTCGGCCGCGTCGGCGCAATCGGGCACCACTCCGCCCTCCGCCGACCCATTGCCTGCGACGCGGTCCCTCTCCGCACCCCCTCCCGTGACCTCGTCCCCGGCCTCGGCCGGCGGCCCGCAATTGTCGTCGGCACATACCACCCCGGTCCAGTCGCTCGGGGCGCAGACCCGCGCCGTGGTCGAGCTGTTCACCAGCCAGGGCTGCTCGTCCTGCCCGGCCGCAGACCGGGTGCTCGCCGAGCTGAAGAAGGACCCGACCCTGATCGCCGTCAGCATGCCGGTGACCTACTGGGATTACCTGGGCTGGAAGGACACGCTCGCCGATCCGCGCCACACGGCGCGCCAGGCCGCCTATTCGCATGCGCGCGGCGATCGCGCCGTCTACACGCCGCAGGTCATCGTCAACGGCACCCTGCCGGTGCTGGGCAGCGACAAGGCCGCCATCGAAGGCGCCATGGCGAAAAGCCGCGCCCGCGGCGCCGCCCTCTCGGTTCCGGTCCGGCTGTCGGTCGCCGACGGCAAGGTGTCGGTGAGCACCGAGGCGCCCAAGGGCGGCGTGGCCGCGGGAGTGGCGATGGCCGGGCCCCCGGCGGGCGCGCCCGCTGCCGCAATGGCCGGCGAGGTGTGGCTGCTCGGCGTCTCCTCGGCCGTGGAGGTTGCGGTCGGACGCGGCGAGAACAACGGCCGCACCATCGTCTACAGCAATGTGGTGCGGCGCTGGCACAAGCTCGGCGACTGGACGGGCGGCCTGCGCTCCTGGTCGGTGCCGGTCGGCGAGGTCGCCGGCGACAAGGTCGACGCCGTCGCGGTGCTGATCCAGGGCGGCAGCTCCACCGCGCCCGGCACCATTTTCGGCGCTGCCTTCGAGCGGCTGAAGTAGCTCTTCTCGCGTCGTTCAGACCGGCCGCCGCGGCATCGCTGCCGGCGCCGCGGTCGCATGGCCCGAGACCGGACACACGCCGAAACGAAAAAGGCCGGCGGGGAGCCGGCCTGTCTCGCTGCAGATCATGGGTGCGGAAATCATGGCGCCGCTGTCCTGATGCGGGGGTCTCGGAGACAGGCGCCTTGGCGACAGGGTCCGGCCCTTACGAGCCCGGGGGGCTGGGGGGCTGAGGAACCGGTTCTCTTCTTGGACCGGACCCTATGCCAATCCTCATAAGATGCCAGCCCGGCTCGACCGCGGCGAGGCCGAAATCCGGCAGCATTATGAAGCGTCTAACGAACGCGTGATCGTTTCGTGAGGCGCCGTGACAGGGCCGGCAGTAGCGGGCTCGATCTGCCGCTGCGGCGTTGCGTCGTCGTCGGTCCACCCGTCCACCGCGTGATGATCCGGCAGCGCCGCAATGCCGCTGCGGCGCGACGCGATACTTGCCCTCGTCGGGTCCCGGCGCGATCATGACGGTCTCGTGACCACATCACCCGACCATACCAGCCGACCAGGAGGAGCCGCATGAGCCTCGAGCTTGGCGACACGGACCCGAGCGAGTCCCGCGGGGGCGAGGGAGCGGGCTTCGCCTCCGTCCCGGCCAGCCCCGCCCGCGTGACCTTCAGCAGGCCCGAGCTGTCCCGCATTCTCGGCCTCTACGGCCGCAAGGTCGCGTCGGGCGAGTGGCGCGACTACGCCATCGACTTCCACAAGGACCGCGCCGTCTTCTCGGTCTTCCGGCGCAGCGCCGAGGTGGCGCTCTATCGCATCGAGAAGAACCCGAAGCTGTCGCGCCGCCAGGGCGCCTACCGGGTCGTCTCGGCGACCGGATTGATCGTCAAGGTCGGCCACGAGCTCGACCGCGTGCTGCGCGAGCTCGACAAGGCGAGCCTCAGGGTCGTGTAGGGGCGGCGGCACCGCGCCGAAGGGCCCGTCCGTCAGGGCGGGTTCGTGGCGCCGTCGCCGAGCGCACGCTGCATCATCACCGAGCCGAGCCAGCGGTCGAACTTCCGGCCGACCCCCTCGAGGATGCCGACCAGCCGGAAGCCGGCATCGCGGTGCAGCTCGATCGAGGGAATCTGCTCGGCGTCGCCGATCACCGCAATCATCTGGCGGAAGCCGCGCCTCTCGCTCTCCACCAGCAGCCGGAACAGCAGCGCGCGGCCGAGCCCGGCCCGCATCGCCGTCGGGGCGACATAGATCGAGTCCTCGACCGTGAAGCGATAGGCCGGCCGCAGCCGGTACGGCCCCGCATAGGCGAAAGCCAGCACGGTCCCCTCGCTCTCGGCGACCAGATAGGGATGCCCGCTCGCCTGCAAGGTCGACAGGCGGCGCGCCATCTCGGCCTCGGCGGGCGGATCGACCTCGAACGAGGCGGTGCCGTGCATCACCGCATGCGCATAGATGGCCGTGACCGCCGGGATGTCGGCGAGGGTCGCGGGACGGAAGGTCGTCGGTGCCGGCGTCAGCGTCATGATTCGCCGATAATGCCGCTTTTCGGCGAAGTCCGAAAGAAAACGCCCCGGCCGGGGCCGGGGCGTCGTGCGGTTCAGTCATGGTGCAGCGCGATCAGCGGCGGTCGCCGACCAGCCGCAGCAGCATCAGGAACAGGTTGATGAAGTCCAGGTAGAGCGACAGCGCGCCCATCACGGCCTTGCGGCCGGCGACGGTGCCGTCGTCGTTCACGTCGTACATCTCCTTGATCTTCTGGGTGTCCCAGGCGGTGAGCCCGGCGAAGATCAGGACGCCGGCGGCCGACAGGGCCCAGTCGAGCCCGCTCGACTTCAGGAAGATGTTCACCAGGCTGGCGATGATCAGGCCGAACAGGCCCATGATCAGGAACGAGCCCATCCCGGAGAGGTCACGCTGGGTCGTGTAGCCCCACAGGCTGAGCGCCCCGAACGCGGCCGCCGAGATGAAGAACACCCGAGTGATCGACGACGCCGTGTAGACCATGAAGATCGAGGCGAGCGACAGGCCGAGCAGCCCCGCATAGACGAAGAACAGCAGGCGGGCCGTGCTGGCCTGCAAGCTGTTGATGCGGAAGCTCATGAAGAACACCAGCCCCAGTGGGGCGAGCACCAGCACCCACATCAGAGGGCTGCCGAACATCGCCTGCCCGAACGAGGTCAGGCCGGTGATGTTGCCGGCCGCGTCGGTGATCACGGCCATCTGGAAGGTGAGCCAGGCGGTGATGCCGGTCAGCGCGACGCCGCCCGCCATGTAGTTGTAGACGGTGATCATGTGGGCGCGCAGGCCCGCATCGACCGCAGCAGCCCGGCCGGCGCCGGGGAAGGCTGCGACATTCCGGTCGAAGTCCGACATCTATCTCTCCGTGTGGACCCTTGAGCCCTGGCCCCACGCGGACATTCGCGCGCGGCCGAGTACGTCCCAATCTAGTGCGCCATCGGGGCGCGCGCTAGGCGGGTGCAACGCCTTGTCGCGCCGGCCGAAATCGACCGGCCCGAAAGGCCGCGATGATTACGACTTGGTAAACTGGCGGAAGTCCGGCTCGCGGTGGAACCAGAACTGATAGCCGCCGACGGACTTCTGGGTGGCGACGTCGTGGATCGGCTGGTTGAGCGGGACGATCGGAACCTCCTGCATGCAGAGCGTGATGAAGTCGGTCACGGCCTTGGCGTACTCGACCTTGTCCTCGGTGAAGCGCGCCCGGTCGATCAGCTTGTCCATCTCGGGGTTCCTGTAGGCCGAGATGTTGAAGATCGAGTTGTTGCCGTGCAGGTTCCAGTAGAAATAATACTCGGGATAATCGAGCCAGCCGCTGAAGCGGTTGAGCACCAGCGGCAGCTCCTTCCGGTTCAGCGTCGTGCGCCAGTTCGCGCCGGGGATCTTGTCGATCGCGGCGCGCACGCCGATCTTGGCGAGGCTTTCCTGGATCAGGACCGCGGTCGGCTCGCCGACGGTTCCGGTGCCGACATCGAGCGACAGCGTCGTGTCGAGGCCGTTCGCGAAGCCCGCTTCGGCCATCAACGCCTTCGCCTTGGCGAGATCGGTCCGGTAGGGGAACGGCTGCGGCCATACGGGCTTCTCGGCCGTGGCCGGCCCGCCATGCATCGGGTTCGCGCGCCCGAAGAACGCGCTGGCCTGGATGTCGTCGTAAGGCACCGCCCAGGCGATCGCCTGGCGCAGCTTGGCGTTGTCGAACGGCGGCTTCGCGGTGTTCAGCGCCAGATACCAGAGCGCGTTCGGGATCGGCACGCCGGTGACCCTGACCTTCCCTTCCTTGATCATCTGGTCGAAGTCTTTCGGCGGAAAGCCGGTCGACAGGTCGGCGTCGCCGCGCTCCAGCATCGCGCGGCGGGTGCCGGGCGAGGGCACGTCGCGCGCGATGATGCGACGGATTTTCGGCAGCGGCCCGCTCTTCCAGGCGTCGAAACGCGTCAGGATCGTTTCGCTGCCGGGCTTCCAGCTCTCCACCCTGTAGGCGCCGCCGCCGGCCTCGTTCTGCTTGAGCCAGGCGAGTGCCCAGGGATCGGCCTCGGTCGCGTTCTTCCTGGCGAGCTCGGAATTGATGACGAACGGCACCACGACCGCGAGGTTGAACATCAAGAGCTTGTCCTTGCGGACGAAGTCCACCCGGAACGTGTGGTCGTCGACCGCGACGAACTGCTCGCGCTTCTCCAGGCTGCCGGCCGACATCTGGAAGGTCGGGAACCCGCCGACCGAGACCGAGCGGTCGAACGACCACTTCACGTCCCTGGCGGTCACCGGCGTGCCGTCGTGGAAGGTCGCATCCCGGCGCAGCTTGAACGTGCAGGACATCCCGTCCGAGGCGATCTGCCAGCTCGCCGCGAGCTCGGGCGCCAGCACCTCGCGGTCGTAGGACGGCGTGCCGTCGGGGAGCGTCTTCGTGCCGTAGGTCATCAGCCGGTCATAGCAATTCCACGCCACGCCGTTGACGGTCTGGTTCGAGCCGACGCCCTGCATGTCGAGGCTGTTCGGCCCCAGCTCCTGCACGACCAGCAGCGTTTCGGCGCGCGCGCCCTGCGCAAAGGCGGTTCCGCCGCCGGCAAGCATCAGGCCGGCCGCACCGGTCGTCTGGAGGAATTGGCGGCGATCGAGCCACGAACCAAATACCGGCACCGAAAATCTCCTGCTGTCCCGAGGGTCGCGCAACGCGCAGCCTAAAATGAATGCAAGAGCCGTACCGGGTCGCGCCGGCCGGGCACAAAAAAGCCCCGGCCGAGCCGGGGCTTTTTCGCAGACCGGATGTCGGCCGAGCTATTCGTCGCGCTGCCCGAGGAGCTGCAGCAGCAGCGTGAACAGGTTGATGAAGTCGAGATAGAGCGACAGCGCGCCCATGATGGCAGAACGCTCCATCACGTCTCCCTCCATGGCGCCGTAGATGTACTCGCTCTTCAGCCGCTGGGTGTCGTAGGCGGTGAGCCCCGCGAACACCAGCACACCGATCATGGAGATCAGGAACTGCATCATCGTCGAGCCGAGGAAGATGTTCACGACGCTGGCGATGATGATGCCGAACAGGCCCATGATCAGGAACGAGCCCATGCCGGTGAGATCGCGCTGGGTGGTGTAGCCCCACAGCGACAGCGCGCCGAACGACGCGGCCGTGATGAAGAACACCCGCACCACCGAGGTGTGCGTGAACACCATGAAGATCGAGCCGAGCGACAGGCCGACCAGCGCGGCGTAGAGCCAGAACAGCATCTGCGCGGTCGCTGGGCGCATGCGCTCGACGCCGAACGAGAGCGCGAAGACGAGGCCGAGCGGCGCCAGCATGACGAGCCACTTCAGCGGGCTGACGAAGACGGCGTAGCCGATCGGCGTCAGATACATGCTGCCGATGCGGGCCGGGCCTTCGACGCCGCCGCGCAGCACGGCTCTGGCGGCCGCCGCCGGATCGCCCGTGACCGACAGCATGTAGATGCCGAGTGCAGCACATCCGGTGATCGCGAGGCCCAGCACCATGTAGTTGTAGACGCGCAGCATGTAGGCGCGCAGGCCGGCATCGATCGCGGCCGCTTCGGCACGGCTCACCGTCCCGTAAGGCGCTCCGATGGTGTTACGCTCGTAGTCCGACATCGTCGAACCCCCTTCTCGTGTTGTCCGCCTCCGCGGCGTGTCGCCCCGCGGTTCGAGCTCGTTCGATCGCGCCCACTATATGCGATCGGACCCCGAATCCCGGCGGCGACGGATTGTCGCAAAGCCGGAATTTCCATTCATAATCGAGCATTTGCGCGCGGCGTGTTGTCGCAAAGAAGGGTGCCGGAAGGGTTAAAGCGCTCTCAACACCGCAGCCGGCTTGCGTCCCAGCGCCGCCACGGTGCCTACGAGCCCGCAGGCGATCGTCACGGCGAGTGCGATCAAGGCTGCAACCACGGCCGAGCCGGCCTGCCAGGTGAAGGGCAGCGTCATCAGGTCGGTCACCACCCGCCAGCCGGCGATCGAGCCGGCGGCGACCCCGAACAGCACGGCGGCGCCGCCGATCAGCAGGTATTCCAGCAGATAGGCGGCGAGGAGCTGGCGTCGCGTCGCGCCGAGCGTCTTCAGCACGACGGCGTCGTAGACGCGGTGGCGGTGGCCGGCCGCCAGCGCGCCGCCGAGCACCAGCACGGCCGAGACCAGCGTGATGGCGCTCGCCGCCTGCACGGCGCGCACCAGGTTGGCGATCACGCCGGCGATCTGGTCGAGCGCGTCCTTGACGGGCACCGGGGTGATGCCTGGCCAGGTGTCGGCCACCGCGTTGAGGAGCACGGCCTCGGCGGTCGGCGAGCCGCCATCCGAAAACGTCACGGTGGCGATGTCGGTATGCGGCGCCCCGGCGAAGGCGCCGGGCGAGAACACCAGGACGAAATTGATGCCGAGCGACTGCCAGTCGACGGTGCGGATGTTGGCGATCTTCGCCGCGATGTTGCGGCCGAGCACGTTGACCGTGACGGTGTCGCCGATCGTCAGGCCGATGCCGTCGGCGATCTTCTTCTCCAGCGACAACAGGGGTGGACCCTTGTAGTCCGCGCCCCACCAGGTGCCCGCGACGATGCGCGAGCCGGCCGGCACCGTGCCCGCATAGGTGATGCCGCGGTCGCCGTGCAGGGCCCAACTCGCATCGGGGCGGATCTTCAGATCCTCGGCCTTGACGCCGTTGGCCGCGACGATGCGGCCGCGCAGCATCGGCACCCGCTCGAAGGTGGCACCCGGCGCCTGCGCTTTGACGAAGGCGTCGAAGCGCGGCGCCTCCTGGCTCGGAATGTCGAGGAAGAAGAACGACGGCGCGCGCTCCGGCAGCGCCGCGGTGAACTGCTGGCGCAGATTGCCGTCTATCTGCAGGATGGTGACGAGCAGCGCCATGCCGAGGCCGAGCGAGATCACCACGGTCGGGGTCAGGGCGCCGGGCCGGTGGATGTTGGCGATGGCGAGGCGCAGCACGGCCGAGCGCGGCCGCGGCGCCCGGCGCGCGATCTGCATCACGCCGGAGGCGACGAGGCGCAAGAGCAGCAGCACGGCGACGGCGCTGGCCACGAACGCGGCGGCGATGCGGCGGTCGTAGGAGGCACCGATGGCGAGCGCTGCAAGCGCGGCGCCTGCCAGCAGGGCGGCTGCCATGTAGCGCCGGCGCGGGCGGCGCTGGTCCGGCATCACGGCGTCGCGGAACAGCGCCGACACCGGCACGTCGTGGGCGCGCCCGAGCGGCCAGGCCGAGAAGGTCACGGCGGTGAGCAGGCCGTAGAGCAGCGCCAGCGCCAGCACGTCGGCATGGAGCGCGGGGGCGAGCGGCAGCGGCAGCACGCTGCCCAGCGCCGCCGCGAGGCCGAACGGCATCACGGCGCCGAGGGCGAGGCCGATCACGCCGCCGAGCGCGGCCAGCAGCAGGATCTGCACCAGATAGAGGCCGACCACCTCGGTGCCGGTGGCGCCGAGCGATTTCAGGGTGGCGATGGTGTCGCGCTTGCGGTCGAGATAGTGGCGGGTCGAGTTGGCGACACCGACGCCGCCGACCAGCAGGGCGGTGAGGCCGACCAGCGTGAGGAACTGGGCGAAGCGGTCGATGTTGCGCTCGAGCTGCGGCGAGGCGTTGCCGCTGGCACGGATGTCCCAGCCGGCGTCGGGGAAGCGGCGGTTCGCCGTCTCGGTGAGGGCGTCGGCGGCGGCGATCGGATCGCTGCCGGCGAGGCGCAGGCGATAAATCCAGCGCACCAGGCTGCCGGGCTGGAGCAGCGCGCTCGCCCGCAGGGCCTCGTCGCCGACCATCAGGCGCGGCCCGAAGCCGACGCCGCCGGCGAGGCGGTCCGGCTCTCGCACCACGGTCGCCTTCAGCACCAGCGTCACCGCGCCGACCGTCACGCGGGCGCCGGGCGACAGACCGAGCCGCGCCAGCAGCAGCGGATCGGCGACCGCGCCATAGGCGTCGCCGTCGCGGGCGAGAAGCTTTGACAGCGGCGCCGGCGGGTCGGTCTCCATCGCGCCGAAAAGCGGGTAGGCGGCATCGACTGCCTTCAGCTCGACCAGCGTCGAGCGCCCGTCCACCGTGCGAGCCAGCGCCCGCAGCGCCGCGGCAGCCGAGAGATCGCCGGCGCGGGACAGAAACGCATGCTCGTCGGCATTCGTCTCGCGCTGCACCAGCGTGAACGAGATGTCGCCGCCGAGGATGGCGCGGCCCTGCTGAGCGAGTCCTTCCGTGAGGCTGCGTGAAAGGGAGCCGACGCCCGCGATGGTCATCACGCCGAGCGCCATGCAGGCGATGAACACGCCGAAGCCGCGCAATCCGCCGCGCAGGTCGCGCCCGGCGAGCCGCACCAGCGTGCGCCAACGCCCGCCGCTTCTCGCGCGACTCGGCGACAGGTCGGCGTCGACGGCCGTCATGGCGATACGGCCGCGCGCTCGGGAGCGCCGACCTCGATGCGGCCGGAGCGCATCGGCACCACCCGGTCGCAGCGCGAGGCGAGTGCCGCGTCGTGGGTGACCAGCACCAGCGTCATGCCGCGCTCGGCCTGGCGGGCGAACATCAGATCGACGATGCCGCGGCCGGTCGCCTCGTCGAGATTGCCGGTCGGCTCGTCCGCCACCAGGATTTTCGGTGCCGGCGCCAGCGCGCGGGCGAGCGCGACGCGCTGCTGCTCGCCGCCCGAGAGCTGCGAGGGATAATGGCCGAGCCGCTCCGCGAGGCCGACCGCGGCGAGCTCGGCGCGGGCGATGTCGAAGGCGTCGCGGTTGCCGGCCAGCTCCAGCGGCACGGCGACGTTCTCGATCGCCGTCATGGTCGGGATCAGGTGGAAGGACTGGAACACTATGCCGATTTTTCGGCCGCGGAACCGCGCGAGATCGTCCTCGTCGAGACGGCCGAGGTCGGTGCCGTCGACCACCACGCGCCCCGAATCCGGCCGCTCCAAGCCGGCCAGCACCATCAGCAGGGTGGATTTTCCCGAGCCCGACGGTCCGGTGAGGCCGATCGCCTCGCCGTGGCCTATATCGAGGGCGATGTCCTTGAGGATGTGGACCCGCGCCGCATCCCGTCCGAGCGCGAGATCGACGCCGGACAGCGAGATGGCGGGAGCGAGGGAGCGGATGATCGTGGAGCTGGTGTCGTCCATCATAAGGTCTGTGCTGCGCGAACCGTGCCTGCGCGATCCGGGGTTGCGCAAGCCGGACTTGCGCGAGGCGAGGCTGCCGGCCGGCCGCGACCCGTCGCCGGGTTCGCGACGGGAGCCTCCCTCATATGGGGCTCCGGGCCGCCGGGTCCAGCCGCCGGCGCGATTGCGCGCCGTGGTGGCGGCGGCCGTTCTGCTCGCCGGGACGGCTGCCGCCGGGGCGGCCGAGCCTGGCCCGGCCGGGCCGCTGCGCATCGTCGCGTTGGGGGATTCGCTGGTCGCGGGCTACGGCCTGCCGCCCGGCGACGGCTTCACGGCGCAGCTCCAGAAGGCGCTCGCGGCCAAAGGTCACACGGGCGCCCGTGCCGTCGAGATCGTCAATGCCGGCGTCTCGGGCGACACCGCCCAGGACGGCCTCGCCCGGCTCGACTGGGCGCTTCCCGACGATGCCGACGCCGTGCTGGTCGAGCTCGGCGCCAACGATGCACTGCGCGGCATCGACCCGGCCGTCACCCGCAAGGCGCTCGACGAGATCCTGCGCCGGCTGACCGCGCGCGGCATTCCGGTGCTTCTGTGCGGCATGCAGGCGCCGCCCAATCTCGGGCCGGACTACAAGACCGCCTTCGACCCGCTGTTTCCGGCGCTCGCGGCCACCCACAAGGTGCCGCTCTACCCGTTCTTTCTCGACGGCGCGGCGGCCGAGCTCGGCCTCAACCAGCCGGACGGGATGCATCCCAACGCCGCCGGCGTGAAGACCATCGTCGCGCGCATTCTTCCGGCGGTCGAGGCCCTGGTCGACCGCGCCGCGGCGCGCCGCGACCGTTCGTGAGCCGCCCGCTGCCGTTCCGCTCGCTTCGTTCTATGAGCCCGCCATGCCGAGACTGTTCACCGCCGTCGAAATTCCCCCCGCCGTCGGCGACGCACTGGGGATGCTGCGCGGCGGCCTGCCGGGCGCCCGCTGGATCGACCCGGAGAACTACCACCTGACGCTGCGCTTCATCGGCGACATCGACGATGCGCTCGCCCGCGACGTCGCCCAGGTGCTGGACGGCGTCACGCGGGCGCCGTTCGATCTGCGCCTCGATGGTCTGGACGCCTTCGGGGGCCGCAGGCCGCGCGCCGTGATCGCGGCAGCATCGGCGAGCCCGGCGCTCGTCGAGCTGCAGGCCGAGCACGAGCGGCTGTTCCGGCGCATCGGGCTTGCGGCGGAGGGTCGCAAGTTCTCGCCGCATGTCACGCTGGCGCGGCTGCGCGCCAGCTCGGCCCGCCAGGTCGCCGACTATCTGACCACCCGCGCCGGCTTCCGCTCGGCGTCGTTCCGGGTCGATCGCTTCGTGCTGTTCTCGTCGCGCGCCTCGGTCGGCGGCGGGCCCTATGTGGTCGAGGCCGCCTATCCGCTGGGCGCGGCCGCCGTCGCGGGCGGCGCGTGAGCGGACCGATCAGCGGAGCGGTCGTTCGTTCAGACGCTGCGGTCCACGACTTGGCCGGTGGATTGGTCGCCGCCGGCCTGGAGACGCTGCTTGATCGCGTCCGCGATGGATTTCTCGACCGCCGTCCGGGCGTCCGGGTCCATGGCCGCGAGGGCCTCTTCGGTGAGCCCCATCTGCTTGAGGAGCGATTCGCGAAGCCGCTCCGCCGGCGTCTTCTTGACCTCCTTCAGGAACTCGGTCTCGGCGGTGTTCTTTTCGAGCGGCTTCGAGACTTTGCCTTTGCTCACCTCGCTCGCCGAGGAGGATGACGAGGACGACGAGAAGAACGACGATCCGATCGAAATGGTCATGCAGGCCTCCACGTTCATGGGGACGGCCACGCAAATTGCGAACCACGTCCTTCGGCTTGGAAACGTGAAGAAACAATGGGCCGGCCGGCGGCGCTGCCCGCCCGGACGGTCGGTCGAAATTGCCGATGTGGCAGGATCTGCAGGCTTTCGTCGGCCCCCCGCGGCAGGCGGCAGCAATGGCCTGCCGGCACCGAGGAGGGGCGCGGCTACGTCGCCGATGACGAGGAGGAGGACGGACCGGATGGCTTGAGCAGGCGGGACTGCAGGTCGATGCAGGCGGCCGCGAAGCTGTGGCCGTCGGCGAGGAGCTCCTGGATCAGCGACAGCGGGGTCGGGCGCGGATTCTGAACCTTGCCGACCACGGTGCCGAAGTCGAACGAGAACTCCGTTGCGAACTTGCGGGCGAGCTGCTGCATCCGGTGGTTCTCGGACAGGCAGGCGACGTGCATGAGGTTGATCGAGCGGTTGCGTGCGGCCAGCAGGCAGCGCTCCAGCAGCGCCGATCCGACACCGTGGCTCTGCCACCTTTTTTCGACGCTGAAGGCGGCCTCGGCCTCGCGGCTCGTCACCGGGGGCATCAGGCGCAGGTCGGCCGCGCCCCGCAGAATTCCGTCGACGAAAAAGCCGTGGATGATGGTGTCGGTGGCGTTCAGCGTTTCCGCATAGGCGCGGACCATCTCGTCCGAGACGGCGCCCCCGAAGCGGCTGCGACGGCTGTCGGCGTCGAGGCGCAAGAGATGGTCCCGGTAGGCATGCGCCTCCATGGGCCAGAGCTTGCGGATCAATCCACCTTCGACAAATACGACCTGCATTCCGGGGCTCCTGCGCTGTTCGCGTCTTCTGTCCCCGGACGTTCCCCCAATTTCCTGTGCCGGACGTTGCCGGCGATACGCTTATGGTGCAGTGCAATATGGTGGCGTCGAACTGGAATGCCAGGGCAGTATCTCAGTGCCGACGACACCGAGATTTGATCCAACGTAAGAAAACGGACGAAATTCCCGTTATCCGAGAAGACTTCGACGAAAGTCTAAAGCCGATTGTGGGCGCCGCAGCAAAACACCGGACCGTCCTCGCGGCTTGCCTGCACCGAGCCGGAAGACCGGCGCCGGCAGCCCGCCGAGAGGGGCCCATTCCGGCGCCAAGCCCAACGATCCGCTTGTGGAACGCCGGCCTCCCCCGCTATCTGAGGGTGCCAGCCCCGGTCGGAAACCCGCCTTGTCCATTACCGAGCGATATGCGGCCCTCGTCGCCGCCGGAGAGATCGAGCGCGACCGCGCTCAACTGCGGATCGTCGAGGCGCTCGGCGAATTGCAGGAGCGGCTGATCACCGACCGGATCGCCAAGAAGTCGTCGGCACTCGGCTGGCTGTTCGGCGGCCGCGACACCAAGCGGCCGCCGTTCGTGCGCGGGCTCTACCTCCATGGCGAGGTGGGGCGCGGCAAGACCATGCTGATGGACCTGTTCTACGGCACCAGCCGGGTCGAGCGGCGCCGCCGCGCCCATTTCCACGAGTTCATGGCCGACGTGCACGAGCGCGTCCACGTCTATCGGCGCCGCCTCAAGGCCGGCGACATCCCGGGCGGCGACCCGATTACGCTGACGGCCGGCGATCTCGCAGACGAGGCCTGGCTCCTGTGCTTCGACGAGTTCCACGTCACCGACATCGCCGACGCCATGATCCTGGGGCGGCTGTTCACCCGGCTGTTCGCGCTCGGCGTCGTGGTGGTCGCCACCTCCAATGTGGCGCCCGGCGATCTTTACAAGGACGGGCTCAACCGGGCCCTGTTCTTGCCCTTCATCGGCCTGCTCGAGGAGCACATGGAGGTGCTGCGGCTCGACGCCCGCACCGACTATCGCCGCGAAAAGCTCGCCGGCGTGCCGGTCTGGCACACGCCGGCCGACGCCCGCGCCGATGCCGAGCTCGACGATGCCTGGCGGCGCCTCACCCACGGTCACGAGACCGCCGACCACACCATCACGGCGAAGGGCCGCGTGCTGCGGGTGCCCCGCTCCGGCATGGGGGCGGCGCGGTTCTCGTTCCACGCCCTGTGCGAGCAGCCGCTCGGCGCCTCCGACTATCTGCGCATCGCCCGCGAGTTCCACACCATCGTGCTCGACCACGTGCCGGTGATGGACTTCCCCAAGCGCAACGAGGCCAAGCGGTTCATCGCCCTGATCGACACGCTCTACGACCAAGGCGTGAAGCTGGTCGCCTCGGCCGAGGCCGAGCCCGAGGGGCTCTATCTCGCCACCGTCGGCTACGAGGCGAACGAGTTCAAGCGGACCGCCTCGCGGCTGATCGAGATGGCGTCGGAGTCCTATCTGGAGCTGCCGCACGGGCGACGCGCCGGCCAGTCGGGCGACACCGCCGGGCTGGTCGAGACATGAGCGGCCAAATTCCGCAGCCTCGCCGGGCCGGCCTCGCCGGTGCCGGGCGAACTGTCGACCGGTCTCTTTCGGCGCCGTCGCGTCGACCGCTTCGGCTCGCGGCGAGGCGACGATCACGAGGACCGGCGCGACTTGCCGGCGCGACTTGAACGCACCGCGGGAACGCGTTAACACCCAAAACCCCCACCGGACATCCAGGTCGAGGACTCCCCCACTATGGCACGGCAAAAAATCGCGTTGATCGGCGCGGGTCAGATCGGTGGCACACTGGCCCATTTGATCGGCCTCAAGGAGCTCGGCGACGTCGTGATGTTCGACATCGCCGAAGGGATCCCCCAGGGCAAGGCCCTGGACATCGCTCAGTCCTCGCCGGTCGACGGTTTCGACGCCCGCTATGCCGGCGCCAACTCCTACGAGGCGCTCGAGGGCGCCGCGGTGTGCGTCGTCACGGCCGGGGTGCCGCGCAAGCCCGGCATGAGCCGCGACGACCTGCTCGGCATCAACCTCAAGGTCATGGAGCAGGTCGGCTCCGGCATCCGCAAATACGCGCCGGGCGCCTTCGTGATCTGCATCACCAACCCGCTCGACGCCATGGTGTGGGCGCTGCAGAAGTACAGCGGCCTGCCGAAGCAGATGGTGGTCGGCATGGCCGGCGTGCTCGACTCGTCGCGCTTCCGCTACTTCCTGGCCGACGAGTTCAACGTCTCGGTCGAGGACGTCACGGCCTTCGTGCTGGGCGGGCACGGCGACACCATGGTGCCGCTGATCAAGTACTCGACGGTCGCCGGCATTCCGCTGCCCGATCTGATCAAGATGGGCTGGACCACGCAGGCGCGTCTCGACGCCATCGTCGACCGCACCCGCAACGGCGGCGCCGAGATCGTCAACCTGCTGAAGACCGGCTCGGCCTTCTACGCGCCCGCCGCCTCGGCCATCGCCATGGCCGAGAGCTATCTGCGCGACAAGAAGCGGGTCGTGCCCTGCGCCGCCTATCTCAACGGCGAGTACGGCCTGAAGGACACCTATGTGGGCATCCCGGTGGTGATCGGCGCCAAGGGCGTCGAGCGCATCGTCGAGATCGAGCTCGCCGGGGCCGATCGTGCCGCCTTCGACAAGTCGGCCGAGGCGGTCAAGGGCCTGATCGACGCCTGCAAGAAGATCGCGCCCGACCTCGCGGCCTGACGCGGCCCGGCCGCGACGACAAGCTTCACAGCGACGTCGGAGCGCCCGGCTCATGGCCGCGGCGCTCCGGATGGTAGACCGATCGTGGCAACGCCGTCCGGCGCCGCCGGACACGAGCGAGGTGTGGGCATGAACATTCACGAATACCAGGCCAAGGCCGTGTTGCGGGAATTCGGCGTTCCGACACCGCGCGGGATCGCGGCCTTCTCGGTCGAGGAGGCCGTCAAGGCGGCGCGCGAGCTCGCCTCGGCCGTGACGGTCGTCAAGGCGCAGATCCATGCGGGCGGCCGCGGCAAGGCCGGCGGCGTCAAGGTGGTGAAGTCGGTCGAGGACGTCGAGAGGGAGGCCAAGCGCCTGCTCGGCTCGATCCTGGTCACCCACCAGACGGGGGCGCGTGGAAAAGAGGTGCACCGCCTCTACATCGAGGAAGGCTCGGCGATCGACAAGGAGTTCTACCTGTCGGCGCTGGTCGACCGCGGCACCGGGCGGGTGTCGTTCGTGGTGTCGACCGAAGGCGGCATGGACATCGAGCATGTCGCCGCCGAGACTCCCGAAAAGATCATCTCGTTCTCGGTCGATCCGGCGACCGGCGTGATGCCGCACCATGGCCGCCGCATCGCCCAGGCGCTGGGCCTCAAGGGCGATCTCGCCAAGCAGGCCGAGAGCCTGGTGGCCAAGCTCTACGAGGCGTTCCTGGCCAAGGACATGAGCATGCTCGAGGTCAACCCGCTGGTGGTCACCAAGTCCGGCCAGCTCGTCTGCCTCGACGCCAAGATCAGCTTCGACTCCAATGCCCTCTATCGCCACCCGGACATCGTCGCGCTGCGCGACCTGACCGAGGAGGACGAGAAGGAGATCGAGGCCTCCAAGCACGACCTCAACTACATCGCGCTGGACGGCACGATCGGCTGCATGGTCAACGGCGCCGGCCTCGCCATGGCGACCATGGACATCATCAAGCTGTACGGCGAGTCGCCGGCCAACTTCCTCGATGTCGGCGGCGGCGCCAGCAAGGACAGGGTGACGGCGGCGTTCAAGATCATCACGGCCGATCCCAACGTGAAGGGCATCCTGATCAACATCTTCGGCGGCATCATGCGCTGCGACGTGATCGCGGCCGGCGTCGTCGAGGCCGTCAAGGAGGTCGGGCTGCCGGTGCCGCTGGTGGTGCGGCTGGAAGGCACCAATGTCGACCTCGGCAAGAAGATCATCGCCGAGTCGGGTCTCAACGTCGTGTCGGCCGACGACCTCGACGACGCCGCCCAGAAGATCGTCAAGGCCGTGAAGGGAGCCGTCTGATGTCCATCCTGATCGACCGCAACACCAAGGTCATCTGCCAGGGCTTCACCGGCAAGAACGGCACCTTCCACTCGGAGGCGGCGATCGCCTACGGGACCAAGATGGTCGGCGGAACCTCGCCCGGCAAAGGCGGCTCGACCCATCTCGGCCTGCCGGTGTTCGAAACCGTCGCCGAGGCGAAGGAGAAGACCGGGGCTGGCGCTTCCGTCATCTACGTGCCGCCGCCCGGCGCCGCCGACGCGATCTGCGAGGCGATCCAGGCCGAGATCCCGCTGATCGTCTGCATCACCGAAGGCATCCCGGTGCTCGACATGGTGCGGGTGAAGCGGGCGCTCGAGGGCTCCAAGTCGCGCCTGATCGGCCCGAACTGTCCGGGCGTGATGACGGCCGACGAGTGCAAGATCGGCATCATGCCGGGCAACATCTTCAAGCCCGGCTCGGTCGGCATCGTATCGCGCTCCGGCACGCTGACCTACGAGGCGGTGTTCCAGACCACCCAGGTCGGCCTCGGCCAGACGACCGCGGTCGGCATCGGCGGTGACCCGGTCAAGGGCACCGAGTTCATCGACCTGCTGGAGATGTTCCTGGCCGACGAGAAGACCAAGTCGATCGTCATGATCGGCGAGATCGGCGGCTCGGCCGAGGAGGAGGCCGCCCAGTTCCTGGCCGACGAGGCCAAGCGCGGTCGAAAGAAGCCGGTGGTCGGCTTCATCGCCGGCCGCACCGCCCCGCCCGGCCGCCGCATGGGCCATGCCGGCGCCATCATCTCGGGCGGCAAGGGCGATGCCGACTCCAAGATCGCCACCATGGAGGCCTGCGGCATCACGGTGTCGCCGTCCCCGGCCCGGCTCGGCACCACGCTGGCCGCGCTGCTGAAGGGCTGACGCGGTCGGCCAGTGTCCCGGCCACCGCCGGGACCGCCTGCGCCCCACGCACAAAGAAGAGCGCCGTGACCCGTCACGGCGCTCTTTTCATGTCGAGTGTCCCACCGCGGGTTACCGGCACTGTGCATAGCCGCGAGGTGCGGCGGCCCGCGGCGTGTCGGCATCGGCTGGGTGTCAGCGGCCGATGAACTCGTGTTCAATCCTAACCCGATTCTTCGCATGAAATGATTGTGGCGGCGCGGCAAGACGCCTAAATAGAGCGTCCGGCCGCGGTGGTTCACGGGCCGGCCGGCTCGCTCCCGCTCCCCCCAGGGGCCCTGCCCCGCGATCAGGACTCGTTCATGTCCCGCCAAGACGCGAACGCTCAATTCGCCCTCACGTCGTTTCTCAATGGTGGCAACGCCGCCTATATCGAGGACCTCTACGCCCGCTACGAGGCCGACCCCAAAGCCGTCGACACCGAGTGGCGGGTGTTCTTCCAGGGTCTCAAGGACAGCCCGACCGACGTGGCGCGCTCCTCGCGCGGCGCCTCCTGGAAGGAGGCGCACTGGCCGGTCGTCGAGGAGGGGCCGATCCGGATCTTCGACACCGAGGTCGAGGAGGCGGCGACCCGGTTGCACGACCGGTTCTCGGCCAAGGCGAACCAGTTCGGCGTCGACCTCTCGGTCGCCGATGTCCAGCAGGCGACACGCGACAGCTTGCACGCCCTGATGCTGATCCGCGCCTACCGGATGCGCGGCCATCTGCATGCCGATCTCGATCCGCTCGGCCTCGAGTCGATCAAGGACCACGAGGAGCTCGATCCCAGGAGCTACGGCTTCGGCCCGGCCGACTTCGACCGCCGCATCTTCCTCGACCGCGTCCTCGGGCTCGAGTTCGGCACGCTGCGCCAGATCATCGCGATCCTGAAGCGCACCTACTGCCAGACGCTCGGCGTCGAGTTCATGCACATCACCGACCCGGCCCAGAAGGCTTGGCTGCAGGAGCGCATCGAGGGGCCCGACAAGGAGATCCACTTCACCCGCGAGGGCAAGCGCGCGATCCTCAACAAGCTGGTCGAGTCCGAGGGCTTCGAGAAGTTCTGCGACGTCAAGTTCACCGGCACCAAGCGGTTCGGCCTCGACGGCAGCGAATCGATGATCCCGGCGCTCGAGCAGATCATCAAGCGTGGCGGCGCGCTCGGCGTGAAGGAGATCGCCATCGGCATGGCGCATCGCGGCCGGCTCAACGTGCTGGCCCAGGTGATGGCGAAGCCGCACCGCGCCATCTTCCACGAGTTCAAGGGCGGCTCGTTCACGCCCGACGAGGTGGAGGGCTCGGGCGACGTCAAGTATCACCTCGGCGCCTCCTCCGACCGCGAGTTCGACGGCAACAACGTGCATCTGTCGCTGACCGCCAACCCGTCGCATCTCGAGATCGTCAACCCGGTGGTGCTCGGCAAGACCCGCGCCAAGCAGGACCAGCACGGCTGCACCACCGAGGACCGCACCGTCGTCATGCCGCTGTTGATTTCCGGCGACGCCTCGTTCGCGGGGCAGGGCGTGGTGGCGGAGTGCTTCGGCCTGTCGGGCCTGCGCGGCCACCGCACCGGCGGCTCGATCCACTTCATCGTCAACAATCAGATCGGCTTCACCACCTATCCGCGCTACTCGCGCTCGTCGCCCTATCCGTCCGACACGGCCAAGATGATCGAGGCGCCGATCTTCCACGCCAACGGCGACGATCCGGAGTCGGTGGTGTTCGCCGCCAAGGTGGCGACCGAGTTCCGGCAGAAGTTCCAGAAGCCGGTCGTCATCGACATGTTCTGCTACCGGCGCTACGGGCACAACGAGGGCGACGAGCCGTCGTTCACCCAGCCGCTGATGTACAAGAAGATCCGCTCGCACGAGTCGACGCTGGAGATCTACTCGAAGAAGCTGTTCGCCGAGGGCATCGTCACCGACGGCGAGGTCGAGAAGATGAGGGCCGACTGGCGGGCCCGGCTCGATGCCGAGTTCGACGCCAGCCACGGCTACAAGGCCAACAAGGCCGACTGGCTGGACGGCCGCTGGGCCGGCATGAAGGTGGCCTCGCCGAGCGACGATCCCCGGCGCGGCAACACCGGCGTGCCGATCGAGCAGCTCCGCGACATCGGCGAGAAGATCACCTCGGTGCCGCAGGGCTTCCAGGTCCACCGCACCATCCAGCGCTTCCTCGACGGCCGCCGCAAGGCGATCGAGACCGGCGAGGGCATCGACTGGGCGACCGCCGAGGCGCTGTCATTCTGCACCCTGCTGAGCGATGGCCATCCGGTCCGCCTGTCCGGTCAGGATTCCGAGCGCGGCACCTTCTCGCAGCGCCACGCGGTGCTGATCGACCAGGAGACCGAGAACCGCCACACGCCCTACAACTACGTGAAACCCGGCCAGTCCCGCTTCGAGGTGATCAACTCGATGCTGTCCGAGGAGGCGGTGCTCGGCTTCGAGTACGGCTACTCGCTCGCCGAGCCCAATGCGCTGGTGCTGTGGGAGGCGCAGTTCGGCGACTTCGCCAACGGCGCCCAGGTGGTGTTCGACCAGTTCCTGTCGTCGGGCGAGCGCAAGTGGCTGCGCATGTCGGGTCTGGTCTGCCTGCTGCCGCACGGCTACGAGGGCCAGGGGCCGGAGCACTCCTCGGCCCGCCTCGAGCGCTATCTGCAGATGTGCGCCGAGGACAACATGCAGGTCGCTTACTGCTCGACGCCGGCGAACTACTTCCACATCCTGCGCCGCCAGCTCAAGCGCGACTTCCGCAAGCCGCTGATCCTGATGACGCCGAAGAGCCTGCTGCGCCACAAGCGGGCGGTGTCGCGGCTGGAGGACATGGCGGCCGGCACGTCGTTCCACCGGCTGCTGCCGGACGACGCCGAAGCGCGTCACGGCGACCACATGCGGCTTTCGCCCGACCGCAAGATCCGCCGCATCGTGCTGTGCACCGGCAAGGTCTATTACGACCTCTACGAGGAGCGCGAGAAGCGCGGCGTCGACGACGTCTATCTGCTGCGGGTCGAGCAGCTCTATCCGTTCCCGACCAAGGCCTTGCTGGCCCGCCTCGCCCGCTTCAAGAACGCCGAGGTGGTGTGGTGCCAGGAAGAGCCGCGCAACATGGGGTCGTGGAGCTTCGTCGAGCCCTATCTCGAATGGGCGATGAACCAGGTCGGCGGCGAGTTCCGGCGGCCGCGCTATGTCGGGCGCCCGCCCTCCGCCGCAACCGCGACCGGCCTGATGTCGAAACACCTGGCGCAGCTCAAGGCGTTCCTGGACGACGCCCTGGGCTGAGCGCCATGGCTCTTGCTTCGTACCGCAGCGTCATGGCCGGACCCGTGCCCGGCCACTCCCGCCCCCCGACCGAACCCCGATCCGCGCCGTCCCTTCTGGTTCGCCGCCTGATCCGCTTGGACAAAGACGATGGTTGACATCCGCGTGCCCACGCTGGGCGAATCCGTGACCGAGGCCACGATCGGCCGCTGGTTCAAGAAGGCGGGCGACCCCGTCACCGTCGACGAGCCGCTGGTCGAGCTCGAGACCGACAAGGTGACCATCGAGGTGCCGGCACCCGCCGCCGGGGTGCTGTCCGAAATCGTCGCCGCGGACGGACAGACGGTCGCGGTCGGCGCCCTGCTCGGCCAGATCGCCGAGGGCGCCGGTGGGGCAGCACCGGCCCCGAAGGCTGAAAAGCCCGCCGCCAAGCCTGCCGCACCGCCTGCGGCACCTGCGCCCGCGCCGGCCCCGCCGACCAAGGCCAGCGCGGCGCTCGCGCCGTCGGTGCGCCGCATCGAGGCCGAGAGCGGCGTCGTCGCCGCCGGTGTCGAGGGCTCCGGCAAGGACGGCCGGGTGACCAAAGGCGACATGCTGGCCGCCATCGAGCGCGTCGCCGCGGCGCCGCCCCCGGTGTCGCAGGTCGCCGCCGCCGCCGTGCAGGTGCGCGCCCCCTCGCCCGCCGACGATGCCGCGCGCGAGGAGCGCGTGCGCATGACCAAGCTGCGCCAGACCATCGCGCGGCGTCTCAAGGACGCGCAGAACAACGCCGCCATGCTGACGACCTTCAACGAGGTCGACATGAGCGCCGTGATCGCGATGCGCAACCAGTACAAGGAGCTGTTCGAGAAGAAGCACCGCGTGAAGCTCGGCTTCATGGGCTTCTTCACCCGCGCCTGCGTGCAGGCGCTGCGCGAGGTGCCGGCCGTCAATGCCGAGATCGACGGCGTCGACATGATCTACAAGAACTATTATCACATCGGCGTCGCCGTCGGCACCGAGCGCGGCCTCGTCGTGCCGGTGGTGCGCGACTGCCAGAGCAAGACGCTCGCCGAGATCGAGAAGACGATCGCCGATTTCGGCCGCCGGGCCCGCGACGGCCAGCTCAAGATCGACGAGATGCAGGGCGGCACCTTCACGATCTCCAACGGCGGCGTCTACGGCTCGCTGATGTCGACCCCGATCCTCAACGCGCCGCAGTCCGGCATTCTGGGCATGCACAAGACCCAGGAGCGGCCCGTCGTGGTCGCCGGCAAGATCGAGATCCGGCCGATGATGTATCTGGCGCTCTCCTACGACCACCGCGTCGTCGACGGCAAGGAAGCCGTGACGTTCCTGGTCCGCGTCAAGGAGTGCCTGGAGGATCCGGCCCGGCTCGTGCTCGATCTGTGATCGCCGCGTGTCGGTGTCGGTTCTGCACGCACCGGTCGCGCAGCCGCGGCGATTCGTGATATACGATCGCAGTGGTGAGGCACAGGTTCGAAGGGCTCGGCCATGACCGACAACGTCGACTTGCGTTTTCTCGGCGAGCAGATCCGGCAGATGCAGTCCGACCTCCGCCAGGTGCGCTCGGACCAGCTCCGGGTCGAAAGCGAGCAGGTCCAGATGCAGGATCGGCTCGCCCGGGTGGAAGCCAAGGTCGATTCGTTGGACGGTAAGGTCGATTCGCTGGACGGCCGGGTCGAACGTTTGGAGGACAAGGTCGATCACCTCGAAACCAAGGTCGACAACGGCTTCCGGGCCGTCGATGCGCGGTTCGACCAGGTATTCCAAACGCTGGCCACCAACACGCAGGTCATTCTCGAAGCAATCAAGGCCAGACCGGACCGCTGAGCCGGCCCCGGGCTTGCCGGCATCGGGCGCCGGACAGCGACGCCCAAGAGCATGGAATGTCCCACACGGCCGAATTCCTCTCCCTGATGACGGTGTTCCTGGTCGCGGCGGTGACACCCGGCGCCGACTTCGCCTGCGTGATGCGCGAGAGCGTCGCGCATGGGCGCCGCGCCGGCCTCGCGGCCGCGATCGGCGTCGGCTCGGCGATCCTGGTTCACGTCGGCTACACGGTGCTGGGCATCGGCCTGATCGTCGCCCATTCGATCGTCGTCTTCACGATCGTCAAATGGGCCGGCGCCGCCTATCTGGTCTGGCTCGGGGTGAAGAGTTTTCGCGCACCCGCGCCCGTGCTGCCGGATCCGGGCGCGACAGATCCGGCGGCGCGTCCGCTGCATCGCTCGCTGGCGATCGGCGCGTTGACCAATCTGCTCAATCCCAAGGCGACGCTGTTCTTCGTCTCGCTGTTCTCCACCATCGTGTCGCCGTCGACGCCGCTGATGCTGCAGCTCGGCTACGGCCTCGCGATGGCGCTGGTTCTGGCCGGCTGGTTTTCGATCGTCGCGCTGTTCCTCACCACCGGGACGGCGCGCGCCGCCTTCGCACGGGTTGGCCGCTGGTTCAACCGCGCGACCGGCCTGATGCTGATCGCGCTCGGCGTTCGCGTCGCCCTGCAACGGAGCCACTGATTTGACCGCACCCCCCGTTCCGACCGAGCTGCTTCTCCTCGCTGCCAGCGTCGTGCTGCTGGTCGTGCAGATCTTCGTGCAGTCCGGCACCATGACCAAGGAGCTCGGCGGCGACTGGAATGCCGGTCCGCGTGACGACGGTCGCAAGCCGACCGGCGTGCTCGCCGGCCGCGCCGAGCGGGCGCTGAAGAATTATCTCGAGACCTATCCGGCCTTCGTGGCTCTGGCACTGGCGCTCGCCGTCACGGGCCGCACCGGCGGGCTCGGGCTCGTCGGCGCGCATCTGTGGTTCTGGGCGCGCGTCGTCTATGTGCCGCTCTATCTCGCCGGCGTGCCGAAGGTGCGCTCCGTCGCTTGGCTCGCCGCGCTCGTCGGGCTCGGCCTGATGCTCGCGGCCCTCGTCTTCTGATCCATCCCCGAACGGAACCTCACGATGTCCACTTATGATCTCGTCGTCATCGGCACCGGCCCCGGCGGCTATGTCTGCGCCATTCGGGCCGCCCAGCTCGGCCTCAAGACGGCCGTCGTCGAGAAGCGCAAGACGCTCGGCGGCACCTGCCTCAACATCGGCTGCATTCCGTCGAAGGCGCTGCTGCACGCCTCCGAGCTGTTCGACGAGGCCGGCCACGCCTTCGAGGGCATGGGCATCAGGGTCGGCAAGCCGAAGCTCGACCTCGCCGCCATGATGGCGTTCAAGGACGACGGCGTCGACGGCAACGTCAAGGGCGTCGAGTTCCTGATGAAGAAGAACAAGATCGACGTGCATGTCGGCACCGGCCGTATCGCGGCGCCCGGCAAGATCGAGGTGACGGGCGAGGGGGGTACCACCACGCTCGACACCAAGGCGATCGTGATCGCCACCGGCTCCGATGTCGCGCCGCTCAAGGGCGTCACCATCGACGAGACCCGCATCGTCTCGTCGACCGGCGCGCTCGCGCTGCCCAAGGTGCCGAAGAAGCTTCTGGTGGTCGGCGCCGGCGTGATCGGGCTGGAGCTCGGCTCGGTGTGGCGCCGCCTCGGCGCCGAGGTCGAGGTGGTCGAGTTTCTGGACCGCATCGTGCCCGGCATCGATCTCGACGTCGCCAAGCAGTTCCAGCGCATCCTGCAGAAGCAGGGCTTCGCCTTCCGCCTCTCTACCAAGGTGACGGGCATCGACTCGTCGGGCGCGCGCCTGGTCGCTGCCGTCGAGCCGGCGGCCGGCGGCGAGCCGGCCACGATCGATTGCGATGTGGCGCTGATCGCCATCGGCCGCGTGCCCTACACGGAGGGGCTCGGTTTGGAGGGCGTCGGTATCGCTTTGGACCCGCGCGGCCGCGTGGTCACGGACGCGCATTTCGCCACCAACGTGCCGGGCATCTACGCCATCGGCGACGTCATCGCCGGGCCGATGCTGGCCCACAAGGCCGAGGACGAGGGCGTCGCGGTCGCCGAGATCCTCGCGGGAAAAGCCGGCCACGTGAACTACGACGTGATTCCGGGCGTCGTCTACACGGCGCCGGAGCTCGCCACGGTCGGCAAGACCGAGGAGGAGCTGAAGGCCGCCGGCATCGCCTACAATGTCGGGAAATTCCCGTTCACGGCGAACGGCCGCGCCAAGGTGAACCGGCAGACCGACGGCTTCGTGAAGATCCTCGCCGATGCCAAGACCGACCGCGTGCTCGGTGTCCACATCCTCGGCGCCGATGCCGGCACCATGATCGCCGAGGCCGCCGTGGCGATGGAGTTCGGCGCCTCGTCGGAAGACATCGCCCGCACCTGCCACGCCCACCCGACGCTCCCCGAGGCCGTCAAGGAAGCCGCGCTGGCGGTGGAGAAGCGCGCGATTCACATGTGAGGGACGCGCCTGACGGGGCGGCACAGCGCCGGCGAATCGTCGTCGTCCGCGCATGCGGACGACCCAGTACGCTCGGCGATGGTGGTGCGGCAAATCCGCGCCGGGGTTACTGGGTGCTCCGCCTTCGCGGAGCACGACGATGGAGAGGCTGAACCGCGGCCGGTTCGGATGGCGCCTCAGGCATGCCCCTGGTGTGAACCGGCCCGGCGCCCCCATATACTCACCACTATGCGCCGCTTCGCCCGCCCGTTCTGGATCCTGCTCGCCATCCTCTTCTTGTTCGAGGCATGGCTGTGGGAGCATGTGCGGCCGCTGGTCGCCCGGGTGGTCGCCTGGATCGCCTGGCCGGCGCTGCGGGCAAAGCTCGCCGCCGCCATCGCGGCGTTGCCGCCCTATCCGACCCTGCTGGTGTTCCTGGTCCCGGTCGTGCTGCTGCTGCCGCTGAAGTTCCTCGGCCTGTGGATGTTTTCGCACGGCCATTGGGTCGGTGGCGTCGCCGTGCTCGGCTTTGCCAAGGTGATGGGCGTCGGTGTCAGCGCCTTCATCTTCGACCTCACCCGGCCGAAGCTGCTGCAGTTGTCCTGGTTCCGCCGCCTCTACGACTTGGTGATGCGCGGCCTCGCCTGGGCGCACGGTCTCGTCGACCCCTACAAGGCCGAGGTGCGGGCCTGGATCGCCGAGAACGTCGCGCCGCTGAGGCGCCGCCTGCGCCGGCTCGCCTGGTTCATGGGACCCGGCCGGCGCGGCCGCTTTTTTCGCCATGTGAGACGGTTGCGCCGCAGCGTGCAGCGCCGCCCCGGGCCGCGGCCCCAGCCCGCCGCGGCGGAGTGAACCGGCATTCAGGTGCCTGGCGCCTGCCAGCCGTCCTCAGACGATATGCACGGCGTGCGGCGCGAACAGGCCGATGCCCATGAACACGATGCCGAGCACGCCGACGCCGCCGGCCACGAAGGCCAGCGCCATCATGCCGGTGATCACGGCGGCCGAGCACAGCACGATGCCGATCTGGAACGCCGCCGACGCGACCTCGTAGTGGTGATAGCGGGCGAGCGCGGTATCGCGCTCGTGCTCGAGATGCTCGGCATGCGCCCGCAGCTCCTTGCGGCCGTCGCCTTCCTTGGGGTCGGATTCGTAACGCGCCACCGTCGCCTTCCAGGCGTCGACCTGCTTCTGCACCGCGACCTTCGCCTCCTCGTTGGGGGCGGTCGCGACTTGCAGCGTCAGGGCCTCGGCGGCGGCCCGGATCGCGGTCTGCCGCACCGTCTTGGCCTGGAAGAAGTTCCAGGTGTCGCTGGCCTTGATGTTGAGGCTGATGGACTCGGTCTGGGCGCTCTTGCCGAGCGTCTCGGAGAACGCCAGGAACAGCGCGATCACGGCGATCAGCAGCGCGATCTGCTTGTTGTGCCCGGCGGCGTGCTCGGCGTTCTCGTGGGTCTCCAGACTCTCGTGCGGCCCGCCCATGCTGTCTCCCCCGCTGGGTTGAATGGTCGTCCCGCAGCCATGTAGCGGGCCACCGGCAATGCGCAAGGGGACTTTCGGACACAGGGGCAGGTCACAGACCGGACATAAAGGTCCGGCGCCCCCGCCCGTTCAGCGTCCGCCGAAGGTCGCGAGCGCGGCGGCGAGCTCCGGATGGCTCTCCGCATCGCCGGCGACCGAGCGGCCCGCCGCGATGGCGTCCCAGGCCTGGCGGATGCTCTTGGCACCCCCGGCCGGCCCCATCGGATGGCCGAACACGCCGCGGCCCGGCACGAAGCCGAAGTCGACGCTGCCGACCTTCCGATAAACCCCCTCCAGCGTCGCGGCCGAGTCGCTGCCGCCCGGCACCGGCAGGCACGGCGCGATCGGCCCCATCGGCTCGAGGCAGGCGCGCACGCAGTCCAGCACCTCGCGCTCCGGCGTGAACATGCGCGGGCCGAAGCCCGGCATGATCACCACGTCGAAGCCGGCGAGCCGCTGCAGCCGGGTCAGCACCCGCGAATGGATGCCGTAGCCGGCGAGCCGGCTGAAGGCGGCGATGAACGGGAAATGGGCGATCAGCGGCACGGTGGCGTGCTTGCGCAGCATCCGGGCGGCGGAGAGGCCGACCGGCATCGCATTGACCAGCAGCGCGCCGGCGCCGTTCTCGACGGCGAGATCGTGCAACTCGACCAGCCGGTCGACCTCGTCGGTGATGTTGGCCAGATAGATCTTCGGCACCCCGGTCTCGCGCTCGGCCCGGCGGCAGGCCTCGCCCAGCGCGGCGGCGCGCTCGGCCAGCGGGCACCACGGGATGTCGGCCAGCATCTCGTCGTCCTTGGCGATGTCGAGCCCGCCGAGCCAGCTCTGGTAGCCGAGCTCGGCGAAGGGCGCGGCCGGCAGCCCGATATTCGGCTTGATGACGCCGAAGAAGATCGGCCGGTCGAAGGCCTGCAGGCGCCGGCGCAGTCCGGCGACACCGAACTGCGGACCCTGGAAGGCAGCGAGATACACGTCCGGGAAGCGGATGTCCTGCAGCCGGATCAGTGGAATGCCGGGGGCGAAGAACGCCCCCTCGCCGCACACGGCCGACAGGAGATTGGGAATCCGCGGGCCGAAATTGCCGTGCGGATGCGCGATGGTGACGCGGCAGGCATGAACCGACTTGTCCGGAACGCCGTCGACCGGAATGCTGAATTTTTCTCGCGGCGTCGCGTCGAGATCCAAGACCTTGGCGGCGAAGCGCGGCCGAAAATCCTCGTCGACGCCGACGCGGCGCCACTGCGCCGTCGACTGCTCGCTGCACAGATGCGCGGCCGCCTCGCGCGGATCGCCCGTGCACTCGAAGTCGAAGTCGAGCTCGACATAGTCGTCGAGGTTCAGATTCTTGCGCGCGGCGAAGAAGCCTGCGATGTCGTCCGGAGTCATCGGATCAGTCGGTTCCCAAGAGCTGCAGCTCGAGGGCGCGGCGCTCGCGCGGGCCGTCGAGCTCGATGAAGAAGATCGACTGCCAGCCGCCCAGCACCAGCGCGCCGTCGGCGACCGGAAGCGTCTCGGAGGCGTTGATGAACAGGCCGATGAGGTGCGAATGCGCGTTGTCGCGGCCGTCGACCGTGTTCAGATTGTGCAGCCAGTCGCCGTCGCGCGGCACCATGCGCTTGAGATACGTCACCATGTCGCGCTGGAGCTGCGCCTCGCGCTCGTTGACGTTGACGCGCGCCGTGGTGTGCAGCGACATCACGGTCACGAGGCCGTTCCGGATCCCGCTCCCCGCGACCCACTCCCGGATTTCTTCGGTGACGTCGATGATCTCGATGGGCTCGACGGTCGCGAGCTCCAGCCGGTGCCTGGCAATCTTCATGGATGAAAATCCGAAGCGACCCGGGCGCAATCCCGGGCCGACGGGCGGACGTTATCGCGCGCGCCGCGTCCGCGCAAACGCCCGGCGCGGCCCCTATCGCCGCGGATGGGCGGCGCGATACACCTCGAGCAGGCGCTCGCTGTCGATGCCGGTGTAGATCTGGGTGGTCGACAACGAGGCGTGGCCCAACAGCTCCTGGATGGCGCGCAGATCGCCGCCCCGCATCAAGAGGTGGGTGGCGAAGGAGTGGCGCAGCGCATGCGGCGTGGCGCTGTCGGCGAGGCCCAGCGCGCCGCGCAGCCGCTCCATCACGAGCTGGATGATGCGCGGCGACAGCGGTCCGCCCTTGGCGCCGACGAACAGCGGCCCGAGATCCGGCAGGTCGTAGGGGCACAGCGCCACATAGTCGGCGACCGCCTGCAGCACGCTGCGCAGCACCGGCACCATGCGGCGCTTGTTGCCCTTGCCCGTGACCACGATGACGTCGCCGGCCCCCGGCGCCGGCACGTCGCGGCGCTTCAGCCCCAGCGCCTCGGAGATGCGCAGGCCCGAACCGTACAGGAGCGACAGCACGGCGGCGTCGCGGGCCAGCACCCACGGCTCGCGGTCCTCGCCGGCGCGCAGATCGACGTCGGCGATTCGTCGCGCGTCGGCGATGGCGAGCGGCTTCGGCAGTGTCTTGGCGACTTTGGGGGCCCGCACGGCGGCGAGGGCGCCGATCTCGGCGAGCCCGTCGCGGGCCAGATAGCGGGCGAAGGAGCGCATGCCGGCCAGCGCCCGCATCAGCGAGCGCCCGGCGATGCCGTCGGCGCGCCGCGCCGCCATGAAGGCGCGGATGTCGGCCGTGGTGAGCTTGCCGAGGGCCGAAAGGCTCACCCGGCCGCCCAGATGCTCGGCCAGGAAGGCGAGCACCTGCCGGGCGTCGCGCCCATAGGCCTCGACGGTCTTCGGCGACATGCGCCGCTCGGCGCCGAGATGCACGAGCCAGTGCGCCATCGCGGCCGAGACCTCCGGCGCCGCGAAGGGCAGGTCGATCTCCGGTTGCGTCGCTGACCTCGGCTTCATCCCCGGCTCCGATCGTCCATGCTACATGATCGCCGATTCGTCGTAGATGGCGCTTCTTTACCCTCCCCTGGAGGGGGAGGGTCGGGGCGCGCGACAGCGCGCACCGGGGTGGGGTGAAGCCCCGAACGCCGGCTTCGCCGATCACCCCCACCCGACCGACCTGCGGTCGGTCGACCTCCCCCCTCCAGGGGGAGGTGGCTCGACGCGACCGCCACGACCATAATCGAGGTCGATCGTTCACCGCTCGTTAACTGCTCGGAATTGTTCGCCTCATGGCCCGACGCATCGTCGACGTGCTGGTTCCCCTCGCGCTCGACCAGCCCTACTCCTACGCGGCCGCCGACCTTGTCGTGGCGCCCGGCGACCTCGTGCGGGTGCCGCTGGGGACGCGCGAATGCACCGGCGTGGTGTGGGGCGACAACGCCAGCCCCGATCCGCGCCTCGACAACCGCATCAAGGACATTGCCGAAAAGCTCGACTTTCCACCCTTGCGCGACGAATTGCGAAAGCTGGTCGACTGGGTCGCCGCCTACACGCTGTCGCCGCGCGGCATGGTCTTACGCATGACTCTGAGAATGGGGGAGGGGCTCGGCCCGCAGCGCGAGCGCGTCGGTGTGCGGCTCGCCGGCCCGCCGCCCGAGCGCATGACCCCGGCCCGCGCCCGCGTGCTGGCGCTCCTCGCCGACCGCCTGGTGCGGGCCAAGGGCGAGGCCGCCAAGGAGGCCGGCGTGTCGCCCGGCGTGGTCGACGGGCTGATCGACGAGGGCACGCTCGAGACCGTGGTGCTGCCGCCCGAGCCGGTGGCGCGCGAGCCGGACCCGGACTTTTTCCGGCCCGATCTCTCGGCTGCGCAGGAGGCCGCCGCCGCCGCGCTGCGCGATGCCGTGCGGGCCGGCGGCTACTCGGCCATGCTGCTGGACGGCGTCACCGGCTCGGGCAAGACCGAGGTTTATTACGAGGGCGTTGCCGAGGCGATCCGGCTGCAACGCCAGGTCCTCATTCTGATGCCCGAGATCGCCCTGACGGCGCAGTCGCTCGATCGTTTTTCCGCGCGCTTCGGCGTCAGGCCCGCCGAGTGGCATTCGGAGATTTCGCCACGAAAGCGCGCCCGCATCTGGCAGGGCGTCGCCGAGGGCGAGGTGAGGGTGGTGGCCGGCGCCCGTTCGGCGCTGTTCCTGCCGTTCAAGGATCTCGGCCTGATCGTCGTCGACGAGGAGCACGACCCCGCCTACAAGCAGGAGGACGGGGTGCGCTACCACGCCCGCGACATGGCGGTGGTGCGGGCCCATATCGGCAAGCTGCCGATCGTGCTGGCCTCGGCGACGCCCTCGGTCGAGACCGAGGTGAACGCCCGAAAAGGCCGCTACCGCCGGCTGTCGCTGCCGCAGCGTTTCGGCGGCCAGGCGCTGCCGGCCGTCGAGGCGATCGACCTCTCCCGCGAAGGCCCGCCGCGCGGCCGCTGGATCGCGCCGCGGCTGGCCGAGGCGGTCGGGATCGCCATCGAGCGCAAGCAGCAGGCGCTGCTGTTCCTCAACCGCCGCGGTTACGCGCCGCTGACCCTGTGCCGGGCCTGCGGCTATCGCTTCTCCTGCCCGCAATGCGACGCCTGGCTGGTCGACCACCGCTTCCGTCGCCAGCTCGTCTGCCACCACTGCGGATTTTCAACGCCGCATCCGCCGGTGTGCCCGAACTGCGACGCGGCGGACAGTTTCGTGGCCTGCGGTCCGGGTGTCGAGCGACTCGAAGAGGAGGTCGCGACGCTGTTCCCGCAGGCGCGCGTGCTGGTGATGTCGAGTGATCTGCTCACCGGTGTGGAAAAGCTGCGCGAAGAGCTGAAGTCGATCGAGGAGGGCCGGGTCGACATCGTCATCGGCACCCAGCTCGTCGCCAAGGGGCACCACTTCCCGCGCCTCAACCTGGTCGGCATCGTCGACGCCGATCTCGGCCTCGCCAACGGCGATCCGCGCGCCGCCGAACGCACGTTCCAGCTCCTGCATCAGGTGTCGGGGCGCGCCGGCCGCGAGGAGGGGCAGGGGGTCGGGATGATCCAGACCCATCAGCCGGAGCATCCGGTGATGCGCGCCCTGATCGCCGGCGACCGCGAAGCCTTCTACGCGAGCGAGATCGCCGTGCGCGAGCGCCTGCACTATCCGCCGTTCGGCCGGCTCGCCAGCCTGATCGTCTCGGCGTCCGATCGCGCCGCTGCCGAAAGCCATGCGCGAAAACTCGCGGCGCTGGCGCCGCGCGACGAGCAGGTGCGCGTGCTCGGTCCCGCCGAGGCGCCGGTCGCACTCCTGCGCGGCCGCCACCGCTTCCGCCTGCTGATCAAGACGCCGCGAAACTTCGACCTCTCCGGCTGGATGCGCGACTGGCTCGACCGTGCGCCAAAAACCACGGGCGATCTCAAGCGCGAGATCGACATCGATCCGACCAGCTTTTTGTGAGGGTTGTTATAACGGGCTTCGGAAACTCAGACTCGTCATGGCCGGGCTTGACCCGGCCATCCATCAAACTGCGAAAGACACTGTTTTTCTGAAGGATGGATACGCGGGTCAAGCCCGCGTATGACGGATCATTGGTTTTGAGAGCTGGTATCATATCGCCGCGGTCGCTCTGGCTTGCCTATCGTCACGAGCGGAGATCGAGCAAGCTCGGTGTCCGAGGTGGCCACCCTCGCCCTTCGAGGCGCCCGCTGCGCGGGCTCCTCAGGGTGAGGGTGGAACAGAGTTGGTTTGTTTGGTGACGGCCCTCACCCGCCCTTGCGCTTGCCGGTGCGGGCGGCGGCGGGATCGAGGACGCGGCCGCCGGAGGAGGGGGTCTGCTCCGCGGCGTCCAGCATCGCCATCAGGGTGTCGAGGCGGTCGGCCTCGCCGGGCGGCTTGTCGAAGCGCAGGCGGCTGATGCGCGGGAACCGCATCGCGATTCCGGAGCGGTGGCGGGTCGAGCGCTGCAGTCCCTCGAACGCCACCTCGAAGACGAGTCCCTGATCGGCCTCGTGCGTCACCTCGCGCACCGGGCCGAAGCGGTTGACGGTGTTCTGGCGGACGAAGCGGTCGATCTTCAAAAGCTCCTCGTCCGTGAAGCCGAAATAGGCTTTTCCCACCGGCACCAGCTCGTCGCCGGCCTCACCTTTGCGCCACAGGCCGAACGTGTAGTCGGAATAATAGGACGAGCGCTTGCCGTGGCCGCGCTGCGCATACATCAGCACGGCGTCGACGATGAACGGGTCGCGCTTCCATTTCCACCAAAGCCCCTTGGGACGGCCCGGCAGATAGGGCGCGTCGCGGCGCTTGAGCATCACGCCCTCGATCGCCTCGGCGTCCGGGCCGGCACCCACTTGCGCCGGATTGGCCCGCGCATGGGCGAGCCCATCCCAGTCGGCGAACGGGATTTCTCGGGACAGATCGATGCGTGGCTCGCGCAGGCGTTCGATCAGCGCGGCGAGCCGGGCACGTCGCTCGGTGAGCGGCTTGTCCCTCAGGTCT
Source organism: Rhodoplanes sp. (assembly GCF_013377085.1). Lineage (GTDB taxonomy): Bacteria > Pseudomonadota > Alphaproteobacteria > Rhizobiales > Xanthobacteraceae > Rhodoplanes. Next base: position 94,165 of record NZ_JACAAX010000002.1, on the reverse strand, counting down.
TCGTCGCCCTCGACCAGAAGGTCATACGCGCGAAAATGCGCCGGGAACTCGGCGATCAGCTTTGCCGTGACGGCCTTGCGGTTGAGTCGCTGCTGCAGCACGCTGAACGACTGCACGCGGTTTTCGCGCACGATCAAGAGCTCGCCGTCGATGGCGCCGTCGAAGCGCAAGACCTCGATCAGATCCGGGAACGACGCGGAAATATCCTCGCCGGTGCGCGAGAACAGCCGCGCGACGCGCCGGCCGTCCGGACAGGTGCCGGCTGCGGCCTGCACCCTTATGCCGTCCCACTTCCATTCGGCGATGAAGTCTTTCGGCTCCAGCGTCGAAAAGTCGTCGGCGCCGATCGGGTGCGACAGCATCGGCGGATGGAATCGCGCCGGATCGCCGCTCGCCGGCTTTTCCGCGCGCCCCTCGATCCAGGCGAACAGGTTTTCGTAAGGCGGGACGAGTCCCGGCCACAGAACCTCGATCTCGTCGGGCTCCTTGTCGCCGAGCGCCGCCACCGCGGTCTTGGCCAGCCGCGCCGACACGCCGATGCGCAGACCCCCGGTGACCAGCTTCAACAGCGCCCAGCGGCCGGTCTCGTCGAGCCCGTCCAGCCAATGTGTCAGCTTGCTCGGCAGCTCCGCCTTGCCGAGCGTCTGGAGCGTCGTGATCACGTCGGCCAGGGAGGGTGTGCTTTCTTCACCTCCCCCTGGAGGGGGGAGGTCGGACCGCGAAGCGGTCCGGGAGGGGGTGATCGGCGAAGCCGGCGTTTGCGGCTTCACCCCACCCCACTCGCCTTCGGCGAGTGACCCTCCCCCTCCAGGGGAGGGTGAAGAGGGCCACATCAGCGCCACCGTCTCGGAGAGGTCGCCGACATAATCATAGGACATCTCGAACAGCACCGGGTCGGTGCGCTCGGCGATCAGGGTGCGAATCAGGCCCGGTTTTGCATGCGCGAATGTCAGCGCGCCCGTGAGCGCGGCGAGCGCGAAGCCGCGTTCGGGGTCGGGGACGTTACGGAAGTAGTCGGTCATCTGCCGCAGCTTTGCGGTGCGGCCGGGCTCGTAGGCGAGGCGGTCGAGCAGGGCGGCGAAGCGGTTCATGCGGGCTCGTCCGTCGCGGACCCGTCCGTTGGCGCATCAGGCGCCGCGGCTGCGGTGGCGGCCTCGATGACCTCGACCTCCTCCTCGTCGCCGTAGCCGACCAGATGCAACGGCTTTGCACGCAACCCCTTCGTCCCGCACCAGTGCACCAGCGCCTCCTCGGCGCCGTGCGTCAGCCAGATTTCCGAGGCGCCGGTCGCCGGGATGACGCGCGTCAGCCCGTCCCAGTCGCAATGATCCGACACCACCAGCGGCAGCTCGACGGCGTGCTGGCGGGCGCGCGCCCGGATGCGCATCCAGCCCGAGGCGAAGCAGGAGATCGGATCGGGGAAGCGCCGCGTCCAGCGATCGCCGAGCGCCGAGGGCGGACACAGCACCACGGCGCCCGCGAAGTCGCCCTTGGCGCCGTCGCGCACGGCACGAAGCTCGCCCAGATCCATGCGCGCCGCATAGTAGTGGGTGATCTCCTCCATGGCGCCGTGCAGGAAGATGGGCCGGTCCCAGCCGGCGGCGCGCAACAGCGCGATCAGGCGCTGCGCTTTTCCCAGCGAGTAGGCGCCGACCAGGTGGGTGCGCTCGGGAAACAGCGCGAGCGAGCGCATCAGCTTGGCGATCTCCGCGCCGATGTCACCGTGGCGGAACACCGGCAGGCCGAAGGTCGCCTCGCTGATGAAGACGTCGCACGGCACCAGCTCGAAGTCTTGGCAGGTCGGGTCCGGCACGTCCTTGTAGTCGCCCGAGGCGACGATCACGAGGCCGCCGCGCTCGACCCGGATCTGCGCGGAGCCCAGCACGTGCCCGGCCGGATGGAAGCTCACCGTGGTGCCGCCGATCGAAATCGTCTCGCCGTAGCTCACGGCCTGCGTCGTGCCGGCGAAGCCGTCGCCATAGCGCAGCCGCATCAGGTCGAGGGTTTCGCGGGTCGCCAGCACGGCGCCGTGGCCGGGTTTTGCATGGTCCGAATGCGCATGCGTGATCAGGGCCTTGTCGACCCGCCGCACCGGATCGATGTGGAAGCCCCCGTCGGGACAGCACAGGCCGGCGGGGGTGGGGACGAGCAGGCTTTCCGGACGCATGCCGAGAAGATATGGATTTTGCCTGCGATTGCGAGGGTGGCCGCGTTCCGCTCCATCGCCCGCTCGTCCCCGCGAAAGCGGGGACCCAGGAGTCCCATGAAGAAACTGGATTCCCGCTTGCGCGGGAATGAGCGGAATACGCGGGCCGTTCCTGCCGAAACCGCGATTGTGTCGACCGATATCTGGCTGTCAGACGACGTCGACGCCCACCACCTCGGAGATATGCTTGACGCCGTCGCGGTCCATCAGGTCGAGAAGCCCGCGGGTGATCTGCCGCACCACGCCGGGACCTTCGTAGATCAGCGCCGTCAGCAGCGCGACCAGCGAGGCGCCCTTGCGGATCTTGGCATAGGCGTCCGCGGCCGTGCTCACCCCGCCGGAGGCGAGCAGCACGTAGCGGCTGCGGTCCATGCGGCGGAAGCACTCGACCAGGCAGGTGTCGAGCAGCGCCGCCGCGGGCGGCCCGGAGACGGCGCCCGGCCAGGTCTTCCACACGCTCTCCGGCGTCGTCAGGCCGGCCGGCTTGATGCTCGGCAGGTTGAACATCAGGCCGGAGATCTTCTTGTGCCGTCCGACGATCTCGAGGAGCTGCTCGATCATGGCGACGCCGCCGAGCGGAGATACTTTCAGGAACGACGGCCGCGGCGTGTAAGGCGTCTCGTCGAGCGCCGTCAGCCAGGCGTCGAGGCGCGCCGGGTCGGCGAAAAAGTCGCAGCCGTCCGTGGTGTTCGGACAGCTCAGATTGAACATCAGATAGTCGGCCGCCGGCGCCAGCTTTCGCGCCGCCGTCATGTATTCGGTGATCAGTGCGTCGTCGCCGATCGCCGGGGCGCCGCGGCCGCGGTTGGTGGCGACGATGTTGATGCCGAGCGGCACCGGCAGGCGCTGTCCGGCGAGCCGGTGCGCCACCGCGTCGGCACCCTCGTTCGGCACCCCGTAGGCGACGACCAGCGCGCGATCCTCGGGCAGGCGGAACAGCCGCGGCGGCGGATTGCCGGCGGACGGCTCGGCCGACACCGAGCCGATCTCGACGAAGCCGAAACCGAGGCCGGCCAGCACCGCCACCGCCTCGCCGTTCTTGTCGAAGCCGGCGGAGAGACCGATCGGGGTCGGAAAGGTCAGGCCGCCGACCGTGACGGGGAGACGGGGGTCGTCGACCGCCGACAGCCTGCGCATCAGCGGCGCCGCGAAGGCCGCCCGCGCCCCGAGATCCATCGCGAGATGATGGGCGCGCTCGGGATCGAGCCGGAACAGAGAAGGCCGCAGGAACGTCGCATAGAGGGACATGGCGGGGCCGATCGCGCGATGAAGGGTGCGAGCCTAGCGTGCGCAGGAGCGAACGAGAACGTCGTCCGCGCGCAACGCTGCCGGTCAGCCGGCGCGCGGCCGCCGTCGCAGGCCGACCACCAGTGCGGTGCGGGGCCGGCCGAGCTGGTGCTCGTGGACGGCCTCGTCGAGCAACTCGACCGCGAAGCCGGCCGCTGCCGCGGCGCCCGTGACATAGCCGCGGCCGTGGACGAAGCAGCCGCCCTGCGCCAGCCCGTCGAGGCTGCCGACCGAGAAGCCGTCCGGGTTGCGATCGTCCGGGAACAGCGTCGCGACGAGCACGCCGTTGTCGCGCAGCGCCGCAGCCGCGGCCGCCAGAGCCGGGGCGAGGTCGCCGAAGTGGATCAGGGTCGCGGCGCAGGTGATCGCATCGTACGCGGCCGGCCTCGCCGCCAGGTACTCGATCAGGTCGGCGCGATGGAGCGCATCGTAGATTCCCTTGGCGCGCGCCTGCGCCAGCATCGCGTCGGAGAGATCGACGCCGTCGAGCTTTCGCGCCCGCGGTTTCACCAGCGCGCCGACCAGGCCGGTGCCGCAGCCGGCGTCGGCGATGTCGAGCGGCGCGTCGGGCACGAGCCGGGCCAAGGCCTCGGCGACCAGCGTTGCGCCGCGATAGCCGGTCGGGCCGCTCGCGCCCGCGTCCCAGCGGCCGGCCCGCTCGGCATAGATCGCGGCGTTCTGCCGGTCGGAGATGCGGGCCGGCAGCGGCGCGGCGCCGATCCCGGCGAGCAGCAGGGCGATGCCGTCGTCGGTCGGATCGCGCGCCTGGGCGGCGTCGAAGCAGGCGCGGGCGGCGTCCAGCGCACCGCAGCGGGCGAGCAGCACGCCGAGCAGGCGATGGGGAAAGCCGGGCTCCTCGGCGGCGCGCGCCGCGATCTCGGCGCAGCCGAGCGCCGCCACCGTGTCGCCCCTATCGGCGAGCGCGAGGCCGAGCTGGACATGTGTCTCGGTATGGAACGGCCGCAGCCGCAGCGCCGTGTGCAGATGGGCGATGGCCGCCTCGGTCTCGCCGAGCGTCGTCAGCGTCGAGCCGAGATTGAGATGCGCATCGGCATAGTCCGGCTTGGCGGCGATCGCGGCGCGGTAGTGCGCGATCGCGCCGGTCGTGTCGCCCAGGCGTTTGAGCGCATTGCCGAGATTGTTGTGGACCTCGACCGCCGTCGGGCTCGCCGCGAGCGCCTGGCGCAGATGCCCCGCCGCCTCGTCGATGCGGCCGAGCAGGGTGAGCACATTGGCGAGGTTGTTGTGGGCGATCGCCGAGCGCGGCGCCACCGCCAGCGCCTCGCGGTAGCGCTGGACCGCCTCCTCGAGCCGGCCCTGTGCCTTGAGGGCCGCGGCCGCCGCGCAGATCGCGTCGACATTGCCCTGCTTGGCGCCCGCCCGCCGGTCGCGACGATTCATGGCCCGCCCTTGTTGCCCGGATATCTCCTCCGAGCCGTAGCGGAAAAACGTTTACCGTCTGTTAACCATGATTTCAGGTTTGTCGTGCGGCTTGGAATGGGCGCGCTCGCGCGCTACCACCGGCGGGTGAGCGATCTCCCCCCGGTTCCGCCAACGCCGTCGCCGATCCTGCCGGAGCCCTTCGCCCGCTGGTTCTTTTCGCGCGGCTGGGCGCCGCGCGAGCACCAGCTCGCGCTGCTCGCCGCCGCCCGGGCCGGCCGCTCGGCCCTGCTGATCGCCCCCACCGGTGCCGGCAAGACGCTGGCCGGTTTTTTGCCGACGCTGGTGGAGCTTTTCGAAGGGCGGAGTGGAGCGAAGGGGGACCGGGCCAGGGGGCTCTTCGGGACGTCCGAACGAGCCGGCGGCCTGCACACGCTCTATGTCTCGCCCCTCAAGGCGCTGGCCGTCGACATCGCCCGCAACCTGGAGCGGCCGGTGGCCGAGATGGGGCTGCCGATCCGCATCGAGACCCGCACGGGCGACACACCGCAGAGCCGGCGCGCTCGCCAGCGTCGTGATCCGCCCGATATTCTGCTCACCACGCCCGAGCAGCTCGCGCTGCTGCTCGCCAGCGCCGATGCGCCCTATCTGTTCGGGAGCTTGCGCCGCGTCGTGCTCGACGAGCTGCACGCCCTCGTCACCTCGAAGCGCGGCGACCTGCTGTCGCTCGGCCTGGCCCGGCTGTTCGCGACCGCGCCGAACCTCACCACGGTCGGCCTGTCGGCGACGGTCGCGGATCCGGAGGAGCTGGCGCGCTTTCTGGTGCCGCAGCGCCCGGGCGAGACGTGCGGGGCCGACATCGTGCAGGCCGCGGCCGGCGCGGCGCCGATCGTCGAGATGCTCGACACGGCCGAGCATCTGCCGTGGTCCGGCCATTCGGCTGCGCATGCGCTCGCCGAGATCTACGAGTTGATCGGCCGCCACAAGACCACACTGGTGTTCGTCAACACGCGCAGCCAGGCCGAATTCCTGTTCCAGGCGCTGTGGCGCATCAACGACGACAATCACGCCATCGCGCTCCATCACGGCTCGCTCGACGTCGCCCAGCGCCGCAAGGTCGAGGCGGCGATGGCCGAGGGGCGATTGCGCGCCGTGGTGTGCACCTCGTCGCTCGATCTCGGCATCGACTGGGGCGACGTCGATCTGGTGATCAATGTCGGGGCGCCGAAGGGCGCCTCGCGCCTGATCCAGCGCATCGGCCGCGCCAACCATCGGCTCGACGAGCCGTCGCGCGCCGTGCTGGTGCCGGCCAACCGCTTTGAGGTGCTGGAGTGCCGCGCCGCCGTCGACGCGGTCGCCGAGAACGCGCAGGACACGCCGCCCTTGCGCACCGGCGCGCTCGACGTGCTGGCCCAGCACGTGCTCGGTTGCGCCTGCGGGGCGCCGTTTTTGTCAGACGATCTGTTCGACGAGGTCCGCGCCGCCGCACCTTACGCCGAGCTGACGCGCGAAAACTTTGACGCGACGGTCGATTTCGTCGCCACGGGCGGCTACGCGCTCAAGGCCTACGAGCGCTTCGCCAAGATCCGGAAGGGCCAGGACGGACGCTGGCGCGTCACCCATCCGCGCATCGCCCAGCGTTATCGGCTCAATGTCGGCACCATCGTCGAGGAGCCGATGATCAAGATCAGGCTCGTGCGGGCGCGGGGCGCCGCGACGCGCGGGCCCGCCGGTGCAATCGGCCGTGCGGGAAAACTGCTCGGCGAGGTCGAGGAGTACTTTATCGAGGGCCTGGTGCCGGGGGACACGTTCCTGTTCGCAGGCGAAGTGTTGCGCTACGAGGTGATGGCCGAGGACTCCGCCTATGTGTCGCGCGCGACCGCCGAGGATCCGAAGGTTCCGGTCTATGCGGGGGGAAAATTCCCGCTGTCGACCTATCTGGCTGCGCGCGTGCGCGACATCCTGGCGACACCAACAACGTGGCGGCGGCTTCCCGATCAGGTGCACGATTGGCTGGACCTGCAGCGCCGGCGCTCGCGCCTGCCGAAGCCGGGCGAGCTGTTGGTCGAGACGTTTCCGCGTGCCGACAAGCATTACCTCGTCTGTTATCCGTTCGAGGGCCGGCTGGCGCATCAGACGCTCGGCATGCTGCTGACGCGCCGTCTGGAGCGGGCGCACCAAAGGCCGCTCGGCTTCGTCGCCAACGAGTATGCGCTCGCCGTGTGGGGGCTCGGCGATCTGTCGTTCGCGGTGAAGCGCGGCGCGCTGTCGCTCGACGCGCTGTTCGACCAGGACATGCTGGGCGACGATCTCGAGGCATGGCTCGCCGAATCGGCACTGATGAAACGCACGTTTCGCCAATGCGCCGTGATCGCCGGCCTGATCGAGCGGCGCAGCGGCGGCGAGGAAAAGAGTCGCCGCCAGGTGACGATCTCGACCGACCTGGTCTACGACGTTCTGCGAAAGCATCAGCCCGATCACATGCTGTTGCGCGCCGCCCGGGCCGAGGCGGCGACCGGGCTGCTTGACATCCGGCGGCTCGGTTTGCTGCTGTCGCGGGTGAGGGGGCGAATCGTCCACGAGCCGCTGCCGCGGGTCTCTCCGCTCGCCGTTCCGGTGATGCTGGAGATCGGCCGCGAGCGGGTTGCGGGCGAGGCGTCGGAATCGCTGCTGGCGGAAGCCGAGGCGGATCTGGTTAGGGAGGCGATGGGGTGAAGGCAGGGAATGGCGCGCGCGTGAGGTCCCGTTCGTGATGGACGCCCGCACGGCGTCGTGGGGCTTGGCGAGCGGCGAGGCGCGCGCCGCCGGAACCATGCTGACGGTCGCCGGCGTGCCGATGGTCGCCGACCTCTCCGGCGCGCTGTGGTGGCCGGACCGGCGGATGCTGCTGGTCGCCGACCTTCATCTCGAGAAGGGCTCCGCCTGCGCGTCGCGCGGATCGCTGCTGCCGCCCTTCGACACGGCCGAGACGCTCGAGCAACTCGCCTGGGTGATCGGCTTCTATGATCCCTCCGTCGTCGTCGCGCTCGGCGACAGCTTTCACGATACGGGTGGCGCCGATCGGCTCGCCGCCGAGGCCCGGGCCCATCTGGTGTCGCTCCAGCGCGGGCGCGACTGGGTGTGGATCGCCGGCAATCACGATCCCGAGCCGGAGCGCGACGTCGGCGGGGTGTTCGCCCGCGAGATGCGGGTCGGTCCGCTGGTGCTCCGGCACGAGCCGGCGGCCGGCCACGGCGTGGTCGGCGAGATCGCCGGGCATCTGCATCCGTGCGCCCGTGTCGTGCAGCGCGGCCGCAGCCTGACGCGGCGCTGCTTCGCCGGCGACGGCCGCCGTATGGTGATGCCGGCCTTCGGCGCTTTTACGGGCGGCCTCAATGTGCGTCACGCGGCGTTCGAGGCCGTGTTCGACGGCACGGCCTTCACGACCCACCTGATCGGCGACAGCCGGCTCTACACATTCCCGGCCGCGCGGTGTGTGGGGTGACGGCTCTCCCCGTCATGGCCGGACTTGTCTGACGGATCATTATCAGCTTCGGCGTGGCCGCGGACACTCGTACCCTCTCCCCGGCGGAGGGCCTTGCAGAATTCACCTCGGTCGTTCCGGGGCGGCCCGCAGGGCCGAGCCCGGAACCCATAACCCCTGTGTTTCTGAAGCAATCGGCACCGGGGCTATGGATTCCGGGCTCGCGAACCTTCGGTTCGCGCCCCGGAATAACGAATTCTGCAAGGCCCTCCGCCGGGGAGAGGTGAACGGTGGTTGCCGCTGCGCATCGCCTCACCGAAAATTCCTCCCCTTCGGCATGGCGCTGCGCACGCGCGCGGCCGGGGCGATCTCGTCGCCGAGGTCGGGGGCCTCCCGCAGCAACGCGGCGAGCGAGGAGCCGGCGCGCAGCGGCTGGCGGTTTTCCGGGATCGGCCGCTTGAACTCGTCGCAGCGGGCCAGCGTCTCGACGCAGCCGGTGTCCTCGGCGAGCTTTCGCAGCAGCGGCGACAAGTCTTCCAGCTTTTCGGCCACCACATGGATCACGCCCTGCTCGTTCTGCAGCCGGCCCGTGACGGCGACCAGGCGTGCGCCCAGCACGATCGGGCGAAAAATCTCGAACACCTGCGGCCAGACGATGATGTTGGCGATGCCGGACTCGTCCTCCAGGGTCTCGAAGATGACGCCCTTGGCGGTGCCGGGCCGCTGGCGCACCAGCACGAGGCCGGCGACGCAGACGCGCCGCCCTGACGGCAGCGCGGCCAGCCGCTCGTTCGGCACGATGCGGCGACGCTCGAGGTCGACGCGCAGGAACGAGACGGGGTGCGCCTTCAGCGACAGATGCAGGTGGCGATAGTCGGCGACGACATGCTCGCCGAGCCGCATCGGCGGCAGCGCCACGTCGGGCTCGCGCTCCGGCGTCTCGACCCGGGCGAACAGCGGCAGATCCTCCTTGTCGCCGGTGCGGCGCAGCGCCCGCACGGCCCACAGCGCCTGTCGGCGATCGAGCCCGAGCGAGCGGAACGCATCGGCTTCGGCGAGCCTTTCCAGTACGGCCGGCGACAGTTTTGTGCGCAGCCACAGGTCGCGCAGCGAGTCGAAACCGTCCTTACGCATGGCGGCGATCTTTTTCCCGTCCTCCTCCTTGAGCCCGGAAATCTGGCGAAAACCGAGCCGCACCGCATGCGTCGCCTCGATATCATTCGCCATGTCGGCGTGGCGGGGGTGGAGGCGTGGCGGTGATGTACCGACTCCGTCATTCCGGGGCGCGGGCTCTTGCCCGCGAGTCCGGAATCCATAACCCCGGTCTGTGAGTATGGATTCCGGGCTCGCCGCTGCGCGGCGCCCCGGAATGACGGAAGGAGAGATCGCGGCCGCCTCCTCCAGCCCGTTGTCCCAATCCGAAAAGCTCACGTCGACCGGCAGCACCGCGACGCCGTGCTCCTGCGCGTCGCGGACGATCTGGGCGGGGGCGTAAAAACCCATCGGCTGGCTGTTGAGCAGCGCCGCGGCAAACACGTCGGGATAGCGGCATTTGATCCAGGCCGAGGCGTAGACCAGGAGCGCGAAGCTCGCCGCGTGGCTCTCCGGAAAGCCGTACTCGCCGAAGCCCTCGATCTGGTTGAAGCAGCGCTCGGCGAAGTCGCGCGGATAGCCGCGCGCCGCCATGCCGTCGATCAGCTTGGCACGAAAATATTTTATGGTGCCGACCCGGCGAAACGTCGCCATGGCGCGGCGGAGCTGGTCGGCCTCGCTGGGCGTGAAGCCGGCCGCGACGATGGCGATGCGCATCGCCTGCTCCTGGAACAGCGGCACGCCGAGCGTCTTTCCCAGCACCTGCGCCAGCTCGTCGGCGGGACCATGTTCGGGCGAGGGCGAGGGAAAGCGCACCGGCTCAAAACCCTGCCGGCGGCGCAGATAGGGATGCACCATGTCGCCCTGGATCGGCCCCGGCCGCACGATCGCCACCTCGATGACGAGGTCGTAGAACGCTTGCGGCTTGAGCCGCGGCAGCATGGTCATCTGGGCGCGGCTCTCGACCTGGAAAACCCCGACCGAGTCGGCCCGCGACAGCATGCGGTAGACGGCCTCGTCCTCCGGCGGAATGGCGGAGAGGTCGAGACGCGACGGTTCTTCTACCGTCGGCGCGTCCGGGTGGGGTACCCCCCTCCCTGTCCCTCCCCCACAAGGGGGGAGGGAACGCGAGAGCCGTGACGGCTTCGTGTGCGGCCCCGCCGTATCGGGCGTCTCTGCAGTCTCATGTCTGGCCGCTGTCTGCTCCCTCCCCCCTTGTGGGGGAGGGGTGGGGAGGGGGGTACCCGCGAATGAGGGCGCCCCGGCAAGTGCTCGAATCTGCTCCGCATAATGCCGCTGCAAAAAATCCAGCGCCCGCCTCAGGCACGACAGCATGCCGAGCGCCAGCACGTCGATCTTGAGAATCCGCAGCGTGTCGAGATCGTCCTTGTCCCATTCGATGACGGTGCGGTTTTCCATCGCGGCGTTCTCGATCGGCACCAGCTCGTCGAGCCGGCCGCGCGTGATGACGAAGCCGCCGACATGCTGGGAGAGATGCCGCGGGAATCCCGTCAGCTCGCGCGCCAGCGCGAGCGCCTGCGACAGCCGCGCATCGGCGGGATCGAAGCCGGCGCGGCGCGCATGCTGGTCCGAGATGGCGTCGCGCGAAAAACCCCACAGCGTGCCGGCGAGCGCGCCGATCGTGTCCTCGGTCAGGCCGAAGGCCTTGCCGACGTCGCGCACCGCGCTGCGGCCGCGATAGCAGATCACGGTGGCGGCGAGGCCGGCGCGCTCGCGCCCGTAGCGGCCGTAGATGTACTGGATCACCTCCTCGCGCCGCTCGTGCTCGAAGTCGACGTCGATGTCGGGCGGCTCGCGCCGCTCGGCCGAGACGAAGCGCTCGAACAGGAGGTCGCTGCGCGCCGGGTCGACCTCGGTGATGCCGAGGCAGTAGCAGACGGCCGAGTTCGCCGCCGAGCCGCGGCCCTGGCACAGAATGCCGCGCGAGCGGGCGAAGCGCACGATGTCGTGCACGGTGAGGAAATAGGGCGCGTAGGAAAGCGTGCCGATCAGCGCGTATTCGTGGTCGAGGGCGTGCCTCACCTTGGCGGGCACGCCGTCCGGGTAGCGCCGCGACGCGCCTTCCTCGGCGTAGGCGACCAGCGCCTCCTGCGGCGTGGCAAAGCCGTCGCGCACCTCGTCCGGATAGTCGTAGGCGAGCTCGTCGAGCGAGAAGCGGCAGCTCTCCAGAAACACCAGCGTCTGCGCCACCGCCTCCGGCGCGGCGCGGAACAGCCGTGCCATCTCGTCGGCGGATTTGAGATGGCGCTCGGCATTGGCCTCGAGCAGGCGGCCGGCGGCGTCGAGCGTGGTGTGCTCGCGGATGCAGGTGAGAACATCTTGAAGGGGTCGCCGCTCGGGCGCGTGGAACAGCACGTCGCCGACCGCGATCAGCGGCGTTTTCGTCTCGGCGCCGAGCGCCGCGAGCCGCGCCAGCCGCCGCGCATCGTCGCCGCGATAGAGCATGCCGGCGCCGAGCCAGACGCGGGCGCCGGCGGAGCGGAGCGAAGCAAACAAAAACGAGAAATCGTGGCGTGTGATTTGTTCTGGGCCTCTCCGCTCCGTCATGGCCGGGCTCGACCCGGCCATCCATCCTTTTCGCGAGACCCTCTTTTCAGCGATGGATGCGCGGGTCGAGCCCGCGCATGACGGGCTCTGGGCGGAGCGGCGCCGCTGCGCATCCATCAGCACGATCAGATTGAGGCCCTCGGCATGGGCGACGAGGTCGTCGAATGTCAGCGTGCAGGCACCCTTCCCGGCGCGACGCTTGCCGAGGGTCAGCAGCCGCACCAGCCGCGCCCAGGCGGCGCGGTCGCGCGGATAGGCCAGGATGTCGGGCGTGCCGTCACAAAACACCAGCCGGGCGCCGACCAAAAGCTTGACGCCGTGCTCTTTCGCCGCCTCGTGCGCCCGCACCACGCCGGCGACCGAGTTGCGGTCGGCGACGCCGAGCGCCGCCAGCCCGAGCGCCTTCGCTTGCTGCACCAGCTCCTCGGGATGCGAGGCGCCGCGCAGAAAGGAGAAGTTGGTGGTGACGGCGAGCTCGGCATAGGCGGCCATGGCGGCTCAGCCGAACAGGCCGTGCAGAAACCAGCGCGGCTGCGCCGTCTCGCGGCCGTAGAGGCCCTCGCGAAACAGCCAGGCGCGCAGGCCGCGCCGGCTCTCCACCCGGAAATAGTCGCGTGTCAGCGCGTGGCCGTCGGTGTCGCGCCACCAGGCGAGCGCGATGCGCTCGGGCCCCTCGGCCGCCGCCACCTCGTGCAGCACGCGCCGCCAGCGGAACCGCACCGGCGGCCCGTCCGGCACCGCTGCCACCGCCTCGACCGGCTCGGGTTTTTGCAACAGCCGCATCGGCCGGGCGGGCAGGAGGGTGTCTTGAGAGTCGGCGGATGCCGCGGGCTCCGAAGACCTCTCCCCGCGGGCGGGAAGAGGTCGGCGGGATGCGGAGCGTCCCGCCGGGTGAGGGGGCATTTCGAGGGACACGGAGCGCGGCGGCGCCCCCTCACCCGGATCGCTGCGCGATCCGACCTCTCCCCGCCCGCGGGGAGAGGTGAAGGTGCCGTGCGATACCGCCTGCCGTTCCCGCACCGCCTGGGCCGGCAGGGCCGCGACGGCGAGTTCCGGGACATGGGTGTCCTGGGCGACCTGCCGGGTGACACGGCGGGCGCCGAAGCGGGCGCCGAGCCGATCGACCAGATGGGCGAGCTCGGCCGCGTGATCGGCGGCGTTTTGGGCGTCGAGCCCGGCCTGCACCGGGTCGCAGCGCTCGACCGCGAGCGCCGACAGCCGCACCAGGTCGAAGCCGAAGCCAGGATCGCAGGGCTCGCCCACCGCCAGCCGGTCGGCGAACAGGCGGGCGATGCGGTCGGGATCGCGCACCGGCGCGCCGGTGCCGACTCCGATGCGGACCACGTGTCCGTCGGTGCGGAACAGCGCCGCCTCGAGGGCGCGGGCGCCGTCGCCGCGCGCCTCCAGCACGCAGCCGAGCCGGGCTCCGAGTCGCGCGATGATGCCGAGCACGTCGCGCTCCAGCATGATCGGCTCGGCGAAGCGCTGCTCGACCACGCAAGTGGGCGTCGGCAGGCGCGGCATGATCGGCTCGTCGGCGTCGCCGCGCGCCTGGTCGAGCCGGTCGAGCAGGCCGTCGAAGCGGGCCGCCAGCGTCGCCCGCGGCAGCGTCGCGACGTCGGCGATGCGCTTCAGCCCGACGGCGGCGAGCGCCGAGACCGTGGCCGCATCGAGCCGAAGGGCAGCGAGCGGCAGCGGCGCCAAGGCCTCGTCCTGGCGGCCGGGCGGGACGATGAACACAGCTTGGTCATTCCGGGGCGCGGGCGTAAGCCCGCGAACCCGGAATCCAGACGCCGTCACGCCGTCTCGTTGCGGGGCTGGATTCCGGATCGCGGCTGCTGACGCAGCCTCGTCCGGAATGACGAAGGCCTGGTCGCGCGTGCCGCAGCGCGCCACCGCGAACGCGCAGGCCGGCGTGTCGGCGACGGCGATGCGCACCGACAGGCCGGCCGCCGCGAGACGGGCCGCGAGGGCGCCGGCGAGCGCCGCCTCGCCGCCGAACAGATGGGCGCAGCCGGTGATGTCGAGCACGATCCCGTCGGGCGGATCGAGCGCCACCAGCGGGGTGAAGCGGTCGCAGGTGTCGGCGACCCGCTCCAGCAGAGCGTGGTCGGCGGCGGGATCGTGCGCCGCCACGGCAAGGCCGGGATGGCGGGCGCGGGCATCGGCGATGGTGACGCCGACGGCGAGGCCGAGCCGGGCGGCGGCGGCGTTCAGCGCAGCGATGCGCTGCGCCGACCTCACCATCTGGGCCGTGACCAGGGGCGCGTCGCTCGCCGCCTCATCCGGCCCGGCGCCCGACCTTCGCGTCGTCCCAAGAATCCGGTCGGTCGACAGCCGGCACAGCCACAGCGAGAGAAGGCGCCTCGACGAAGACGTGCTCATGGTGATCCCACGACAGGAGCCAGCGGCCGGTGGGGCCGTGGCGGTTACGCACGACAGACAACAGGACGGTCGGCCGCCCGAGGCCGCCGAAGGCGTCGGGCCGGCTCGGCGCGGCGGCGATCTCCAGACGGGTCGCGGCCGGGCTCGCCAGCGCGTCGGCGCGGTGGCGCAGCACCAGGCCGAGCCCGCCGCCGGTCGCGGCGGCGAGCGACAGCCGGCGCAGCGCCACCAGATCGAGGGCGCGGTCGTCGAAAAACTCGCCGACCACCACGGCGAGCGCCCGGCACTGCAGCGCCTCCTCCATGGCGAAGGCGCCGTCGCGCTCGCTCGCCACCCGCAGGTCGATCAGGCGGAGGAGGGGCAGGCCGAGCGCCTCCAAGCCGGGGCCGTAGAGCCGCCCCGCCTCGAAGCCGGCGAGATCGGGCTGGATCCACAAAACCTCGCGGCGGGCGAAGCGTCGCACCGTGCGAAGCGCGTGGGCCGCCAGCGCCAGCGCCATGCCGGCGGCGGCGGCGAGGTCGAAGGCCGCGGCCGGGACGATCTCGTGCAGGGCGCCGAGCATGAGGCCGCCGCCCAGCACGCGGTCGAGCGCCGGCACGCCGAGCGCCAGCGCCGCCTCGTCGGCCGGCACCGGCCGGTGCGCCTCGAGGGCGGCCACTCGGCTCCGGAGCGCGCGCAAGATCTCGCCCGGATCGGGGGGCGGCACAGCCACGATCGTTCCTCTATGTTCGCGATATGTTCTCTATAAATTCCGGAAACCCCGGCGGGAGTCAAGGAGGACCGGCAGGAGTCTTTCGGGGGTGCGGGGCAGGGTTGAGAAAGCGTGAAGAGGCAGGGCTTCGACGTCGTTCTCGGCGTCATCGCCGGGCTCGTCCCCACAGGGGCAAGTCAACGACCGAAGCCTCTCCTTCGTCGTGCTCCGCGCAGGCGGAGCACCCGGTACGCCGCAGCCGTTCGGGTGAAACAACAGGCCCCGGTGGATACTGGGTCGTCCGCCTTCGCGGACGACGACAGAAACGAGCGCCGGCGGTTACAGCCGCCGCTCGGGGAGCTTGAACTCCTTGGCGATGCGCATCCCGCGCAGCTTCTGGCGGGTGTCGCCGGAGACCAGGGTGGATTTGCGGAGCGGCGTGAAGCTCGCCGCCTTGTGCCGGCTGCCGGACCCGCCGTTGAACACTTTCAGGCCGTCGCTGGTGGCGACCACGTCGCCGGCCCGCAGGGTCGGATCGGCGGCGAGGTCGACCTTGGCGAGGCCGAAGGCGTCCCTGCCGTTGCAGGTGCAGCCGTCGACCAGCTCCTTGCGGTAGAGATGCGCGGTCGAGAGGCTCGCATAGCGGCTGCCGTCCGGCGTGGTCGCCTGATCGATGCCGGCGCCCTCGAACACTTTTGTGCGGCTCGCCGGGCAGAAGGCGCTGCACAGCTTGGCGGGCGTGACATTGGCGGTCGCGCTCAGCGGGAAGAACCGCCCGTCGCACAGGCGCACGCAATAGGCGGTCGGCGCCGGAGTGTTCGGGATCTCGACTCCCGGCGGCAGCGTGCCGGGGGCGCCGGGAGTCTCCGGCGGCGCATAGGCGAGCGTCGGGATCGGCTGCGGGCGCGTATCGCGCCGCTCGAACGGGTTGCCGAAGCTGCCGAAGATGTTGCCGAACACGCCGCCGGCCGGCGAAGCCGCCTGCGACGACGAGGCCGACCACGACTGCGCGTCGGCAGTCGCCGGCCCCAGCAGCGCAGCCGCGACGACGAACGCCGTCCACAAGCCAGGCGAGTGTTTGGGTGCGGAGCGCATTTTTATCGCCGGTGAGACGCGAGGCGGGCCGAGGGCCAAAAACCGCAGAGGAACATCACGGTTGAAAGACGACGGTCAAAACCGAAACGGCGGGGCCCGAGACCCCGCCGTCCGAGAAGGCGATCAGTAGACCCGGGCGCCGCCGAGCGTTCCGGCCGTGCGGGCCGGTTCCGCCGTGCGGGCGACCGGCGTCGCCTGCTGAACCGGGAGGCTCACGGTGCGGCGGGCGCTCATCGGCATCACCACCACCTTGGCGCCCTGCTTCACGCGGCCGTAGAGGTCGATCACGTCCTCGTTGGCGAGCCGGATGCAGCCCGACGACACGCGCTGGCCGATGGTCTCCGGGGCGTTGGTGCCGTGGATGCGGTAGACCGAGCTGCCCAGATACATGGCGCGGGCGCCGAGCGGGTTGCCGGGGCCGCCGGCCATGAAGCGCGGCAGATAGGGCTGGCGCTGCAGCATCTCCTGCGGCGGGTGCCAGTCCGGCCACTCGGCCATGCGGGAGACGTGCTCGACGCCCGACCAGGTGAAGCCCTCGCGGCCGACGCCGATGCCGTAGCGCATGGCCTTGCCGTTGCCGAGCACGAGATAGAGGTAGGTGTTCGGCGTGTCGATGATGATGGTGCCCGGGCCCTCGCTGCCCGTGTAGGCGACGACCTGGCGGCGCAGATGGGCCGGCACGGCGCGCGGCGCCTCGCTGGTGCGATCGTCGTGGATGTAGGGCGCGATGCGCGAGTCGCGATAGCCGTCCGGCGCGAAGAGCGAGAGCGGCTCGGCCTTGGCGGGCGTCAGCACCGAGCCGGCGACCATGATGGCGAGCGCGCCGATGACGAGATTGAGCTTCGCGGTGCGAGCCATGACCATCCCCCTGCTGTTCCCCGGCAGATCGACTGCCGCACATACAACGGACAAAGGGCAAAATGGTTCCGTCCCGTTAAGGATGAAAATTAAGGATGCGTGAAGATCGGCGCAGAAAGGTCGAAACCACGAGCTGATCAGATCGTCCTGCGAGGCCGTGTCGTGAACGCCTGTGCCGCAGGGGTTTCTCGGACATCCGTCGTCATCGAGGCAGCGTCCTTCTTCGCCATGGCCGGGCTTGTCCCCAAAGGCGTTGACTCAACGAATGAAGTGACAACTCCCAGTCTTGGTCGTTCCGGGGCGCGGCCGGCAGGCCGCGAACCCGGAACCCATAACCCCGGTCTGTGTGTATGGATTCCGGGCTCGCCGCTGCGCGGCGCCCCGGAATGACGGAGTGTTGGAGCTTCGGCACAGCACCAACTCAGCACCTTTGGGGCTTGTCGCGGCCATCCACGTCCTTGCGCGGCCTGCGGCCGCTGCGTGGATGCAAGCGACGAGCGCGGGCATGACTTGTCGGAATGCGGTGTACGGCCGCAAACGCCGACGCTCGCCGGCCGTCCTCGCCCATCCGAACGAAAAACGGCCGAGCATTGGCTCGGCCGTATCGTGATCAGATCGGGGTCTTCGGGTTGCAATCTCGTCGGTCGCAATCGACGACGCGTCACCTCACATCAGCAGCGACTAGACCAGGCACTTGCTGAGGATGTGCGAGAGCTGCGGGGCGGCGATCGGGCTGGCGGCCGCGTCGCACCCTTCCGGGATGCGGGGGCGGGCACCCGCCGGCTGGGCCGGCAGATCGCGCGAGCTGGCGGCCGGCTGGTTCGGCAGCGCGCGCGGCGGAATGGCGTCGGTGGCGACCGGGCGCACCGTGCTGCGCTGCGTCTCGCGCACCGTCACCTCGGGCAGCACCACGCCCTTGGTCACCACGGTGGCGTTGGTCAGCGGGTCGCTCTGGTAGAGAACGCGGCCGTCGCGATCGCGATAGATGATGGCGGCGTCGCGGATGCCCACCACCTCGACCGTCGAGATGATCTTGGCCTCGGGGCGCGCCGTCGTGGCGACCGGCAGGCGATCACTTTTCCGTGTGCGATCGATCGGCGCGGCCAGCGCAGCCGTGCGCGCCGCAGCCTCGGTCCCGAACACGCTGAACACCGGCTCCCCGCCGACCGCCAGGGCGGCCCAGGCGACGATGGCGGAAACGCCGACAACAGAAAGGATTTTTGTCTTGCACATCGGATTTTTCCAATATGCCGAGAAGGCCCCGTGCGACAGACCGCCCCCGTGAACGGTCCGAGCTGATAACGACTTGTTAACCAGTTGGTTCCTTCACGCTCCCGTGAGGTTCAACGGAAGGGCGTCATTCCAACGGCCAGGGGATTGGCTGGGGCAGTCGCCGGGCCGGCGGGGCGCCGGCAGGGGGCCTCGAAAAGCTCAGCGCGCGGCGAGCAGGTGCGAGCCCGGGATCACCATCCGGCAGCGCACGCCGCCTGGATCGAAGCTCAGAACGACCTCGGCGTCCAGTGCCCGGGCGAGGTTCTTCTCGACCACCAGGGTGCCGAAACCACGGGTTGCCGGCGCCGTCACGTCGGGCCCGTCCTTCTCGGCCCACAGGATCTCGACGCCCTCCTCGCCGGTTTCGCCGGCCGGCGTCATATGCCATTCGACATCGACCCGGCCGCCCGGCACCGACAGGGCGCCGTAGCGCTCGGCGTTCATGGCGAGTTCGTGCAGCGCGAGGCCGTAGCTCTGGGCGGCGGCCGGCTTGAGGTGCACGGCCGGGCCCTCGACCGAGACCCGCTTGGCGGCCCCGTCGAGATACTTGGAGAGCTGCCGGCGGGTGAGATCGCCCAGCGACGCCCCATACCAGCCCTCCTGGACCAGCAGGTCGTGCGAGGTGGCGAGCGCCTGCAGGCGGGCTCCGAAGGCCTCGAGGAAGGTTTCGATATTGCCGGCCGAATGACGGGCGGTCTGGCGCGCCATCGCCTGGATCACGGCGAGCAGGTTCTTGGACCGGTGGGTCAATTCGCGCATCAGGAGGCGCAGATGGCTCTCGCCGGTCTTGCGCTCGGTGATGTCGAACAGCGCGCAGGCGACCCCCGTGATGGTGCCGTCAGCCTCGGGCAGCGGCTCGACATGCAGCTCGTACCAGCGGGTGTCGGCCGCCTTGACGCTGACCTCGCCGCCCTGGGCCTTGCCGGTGGCGAGCGCGTCGCGGGCCAGCGCCCCGAACTGGGCGAGGCTCTCGGCCGGCAGGATCTCCTCGTCGGTGCGGCCGACGATCTCGGCGACGTCACGCCCGAACAAGGGATTGCTGATCGAGGTGAAGCGCAGGTCGCGGTCCTGGGTGAACAGCGTCATGTGCGAGCCGCGCAGCGCCATCTCGTAGCGCTGCAGGGCGGTGCGCAGCTCGTCGGCGAGGCGGCGCTGCTCGCTTTCCAGCGAGCGCAGCCGCGAGATGTCGATCGCCGCCCCGGTCAGCCCGTCGATCTGGCCGTCGAGCCCGCGGGCCGGCGCGAGATGGACCGCATAGAGGGCGCGCTCGTGCGGATTGACGGCGGTCAGCTCGCAGGTCTCGGCCTCGCCGCTCTCCAGCACGCGCCGCTTGATGGTCACCACGGCCTCGCGCTCGCCGACCGGGAAGAGCTCCTCGTCGGTGCGGCCGATCATGCCGTCGGCGCCGTCACCGGCCGGGTCGTAGACCCAGGTGTAGCGCAGCTCCCGGTCCTGCGAGAAGGCGTGCACATAGGCGCCGCGCAGCGCCGTCTCGAGCCGCGCCTTGACGGTCGACAGCTCGCGGGTCCGGTCGACCACCCGGGTCTCCAGCTCGCGCTGAACCGTCTCCAGCTCGCGCAGCGTCACCTCGTGGCCGGCGACCTCGCGGCGCAGGCTGTCGTTGGCCTGGGCGAGCTGGGCCGCCGAGGGGGCGCGGGCGAGCTGCGGCAGCAGCGGCAACAGCAGCACCACGGTAGCCGAGGCGAGAATCGCGACCGCGGCATTGGCGACGCCGACGGCGCCGTGCCAGGCCGGCAGGGCGGCGGCGGCCGCGCCGAGGAAATGGGCCGCGGCCGACAGCAGCAGGAAGATGCCGCCCGCCCAGATCAGCGGCCGGTACTCGCGGCCGAGGTCCGGCCGGCGCCGCACGATCCACACCAGCCCGAACAGAATCCCCAGGAAGCTGAAAGCGATGAAGGCTTCGGCCGTGAGCTGCAGCACGGTCAGGCCGGAGCGGACCCCGGATTCCGCGGCGGCCGGCAACCCTCCCGGCCCGGCGCCGAGCGTTTCGACCATGCCGCTCATTCCCCGCACTCCATCCCGGGCTCCGGGCCGGAGCGATCCTGCCGACCCGCCCGATCGCCGCCTTGATTTCGGGCAAGCGCCGAACGGCCGGGGACGGCCCTGCGGCGGTCTCCGCCCCCCGCCCGCCCGATCGCCCGGAACGACCCGTCGGGGCGGAACGCAACGCGGTGCCGGATGGTTTCTGGTGCGACGCGGCGGGCCGCCGAGGCCCCGGGGAAACGACGGTCGGGCCGGTGGTGAAAAAAATCAAAAAATAATCGACGAAGGCCGGAACCAAACCGCGCGTCGCCTGTTTTCCATCTGACCGGCCGCCATTCCCCCTCCCCCCCCGTGCTCGGCCGGCCATTTAAGGCGTGGTTGACTCCGTCAACCACGCCTTTTCTCTGTGGCGGGCCAGCCGGCAGATCGAGAGCGGGGCGCGTCTGGCTCATCTGCTTGCGACTGAAAGATTTCGGACCGGGGTGAGGTTTCCACCGGAGAACCGGTGCAGCCACTGTGCCGCGGGCGCGACACGGTCAGGGTCGTCACGTTCGCGACAGGGTCAGGTTCAGGGTCGCCAGCCTGCGGGACGGTTCGATCGGTGGGTCATGTGCGGATCCGCCGACTGCTCGCCGCATGCCTCCCCAAAACCTCCTCCGGAGGCGCAACGGATCGTCGCCGCCGGTCGTGCCGGCGGCGGACCCGGTCAGGCCGGGATGCGCCGCTCGCGCCGCGTCGCGTTGCGCTCGAAGAACAGCGCCTGGCTGACCACCGCCGAGACGGTCGCGGGCTGGAACGGCTTGGCGATCAAGAAGGCCGGCTCCGGCCGCTGGCCGGTGAGGAAGCGCTCCGGATAGGCCGTGATGAAGATCACCGGCACCTCGAAGGTATCGAGCAGCTCGTTCACGGCGTCGAGGCCGGATGAGCCGTCGGCGAGCTGGATGTCGGCGAGGATCAGGCCGGGCCGCTTCTTCTGGGCGATCTGCACGGCCTCGCCGTGGGTGCGGGCGATGCCGACCACATGGTGGCCGAGGCTCTCCACCAGCCCCTCGAGGTCGAGCGCGATGAAGGTCTCGTCCTCGATGATCAGCACGTCGGTGGCGATCTCGGCGGCGAGCTCGCGGCCGGCTTCCTCGACCAGGCTGCGCACGCGCGCCAGGTCGATGTCGAGGATCTCGGAGGCGTCCTCTTCCGAGAAGCCCTCGAGCGAGACCAGCAGGAAGGCCTGACGGGCCTGCGGCGTGAGCTGGCCGAGCCGCCGCTCCGCCGGCGTGTCGGGCTCGACCAGGTCGGACGCGCCGTTGACCGGCAGAGAGTTCCAGATCGCCGTGAAGCAGCGGAAGAGAGCGACCTTGGGCTTGCCCGCCTCACCGAGGATCGAGGGTTCCTTGATCATCGCCTCGAGCGTCGCGGCAACGTAGGCGTCTCCCGAGGTTTGACTGCCGGTGAGCGCGCGCGCATACCGGCGCAGATACGGGAGATGGTGAGCAACCATTTGCGCCGACGACAAGTTTGAACTCCCGATTGTTGTTGGTGTTCTGGTGGCGAGACAGGGGAAACGCCCCGGTCACATAAAAGTTCCCTTGGTTGGAACTATGGCAGGTTTCCGGAGTTGGTTCAAAGTTCACGGGGTCCGGCGTCACCCGGGTATCTCGGGCGGGTCGGTGTGAGGACGTGATGAAAGAAAGAAAGTCGTTGCGACCGGAAGGATTGGTTCAAGTGAGGGCTGCTTCGGCAAGACCGGATCCGACTTTGAATCGCGAGATCCAGACCAAGATCGGCCAGCAGCTCCGCGCCATTTACGACGACATCGTCGATCAGGGCGTCCCGGATCGCTTCGCCGACCTGCTGCGCAATCTCGACAGCCCGGTGGCGAACGGCCACGCGGGAAACGGCCACGCGGGGAACGGGAAGACGGCCGGCAAGGACTCCGGCGAATGAGTCGAGACCCCTCCGGCCGCGCATCGTCGCGAGACGACGCGTCCGTGCGCGAGGCGATGCTCGCGGCCGTGCCGTCTCTGCGTGCCTTCGCGATCTCGCTCTCCGCCAATGTCGACCGCGCCGACGATCTCGTCCAGGAGACGCTGCTGCGCGCCTGGTCCAATCTCGATTCGTTCGAGCCCGGCACCAACATGTCGGCTTGGCTGTTCACCATCCTGCGCAACCTGTTTCGGTCCGAGTATCGCAAGCGGCGCCGCGAGGTGCCGGACAGCGACGGAACCTATGCGGACAGCATGAAGACGCAGCCCGAGCAGTCGAGCCGCGTCGAGTTCGAGGAGTTCCGCGAGGCGCTCGGCAAGCTGCCGTCCGATCAGCGCGAGGCGTTGGTGCTGGTCGGGGCGTCGGGCTTCTCCTACGAGGAAGCGGCCGAGATCTGCGGCTGCGCGGTCGGAACCATCAAGAGCCGCGTCAACCGCGCCCGCACGCGCCTGGCCGAGCTTCTGGCCATCGAGAGCATCGAGGACCTCGGTCCCGACCGCGAGTTGCGTGCGGTTTTCTCAGGTGGTGGCAACTAGGCCGCCGAGAGGGCTGCCCGGCGCTCGCTCCGTTCTTCCTCGCAATTCCCCGCATCATCGATCCCTCCGGGATCTGCGTGCCGACCGTGCCCGGTGCGTACGTCTCCGCCGGGCCGCGGCCGTCGCTCCATCCGTCGCAGCCTCGATCCTTCGATCCTCCATGCTTCTGCCGTGAATCCGGCCCAGTCGGAGGGCGGCTCGACACGGCGATTCCGGTTGGGCCATAAGGATTGCGGCGGGCCGACGGCACGCCCGGCGGAGGACCCCCATGGTGCACCAGGATTCGACCCGGCAGGACGTTCGCGTTTCGGGCCCGGCCCGGCTGCTGCGGCAGCCGTTGCTGCGGCTGCTCGCCATCAACCTCGCCTTCGGATTGCTTATCGCCATGCTGGCGGTGGCCGCGCTGCTCGCGCTCGACGCGCATCGGCTGCGCAGCCTGGTGCTGGGCGACCAGTCGCCCGTGGTGGCGGTGGGGCTGCTGCTGTTCGGCTTCGCGATCACGCTGGGAAGCTGGGTGATGGGCAGCGCCATCATGCGGATCGGCGGGCAGGACGGCGGACCGGAGCGCGGGGCGGGCGCCCGGGTGACGGCGGCCGAGGTCGCGGCCGAGGCGGGGGCCGACGGTCGGGTTCCGGTGCGGGCGACCGCCGGGCGCCGGTGATCCGGCAGGCCGAGAGACCACGGGGGCGGGGGATGCAGGAGACGGAACGGCCGAAGCGCCGCATCGGGCGGCGCGCCGCCCGCGCGCCACTCGCCACGCTGGCGCTGGCCGTGTTGGTGCTGGCGACCGCATGGTTCGGCGGCGCGGCCGTCGCCCAGGGCGCCAAGCCAGCGCCGCCCAAGCCGGCCGCGTCGACCACGCCGGCCCAGCCGGCGCCGCAACAGCCGGCGGTCGTCGCCAATCTCGAGTCGGCCAAGACGGCGCTGGAGGAGATCGAGAAGGCGCTGGCCGCGGACTTTCATTTCGACGAGCCGCTCGCCGAGATGCGCCGTCGCCTGACTCCGATGCGGTCCGAGCTGCGCGACACCATCGCGTCGCTGGAGGACGAGGCCAACCAGGCGACCGCCCAGCTCAAGCAGCTCGGCGATGCGCCCGAGGACGACGAGCCCAAGGAGGACGCCGGCGTCGCCGCCGAGCGCGCCAAGCTGGTCAAGCGCCAGGGCGACATCGAGGCCGCGCTCAAGCAGGCCCGCCTCCTGACGGTGCGGGCCGACGAGGCGAGCGAGAAGGTGACGGATCTGCGCCGTGGCCTGTTCACCCGCGAGTTGTTCGCCCGCAACGCTGGCCTGTTCAGCCACACCTTCTGGACCGATGTGAGGGATGCGCTGCCGTCGGAGACGGGACGGATCGTCCAGCTCCTGCGCGCCTGGTGGATGTATGCGAGCACGTCCGCCAGCCAGGGCAGCCTGATCGGCGCCGCCCTGACGCTGCTCGGCTTCGGCCTCGCCGCCGTGCTGCTGCTGCGCTGGCTGCGCCATCGCATGGTCGACGAGGGCTTGGCGGTGCGGTTCGACCGCGCCTATCAGGCCGTCATGGTGCTGGTCGGCTACGCCGTGACGATGCCGGGCGCCGTGCTGGTGACGGTGCTGGTGCTGGAGAATTTCGGCCTGATGCCGGCCTGGATCAAGGCGCTCGGCATCGGCCTCGCGCTGTCGGTCCTGACCGCCAGCTCGGGCCGCGCGGTGGCGCATGCGCTGTTCGCGGCCGACCAGCCGAGCCGGCGGCTGTTCGGCTGGTCCGACGCCGAGGCGTCGCGGGCGACGGCGCACCTCACCTGGGCGTCGCGTGCGCTCGGCGCCGCTTACTTCCTCAATCTGCTGCACAAGACCACGACGGCGCCGATCGCCCTGACGGTCGCGACCAGCGCGCTCCTCTCCATCGTCATCGCGGGGCTCTCCTTCGACTTCATGTGGCGGACCGCCAAGGGCAGCGTCGTCGACGAGACGCCGTCGGGCCCGGGCCTGAGCGTCGTGCGGGTGCTGCTCGGCCTGTTCGTCGCCGCCATCCTGGTGCCGCTGGTCGTCGGCTACATCGCGCTCTCCGCCTTCGTCGCCAGCCGGCTGGTGATCGTGCTGACGCTCGCCGGTGCGCTCGTCATCGTCGACGCCTTCGTCGACGCGCTGTTCACCCAGGTGCTGTCCAGCGCCAGCGAGCGCGGCCGCGCGTTCGCGGCGCTGCTCGGCCTGTCGCCGCGCGGCCTCGACCTGATCGCGACGCTGCTCTCGGCCGTGATCCGGCTGTCCGTGCTGGTGCTCGCCATCCTGGCCGTGCTCGGCCCCTGGGGCGTGTTCGCCGACGACGTGCTGACGAAGCTCGCCGAGGCGGCGTTCGGCTGGCAGGTCGGCGGCGTCACCATCTCGATCCAGACGATCCTCGGCGCCATCGCCATCCTGCTGCTCGGCGTGCTCGCCGTGCGGGGCGCGCAGCGCTGGCTGGAGACGAGCTTCCTGCCGCGCACCGCGCTCGATCCCGGCCTGCAGCACTCGATCTCGACGCTGTTCGGCTATGCCGGCTTGATCGGCGTGCTCGCCGCCGTGCTCGGCGCCGTCGGCATCGACCTGCAGAAGATCGCCCTGATCGCCGGCGCCCTCTCGGTCGGCATCGGCTTCGGCCTGCAGTCGATCGTGTCGAACTTCGTGTCGGGCCTGATCCTGCTGGCCGAGCGGCCGATCCGGGTCGGCGACTGGGTGGTGGTGAAGAGCGAGGAAGGCTTCGTGCGCAAGATCAGCGTGCGGGCCACCGAGATCGAGACCTTCGACCGCGCCAGCGTGATCATCCCGAACTCCGAGTTCATCACCAGCGCGGTGAAGAACTGGACGCACGGCAACACGCTCGGCCGCGTCTCCGTGAAGCTGCGGGTCGCCTATGACAGCGACGTCGAGCGGGTCCGCGACATCCTGGTCGGCTGCGCCCGCGCCCATCCGCTGGTGCTGCGGGCGCCGCCGCCCAGCGTCTATCTGCTCGGCTTCGGCGAGATCGGGCTCGACTTCGAGCTGCGCTGCATCCTCGCCAATGTCGAGAACGGCCTCTCGGTGAAGAGCGACCTGCACGTCGCTGTGCTGCGAGAGTTCCGCGAGGCCGGCATCAAGATTCCCTATCCGCCGCACGACGAGCGCGTGCCCGGCCCGATCCTGCTCGAGGAGCCGACGCGATGACGTCCGCCTTGCACCCGTTCCGGCCGCGCCGGCGCGACATCGTCCTCTTGATCGGCGGCGGCGCCGCGCTGGCGCTGGCCGGCTGCGCCTCGGACCGCGATCCGTCGCAAGACGAGCCGAGCTTCTATCAGAACCTCACCAAGGGGGGGCAGCTCGATCCGGTCGCCGCCGCCTCGATGATCTCCGGCTATCGCCGCAACAACGGGCTCGGCGTCGTCGCGCTCGACCCGGTGCTGATGCGGCTGGCGCAGGAGCAGGCCGGCGCCATGGCCGCCAAGAACAAGCTCGACCACAATGTCGGGCGTGATTTCAAGACCCGCATGACGACCTCCGGCTTCGATGCCAGGATGGCGGTCGAGAACGTCTCGGCCGGCTATCACACGCTCGCCGAGGCCTTCTCGGGCTGGCGCGATTCGCCGCCCCACCGCGCCAACATGCTGTCCAAGGAGGCGACCCGCATGGGCATCGGCGCCGTCTACGCGCCGAGCACCAAGTACCGGGTCTTCTGGGCCCTCATCCTGGCCGCCCCCGACCAGCGCTCCGATGCGGCGGGGCCGGCGGCCGGTCAGCCGCACCAGTGGGGCATGACGCAGCAGGTGACGATCAGGTAATAGGCGGGCAGACGGTCGCAGCGACGAGTGCCGGTTATCGTCGCAGCCGGTCGCGGGCTGCCTTCGCGGTTGCGATGGCGGCGCGGCGGAGCCCTTCCAGCCGGTAGGCGAGCGTGAAGCCGGCGCCGCCCGGCCGCAGCGCGATCAGCCGGTCGGAGAGCACCCGGCGGTCCGCCCACAGCCGGTCGATCATCGGGTGGCCGGCGACCGCACAGGAGTCGACCACGGTGATGCGCGCGTCGCGCAGCAGCGCGTCGGACAGGTCGAGGGCGAGAAGAACGCCCGGCGAGAACTTCGCCAGCGTCTCGTCATAGGCGGTCTTCCAGAACCAGGTGCCGCCGCCGCTCGCCAGCACGATTCCGGCCGCCACGGTGCGCCCGTCGAGCCGCAGTCGCGCAATGCTGGCGTGGCCTTCGGCCGCGAGACCCGCGACGGCCGTCTCGATCAGGGCGCGCTGGGCCGGGCTCGCGATCGCCGCGGTGCCGGCCGTGCCCTTCCAGCCGCTCGCTTCGAGATCGAGGAAGTCCGCCAAGGCCGCAACCGTCGCCTCGCCCGCGGTGAGGTCGAAGGTGAGCGTGCCGCGCTCGGCGAGCCGGCGGCGCTGGCGGGCGTGCTCCTTGCGGCGTGGATCGACGACGGCCGGCCCAGCGTCGGGACTGGCCGGGCGCACCAGCTCGGCGCGGGCGTGGCGATCGAAGATCGCCATACGCCGGCCGCTGGCGATCAGCACGGCGCCGAGGGCCACGGCGACCGGACCGTTGTCTGCGAGGTAAGGCAGCAGCAGCGTCGTCGCACTTTTGCGAGCGAGATGATCGAGCGTCGCGGCGACGACGCCCTGCGGGTCGGCGGGATCGACGAGCGGCGTGCCGAGCGGCGCGAAGGGATGCGTCCAGCCGATCAGCACGGGGATCGGCACGCCCCAGCGGGTGCGGCTCGCCCGAAGCGGAAACAGGCCGGCGAGCCGGCCGCCGGCATCGCGCACCAGTACGGCGCCGACGCCGTGCCCATAGAGGGGCGCGCAGGCGAGCGCCACGGCAGGCGTGTAGAACACGTTCGGCTCGACGGCGCGCTCCGCGAGCGCGTCCCATTCGGTCCGCAGCGCGGCGTCGCCGGCGAGCCCGACGAGCGGCCGCCACTCGGTCCGGAAGGCGGAGCGGGCGGTCGTCGGCATGGCTCAGCCGCGCCCGCGTGGACGCCAGATGAAGGCGTGGAGATGGAGGCGCCGCTTCACCGCCAGGAACAGCAGCAGCGATTCGACCACCACGGCCCCGGCGGTCGCGAAGGCGGCGCCGAAGATGCCGTGGCGCGGGATCAGCACCACGCAGAGCACGACATTGGTGGCGAGCGCGAGCGCGTAGACGGCGGCGCACAGCGGCTGGTTCCCGGTCATGTTGAGCAGCCGGTCCGCCGGCCCGACGGCGCCGCGTGCGAGAAGCCCGATCATGATGATCCCGATCAGCGGATAGCCGGCGTCGAAGCCGGGCCCGAACAGCATCAGGATCGGCTTGCCGAGCGCCAACAGCAGCAGCCCGAAGGCGAGCGTCGGCCAGAACGTCCAGCGGATCGCGTCGGCGATGAACCCCTCGAGCTTGGTGCGCTCGCCGGCGACGTGATAGGCGCTGAAGCGGTGCGCCACCGCGGCGCCGACCGCATACGAGATGAAGTGGACGAGCGACAGCGTCTTGCTGGCCGCGTAGTAGATCGCCACGTCCTGCGGGCCGACGAAGAGCTGCAGCACCAGGATGTCGACGTAGAACAGCAGCACGAAGAAGCTGTCGACCAGGAAGATCGGCAGAGACGTCTTCAGCCAGTAGCCGACGTCGAAGCGGCGCGGGCCGGTCGGCACGGCTCGGCGCATCCGCCGGCCGATCAGCACGGCTTGGGCGATGGTGACGAGCCACATGGCGCCGCCGGTGACCGCCAGCGCCGCGACGGCGTCGATCGGGCCGCCGCCGGCGTGCAGGCCGCCCATCACGGCGAGGATCATCACCGGCTGGACGATGAACAGCGGCACCAGCGCGAGGGCGATCCAGTCGAACGAGCGGGCAATGCCGTCCTGGGTCATGCTGAGCGAGAAGATCGGCAGGGTCGCGGCGGCGATCAGGAAGGGGACGACGAAGCCTTGCGGCACCCGGTCGCCGAGCAACCAGACCGCGCTCGCCAGCAGCACGCCGGCGACCAGGCCGAAGCCGAAGCACAGCGCCCGGCCGCCGGCGACGAAGCCGCGCAGGCCGTCGCCGTCGTTGTGCATCCGGTATTCCGGGATGAAGCGCTGGGCCGAATAGGCGAGGCCGAGCGGGGCGAGCGGGCCGAGCACGCTGGCCCAGGCCCAGACGGCGACGTAGATGCCGAACTCGAAGCGGCCCATCCAGCGGGCCAGCAGGATCTGGGTGACGAAGATGATGCCGGCGCTCGCCACCCGGATCAGGAAGGCCGAGCCGGCGCTGCGCTGCGCCACCGAGCGGTCGCTTCCGTCCCGCCGCCAGGCGGTCAGGCGTGCCGTCAGGCGGGCGGCCAGCCGGGCGAGCGAAAGGCCGCGGCCGTGGTCGGTCTCCGTCAAGGCCAACGCATCCCCTCCGCTGCACGGCTGCCGAGCCGCGACCCTAGCGGATGCCTGTTAATGTTCGGTTCGCCGCCGCTTCTCGCGCGACGCCACGCCGCACGGCCGCGTGCGGCGCACTGCGATGCCCTGTTCCGCCTCGCGCGAGGTGCTCCTCGCACGAAGCCACGCCGAATTGCCTGCCGCACACTGCCCCGCCCGGCCAAACCCGGTCACATCGCGAGGACATCGTTCGGCGCGACCCCGAACGGCCGGAACCCGTCGCCGGACACTGCAGTCGATCTGCCTGAAACAGGCAGGCCCGACTTCAAAACTCCTGATTGAAAAGCCCAAACTCTAATTGTCGAGCGCGCCTTCCTGAATCCAGTGGCGGATGGCGTCGCGGTCGCAGGTGGAGAGCTTCTTCATGCCATGCGGCATCCGGATCTCCGGCTTCACCCGCCAGTCGAGCAGGGCCATCAGGCTCGATCCGTCGGGATCGCCCTTCACCACCATCGGGCCGAACTTGGTACCCTTCATCAGGCCCGCATGGGTCCGCAGGTCGAGGCCGCTGGCGTCAAAGCCGGCGCCGCCCGGCTGGTGGCAGTCGAGACACCGGCCCTTCAGGATCGGGAAAATGTCCTCCTTGAAGCTGACGGTCGGGGGGCGTTGTTTCTGGCGCGATTTGCCGCTCTGGGCGACGGCGTCGAACGACAACGACATCGTTCCAGCCGCCAGCACGGCGACGACGGCGGTGAAGCCCCGCAGCCATCTCGTCATTGTTCCTCTCCTCATGTCCAACGTTGTCGAACGCCAGCGCTGTCGGTCGAGGATCCGGACGGGCGGGGGCTCGGCGTGCCGGACACAGCGGAGGCGACCCCCGCACCGACGATGCTAGAGCCAGGAGAAACAAAAACAATCAGGGAGAGCGCGCAGGGAGGAATTGCCCGTCGGGGTTAGGTCGGGGCCGAGACGGACGTTCTGTGGTCGATCTCGTTCGGTCCGTCCTGGCAGTACCGCCGGTTCCGTTTCGCGGCGGGTCCGGCACGGTCCCGGCCCTGTGATTTGCCTTTGTGCCGGGGTCATGATGCGCTGACCGCAAAAGATCGGATTATCGGGAGCGCGCCATGCAGAACTGGATCGGCACCGCCTTCTTCGCGGCAGCGGCCGTGTTGCTGCTCGCCGGCTTCGCCCACAAGCGCCGGGTGCTGGCTGCCCGCGCCGCCGCCGCGGCTCGCGGCATCGTCCCGACCGAGCCGGGACTGCGTTCGGTCGCCGCCTTCGGCGAGATCATGCGGCCCGTGATCCTGTTCTTCCTCGCCTATGCGGGCCTCAAGACGGCGGTGCTGTTTCTCGTGCTGGACGGCGAGGAGCTGCTGTCCTGGTTCGATCTCGCCGGCGTGCTGGCGCTTCTTGCCGCCTACGGCACCTGGATGAGCCTGCGGACCAGCTACCGGATGAGCGATCTCGCGGTCGCCGAGGCCGCGGCGGCAGAGGCGAAGGCCGGGCCGGCGGCCGCGACGACGGCCGTCGCGAAGACGCCGTCCTATGTCGGCAGGCCGGCCAACGATCCCGGCCCGCCCGACGGCGGCATTCCGCGCAGGCGCGGCGCCCGCTGAGGACCGGAGGCATCCGGCCGGACGGAGGACGCATGGACGGCGATTCGAGTCTGGTCCTGGTCGAGCTGATCCTCGCCCTCGCCGTGGTCTTCGGGTTCGCGTTTCGCGAGCTGGCGACGCTGCGGCGGCCGCGCGCCCCGCAGCCGGGTGGCGACGCGTCCGCGCCGGCTTCGGCCCCGGTTCGGCCCACCGCCCGGTCCGGCCGGCCGCCGGCCCGCTGAGCCGCGCGAAAAGGCGATCCGATGGACTGGCCGCTGGTCGCCATCGAGGTGCTGTTCACCGGCAGTGCAGTCGCCTTTGCGGTGTGGCAGCTCGTCTCGGTGCGGCGTGCCAAAACGAACGGCCGGCCCTCGATCGAGGACCGGCCGCCGGTGTCGTCCGACCCGCCGTGAGGCGGATATCTCGTCGAGGCGATCAGAGCCCTTCGAACAGCGCGGTGGACAGATAGCGCTCGGCGAAGGAGGGCAGCACGGCGACGATGGTCTTGCCGGCGAACTCCGGCCGCGCCCCGATCTTGAGGGCGGCCGCGACGGCGGCGCCCGACGAGATGCCGCCCGGGATGCCCTCGTAGCGGGCGAGCGCCCGGGCGGTCTCGAAGGCCGTCTGGTTGCCGACCGTCACCACCTCGTCGATGATGGCGCGATCGAGCACGTCGGGCACGAAGCCGGCGCCGATGCCCTGGATCTTGTGCGGGCCCGGCTTGCCGCCGGACAGCACCGGGCTGTCCTCCGGCTCGACCGCGATGATCTTGATCGACGGCCTGTGGGCTTTCAGCACCTGGCCGACGCCCGTGATGGTGCCGCCGGTGCCGACCCCCGATACGAAGGCGTCGATGACGCCGTTGGTGTCGTTCCAGATCTCCTCGGCCGTGGTGCGGCGATGGATCTCGGGGTTCGCCGGGTTCTTGAACTGCTGCGGGATGATGGCGTTCGGCGTCTCCTGCGCCAGCTCGCCGGCGCGGGCCACGGCGCCGCTCATGCCCTGCGCGGCCGGCGTGAGCACCAACTCGGCGCCGAGCAGCGCCAGCATCTTGCGGCGCTCGATCGACATCGACTCGGGCATCACCAGGATCAGCCGGTAGCCGCGCGCCGCCGCCACGAAGGCGAGCGCGATGCCGGTGTTGCCGGAGGTCGGCTCGATCAGCACCGAGTCGGGCTTGAGCCGGCCTTCGGCCTCGAGCGCGTCGATCATGGCGACGCCGATGCGGTCCTTCACGGACGAGATCGGATTGAAGAACTCGAGCTTGGCGAGAATATTGGCCTTGACGCCCTGAATCTGCGGCAGGCGGTTGAGGCGGACCAGCGGAGTGTCCCCGATGGTGTCGGTGATCGACTCGAACACGCGTCCGCGGCCCGCGACGCGGGCCTGCGACGGCGGCACCGGTTTCAGCGCGGCTTCGGCCATGACATCTCTCCACTGCGGACGGGCTCAGCCCGTCGATGAGGACTTCGCGGGCCCGCGGCCCGTCGATGAGGGTCTCCTCATTAAAATATCCATCTCCCTGGGGCAACGCGGCGGGAGCAAAACGAAAAATCGTACTCTTCCGGAGGGTGCGCGAGGGATTTCGGTCTCGCCGGGCCCGCCCCGGCAGACATTCTTCTCGTGCCCGGTCGACGCGCCACGCCGCAGGCGTGATCGATGGGACGGTATTTCCCTGCCGGCGGCTACTCGACCACCAGCTTGACCTTGTCCCCGGCCTTCGGGGCGTCGGTCGCCGACAGGCCGTTGAGCACCCGGAAACGCTCGACCTGGCGGTCGATCAAAGCCATCCGGCCGGCGAGCTTCTCCACCGTGTCGCCCGGCCGCACCGTGACGATGCGCAGGCGCAGTGGCTTGGCGTTGCGGGCCTCGGCGAGCGACAGCCGGCGGATCGAGTTTGCCGATTCGCGAAAGGCGCGGTCGACCTCGGCCGAGCGGGTCTTGCTGGCATAGACGAAGCGGTAGACGTCGGCGCCGTTCTTGATGACGACGACGCGGAACCACCAGGGATCGCCCTTGGCCGCGGCCGTCACGGCCGGGAAGCCGCCGGCCGTGGTCTCCTCGACCGAGCCCGGCTCGATATTGTCGATCCAGCCGGCATTGAGATAGTCGGCCAGCGTCTGCTCGGCGGGCGGCCGGACGATGTCGAGCCGCAGCGCCTGGTCGCCGCCGTCGCGGCTGCCGAGCACCGCCTGGGCGGTGTTCTCCAGCGTGAAGCCTTCGGGCGCCGTGAACGCAAAGCCGAGCTTCGGGTGGAGGAAGCGCCGCCCGCGCACGAAGCCCTCGATCGGGTCCTCGCCATAGACGAGGCCGTCGACGGCGGCGAGGAACTCGGCGCGGTCGCGCTCGCCGGAGACGGGCTGGCTGTTGGCATTGGCGAGCGCGTTCTCGATGCGCTCCGGGGTCGCCGGATGTGACGACAGGAAGTCGAGCGAGCGCGGATCGGCGCCGCTCGCCGAGCGCAGGCCGGCGAAGCGCCCCATCGCGCCGAGGATGCGGGGCGCACCGTGCGGGTCGTAGCCGGAGCGCGCCGCGATGCCGACCCCGATGCCGTCCGCCTCGAACTCCTGGGCCCGCGAAAAGCTCGCCAGCGCCAGCTTGGTCTTGGCGATCGCCAGCGCCCCGGTGGTGTCGGACGGATCGGCCGCGGCGGCGCCCGCGATGGCGACCCGGCGGGCCTGGTCCTCGCGGATGGCGGCGTGGCGGGCCAGCACATGCGCCATCTCGTGGGCCAGCACCGAGGCGAGCTCGGAGCCGTCATTGGCCAGCCCGATCAGGCCGCGGGTGACATAGAGGTCGCCGGTCGGCAACGCGAAGGCGTTGATGGCGGGCGAGTTGAGGATCGTCACCTTGTAGTGCAGCTCGGGCCGCTCGGAGGCGGCGACCAGCCGGTCGACCATGCTGGCGATCATGGCCTCCAGGCGGGCGTCCTTGTAGGCGCCGCCATAGGAGGCGAGGATGCGGCGGTGCTCGCGCTGCGCCGGGGTGAGCTGCTCGGTGGTCCGGCGCGGCTCGGGAATGCCGCCGGTCTGGTCGAGGGTCGAGATCCAGGACGAGCAGCCGGCCAGCGCCGGCAGCGCCAGGGCAAGCGCCAGCACGGCGGCACGGCGCCATGCTGCGGCGCGCCACCCGAATCGCAAGCTGCCTCGGTGTCCGACCGACGTCACCGACTCCGACCCCATCCCTCGTGGTCTCAGTATTCCTTGCGGCCTCAGTGTCCCTCGATCGCGAGCTGCTCGGCCCGCAGAATCTCGATCCGCGGCCCACCCCGCTGCTCGACGATGCCCCGCAGCTCGACCCGGCGGCCGGCGAGCCGCCGCGGATCGAGCCCGGCCGCCTGGAGCGTCCGCTCGATCCGCTTGGGGATCGTGCCGGCGAACGCCTCGGACCAGCGGCGGCCGAAATTCACGTAAATCGTGCCGCCGCTCTCCCGCACCGAGTCCACGCGCCCGACAATCACGGCGAACCGCCCGCGTCGCTTGAGGATCTCGGCCGGTTGCTCGGCCGACAGGGCAGCATAGACGGGGTCGGACCACAGGCCAAGATTGGCCTTGCGGGCCTCCCGCTCGGCGGTACGCAGGGCCGGCATGCAGGGCGTGTCGTCGACCCGGGCGGCGACGCGGGCGAGCCCCTGCGCCAGCAGCTCGCGTTGCAGGGGGCGGTCGCCGTCGACGAAGCCCCAGGCGACCAGCCGATTCCAGCGGTCCGGCTGCGGCGCGCCCTGACGGAGCACCACCTCGCGGTCGCGCACCAGGGCGGCGAGTTTTTCGCGCGCCTCGGCTCCGGGGCTTGGCTGCGCGCCGGCAGCCGTGGTGGGGGGCGGGGTCGTGTTTCCGGGCGTGGCCACCGCTGCGGTCGACCCCGCTGCCGGTTCCGATGAGAACTCGACCGGCGCCACCTCGATGCCGGCCAGCAAGACCTCGCGGCCGTCGGCGAGCTTGAGCGAGCGCCCGTCCGGTACCGCCGTAACGGTGCCGCCGGGGAGGTCCGACAGGGCGCAGCCGAGCGCGGTCAGGCGCGGCGCGGCGGAACCGGACGGCGGCGCGGCGAGGGCCGAATGGGTCGGCGCCTGCGCGGGGGCCGGCGCTGCGCCGGCGACCGCCAGCGCCAGCACGGCCGTCATCAGCACGCCCATCCTGCCGGCGAGGCGCATCGGCCCTGGGGTCGGAGGCGGAGGGATCGAGGGCCGGGCGACGCGCATGGCACGACGATGCCGGGCCGCCCGGGGAAAGGCGAGTCCGGACGTGCCGGGCCACGGGTTCCGGTTCGCCCGTCTGGGGCGGCCCGGTGCCCGACAACCCCGCCCCGCAGGACGTCGCGGCCCGGATGCATCGTTTTCGACGATATGCTAGTCGTCGCCGCACGGTCCCGTAGCTCAGCCGGATAGAGCAGCGGTTTCCTAAACCGAAGGTCACAGGTTCGAGTCCTGTCGGGACCGCCATCCCCGTCGATCATCTGGGTCGCGGCCGCGACAAGCAGTGCGCAGGTCGCCGCGCGCGTTCGGTCTCGTCGTCGGCCATGCAGGACGCCGCGACGTGCGACGGTCGGGTTCGCCAGAGTCATGTGGTCCGCCTCGGTCGCAGACGACGCGCCGTCAGTCCGGCGGCTTCCTGCTCGGCTGCACCTGCGGCACGTTCTTTCGCTTGATCTCGGCCTTGCCCTGCGAGGCGGGCCCCGACCAGGAGCCGCCGGTGGCGACGCACCGACACATCGGCGGCCGCATCGGGTTTGCTCCCTTGCACTCGAGCCTCGTCCCCGGCGGGCACGAGGCGGCCGCCGCCGGGCCGGCTCCAAGACCGAGAGCGAGGGCGAGAGCGGCGAAGACCCAGGATGCCGACGAGTTGCGCATGGTTCCCTCCTGCGTCGGGTTCCGATTTCGGCATGCATCTTGAATGTGAGCCGGGGAGGTCGATTGACGCGGATCAACGGGCTCGCTCGGGCGAGCGATGGCCCGCGGAGACGCCGAACCGGAGAGCGCCGACAATGACGCTGTGGATGGCGCCGTGACGACCCCGGGAGATCCGCTCCAACGCGCCAAGACTGATGTCCAGATGGACGAACTGCCAACAACCGGCAGTGCATGCTGCCATGTTCTCTACACAATTGTGACTTCTAAGGACCGCTTCCCAAAAATTGGAGAGAGCATGCATATCACGATGTTCGTTGCTGCCCGCCTTTGTATTGTGGGTATCGTCGCTTTGGTCGCCGCTTTGGTCGTCTTGATTTCGACTAGTCAGTCCGAGGCCTCTTCTCAGGGGGGGATCTCATCCAACTATTCTGCAGGCGGCGCGTCCGACGGCCCGCGCGCCCATGTCGGCAAGCCGATGACCGCTTCGGCCGAACCGCTTCCGGTGTCGTGCCAGGAGGCGCAGGCCTATGCGGCGCAGTTCGGGCCCAAGGAGGCGGTTCGCGAAGCGCGCAAGCGGAAGCTCACCTGGGCTCAGATCAAGCGGGTCAAGTCCGAGTGCTTTGATCGGAACGCGTAGCACTGCGGCCACGGGGCGAACGCCGGACGATCGTTCGACATTCTCCAAGTCGAACCGCGAATGGTGCGATCGCTCGGCTCGGCGCCGCCGGCCGAGCCGATTCTCGACGGTCGGTTGTGATCAGACGCCGCTCGCCTGCAGGAATCGCTCGACCATCGATCTGTATCCGGCGCCGAACAGGCGCAGATGGACCAGCGCCGGCCACAGGCTGTAGACCGCTGACCGTTGCGCATGGCCCGGCTCCAGCGGAGCGTAGGCGTCGAAGAAGTCGCGACCTGGTCTGTCGAACAGCGCCAGCATCGCGAGATCGACCTCGGCATGGCCGTGACAGCAGGCCGGGTCGATCAGCCCGGTGATGCGATCGCCGGCGACCAGCACGTTGCCGCCCCACAGGTCGCCGTGCAGCAGCGCCGGCCGCGGCCGCGCCGGCAAACGGTTCTTCAGGTCGGCCGCCAGCGTTTCGAGGCGCCGCGCAACGGCAGCCGGCACATGTGGCGCGTGCGTGAGCAGGCGCCGCTCAGCCCAAAAGGTCGGCCAATCGTCGGTCCAGGCATTGACGATCGCGACCGGCCCGAACGCGCAGTCGCGATGCCAGCCGTAGCGGTCGCCGGTCGTCGCGTGCAGGCGCGCCAGCGCGGTCCCGAGGCTCGCCCAGGCGTCGTCGAGACGGCCGCCGGACCGAAGGATCTCGATCACCAGTGCGTCGTCGCTCGCGGCCAGCACGGCGGGCGCCGGCGCTCCGGCCGCTGCAATGGCGCGCAGCATCGCGGCCTCGACGTGCGGCGCCGGGCCGCCCTTGACGATCGCCTCGCGCCCGTCGGCCAGCACGATCCTGATCACGTCGGACAGATCGCCGCCATCGATCGGGTCGGCGCGGTGCAGCGTGCCGCCGAGCAGCGCCGCGCCGATCTCGGCGAGGCGGCTCGCCGCGGACGGGCTCGCGGACCGGCTCATGGGCCGGCGATCTTGCGGGCCAGTGCCGCGGCGCCGCTGGTCACGTCGGCCCAGGTGGTCTCGAAGCCGTCGTCGTCGCCGTAATAGGGATCGGCGACCGGCTGGCCGCGCCGCCCCTCGACATGGTCGAGCAGCAACGCGAGCTCGGCGATGCCGTTCTCGGGGCGCAGCCGGCGCAGCGCGGACAGCACCGGCAGATCGAGCGCGACAATGTGGGTGAAGCGGCGGAAATCGTCCCGGGTCACCTGGCGGGCGCGCTGTTGGCCGATCTCGGCGCCGTGGCGCCGCGCGGTCTCCTGGGCGCGGCGGTCGGGCGGCTCGCCGACATGCCAGTGGCCGGTACCGGCCGAGTCGACCTCGACGTCGAGGCCGCGCCGCGCCGCCTCGACCCGGAAGGCCGCCTCGGCCAGCGGCGAGCGACAGATGTTGCCGAGGCAGACGAACAGGACGGCGGGCTTTTGCGACACGGCAGGGCTTTCGATCAGGGCTGGATGCCCACTATGGCGCGGGCCGGACCGCCGGAAAAGCCGCCTTGGCGGGGCGATCAGGACAGCTTCTGAAGGGCGGCCAGGATGGCGACCGCGGCGGCCAGCATCGCGCCGAGCCGGACCGTGAGCTGCAGCCCGAGCTTGTCGATCCTGGATTCGAGCAGGTCGATTCGGCCGCCCAACCGCGCATCCAGCGCATCCATGCTGGCGCGCAGGGCGTCGGCGGTGACCTGGAGGTCCGCCTTGGTGACCAGCTCGGCCATGATGAAATCCCGCGCCGCCATCGCGTGAGCCTCTGCCTGAGCTTGCGGCACGCCGGCCTCTCGGAGCCGCGTGGCGTATCCGAGCGTATCGAACGCGTAGACCATATGCACCCTCACGATTTCGGAGGGCTATGATACCACGAACACGCCCATCTCCGGTTGTGTGAGGTTGTGGTGCTGTCGGCCCGACCCGGCCGCAACCGAACCGATCGGGCGGACGGGGCGATCGTTCAGCTCCGCGCGGCGCGCTTCTGGTCGCCGGAGCCCATGATCACCTCGGTCGCGACCTCGTCGACGCTGAAGCAACGGAAGCAGTCGTAGAGGATGCGGGTGCCGAGATCGCGGGTGTAGCCCTGGGCGATCTTCTTGCCGCACACGCTGCAGTCGAGCTCTCGGCGCGGCTCGCGGTCGTTCACGATGATGGCGGTCAACATCTTTGGGGGTGCTCCATCTATCCTGGATACGTAATGCAAGTTCCGCGCAACGGCAGGGTCGGAGCCCTGCCGGACGCTCAAGCGAGCCATGTCGGACGAGGAGCCCCGGGACCTGCCGCCGCAGGAGACGGGTCCTGCACCGGTTTCTCCAGTGTCATCCTCCCTGACCCTTGTCGAAGGGTTGCGCCGGGCCGAGGCCCAGCCCGGAATCGGGGGCCGGCGCGCAGTTCTCAAGAGCTTGGCTAACGTCCGGTTCGTTCGGCGTGAGCTGCCGTCGGGCTGTGGAGAGCGTGTCCGGCGGACGCCGGTTCGCATGCCCAAGTTCGCCGCGCCGGCGCTCAATCGCCGTGCAACGATGCTCGCGCGATCGGCGAAGTCCCTGATTCAGAGACCGAAAACGGTGGCGGATCGAACCTGCCCGCCTGATCGATATTTTTGCATGCAAATAATGTATTTTTCCATACAATATGGGACAACGCACTGAATTATTGCAGTTTTGACCCTGGCGGAGGTTCCTGTGAAGCGGTCGATGTCTCGTCGAAGCGTCTTGCGTGCCCTCGGGGGCGCCGGCCTCGCGGCCGGAGCGCTGCCGCTCGCCACCCCGGCGATCTCCCAGGGCCTCACCAAGGTGTCGTTCACCACCTCGTGGATCCCGGAAGGGCCGAACCTCTTCGCCTACGTCGCGCGCGACCGCGGTTTCTGGAAGAAGGTCGGGCTCGACGTCAGCGTGGCGCGCGGATCTGGCTCCGGTGCGGCCGCCCAGGCGGTCGGCGCCGGCACGTTCGACTTCGGCATGTCGGCGACCCCGACCGTGATCGTGCAGGCCGCCAAGAAGCTGCCGATCACCTGCATCGGCCAGATCAATTACGACGCCCTGATGGGCATCGGCGTGCTCGCCGGCTCGCCGATCAAGACGCCGAAGGATCTCGAGGGCAAGAAGCTCGGCGCCAGCGTGTCGTCGGGCGAGTACCCGTTCCTGCCGCTCTACGCCGAGAAGGCCGGCATCGATTTCTCAAAAATCCAGCTCGTGCAGGTGGACAGCAAGGTGCGCGAGCGCTCGCTGATCGAGAAGCAGGTCGACGCGGCCGCCGCCTTCGCCACCTCGACCGTGCCGTCGCTGGTCTCCATCGGCACCGACGTGCGCTTCCTGCTGTTCTCCGCGGTCGGCATCCAGTTCTACGGGCAGTCGCTGATCACCCAGCCCAAGCGCATCGCCGAGGATCCGAATCTGTGCGCCGCCTTCGTCGAGGGCGCCATGGAGGCGATCAGGTTCGCGATGACCAATTTCGACGAGGCGGTGGAGATCTTCCTCAAGGCCAACAGCGAGGTGGCGATCTCCTCGTCCGGCAAGGCCTACACCCAAATCGGCCTCGGCCTCACCAACATCACCAATCTGGTGCCGGAGGTGAAGGAGCAGGGTTTCGGCTATGCCGACCCGGCCAAGGTGAGGACGATGGCGGATCTGGTGGTGAAATACGCAGCCGGCGAGAACGCAGTGGCGCCGGACCTCGACGCGCTGTTCACTAACCGCTTCGCCGGCAAGCTCAAGCTTTCGGCAGCCGACCTCGTGGCCGCCGAGAAGAGTGCGCAGCCGTACCGGCGCTATCTTGTCTAGGGCCGAGGCCGTGCTCGCATCGCTGCATGCCGCGCCAGCCGGACCGCCTCTGGTCTCGGTCGACGGTGTGCAAAAAACCTATCCGGGGCGCAACGGGGCGATCCAGGCGGTCGCCTCCGCGTCGCTGACGGTGCGCAAGGGCGAGTTCGTCTCCCTGCTCGGGCCGAGCGGGTGTGGCAAGAGCACGCTGTTGATGATGGTGGCGGGCCTCGAGTCCGTCACGGCCGGCTCGATCGCCCTCAACGGGTCGGCCGTGACCGGCCCTCGCAAGGACATCGGCATCATCTTTCAGGACGCGACCCTGCTGCCCTGGAAGAGTGCGCTGGAGAACGTCCTCTTCCCGGTGCGGATCCTGAAGCTGCCGGTGGACAAATATCGCGACCGGGCCCACGAGCTGCTGCGTATGGTCGGGCTCGCCGGCTTCGAGAACAAGAAGCCGGCCGAGCTCTCCGGCGGCATGCGTCAGCGCGTCGCGATCTGCCGGGCGCTGGTCCACGATCCCGACATTCTGCTGATGGACGAGCCGTTCAGCGCGCTGGATGCCATCACGCGTGACCAGATGAACGTCGCCCTGTCGGAGATCCTGGAGACCTACCACAAGACCGTGATCTTCGTGACGCATTCGATCCGCGAGGCCGCCTATCTGTCCGACCGCGTGCTGGTGATGGGCGGACGGCCGTCCACCATCATCCTCGACATGCCGATGCCGTTTTCGCGCCCGCGAAAGTTCGACATCGAGGAGACGGCCGAGTTCACCCAGGTCTGCCGGCGGCTGCGTCTCAGCATCGAGGAGGCGCATGCCGATGCGTCGGCCTCGCCGCCGGTGCGGCCCGCCGGGTCGAAAGCCGAGTGATCGCCCATGGCCAACGCCACCATCGGAACCGAGACCGGCGCCAGCCTGAAGCTTCCGGCCGGCACCGCCATCCGAAGCCTCCGCTCCGTCGGACTGCCGCTGGGCCTCGCCTTCCTGCTGCTCGCCGGTTGGCAGGTGGCCGTCACGGTGGC
The DNA here is from genome assembly GCF_013377085.1 of Rhodoplanes sp. GTDB lineage: Bacteria > Pseudomonadota > Alphaproteobacteria > Rhizobiales > Xanthobacteraceae > Rhodoplanes. Next base: position 53,199 of record NZ_JACAAX010000002.1, on the reverse strand, counting down.
GAAGATCCCCCCGGTGATCCTGCCGTCGCCGCTGTCGATCGCCGAGTACATCGTGTCGCGGCACGATATCTTGCTCATGCACGCCGTGCCGACCACGCTCGAATCGGCCGTCGGCTTCCTGCTCGCCACCGTGCTCGGCGTGGCGCTCGCGATCCTCATCACCTACTCGTCGCTGGCCCGCGACGCGCTCTACCCGAACCTCGTGTTCTTCCAGCTCATCCCGAAAATCGCGCTGGCGCCGCTGTTCATCATCTGGCTCGGGGTAGGCATGCAGTCCCGCGTCGCGTTCTCGGTGTTCATCGCCTTCTTTCCGGTCGTGATCGCCACCACGGCCGGCTTCATGAACGTCGACCGGAACATGCTGCGCCTGTGCCGGTCGCTGACCGCGACCGAGTGGCAGGTGTTCACGTCGATCCGCTTTCCTTCGGCGCTGCCCTACATCTTCAGCGGCATGAAGATCGCCATGACGCTCGCCATCATCGGCGTGATCATCGGTGAGTTCATCACGGCCCAGGCCGGGCTCGGCTATCTGATCATCTTCGCGACCGCGCGGGCCGACACCGAGGTGTCGATGGCGGCCATCGTCGTCCTGTGCCTCGCCGGTCTGCTTCTCTACGGCCTCGTCGCGTTCGGGGAATGGCTCGCCAACCGCGCATATTCCGCAGAAGCACTCTGACGTCCCATCGGAGAAAAAAGTGGATCTTCAACTCGAAGGGAAGAGCGTCCTGGTCACGGGCGCCTCGAAGGGGATAGGGCTGTCGTCCGCGCTGGCGTTCGCGGCGGAGGGATGCTCGCTGCATCTGGCGGCGCGGTCGGGCGAGCAGCTCGAGGCCAATCGCGACCGCATCCGCAAGGAGTACGGCGTCGCCGTCGCTGTCCATCCGACCGACCTGTCGGAGACCCCGGCGATCGAGGCCTTGGCCGCGGCCTGCGGGGACGTCGACATCCTGGTCAACAATGCCGGCGACATCCCGTCGGGCGATCTGGTTTCGGTCGACGAGGCGGCATGGCGGCGCGGCTGGGACCTCAAGGTCTACGGCTATATCAACCTGACGCGCCTGATCTACCCGCGCATGCAGGCGCGTGGCTCCGGCGTCATCGTCAACGACATCGGCAACTCCGGCGAGAACTGGGACGCCAACTACATCGCCGGCGCTTCCGGCAATGCGGCGCTGATGGCGTTCACGCGGGCACTGGGCGGCGTCAGCCTCGACCACGGCGTGCGCGTCGTCGGCGTCAATCCGGGGCCGGTCGCGACCGATCGCATGACCAAGATGATGAAGCGTCGCGCCACCGAGTGGTACGGCGACGACAGTCGCTGGGAGGAGCTCAACGACAAGTATCCGGGCAAGCGCCCCGCCACACCGGAGGAGGTCGCGGACCTGATCGTGTTCCTCGCCTCGCCGAAGGCCGGCTACATCACCGGCACGATCGTCACCATCGACGGCGGCATCGCATCGCGCCGCTCGATCATCTGAGCCGAATACCGATGAACCAGCCTCTCTCCGCCCTCACCCTGAGGAGCCCGCCGATCGCGGGCTTGCCCGGGATCGGCGGGCGTCTCGAAGGGCGGGGGCGGTCGCAGTGCCCGCCCATGGTTCGAGACGCGTTCCTTCGGAACGCTCCTCACCATGAGGCGGAGAGAGGCCTGCAGACCGGCATCCGCGAGATGCCCGGTCGCCTGCCGGAGCTTTGCCGATGAAGGACTTCGAGCGCCGCAACCAGCATTTCGACCGGCTGATGAGCACGCCGGGCCTGCGCTGGATGGGGCAGAACACCAATCACTATCCATCCCACCCGGCCGTGCGAAAGGCGCTGGTCGACTGCATCGAGGGCGAGAATTATCACGCCTACGCACCGCCCGTCGGGCTGGAGGAGCTGCGCGCCCTCGTGGTGCACGACCTCGGGCTCGACGGACTGTCGGCGCTGATCACCGACGGTGCGGTCTCCGGCCTCTATCACGTGTGCCGCACGCTGTGCGGGCCGGGCGACCAGTTCGTCACCACGGATCCGACCTGGGCATGGCCGATGTCGTTCGCCCGTGCCGCCGGCGCCGAGGTGATTCAGCTTCCGATCTACGGTGCCGAGCACGGCTGGCGGCTCGACCCGGAGCGGCTGCGGAAGGTGGTCACCCCGCGCACAAAGGTGATCTACATCGTCGATCCCAACAACCCGATCGGCACCTGCTGCACGGCCGACGAGATCGCCGCGATCGTCGACATCGCCCGCTCGGTCGGCGCCTGGCTGATCCACGACTGCACCTATCGCGACTTCGCCTTCGACCATCATCTCGCGGCAAAGCTCTATCCCGAGCGCACCGTCACGGTGTGGAGCTTCTCCAAATGGCTCGGCTTCGCCGGGCTGCGCATGGGGGCGGTGGTGACGCATCCGGATCTCGCCGAAACGCTCGCGGCGGCGCCGCCCAACAATCTCGGTTCCAGCATCTTGGCGCAGCGCGGCGCCATCGCCGGGCTGAAGGTCAAGGGCGAGTGGTTCCCGCAGGTGCTGGCAGCGCAGCGCGAGAGCCAGGGCCGCGTGCGCGACGTTGCCGAGGCCTGCGGCCTGCATCTGCCGGTGTTTCCGTCCAACGGCAATTTTCTGGTCATCGAGGTCGACAGAGCCGGGCTGCGGCCGGAGGCGATCTGCATGGCGATGGCCAAGCGGAACATCCAGATCCGTCACGGCGGCTATCACACCAAGGCGTTCGGCGACCGCTTCATCAAGGTGAGCGTCAGCGTGCCGACCGAGTGGGTCGACGCCTTTTGCGCGGCGCTGCCGCAGGCCGTGGAAGAGGCGCGTGGGATCAACGAGACGGTGGCGATGTTCTGAGACGTTTTTCAGTGGAGATGGTCGCCCCGATCTCCGCTCGTCCCGCGAAAGCGGGGACCCAAGGGCCGCCCGACGTGTGGCTCTGGATTCCCGCTTTCGCGGGAATGAGCGGAGGGGGCGGGATCGGCGATGGGCCGAGGGAGACGACGATGGGTTACGTGACGGCCAGTGACGGGGTGAAGCTCTACTACGAGGAGGCGGGCACCGGCACGCCGATCGTGTTCGTGCACGAGTTCGGCGGCGATCATCGCGGCTGGGAGCCGCAGATGCGGTTCTTCGCCCGCCGCTATCGCTGCATCACCTTTGCGGCACGCGGCTATCCGCCGTCCGACGTCCCGACCGATCTCGACGGCTATTCGCAGGCGCGCGCCACCTCCGACATCGCCGACGTGGTGACCGGGCTCGGTCTGGACAAGGCCCATATCGTCGGCCTGTCGATGGGTGGTTTCGCCACCGTCCATTTCGGGCTCGACCACGCCGACAAGGCGCTGTCGCTGGTCGTCGCCGGCGCCGGTTACGGCGCCGAGAAGCAGCACGAGGCGTATTTCAAGGGCGTCTCCGAAAACGTCGCGAAGAATTTTTTGGAGCAAGGCTCAAAAAAATTCGCCGAGACCTATGCGCTCGGCGCCTCGCGGGTGCAGTTCCAGAACAAGGATCCGCGCGGCTGGCGCGAGTTCGCCGACCAGCTCGGCCAGCACTCGGCGACCGGCGCCGCCAACACCATGCGGGGCGTGCAGGTCCGACGCCCGTCGCTCTACGATCTGGAGGACAGGTTGCGCAAGATGCCGGTGCCGACGCTCGTCGTCTCCGGCGACGAGGACGACCACTGCCTGCAGCCGGCGCTCTACATGAAGCGGGTGATCCCGGCTTGCGGCCTGCTGATCCTGCCGAAGACCGGCCACACCATCAATCTGGAGGAGCCGGCGGTGTTCAACGCGGCGCTCGCCGAGTTTTTGGCCATGGTCGAGGCAGGCAAGTGGCTGCCGCGCGATCCGCGGGCGGATCCGGGCCAAGTGATGCGAACAGATTGATGCGAACAGATTGATGCGGACCGACTGATGATGGAGACGCACGAGAGAAGCATTGCCGGCCACGTGGACGCGGAGCGCCTGTGGCGGCGGCACATGGAGCTGGCGCAGTATGGCGCGACCGCCAATGGCGGCGTCAACCGGCAGGCCCTGTCGGACGAGGAGGTCGCCGCCCGCCGCGTGCTGGTCGGCTGGGGCGAGGCGATCGGCCTCGTCGCCTCGAACGACGGCGCCGGCAACCTGTTTCTGCGGCTGGCCGGCACCGAGCCCGATCTCGCCCCGGTGCTGATCGGTTCGCACATCGACAGCCAGCCGACAGGCGGAAAGTTCGACGGCGCCTTCGGGGTGCTGGCGGCGCTGGAAAGCGTCGAGGCGATCGTGGCGGCGGGCGTGCGGCCGCGCCGCGCCATCGACGTGGTCGCCTGGATGAACGAGGAGGGCTCCCGCTTCGCCCCCGGTATGATGGGCTCGGCCGCTTTCACCGGAGCGCGAAAGCTCGCCGATATCCTGGCGGTTCACGATGCCGACGGTGTCGGCGTCGCGACCGAGATCGCCAAGGTGCTGGCTGCCGAGCCGGACCTGCCGCGGCGGCCGCTCGGTTTCCCGGTCGCCGCCTTCGTCGAGGCGCATATCGAGCAGGGGCCGATTCTCGAGGTGGAGGGGCGGACCGTCGGCGTCGTCACCGGCATCCAGGGCAAGCGCACGTTTCGCGTCACCGTCACGGGCGAGGAGAACCATGCCGGCACGTCGCCGCGCAGCGTGCGGCGCGACGCGCTGGTGTCGGCCGTCGCCATGGTCCAGGCCCTGCAGGAGGCGATGTGGGACGAGGCCGACGTGGTGCGCTTCACCATCGGCCGGTTCGAGGTGACGCCGAACGCGCCCTCGGTGGTGCCGGCCCGCGTCGTCTTCTCGATCGACCTGCGCCACCCCGACGCCGACACGCTGCGCGATCTCGGCGACCGCATCCCGCGGATTTGCACCGATGCTGCGGGGTGCTGCGCGGTCGATGTCCGCGAGCTTCTGCACGACCCGCCGCTCACCTTTCCGGACGCGGTCCGCGACCGCATCCGCGCCGCCGCCGCCGACCTCGGAATCACCTGGATGGACATTCCATCCGGCGCCGGGCATGACGCGCGATATCTGCACTACCATTGCCCGACCGGAATGATCTTCATCCCATGCAAGAACGGCCTCAGCCACCACGAAGCCGAGAGCGCCACGAAGGACGACATCGCCGCCGGCGCGCGCGTGCTGGCCGAGACGGCGTTCGGGCTGGCGAATGCGGAGTGACGCGATGCGCCCGGTGAACGATCCAGCCTCCGGCCTGCCGATCGGCCCGATCGACGACGGGCCGCCGGCGAAGCGGCCGGACCGCCGCATGCTCGCGGGCCGCTTCGTGACGCTCGTGCCGCTCGACCCGGCGGCACACGGCGACGACCTGTTCGCCGCCTCGCGCGGGCCCGACCACGATCCGCTGTGGCTCTATCTCAATGCCGGGCCGTTTTCGGAGCGCGCGGCCTTCGGCACCTATCTGGAGAGCGTCGCGGGCCGCGACGAGCCGGTGACGCTCGCCATCGTCGACATTGCGAGCGGGAAGGCGGCGGGCCATCTCGGCCTCATGCGCATAAAACCGGCCCACAAGGTGATCGAGGTCGGCAACATCCTCTTCACGGGCGCGGTCTCGCGCGCGCCCGGCGGCACCGAGGCGATCTTCCTCGCCGCGCGACATGTCTTCGACGACCTCGGCTTCGTGCGCTTCGAGTGGAAGTGCAATGCCCTCAACGCGCCGTCGCGGCGCGCGGCGCTGCGGTTCGGCTTCACGTTCGAAGGGATCTTCCCGCGCCACATGATCCAGAAGGGCCGGCTGCGCGACACCGCCTGGTTCTCGATGCTGGCCTCGGAATGGCCGGCCCGCCGGGCCGCCTTCGAGGCCTGGCTCGCGCCCGGCAATTTCGACGCGGACGGCCGGCAGAAGGTTCGTCTCGGCGATATGATGACGGATGCCGTGGCCCGCGGGCAGGGCGAGGACGAGCGGGCCCCGGTGCCCGGCTGAGACCTCTTGCGGTCCACCATACGACGGCGGCAGACATGCTGAAGACGAAGCGAGATGCACTCAGGAAGGCGGCCGGCTCCTCCGAGCGCGAGGCGGGCCAGACGCTCACCGACATGCTTTACCGCGAGCTCGAGGACGCCATCGTCAAGGGCACGGTCCAGCCCGGCGACCGCCTGGAGGAGCAGGACGTGGCCGAGCGTTACGGCGTGTCACGCACCCCGGTGCGCGAGGCGTTCCGGCTGCTCGCCGCGAGCGGCATGGTGGAGCTGAAGAGCCGGCAGGGCGTCGTGGTACGCAAGATCAGCATCAACACGCTGCTCGAGATGTTCCAGGTGATGGCCGAGCTGGAGGGGCTGTGCGCCCGGCTCGCCTCGCGCCGGCAGTCGCCCGAGCAGGATCGCGCGCTGAAGGCCATCCACGCGCGGCTCGAGCGGGCCGCCGAGGACGGCGACGTCGAAGCACTCTATCTGATCAACCAGGAGTTCCACGAGTCCATCTACGATGCCGCCCGCAACGCCTATCTGGCGGAGCAGGCCCGCCAGCTCCGCAACCGCGTCGCTCCGTTCCGCCGCCGCGTCACCTACAAGCCGCACCGGCTCGAAAAGACCGTGAAGGAGCACGAGGCCATCATGGCGGCCATCTGCTCCCACGACGCCGAGCGGGCCCACGCGGCGATGCGCGACCATGTCAATTTCCTCGGCGACGACCTGACCGACTTTATTGCTCTGTCGGAGTGATACGGACGCACCAGCCCTCCATTCGTCATTCGCGGGCTCGACCCGCGAATCCATCTCGAAACAAGGCTTGTTTCGAAGCGATGGACCGCCGGATCAAGTCCGGCGGTGACGACCGGGACGGGGCGGCGTTTCTCGCCCTCGGGATGAGCGCCGCGCCGCCGCTCGCCGCTGGACGCGTGCACTCGCGCCGGCTTCCGTATATGAGGGGCATTCCCTCGCCATCCTGCGGACCCGCCATGCCCAGCCTCGCCGACTTCCTCAAGGACCTTCCCGACAGCGAGAAGCTCGTCCTCTCCGGGACGACCGATCTCGACTTCCTGCCCACCGCCCTGGTGCTGGAGCTGGAGGCGAAGAAGCGCTTCCCCGTGGTGGTGGTCGAGCGGCCGGACGGGTTCGAGGGGCCGGTGGTGATGAACCTGTTCGCCGACCGCGCCCGCATCGCCCGCATCGCCGGCGTGCCGCCCGGCGGCTTCGCCCAGGCCTGGACCGACGCGATGGCCAATCTGGTGCCGGCCGTCGTCTCGCGCGCCCATGCCCCCGTGCAGGAGGTGATCGCGCTCGGCAACGAGGCCGACGCCGGCGAGCTGCCGATCTCACGGCACTTCGAGGCCGATGCCGGGCGCTACATCGGCTCGGGCATCCTGATCTGCAAGGATCCGGACACCGGGGTTCGCAATCTCAGCTTCCAGCGCATGCAGCTCAAGGGCCCACAGAAATTCGGCGTCAGCCTGCATTCGCGCGGCCACATCTGGGACCATCTGCAGCGCTGCGAGGCGCGCGGCAAGAATCTCGAGGTCGCCGTGGTGATCGGCTGTCATCCGGCCATCTACATCGCCGCCGCCGCCAAGGTCGCCATGGAGGTCGACGAGCTGGCCATCGCGGGCGCGATGATGAAGCAGCCCGTCCACCTGGTGAAATGCAAGACCATCGACATCGAGGTTCCGGCCGACGCCGAATACGTCATCGAGGGCGAGATCCTCGCCGGCATCCACGAGGACGAGGGCCCTTATGGCGAGTACACCGGCTACTCGACCTATCGCTCGACCCGCAACGTGTTCCACGTCAAGGCGATCACGCGCCGGGCGAAGCCGATCTTCCTCGACATCGTGCCGGGCTACTCGGCCGAGCATCTGCTGCTCAGCCGCTGCACCCGCGAGGCGCATGTGTTCGATCGCCTGAAGGAGATGGTGCCGACCCTCAAGGCGCTGAACTACCCGAAGTCGGGCACGCATTTCCACGCCTACATGTCGTTCCGCAAGACGGCAGAAGGGCAGGCGCGCCAGGCCCTGATGCTGCTGATGGGGCTCGACTCCTACATCAAGTTCGCCGTCGCCGTGGACGAGGACATCGACGTCTTCGACGAGGACGAGGTGATGTGGGCGTTGGCGACGCGTTTCCAGGCCGACACGGATCTCTTCATGGTGCCGCAGGTGTTTTGCAATCGGCTCGACCCGTCCTCGGTCGACGGCATGTCGACCAAGCTCGGGCTCGACGCCACCAGGCCGATGAAATTCGAGGGCGAGCGCACCAAGCTGCCGCAGCACGCGCTCGACTGGGCCCGCGAGATTTTGGCGGGGCGCAGCCGCTGACGGTTCGGGCCGCGGGCGCAGTGATACGTAAATCCGGCTGACCAGTTCACCGTCATTCCGGGGCGCGCCGCAGATGCGAACCCGGAATCCAGCGACGGATGCTCAGGATGGGGCTGGATTCCGGGTCCGGCGCTCCGCGCCGTCCCGGAATGACCACCGAGGTGATCGGCCGGATATTGGATGAGACGCGGCAAACGCCAAAAACGCGTATGGCCGGGACTTGCCCGGCCATGACCACGAGACGCGATGCTCACGGCTGTCGTCGGCGCTCACTGGATTTGACGACATCACCGCCTTCGACGGCCGCGCGGATTGCGCGGCCTTCGCGGCGTGACGGTGCGCGGACGATCAGCTCAGATCGACCGTGAACTCGAACTCGGCGAAGCCGTAAGTGTTGTCCTCGGACGGCGGGAACACGCCGCTGGCGATGTAGGAGCGCACCAGGCGCTCGATGATGGCGCGTTCCTCGTCGGTCGGCGCCTCGACGATCTGGCTCGGCGAGCGGTCCTCGGGAAGCTCGATCTCGGCGGCGACCTCGATGGCGACTCCCACGGCCGGATGCAGCCCGTGGCGCTCGATCCAGTCACGGGAGATGTAGGCGACGTCGCGCAGATAATTCGGTCGAAGATGGTCCACGTTTCCTCCTATGTCGGCATTCGGCGCGGCCCTGGGCCGAACCGGTCGGATCGCCGCCACCCGCGGCGGGAGCCGCCCCTGACACAAGTCGCCGTGGCCGGGCCACTATGGCCCGAGGCCCGGAGCGGTGACGGGGAGCGGCGCAACGCGCGTGGCTCGTCCGGCATCACCGTCGCAGGGGTCCGGCTTCTTGCCCTGCTGGTCCGGCCGGTCCGCTGCCGCCTCGTCTCGCCTGGCGCAACAACCAATCGATCGCGCGTCTGCTCGACTGCGGCTCGGGCGATCCGCATCCGGACCGCGCTCGCCCTCGGAACCGATCGTCCCGCGGTCTCTCCGACCGCGTTGCGTCGCAACCATCATGCCGCGACGCACAAATTCACTTCATCTCTGCACAAATAATCAGCAGGCCTAAGAAAACATCCTGCCGAGCGTCGAGATACAGCAATCATCTGGCAATCGGTATCCGTGAGACCACCGAGGCCGATCAACACAAACGTGTCACGATCACGCGTCGACGGGCGTGAGGGAGTCTCACGTCGCACAGGCGTGTCAGTTGGCTCGGCACTGCGCCGAGCCGCCGCGTTCACACGAAGACAGAACCCACGGTCACACCGGCGCATCGATTGCTGGTGGCCCGATGCGGGCGCGCACCAGCATCGCCGGCCGACTCTCTCGCGTGCGGAATCGTGTCCCGGCGGCGTTCTTGACCGCTCGGGGGGGATCGTCTATGCAACCGGCACGTCGGTAGAAGCGGTCAGCCGAACTCTTCTGCGCCCGTGCGGGTCTGTTCTCTCAACAGTGTCGCGACGCGGTCTTGGTTCGGTCGGAGATTGCTGACAGCATCGTCACTCGCGATCGTCACTTTCCGATTCTGACCGGACGTCCACCGTGCCGACCATCCGGGTGTCTCGTCGTCTGAAGCGCCGTGTCGTGGCGCATGCGTCCGGCGTTCTGGGGAACGCCGCGCCGTGTCTCGCCGTGCCGCCCGCGTGCCCGTTCCCTCTGCGACCCTCCGTACTGCCAGGAGCGATCTCATGATTATCGACATAAGCTGCTATCCGACGAAGGTCGTCGACCTCGCCTGGCGGCACGACGGCGAGCCGTTCACGGGCGAGCGTCTGCTGAAGATGATGGACGGGCCCTACTGGGTGAACGGCAAGCCGCGCCGCATCGACAAGGCCTTCATCCAGCCGCCGCAGGGCAACACCCTCTACACGGACGGCGTGCTCGAAAAGGCCGGGCGCGAGGGCATCGACGAGTACATGGCGTACACGCTCGAGCTGGTTCGGAAGTACCCGGACCGCTTCATCGGCTGCTTCGTCTACAATCCGCGCTACGGCGTCAAGAACGGCGTCGAGGCGATCGAGCGGTACGTCAAGGAGTACGGCTTCAAGATGGTGCAGTTCCAGGCGAACATGCACTGCTACCGGCCGGACCGTGCCGGCGATTGGCTGCGCCCGGCGCTGCAGAAATGCGCCGATCTCGGCGTGCTGGTGAAGCTGCATGTCGGCGACGGCCCCTACTCGATCCCGAACGAGTGGACGCCGATGATCTACGCGTTCCCCACCGTGAACTTCATCATGGCGCATTTCGGCGTTCAGACCGGCGGCGTCTACACGTTCGAGCCGTTCCAGCTCGCGATGGACAACGAGAACGTCTTTTGCGAATCCGGCTGGTGCCTGCAGTCGCGCATCGTCGAGTTCGCCAAGGATCTGCCCAAGCACAAGATCCTGTTCGGCACCGACACGCCGCCCAACGAGCCCGGCATGTGGCTGCGCCTGCTCGAGGTGCTGTGCATGGAGCCGCCGCAGGGCATGAACCTCGACGAGGACACGCTCGAGGACTATTTCGGCAACAACACCGCCCGGATGATCGGGCTCGAGCCGACCGCGCCGCCGCGCACGCGCGAGGAGGCGGAAGCCTATCTCGCCGCCTGCGCCAAGCGCGTCGCGGCCTGACGAATTCCGGAGAGAGCCGATGATCATCGACACCCACCTGCATCCCACCAATCTGGTCGACGAGGCGTGGCGCCACACCGGCACGCCCTTCACGGGCGAGCGCCTGCTGAAGATGATGGACGGCCCCTACATGATCAACGGCAAGCCGCGCCGGATCGACATGGGCTTCATCCAGCCGCCGCCCGGCAACACCGGCTATCGCGACGGCAACCGCATGGGTCGCGAGGGCATCCGCGACTACATGAAGTACATCGCCGATCTGTGCCAAAAGTACCCGGATCGGTTCATCGGCAACTTCTGCTTCAATCCGCGCTGGGGGCCGGAGAACGGCGCCGCCGAGCTCGAGTTCCACGTCAAGGAGTACGGCTTCAAGATGCTGAAGCTGCACGCCAACATGCACGGCTACCGGCCCGACCGCGCGCTCGACTGGCTCAGGCCCGCGATGAAGAAGTGCGCCGAGCTCGGCGTCGTGGTGCTGATCCACACGGGCGATGGCCCGTACACGATCCCGACCATGTTCTATCCGATCATCCGCGAGTTCCCGATGGTGAACTTCATCATCGGCCATTTCGGCATCCAGACGGGCGGCAACTACTCGTTCGAGGCGTTCTGGATGGCGATGGACACGCCGAACGTCGTTTGCGAGTCGGGCTGGTGCTTCCAGTCGCGCATCGTCGAGTTCGCCAAGGAGCTGCCGCGGCACAAGATCGTGTTCGGCACCGACTCGCCGCCGAACGAGCCCGGCATGTGGCTGCGCGAGCTGGAGGTGCTGTGCTCGCCGCCGCCGCACGGCATGAAACTCGACGAGGACGGGCTCGAGGACTACATGGGCAACAACATCGCCCGGATCTGCGGCATCCCGACGACGCCGCCGCCCCGCACCCAGGACGAGGCCTTGGCGCGCCTCAAGGACACCTACGCCATGGTCGAGCCGAAGGTTCCGGCCTGATTTGTTCGACAGCGGGTGCGGCCGGTGCCGCGCCCGCCGTCCCGCTTTGGCACGGTGGCCATGCATCCGTTCGCATATTTCGAACCGACGACGCTCGACGAGACGGTGGCGCTGCTCGCCCGGCACGGCCGCACGGCCGACCTGATGGCGGGCGGCACCGACCTGCTGGTCGAGATCAAGGAGCAGATTCGCCGGCCGGCCGCCGTCATCAACCTGAAGAAGATCCCCGGCCTCGCGGATCTCACCTGCGACGCCGCGACCGGCCTGCGCATCGGTGCGCTGGTCACGGTGCGGACGATCGAGACCTCGGCCGAAGTGCAAAAGCTCTATCCGGCACTCGCCCAGGCCGCGCGAGACATCGGCTCGATCCAGATCCGCACCCGCGCCACCATCGCCGGCAATGTCTGCCGCGCCTCGCCCTCCGCCGACACGCTGCCGCCGCTGATCGCCTATGGCGGGCGGATCGAGATGGTCGGGCCGTCGGGGCCGCGCAGCATCGCGCTGGAGAGCTTCTTCACCGGACCGGGCAAGACCGCGCTCGCCGACGGCGAGATCGTCACCGCCCTGGTGCTGCCGCCGCAGCCCGAGCAGGCCGGCTCCGACTACATCAAGCACGGTCGCCGCAAGGCCATGGAGCTGGCGACCGTCGGGGTCGCAGTGGCGCTGCGGCGTGACGGCGGCGTCTGCCGCGACGTGCGCATCGTGCTCGGCGCCGTGGCGCCGACGCCGATCCGGGCGCGCGCCGCCGAGGTTTTGCTCGAAGGCTCCACGCCGGACGAGACGACGATTGCCGCCGCAGGATGCGCAGCACGGGGCGAGTCCCGGCCGATCAGCAATGTGCGGGCGAGCGCCGACTATCGCCGCGCCATGGTCGACGTGCTGACCCGCCGCGCCGTCGCGGCAGCCTGGGAGCGCACCCGATGACCGCGCCGATCACGACCGTGGCCATGCCCGTCACCATCACGATCAACGGCGAGGCGCGCGACCTGGCGGTCGCGCCGTTCCGCACGCTGCTCGACGTGCTGCGCAACGAGGCGGGCCTCACCGGCACCAAGAAGGGCTGCGACGTCGGCGACTGCGGCGCCTGCACGGTGCTCTTGGACGGCGAGCCCGTGAACGCCTGCCTGGTGCTGGCCGTCGAGGTCGACGGCCGCGCCGTGACGACCATCGAAGGCATCGCGCCCGAGCCGGACCGCCTGCATCCGCTGCAAGAGAGCTTCATGGCGCTGGGCGCCTCGCAATGCGGCTTCTGCACGCCGGGCATCATCGTCATGGCCAAGGCGCTGCTCGACCGCAATCCCGACCCGACCGAGGACGAGATCCGCTTCGGCCTGGCCGGAAACATCTGCCGCTGCACCGGCTACACCAAGATCGTCGAGGCGATCCGCGCGACAGCGCGGCAGATGGCCGCGGCCGGCCAGCCGCGGGAGTGATGGCGATGGCCGTCGCCTCGTGCTCCGCTCATTCCCGCGCAAGCGGGAATCCAGTCTTTCGCGATGGTGCTGGGTCCCCGCTTTCGCGGGGACGAGCGGTTCGGGAGTGCCGTCCGACGCGAGTTGATGGCATGTCGCTTGCCTGAATTTCCCACATCCGATCCCAGTCGGGATCCACGGGAGCGTGAGACATGACGAAATCCGCACTGACCGCTGCGTTCGCCGCGATGCTCGTCGCCTTTGTTGCGGCGCCCGCGGTCGCCGAGACCGACATCAAGTTCGCCCTCGACTGGAAGTTCGAGGGGCCGACGGCGCCGTATTTCGTCGCCATCGACAAGGGCTACTACAAGGCCGAGGGCCTCAACGTCACCATCGACACCGGCGCCGGCTCGGTCTCGGGCATTCCGCGCGTCGCTGTCGGCACCCATCAGGTCGGCTTCTTCGACCTCAACTCCGTCGTCCGCTTCCGCGACCAGAATCCCGACAAGGACATCAAGGTCGTGATGATGCTGTACGACCGGCCGCCCTTCGCGATCGGCACGCTGAAGAAGACCGGCATCACCAAGCCGAAGGACCTCGAGGGTCGCGTGCTCGGCGCGCCGGCGGCCGACGGCGCCTTCGCGCAGTGGAAGGCCTTCGTCCAGGCCAACGGCATCGACGAGTCGAAGGTGAAGATCGAGAATGTCGGCTTCCCGGTGCGCGAGCCGATGCTGGCCGACGGCAAGGTCGATGCCATCACGGGCTTCACGTTCTCGATGCACTTCAATCTTCTGCAGAAGGGCATCCCGGCCGACGAGATCAAGATGCTGGTGATGTCGGACTACGGGCTGTCGCTCTACGGCAACGGCATCATCGTCAATCCGGACTTCCTCAAGAGCAATCCGGAGGCGGTGCGCGGTTTCGTGCGCGCCACCATCAAGGGCCTGCAGGACACCGTGAAGGATCCCAAGGCGGCGGTGAAGTCGGTGATGAAGCGCTACGAGATCGGCGACGAGAAGACCGAGCTGGAGCGGCTCGAGCTGGTGCTGCGCGAGCACATCGTCACCCCCTGGGTGAAGCAGAACGGCGTCGGCGACGTCGATCCGGCGCGGCTGGCCAAGTCGATCGAGCAGATCGGCGTCACCTACGAGTACAAGAACAAGGCGAAGGCCGCCGACGTGTTCACCAACCAGTTCCTGCCGCCGGCGGCGGACCGCAAGCTGTGAGGCACGAGAGCGTCACATTCTGACTCGTCATGCCCGGCCTCGTGCCGGGCATCCACGTCTTGTCAGGATCGCAGAAGAGCGTGGATGGCCGGGACGAGCCCGGCCATGACACAGGGGTAGCGCGGCGATGACATCGGTGATCGGCAAGAGCGTCAAGCGCACCGACACGCTCGGCAAGGTGACGGGCGGTGCCGTCTATGCGGGCGACGTCGTCCTGCCCGGCATGCTGTTCGGCAGGATGAAGCGCTCGACCGTCGCGCATGCGCGGATCGCGTCGATCGACGTGAGCAAGGCGCTGGCGCTGCCCGGCGTCAAGGCGATCCTCACTCACGCGGACGTGCCGCGCGTGCTGCACTACGGCTCGCCGCATCCGCGCTCCGCCTCGGTGACCCAGGACCAGTACATCCTCGACACCAAGGTGCGCTACTGGGGCGAGGGCGTCGCCGCCGTCGCCGCGACCAGCGAGGAGATCGCCGAGCTGGCCTGCGAGCTGATCACGGTCGACTACGAGCCCTTGCCGGCGGTCTTCACGGTGGATGAGGCACTGGCGCCGGCCGCGCCAAAAATCCACGACGTCGGTCCCGGCGGCAACTTGGTGCTCGACCCGTTCCTGATCAAACGCGGCGACGTGGAAAAAGGCTTCGCCGAGGCGGAGCTGATCATCGAGGGCGAGTACGGCATGGGCCGGCCGACGCCGGCCTACATGGAGCCGAACGTCTGCCTCTGCCAATGGGATCCGTTGGGAAAGCTCACCATCTGGACCTCGACCCAGAGCCCCTTCATGGTGCGCGGCACGCTCGCCGAGGTGCTGGGCCTGCCGCTCAACAAGGTGCGGGTGCTGGTCGACCATATGGGCGGCGGCTTCGGCGCCAAGCAGGACCTCTTCCAGCACGAATTTCTCTGCGCGCTCCTCGCCCAGCGGACCCGGCGCCCCGTGCGCATGGAGTTCACCCGCAAGGAGACGTTTCTGGGCGGCCGCACGCGCCACCCCGGCACCATCTGGTTGCGGCAGGGCTTCAAGCGCGACGGCACCATCACGGCGCGCGAAGCAAAGATCGTGTTCAACAGCGGCGCCTACGGGTCGCACGGGCCGGGCGTCACGGCGGTGGCCACCGCCTCGCTCACCTCGCTCTATCGCTGCGAGAACGTGCGGTTGGAAGGCCGCTGCGTCTACACCAACACGCCGATCGCCGGCGCCTTCCGGGGCTATGGCGTCGTGCAGTCCTATTACGCGCTCGACATCCAGATGGACGAGGTGGCCGAGACGCTCGGCATCGATCCGGCCGAGCTGAAGCTGAAGAACGCCGTGCGCGAGGGCGATATCGCGCCCTCGAACCATCCGCTCACCGGCCACGGTCTGGAGGACTGCATCCGCCGCGGCATCATGGAAACGGGCTGGGCGACGCGTCGGGCCCGCGGACGGGCGCCGCAGACCGGGCGCCTGAAGCGCGGCTGGGGCATGGGCTGCGAGATGCACGGCTCCTCGGCCTATCCGGGCATCAAGGAGCAGGGCAACGCCGTCGTCCGCATGAACGAGGACGGCTCGGTGACGCTGCTGACCGGCACGACGGGCCTCGGCACCGGCGCCCACACGGCGCTGGCCCAGATCACGGCCGAAGAGCTCGGCGTCAGGTTCGAGGACGTCGCCGTGGTGCACGGCGACACCGACGTGGTGCCGTGGGACATCGGCGCCTTCGCCAGCCACACCACCTTCATGGCCGGCCGCGCCTGCCAGATGGCGGCCGCCCAGGTGAAGGCCAAGGTGCTGGCCCGCGCCGCCGACAAGCTCGAAGTGTCGGCCGCGGATCTGGAGGTCCAGGACAGCGTCATCACGGTGCGCGGCGTGCCCGGCATGAGACTGACGGTGCGCGAGGCGATCGCGGCCGAGCGGGGCATCCCGGCGCCGCAGCTCCTGGGCGAAGGCAGCTACCACCCGACCAAGGCCTATTCGTTCGGGGCGCATTTCGTCGAAGTCGAGGTCGACACCGAGACCGGCCAGGTCAGCGTGCTGCAGGTCGTGCCCGTGCACGAGATCGGCAAGGTGATCCATCCGATCGCCGCCGCCGGCCAGATCGAGGGCGGCATCCAGCAGGGCATCGGCCACACGCTCTCCGAGGACTATGTGATCGACCCGAAGGACGGACGGTCGCTCAACGCGAGCTTCGTCGACTACAAGATGCCGCTCGCCATGGACATGCCGCCGATCCGCACCATCATCCTGGAGACGGCGCCCTCCGACGGCGGCCCGTTCGGCGCCAAGGGGGTGGGCGAGGATCCGATCATCGCCATCGGCCCGGCCATCGCCAACGCCATCCACGACGCGATCGGCGTGCGCTTCCGCCACTACCCGATCACGCCCGAGCAGATTCTGGCCGCACTCGCCGAGAAGGCGGGCGAGCAGGCGGCGTGACACGCACTGTGCCGGCAGTTGATCCGCCCTCACCCTGAGAAGCCCGCGCAGCGGGCGTCTCGAAGGGCGAGGGCGGCCCCCGAAGTCGAGTTGGCTCGACTTCGCACTCTTCAGGCACAGATCGACCAGGGTCGATCTGTGGCGGGGCCACATGGTTCGAGACGCGCTCCTCACCATGAGGTCGTGAGCATCAGGTGAGGCAGTTCATGAACGACAAATCGACGCCGGTTCCCGTCACCATCCTCACGGGCTTTCTCGGATCGGGAAAGACGACGCTGCTCAACTACATCCTCACCGAACGGCATGGCCATCGCATCGCCGTGATCGAGAACGAGTTCGGCGAGGTGAACATCGATTCCGGTCTCGTCCTCACCTCGGAGGAAGAGATCTACGAGATGACCAACGGCTGCATCTGCTGCACCGCGAGCGTGCGCCAGGATCTCATCGAGGTGCTGCGCAAGCTGATGGCGCGGCGGGAAAAGTTCGACCACATCCTGGTCGAGACGACGGGGGTCGCCGATCCCACGCCGGTCGCCGCCACCTTCTTCATCGACGACGACATTGCCCGCCGGGTGACGCTCGACGGCATCGTGACGCTGGTCGACGCGAAGCACATCGTACAGCATCTCGACGATCCCGACCTGCACGGCATCGACAACCAGGCGGTCGACCAGATCGTCGCGGCGGACCGGCTGATCGTCAACAAGGTCGATCTGGTCGACGAGCCGGCTCTGCAGAGGCTGGAGGGCCGCATGCGCGGCCTCAATGCGACCGCCGACATCATCCGCTCCAGCTACGCCAAGGTGGAGCTGGAGAAGATCCTCGGCATCGGCGCCTTCGACCTGTCGAAGACGTTGGCGAGCGACGAGCAGTTTTTGGACACGCACCACCATCATCACGATCACGACCCGGCGCTCGAGACGATGTCGTTCGTCGATACGGGTTCGTTCGTGCCGGAGACGCTGGAGGCATTTTTGCGCGGCCTTTTGGCCGAGCGCGGCGACGACGTCTTTCGGCTCAAGGGCATCGTCGCGATGCAGGGCGACGCGCGGCGCCACGTGATCCAGGGCGTCCACCGCCTGATGGAGATCCGCTCCGCCGACCCGTGGGGCAAGCAGCCGCGCTCGTCCCGCATCGTGCTGATCGGGCGGAGACTGGACCGCGCCGCCGTCGAGGCGGGGCTGAAGGGATGCCTGGCGGGGTAGGGGACAACGGCCCGCGCAACCGCGGCCTCTTCACCTCTCCCCGCGTGCGGGGAGAGGTCGGGTCGCGAAGCGATCCGGGTGAGGGGGCGCTTCCGCAAAGTCGAGCCGCCGCCGCCCCTCACCCCGACCCTCTCCCCGCTTCGCGGGGCGAGGGAGAGCGGGCGCCGTGCCCCATGACTCCGTGTCCTACAAGGCCGCCGCGGCCCGCTGCACATCCGCCAGCAGATCGTCGACGTGCTCCAGCCCGACCGAGAGGCGCAGCATGCCGTCCGTGATGCCGAGCGCGGCGCGCTCCGCCGGCGTGAAACGCGAATGTGTCGTGGTCGGCGGATGGGTGATCAGGCTCTTGGCGTCGCCGAGATTGTTGGAGATGCCGATGAGCTTCAGCGCGTTCTGGAACCGGAACGCGCCGGCCTTGCCGCCCGCGACCTCGAAGGCGATGAGGGTCGACGGCCCGCTCATCTGCCGGGCGATCAGGGCCGCCTGCGGATGGTCGGCGCGGCCCGGATAGATCACCTTCTGGATGCCCGGGATCGCCGTCATGGCGTCGGCGAGCTTTCCGGCGGTCTCGGTCTGGCGGCCGACCCGCAGCGGCAAGAGCTCCAGGCTCTTCAAGAGAACCCAGGCGTTGAACGGCGACATCGACGGGCCGGTCATCCGCAAAAAGAGCTGGATGCGCTCCTCGATCAGCACTTTGGAGGCCAGAATGGCGCCGCCCATGCAGCGGCCCTGGCCGTCGATGTGCTTGGTGGCCGAGTAGACGACCACGTCGGCGCCGAGCGCCAGCGGGCGCTGATAGAGCGGCGAGGCGAACACGTTGTCGACCACCAGGAGCGCGCCGGCCGCGTGGGCGATCTCGGCGACGCCGGCGATGTCGATCACCTCCAGCGTCGGGTTGCAGGGCGTCTCCAGGAAGAACAGCGTGGTCTGCGGGCGCACGGCGCGGCGCCACTGGTCGAGATCGGTGCCGTCGACCAGTGTCGACGTCACGCCGAAGCGCGGCAGCATCTCCTCGATGATCCAGCGGCACGAGCCGAACATCGCGCGCGGCGCCACCACATGGTCGCCGGCCTTGACCAGCCCGACGATGGCGCCGTGCACGGCCGCCATCCCGGTCGCGGTGGCCCGGCAGGCCTCGGCGCCTTCCAGCGCCGCCAGCCGGTCCTCGAACATCGAGATCGTCGGGTTGCCGTAGCGCGTGTACTGGTAGCCCGGATCCTCGTTCTTGAAGCGGGCCTCGGCCGTCTCGGCGCGGTCGTAGACGAAGCCCTGGGTCAGGAACAACGCCTCGGCGGTCTCGCCGTATTGCGAGCGCAGGATGCCGCCGTGCACCAGGCGGGTTTCGGGATGGAGGTCGGCGTCCGGCGCGGGCGGGCCGGGCGGGGAGGCTTTGCTGTCGAGCATCGGATGAGGATTTCGTCTGGCCGGGAGCGACACTGGGGCCGCTCAGAAGGGGAGGCGCTGTTGCCGCTGCGGCGACAGCCGGTTCACCGTCATAGAGCACAAGCGGGCGGCCGGGACCAGGGGCCGGTCGGGGGCGCGGGAACCGAACACTCCGCGCGGTCGATCAATCGTGAAACGTCCCGTCGGACGGACGGATCCGTTCTCCGAATGTGCGCTGCGGGGTGATGTTCTTCCTCTCGGAGATGCCGGGAGAGAGGAAGATTGCAAGTTTCGGCCAGCATATTGCCATCAGTAGAAAAGTATTCTTTCTCCGGAGAAACGCCCGTGATGCCCGCCCGGAGCTTTTTGCGATGACGCCGTCCCGTTGCCTTTCGTCCATTGCCCCCGTGTCCCGCCGGACCGTGCTGGCCGGCCTCACTGCTCTGTCGGCGACCGCGGTCGGTGGTCTGGACCGGGCCTTCGCACAGGCCGCGCCTGTAAAAGCGCGGATCGGCGTCATCCCGGTGCTCGGCGCCTCGCAGGTGTTCGTCGCCGACCGCGAGGGCTGGCTGAAGGCGGCCGGGCTCGACGTGTCGTTCACCACCTTCGAGTCGGGCCCGAACATGATCCAGGCGCTCGCCTCCGGCACCATCGACGTCTATGTGGCCGGCGTCGCGCCGCTGATCGTCGCGCGCTCGCGCGGCATCGACGTGCGGGTGGTGACGGCAACGGCTGTCGAGGAGATGACCTTCGTCGCGACGGCCAAGCTCGCCCGCCATTTCGAGTCGGGCGTCACGCCGGCCGAGGCGTTCAGGCGCTACCGCGCCAGCGCCGGCGCGCCGGCCCGGCTCGCCACTCAGCCGGCCGGCTCGGTGCCCAACACCACGCTGCAGCACTGGTTGTGGCAGGTCGGCAAGGTCGACAAGGCCGACGTCACCGTGGTGCCGATGGGCATCGACGCCACCCAGCAGGCCGTGCTGGTCGGCGCCGTCGAGGGCGCGACCGTGCGGGAGCCGGCCGTCACCATCGTCCAGACCCGCGATCCGGGCATCAAGCTGGTGGCGCTGGGCGGCGAGATGTTCCCGGGCCAGCCCGGCACCGTGGTGGCGGCGACGGCGGCGTTCCTCGACAAGAACCCGGCGCAGGCGCAGGGCCTGGTCGACGCCGTGGTGCGGGCGACTCGCCTGATTCAGCAGGATCCGGCCCGCGCCGGGCCGCATATCGAGGCGGCGCTCGGCAAGGGCATCACCGATGTGGCGACCATCCGCAAGGCGCTGGCCTCGCCGGCCTCGAAGTTCATCGCCGATCCGCGCAGCATCGTCGACGCCACTGCGGCGATGCAGCGCTATCAGGTGACGCTCGGCTCGCTCGACCGCGAGTTGCCGCTCGATGGGCTGTTCGACGCTCGTTACTTCGTCAAGGCGGCGGCGAGTCAGTAAACCGGTCAGTTCCGTGCGCTTTTCCACCTATCTTCTCCCGCCGCTCGGGCTCGCGGCCTTCCTGGCGCTGTGGGAGGCGGTGCCGCGCCTCGGCGTCGTCAACCCGGCCTTCCTGCCGCCGCCGAGCGTCATCCCGGCGGCCTTCATGCGCGAACTGTCGTCCGGCATCTGGGCCTCGGCGGTCGCGTCGAGCCTCGGCCATTACGCGATCGGCCTCGCGGTCGGCGCGGCGCTCGGCGTCGCCCTCGGCGTCCTCACCGGCCAGTACGGCGCGATGGAAAACCTCACCGCCTGGGTGGTGCGTTTGCTGCGCCCAGTCCCCGGTCTCGCCTGGGTGCCGTTCGCCATCATCTGGTTCGGCGTCGCGCCCGAGGCGGCCGTGTTCATCATCGCGGTCGGGGTGTTTTGGATCGTCTATTTCGCGGCGCATGGTGCTGTTCGCGCCGTCGATCGTGATCTGATCGAGCTCGCCGACGCCTTCGGCTTTCGGTCCGGCCCGCAGCGCCTGGTGAAGGTGCTGCTGCCGGCGGCGACGCCCGGCATCCTGGTCGGCTTGCGCACCGCGCTCGGCCAAGCCTGGATGGCCGTGGTGGCGGCCGAAATTTTCGGCGTGTTCGGGCTCGGGCAGCGAATGATGCAGGCGTCGAGCCTGCTCGCGACCGACATCGTCGTCGTCTACATGCTCACCATGGCGGGCCTCTACGGCCTGATCGACAGCGCCTTCGTGGCCCTGCAGGGATGGCTGCTGCGATGGAGAGCGTGATCACGCTGCGCGGCCTGTCGCTCACCTTCTCGCGCGACGGGACCGACACCGAGGTGCTGCAGGGCGTCGATCTCGACGTCCGTCGCGGCGAGCTTTTGGCCATCGTCGGCCCGTCGGGCGTGGGAAAGTCGACGCTGCTGCGCGTGATCGCCGATCTGGCGAAACCCAGCGCCGGGACCGTGACGGTCGAAGGCGCCGGACCCGGCCGACGCCCGGTCGCGCTGGTGTTTCAGGATGCGCGGCTGATGCCGTGGCGGCGCGTCATCGACAACGTGGCGTTCGGGCTCGAGCATCGCGATATTGCGCGCCGCGACCGAAAGACGCGGGCGGAGGCGTCCCTCGACGTGGTCGGCCTCGCCGATCTCGCGGCGCGCTGGCCGCATCAGCTCTCCGGCGGGCAGCGCCAAAGGGTCTCGCTCGCCCGTGCGCTCGCCGTCGATCCGGCCGTGCTGCTGATGGACGAGCCGTTCTCGGCCCTCGACGCCATCACGCGCGAAAGCCTGCAGGACGAGCTGATCCGCATCCGCGAAAAGACCGGCAAGACCATCCTGTTCGTCACCCACGACATCGAGGAGGCGACCTATCTGGCCGACCGCGTCGTCGTGCTGGCCGGCACGCCGGGGCGGATTGCCGCAACCCACACGATCGCGACGCCACTCCCGCGGCTGCGCACCGACCACGGCCTGCAGCACATCGCCCGGGCCGTGCGGGCCGACCTCGAGGCCGACGTCGCCTTCGGGGCGGGAATCTGACCTGATTGCCGTCATTTCGGGGCGCACCGAAGGTGCGAACCCGGAATCCAGCGACGAATTCAAAGTCGTCGGCTGGATTCCGGGTCCGGCGCGCTGCGCCGTCCCGGAATGACCGTCGCCTTGCGATCACCGCCTCGTGTCCCCGCGTGATCGTGTCGGGCGGTGACGCGCCGGCCTTCACGGCCTAGATGGTGGTCGACCCGGAGGCGGCGCGCCTCGCGGGCGGGAACCAGGGCGTTCGTGGCCGGTTTCCGATGAACGGCCGGGTATCGGGTTCGCCACAGGGGGATCCGGACGGCTGTTCGTGACCCCCGACTGCCGGATCCAGCATGAGCATGACGGCCCTGACGCCGCGCCGCGGCGCACAATTCGCTTCGGATGCCTTTGCGTCCGATGCCCGAGTCACCGGTCTGCGCCAGGCGTTCCGCAGCGTGCGGGCCCACACTGAGGCCTTGGCCGCGCCGCTCTCGGCCGAGGACCAGGTGGTCCAGTCGATGCCGGACGCCAGCCCCACGAAATGGCACCGCGCCCATACGACCTGGTTCTTCGAGCAGTTCCTGCTGGAGCCACACGCGCCCGGCTACCGCCGCTTCGACGAGCGTTTCGCCTTCCTGTTTAATTCCTATTACGTCGCGGCCGGCCCGCGCCATGCGCGGCCGCGCCGCGGCCTGGTCACCCGGCCCGACGCGGCGACCATCACGGCCTACCGGGCCCATGTGGACGCTGCGGTCGATGCCCTCCTGGCCGACGAGGCGGCGCTCGCGCCCGAGATCGCCACCATTGTCGAGATCGGCCTCAATCACGAGCAGCAGCACCAGGAGCTTATTCTCACCGACATCCTGCATGCATTCTCGGAGAACCCGATCGCACCCGCCTACGATCCGGCGCGGCGCTTTCGTCCGGCGACGTCGTCGGCCGGCATGCTGTCGCTGCCCGAAGGTATTCACACCATCGGCCACCAGGGCGACGGCTTCTCCTACGACAACGAAAGCCCGGCGCATCGTGTGCTGGTCGGACCGGTCGGGATCGACCGCGCCCTCGTCACCAACGCCGACTGGCTCGCCTTCATGCGGGCCGGCGGCTACGTCAACGCGGCGTTGTGGCTCTCCGACGGCTTCGCCGCCGTGCAGCAGGAGGGTTGGTGCGCTCCCGGCCATTGGCGCGAGCAGGACGGGCGCTGGCACGTGATGACGCTCGGCGGCCTCGTGCCGGTCGATCCGGCCGCGCCGGTCTGTCACGTCAGCTACTACGAAGCCGACGCCTATGCGCGGTGGGCCGGCCGCCATCTGCCGAGCGAGCAGGAGTGGGAGGTCGCGACCCGCAGCGGCGAACTCGCCGACGCCTTCGGCGTTGTCTGGCAGTGGACCCGCAGCGCCTACGCGCCCTATCCGGGCTATCGCGCCGCCGCGGGCGCGCTCGGCGAGTACAACGGCAAGTTCATGGTCAACCAGATGGTCCTGCGCGGCAGTTCGCTCGCCACCCCGCCGGGCCACGCCCGCACCACCTACCGCAACTTCTTCCCGCCGTCGGCGCGCTGGCAGTTCACCGGCCTGCGCCTCGTCACCTTCCCGGCCTGACGCGCGACACCCCCGCGATCACGAGGACCCCCGATGACTGCCCATGTTCGCCTGCCGCGTATCGCCGTGCCCGACGACGCGGGCCGCCGCGCCTTCCTGTCGGACGTGATCGCCGGCCTCTCCGCCGATCCCAAGCAGATCCCGCCGAAATACTTTTACGACGAGCGCGGATCGCAGCTCTTCGAGGTGATCACCCGCACGCCCGAATATTATCCGACCCGCATCGAGACCGGCATCCTGACCGAGCAGGCCGGCGCCATCGCCGGCTTCGTGCCGACCGGCGCCGCGCTGGTCGAGTTCGGCGCCGGCTCGCTCGCCAAGGCCCGCATCCTGCTCGCCGCAGCCTCCGTCAAGGCCTTCGTGCCGGTCGACATCTCGGCCGCCTATCTGGCCGGCGAGGCGGCGCGGTTCTCGCGCGAATTGCCGGGTCTCGACGTGCTGCCGGTCGTGGCCGATTTCACGGCGCCCTTCGTCCTGCCGGCCGAGATCGCGGCGCTTCCAAAAGTCGGCTTCTTCCCGGGCTCGACGATCGGCAATTTCGAGCCGCACGAGGCGGCGGCGTTTTTGCGCCATGCCGGCCGGCTGCTCGGTCCCGGCGCCCGGCTGATCATCGGCGTCGACCTGGTCAAGGATCCGGACACCCTCACCCGCGCCTACAACGATGCCGCCGGCGTCACGGCCGAGTTCAACCTCAATCTGCTGCGCCGGATCAACCGCGAGCTCGGCGCCAATTTCGATCTGAGCGGTTTCTGGCACCGCGCCGTCTACAATCGCGACCTTCGCCGCATCGAGATGCATCTCGCCAGCCGGGTCCGTCAGCGCGTGCGGATCGACGGCCACTGCTTCGATTTCCGTCGCGGCGAGACCATCCACACCGAGAGCAGCTACAAATATACGCCCGACCTGTTCCGCACGCTCGCCGCCGGCTCCGGCTGGCGGCTGGCCGAGACCTGGACGGACCGCGACGGCTGGTTCGCCGTGCATGCGCTGATCATGGCGTGACGGGCGCAGACATCGAGATCAGGACGAAGCCTTTCCTCCGTCGTGCTCCGCGCAGGCGGAGCACCCAGTACGCCGCAGTAGTGCGAATGAAACAACAAGCTCCGGTGGATACTGGGTCGTCCGCCTCCGCGGACGATGACGACTGATAGGTCGTGCTCGGGTCTGTTTCGGATTGCGTACCGATCGGGGCGCACGCGCGCAATGCGTCCGGCGGGGTGGACGGCGGATCGGGCTCTTCTATAGTCGGCGCCGCCCAAAACCCTCGCCTCGAGAGACCCCATGTCCGCTTCGTTCGACTTCGTCGCGCGTGACACGCGTGTCCAGCGCCTCGACCGCGCGTTCCGCTGGCCCGGCGGCCGCCATGTCGCCGTCATCCTCAACCTCGCCTACGAGGCGTGGTCGGACGGCAAGGCCCCCGGCGTCGGCCCCATGGGCAACCCGCTGCCGGCCGGCGCCTTCGACACCAACGCGCTGTCCTGGGGCCATTACGGCGTCGCCCGCGGCATCGACCGGCTGCTGCGCAACCTCGGCCGCCACAAGGCGCGCGCCAGCGTGATGACCTCGGGCGTGCTGGCCGAGCGCACCCCCGACGTGCTCAAGCGCATGGTCGAGGACGGCCACGAGATCGTCGCCCATGCCTGGGCCCAGGACGTCATCCCGGCGACGCTGACGACCGAGCAGGTGAAGGCCGACATCGTCCGCACCACGCAGGCGATCGAGGCGGTGTCGGGCAAGCGGCCGATCGGCTGGATCAGCCCGCGCGGCACGCCGTCGCGCGAAGGCTCGCGCCTCTTGATCGACGCCGGCTATCGCTGGCAGGGCGACGTGTTCGACGACGAGCGGCCCTATATCCAGATCTGCGAGAACGGGCGCATCGTCGCCATCCCGCTGACCATGGAGATCAACGACCTGCCGCATGCCATGCGGTTCGGCCGCTCGCCGCGCGACTTCGTCGCCCTGTTCGACGATCTTCTGGCCAATGTGCTGGCCGGCGAGGACGCGGCCGTGGTGATCGACGTGACGGCGCATTGCCACGTGTTCGGCCGCCCGAACGGCGCCTGGGCCTACGAGGCGATCGTCAAGACCGTGATGGGCCGCGACGACGTCTATGTCGCCACCCGCGCCGAGATGGCCGACTACGTGCTGAAGACCGCCGGCTGAGCGCGGCGGCTTTCGCGAGCCACCTCTGTTCGGAATTTCCGGCCCGTCGCGCACTCGCGGCGGGCCTGATGCGTTTCGGTGTTCGAGGGCGGAGACCGCGTTCCGTAGGACGGTTGACCGCGGCGTCGCGGTCCATCACTCTTGCACCGTCGCGTTCGGCACGCCCGTGCCGTCCCAGCACCACGCTCACAAAAAAACCGGATGCGCCCCGGCACGGGTCGCACCACCACGTCTCTCGGGAGAGAAGCGCATGTGCCTGTTCTGCGGAACAAAACCGTTCGGATTTAGCGCCGCGTCGCTGTCGCGGCGGCATTTCATGGCCGGCGCCGCCGCCATGGGCAGCCTTTACGCCACCGCGCAGACGATCGCGCCAGTCGCCGCCGTTGCGCAGGACGGCAAGGCCGACATCATCATCGAGAACGCCAAGGTGGTGACGCTCGATCCCAAGACCCCGACCGCGGACGCGATCGCCGTCGCGGGCGACAGGATCGTCGGCGTCGGGACGCGGCGCGACCTGGAAAAATTCCGCGGGCCCTCGACAAAGATCATCGACGCCGGCAAGCGCACCGTGATCCCGGGCCTCAACGACGCCCATTCGCATTTCATCCGCGGCGCGCTGACCTATTCGCAGGAGCTGCGCTGGGACGGCGTGCCGTCGCTCCAGCTCGCGCTGCGCATGCTGAAGGATCAGGCGGTGCGCACGCCGGCGCCGCACTGGGTGCAGGTGATGGGTGGCTGGACGCCGCATCAGTTCAAGGAGAAGCGGCTGCCGACACTCACCGAGATCAACGCCGCCACCGGCGACGTGCCGTGCTTCGTCATGCATCTCTACGACCGCGCCTACGTCAACAAGGCGGGCCTGCGCGCGCTCGGCTGGAACCGCGACACGCCGGAGCCGTTCGGCGGCGTCATCGCGCGCGACGGCAACGGCAATCCGACCGGCCTCGTGGTGGCCACCACCAGCCTGGTCAGCCTTCTCTCCGTGTTCGCCAAGGTGCCGAAATTCTCGGCCGAGGAGCAGGTCGTCTCGACCCGCCACATGATGCGGGAGATGAATCGGCTCGGCATGACCAGCCTGATCGACGCCGGCGGCGGCGGCCAGAACTATCCCGAGCACTATCAGGCGATCGCCAAGCTGGCGGCCGACAAGGCGCTCACCGTGCGCATCGGCTACACCCTGATGGCGCAGCGCCCGGGGCGCGAGATCGAGGACTACAAGGGCTGGCTCGCCAAGGCGAAGCTCTACGAGGGCGACGATTACTTCCGCCTGTGCGGGGCCGGCGAGTACACCGTGTGGGCGGCGGGCGACAACACCAACTTCGCCAAGGACCCGGTGAACCAGCCTCCCATCATGGAGGAGAAGCTCACCGAGGTCTTGACCTTCGTGGCGCAGAACGGCTGGCCGTTCCGCATGCACGCCTCGTTCGACTTCACGGCGCAGCGCATCCTCGGCGTCGTCGAGAAGGTCCACAAGGAGGTGCCGGTCGACAAGCTGCGCTGGGGCCTCGAGCATTGCGAGGGCATGACGGCGCGCTCGCTGGAGCGGCTGCAGGCGCTCGGCGGCAGCCTCGGTCTACAAAACCGCATGTCGCTCGACGGCGAGGCCTATGTCCAGAAATGGGGCCCGGAGGCGGCCGAGGACGCGCCCG
Source organism: Rhodoplanes sp. (assembly GCF_013377085.1). GTDB lineage: Bacteria > Pseudomonadota > Alphaproteobacteria > Rhizobiales > Xanthobacteraceae > Rhodoplanes. The sequence continues at coordinate 25,441 of NZ_JACAAX010000002.1, read as the reverse complement.
CCTTCGCGCGCATTCGTCAGATGGGCATCCCGTTCGCGCTCGGTACCGACGGCAATCGCGCCTCGAGCCACAATCCATGGGTCGGCGTGCAGTGGCTGGTCACCGGCAAGACGGTCGGCGGGCTCAAGCACGCGGCCGAGCGCAATCTGATGAGCCGCGAGGAGGCGCTGCGCGCCTACACGGCGGCCGGCGCCTATATCAGCAACGAGGAGGACAGGAAGGGCACGCTGTCGGTCGGCAAATGGGCCGATCTCGCGGTCCTCAACGAGGACTATCTCTCGGTGCCGGCCGATCGCATCTCGCAGATGAGCGCGGCCCTGACCATGGTGGGTGGCCGCGTCGTCTACGGCGAGGGCAAGTATGCGGCTCTCGCGCCGGGGGCCCTCGCCGTCGCTCCCGACTGGCTGCCGATCAAGCACTATGGCGGCTATGCCAAGGTCGCGGCGATCGACAGCGACACCCGCACGGCCTCGGCCGAGGAGCGCCACGCGCTCGCCGCCGCCATGATCGCCGAGGCGATGCCGACCGTGGTCGGCGACGACGGGCGGAGCTGGACGCTCGGCTGCGGCTGCGGGCTGCTTTAGCCCTTGTCGTCATTCCGGAACGGCGCACCGATCCCGGGCTTGCCCGGGATCGGCATCGTAAGTTGCCGAAGTCGGCAGAAGCCGACTTCGGTGCGCCGGACCCGGAATCCAGACCCAGACTCGGAGTTCGTCGCTGGATTCTGGGTTCGCTGCTTTGCAGCGCCCCGGAATGACGGCGAACTGATCGTCCGGATCCGTATCGGAAGCATCGCTCTGGCCGCCGCTCACGGCGGCGCCACCGAAAAGCCGCCGGCGGTGTCGAGCTCGATGCGGCCGGCGGCGGTCGCCGCGACCCAGCGCAGCGTCGCAGCGAGGCCGCCGAAGGCGTAGAAATGCGCCGTCACGTCGCCGAGGCGGTCCGCCGCGCAGGCGGCGGCCACCGGCCGTACGACGCGGTCGGGCGCGGCGCTGCCCAGCATGTTGCGGGCGAGCCCGACATTGCGGGCGAGCCCCTGGGCCGAGGCGCGCACGCCGCAGATGCGGGCGAAGCGCAGCAGGCCCGCGACCGAGGTCGGCCCGGCGAATCCGACATGCACACGGGTGTCGACGCCCTGGTCGCGCAGCCGCGTCAGCCAGGCGACGATCGGCTCCGGCGACACGCTGAACTGCGTCACGATGTGGGCCGCGAGGCCGGTCTCCTCGGCCGCCGCGAGCTTGGCCGCCAGCGCGCGCTCGAGCGCGATCGGCGCGATGCGCGGATGGCCGTCCGGATAGCCGGCGACACCGATCTCGCGGATGCCGCGGCTCTGCAGGATGCCGCTCTCGATCAGCTCGATGGCGGCCCGGAACGGCCCGGCCGGCGCCGTGCGGTCGCCGCCGATCACCAGCACGCGCGTCACGGCGGCGCGCTCGACCAGACGGGCGACATGGTCGGACAGCGCGTCGGCGTTGGCGAAGCTGCGCACCGCGAGATGCGGCACCGGCTCGACGCCGGCAGCCCGCAGCGTCTCGACCACGGCGAGCTGCTCGTCGAGCGGCCGCGACGGCAGCTCGCTCACATAGACGAGCGTGCCTTGCGGCACGCGATCGCGCAGCGCCGCGATGTCGTCCGCTGCCAGCCGCGTCGTCTCGAACGACGCGCCGGCCGTGAACGCCGCGACACCCGCGGCGGTGTCGAGCGCGTCGCCGTGCATCTGCACGGCCGCCTGAAACAGTGCCATTGCCATCCTCTAATGCCGTCGCCGCGAGATCACATAGGACTCGTCGTGGAACCACAGGCCGCCATGGGCGTGAAGCACGTCGCGGGTGGCGTCGAGATAACGTCCGTCCGCCACCACGGCGGCGAGCCGGTCGTCCTCCACCTGGGCGACATAGACGGCGGCGTTCCACGCCGCGAACAAGGTCGACGTGCCGATCGACTGGCCGAGCTCGCTCGGCAGCGTGTGCATGTCGTAACGGAACAGCGCGCGGTTGTCGGCGAAGGCGTTGAAGACGAGGTCGCGCCCGTCCGGCCCGAGCTCCTCCTTGACGGCACGCAGGATGTCGTGGCGGTCGTGCACAAAGGGGTCGTCGCCGGGCCACACCCGCTGCACGATCTCCTGCCCGGGATCATGGCCGTAGGAATGCACCGCGATCAGCCGGCCGCCAGGCCCGAGCGCGCGGGCGAGCGGGGCGATCACGCGCCTGGCCTTGAAGGCGAGCGGCGAGCGCGCCCGGTAGGGCTGCGACGCGATCACCAGATCGTAGCCGGCGGTGGCGGCGCCCGGGCGCGGGATCACCGAGTCGAGCAGGAAGCGGTGGTCCTCGCGATAGATCACCAGCACGACCGGCCGCTCGCAGGTCGGATTGCCGGTGACCGGGTTGACGCCGGCATTCCAGTTCTCGGTCAGGAACGGCTCCAGCCCGGTGATCTGCTCCTCGAACCGGTGCGCCGAGTTTCCCGACAGCGCCAGCTCGTGCCACACCATCCGGCTCTCCTGCTCCGGATTGCGTGCGGTGAGCCAGGGCGCCTCCGCATAGGCGAGGTTGGTGAGCACGATCACCTGGGCCGGATGCTCGAAGAAGCGGTCCGGCATCTTCTGCAGGGCGAGGCGCACGTCCTCCAGGCTGATCTCCTTGCCGACCACGTAGAACGGCATGGTGGGGAAGCGGTCGTGCATGGCGCGCATCACCTGCGTCAGCACGGTGCCGTCGCCGATGCCGGCGTCGAACACCCGCACGGACGGCGGCCGCGGCACCAGGGTCGCGAGCTCCAGCGCGACGCGCTGCGCCACCACCCGCTTCTCGCTGCAGGTGTGAACGAAGAGCAGATATTTTTGGCGATTGTCGAAGAAGCGGAAATGGCGCTGCGGGCTGATCTCGGTCACCACGGCGCGGGGCGGCAGCGGCGTGCGCGCCGCGATGCCGTTCGCCCGCACCAGCAGGGCGGAGCGGAGATCCGGCGGCACCCGGTTCGCCTGCATGAAGGCGCGGATGCGGTCGAGCGTCTCGGTGGTGATGCGGCCGCCATTGCGCAGCCGCGCCGCGAGCTTGCCGTCGTTGACGGCGCGCCGGCCGAAGGTCGACTCGGCCAGCCCGGTCTCACGGCAATAGGCGGAGATCTCCTGGAGCAGCTCCTGGGCGTTCATCGGCGCATCCTCCGGGCCGTGGCCCACGTCTGATGCGCGGATTACGGCCCACTTATTCGACCGTCACCGATTCCGGCGGTCAACCACAAAGTGGCCCATGGGCCGGGTGGGACGCGGGTGGGCCGGTCACGTTCGTGTATCGACGCGTCGGGGCCGGGCGCCGGTGCCCACCGTGAAACGAAACGGTTGCGCGCCGGCGCACGGCGGCCGATAGGTCGGCGGCAGTCCGGAGGGCTCGATGCCGCGTCTCGCCGCCAACGTCTCTTATCTGTTCACCGATCGCCCGCTGCTCGATCGCTTCGCCGCCGCGGCGGCGGCCGGCTTTCCGGCCGTAGAGCTGCAATACCCGTACGACCAGGACCCGGCCGCGATGCGCGCCGCGATCACGCGGCACGGCCTGACGATGCTCGGCGTCAATACGCCGCCGCTGCCCGATGCGCCGTCGGGGCTCGCCGGCGTGCCCGGACGCGAACAGGAGTTCGTCACGCTGTTCGACCGCGCGCTGGCGCTGGCGACGGTGATCGGCGCCCGGGCGATCCACTGTCTCGCCGGCGTGCCGCCGGCCGGTCGGCGCGATGAGGCCGAGGCCGTGTTCGTGACCAATCTGCGCCACGCCGCCGACCGGGCCGCACCGCACGGCATCACGATCCTGATCGAGCCGCTCAACACGGTCGACCGGCCCGGCTATCTGCTCACCCGGGCCGAGCAGGCGGCCGTGATCCTCGGCCGGGTCGAGCGCGCCAATGTGAAGATGCAGTTCGACGTCTATCACCAGCAGATCATGGGGGGCGACCTCACGCGCCGCATCGAGCGCCATCTGCCGCTGATCGGCCACGTCCAGGTCGCCGCCGTGCCGAGCCGGGCCGAGCCCGACGAGGGCGAGGTGAACTGCCCGGCCGTGCTCGCCGCCCTCGACCGGCTCGGCTATGCGGGCTTCGTCGGCTGCGAATACGTGCCGCGCGGCCGCACCGAGGACGGGCTCGTCTGGGCTCGGCCGTTCGGGATCGGCGCCGCCGCGTCCTGATTGCACCGCACCATGAAATGCCGAGAATTCGCCCGTTTGGATTAGCTCACTCTTAACGGAGCGGGCGCACGCTTCGGTAGAGGCTCCGCCCTCGCCGGGCGGACCACCAAGGCCCGAGAGGGCCGCCATGTTGAGCTCTCGCAAGACGCGCTTCCAGTGGGGCAAGCAGGACCGCAGCAACGACCCGTCGCTGTTTCGATCCATGGCGCAGCACTGGCATCCGACGGTCCGGACTCACGCCGCCGACGCGGACGACGCCGTCAAGGTTTCGTCCCCGATCCTCGATCCGAATACCACCGGCAACGAGGCGCCGACCTGGACGCCGTGGCTGTGGGTCGACTGACCGGAGCGGCGTTCGCTACCCTGGCCGTGACAGGTTTTTGCGCGCCAACTCGGTGATCGTTGCAGCGCCGGGCGCAAAGCCGCGGGACAAAACCTCGCACGTGAAGGCGCCGGGGGCGCCGTCGATCCGGTAGAGATTGTAGGCGGCCGGCTGATGGTGTCCGTCCGCCGTCGCCGAGGCGGACGGCAGGCCGACGGCGGGAATCTTTCCGCCCGGTCCGTCGAGCCACATCAGCGCATGGACGTGATCGTGGCCGTGCAGCACCAGCTCGGCGCCGGCCCGCGCCAGCACGGCCCGGAATGCGTCCGCATCGACCAGCCGCTTGTGCCGGCTCGCCGGCGTCCTGTACGGCGGATGATGCAGCAGCACGACGCGGAACAGGCCCTCGGCACCGAGCGTCTGCAGCGCCGTCTCCAGGCGGGCGAGCTGATCGTGGCCGAGAAGGCCGGTCGCCAGAAACGCCGGCGTCGGCACGGCGCTGGACAGGCCGACGAGCGCGACGGACCCGCGCCGGCGCACATAGGGGAAGCGAGGGCCGGTGCCGCGGTCGGCCGCGCCGTCGCCCGTCATGTAGGCGTTCCAGTGCTTGCCCCACTGGGCGAGCGCGCTGCGCACATAGGCGTCGTGATTGCCCGGCACGAAGCTGACGTCCGCGGCCGGCCCGAGCGCCCGCAGCCATTCGCCCGTGGCGGCGAACTCGTCCGGCAGCGCGATGTTGACGAGGTCGCCCGTCACGGCGGTGTGGTCGGGTTTTTGGGCGGCGAGGTCGGCGATCAGGTCGGACAGGATCTCGACGCGGTGGCGCTTGTGGCGGTTTCGCCGCCAGTTCAGCCAGCCGAGGATCCGCTTGGAGGCGAGCTCGCGCAGCCGCGGCCGCGGCAGCGGGCCGATATGCGGGTCGGTGAGATGCGCGAGCACGAACATGACGAGCCAAAGGGGTTGAGAAATGCGACGGCACACCGCTCACTGGTCATTCCGGGGCGCCGCCAACGGGTCCGGCCTTCGGCCGGCCCAATGACAGGCTCCGCGGCGAGCCCGGAATCCATACACACAGTCTGTGGTTATGGATTCCGGACAGCCGACCTTTGGTCGGCTTCCGGAATGACGGCGGAGCGGTTACCTGATCGCCGATGTGACGCAGCTTGTCACGCGCTGCCGATGAGAATCCCGGCCAGAAACACCAGCACGCCGCCGAGCACGATCTGGAAGACCGCGGAGAGGAAGGGCGTGTCCATGTAGCGCCAGCGGATCCAGGAGATCACGGCGAGCTCGACCACCACCACGGCAAACGCCACACCGGTGGCGATGCCGAAATGCGGGATCAGGTAGGGCAGCGTGTGGCCGATGCCGCCCAGCGTCGTCATCAGGCCGCAGACGCCGCCGCGCAGCCAGGGCGAGCCGCGGCCGGTGAGCGAGCCGTCGTCGGACAGCGCCTCGGCGAAGCCCATGGAGATGCCTGCCCCGATCGACGCGGCCAAGCCGACCAGGAAGGTCGCCCAGGTGTTTTGGGTCGCGAAGGCGGCGGCGAACAGCGGCGCCAGGGTCGACACCGAGCCGTCCATCAGGCCGGCCAGCCCGGGCTGGACGTATTGCAGCACGAACATGCGCCGCGCCGTGGCGTCCTCCTCGGTGCGCACGTCGGTGGTCAGCAGCTCGCCCTCCAGCCGCTCGGCCAGCTTCTCGTGCTTGTCCTCCGCCTCGGCGAGCTTGATCAGGAGCTGGCGCATCGAGGCGTCGCGGCTCTGCTCGGCGGACCGCCGGTAGAAGCGGGCGGTCTCGTACTCCATGGTCTCGGCGTATTTGCGGACCTCGTCGAGGCCGAGCGGACGCACCAGCCACAGCGGCCGGTGCCGCACGAAGCCCTTCACGTCCTGCCGCCGGATCAGCGGAATGAAGTCGCCGAATTTCTTCCGGTAGAGGTCGAACAGCCAGGTCCGGTGATTGACCTCCTCCTCGGCCATGGCGTCGAACACGGCCGCCGACGTCGGATACTGGGCCCGCAGCCCGTCGGCGAAGCCGCGATAGATCCGGCTGTCCTCCTCCTCGTTGGTGATGGCGAGCGCGAGCACTTCCTGCTCGGTGAGGTCGACGAACCGTTTCATGGGGGGTCCTGCGCGTGGGAGAAGGTAGTTTAGAACGATTATATGGTGGGGTCGTTCCATATGGCACCGGGGCTCCGGCGGCCACCGCCGCGGCCGGGTGGGCGGGGTCTGCACAACCTCCGGTGAAGCTCCGATTGCCAATGCGGCGACGAGTCGGTCATGTTGTTGGGAGCGGGCAAGGGTCACCCGCGCGCGGTGTGCACCATGGCGGACGAGGCGGACCCCGACGACCGGGCCGGGCTGGCTGAGGCGGATCCGCACTACCACGGCCACCGAGACCGGCTGCGCGCCCGCTTTCGCGAGGCGGGCAGCGATGCCGTGACGGATTACGAGCTCCTGGAGCTGGTGCTGTTCCGGGCGCTGCCGCGGCGCGACGTGAAGCCGCTCGCCAAGGCCCTGATCGCCCGCTTCGGCTCGTTCGCCGAGGCCGTCGCGGCGCCGCCGCAGCGCCTCGCCGAGGTGCCGGGCCTGGGCGAGGCCGCCATCACGGAGATCAAGATCGTCCAGGCGGCGGCCCAGCGGATCGCCCGCGGCGAGGTCAAGCGGCGGACCGTGCTGTCCTCGTGGTCGGCCGTGCTGGACTATTGCCGGACCGCCATGGCCTTCGCCGACAAGGAGCAGTTCCGCATCCTCTTCCTGGACAAGCGCAACCAGCTCATCGCCGACGAGGTCCAGCAGGTCGGCACCGTCGACCACACGCCGGTCTATCCGCGCGAAGTGGTCAAGCGGGCGCTCGAGCTGTCGGCCACCGCCGTCATCCTGGTGCACAACCACCCGTCCGGCGACCCGACGCCGTCACGGGCCGACATCCAGATGACCCAGGCGATCCTCGACGTGGCGAAGCCGCTCGGCATCGCCGTGCACGACCACATCATCGTCGGCAAGGACGGCCACGCCAGCTTCAAGGGCCTGCGGTTGATCTGACGCGGGCGCATCCCGGCACCCCGCGTCCGGCGTGGCTGGACCGCGCCGGCCGGTTGACACCAAACTGGCATACCAGCAAAATGCCAGTGATGACCCAGCCGTCTTCCTTGCGCCGCGACGACGCCTATGCCCGCATCCGCGAGCTCGTCGTCAGCCGAGCGATCGATGCGAACGAGCCGCTGTCCGAGCGCGGGCTCGCGGAAACGCTCGGGATCGGCCGCACGCCGGTCCGCGAGGCCCTGAAGGCGCTCACGCGCGACGGCCTCCTGGTCGTGCATCCGATGCGCGGCACCTTCGTGCGGCAGCTCTCCTTCGACGACTTGCGAGAGATCCACGAGATGCGTCTGGCGCTCGAAGGGCTCGCGGCCTTCCTGGCGGCGAGCCACGGGCCGACGGCCGAGCTCGACGACTGCGCCGCCCAGCTCCATGCCCTGGACGGAACCGAGGATCCCGACGTCGAGCAGGCCCAGCACGTCGGCTGGGCGTTTCACGACGCGCTGTTCCGCGCCGCCGACAACGGCCGGCTGTCGTCGACCTACGACGCCCTGCGGGCGCAGAGCGGCCTCGCGTTGCAGAAGATGCGCCAGTACAGCCTCGCCCGCACCCGCCAGGTGGTCCGCGAGCATCTCGACATTCACGCCGCCGTCGCCGCCCGCGATCCCGAGCTGGCGCAGCAGCGCATGTGGCGCCACCTGTCGGCCGCCTTCGAGGCGCGCCTGCAGGCGCTCGGCGCGATCCGGCCCCAGCGACCCTGACGAAAGGCCCGCCCATGAGCAGCGCCGTCTCGAACCCGTTCCGATGGCCGCTGGCCGTGCAGATGCTGGTCGGGCTCGCGCTCGGCCTCGGGGTCGGCATGCTGTGGCCCGAGATCGGCATCGCCTTGCGGCCACTCGGCACCGCCTTCGTCGAGGCCATCAAGATGATCGTCATCCCGGTCGTGTTCGCGACCGTGACGCTCGGCATCTACCGGATGGGGACGGAGCTGCGCACGCTCGGACGCATCGCCGCCGTCTGCTTCCTCTATTTCTATGTCGCGACCGTCATCTCGATCGCCATCGGCCTCGGCCTCAACGCCATCTTCCACCCCGGTGCCGGTGCCTCGCTGGCGGCGACCGGCAAGATCCCGGCGAACCTCGCCGTGTCGGTCGACTGGGTGAAGTTCTTCATGGACATGATCCCGTCCAACATCATCGCGGCGATGGCCGAGCAGAAGGTGCTGCCGACCCTGGTGTTCTCGATCCTGCTCGGGCTCGCTTTGGCGTCGATCGGCGAGCCGGCGCGGCCGGTCGTCGGGGCGCTCGAAGCGATCATGCTGGCGATGTTCAAGATCACCCGCTGGATCACGGCGACGGCGCCGGTCGCCATCTTCGCCATCGTGGCCTGGCTGTTCGCCTCGCAGGGGCTCGCCACCGTGACGGCGCTGGCGAAGCTCGTGCTGGTGATGTATCTCGGCCTCGTGCTGATGGTGCTGGTGTTCTGGCTGATGCTCCTCGCCATCGGCGAGCGGCCGATCGCCGTGACGCGCGCCATCATGGAGCCGGTGATCCTCGGCTTCACCACCCGCTCCTCCGAGGCGACCCTGCCGGTCCACATGGAGAAGCTGCGCGCCATGGGCGTGCCGGACCGCATCATCGCCGTGGTGCTGCCGCTCGGCTACGCCTTCAACCGCGACGGCTCGATCATGTATTTCGCGCTGGCCGTGACGTTCCTGGCGGAGGCTTACGGGATCGCGCTGACCGGCTCGGCGCTGTTCACCATCCTGATGGTGACGACCATCGCCAGCAAGGGCAGCGCCAATGTCCCCTCCGGCGGCCTGGTGGCGATCGCCATGGTGCTGACCGCGATCGGCCTGCCGGTCGAGGCGCTCGCCGTGATCGCCGGGGTCGATGCCTTCCTCGACATGGGCCGCACCGCCGTCAACGTGTTCGGCAACACGGTCGCCGTGAAGCTGGTGCAGAAATTCGCCGGCGACAGCGTCCGCGACGAGGCCGCCGGCCTGTCGCTGGCGCCGGCCGAGGCGGGCGAGGCATGACCGGCGCGCCGATGCGCGGCACCGACGAGCCGATCGACCTGCGCAGCGACACGGTCACGCGGCCGACCGAAGCCATGCTGGAGGCGATGCGCGCGGCGCCGCTCGGCGACGACAGCCGCGACGGCGACCCGACCGTGGTGCGCCTCGAAAGCCTCGCCGCCGCCCGGCTCGGCAAGGAGGCGGCGCTGTTCCTGCCCAGCGGCACCATGGGCAATCTGCTCGCCGTGCTGGTTCATGCGGGCCGCGGCCGTGACGTCTTGGTCGATCCGCTCGCCCATCTGGTCGGCTCGGAGCTGGCCGGCCTGGTGAGCGTCGCCGGCGTGGTGCCGCGACCCGTCGCCAGCCGCGCCGGGCAGTACGACCTCGCCGCACTGGAACGCGCGCTCGCGGCCGCACCCTCGGGCCGGGTCGGAGCCGGCCTGGTCTGGCTCGAGACCAGCCACAACGGCGCCGGTGGCCGCGTGCTGCCGCTCGATCATCTGCGCGACACCGGCCGGCTGGCGCACCAGGCCGGCGTTCCCGTGCATATCGACGGTGCCCGGCTGTTCAACGCCGTGGTGGCGCTCGGGGTCGGCGCCGACGTGGTCGCCGCGCCGGCCGACACCGTGATGGTTTGCGTGTCGAAAGGCCTGAGCGCGCCGATCGGCAGCCTGCTGGCCGGTCCGGTGGAACTGATCGGACAGGCGCGCGCCTTGCGAAAAATGCTCGGCGGCGCCATGCGCCAGGCCGGCGTCATCGCGGCCGCCGGCATCGTCGCGCTGGAGACCATGGTCGAGCGCCTCGCCGACGATCATGCGGTGGCGCGCCGGATGGCGGCTGGACTTGCCGCCCTGGACGCCTCGCTGATCGACCCGGCCGCGGTGGAGACCAACATGCTGCGGCTCGACGTGTCCAAGACCGGCCGCAGCGCGGCCGACTGGGCGAGCCGGCTCGGCGCGCTCGGCATCCGGGTCCAGGCGAGCGGGGAGGCGCAATTGCGTCTCGTCACCCATCGGCACGTCGACATGGCGGCCGCCGACCGCGTCGTCGCGGCAATTGCGCAGGCGGCCTAGCTCCGGGACTGGTTCGAGGGGGTGACCGCCTCGGATGCGCTCAGACCGGCTCGTTTCGATGTGTGTGCGGGTTACGGCATCGGATAATCGTCGGCGTTCAGCACCCAGCCGGGCTTCTGCGAGAAATCGATACGCGGCGGGCAGAAGATGTCGACGAGCTGGTTGAGGTCGCGGCCGACCGCTTCCGTCGTGTGGATCGACGGCGGCGGGATGACGGCGATGGAGGGGCTGGCGCACAATTCGTGATCGTCGGCGCGCCAGAAATTCTTGTTCACCGTCCATGGCCAGCGCAGATGGTGGACGAACTCGCCCTCGAGCGCGAGCGAGCACTGCTCGAAGTCGTCGTGATGATGTGGCGAGAGCCTGGTTGCGTCACGCGGCCCCTGGTAGGAGTCGAGGAAATTGACCATGAAGGTGGTGCATCGCCAGATGCGGCCGAAGCGGCCTTTCTCCGAGGGCACATCGAGGCTGTAGACGCGCAGCCGGTAGCCGCCTTTGGGTTCGGGCCAGGGCACGTCCGGCGCGACATGAGGCTTGGCCGTGGCATAGGCGGCGGCATTGCTGCACTTGGCCGCGAGGTCGGTGGCGCGCGTGGTGAACATGCGCACGATGCGGCCCGGCGTGATCACGCGCAGGCTCGACTGTCCCGGCGGCACGAAAGCAAGCGAGCGGCCGTTCACGCGCTCGGTGCCGTCCTTTGTGGTGATCTCGACTTCGGTCTGCTTGTCCGGGATGAGCACCACATATTCGTCCGCCTGCGCGTCGCGGGTGAAGACAGCGTCCTTGGCCGGCTCGGTGAAGGCAATGATGAAGTTCTGTCCGCGCCCATACCAGGTCTTCCCGGCGGGCCCGCTTTCCTGCGGCGACTCGGCGTAAAAGCGAAGATATTCGGCGCCGCCGAAAGGGCCACCGGCCGCCTGCTTTACGGCCGGCGCCGCGGCCAAAGCCGCGCGGGGATCACTGACGTCGTACATGAAAGGCCTCCCGATCTCATCTGGTTCCGGACAGCGACAGCGGCTCATTGCAGTGCAGGCAGGTCAGCTCACAGTTCCGGCTGGAGAAACTGTGTTGCTATGCAGAGGATGCGGGTCGCTTCGCCTCCAGATCCAGAAGACCAGCCGCGTTGATGCTGACGAGCTGCCGAATGTCGGCCGCCGAGAATTGCAAGTCCAGCAGCATTCCGACGATCTGGCGAAACCCGTCCACGGGCCGAGGATTGTCGCGCAAGCCCAGGTCCGATGACAGGATGGTGTGATCGACGCCGCCGACTTCGATCAGACGTGCAAGCTCCTCGGCGTCGAACTTCTTCGACTTTCCATCTGCAAACATGCAAATCGAGTGCTCGATATAGGCCCCGGCCGCGACGAGCGACCGAATATCCTCGTCGGTGCAGCCGACGATGTAAGTGGGATGGTTGACGAGCATTTTCGTCACGCCGCGCCGCCTTGCTTCCTCAAACAGCAGATGCAGCTCGCGGGCGGGAAGGTGGCCGCCGGCCAGGATGATGTCGGCTTGCGCGATGATGTCCAGGCAGGCCTTGGCCGCATCGGAGACCTCGCCGCCAGCATCGAGGGCGCTGAGCGGGATGGGGTCGAGCATCTTCCTGGCTGTCTTCGGGAAGGTCTTTCCCTGTCCGCTCAACTGAGCGATGTGGTTCTCCGCCGAGACGGTCGGCATCCAGATGATCTTGGCACCGATCATTGCGGCGTGGTCGACAGCATGCGGATTTATGCCTCCGCTCGCGTTGTTGAGCGCCAGCCCCGAGAACAGGCGTACGCCGGTGTCGGGGAACAGCTTCTCGAGCATCGCCGCGTGTGACACGCCGAGATAATAGTGATCCTTGTAAAGCAGCGCTCTGAAGCCCGCCGCGGCGCAATCCATCATTGCGTCGTGGTGGTCGAGGATGCGCGGCATCGCGGCCGGTCCGCTGTGGCAATGGAGATCGACAGCGCCGACCAGCAACCCATTCACCTCGGCAGCACGGGTATCGGGGACGGATTTGGTCACGGCCGATGCCTCACTGATCGACATGCTTTCATCCCTGCGTCGTGTCGTGGCCCGGTTGTGGCCTCAGAAAAATACCGTCACGGTTCGGCCTCCTGCCGAGACCGCGGTCGCGTCCTTGTTGCAGATTGCAAATGGCGAGCTCGCGCTCCAGTATCGCATGTCGTCGTTCCGTCAGGCGGAATGACGACAGGGGCTGGCATGATCCATGACCGAGAATACCGTCGAATCCGTCCGTCGGGCCTTGGATCTCCTTCGCGAGCTCAATCGGCAGCGTGTGAGCTCGGTGCGGCATCTGCACCACGCGACCGGATTGCCCAAGCCCACGATCGTGCGCATGCTGGATACGTTCGCCGCGCTCGGCTATGTGGTCAACGATCGCCGTCAGGGCGGCTATCAAGTCACGTCACTCGTCCGTTCGCTGAGCGCGGGATTCCACGGTGATCCGCTGGTGGTCGAAGCGGCTCGTCCATGGGCGATCGCCTTCACGCGCAAGTTTCAGTGGCCGGTCGCTGTTGCCGTGCTTGACCGCGACGCGGTTGCGGTACGCTTCAGCACCATTCCCGACAGCCCGGTGTCGCCGTTCCACGTGACCATCAACAACCGGCTGAAACTGATGTCGCGCGCGTTGGGGCGGGCCTATATCGCCTTTTGTCCGCCCAACGAGCGCAACCTGCTGCTCCGCATGCTCGCGATGTCCGACGATCCCGAAGACGAGGCGGCACGCGACCGCGATGCGGCGCTGACGCTGCTGGCCATGGTCCGGCGTGCGGGCTTTGCCGACCGCTCGGCCACGGTGGAGCCGAAGTCGTCTTCGACGATCGCGGTTCCGGTGATGCTCGGGCGGAAAGTGCTCGCGACTGTCGGCGTGACCTATTTCACGTCGGCGATTCCGAAGGCAGAGGCCATCGCGCGATACGTGCCTCTGCTGAAGGAGATGGCGAAGAACATCCAGACCAGTGTCGTTCTGCTCGAGCAGGGCGGCGCGCCGAACGACGGCGCTCACTGACCTGGCGTTCCGTACAGTGGAATGGCGGGACATTTCCCCGACAGCCGCCGCTGCTTCCATCGTAAAAATCCCGACAAGGATGCCGTCGACGACGGTAGCGAAAAACTCCTGGGGTCGAGGCCGCCGATGCAATCGCGTGTCGTCATCACATGCGCCGTGACCGGCAACCAGACCACGCCGGAGATGACGCCGCATCTGCCGATCACGCCCGAAGAGATAGCCGAAGCGTGCCTCGGAGCAGCCGAGGCCGGAGCCGCCGCCGTGCATATCCACGTGCGCGATCCGAAGACCGGCCGACCGTCCATGGATATCGATCACTATCGCGACGTGATCGAGCGCATCCGCGCCAAAGACAATCAGGTCATCATCAATCTCACCACCGGGCCGGGCGGCCGTTTCGCCCCGGATCCGGACGATCCGAAGGTCGCCGGGCCCGGCACGACGCTGACGCGGCCCGAAAACAGGGTTGGGCACATTGCGCTTCTCAAGCCGGACATCTGCACCCTCGACCTCAACACCATGAACTCCGGCAAAGAGGTCGTCATCAACACGCCGCCGAACATCCGCCGCATGGCCGCGGTGATCCGCGAGGCGCGCGTAAAGCCCGAGATCGAACTGTTCGACTCCGGCGACATCTCCCTGTGTCGCGATCTCGTCAGTGACGGCACGCTCGAAGGCCCGATCTTGTGCTCGATCGTCATGGGCGTGAAATACGGCTTCCGGCCGTCGCCGGAGACGGTGCTTTACGCGCGCGGGCTGCTGCCGACCGGCGCCGTGTGGACGGCGTTCGGCACCGGCCATATGGCCTTTCCCATGGTGGCGCAGTCCTATCTGGCCGGCGGCCATGTCCGTGTCGGGCTGGAGGATGCCGTCTATCTGGCGAAGGGCGTCCTCGCACCGTCCAACGCCGCCATGGTCGCGAAGGCTCGCCGCATCATCGAATCGCTCGGTGGGCAGATCGCGACCGCGCGGCAGGCTCGCGACATGCTGTCGCTGCCGGCGTGACGGAAGACCCAACGGCCTGAAGAGCCAATGATCTGAAGACGACGTCGTAAAAACGCGGGCGACAATGCCTGCATCGCAAATTCGGAGGAAACATGCGGCTGCTGTCTTTCGGCCTCTTCGGGCTTGCGCTTGCTCTGGCACCTTGTCACGGCGCCGCCGCGGACGTGTGGCCGGACCGCCCGGTCACCATGGTCGTGCCGTTCCCGGCAGGCTCCGCCGTCGACACCCTTGCGCGTGCCGTCGCCAATGTGCTGAGCGAAAGCCTCGGCAAGCAGTTCATCGTCGACAACCGCGCGGGAGCGGGGGGCAATCTCGGTGGGGCTGCGGTCGCCAGGGCGCCTGCCGACGGCTATACGCTGCTGTTCGGGACGCCGGCGCCGATCGCGCTCAACAGGCTCATGTACAAGGGCCTCGCCTATGACTCCGAGCGGGACTTTGCGCCCGTCGTGCTCGTCGCCAAGTCGCCCCTGATCGTCACGGCGAAGCTCGACTTTCCAGCGAAGACGCTCGGAGAGCTGATCGCCTACGCCAGGCAGAACCCAGGCAAGGTCAATGTCGGCCATCCGGGCAACGGCACGCTCGGACACATTACGTCGTTGCTGATCCAGAAATTCGCCGGCGTGGAGATGACGAGCGTGCCGTTCCGCGGCTCGGCGCCGCTGATGACCGATGTGCTGGCGGGTCAGATCGACGTCGCCATGGATTTCATGCCGACCTATCTGCCGCTGGTGGCCGACCGCAAGATCAGCGTGCTCGCAGTGACGTCGCGCCAGCGCGCCACGCAACTGCCCGATGTGCCGACGGTGCAGGAAGCGGGTTTTTCGGGCTTCGAGGCAACCGCGTGGTTCGCGATCGTCGCCCCGACCGGTACGCCGCGTGATATCGTCAGCAAGCTGAACAGCCTGGCGAACGCGTTCCTCAAGAGCGACAAGGGCAAGGCCATCCTCGAGCAGAACGCCCTGCAGGGTGTCGGAGGTTCTCCGGAAGACCTCAAGACCTTCATCGCCGGCGAGCTCGCCAAGTGGAAGCCGGTGATCGAGGCGGCAAAGATCACGATGTAGCAAAAGCGAGGTCGCCGTAGATGACGAGCATCGAAGTTCCTGCACTGTCGGTTCCGAAAATTGCGCTCGTCACGGGCGGCAGCAGCGGTATCGGCAAAGCGACTGCGGCGCGCCTCGCCGCCATGGGGTCCGCTGTCGTGGTCGGCTACAACAGCCGCCGCGCACTGGCCGAAGAGGTGGTCGACGGGCTGCAGGGCACCGGGCATCTGACCATGCGCATTGCGATCGACGATCCGGTGTCGATCTCCGCGACCGTGGCGGCCGTGCAGGACCGATACGGGCGGCTCGATGCGCTGGTCAATTGCGGCGGCGCGACGACTCCGGTGCCCGCCAAGGATCTCGACGGGCTGACGGACGACATCTTCGACCGAACCGTCACGATCAATCTGCGGGGGCCCTTCGCCATGGTTCGAGCTTTCCGTCCATTGCTGGAACGCGGCAACGGGGCAGCAATCGTGAACATTTCGTCGATAGCGGCCCGTACGGGCCTGGGCAGCAGCCTGGCTTATCTGGCCGCAAAGGCCGGCGTCGATGCGCTCACGATCGCGCTCGCGAAGGTTCTTGCGCCGCACATCCGCGTGTTCTCCGTCTCGCCGGCCGGAGTCGATACGGACTTTGTCGCCGGCCGGACCCGCGAGCAGCTACAGAAAACCGCCGAAAGAATGCCGCTCGCCCACATCACCATGCCTGACGACGTCGCAAGAGCTGTGGTTGCCTGCATCGTCAATCTGACCAGCTCGACCGGTATCGTCGTGCCGGTGGACGAGGGCCGACACCTTTAGGTCCGACGGAACGCGGGCGCGACGAAAGTCGCAGCGACTAATGGACGGCCTGGTCCTTCAGGCTGCGGACACAAAAGACCCGCCGTCGTGCGGACGTCATGGGCAGGGAACGATGGACACGTCGAAATTCTACATCGATGGCGCTTGGGTGGATCCAGCCGCGCCGTCGACTTCGGGAGTCGTCAACCCTGCGACGGAGGAGACCTTCGCGCAGATCAGCCTGGGCTCGGGGCAGGATGTGGATCGGGCCGCCAAGGCGGCGCGCCGCGCCTTCGCCGCCTGTTCCGACGTGAGCGTCGAAGAGCGTCTCTTCTGGCTTCGGAAGATCATCGAGGGCTTTCGAGCGCGTCTGCCGGAACTGGCGCGGATGATGACCCTCGAAATGGGCGCGCCGATCACGTTCGCCACCGAGCGCCAGGCGACCGTTGCGCTCTTTCATTTCGAGGAAGCCGCGCGGGTCCTTGCAGGATACCGTTTCGAGGAGCGGATGGGCAACGGCATCGTCCGCCGCGAGCCGATCGGTGTCTGCGGACTGATCACGCCGTGGAACTGGCCGCTGAACCAGGTCGCCTCCAAGGTCGCGCCAGCGCTCGCGACCGGTTGCACCGTCGTTCTCAAGCCCAGCGAGATCGCGCCGCTCAGCGCGATGCTGTTTGCAGAGATCGTCCACGACGCCGGGATCCCGGCCGGTGTCTTCAATCTCGTCAACGGCGACGGACCCACGGTGGGCGAGGCGATCGCGGCCCACCCGGAGATCGACATGGTGTCGTTGACCGGATCGACGACGGCCGGCGTGCGCGTGGCCAAGCTCGCGGCGGACACGGTCAAGCGCGTCGCGCAGGAGCTGGGCGGCAAGTCCGCCAACATCATCCTCGCCGATGCCGACCTGAAAGCCGCCGTGATCGCCGGCGTCCACGCCTGTTACACGAACGCCGGCCAGAACTGCCAGTCTCCCACGCGCATGCTGATCCCCCGCGCGCAGCGGGACGCGGCCTTCGCGGCTGCGCGCGAGGCCGTCGACACCATTCGGCTGGGTGACCCGCTCGATCCGGCGGCCACCATGGGGCCGCTGGTGAGCCGAGCGCAGGTCGAGAAGGTTCAGGACCTCATCCGGTCGGGCGTCGACGAGGGGGCGACTCTGGTGGCCGGCGGAACGGGGCGGCCTCCGGGTCTCGACCGTGGATTCTATGTTCGCCCGACCGTCTTCGGTGATGTGACGCCGCACATGAGGATCGCACGCGAGGAGGTCTTCGGCCCGGTGCTGTCGATCATGAGCTACGATACCGAGGACGAGGCGATCGACATCGCCAACGATACGCCGTTCGGATTGGCGGGCTTCGTGCAGTCCAAGGATCTCGCCCGCGCTCGCGCCGTCGCCAACCGCATCCGGGCAGGACGCGTCTACCTCAACGGCGCTGCGTTCGACCGCGGCCTTCCCTTCGGGGGCTACAAGCAGTCAGGCAATGGACGTGAGTTCGGGGTCTTCGGATTCGAAGAGTACCTCGAGGTAAAGGCCATACTCGGCGACAGAGAGTAGTGGCGTCGCTCAGGCGATGGTCGAGGCCGCTCGCGACATTGTCGAATCGCGTGGCGGACGGATCAATCCTGCTTGAGCCCGAACTCCTCGACGACCTGCTTCTGCGCCGCGATCTCGCGGATCGCGTAGGTGCGATAGTCCTCGCTGCCGAGATACCAAATCTCCTGGTCGAGCTTCTCCATGGTGGCTCGGAACGCAGGATCGTCCATGCCCTTCCGCAGCGCGTCGTGAAGTGTCTTGACGACGGCGGGGTTCATGCCTTTGGGGCCGGCGAGGCCGTAGGGCGACGTGGCGACCAGGTCGAATCCGACCTCCTTCAAGATCGGCACGTCCGGCCAGCGTTTGGTCCTGTTGGCCCCGAAGGTGACCAGAAGGCGGAGCTGGCCGGCATCCACCTGCGGCGCCCAGACGGTCACGTCGGCGACGGCGTCGATGTGGCCGCCGAGCAGGGCGTTGATGCTTTCATTGCCGCCCTTGTAGGGCACGTGGAGCCAGTCGACGCCGAAATGCTTGCCGATCTGCAGCATCGATACGTGCTGCGTCGAGGTCGGGCCGTTCGTCCCGTAGCTGATCTTGCCGGGATTGGCCTTCGCATATGCGATCAGATCCTGGAACGTCTTGAACGGCGAGTCGGCGCGCACGACGATGCCGTAGACATAGCCGGTGACGCCGATGATGTAGGTGAAGTCCTTGGCGGGATCGTAGGCCGTCTTGCGCAGGAACGGCGTCCGGAACACGGTCAGCGGAACCTGAACGATGCTGTAACCATCCGGCTGCGCCGACGTCGCCACCTGTTGTGACGCCAGGACGCCGGCGGCGCCCGGCCGGTTCTCGATCACGAACGGCTGTCCGAGGTGCTTCTCCGCCGCGGACGTCAGTGTGCGCAGCGTGATGTCCGTCGCCGTGCCGGCCGGATAGGAGACGTACAGCGTCACCGGCCGCGACGGATAGACTTGTGCCCCTGCGCTGCGCGGCAAGGCGGAGAGCGAGACGGCACCTGCGGCGAGACTCAGGATCTGACGGCGGTGCAGTTCCACGGCTGACTCCCTGATCAAATGCAGGAACGTCACGCATCCCGGCGTGCGCCCCAGGGCGCGGATCGACCGACGACCGCTCTCGGCGCGCCTCCGCATCTGCCGATCGGAGCAGCGTACCTGCTCTCGGCCCAGCACGTTCGTCTCGACGTGACTCTACACCGACCTTTTCAGCGGCCGGACATTCTTTGTCGATCCAGGACGATAAGAAAAAGATATGCCGGTCTGAACGGCCCACGGCGCGCACGCCGTGTCGTCGCCGGCGGCGGAAGCGACAGCCCGCCTTGTTTGTTTCGATGTATTTCATTTGTGTCTGCTCTATTGCAGACGTAAAGAAATATACGTGCGTTGACGTGAACCGCGGCATCCGAATACAAAGCGCATTCTCGATGCGGTTTTGGGTGCGCCTGGTGTTGAACTTGTCGAGCGGTGACCTTCGACGGCCGGTGCAGTGTCACGCCGCATGACCCCGCGACTCCGCATTACGCTGGTCGCCGCGATCGTCGGACTCGTTGCGCTCGCCGGCTTCGTGGTCAGGGCGGTGCTGGCGCCGGCGCCCGCCGCCGACGTGATGACGGCGGCCGTGACGGTCGGCGACATCGAGGAGACCGTGCTGGCGAGCGGCACGCTCAAGCCGGTCAAGCTGGTCGCGGTCGGGGCGCAGGTGTCGGGCCGCGTCACCGCCCTGAAGGTGACGCTCGGCCAGGCCGTCGCGGCCGGCGACCTGATCGCCGAGATCGATTCGCTCACCCAGCAGAACGCCTTGCGCACCGCGATCGCGTCGCTTCAGAACACCCGCGCCCAGCGCACCGAGAAGGAGGCGACGCTCGCCAATGCCGAGGCGTCGCTCGGCCGCCACCAGGTCACCTTCGCCCAGAAGGCGTCGTCGCGCGCCGACTACGATTCGGCCGAGACGACCGTGAAGACGACGCGCGCCCAGATCGCCCAGCTCGACGCCCAGATCGTCGAGGCCGAGGTGGCGGTGGAGACCGCCCGCATCAATCTCGGATACACGCGCATCACGGCGCCGATCGACGGGACCGTGCTGGCGATCGTCACGCAGGAGGGCCAGACCGTCAACGCCGTGCAGTCGGCGCCGACCATCGTGGTGCTGGGCCGGCTCGATGTGATGACGGTGCGGGCCGAAATCTCCGAGGCCGACGTCGTCAAGGTGAGGTCCGGCCAGCAAGTCTATTTCACCATCCTGGGCGATCCCGAGCAGCGCTTCCACGCGACGCTGGAGTCGATCGAGCCGGCGCCCGAATCGATCCGCAGCGATTCGAGCTTCAGCACCTCGACGACGTCGAGCTCGTCGAGTTCCACATCATCCTCCACCTCCACGTCGGCGATCTATTACAACGGCATCTTCAACGTGCCTAACCCGGAGGGCCGGCTGCGCACCTACATGACGGCGCAGGTTCGCATCGTGCTCGGCACGGCGACCAAGGTTCTCACGGTTCCGGCCGCGGCGCTCGGGCCCGGCAACGGCGACGGCGCCCAAACCGTGCAGGTGGTCGGACCGGGCGGAGAGATCACGTCGCGGCCCGTCACGGTCGGCCTCAACAACAAGGTGATGGCCGAGATCCGCACCGGCCTGCGCGAGGGCGAGCGCGTCGTCACCGGCCGGCGCAGCAGCGAGGGCCAGACCCGCACGATGGGCCCGCCGCCGCCGATGGGGTTCTGATCGTGGCGGAGCCGCTGACCCCTGCGCCCCTCATCGTGCTCTCGGGCGTGCGCCGGGAGTATCCGGCCGGCGACGGCACCATCGCGGCGCTGGCCGGGGTCGACCTCGTCATCCCGGCGGGCGAGATGGTGGCGATCGTCGGGCCGTCCGGCTCCGGCAAGTCGACCCTGATGAACATCTTGGGCTGCCTCGATCGGCCGACCGCGGGCAGCTACCGCATCGCCGGAAGCGAGACCGCGGCGCTCGGCATGGACGAGCTGGCGGCGCTGCGGCGCGAGCGGTTCGGCTTCGTCTTCCAGCGCTATCACCTGCTCTCCGAGCTGACGGCGCTCGGCAATGTCGAGATGCCGGCGACTTATGCGGGCCTGTCCCTCGCCGACCGCAAGGCGCGCGCCGGCGCCCTGCTGGGCCGGCTCGGCATGGCCGATCGCCTCGGCCATCGGCCGGGCCAGCTCTCCGGCGGCCAGCAGCAGCGCGTCTCGATCGCGCGCGCCCTGGTCAACGGCGCCGACGTCGTCTTCGCCGACGAGCCGACCGGTGCGCTCGACCGTGCCAGCGGCGAGGAGGTGCTGAAGATCCTCGACGAGCTCAACGCCGAGGGCACTACGGTCGTCATCGTCACGCACGACATGGCGGTGGCCGGCCGCGCCGAGCGTATCGTCGAGCTGAGCGACGGCGTCATCGTCGCCGACCGCCGCGTGCGCGACCGGCACGCCGCGCGGCCGCGCCCGGCCGCGACGGCGGCGGCGCCCGTGGCGTCGCCCTGGCGCGTCGCCGCCGACCGCTTCCGCGAGGCGCTCAGGATGGCGCTGCTCGCCATGAACGCCCACCGGCTGCGTACGGTGCTGACCATGCTGGGCATCGTCATCGGCATCGCCTCGGTGGTGTGCGTCGTCGCGCTCGGCGAAGGCTCGCGCCGCAAGGTGCTGTCCAACATCTCCAGCCTCGGCACCAACACGCTGGAGATCTTTCCCGGCAAGGATTTCGGCGACGTCCGCTCGGCCAAGGTGAAGACCCTGGTGGTGGCGGACGCGCGCGCGCTGGCCGAGCAGCCTTGGGTCGCCGGCGTCACCCCGACGGTGTCGACCAACAGCACGCTGCGCTACGGCGCGCTCGAGGTCAGCGCCCAGATCAACGGCGTCGGGGAGCAGTACTTCATCGTCAAGGGGACCAAGCTCGCCGAAGGCCGCATCTTCGACGGCGACGGCGTGCGCCGCATGGCGCAGGACGTGGTGATCGACGAGAACACCCGCAAAGCCTTGTTCGCGACCGTGGCGGGTGGCGCCGTCGGACAGACGCTGTTGATCGGCAAGGTGCCGTTCCGGGTGATCGGCGTCACCCAGGCGCAGCAGGGTGGCTTCGGCTCCAGCGCCAACCCGTCCGTCTATCTGCCCTACACGACCGTGCAGGCGCGCCTGCTCGGCACCTATTCGCTGCGCAGCATCACGGTACGGGTGAACGACGACACCGACACGTCGCTGGCCGAGCAGGCCGTGATCCAGTTGCTCACCCAGCGCCACGCCGCCAAGGATGTCTTCATCCTCAACACCGACGACATCCGCCGCACCATCACGTCGACGGCCGCGGTGCTCACCCTGCTGGTCGCGGCGATCGCCGTCATCTCGCTGATCGTCGGCGGCATCGGGGTGATGAACATCATGCTGGTGTCGGTGTCGGAGCGGGTCGCCGAGATCGGCGTGCGCATGGCGGTCGGGGCACGGCGCAGCGACATCCTGCAGCAGTTCCTGATCGAGGCCGTGCTGGTCTGCCTGATCGGCGGGCTGATCGGCATCGCCGCGGCGCTCGGCTTCGGGGCCGCCTTCGCGGCCTTCGGGTCGAGCTTCAGCCTGGTCTATTCGGGCACCTCGATCGCCGCCGCGGTGCTGTGCTCGACCCTGATCGGCGTGCTGTTCGGCTTCCTGCCGGCCCGCAACGCCTCGCTGCTCGATCCGGTCGCGGCGCTGGCCCGGGATTGAGGCGGCCGTCGCAAGGAAACTCGAATGGGGCGTACGCCCCCTACTGCTTCACCATCAGGATCGGGTCGGGCGTCTCGGGGACGCGCTGCCAGGTCTTCGGGTCGGTTTCCTCGAAGCGCCAAGTCTGGTTGCGCGCGCCGTTGAGCACCAGCTCGTCGCGGTCCATCGACCAGGTCGTCGGCGCGAAGCGGGCGACGACGGCGTCGCAATTCGTGCCGAGCTTCAGCGCGAAGGCGTCGCCTGCCGGCGTGGCGGCGAGCGTCACGGCGCACAGCGTGCGGCCGCCGCGGGTCAAAGACCATTGGCCGGCCATATCGTCGAGGCTCGGCGGCGGCCGTTTCAGCGAGGCGACCGTCTGCAGGAACAGGATGCCTTCGCCGGGCTTCGGCGCCTCCCACAGGCCCTGCTCGACCTCGCTGAACTCCAGCATCACCCTGCCGCGCGCATCGACGAAGCGCAGGAAGTCGTTCTCGCCGAGCGTCCAGGCGGCGGCCTCGCGCAGGAACGGGAAGAGGCCCGTGCAGGATTTCTCCAGCTCCAGCTTCATGCCGGGCGACCCGGCCGCATCGGTGCGGAAGGCGACGGAACAGCGCCGGTCGCGGTCGGCGTTGGAGAACTCCCACTGGGTTCCCGCCACGTTGCGGGCGGTTTCGCTGGGGCCGGAAGGCGCCGGCGCCGGCGACTGGGCCGTGGCCGGGCCGGCGGCGGGCAGGGTGGCGAGCAGCACGGCCACGAGGGGCACGGCGGCGAGAAGCGCAAGGCGCGCGGTCGATCGAGTCCACATCGGATCAGGCTAGCACGGGGTCGCCGGCCTCGCCACGACGCCGGCGTGCAGGCCGGCGCCGCGTCGCCTCACTGGGCCGGCGGCCACGGCGTCTCCGGCACCGGCGTCAGCGGACCCTTGCCGGCGAACCAGGACGCGAGATTGTCGACGACGAGCTGGTCCATGGCGGCGCGGGTCTGGGCCGAGGCCGAGCCGAGATGCGGGAACAGCACGACGTGGTCCATGGCGATCAGCTCGTCCGGCACCCGCGGCTCTTTGGCGAACACGTCGAGCCCGGCCGACAGGATGGTGCGGGACTTCAGCGCCTCGATCAGGGCGGCCTCGTCGACCACCGAGCCGCGCGCCATGTTGATCAGGATGCCGTTCGGTCCGAGCGCCTTCAGCACGTCGGCGTCGATCATGTTGCGGGTCGTCTCGCCGCCCGGCACGATGGCCAGCAGCACGTCGACGTCGCGCGCCATGTCGAGCAGGTTCGGGTAGTGCCGGTACGGCACCTCTGCCACGGGTCGGCGCGTGTGATAGACGACCGGCACCCCGAAGGCGTCGAGCCGGCGCGCGATGGCGCGGCCGATGCGGCCCATGCCGACCAGGCCGACCGTGCGGTCGCGCAGCGTCGCCTTGCTGAGCGGGTAGGGACGCTCGACCCATTTGCCGGCGCGCAGATGCCGCTCCGCCTGCGGCAGCTCACGCGCCGTGCACAGAAGCAGGCCCAGCGCCGTGTCGGCGACCTCCTCGTCCAGCACTTCGGGCGTGTTGGTGACGACGATGCCGTGCCGGCCGGCCCAGCCGGCGTCGATGTGGTCGTAGCCGACCCCGAAGCTCGACACGATCTCCAGCTCGGGGAAGCGCTGCAGGAAAGCGCCGTCGATCTTGTTGGCCGTGTAGGCGACCGCGATGCCGCGCACGCGCGGCGCGATCTCGACGAGGAACCGCTCCGGGTCCGGTGCCTCGATCAGCCGGTGCAGCGTCGAGATCGGCTCGAGGCCGCCGACGATCACGGGCTTGGTGTTCCCGACCAGCAGAATGTCGGGCTTCTCGACGGTCATCACAGCCTCCCCGGCCTTCTTTTGCACGCGCCCCCGGATTAACAGCACCGGGTCGGGGCCGGCAAGGCCGGGGTCGCCGGGTGGCGCCGGGCGATTCCACCCTGCGGCGAAACGCGGTATGGCTACGCCGACGTCGGGGACGCGCGCATGGGCTATGTCGACACTGTTCTGCAGCCGGGCGAGACGGTGCGGTTCCGCACCGGCCGGCATTGGGTTGTCTATCTGCCCGGGGTCGCCATCGCAGTAGCCGCAGTGGCGGGGCTCGCGGCGGCGCTGACGGTCTATCTGGAAGCCGACTTTCCGACGACCTGGGATGCCGTCTGGGTCGGGGTCGCGCTGGCGGTCCTCGCTTTCGGCATGGTCCTGCTGGCGCGGAACTGGTTCCGGCGCCGGTTCACCGAGATCGCCGTCACGGATCGCCGGGTGATCTACAAGTCCGGGGGCTGGCGCCGCTCGACCAGCGAGATGCCGGTCGAACGCATCGAGACAATCGAGGTGGAGCAGGGGCTTCTTGGCCAAATGCTCGACTTCGGCAAGGTCAGCATCAACGGCATCGGCAGTGGCATCGGGCCGGACAAGCTGTGGTGCATCGCGTCGCCTCTCCGGCTCCGCAGCGAGGTGACGGCGGGCAGCGGCGCAAGGCGGTTGCCGGCCGGTCCGGTGATCGCCGATGTTGGCAGTCCATCGGTCTTCGTGGCCCCGGTCCAACCGAGCGCGCCGCCGGTGGCGCTGCCGGAAAACGCGGCGGCCGCTCCGGCGCGTTGAGCGTCGCCTACACCAGGAGACCGACGGGGTGCTCGAGTCCGCGTTTGACGGCGGCGAGGAGCTTTGCGCCGAGCGCGCCGTCGACGACGCGGTGGTCGCAGGAGAGGGTCAGGGTCATGCGGGTCT
>NZ_JACAAX010000019.1 GCF_013377085.1 Rhodoplanes sp. | reverse complement strand
CGGATCGATGTCCTCGGCGCGGATCTCGCGCAGATGCTGGTCCATGGCGCTCTCCCGGAAATGGGCTGGGGCCGACGGGCTGCCCCTTGATGCCGGCAGATTGACACAGCCTCCAAATCGATGCAATAAAAAATGCAAACGTTTGCACCACGGCTGCCGTCGCAATATTGTGCCGGCATCTTCCGCCGATGGAGCCGATGTGGAAACAGGCCCGACGTGGCAACGCCGCCGGAGGTGCTGTTCCGTTCAGGTGCGGATGACGACGAGGAGAGCACAAGAATGGCTAAGAACGCGCTGAAGGTGGGCTGGATCGGCATGGGCCGCATGGGCTACGCGATGGCCGAGCGGCTGGTGAAGTCCGGCCACGACGTGTCGATCTGGAACCGGACGCGGTCCAAGGCCGAGCCGCTGGCCAAGCTCGGCGGCAAGGTGGTCGACAAGCCCTCCGATCTCGCCGGCGTCGACGTGCTGTTTTCCATTGTCTCGACCGGCAAGGATCTCAAGGAGGTCTATTTCGGCCCGAATGGTGCCGCCACCGGCAAAAAAGTGCCGGCCGTGCTGGTCGACTGCTCGACCATCTCGGTCGACGCCTCGGTCGAGATCCGCGCAAAACTGAAGCAGCACGGCAGCGATTTCGTCGCCTGTCCGGTGAGCGGCAACGCCAAGGTGATCAAGGCCGGCAAGCTGTCGGCGGTGGCATCGGGCCCGGAGGCGGCGTTCCGCAAGGTCGAGGACGTGATCAAGGTGATCGCGCCGCACGGCGTCTCTTACGTGGGCGACGGCGAGCTCGCCCGCGTCTGCAAGATCGCCCACAACGTGATGCTCGGCGTCGTCATCGAGAACCTGATCGAGATCACGCTGCTGGTGAACAAGCTCGGCGTGCCGCGCCACGCCTTCCTGGCCTTCCTCAACAACAGCGTGATGGGCTCGACCTTCACGACCTACAAGTCGCCGGCGCTGGTGAACCTCGACTGGACCACCACGTTCACGCCGGAGCTGATGCGCAAGGATCTCGACCTCGGCCTCGAGCTCGGCCGCGACAACGACGTGCCGATGCCGGTGACGGCGGCCGCGCGAGAAATGCTGCAGACGCATTTCGGCGCGGCGATGCTGCGAGAGGATCCCGACGCGTATCTGCAGAAGGACTTTGCCGCTCTGATGGAGACCATGGCGCTTCTCTCGGGGATGAAACTCGAGCCCGAGAACGTCGCGGTCCCGACCGGGTTGGAGCACTGAGGGTCCGGACTGACGCCTGAGTTGCTGTCGTCATCCGCGAAGGCGGATGACCCAGTATCCCCGGTGCGTGCCGCAGTTCTCACCGGCGCCGGGAATACTGGGTGCCCCGCCTGCGCGGGGCACGACGGAGACGCAGTGGCACTCCCCGCCTTGCGCTCCCGTCGCACAACCCGCTCATCGGGTCGATCGGGCGTCGGCATCCGGTCCGCGAGCCCGGGTCGGCGCTCACTCGGCGACGATGTTCTTCTCGACGATCACCTTGCCGTAGCGCGTGCGATCCTTCGCGATCAGGTCGGCGAAGGCGGCTGGCCCGAGGAACAGCGGCGTCGCCCCCTGCTTGATCAGCTTCTCGCCGAGATCCGTCTCCTCGATGGCCCATTTCGTGTCCGCGGCGATCTGGTCGACGATGTCCTTCGGCGTGCCGGCGGGCGCCAGGAGGCCGATCCAGGAGATGGAATCGAAACCGGGAAGCCCGGTTTCGGCGACGGTCGGAAGATCCGGCATGGCCGGGGAACGCTTGGCGCTCGTGACCGCAACGGCACGCAACCGGTTGCTCTTGAGGTGACCGCTCGTCTCGAGGATCGTCGCGAATGACATCTTGATGTGTCCCCCGATCACGTCCTGGATGGCCGGTCCGCCGCCCTTGTAGGGAACATGGGTCAGGGTCACGCCCGCGCCGTCCTCGAACAAGGCGGCCGCGAGGTGCATGGCGGAGCCGGAACCGGACGTGCCGTAGGTGAGGTCGCCCGGCTGCGCCTTGGCCAGGGCGATCAGCTCACCGACGGTCTTGACGTTCAACGACGGGGTCACCACGGCGACGAGCGGCAGCTCGGCGACCAGCGCGATCGGCTGGAAGGCCGTGTCCGGGTTGTAGGCGAGGTTCTTGTACAGGGACGGATTGATCGACTGGGTCCCGATATTGCCCATCATGATCGTGTAGCCGTCCGGCTTGGCCTTGGACGCGTACTCCAAGCCGATGTTTCCGGCGGCTCCGGGCCTGTTCTCGACGATGACGGTCTGTTTCCAGCGCTCGGACAGCTTCTGGGCCAGGAACCGAGATCCGGTATCGGTGCCGCCTCCGGGAGGGAACGGAACGACCATGACGACGGGCCTGGTCGGAAACTTGACCTGCGCGGCCAAGGGCGTGCCGAGCATGCAAAGCAGGATCAGCGCAATCGCCGTTCGCATCATGGCCATGCTGGTCTCCTCTCAATAAGGTGGCGACGTCGTATCGAGGGCGGGGCGAGCTACGCGGTCCTGGCCCGGTCCGGCTCGCTGCTGTTCGTCTTCCGTGTGGCGACGACCGGCGTCAGAGGGCCGCGCTCCTCGAACCAGGCCGTCAGGTTGTCGAGCACGAGCTGGCTCATGTTCTGCCACGTCCGGAGCGAGCTCGATCCGACGTGCGGCGTCAGAACGACGTTGTCCATGGCGATCAGCTCGGCTGGGACCTCGGGTTCATCGGCGAAGACATCGAGCCCGGCCGCGAGAATCTTGCGATCGCGCAAGGCGGCCACGAGCGCGTCCTGGTCGACGACGCTGCCGCGCGAGACGTTGACGAGGATCCCGTCGGGACCGAGGGCCGCCAGAACCGGGGCGTCGACCATGCCGTGCGTCCCCGCGTCGCCGGGCGTCGACAGGATCATCACATCGACCGTGCGGGCCAGCTCGAGCAGCGTCGGACAGAAGCGGTATCCGCTGTCCGGCACCTCGGTCCGGCCGTGGTAGTGGACGTCGACGCCGAACGCCGCGCAACGGCGAGCGATCGCCTTGCCGATGCGGCCGAGACCGACGATGCCGATCTTGCGACCCTGCAGCGAGGCCGACAGCGGGAACCGGCCGGACAGCCACTTGCCCTCGCGTACGAAGCGATCCGCCTGCGGGATGCGCCGGATGGTGGACAGCATCACGGCCATGGCGAGATCGGCGACCTCTTCAGTGAGAACGCCCGGCGTATTGGTCACTGTGATGCCGCGCACTGCCGCCGCCTCGACATCGACCCGCTCGTAGCCGGCACCGAAGCTTGCGACGATCTCGAGACGCGGCAGGCGGTCCATCAGCGGGCCGTCGATGCGCATCGGGCCGCCGGCGGCGATGCCGCGAATCCGGGGTGCCACGTCGGACAGCATCGCCTCGGGGGCCTGCGATGCCCAGAGACGATGCATGGTGAAGCGCCGGTCGAACGCCGCGGCGTCGCGGGTCGGCATGGCGGCCGTCATCAGAATCTCGATTCCGGCCGACCCGGTGTGCTGCTCCGACGTCGTCATGTCGTTCCGCCTCAGCGGCTCGGCGGACCGCGCCGAGCAGGATGGTCGAGGATGGTGTGGCCGTCGGCGGTCGCGGTCACTCGGGCTCGATGCCGGCGTCCTTCATCACCTTGCCCCACTTCTCGATCTCGCTCTTGATGAAGGAATCGAACTGCTCGGGCGTGCCCCCCTGGACCTCGATGCCGGAGGCGATCAGCTTGGCCCTCACGTCCTCGTCCTTGAGGGCCGCGTTGATGACGGTGTTCAGCTTGGCGACGATTTCCTTCGGCGTTCCGGCCGGCGCCAGCATGCCACCCCAGGTGCTCGCGTCGTAGCCGGGCAGCGCTGCCTCCGAAATCGTCGGCAGCCCGGGGAAGACACTCGATCGCGTCAGGGTCGTCACGGCGAGGCCGCGCACCGCGCCCGACTTGACGTGTCCTTGGATGGCCGAGACGGTGTCGAAGATCATCTTGGTCCGGCCACCGATGAGGTCCGGGTGAGCGGCCGCGGAGCCCTTGTAGGGAACGTGCAGCATCTTGGTGCCGCTCATGCTCATGAACAGCTCCGCCGCCATGTGCAGCGAGCCGCCCGGGCCGCTCGAGCCGTAGCTCGCCTGGCCCGGATTGGCCTTGATCCAGGCGATCAGCTCCGGGACCGTCTTGGCCGGCACGCCGGGATTGACCGCGAGCAACAGGGGCACCACGTGGGTGTAGACGATCGGCTCGAAGTCCTTCACCGGGTCGTAGGACAGGTCCTTGTAGACGAACTTGCTGGTCGCGTGGCTCGAGGCGACGATCAGGATCGTGTAGCCGTCGGGGGCGCTCTTCGCCGCGATGTCGGCACCGAGATTGTTGCTCGCGCCGGGCTTGTTCTCGATGACGACCGGAACGCCGAGCGAGATCCGCATCTTCTCGCCGACCAGCCGTGCGATGATGTCGATGGCGCCGCCCGGCGTCACCGGGACGATGATCTTGATCGGCTTCGACGGGTAGGTCTGGGCCGGCGCCGGTGTGCCCGCCAGCGAAAGAGCACATGCCAGGAGCGCAGTGCTCAGGAGCATCTTGAGTTTCATGCGTCGTCTCCTTGAGAAGAGATCAGCCTTCCTCGAAAGCCTGTTCGCGGGTGCGGCCGAACGACGGCACGAGCACGAGAAGCAGCAGGCAGAACGCGAGAACGAGAAGAACCGCGCTGATCGGTTGCGTGACCAGCACGCCCGGATCGCCCTTGGACAGGAGCAGAGCCCGGCGAAGGAACTCCTCCATCATGGGGCCGAGAATGAAGCCGAGCAGCATGGGAGCCGGCTCGCAGTCGAGCTTCTTGAACACGTAGCCGAGCCCTCCGAAAAGGACCATCAGATAGACGTCGAACGCCGCGTTGGACAGCGAGTAGACGCCGATCGCGCAGAAGACGAGGATCATCGGATAGAGCAGGTGATACGGCACCGAAATCATCTTCACCCAGATGCCGATCAGCGGGAGGTTCAGCACGACGAGCATCAGGTTGCCGATCCACATCGATGCGATGACGCCCCAGAACAGTGCCGGCTGATCGGTGAGCACCGACGGGCCCGGCTGGATGCCCTGGATCACCATGGCACCGATCATCAGGGCCATCACCGGGTTCGCCGGAATGCCGAGAGTGAGCATCGGAATGAAAGACATCTGGGCGCCGGCATTGTTGGCGCTTTCCGGTGCCGCCACGCCTTCGACGGCGCCCGTCCCGAACTCGTGCCTGTATTTCGATATCTTCTTCTCGAGCGCGTAGGCGCCGAACGAGGCCAGCGCGGCGCCGCCGCCCGGCAGAATGCCGAGAATCGAGCCGAGTGCGGTGCCGCGCAGCGTCGGCGCGATCATCCGCCGGAAATCCTCCCGGGTCGGCCACAGTCCCGTGACCTTCTTCACCATGACGTCCCGGGTATCGCCGGACTCGAGATTGGCGATGATCTCGCCGATCCCGAACATCCCCATCGCCACGATCACGAAGTTGATCCCGTCGGCGAGCTCGGAGATTCCGAAGCTGAACCGCTGGGTGCCGGAGTTGACGTCGGTGCCGACGAGGCCGAGCAGAAGGCCCAGGAACACCATGCCGAAGGCGTGCAGGATCGAGCCGTGAGCGAGCACGATCGACGCCACCAGGCCGAGCACCATCAGGGAGAAGTACTCGGCCGGCCCGAACTTGATGGCGACCTCGGCGAGCGGAGGCGCGAACAGCGCGATCAGGAAGGTGCAGACCGTGCCGGCGAAGAACGAGGCGATGGCGGCAACCGCCAGGGCGCGGCCGGCCTTGCCCCGCCGCGCCATCCGGTGGCCTTCGAGGGCCGTGACCACGGACGACGTCTCGCCCGGCAGGTTGACCAGAATTGCCGTGGTGGAGCCGCCGTATTGTGCGCCATAGAAGATGCCGGCCAGCATGATCAGCGACGAGACCGGCGGCAGCCCGAAGGTGGCGGGCAGCAGCATGGCGATGGTGGCGGCCGGGCCCAGCCCTGGCAGCACCCCGATCGCCGTCCCGAGGAAGCAGCCGACCAGGCACCACCAGAGATTCAACGGCGTGGCGGCCACCGAGAGCCCCAGCCAGAGGTTCGACAGAATGTCCATGGTGCGACCTCAGAACAGCCAGGAGGCGGGTACGTAGGGCTCGAGCCAGGACCCGACGATCGGCATCGGCACGCCGAGGCCCTTCACGAAAACCAGCGCGCAGAAGAGCACGAGAACGCCAAGGCCGAGGCTCGCGCGCCACTCGAAGCGAAACTCGCGGCTCGCGGCGGCGCTCACCAAAGTGAGGGCCACGAGCGCGACGACGAGGCCCGCCCGGGGCAGCAGGAAGCCGAAGAGAAGGTTCGCCGAGAGAACGATGAGCATCGGCTTCCAGGCGATCGTTCCTATCCGGCTGCCGGGGATGACGAAGGATCGCACGAACGAAACCACACCGACGGCAACCAGGCCGCCCGCCAGGACGAAGGGGAAGTAGCCCGGACCCATACGCCCGGCGACCCCGAACCTGTAGTGGGAGCCGATCCAGATCGCGGCCGCACCGATCGCGAGGTAGATCAGGCCGGCCCAGAAGTCCTTCGGGCTGGAGATTTTGATCGGCATGTCGGCCATCCGCTCGTCCCGGAGTCGTGGTCCTGTTGATCGTGCAGTCGGACGTCGGCCGGTCAAACCGGATTGATCGGTGGGCGTCCGGCGAGCACGGCGGAGATGTTGTCGAGAGCCGCGAACCCCATCGCATTGCGGGCGTCGACCGTGGCACTGGCGACATGCGGAGTGAGGAAGACGTTCGGAAGCTCCCCGAAACGCAGGTCGAAATCCGGCTCGTTGCGGAAGACGTCGAGGCCGGCCGCCCACAGTCGCCCGGACCGGAGCGCGTCGATCAACGCATCCTCGTCGACCAGCGAGCCACGCGCGGCGTTGACGAACACGGCGCCGCGCGGCATCAGGCCGAACGCCTCGCGCGTCATCAGGGTTCGGGAGCCGCCGGGCACGTGCAGCGACAGGATATCGCAACGCGGCAGCATGTCCTCGAGGTTCGGCACGAACTCGGCGCCTTGTTCGAGCGTCGCGGGCGCTCTCGACAGATCGTTGTAGATCACCCGCATGTCGAAGGCCCGGGCGCGCCGGGCGACCGCACGGCCGATCCGGCCGAAGCCGACGATGCCGAGCGTTTGCCCATTCACCCGCTTGCCCAGCATGTCCGGCATGCCGAACGACTTTCGCCAGCCCGCGCGCATGATCCGCTCGTATTCGGAGGCGCGCCGGCATGCGGCCAGGATCAGCATAAAGGCAAAGTCGGCCGTGCATTCGGTCAGCGAGTCGGGAGCGTTGGTGACGACGATGCCGCGAGCCCGGGCGGCCTCGACGTCCATGTGATCGAAGCCGGCGCTCGGATTGGCGATGATGCGAACGCTGTCGGGCAGGGCCGCGATGTCGGCTGCCGTCAGGGCAGCCTTCTTCCCCGTGAGGATCGCCAGACTGCGATGCGTACGGCTCGCGGCGACGACGGCTGCCGCGTCCATGTCATGGTCGGTCACCACGGCATCGAACTCGCGGCGGGCGCGTTCGGCAACCGCGTCGGGGACGCGTCGGGCAACCAGGAGCGATGCGGTCGTTTCTGCGCGGTTCATGT
Organism: Rhodoplanes sp.; assembly: GCF_013377085.1. Lineage (GTDB taxonomy): Bacteria > Pseudomonadota > Alphaproteobacteria > Rhizobiales > Xanthobacteraceae > Rhodoplanes. The sequence goes on along the minus strand of NZ_JACAAX010000019.1, from coordinate 109,646 downwards.
CTCTCGGGCGCTTCCTTGCTGGAGTTGCCGCCGACCCGCGGAGGAAGGGCCGGTGTCGAGCTCGCACGATCGCGGCGAGCTCTCTCGGTTCGATGGGTGTCGGCGTTCGGCTCGATCTGACGGTGCGGACCCGCGTGCGACCGGTTGGATTTCGACGAGAACAACGATGAGGGCGGCCACCTTCGGCAGCGGATGCAGGACCAGCAGAACGACCGGGGTTTGCTGTGCGGCCCCGCCCGAGGCTTCTTCCGAAGAAAGCGTTTGCTCGGGCGGGAGCATCGTCCTATGAATTAATGAGATCAACGTTGATTGTGTGAATCAACATGAGAAAGTGGTTGACCCGGGCGGAGGCGCTGCGGGAGTTGGGCGTCCGCCCACAGACTCTTTACGCCTATGCGAGCCGCGGCCAGATCGGGGTGTGTCGCGACCCTCGAGATCCCAAGTGCAGCCTCTACCGCGGTGAGGACATCATGACGCTCGTCCGGCGCCGGCGGCGCGGGAAACGTCCGGACGTCATCGCCGCGAGCACGATCGCGTGGGGCGAGCCGATCATCACCACGACCATCTCGACGATCGAGTCCGGGCGGCTTTATTATCGCGGCCGAGACGTCGTCGATCTCTCCAGCACGGCGAGTCTGGAAGATGTCGCGGCGGTGCTCTGGGATGCGCCTGCGGTCCCGAGATTCACGTCGGAACGGCAGCGCGCGGTGGCCGCAGACTCCATGCGGGCACGAGCGTACGCGACGCTTGCGGGCGCCGCCGCGACCAGCAGCCCGACATTCGGACGAGCGGCGAGCGTCCTGTGTGAGGAGGCGGCCGCTTTGGTAGGCTGTCTGGCCTCGGCTGTCGGGGCCGTGCCCGGCACTTCGCCCGTTCATATTCGGCTGGCCAAAGGATGGAAGGCGGACGAGGCGTCCGTCGACCTCATCCGGCGCGCCCTGGTCTTGCTGGCGGATCAGGAGCTCACGACGTCGGCCTTCGCGGCGCGCGTGACCGCATCGACCGGGGCATCCCTCGGCGCATGCGTGCTCGCGGGACTGGCGGCCCTGTCGGGCCCGCTGCATGGCGGCGCCTCGGTGCGGGTGCAGAGCCTGTTCGGCGAGGTCGCGCGCACGAATGCGGACGAGGCGATCCAGCGCCACCTCGCGTCGGGATGGGCCGTTCCGGGGTTTGGGCATCCGCTTTACCCCGAAGGCGATCCGCGTGCGGCCGCGCTTCTCGCCGCGTTCGACGTGCCGGCCCACCTCAAGACCACGATCGCGGCCGTCGGCGCCACGACGGGTCAGGCCCCGACGATCGACGTCGCCCTCGCGGCCTTGGCGGAACGCTTCAATCTGCCCGAAGATGCGCCCTTCGCGCTGTTCGCGGTGGGTCGGAGCGTCGGGTGGCTCGCGCACAGCATCGAGCAGTCCGCCATCGGAACCATGATACGTCCGCGCGCGCGCTATACGGGCCCGCCATTGATGCGCCCCGAAAGTCCACCGCCTCCTGGGTCGGCGGCTCGATCGAGAGGTTAGAGGAAGGCGACGGCCGAGCCGCGTCGGCAAGTCCGGCGGCGGGTCGGCTTGGGGTCAAACGCGGGAATCGACCACGCCGGGCGGTGTGGTCGGCTGTTTCCAGTCCACCAGACATCTCCGGGCAGCGTCGATAGTGCTCGAAACGGCTGTGCCGATCGCCGGAGCGTTTTCCAGGATCTCGGCGACGGGCGAGAGAGGGGGGATTCTCGGCAGGGTCCGGCCGTCTGCTCGGGATCGACTGCATCTGCCGATGAGGGCGTGGCGCTCGGGGCCGCCGAATGCAGCGTGACGGCCCATGGTTTGCCGCGCGCCTCCTGCTCGTGCAGAACCGCAATGATCTGCTGTTCCGTGAGCCTGCTTCGCGTCATCGGTCCGTCCCTCGATCAGGCCGGACTCGATCTCCATGGGGAAAAGATCGTCAGTGGCGGGTCGCCCATGGCCGTTTCGGTCGACGTCTTGACGAGCACTCGGAGCATTCAGCGCAGCGTCAGGAGCCCGCAGAATTTCGCGCTGCAGCGCAACGGCTTCTCCGTCCTGGCCACCAGCTCCGCTTTGATCGCCGGCTCGAGGTCTTCTTTGAGGGCACTCGCGACGAGGCGAATTGCTTCCATGCTCGTCGGCTCGCGCATCGGAACCTCGGGCCACCGAGAATCGAAACTCGCCGTCTGTTCGCCGGCGATACCCAATGCCGGCTGTAAAAGGCCGACCACTGACACGAGAACTGCTGCGGTGATCCGCATGTTCGCCTCCCATCCCTTGCGTGCGACCATACCCGGGAGGCGTGAGGCCGAGCTTTAGATGATTGGTTAATCGAATCGAAGCCGACGACATGATTTCACGATCGTAAATCAAGCAAGGCGTCGTGAGATCGCGCTCTGATAAGTCGAAAGACAACCATCGCTCAGAAGCGTCCGATCACGGCGCACGCTTTCCAAACGAGCTTTTTGAGTCTGTCCGGAAACGTCGGGCGAGATTACAGGGCTTTCGCAGCGTGAGGCGGATCGGCGCGAGGCGCAGAAGAGCGAGCCGCTTACGGTTTAGGTTATCCCAGTCCCCGGCGAGCCTACGGCAGCGATTGAGTCAGGCGGTCGTGCTTTCGACGATCCAGCGCTCGGGGAGCACCGCAAATCGTTTCGGACGGTCGGCGCGCCTGACGATTTCCGCCTCGAGGGAGGACAGGGATTTCGCCGATGCATCGCCAATTCCGAGCATATGCACGCAAGCGTGGTATCGCGGCGATCGCTGCTCTCCTCAAGGTGCGCCGGCTGAGCCGCACCGTTCTCCCGGCTCGACGGGAGGATTCTCCGCGGTACCGCCGGCCAGGAACCAGAGGAGCGCCGCGGTCTTGATCGTCGCGAACGACGTGCTGATCGACAGCAGCAGGATGAGGTAGAAGCAGACGAACAGCTTGAAACGCCAGGCCGCGGGTGTCTCGGCGGGGCTGCCGAACAAATAGACGGCCCACAGGCCGGCGGCGCCGAACAATCCGAACTGCGACAGCACGGTGGCGTAGCCGGAGTCCACGAAGTTGACGTCGCTCGGCGCGAGCCCCAGCGCCTGCCAGCCGTCGAGGGTCGACAGCAGTTGGCCCGACAGCAGGAAACGGCCGAGCAACGTGTTGTCCCATGCCCCCCCGCTCAGCGCGCCCGCATAGGCGAGCAGCACCACCACCAGCACGAATGGCACGACGAACACGAGGCCGGGCCGCACCAGCGGCGCCACCAGATAGATCGCCGCCGCGGTGGCGCACAGATAGATTCCGAACCGCGCATCGCCGAGGACCAGGATAATCAGGACGAGAGCTGTCCAGCCGTAGAATGCATAGCCATAGGCGCGAAATCGCAAGAGCAGCCAGGCGAACGCTATGGCGCCGAAATTGCCGAGCGACACCGGCTCGAGGAAAACCGACGAGACCCGGTGCTCGCCCAGGAACGGCAGTAGCGTACGCCCCTCGAACCGGATGCCGCTGGTGAACAGGCCGGGTCCGTCGCCACCCAGCGTCACGTCGGTGCTCCCCTTGGCGAGATAATAGCCGAGGATGTCGACGTAGCGGATATACGTGTCGAGGAAAGCCCACTCGATGACCGCGAAGGCGCCGACGATCGCGATCGAGATGGCGACCAGCCGGTCGCAAGTTTCCGGTGTGCCGCAGCGTTGGCCGAGGAAGTAGAACAGCACCGGGATGAAGGCGTCGCGCAGCACCTTGGGATCGAAGCCGGACCGCATCGTCATCGCGAACACCAACCAGGCGGCCAGCGCCACAGAGAGCGGATAGAGACTCTCGCTGCGGTTCCACACCAGCGAGGCGGCCGCGGCCAGGATCAGCACCTCGGCGGCCATGACGGAGAGCGGCGTGACCGGCGTGATCGACGCGTTGACGAAGGCGAGCACCTGATTGAACGTCAGCGCCGCGATCACGATGGCGACGGCGGCCGCGGCCGCGCTTCCGGATTGCGTCTCGACCGACGTCTGACCCGAGAGCGTGTCCGACGCCGTCACGAGCGTCCGCCGCCGCGAAGCTGATCGCGCAGCCAGGCGAGAGCCGAGCCGAGGCCGAGCCCCAGCAGCAGGGCGGCGGCGACGAGCAGCAGCGGCGGCGGGCCGACCGGATCGAGCGGCCGCGTCGCCTTGCTGATGATCCGGGCCGGCTCCTCCTCGAGCCGCCCCTCCTCGCTCAGCTCACGCGAGCGGGCGAGCACGGACTCGTAGATCGCCCGGTCGGCATCCACCTCGCGGGTGAGCTCGCGCAGCCCCACCGCGGCGTCGTTGTACTTGGCGAGCTCGCTCTCCAGCCCCGACAGCCGCATCCGCGCGCCCGCCGCGACCGCCCGGGCCCGCTCCAGCTCGGCCGTCGTCGCAGTCACGATATTGCCGAGCTCCTGGTCGACGAGCTGCCGCGCCTCGTTCACCTCGGCGTCGGCGACACGGCGCTGCGGATGGCGCGGCCCGAGCGTCGCGTCGACATTGGCGACGTTCTGCCGGGTGAGGGCGAAACGCGAGCGCAGCGTCTCGATCGTCCCGGTGCGCAACGCCTCGGGCAGCGCATCGAGATCAGCGGCGCCGCTCTGCACCCGCTGGATATGCGCCAGCGTCGAGCGAAGCTGATCCGTCTTGGCGTTCGCCTCGCTCAGCTCCGTCGACAACTGGGCGATCTGCTGCTCGAGCAGCGGCTGGCCGCCGGTGGTGACGATGCCGTGGTCCCGGCGGTAGCGCTCGACGCGCTCCTCTGCGTCGCGAACGCGGGCGCGCAGCTCGCCCAGCCGGCGCTCCGCCGTGGTGCCGGCGCGGCCGGCGATACCGGCCCGGGCCTTGGCCTCCTCGGCGATGTAGGTACTCATGATGGCGTCGACGAGCCGCACCGCGAGATCGCGGTTCTCGCTCCGGACGCCGATCGTCATCACGAAGGAGTTCTGCAGGCGGCCGACCGAGATCGACCGCTCGAGTTCGCGCAGCGCCAGCGCGTGTGGATCGTCCACCCGGCCGAAGCCGAGGATGCGGGACAGGATGCCGCGCGGCTTGGCGCCGAACAGCGGATTGGTGTCGAGGTTTTCCGCAGCGATGACGCGGTCGAACACGGCGCGCGAGGTGAGGAGGTGAATCTGGCTCTCCGCCTCCATGGCCGCCGTCTCGCGGCTGCTGCGGTTCGCCTGGGCCGTCGACGCCCCGCGCGGCTCGTTTGGTTGCAGCAGGATGCGTCCGGTGGCGACGAAGGTCGGCGAAACGACAACCAGGTAGAGCACCGTCAGGCCGATGCAGAGCAGCGCCGTGGCGGCGACGAGCGGCAGATTGCGGCGCACGCTGACGGTCAGTCCCATCCAGACCGGTCGCACCCGCGACCCTGCCCCCTGCCCGGCCGGCAGGCCCGGCCCTGCCGGTGCGGTCCCGCTCCGGCGGTCCGCAGATGGTGTGTCGTCGGGTCTGAGAACGAACATACTGACCTTCTGGGCCGGATCGGCGAGCCTCGAGGCGTCCCCTCCGCACCGTCGGCGCATCGGAACGGATACCTTTTTCCGTCGCCGTGCCATTCCGCTTGGTACCAATACTGCGGGGACGTCGCCCGCGTCTGCTCGCAACATCAATGCCACAAACGTGTTTACGGAAAGGAACCGGCCGGCGCCCGAAGGCCCAGAGCCTGCAAAAGTGTTCGATCGAGACGGCTGTTGGGCCCGTCGAGGCCGAACGGCCCCTCACGCAGCACCCACAAGGTCCAGCCCCAGCCTTCCGCCGAGATCATCCCGGACACATCATGCAACCAACGCGCGCGGGAGACGTCGCGGTCCGGCGTTCGGGTCGCGCCGAACTCGGTGACGACGATCCGGCCGGCCGGAATCCCGAGCCGTGAGGCCCGCCCCCGCAGATCCGCGAATGTGTCGCGCAGCGCCGGCCGCGGGTCGGTGGTCAGATAATAGCGCAGCGACGCCTCCGCCCGGGCGAGCCGCTCCCGCCGCACGTCCTCGGGCCAGGCGGCCCGGCGCGCTTTGTCGCGGGCCGTGGCCAGCGCCTCCGGCACCTGCTCGGCTCGCGGCGGATAGGGCAGGCCCGACACCAGCGGCATGATGTCGAGAGCCCAGTCCGTGCCCTGGTGGGTGAACAGGAACGGGTCGTAGAAGTGGACCGAGAGGAACGTCCGCGGGTCGCGCAGCAGGGCGGCGTCGACCGACTCGAGCCCCTCGACCTTCGACCAGCAGCCGCCGGTCACGCCGAGCCATAGTCGCGGCGCGGCCGCCCGCAGGCGTTGGAGCAGGATCGGCTGGTGGATGGCCCAGTCGGGGCCGTCGGCCCGCACGCAGGCACGCTGCGGCTCGTTCATCGGCTCCAGCGCAAGCGGCGCGTCGGCGAGGTTGTCGAGCGCTCGGGCGAGCGCCTCGGCAATCGTTGCATAGCGGCGGAAGCGCGGTCCTTCGGGCCCGTCGAGGTTGTCCTCGGGCAGCGCACCGCCGAGGCCGGGGGCAACCAGGGTGACGATCACGCCGAGCCCGTCGGCGTGCAGGCGCCCGATCAGCGGCCCGATTGCGTCGAGAAGCGCGCGCCGCCGCCGACCGTCGGGATCGTCGAGCAGCGGGCCGACGTCGACGGGCAGGCGGACGTGGTCGAGACCGAGCCCCCGCAGCCCGGCGATATCGAAGCGTGCCGCCGTCTCGTCGGCGCCGGGGTAGGCATCCGCCGCATAACGGCCACCGACAACCGCCGGGAACGTGAACGCCTGCACGCTGACGCCGCGCCGGAACGGCGTGCCGTCGGCTTCGGCGACGGCGGCTCCGGCCGCGACGGCGAGCACGGCCGCGACGGCGAGCACGGCCGTGGCGACGACGGCGAGCCGGCGCAGGACCGCACTCACAGCATCGTCTCCAGCTCGATCGCCGGCCCGGCCGCGCGTTCGGCCCGGCCGGTTCGCAGCAGTGCGACGTAGCGACGGATCATGTCGACCGGGCTGTAGCGTCGGCGCAGCGCCACCGCGAAGGCATCGCGGGCGGCACGTGGCGGCGGCGCCGCAAGCCCGGTCCGGATCGCCTCGGCCCAGGCCGCGACGTCGAACGGGGGCAGGTGAACGACCGGCGCCTCGGGCTGGCCCAGCACCTCGCGCAGCACCGACAGGTCGGAGACCACCATGGGAATCCCGACCATGGCTGCCTCGACGGCGGCGAGGCCGAAGGTCTCCCACACCGACGGGAAGGCGAAGAGGTCGCACGCCCCGTAGAGGTCCGCTACGTCGGCTGGCGCAAGGGCTCCGAGGAATCGGACACGCGCGCCGACGCCGAGCGCCTCGGCGGTGGCGCGCAGGGCGGTCTCGTCGCTGCCGGCGCCGGCGATCGCCAGCACAGCGTCGCCGATCCGGGCCAGCGCGTCGATCAGCACGCCCTGGTTCTTCTGCGGCGTCGGTCGTCCGACCGTCAACACCACGGGCGCCTCGGCCGGCAAGCCGAATCGGCGCCGCGTCGTCGGCCGGTCGCTTCCGGGCTGGGGCGGCTCGACACCGTGCTCGATGAGGATCAGCGAGCGGCGGTAGCGCGCCGGATAGGTGCGGAACTCGTCGCGCGTGAACACCGTGTTGGCGATGTTGGCGTCGTAACGGCCGGCGGTACCGACCAGCTTGTCGGCGATCCGCAGCGGCCGCGCCGTTGCGCCCGGGATCGCGGTTTGGTGGACGATCCGCTGGCCGCCACGGCGGCCGGCGAAGATGCCGACCAGGATCGATGCGGTCGCCTGGTAGGCGACGACCGCGTCGTGGTCGTCGCGCACGAGCCGGGCCGCCATGGCGGCGGCCGCGCGCGCTTTCGCCACGGCGCCGAGGCCGGGCCGCGGGAACAGGAGCTCGGTGTCGACGCGAATCCCGAAGGCGGGCAGCCCGCGTTCCAGCGCGGTCGCGAGCGTCAGGATTCCGCCACGCTCGTCGGTGTGGAGGATTTGCAGGACACGCAACGGTTCTCCTTGTCGGAGCGGCATCAATCGTGATCCAATCCCGGCCCCGCGCCCGATCTTCCAGCGTGCGCCAACGTAGCCGCAACGGACGTGACGACGCAATCGGACCGTCCGCTACGAGCGCCGAATCACTTCGGGCCTGATCCCTCCAGGCCGGATTCGCTCGACCGGATGTCTGCCGATCCATGAGACCGCCTGATCTCGTTCTCTATCTCGGATCTCGCGTTGTTTCGGCGGTCGGCAACCTTGCGTCGGTCGCGGTGTTCGCCCGTGTGCTCGGACCGGCCGAGTACGGCGTTTACATCCTGATTTTCGCCTGGGCGATCATCGCCTACGGGTTCGCGGCGCAGTGGATGAAGTTCGCCTATTTCGGGGGCTACCGATCGGCCACGGCGGGCGCCTACGTCGCAACCTATGCGCGCCTCGTGCTCGCCGCCGTCGCGATCACCACGCTTATCCTGCTCGGGATCGCGCCGCTCGCCGGTTGGAGCATCGCTTTCACGGTGGCGCTTGCCGCGCTGTTCGGCGCTATGGCGATCTACGAGGCCGCCGTCGAAGTGAGCCGCACCCGCCTGCAGTCCGGCACCGTGGCGGCGGCGATGGTCTGCCGTGCCGTCTTCGTGCTCGCCGGCGGCTGGGGCGCGCTCTCGCTCTCGCCGTCCGCCGTCGCGCTCGCACTGGCGGTGGCGGCCGGGCACCTCGCCGCCGCCGTCCCCTGCCTCGTGGCGCTGCGCGACCTCGGTCGGGCGCGGCCGGAGCGGGAGGCGGCGCTGCAAATGGTTCGTTACGGCTGGCCGCTGATCTTCTCGTTCGGCGTGCTGGCGCTCGGTCAGACGGTCGACCGGTTGCTGATCGCCTGGTACGCCGGCAACGCCGTTCTCGGTCCCTACGGCGTCATCGCCGACCTGATGCGGCAGAGCTTCATGGTGGTCGGCGAGGCGATCGCGCTGGCGCTGATCACGGTCGCCAAGCAGCACGCCGACGAAGGGCGGCACGACGAGTCGCGGGTGATCATGCGGCAGGCCTTCACCGCCTGTGTCGCAGCGGCGACGCTCGGTACGGCGTTCTTCGTCGTGTTCGGCCATCCGCTCGCCAACCTCGTGCTTGGCGAGGCCTTCGCCGGTCCCGCCTACGACATCGTCACGCCGCTCGCGCTTGCCTTCGGCTTCATGATGCTGCGCAGTTTCTATTTCGGCCAGGTGATCTACTTTACCGACGCGACACTGCTCGACCTGATCGCCTCCGTCACCTTCGTGGTCGTCTCGGTGCTGCTCGGCGTGATGCTGGTGCCGGCGCACGGCGCGTTCGGCGGCGCCCTGGCGCTGCTGGTCGCTCACGCGGCAGCCTGCGCGGTCGTCGCGGTGCGGGGCCGGACGCTCTACCGGTTCCCGGTCGATCCGGGACCGCTGGTCGGGATGACTATCGTGGCGATGCTGTTCGTCGCCGCCAGCCGGGGCGTCGAGTGGCTGCTCGGCGCGACGCGGATGGCACTTGCCATGGACGCTGCCCTCTTCGGAATCGCAGCGCTCGTCATCGCTTGGCGCTTCGGCCTGCTCGCCCTCATCGGGACGAGAAGCGTGCGCGGAACAGGCGCGCCATGAACACCAGGTTGCCGAGGAGATAGCGCCGCCACAGACGTCGGGGCTCGACCATCAGACGGAACAGCCATTCGCTGCGCAACTGCCGGACCCACTGGTAGGCGCGCGGCTTGTGCTCTGCCAGGAAATCGAACAGTCCGCCCACGCAGAACACCGACGGTCCGCCCATCGTCATCAGATGAGTGTGCGCCCAAATCTCCTGGTTCGGCGTGCCCATCCCGACGAGCACGAGGTCGGCGCCGGTGGCCCGGACCGCGGCGGCGACCCCAGCCTGCTCGTCGACGGAGAAGAAGCCGTCGCGGGCGCCGAGATACGTGTGCTGCGGCGCCGCCTGCCGCAGCGTCTCGAGAGCACGCGCCGCGACGTCACCTTCGGCACCGACCAGGTAGATGCGGAAACGGTGGTCGGTCTCGGCGAGGAACCACGGCACGAAGTCGGTGCCGTTCAGGTTCTCGGGGAAGAAGCGCCCGTAGAGCAACTTCGAGGCGAGGTCGGCGCCGAATCCGTCGTTGAGCACGATCCCGGCGTTCAAGGCCTCGCTCAACGCCTGGCTCTCCTCGGCGAGGTTGGAAACGTTCGAGTTGAGGAACTCGACCAGCACGGGCGCACCGCGATCGAGCGCGGCGTCGATTGCGCGCAAGGCGCCGCTCGCAGTCGCGGACAGAACGTCCACGCCCAGAATGTTACGCGTATGGGAGGTCATCGTGAAGAGGAGGAGGTTCGTCCATTAAGAGTGCATTATGGGCAGACGGAATTGCTGTTTCGGAGAACAGGCTCCATGACGACAGCGCTCTATTCTCCGCGTATAGAGGCGAACTGTCCAGTTTCGCCCGACCGTCGAAGCCGGGTGGCGAACGAGGCGACCGCAAGAGGCAACAATGTTTCTCTCCGTCGAGCCAGACGCCGTCTACAAGAACGAATTTCGCCGGCGGAGATTTGTTTTGTTTCTCGCGATTGCCGACGAGGTGCTCTCGGCGCGTGGTTCCTGCCGTATTCTCGACGTCGGCGGCCGGCTGGAGCACTGGACCGCGTTCGCCGATCTCTGGGCCGGGAAGCCGCTGCAAGTCACGCTCGCCAATCTCGAGGCGGTGCCGGTCGACGATCCGCGGTTCAGCTCGGTCGCCGCCGATGCGCGCGCCCTGACCGCATTCGCCGACGGCAGCTTCGATCTCGTGTATTCGAACTCCGTCATCGAGCACGTCGGCACCTGGATGGACCAGAAGCGCATGGCGGCCGAGGTCAGGCGCGTTGCGCCGCGCCATTTCGTACAGACGCCGAACTACTGGTTCCCGGTTGAGCCACATTTCCGTCTGCCGTTCATCCACTGGCTGCCGGAGCCATGGCGACTGTCGATCGTGCAGCGACGGGCCTGCGGCTTCTATCCGCGCGCTGCCGACATCGACCAGGCCTACGGCATCGTCGACGATGCGCGCCTCCTCACGTTCGACGCCATGCGGAGCCTGTTCCCAAACTCGGAGATCGTGCGCGAGCGTGTGGGGTTCCTCACCAAGTCGCTGATCGCGATCCATCACTGACGAGCGGTCTTCGCGAAGCGCGCAGTTGCCCGCCCGCTGGCCATCCGGTAGCAAGTCGAGATCAGATTCGGACCCCGAGTCCGCGGGTGGATCGCCGTTCCCGCCACAGTCCGAGTTCCGGAACGCAGACCCGCAATGTCCGGCTTCCTCAGTTCGTATTCGCAGATCGGGCGCGGCCGCGCGAACGAGGATGTCGTCGTCGACGCGTCTCCGGAGTTCGATTTTCTCTCGGCGGAGTACCGGGAGTTGTTCGACCGGGCGGCGGCGACGGCGTTCCAGTCGCCGATCTGGCTCGAGTGCCTCTTTCGGCGGCTCGTCCCGGGCGCGGCGGTGCGGCCCTTGATCGTCACGGTGCGTGAACGATGCTCGCGTCGGCTCGTCGCGGTGCTGCCGCTCGTGGTTCGGCACCGTTTCGGTCTGCGCATCGCCGAGTTCGCCGATCTCGGCGTCTCCGATTACTGCGCCGTGATCGTCGATCCGGAGTTCGCAGGCCTCCTCTCGACGCCGGCCGTGACAGCAGAGGTGCGCGTCGCGCTCCGCAGCAGTGATCTCGTCGTCGTCAACAAGGTGCCCCAAGCGGCGCTGGCCACGTTCGGCCTGCTCGGCGACATCCGGGTGTCGGCCATGCCGTTGCACGCACATTTCCTCGATCCACGCGGATCGCTGGCGGCGTGGCGCGCCCGCACCCACGGACATTGCCGCGGCAGCACCCTGGACGGCAAGCGCCGGAAGCTGGCGGCCCAGGGACGACTGGAGACGCGAATGTTGAGCGACTCCGATCAGATTGCCGCGGCGATCGATGCCGTCGGCGCGTTCCGGCGCGACCGCTTCCGGGCAAGAGGGATCGTCGATCTGCTCTCCGATCCCTCTTACGCGGCGTTCTATCGCGAAATTGTCGGTACGACGCCTCCGGCGCGCGGTTACGTGATGCGCCTCGACGATCGCACTATTGCAGCCGGGTTCGGGATCGTTGTCGGCGGCGTCTTCCATCTGCTGCTGAGCGGCTTCGATACGAGCTTCCGAAGCGAGTCGGTCGGTCTGTTGATGATCGAGGACATCGTGCTCGACTGCCTCCGCCGCGGAGAGCGGGGCATCGACTTGACGATCGGCGATCAAGCATACAAGACGCAGTTCGGCAGCGTGGCGTCGGATTTGTGGACAGTCTGCCTCGGGATTGGCCCCATCGGACGCATCGTAGCACTGGCCCTTGCCCGCTGGGGTTGGGCTCGCCGCACAGCTCGATTTCTTGCTCGCTACCGGCCGCAGTAGCTGTCTGTCGTCCAGCACATCGTCCACCGGCGCTCGCCTGGGTATGCAGGAAACGAGGCGCTTGATCCTGCCCCGCCGCTCCGTCTCGGGGCGGAACGCCAGCGCCTCGATGCACCAGTGCGGCAGGAACGCCAGTCCCGGGGGCAAAGATGAAGAACACGGGTGAATGAAGCTCTGCAAGCCGGATCCGAGGATGACGCGAAGCTGGCCGGGCATTCCCGCGTGAGCCATCGATGATGTTGAGCATGCGGAACCTCCGAGCGTCGTGGGTCCGATCCCCGACGAGGTCGTAGGACCAGGCATGGTCGGCGCACCCCGGCCGTGGACGGATGCGCGACCCGCCGTACTCCAACCGCTACCGATAGGAGGTGACGTCCCTCACGCCGATCGCCCTGGTGCGGCGCAGAGGGCCCGTCGGGGCCATCTGCAAACCTCCTGTCTGAAGGGGGGGATTCGACACCCACAATCCTCTCGGACAGGAGGGATCGCCGCGATCACCCCACACCGGCGCGCAGCAGCTTCGTTCGACTTCTCTCCGATTCGATCAGGTCGGGTTCCGCTCCAACCTGTTTCACGATCGGCAGCCGCAGCTTCGCTCACGCGTCATCAGCGGGCTTCGCACCAATCGTAGATGCTGAGCGCCATGACCTTGATCGCGGTGATGTAGTCGTCGATGGAGACGTACTCGTCGTCGGAATGCATCACCGCCGTCGAGCCGGGACCGAAGATGACGGTCGGCGTGTTGCCGTAGAGGTTGAGGAAGCGCGTGTCGGCCGCGCCCTGCCGGCCGCTGATCTCGGGGTCGCGCCCGGTGATCTCCTTGAAGTTCCGGCACAGCGTCTGAACGATGGCGTGATCGTGCTGGATTTCCGACGCCTGCGCGTCGTAGCCGACGAAACGGACGACCGGCGGATGGTCCTTCATCCACGGGTCTGCGGCGGCGGCCTTCGCGACCGCCTCCACCAGGCTGCGCTTGACGCCTTCGTGGTCCTCGCCCGGCACCGTCGCCATGCTGCCCTTGAGCAGGCAGGTGGCCGGGAACGAGCTCGGGAAGCTGCCGGCGTGGAAGGCGCCGATCATGCACGGCAGCGCATCGATCGGTTTCGGGTAGAGCGGATGCTTCACGGTGGCGACCCGATGCGCCTCGAGGGCCTCGACCGCCTTGGTGATCTTGTAGCCGAGCTCGACGCCGCTGACGCCCTGGTAGCGTCGCTGGATGCCGGCTGCCTTGCCCTGGATCTCGATCTCGAACCAGATGCGCCCGATGCAGGCGGGCTGCACCGCGAGCCCGCTGGTCTCGCCGGAGATGCCGGCATCGGCCTTGTAGCCGCGGATGACCGTGTCCAGCGTCCCGTGGCCGCTGACCTCCTCGTCGATCACCACGTTGATCAGGACGTCACCCTTGAGCTTGACGCCCGCGGCCTTGAGGAACTCCACCGCCAGGATGTGGCTGGCGACACCGCTCTTCATGTCGCACGAGCCGCGCCCGTAGATGCGGCCGTCCTCGATCTTCGCCGACCACGGATTGTCGCTCCAGCCCTCGCCGTTGCCGACCGGGATCACGTCGGTATGCCCGTTCAGCAGCAGCGAGCGGCCGCCGCCCGTCCCCTTCCAGGTGGCGACGATGTTCGGACGCCCCTCGTAGCCGCGGTCCACCGGGATGTAGCCAGGATGCGTCTTCAGGGCCTCCCAGTCGGACTCCCACATGTCGACGTCGAGGCCGACCTTGGTCATGTAGTCCGACAGGAACGCCTGGATCTTGCCCTCGTCGCCCGTGACGCTCGGGATGGCGACGATCTGCTGGAGCAGCTTGATCGCCTTGTCGCGGTTGGCGTCGATCGTCTCGATCACGTTTTGACGGGCGTCGGTTGCCATGTCGTGTCCTTCTGCAGGTTGATGAGAGCAGTATTTCGCGCGGAGTGCTGCAGCCTGGCGGCAGACGCGCGCCAAATGAACCTGTCGCGGCCCCCCGGCCTCACCTCAATTCCGGATAGAGCTGGCGCGGCAGCCACAAACTGATCTCCGGTACGTAGGTGATGATCGCGAGGCTGAACAGCGCCAGCACGAGCCAGGGCAGCACCGCCCACACCACCGTCGCATAGGATTTGTCGAACGTCCCGCTGGCGACGAACAGGTTGAGCCCGAACGGCGGCGTGATGTTGCCGATGTCGACATTGACCGACATCACGATGCCGAAATGCGTGCCGGAGATGCCGGCGCCGGTGACCATCGGCAGCAGGATCGGCACCAGGATCAGGAGGTTCGAGAACACGTCGACCAGCATGCCGGCGATCAGCGCCAGGATGTTGACGAACAGGAGCGTCTGATCCGGCGAGGAGCGCAGGTCGGCGAACGGCGTGACGATCGCCTGGGTGACGCCGGAAACGGTGAGCAGCCAGGAGAACAGGCTGGCCGCGCCGACCATGATCAGGATGCGGGCGCTGGCGAGACCCGACTCGATGCAGACCTCCCACAGGCCGACGAGGTCGAGCTGGCGGTAGATCACGCAGCACACGAAGGCGGCGTAGATCACCGACACGGCGGCCGCCTCGGTGGCCGTGAACACGCCGCCATAGAGTCCGCCGAGGATGATGGCGGGCATGCCGAGGCCCCACACCACCTCGCGCGCATTCTGCGCGATCTCGGCGAGCGTGGCTCGGCGGGAGCGCGGAACCTTGTTGATGATCGCCCAGACCACGCAATAGACGGCGTAGACGAGCGCGAACACCAGGCCGGCACCGATGCCTGACATGAACAGCGCACCGATCGACACGTTGGCGATCGCGCCGAAGACGATCATGGCGTTGGACGGCGGAATGATCATGCCGATCAGCGCCGACGATGTGACGACGCCGAGCGCGAAACGCTCGCCGTAGCCGGCCTTGATCAGCGCCGGATAGAGAATGCCGCCGACCGCGACGATGGTCGATGCACTCGAGCCCGTGATGGCGCCGAACAGCACGCAGGTGATGACCACCGTCATCCCGAGTCCGCCCGGCAGGTGGCCGACCAGCCCTTGGATGAAGGCGATCAGGCGAGCCGACAGGCCGCCGCGCCCCATGATGTTGGCGGCCAGGATGAAGAACGGAATGGCCAGCAGCGGGAAGCTTTCGAGCCCCGCGAACACCCGCTGGGGCAGGATCGACAGCGGAATCGAGCTGGTCATGGCGAACACGATGAACGACGTGCCGACCAGCACGATGAACATCGGCACGGTCGAGAACAACCCGATCGCGAGCAGAATGAAGATCAACAGCGCGGTCACGGGCTCAGTCCTGTAGGTCCATCGCGAAGGAGAGGTCCGATGGCTGCTGACGCACGAGCCGCCACAAGAGCTGACAGGTCCGCAGAAACATCAGGGCGGAACCGAACGGCATGGCGAGATAGGTCAGCCACATCGGCGCCTGCATCACCGGCGTGACCTGTCCGCTGCTGAAGACGCGCAGCGTATGCTGGCCGCTGTACCAGCCGAACACGGCCAGAAAGACCAGAACCACCATCGCGATTGCGATCGCCAGCCGTCGCTTGTTGGCTGCCGACAGCACCAGCGGGAGAAGGTCGATGGCGATGTGGCCGCGCGTCCGGACGGCGACACTGGCGCCGACGAACACGATCCAGACCATCAGGTAGAGACTGACCTCCTCGGCCCAGGAGATCGGCATGAGGAAGACGTAGCGAAGCACCACGTTGACGAACAGCAGAACGCTGGCGAAGGCCAGCGCGCCGCCGACGAAGGTGATCTCCAGCCAGGACAGAACTTGGTCTGCCCTGGCCAGGATCGACGGCGACGGTCCCGTCGTCGCGTTCATGCGATCGACTCCGCGATGAAGGCGGTCACTTGCCCTGCGCCTTGGCGACATCGGCGCGGACGAGATCGACCGTCGCCGGGCCGAATTTCGCGATGTACCAGTCGTAGACGGGGCGCGAGGCCTTCTCGAACTCGGCGCGCTGCTCGGGCGACAGCGTCATGATCTCGACGCCGGCCTTCTTGAAGGCCTCGAGGTGCTGCGCCTCGGCCGCCTTGATGATGTCGCGCTGGTATTGGCCCGCTTCGCGGGCTGCCTTGACCAGGATGTCGCGCTGGTCGGCCGGCAGCTTGTCCAGCATCGGCTTGTTGATCATGAACACATAGGCGAGGAAGCCATGGTCCGACAGGGTCATGTACTTCTGGACCTCGAAGAAGCGCATCGAGGCGATGGTGGCGATCGGGTTTTCCTGGCCGTCCACCACCTTCTGCTGCAGCGCGCTGTAGAGCTCGCTGAAGTTGATCATGGTCGGCGTCGCGCCGAACGCCTTGAACTGCTCCTGGATGACCGGCGCCGGCATGGTCCGGATCTTCTGTCCCTTGTAGTCGGCAGGCTGGCGGATCGGAGTGTTCGCGGTGAACTGCTTGAAGCCGGACTCCCAGAAGGCGACGCCTTCGATGTTCACCTTCTCGAGCGGCTTGAGGATCTCGGTGCCGACCGGGCCGTCGACCACCTTGTAGGCGACCTCGCGATTGGGGAACAGGAACGGCAGATCGAGCACCTGCACGCTGGGCGCCAGCGGCGCGACCCAGGCGGTCGGCAGCACGGCGGCCTCGAGCGCGCCGGCCTGAACCTGCTCGACCATCTGGGTGCCGCTGCCGAGCATGCTGGACGGGAAGATCTGGACCTTCACCTTGCCGCCGGTGCGGCTCTCCACCAGTTCCTTCCACTTCACTGCGGCCTGGTGATGGGTGCTGGTCTCGGGCTGATCGTGGCCGAGCTTCACGGTGGTCTGGGCGAGGGCGGGAGACGAAACGAGCCCTCCCAGGATCAGCAACGCAGCAGGGATCACGTGTGCGCGGGACGCCATCGAGTGGCTCCTTGTTTCGAAAATGCGGGAAAAATAGGCAGTCACTGCCGGGCGATTGGACAGCAGTCGGTGTAAGTCATCCTATTAATAGTACGATAGGACCGGCGCCCTGGCTTGGCAACATCCGTGCCGACCCCGATGTGGCTCCTCGACGGCGTCGGAACGGTTTGCTCGAATCCGCCACGGCCGGATCGTCAGGGGTGGGCGCCGCTCGAGAATGGCTCGGGGGCGAGCGTCAGCGATCCCTCGGCCGCGCGCGCTGCCATCGCCGCAAAGGCGTCCAGGGACACCGGGTCGAACTTGACCTTGTCGCCGGGCGCGATCAAGGCGGGGGGATCGCGCCGCAAATCCCAGATCGGCACCGGCGTGCGCCCGATCAGATACCAGCCGCCCGGACTTTCCATGGGATAAATGGCCGTCATCTCGCCTGCGATCGCGATTCCGCCTACCGGCACCTTCAGGCGCGGAGTTGCAAGCTTCGGAAGCACCAGGCGAGACGGCACGTTTCCCATGTAGGGAAACCCCGGCAGATATCCCAGCATGTAGACGTGATAGGTCTCGGCGCTGTGGCAATCGACGACCTGCGACGCTGTCATTCCGGTGCGCGCCGCCACCTCGGCGAGATCGGGGGCCACCGCCTCGTCATAGCAGGTGGGCATATGCCACAACCGGCCGGACTGCTCCAACAGGCCGGCCATGTCGGCCGCTTCCAGTCCTGCAATCATCTCCTTCAGCCGCGCCATCAGGTCGGCTGGCTCGAGCAGCAGCGGCTCGTAGTGCACCATCAGGGATCGAAATGTCGGGACCAGCTCCTCGATCCCGGGTATGGCAGCTCGCTCCACGCGATGCGCGAATTCGAGAACGAGCGCGTTGACGTGGCGGTCCACTGTGTCGCCGAACTCGACGATCATGGCCGTATCACCGGAGAACAGGATTCTCGAAGCCGGACTCGCCTGCATCATGTCCACCATTGACGCCCGTCGACCGAGCCCGGTATCAGCCCAGCTACACGCGGCCGAAAGCTAGTATGGATTGCCTCGTTCGAGAAGCTTACGATTTGTCCAGTCGTTCACCTGGTCGGCTGTTTGAGAATCGTCACGGCCGTGCCTCGAAGGTGGAGTCGTCGCCCTCGGCGAAGCCGAACCAGTCCTCGCCGGAGGGCAGGCTGGAGCCGGCTCGCGATATGGCCCATGAGCTTCTTTTTCACGGGGATCGGCTTCTTCCCGATCCGGCGATAGACCAGCGTGGCGGTTTCGATCGCCGCGGCCGAGGTCAACGTGCCGCCACCACCTCGATCAGCGGAATCAGATCTGGTGGATCGAACGGATGCCCAATCAGGACGCGATCGGGGTGGCGGCACTCCGGCCGCGCCATGACGTTGTCGTCGCTCGCGGACATGGCGGAGCGGATCGCCTTGTCCGACCTCGACGTCACCCTGAGCGTGAGGGAGATCGGCGGACCTCGGACGTCCGCATCGGCGGCAGCGCGGGTCAACGGGGGCGGAGTTCTGCCGGGATATCCGCAGCTCTCCACTAGAGCATTTTCCGGCGATCTCGACCCACCCTCCGCTCATTCCCGCGAAAGCGGGAATCGAGGGGCCACGCCCGCGGTTCTGGGTCCCCGCTTTCGCGCTACGGGATGCACAGATCTCGTTTTGTCGAGACCATCTGGTGGTACGGCAAAAAGAGCGCCTTCCCCACCGTCGTCATCGCCGGGCTTGACCCGGCGATCCATCATCCTGCGAACAAAGCATTTTTGCGAAAATCGATGGATGCGCGGGTCGAGCCCGCGCATGACGCTCTCATGCATGGCAAGCGATGTGTGCATCCCGTAGCGCTTTCGCGGGGACGAGCGGAGTTCGTAGGCCGATTCATCTCGATCGGAAATCGCTCTAATCTGACGTGAGCGTTCCTCACTCACGCCGCGGCTTGGTGCCGGAAGCAGACGTGGGATCAACAATACAAGCTTCTCTGGCTCTGGGTCCAACCATCACCGAACGACGAAATAGCGGAATGCCGAACGACGGCTCATGGCTCTGCGGTTGCGAGGACTGATTTGCCCGTCTCTTTGCTCGGCGATCCGGAATCCTGATCATCGAGAGCCCGAGACGCCAGCTCGGCCGTCTTGAGAAGATGACCGGTCAGGAGATTTGCCGCGCTTTCGGCGTCGCGCGACAGTGTGGCCTCCATGATGAGCCGGTGCTCGTCCTGCTGACGTTCTTTTCGCGTCGTCGGCTTGACGAGACGCCGGTATCTGTCGCCGAGATCGAACAACTGCTCACAATATCCCAACAGAAAGGATGAACCACAGGCACGCAGCAGGCTGGCGTGAAAGGCGCGGTGCGCGGCTTCGTTGCTCTCGGCGCTGTTCGCCCGGTCGACGCCCGGCGCATCGACGGCGATGCGCGCCAGCCGATGATAGGCGAGGACGATGCCTTCTTCCCACGCGGTATCGCCGCGCTTGATGGATTGCCGGAGCGCGAGCTCGTTCAGCCAACACCGCGTGACCGTGATCTCCTCCAACTCGGCCCTGCTGAGCGGCGCCACAGCGAATCCACGAAGGTCGGTCTGCGTCACCAGTCCGTCGCGCAGCAGCCGATTCAGCGCTTCGCGAATCGGGCTGAAGCCGGTGCCGTAGCGCTCGCAGAGCTGGCGGATCCGCAACTGGCTTCCTGGCTCGAGCGCACCGTCGATGATGTCGCGGCGCAGACTCACGTAGGTCGCGGAGGCCAGCGTCTCGCCGACTCGGCGGCTCTTCGGGTCGAATTTTCTTTTGGTCATGGTCGCGATCATCAGCCCTGCAGGGCGAAACCGGCGCACCGGCAGCCCCAACTTTTCATTTTGGAGACAATTCGCTCGAGCGGCAACTCATAGGCCCTATGTGCGAACACTATACGTAGTATACCTGATTGTCGACCATCGTATCAAAAGTGTCAGATGTTCGAACATTGAAGCCCGCCCCTGAGGCGAGCTCGGTAGGACCACGACGATGGTCGCCGTTGTCCGACGGTCGAAAGGACGAACCTCGAGAAGCGAGCCGATTCGACCATCGAATTCCTCGGCCTGCGTACCAGAATCCGACTGCCACCCCCGCAAGAACAGCCCCCGCCTGAAGTCTCCTAGACCTCAACCGACCCGTTCGGGCCCTTCCGACCGGCGCCGTTGAGGGGCGCCAGGACAGATCTGCCCTGGTCGGTTCGTTGCGGTTCGTAATCACGGGTGGTCGATATGGCCCAATTCCGAGTGGCTGCGCCGAGAGCCCTCGACGAGGTGTTTTCGCTCCTGCCGACTTATGGTGCCGACGCTGCGCTTGTCGCCGGAGGCACGGATGTGCTGATCCACATCCGGGCCGGAAAGTCCTCACCGAAGCTCCTCGTCCTGCTCTCCAAGGTTCGCGACCTCGACAGCACGATACAGGTCACCGGGAGCGGGGTTCTCTTCGGCGCTCTGACGCGCCTGAGCGATGTCGCAAGTCATCCGGTCATCAGGGATCGCTACGCGGCTCTCGCCGATGCGGCCGGTCAGATCGGCTCCGAGCAGATACGAAACCGCGGAACGCTGTGCGGAAACATCGGCAACGCCTCGCCGGCCGCCGATACGATGCCGCCGCTGTACATCTACGACGCCGTCGTCAACGTGGTCGGACCAAACGGGCGACGAGCCGTTCCGATCCAATCCTTCGTGACGGCTCCCGGGAAGACCTCGCTCGCCCAGGGCGAGTTGATCGAAAGCATCTTCTGTCCGTGCCCCGAGGATGGTGCAGGCTCCGCCTACATCAAGCTCGCGCGCCGGAACGGCATCGACATCGCGACGGTCGGTGCTGCCGCGATGATTCTCGGAACCGGCAAGGTCAGGGTGGCGCTCGGTGCCGTCGGTCCCACGCCGGTCCGGGCGCTCGATGCGGAAGACCAGCTCGGGAAAGGGCTCGATGACGCGGACGCGTTCGAGCGCGGCATCGACATGGTCGCCGCCGCGACCAAACCCATCACCGATATCCGCGCCTCCCGCGACTATCGGCTGGCGATGGTGAAAGCCCTCACGCGCGAGGCGATCCGAGTCTCGCTGGAGCGTCGCCTCACAACCGGCCGGGTGCTGCCATGATGTCGGACACGATCGAGCTCCAGTTCACGCTGAACGGCCTCCCGAAGACCATCGCGGTGCGCAGCAGCGCCATGCTGGCCGAGGTTCTGAGAGACGATCTCGGGCTGCTCGGAACCAAGATCAGTTGCAACGAAGGCGAATGCGGCGCCTGCACGGTGCTGATCGACGGAAGGACGGCGAACTCCTGCATCGTCCTGGCCGCCGAGGTCGACGGCTGCGAGGTGCTGACGATCGAGGGACTGGCGGCCGGCGGCGAGCTGCACCCCATCCAGACGGCGTTCATCGAGGAAGGGGCGGTGCACTGCGGCTACTGCACGCCCGGCATGATCCTGTCGACGAAGGCGCTTCTCGATCGAAACCACGATCCGGACTCGGCCGAGGTGCGCAAGGCGCTCGAAGGCAATCTCTGCCGCTGCACTGGCTACAACCGAATTCTGAAAGCCGTGTCGAGAGCCGCCGGGAAGCTGCGCGCGCCGTCTCCGGTCGCAGGGGAGTGAAGCCGATGGACGTCGTCGGAAAGAGCGTTCTCCGCGGGGATGCCTACAAGAAGGTGGTCGGAACGCACGAGTTCGCCATCGACGGACGAGTTCCCGGAATGCTCTGGGCGCGGCTCGTCAGGGCGCCCACGGGCCATGGGCGGATCGTCTCGGTCGATGCGTCCGAGGCTCTGGCCGTGCCCGGCGTCGTGTCGGTGATCACGGCGGCCGACCTTCCGAAGCCGATGCCGCTCTATGGCTCGGTCGTCGCCGACCAGCCGCTGCTCGCCGACGGGACATACCGGTATCACGGCGAGCCGGTCGCCGTGGTGCTCGCCGACAACGACGAGGCGGCATTGATCGGCGCCGCGCGAACCCGCATCGCATACGAGGAGCTTCCTGCCGTCGTGACGGTCGCCGACGCGCTCGCTCACGATGCGGCCCTGGTCCACGACACGGAGGGCGGACCCCGCTCGAACGTCCACAAGGCGTACAACTACGCTTGGGGCGACGTCGGCTCGGCCGAGGCGCAGTGCCACAAGATCTTCGAGAACACCTACACGTTCCCGATGATCCACCACTTCGCCTTGGAGCCGTTCTCCGTCATCGCCTGGCCCGAGAGCGGCGGGGTGCAGATCAAGAGCCCGGTCCAGCATCCGTTCCTCCTGCGCCGTGTCGTGGCCGAGTGCCTTAAGCTCGAGCTGTCCAAGGTTCGGGTCGTGGCGACCAGCATCGGCGGCGGGTTCGGCTCCAAGGGCTACGCGAAGTACGAGCCGCTCGCGGCCTGCCTGGCGCTGCAGACCGGCCGGCCCGTCAAGATCTCGACGTCGCTCGACGAGGCGTTCGTCACGGCGCGGCGGCTGTCGGCGACGGTGCGCATGAGGACGGGGTTCGACCGTGACGGTCGAATCCTGCTTCAGCAGGTCGAGGCCGACTATCTGATGGGGGCGTATGCCGACGCCGGCCCGCGGATTACCCAGAAGGCGGCCTATGTGAGCTGCGGGCCGTACCGAATCCCCAATCTGCGGACGGTGGCGCGCGCGATCTATTCCAACACCACGCCGAGCACGGCGGCGCGAGGCTTCGGCATGCCGCCGTTGAACTTCGCCCTCGAGACCCAGATGCAGATGGCCGCAAGGGACCTCGGCATCGACCCCGTCGAAATCCGGTTGCGCAACCTGGTCAGGAAGGGCGAGCAGCTCGTCCCCGGCGACATCCCGGCCGACGGCGAGTGGAGCGAGGGGCTGCGACGTGCCGCCGACATGCTCGGATGGGACGAGCCGCTGCCGCCCGGAACCGGACGCGGCATCAGCATCGGCATCAAGAACCCGATTCCCGGCTCGGTGTCGAACGCGCTCGTCAAGCTGCATGCCGACAACAGCCTGACCGTCGCGGTCGGCACATCCGAGATGGGGCAGGGAGCCTGCACCGTGCTGGCCCAGATCGCCGCCGAAGAGCTCGGCATTCCCATGGATCGCATCACCATGATCATGGGGGACACGGCGGCCGTGCCGTTCGACGTCGCGACGGCCGGAAGCCGGTCGACCGTGACGATGGGCAACGCGGTCCAGTCGGCCTGCAAGGACGTGATCAAGCAGCTCGAGGACATGGCCAAGGAGCTCGGCCTGATCGCCGCCGACGAGACGGTGCAGATCAAGGGCGGAATGGTGAGCGACGGGCAGAACAGCCTGTCGTTCAACGACATCTTCACCCGGTACTTCTCCAAGACCCAGGGCGAGGTCGTCGGCCGCGGACTCTACAAGGGCGAGGTGGTCGCCGGACATCCCCTCGGCGGATTGTCGGACTTCTGGGAGGTCATCTTCATCGCCGTCAAGGCGAGGGTCGATCCTGCGACCGGCAAGGTTCGGATCACCAAGATGATCAACGTCAGCGACATCGGCAAGGCGATCAATCCGCTCCACTGCAAGTCGCAGGAGGAGGGCGGCGCCATGATGGGGCTGGGTCACGCTCTCATGGAGCAGATGCTCTACGACGAGAAGGGGCGCCTGCGGAACGGAAGTCCCCTCGACTACAGAATCCCGACCACGATGGACATCCCGTGGGAGATGGACTCGTCGCTCGTCGAAAACCAGGACGGCGCCGGTCCGTTCGGGGCGAAGGGGATCGGCGAAAGCGGCGCCATCACGGCGGCCGCGGCGATCGCGGCGGCGGTCGCGGACGCCACCGGAGTCTTCTTCAAGGACCTTCCGATCACATCGGAACGAGTGTGGGCGGCATTGTCCGCCGACAAAGCGTAGACGCCTCGCGTCGCGTCGCGATCCGACGCGGGGAAGACACCATCATGCGCGCTCGAATGCGCTCCATAGGCGGTTGGGACTTTGCACATGACCATACAGCCACTCGACCACGTGCCTGCCTCCCCAGTCGTTGCGGTCGGGGCCGCACCGGTGGAATCGAAGTTCGCCGAAATCTTCGCCTCCTTCAGAGCGGCCTTCAAGGTCGACGGGCTCCTGCTGATGGGCCTGTTCGCCGCGTGGCTCTTCGATGCGATGGACGCGACGATCTACGCCTATGCGGTTCCGTCGATCATCAAAGACCTGAACGTGACGATGGCGGAAGCCTTCAGCGTGGTCTCCGTCTTCCTGGCGTCCACCGCGATCGGCGGCATCGTGATCGCCAGCATCGGCGACAAGATCGGGCGTAAGCCGACCGTCCTGTTGTCCGTGGTTCTGTACGGCGTCTTCAACTTCCTGTGCGGCACCGCAGAATCGCTCACCGAGCTCAGCATCTATCGGGGGCTGGTCGGCTTCGGCCTCGGCGGGCTGTGGCCTGCGGCGATGGCGCTGGTTTCCGAGGTCTGGCCTGCGAAGAGCAGAGGAATGGCCGTCGGTGTCCTGCAGACGGGCTGGACCTTCGGCCTGCTCACCGCCGCGATGTTCGCATTCACGATCATCCCAAGCCACGGTTGGCGCTGGATGTTCTACGCGACCGTCGTTCCGGTGGTGATCACGTTCTTCCTGGTGCTGTTCTGCGTCAAGGAATCGCCGGTCTGGAAGGCGAAGCGGCAGGAACAGAAGGCCCAGCCTCGGGCGTCGGGGAACGCCATCCCGCTCGTGGCGCTCTTCAACAAGAAGAACCTCCGGAACACGCTTCTCGGCCTCGGCGTCTCGATCTTCGGCATGTACGGCTGGTGGACGCTGTTCACCTTCCTGCCGACCTACATCGACAAGACCCTGAACGTCGGCATCACCAAGGGCGCCGAGTTCATGATCTGGACGAGCATCGGTGCCTTCTTCGGCTACCTGCTGTTCGGCGCCTTCGCCGATCGCGTCGGGCGGCGTCCGACCTTCGCGGTCTTTTTCGTGGCGATGGGCATCATGATCACGGTGTTCATCTATACGGTGACGTCGACCGGCTTGACCTATCTGCCGCTCGTCGGCATCGCGCTCGGCTTCTTCACCGGCTACTACAGCGGATACGGCGCATTGTTCTCCGAGCTGTACTCGACCGACGTCCGGGCGACCGGTGCCGGATTCCTCTACAACGGCGGCCGTGCGGCCGTGTTCGTCGGGCCGATGATCATCACCTATCTCATCCCGAAGGTCGGCTTCAGCCTGGCGATCAACTCGGCCGCCCTCGCATTCGTCGTGGCTGCGGTCTTCGTCCTGCTGATGAAGGAGACGAAGGGCATCGAAATCGCCACCCTCGACAAGAACTCCTGAGGCGACAGGCGGCGTTTCGTCGGCGAGCAGCCGCGCGAGACAAACTCACGAACGCCGTCCGATCTGTCCGCGCAGGTCGGACGGTCTCTGGACCTGGTCGAAACCCGGTCGATGCGACGAAGGATGATGATCCGGCTGCCACGGCGGCGGATGGTGCGGTCTCGGGTGGACTGCCGAGCTTTCTGTCGGTGACCGCGACAGTCACAGCAGCCGTCTGAAGGAAAGAGTGTCATGAGCGAGCCCCATATCCGCGACAACGAATGGTGGGTCTGCCCCTACAACAACGCGCCCGAGGTGGCGGCGGCGCGGCAGCTTCCGCCGAAGGTGGAGATCCACGACGCGACGCTGCGCGACGGCGAGCAGACGCCCGGCATCGTCATGGACGTCGCCGACAAGGTGGCGATCGCCGAAAAGCTCGCCGAGGTCGGGGTCGAGCGCATCGAGGCCGGCATGCCGGCCGTCTCCGACATGGATTTCACCGCCATCAAGGAGATCTCCCGGCTCGGCCTGAAGTCCAAGATCTTCTCGTTCGCGCGCGCCGTCACGGGCGACATCGACAAGGCGCTCGAATGCGGCTGCCACGGCGTCATCGTCGAGGTGCCGATCGGCTGGCCGAAGCTCAAGTACCAGTTCAAGTGGACCTGGGAGGACGTGCTCAGGAAGAGCGTCGAGGTGGTCAACTACGCCAGGAAGCGCGGCCTCTACGTCGTCTACTTCCCCTACGACACGACGCGGGCCCGCGAGGAGGATCTGACCAACCTGCTCACCCGCCTGATGCAGGAGGCGCCGCCCGACTCGATCGGCGTCGTCGACACCATGGGCTGCGCCCTGCCGGAGGCGATCAAGTACATGGTGCGGTGGGTGAAGCGCATCACCGATCTGCCGGTCGAGGTGCACACCCACAACGACTTCGGCATGGCGGTGGCGACCGAGCTGGCCGGCGTCGAGGCGGGCGCGAGCTGCGTGCACTCCTGCGCCAACGGGCTCGGCGAGCGCACCGGCAACGCGGCGCTCGAGGAGCTGATGGTCGCGCTGCACGTGCTGTACGGCTACGACAAGCAGTACCGGCTCGACAAGCTGCCCGAGCTCGGCGCCCTGGTGAGCCGCATCAGCGGCGTGCCGATCGCCGCCAACAAGCCGATCCTCGGCTCGAAGAATTTTACCCGCGAATCGGGAATCGGGGTGGATCTCGTCGTGAAGGAGCCGCTCGCCATGTTCGGCACCCATCCGGCGCTGACCGGGCGGGCCGGCGACGTGGTGCTCGGCAAGAAGAGCGGCAAGGCGTCGATCACCTACACGCTGGAGAAGCTCGGCCTGCCGGTCCCGGACGACGCCGCCGTCAACGAGATGCTCAGGCAGGTCAAGGACCAGGGCATCGCCAAGCGCGGCCTGGTCACCGACGAGGAGTTTCGTGCCATCGCCGAGAGCGTCGTGGGAACCGCATATCCGAAGCTCAACGGCAAAAGCCCGACTGCCGCGATGCCGTTGCTGTACGTCTCGAAAGCGTACTGACTCGGCAGAGCAATTCAGATCGTTGGCGCTCCACTCACCGGAATTGACGTATCATGACTGCTGCAATCGACTTCGTCGCGCGTGACACGCGCGTCCAGCGCCTCGACCGCGCGTTCCGCTGGCCCGGCGGCCGCCATGTCGCCGTCATCCTCAACCTCGCCTACGAGGCGTGGTCGGACGGCAAGGCCCCCGGCGTCGGCCCCATGGGCAACCCGCTGCCGGCCGGCGCCTTCGACACCAACGCGCTGTCCTGGGGCCATTACGGCGTCGCCCGCGGCATCGACCGGCTGCTGCGCAACCTCGGCCGCCACAAGGCGCGCGCCAGCGTGATGACCTCGGGCGTGCTGGCCGAGCGCACCCCCGACGTGCTCAAGCGCATGGTCGAGGACGGCCACGAGATCGTCGCCCATGCCTGGGCCCAGGACGTCATCCCGGCGACGCTGACGACCGAGCAGGTGAAGGCCGACATCGTCCGCACCACGCAGGCGATCGAGGCGGTGTCGGGCAAGCGGCCGATCGGCTGGATCAGCCCGCGCGGCACGCCGTCGCGCGAAGGCTCGCGCCTCTTGATCGACGCCGGCTATCGCTGGCAGGGCGACGTGTTCGACGACGAGCGGCCCTATATCCAGATCTGCGAGAACGGGCGCATCGTCGCCATCCCGCTGACCATGGAGATCAACGACCTGCCGCATGCCATGCGGTTCGGCCGCTCGCCGCGCGACTTCGTCGCCCTGTTCGACGATCTTCTGGCCAATGTGCTGGCCGGCGAGGACGCGGCCGTGGTGATCGACGTGACGGCGCATTGCCACGTGTTCGGCCGCCCGAACGGCGCCTGGGCCTACGAGGCGATCGTCAAGACCGTGATGGGCCGCGACGACGTCTATGTCGCCACCCGCGCCGAGATGGCCGACTACGTGCTGAAGACCGCCGGCTGACCGCGGCGAGTCTTTCGATCGCCGTCGATCGGCATCGCCACGGCCGCCGCGTCCGCACGGCGGCCGGGGCAGGCCTGGTGGCTCGCCGGGAGGCGAGCCGAGACGACAACGTGGCAAGAGAAGTGCGATGAACAGTACGTTCCTGAGCGAGATGCTCGAGCAGGTCGCTGAACGCGGTCGTGTTCTGATGGGGGCCCGCCGCGCCGCGCAGATGACGCCTTCCGAGGGCCTTGTCGAGCTTTGCGAGGAGTTGCTGTCGCGGCGCGGCGAAGTGTCCGGGGCAGCGCTTGCGCGGGTGATCCTGTCCTCCTACGAGACGCTGGAGCCCGGACAGCGCGTCACCTTCTTCAAGGCGCTGATGACGCGGTTCGACAGCGATCCGGGACCTCTGAAGACCGCGATCTCGGATTGGAGCCGGACGCCGACCGAACGGACCTCCGCGGCGCTGTATTCCGCCGCGGAGCCGCGACGGCAGGAGCTGTTCCGGCGGCTCAATCTGGCGCCCGGCGCGACCGCGACGCTGGTGCAGATGCGGGGCCAACTGCTCGAGGCGATCCGGCAGGACGGTGACCTGGCGGCTCTGGACGCCGACTTCATGCACCTGCTCTCGTCGTGGTTCAATCGCGGCTTCCTCGACCTGCGGCGGATCACCTGGTCGACGCCGGCCAATATCCTGGAAAAGATCATCCATTACGAGGCGGTGCACGAAATTTCGAGCTGGAAGGATCTGCGCGCGAGACTCGATCCGCCGGATCGGCGCTGCTACGCGTTCTTTCATCCAGCCCTGGTCGACGAGCCGCTGATCTTCGTCCAGGTGGCGCTGACCGGCGACATCCCCGGCGCGATCGCGCCGATTCTGGCCACCAGCAGGGAGCCGATGTCGCCCGATCGGGCGACCACGGCGGTGTTCTATTCGATCTCGAATTGCCAGCGGGGACTCGCCGGCGTGTCGTTCGGGAGCTTCCTCATCAAGCAGGTGGTCGACGAGGTCTCCCGCGAGCTCCCTCAGATCCGGACCTTCGTCACCCTGTCGCCGGTGCCGGGCTTCGCCGGATGGCTGGAGCGCGAGCTCGGCCGTGAACCGTCGGAGCACCTCGCCACGGCCGATCAGGCTGCATTGGCCGGCCTGGACGGCGTGGTGTGGCACACCGACCCGAAACGCGTGGAGCAGCTCGAATCTCCGCTCGTCCGGGCCGCGGCGACCTACTTCCTGTCGGCGCGCTCCAGATCCGGGGCGCCGTTGGACCCGGTGGCGCGCTTCCATCTCGGCAACGGTGCCCGACTCGAGCGGATCAACTGGCTCGCCGACACGTCGGGTAAAGGATTGCGCCAGTCGCACGGCATCATGGTCAATTATCGGTACGATCTCGGGGAGATCGTCAAGAACCACGAGGCGTATGCGGAGCGACGCGAAATCGTCGCCTCGCGGGCGGTTCGGCGGCTCGCCGGTCGAACCCGGGAGTTGGCCAAAGCCTCGGTATGATCCGACGCGCTGTGTGGGCGACAAGGCTGGCGGCGCCAGCCGTCATATCAGGTCCACCCGGCGCCTTTCGCAGCATCACCGCTGCGGCCTCATCGAAGCGAGCTCGGCGGCCATCGCGGCGACAGCAGTGGGCAGGCCTGCGCGTGTGAGGACCAGGGCCAAATCGGTCGCACCTGTCAGGTCGTCGGCAACGCGCCCGAGCAACACGCTGCATCATCCATTCCGGGCTTGCCTGGACACCCGTTCCGGCCGAGCGTCCACATACGGGTCGCGACGGAACGGTCTGCGGATGATGGCGGGCCGATTCTCGCCGCCGCGACTCGCGAGCGTGAATGGGTGAAGGGCCCGAGGCCATACTCATTCCATCGTGGCCGGAATCGGCAGTCACCTTGTTTCGACAAACTCAACCCAGTTGGCGCCGGCTCCGGCCGGGACGCGCTGCGTTCTCGTCAACGCACCGGTCACACTGTCGATGGCGTAGACCGACAAGCATGACGACATTTCGCCGCTCGCGACGAGAAAGCGGCCTCCCGGATCAATTGCGATGCCGCGTGGCTGTTTCTCGGTCGGCACATGGCCGGCATGGCGCAGCAGCCCGGTCTCGGTATCGGCCGCCAGGATCGTGATGGTGCTCTTCGCTCGCTCGGTCGTGTACACGAAGCGCCCGTCCGGCGTGATTTGTATGTCGGCGCACCAGATCGACGTCGTCTCGCTGGGCAACGCGTCGGGCGCACCCGTCGGGGGACGCGGCTTGCCGGGCAGCAGGCCGCTGCCTGGTGCAACCGATTCGATCGCCTGGATCTGCGCGAGCCCACCCGTTGTCGGATCGCGGTCGAAGACCGTGACGACGCCCGTGAGCTGGCCCAGCATGTAGAGGAACCGGTCGCCCCGCGACAGGACGAAATGGCGCGGCCCCGTACCTTCCGTCACTTTGACAGTAGCCGGAACGGCTGGCGAGAGCGTGCCCGCACCGGCATCGAAGACATAGATGCGCACCTCATCGGTGCCGAGATGCGGCACGTAGACGAAGCGGTTCGAGGAGTCGAAGCGGATCGCGTGTGGCTTGACGCCGCCGCTCTCCACGAACTGCGATGGCGTGCTGGAGACGAGGCCGTCCCGGCCGATGGCTTGCACACAAAGCGTATTGCTGCCGTAGCCGGCGGTCAGAAGCCAACGGCCGGTGCGGTCGACAGCGATGTACACCATGCTGGCCGGCAGCGGCGAGGTGCCGATGCACCGCAGGATACCAGTCTCGGAGTCCGTCCGATACGCGTACACCGAATACGGCTCGGTGCGGACCACGGCATAGAGATGATCGCCGCCGGGACCCGACGCCATCGACATCACCAACTTGCCGGCCGGCGCGCGTGCCGTGGGGATCAGCCGCCCGGTGTCGGCAGCCATGACGTAGCCGGATATGTCGCCATCTTGGTGATTTGACACGTAGATGGACGTGCCGGTCGACGCACACGCGCGGGTTAAACAGCTCATCGGCCTGAAATCCCGTTCGATGTCGTAAGGCGGTTTCTTGAACAGCGCACTTCCGTAGGTCATCCCGACGTGGAAGGCGAGGAGGGAACAGCCGTGCACCAACCTCCCATTGAGTCGTGGGATTACCCGCCCAGCAATGTCTTCAGCTTGCGGACCGCACTTCCAGGGCTGGTCAGGATCGGCGCTTTGATCGCCCGTGCGACCTCCTCCTCGGCTCGCGACGTGGAGAACTGCGCCAGCATGACGACATCGACGCCGTCGAGGCGACATGCAGCCTCCGCCACGATGGCGTTATGGACGGCTGGTTCGCCCCTGTTCAGCGCATCCATCGCGGCGGGGGCACAGATGGTCTTGATCGTCGCATTCGATCCGCGCTGCGCCGCGAGCTCGTGGAACTCCTGCTCCATCGGCGCGACGGCGGGTGCGAACGTCGCCACCATGCCGATGCGGCTGCCATGCGCGAGGGCCGCCTCGTACATCGCCTCGTTCGGCTTGAGCACCGGGAATATGGCCGACCGCGCCACGGCCTCGATCGCCGGGCCGAACGCGGAGCAGGTGAACAAGACCCCGTCTGCCCCGATCGAGTGCGCGTAGGCGGACAGCGACTCGAATCGCTGGAACAGCGACGGCGCGATCTCGGCTGCCTTGCCGCGATCGGTCGAGAGTGAATCGTCGAGGATATTGACGCATTCCGCGTCCGGCCAAAGCCGGTGGAACGCATCGTTGATGGGTTGCATGGCGACCATGACGGCATGGATCAAAACGATTCGTTTTGTCATGACGGACACCGGCTCGGTTGCTCTCCACACCGGACGAGCGACGGCACGATAGCCGGCCTCTCCGGTGAATGTCGACCGAAGCGCACCATGGTCGCATGCCTGTCTGCTCGACACGCTAGCGATACAGCGGCACGACGCCGAGCATCAACGCAGTCGCGATGAAGACCACAAAGATTCCAACCGTCCACCCGAAGCACGCCTTCTGCCATTCGCCCATGTCCACCTGGGTGATGCCGAGAAGGATGTAGATGAAGGCCGTCAACGGGCTGAGCATGTGAAATGCCTGGCCGAGCAGGGATGCGAAGCCGATCTGGAACGGCGTGAATCCGTAGATCTTCCCGGCCTCCACCAGAACCGGGAGAACGCCGTAGAAGAAGGCGTCGTTGGACAGGAAGAAGCCACCCGGCGCGGAGATCAGGACGACGATGAGACCCCAGAAGCGGCCCATGGATTGCGGGACGACGTCGACGAGGCTCGCCGCCATGGCATCCGACATGCCGGAATTGGTGAACAGGCCCATGAACACGCCGGCGCCGATGACCATGATCACGGTCTGCAGCACGTCGCCCGAGTTCGCGTAGATGCGTTCCTTCTGTGCATTCAGCGTTCTGTAGTTGATCGCGAGGGCCAGCACCGTGCCGGTGAGGAATATGAAGACCGGATCGAAGACTCCGGCGATCAGCAGCACGAGCGCCGAGATGGTCAGGATGGCGTTGAGCGGTGCCAGATTGGGGCGCTTGAGGGCATCTTCCTCGCTCGACGTCTCGGAGAACATTCGATCGATGTCGTCGCCGGTGAGGCTCTGGATGCCGAGACGCCGGCGCTCCGTCAGCCCGAGGTAATACGATCCGGCGGTGACGAACAGGATCGCCAGGATCATGCCGGGCAGGAGGGCGTTCAGCAGCGCCTGGACGTCGATCCCTTCGATGACGGCGATGACGCGTGCGGTCGGACCGCTCCACGGCAGCAGGTTCAGTATGGTGTTCTGCAGAATCAGAATGACCGCGAGATTCATCATCTTGAGGCCGAGCCTCTTGTAGATCGGCACAAGGGCGGAGCAGCAGATCAGGGTCGTGGTCGTTCCGTCACCGCTCAGCGACACCACCGTCGACAGAACGCTGGTGCCGACCAGAACCCGGACCGGGTCCCCCTTGGCGATCTTGACGATCCTCTTTGTGAGCGGGTCGAACAGCCCGACATTGAGCATCAGGCAGAAGAACAAGATCGCGAAGAACAGCATGAACGCTGTCCCGGACGTTCTGGTCAGGCCCATCTTGATCCAGATGCCGAATGCTTGGGTCACCTCCCAGGTGCCGACCTGATCGAGGGGCAGCTTCAGCGCCTTCGCGGCCGGCGCCTGGTACAGGCCGGCGAACGCGCCGATCAACGAAAACAGCAACGGAATGAGGACGATCGCGGTGAACGGATGCATCTTCTTGGCGAGAATGAGGGCCATGAAGACGATGACCGTCGACCACGCGATGATTGTGATCAGCATCGTCCAGCCTCCCTGCTGGCACGAAGACGGGCTTTCGAGCCGCTATCCGAAGAACGTCTCGTCCTGGAGTCGTCGGAGACGCCAGATGACCGACTCCGGGGGCTCGACCACCATGTCGTAGGTGATCGTCGTCCCGCACGGGATATCCGTCTTGGCCCGGTTGCCGGTCAGAAGATGGGCGCACGCATGGCCGCCCCGGGTGATCGGTGCGGCCGGCACGATCCGGGCCGTCAGTTGCATGCTGTGGTCGTTGCCGAAGACCTCGCCGGCCGCGATGTCGCGGGCCGCCACCTTGACGAGATCGTAACGCGGCAGAAACGTATCCGACGCCGTGTTCATGCCGAGCAGTCCGGCGACGAGGATCGAGATCGCCGTCTCGACGCCACACAGATGGTAGGGGCGATAGATGACCGCGGTCGTCCCGTCGTGGTTCGCGATCTGTCCCTTGGTGGTGAGGACGTGGTGCGAATAGGCGTTGTCGCAGCGCACCACCAGGAAGACGCCGCCCCCGAGGCCCGACTCCTCCGGAGCCCGAAGACACGTCGCAATATCGATGACGCCCTCGGATGCGAACACGCCGCCGTCCTTGGCTGCGCAATAGGCGATCGGGATTTCGGTGATCCGCAGGGGCGCGTGCACGAGTGTGTCGACCGCGGGTGCGAGCACCGTGTAGTTGGCCGCCACGGTCATTTCGCAGAGGTCGTAGGAGCCGGACTGCGGCAGAGATCTGAGAATTTCGAGTCGCTTGGCGACGTACTCGGCGGCCCCGCCCGGCGGGATCATCTGGAGATACTTGCGATCCTTCGGATCGACGGTGATGGTCGAGACGTAGGGGGACTGAATCGTCTTGTCGGTCTTGATGGTGACGGTGCCGGCGCCGCAGTCGTAGATGAACTCTCCGTCGGTCGCCTTGCCGCCGCTGAGCACCGTGAGGCCGACCGACCTCGCCCATTCGACCATCTGAACGAGGAGGCCGTGCTGGTCGCCGTCGACCGGCGTGTACACGAGACCTTTCTCGTCGGCGATCCGTTTCAGGATCGGGCCGACCGCCGAATCGCAGTCCTTGGTGACCATGGCGACGTGCTTGCCCTGGTTCAGTGCATCGAGGGCATAGGTCGCGCTGGCTTCCGGGATGCCGGTGCACTCGCAGACGACGTCGACGATCGGGATGTGCGAGACCAGCTCGCAGTTGTCGGTGTAGACGTAGTGCCCCTTCTCGATCTCGAGCTGAGCCTCCGCGGCGCTGTCGCAGTAGACAATCTGGTCGGAACCGATGCCGGCCCGCTCATATGCTCGCCTGGCGTTCTCGCGGGAAATGTCGGCGACCACGCGCGCGGCCAAGTAGGGCGTATGTGGCGCCTGGGTCGCGATGGCGGTGCCATAGGCGCCGGTCCCGATGATGCCGACATGCACGGTCTTCTTTCGACCCAGCTTTTTGAACAAGTGATGGTAGATCATGTCTTTCCTGCCGGGCTGCCGTGAATTCACAGTGCGGATATTGGAAACGCACGCACGTTTATGCCCGCATTGACGCCTGGCGTGGGCCATCAATACGAATGACTGTCCGATCTAGATTTTGGATTACGAAGCAGGACGTCGCGGATTACGCCGGAATTATACCGGGATTGAATTTGCTGTAAAATCGTGATCTTTCATGGCGTGCCATTCCAGATTGGAATGGCCGGCGCCATCTCGTGAACACCGTACAATGGACGAGGTCGACTGGAAGATCGTCGTCGAGCTGCACAAGAGCCCGAGCATCACGCGGACTGCCGACAGGCTGTGCATGACCCAGCCGGCCCTGTCGAAAAGGCTGCAGTTGATCGAGCGGGAGCTCGGCGTCCGGCTCGTCATGAGGACATCGAGAGGCGTGGTGTTCACGCCGACGGGCGAGTACGTCGCGGCGGAAGCCGTCAAGACGCTGGGTCATTTCGACGAGATCAAGCGGAACATCGTTCGCCTGGGCGACGGACGGTCCGGTGTCATCAGGCTGGGCGCGACCAATTCCTTCGCGCGCTTCACGCTGCCGCGTGCGCTGAGGCACTACAAGCAGGTCTATCCTGACGTGGAATTCGACATATCCACCGGCGTCTCGGCGAGCATCATCGACCTTCTCGACGGCTATCGGAGCCACGTCGGGTTCATCCGAGGCGAAACGCAAAGAGATTTCGACAGGGTCCTGATCGGCACCGAGCAGGCGTGCCTCGTCAGCCGAACGACGATCGACCTGGCCGATCTGCCGCGCCTGCCGCAGATCGCATACCTGACGGATCCTTTCGCGATCAAGCTGGTGGAGCAATGGTGGAACAGCCGCTTCTCGGCTCCGCCGCTGATCGGGATGCGTGCCAATCACGGCGAGACGTGCCACGAGATGATCGCCAACGGCCTGGGTTACGGAATTTTTCTGTCGCCCGATTTCATCAGTCCCACCGATGATCTCTTTCACCTGCCGTTGACCTACCCGGATGGCTCACCGTTGGCCCGGAATTCGTGGATGGTCTGGCGCCGCGAGTTCGCCGAGTGGCCTTTGGTCCGAAACTTTCTGGCTTACATGCAGAGCCAACTCGTCGTGGGCCTTCGACCGGCGACGCCGTAGGGTTCCGTCCCTGGTGGTGGTGCGGCAGGGCGGTGCCGGCTTGTTCAGGCGCCGCTGTTCCGGGTCATGGTCTTGCCTGGCGCCGGAAGGCGTCGAGGCTGCCGGCGTGCAACAGCTCGCTCGGGAGCTGATGGCCGACGATGGCTTCGGCCATGCGACCGACCTCGATCAGCGCATCGAGATCGACGCCGGTGCGGATGCCCATCTCCTCGCACAGCAGCACGAGCTCTTCGGTGCAGATGTTTCCCGCCGCGCCCTTGTGGCCGGCGAAGGGGCAGCCGCCCAGGCCGCCGACCGTCGCATCGAAATGATCGACGCCGAGGCGCAGGCCCGCATAGGCGTTTGCCACGGCGAGCCCGCGGGTGTCGTGCAGGTGCAGCGAGATCCGCTGGTCGGGCCAGCGGCTCCGGACCTCGGAGACGGTGCGTTCGATCCGCAGCGGGGTCGCCCAGCCCATGGTGTCGGAGAGCGACAGGCGGCTGATCGCGACGCCCGCCTCGGCGGCGATGGCGAATCCGTCCTCCAGCGTCGACACCACCTGGTCCGGCGAAATGTCGCCCTGATAGTTGCACCCGAACGCCGCCATCACCCCGATCCGCGTCACCGGCACGTTCTTGGACAGGTGCAGCGCGGTCTGCTTGCGCATCGCCTCGAGATTTTCCGCGTGGCTGCGATGGAGGTTTTTCCGGGTGAACGCCTCCGACGCGGTCAGCGATATCGATCCGTAGAGGTGCAGCTTGTCGCCGAGCGCGAGCGCGCGATCCAATCCTTTGTCGTTGAACCACAGCGCCGTGTAGTGGACCCCGGGTTTTGCCGCGAAGTCGCGGGCGACCGCGTCGGCGTCCGCCCAGCCCGGCACAACCTTGGGGTTCACGAAGGAGCAGATCTGGATGTCGCGCAGGCCCGTCTCGGCGAGCGCCTCGATCAGGCGAATCTTGTCCGCCGTGCTGATCGGCCCGGGCTCGATTTGAAAACCCTCGCGCGGGCCTTCCTCGTGGATCTCGATCGTCGCCGGCATGTCGCTCATGGCAGTGTCCGCTTCGCTGCATATGGCCTGTGGGCGCGCGAGTCTCGTCTCGCGCGCCCGAGCCTTGTGCGCGCCTCGCCGAGAAAGCTCAAGTCGGCTTCAGGCGAGATTCAAGAACATCTGCTTGACCTCGTCGTGCGACAGCACCCTCGGGTTTCCCTTCATGGCCGCGTCGGCGAGGGAGTTCTGGGCGAGCAGGTCGGCATGATCCACCAACGTCTGCTTGTCCAGCCGCAGATCCGCCAGCGTACGCGGGCATCGGGCCGCCGTCAGGAGGCCGTCGATCATCCCGATCAGGTCGGCGATCGCCGCCTGCTCGTCGGTCGCCTCCGACCCCAGGTAGCGGGCGATCTCCGCATATTCGGGGGCCCGGACCACGGCGTTGGCCCGGATGACGTCGGGCAGCATGATCGACACGGACAAGCCGTGCGCGAGCGGGCACAGGGTGGCGAGCTGCTTGCCGACCGCATGGGAGCCGCCGGACGACCGGTTGGCCAAAGCGAGTCCGCCCATGGTCGCCGCGATCTGCATCTGCGAGCGATAGTCGAGGTTGTCCGGCTGCTTCAGGACCAGCGGCAGGAAACGGTGGACGCGCCGCATCCCCTCCAGGGCGAAATGGTCGCCGAACAGGTTCTTGGGCTTGACGCTGACGAAGGCCTCCATGGCATGGACGAAGGCATCGAGCCCGGTCGCCGCCGTCACGCCGAGCGGCATGGTCAGGGTGAAGGCGGGATCGAGGATGACGTGGTCGGGGATGAACTGGTAGTCGGCGATGCCGCGCTTGATCGACGGGATGCTCGGATTGCCGGAGGCGACATACATCACGCTGAAGGGCGTCACCTCCGATCCCGATCCGCTGGTGGTCGGAACCGCGACCAGCTTCGCCTTGCGGCGGATCGGCGGCAGGTGGAAGCGGTCGTACAGCGCCTGGTCGGTGATGTCCGGGTGCTCGTAGAAGACCTCCAGGACCTTTGCGGTGTCGAGGATCGAGCCGCCGCCGATCGCCAGGATCAGATCGGGCGCGAACGCGCGCAGCCGTCCCGAAATCTGCTTGGCGAAGTCCAATGTGGGCTCGTGGCCCTCTCCGAACTGCAGCATCGTCCGGCTGCCGCGCGCCGCGAACAGGGCGTCGAGGTCGGCGAACAGCGCCGCGTTGTGCTGGTGGAACACCTCGTCGACGAGCAGATAGACCCGCTCGGCGTCGAGTGTCTCGAGGAACCGGATGCTCCCCTGGCCGTAGACGATTCGCTTCGGAAAATGCGCTTCGAGCATGGTCTGTCTCCGGATCTGGCGGACTTGCGGCTGGACACGGGCGACGGCCGGGCGTGCCGGTCGCGCGGCCCGCGCCCGAGCTCGCGTCCGAGTTCACGCGCGTGCCGTCGCGTCACACCAGCAGTCACCAGCTCCGACTCGTCATTCGCGGGCTCGACCCGCGAATCCATCCCTTCGAAAAAGTGCATCTTCCGAAGCTCGATGGATTGCCGGGTCAAGCCCGGCAATGACGGAGAATGTCGAGGATCGTGACGTTCAGTATCAAACGCCGGCACGCCGCGTTGTGGCCTCGCTAGAGCACGTTCCTCGACGGATCGAAAAACTCGCCGAACAGCTCGCTCTCGGGCGGCTTGTCCTCGGCGATCGGCCGCGCCACCCAGGTGTTGTTCATGTAGTATTTGAGGTCGACATTGTCGGACACGATGTTGCCGCCCCAGGTGCCGCAACCCAGGCTCGAGCTCATCGGCATGCCGTTGTTGAAGGCGCCGGCATTGGCCTTCGACTGCGGCTGGCGGACCATGATGCGGGTGACGGGCGCCCGCAGCGCCAGCCGATGGATGTGGTCGTCGTCGAAGCTGTAGATGCCGCAGGAGTGGCCCTTGCCGCCGACCTCGAAGATCGCCTCCATCATCTGCAGCGCCTGCTCGAAGTCGCCGTCGTACTTGTAGAGCGCCATGACGGTCGTCAGCTTCTCCTTCGAGAAGGCGTGCGCCTTGCCGATGCCGGTGCCCTTGACCATGATGAATTTCGCCGTCTCCGGCACCGAGAAGCCGGCGATCTCGGCCATCCTCTTCGGCGACTGCGCGACGGTCGAGATCCGGCGGGCACCGTTCTCGTCCCACATCGCCTTTTCGAGCAGCGCGCGCTCGGCGTCCGACGCCAGATAGCCGCCTTCCGATTGCAGTTGCGCGACCATCTTGTCGTAGAGGCCGGCGTGAATGATCAGATTGCCGTCCGCCGAGCATCCCGAGCCGAAATCGGAGGTCTTGCTCATGCGGCTGTTGCGGGCCGCCTCGGCGACGTCGGCGGTCTCGTCGATGATCATGGTCGAGTTGCCGGCGCCGACCCCGAAGGCCGGCTTGCCCGAGCCATAGGCGGCGCGCACCATCGCGGGCCCGCCCGTCGCCATCACCAGATCGGCCATGCCCAT
Organism: Rhodoplanes sp.; assembly: GCF_013377085.1. Classification (GTDB taxonomy): domain Bacteria; phylum Pseudomonadota; class Alphaproteobacteria; order Rhizobiales; family Xanthobacteraceae; genus Rhodoplanes. The sequence goes on along the minus strand of NZ_JACAAX010000019.1, from coordinate 70,469 downwards.
CAGGGCGTCCACCTGCGCCAGATTGGGGTTGGGCAGGCATTGCAGAAAGAGGTCGGGCTCGCCGATGGCGCGAAGCGCCTCGCGCATCAGCCGCACCACCTCGTTGGTGGTCTTCTTGGTGTTGGGGTGGGGCGAGAAGATCACGACGTCGCGGGCCTTGAGCGCATAGATCGCCGTCACGATCGGCGTCAGCTCCGGATTGGTCATCGGGATCAGCGAGGCGATCACGCCGGCCGGCTTGGCGTAGCGCGCCAGTCCCTTGGCCGGATTGTCCTCGATCAGACCGACGCTCTTCTGGCGCAGCGCGTCGCGCAGCACGCCGAGGATCTTGTGGCGCTTGCCGATGCGCCCGGCCCAATCGCCGATGCCGCTCTCCTCGACGCCCATCTTGCCGATGCGATCGAAGACTTGGGCATTGCCGGCCGCCCAGGCGACGCACTGGGCCAGGCGATCGACCCGTGCCTGGTCGTAGCCGGCGATGATCTTCAGTCCGGCCCGGGCGGTGGCGAAGAGCCCGTCCAGCTCCGCCTTCTGTTCTGCCGTGATCTCGGTGCGCGCCATCGTGCTCCCCCTTCCGCTGGGATCGCTCCAGGTGTCCACTCCGCCTTGTTCGGAGCTAAAATTCCATAGAGCGGAAATTAATTCCTCTGTGCAGAAGCGTGCTCTCCGACTTTCGCCATGTCAAGACGCGGCCCCTGCGCTTTGCCCGCAGCCGGGACATGCGCGAGGCGCACACCGCCCGCACCGTCGACGGCGTGCGATGAACGAGAGGCGCGAGGCGCGAGACGAGGGACGCACGAGGGGCGCACGAGGGACGCACGAGGGGCGACGATGGCGCCGACGGTACCCGCGGCGTTTCCATCAGTCGGAAAAGAGTTACAATGGATGAAATACTCACGCGGACGGGCCGGTCACCCGGGGGCGACCCAGGCGCCGGTGCCTTCCGCCGGACCGACGAGAAACGCCATGGCAGAAGACTCGGTGCGATCGGTGGAGCGGGCGCTGTCGTTGCTGCGCTGCTTCGACCTGAACACGGAGGCGCTGACGCTGACCGAGCTGTCCGAAAAGCTGTCGTTGGCGCCGTCGACGACGTTGCGGCTGGCGACCGTCCTCACCGCCCAGGGGTTTCTGCAGCGCAGCAAGGTCAAGACATATTCGCTCGGCAACGCCGTCTATCTGCTCGGCGCCGTCGCGAAATCTCACTTCAAGCTGCACAACACCGTGTTGCCCCACATGCTGGCGCTGCGCGACGCCTGCAAGGAGGCCGTCACGCTCTACGCGATGGAAGGCGGCTACCGCGTCGTCTACGAGCATGTCGAAAGCCTGCGGAGCATGCGCTGCGTGGTTCGCGTCAGCGATCGATTTCCGCTGTGGGCCGGCGCCGCCGGGAAATGCCTGCTCGCCTACGCCGATGCCGAGACGGTCGAGGAGGAGATCGCGAAGGTGCGTCCGATCGCGCCCGGAACGATTTTGGACCCCGATCGATTCCGGCGCGAGCTGGCCGAGATTCGCCGCAACGGGGGCAGGGCCGTGAGCCACGGCGAACGGGAGGAGGGGATCACCTCGACCGCCGTCCCGATCTTCTGCGCGCCGGACAAGATCGCCTTCGCGCTGACCGTCTCGGCGCCGTCCAGCCGCGTGGACAGCACCGGGCTGAGAAGCATTTTCGAATTGTCGATCCAGGCATCCCGCGACATCGAACGCCTGCTCCGCCCGTGACGATCGGCGCCGGCGCTGGCGCTGGCCGTCTTTCACGATCGGCATCAGGGCGCCGGAATCGCGCCCGGCACGGTCGTTCTCGAGCCTGGCCGTCACGCCGTGGAGAACGGGACAGGGCACGGCGCCGCCGTTGACTCGGCGGCGACAATGAGGCTAGCGTATTTCACACTAAAGAAACAAATTCCGCCAGACGGAATTTTGGTCTGGCGACTGCGGGGACGCCTGTCATGTCAGACGAACCGAATCCGGTCGCGGATTCTTCGGGTCCGCACGTGAGCCAAGACATCGTCGCGGGCTCGATGTTCGTCCTGTTCGGTGTTCTCGGGTATCTCTTCTCCCTTCAGCTCAGCTTCGGGACGGCCGCCGAGCTCGGTAGCGCCTTCCTGCCCCGTCTGGTGTCCGTGCTGCTGGTCGTCATCGGCGTCGGGATCGCGATCGGCGGCGTCGTCAAGTCGCGAGCGGCGATCGCCTTCCACTCGCCCCGCCCCCTGATCGTCGTCACCTTCTGCGTCGTCCTGTTCGCCCTGACGCTCGAGACGCTCGGGCTGGTCGCGGCCATCCTGTTGATGGTGGCTTTGTCGGGCCTCGCCGGCGAGAGGAGGGGCGTCGTGACGACGCTCGTGCTCGGCGTCGCCCTGTCGCTCACCTGTGTCGCGATCTTCATCTGGGGGGCGCAGCTCCCCATTCGCGTGTGGCCGGTCTGATGGACGTCCTCAACAATCTCGTCTTCGGGTTCGGCGTCGCGTTGAGCCCAGAAAACCTGCTCTTCTGCTTCCTGGGCACGTTCCTCGGGACGCTGATCGGCGTGCTGCCCGGGCTCGGTCCGACCGCGACCGTGGCGATGCTGCTGCCGATCACCTTCTATCTGCCCCCGGTCACCTCGCTGATCATGCTGGCCGGGATCTTCTACGGCTCGCAATACGGCGGCTCCACGACGGCCATTCTGGTCAAGCTCCCGGGCGAATCCTCGTCGGTGATGACCTGCCTCGACGGCTACGAGATGGCGCGCCAGGGCCGGGCCGGCGCCGCGCTGGCGATCGCCGCGCTCGCGTCTCTGTTCGCCGGCATCGTGACCACGCTGGTCATCGCCGTCGCGGGACCGCCTCTCGCCGATATCGCGATCCTGTTCGGGCCGGTCGACTATGTCGCCCTGCTGACCGTCGGTCTGATCGGGGCCGTCGTGCTGGCGGGCGGATCGATCGTCAAGGCCGTCGCGATGGTTCTGCTCGGCCTTTTGCTCGGCTGCATCGGCACCGACCTCAGCTCCGGTGAGAAGCGCTACACCTTCGATCTGGTGGTGCTCTACGACGGCCTGGGTTTCGTGCCTCTCGCTATGGGCATGTTCGGCATCACGGAGATCATCGCCAGCCTGGACGAGACCGGCGGTCGTGGCCGCGCGATGGCGAGCATCGCGCGGCTGTGGCCGACCAAGGAGGACTTCCGACGGTCCTGGCCCGCGGCGCTTCGGGGAACCCTGCTCGGCGGCGCACTCGGGATCCTGCCCGGCAGCAGCGCGACTCTCAGCTCGTTCGCGTCCTACGCTCTGGAGAAGAGGATTTCCGATCGCCCGCAGGACTTCGGCAAGGGCATGGTCGAAGGCGTCGCCGGACCTGAGGCGTCCAACAACGCCGCCGCGCAGGCCTGCTTCATTCCGATGCTGAGCCTCGGCGTTCCCCCCAACGCGATCATGGCGTTGATGATCGGTGCCATGATGATCCAGGGGATCCAGCCTGGTCCGCTGGTCATCTCGTCCCAGCCCGCATTGTTCTGGGGCATGATCGCGAGCATGTTCATCGGCAACGTGCTGCTGGTCCTCCTCAACCTTCCGCTGATCGGCCTGTGGGTCCGCCTGCTGCGCGTGCCTTACACGATATTGTTCCCGATCATTCTCGTCTTCTGCGCGCTCGGAACCTACTCGCTGAACAACAGCGTGTTCGAGGTCGGCATCATGGCCGCGTTCGGCGTGATCGGCTACGTGTTCAGGCTGACGGGCTGCGAGGCCGCGCCGCTGATGCTCGGTTTCGTGGTCGGTCCGATGCTCGAGGAGAACCTGCGACGATCGCTGGTCATCTCCCAGGGCAATTTCATGGTCTTCGTTCAGAGCCCGATATCGGCGACGCTGTTCGCCTTGAGCGCGGCGTTGCTTCTGCTGATGCTCGTGCCTTCGCTGAAGCGCAAACGCGAAGTCCTGTAGCCTCGGCCCCACCACGAGACTCCACAGGAGGAGAGGGACATGGCCAAGCTGAAGTGGTTCGCCACGGTGATGCTCGTCTTCGGCCTCACGACGTCCGCCCAGGCGCAGTATCCCGCCAAGCCGATCGAGATGATCGTCGCCTATTCGGCCGGAGGGGTGACCGACCTGACCGCCCGGATCGTCGCGTCGTTCATGGAGAAATACATCGGCGGGCGCACCAAGATCGTGGTGGTCAACCGGCCCGGCGCGGCCGGCGAGATCGGCTTCACGGCGCTCGCCGAAGCCAAGCCGGACGGCTACACGATCGGTTTCATCAACACGCCGACCATCCTCAGCATCCCGATCGAGCGCGCGACCAAATTCACCTGGAAGAGCTACGATCTTCTCGGCAATCTGGTCGACGACCCGAGCGGCTTCTCCGTGCACAAGGACAGCCAATTCCGGACGCTCAAGGAGCTCCAGGCCTACGCCAAGGCGAACCCCGGCACCGTGACGGTGGGGACGACCGGCGTCGGCTCGGACGATCACCTCGCCATGCTGGCGTTCCAGCGGGCGGCGGGCGTCAAGATGACCCATGTGCCCTACGCGGGCGGCTCGATGGTGCGAACCGCCGTTCTCGGGCGACATATCGCGGTCGCCTCGATCAACATCGGCGAGGCGATGCAGTACGTGGCCTCCGGCAGCCCGTTCGTTCAGCTCGCTCAGGCCGGTGCGATGCGCAGCTCGGTGGCGCCCGACGTTCCGACTTTCAAGGAGCTCGGCTTCGACATGGAAAGCAATGCGATGCGCGGCGTCGCCGCGCCGAAAGGCCTTCCGCCCGAGGTACGGAAGATCCTCGAGGACGCCGTCACCAAGACGGCGGCGGACCCGGAGTTCCAGGCCAAGATGGCGGCGACCTTCTCGCCCATGCGCTACCTGCCACCGGCCGAATACGCTGTCGCTCTCGAACGTGCCGAGCAACTCCTGCAGAAACTCTGGAGCGAGGAGCCCTGGTCTCCGAAGTGAGCGCCGGGTTGATTGCACGATCCTGGTGCGGGAGTGGAATGGCGCCTTGCTCCGACTCGTCATACGCGGGCTCGACCCGCGTATCCAACTCTAGAAAATGCTTTCTTTTCAGCAGTTTGATGGATGGTCGGGTCAAGCCAGGTCATGACGCGAGGGGGTGGAGCCAGTGAGGGCTGGCATTACGCCAGTCTGTCCAAGGTCGCCTTCGCCATCACGGGAGACCTGCCGCGCCGATCGGCGGTCGGCGCCCACATCGAAAAACATCGAATTCGGATAAGCGAGGTGGCCCGGCCCGATGGGCGCTCATGTTTCGAGTGAAACGAGCACCTTCGACACCAGGCCGGCGAGCAGGTCGAGCCCGTGCGGCCACGGGCCGAAGCCCGCCTCGGCATTGATGTGGCCCGCCTCGCCGAGATCCGCGAGGTCCGCCGTCCAGGTCTTCGCCCAGTGCTCGGCGCGGGCGAACCGCATCATCGGATCGTTGTGGCTCGCCACCACCAGGGTCGGAACGCCGAGCGGCGTTTGCGGCACGCGCTCCTCCGCCTCGAAGCGGGCCGGCTCGGCCGGCGCCACCAGCATCAGCCCGGCGACCAGCCGGTGGCCGTCGGCGGCGAGGCAGCTCGAGGCCAGGGCTCCCAGCGAGTGGCCGATCAGCACGGCCGGCCGGCGACGTTCCGCCAGCAGGCGCGCGATCGCCGCGATCCACAGCTCGATGTCGGGATTGTCCCAGCGGCGCTGCGCGATGCGCTGGAACGTCGGCAGGCCGGTCTCCCACAGGCTCTGCCAGTGCTCCGGTCCGCTGTCCTTGAAGCCGGGAACCAGCACGAGATCGAGCCGCGCCGACGCGCCGGCGAGGGCGTCCCGTGTGCCTCCCGAGAGGGTCGCGATCATCTCCGAAGGCCTGTGCTCTGCCGGGCGGAAGCCCGCCCGGACAATAGGCGGTGCAGCCTATCGCTTCAACACGCGCGAGTGGCCGGACCGAAGTGCAGGATGTGGGGCAGGCGGTGCAGCGTCCAGGCGACCGCCAGGAGGTCGGCGCTTCCGCCCGGGCTGAGATTGCGGGCGATGAAGGCGTCGTCGAGGGCTCGCATGCGGTCGCGGTAGTCCGGCGCGTCGATTCCGCCGGCCCGGGCGAGACGCCCGGCCTCGGCGCGGGCCCATGTCAGGCCGGCGAGGCCGCCGCGTGCCGCGAGGTTGGTGTCGGCATTGTGCTCGAGAAGGTGCAGGAAGGCCGCCGCGAGAGCGCTCTCGTCGTCCCGGCCCGCGGCGAGCGCCCGTTCGAGGACGGGCAGGGCTCCGGACCTCACGGTGGCGAAGCCGGATTCGGCCTCGCCCCGCGCGCCCGTCAGGCCGTGGCGCTGGAACAGCCGCTCGCCGGCGGTGCGCGGCTCGCCGGGGCGCCTCAGCTCACGGGCGACGATCCCGTCGGTGATGCGGGCGACCTCTGCGCAGACCGCGTCGGCATCGAGCGGCAGGCCCAAGGCCCACAGCCGGCCGGCGGCGCACAGCAGCAGCCCGAACGCGAAGATGCTGCCCTTGTGGGTGTTGACCCCGCCGGTCGCGGCCAGCATGGCCCGCTCGCAGGCCATCCCGGCCGGCCGCGCCAGTTCCAGGACGGCCTCGGCCGGCGCGAGCGCGATCTCGGCGCCCAGGACGACGAAGCCGGCGAGCCCGGGCCGGATGGCGGCGGCGGACGCCACGAAGGTCGACACGTCCATGTCGCGATGCGACCCGGTGTTGCGCAGATCGACCAGCCCCGGCTTGGGCGTCAGCCGCACCTCGCGCATCAGCGCATCGACGACGAGATCGGCGAGCTTTCCGGCGAGGCGCGCGACGTCGCCCCGCTCGACGGGACGGCGCAGCAGCGCGCCGCCGTCAGCCGGCCTGATCGGCGGGGCGAGCGAGCCACGCATCGATCCTCTCCTCCATGACGGCCAGCAGGGTGGCGTGCGGATGCGCGCGGGAGCGGGCGCAGGCATGGGCCGGCGCCTCGCAGACCAGGCAGCGCCGCGGCGACAGGCCGAGATCGCGCCGCGACACGGCGCGATCCGCCGACGCGGCGACGTCGAGGTCCCACAACCGTCCGAGCGGATGGGTTTCTTCCAGCGCCACCAGCGCTGCCTTGAGGGTGCGCGCGTCGGCCTCGACCGCGATCATCGCCTCCGCCCCGGTCGGCCCGGCCTCGACCGCGACGGTCGTGGCCGACCACCGGCGCTCGGCGAGCAGGCGGTCCAGCGCGTCGTGTGCGGCACTGGCGGCCTCGCGGCTCAGGACACAATCCTTCACGGGCCCCGGCATGACGACCGAGACGGTGACGATCGGCGCGTCGGGCCGGCGGGCGAAGGCCTGCCGGCGCCGCTCCACCCGGCGGTCGCGGGCCGCCAGCATGGCCTCCATCGTCACGGCGGGGCCGGCCCGCCGGTCGCCCGCGGTCGCGTCCATCACTTCACCTGGCGGACGACGTCGATCACCGAGCCGTCGCGGTAGCGGATGATGCCGACGACCTTGTCGAGGAACTCGATCGGCTGCGGCTTGCCGGTGAGCGCGATCGCCCGCGCATAGAGGTCCTCGATGGTGGTCACAGGCAGGCCCGCCGCCTTCAGCCTGTCGGCGACCTCCGGCCGGTTCGGGTTGACGGCGATGCCGTGGTCGGTGACCAGCACGCCGATGGTCTCGCCCGGCGTCACCACGGTGGTGCAGCGCTCGACCACGGTCGGGATGCGCGAGCGGATCAGCGGCCCGACGACGATCGGCAGGTTGGCGCCGGCCGCGACATCGGAATGGCCGCCGGAGGCGCCGCGCATGACGCCGTCGGAGCCGGTGATGACGTTGACGTTGAAGCCGAGGTCGATCTCCAGGGCCGAGAGGATCACCATGTCGACGCGGTCGCTGCACGCCCCCTTGGAGGTGGGGTTGGCGTAGGTGTTGGTCGAGATCTCCCAGTGCTCCGGGTTCTCGGCCAGCGACCGGGCCGCCACCGCGTCGAAGCTCTGGGTGTCGAGGATGCGGCCGATCAGCCCCTTCTTGTGCAGGTCGACGATCGAGCCGGTGATGCCGCCGAGCGCGAAGGCGGCCTTGATGCCCTTCTTCACCATGCGGTGCTCGATGAAGCGCGCCGTCGCGGTCGCCGAGCCGCCCGTGCCGGTCTGCAGCGAGAAGCCGTCCTCGAACCAGCCGGCGTGCTCCATGACGTCGGCGGCGAGCCGGGCGATCAGCAGCTCGCGCGGATTGGAGGTGATGCGCGCCGCGCCGACCGAGATCTTGGACGGGTCGCCGATCTGGTCGACCTTGACGACGAGATCGACCTGGTCCTGGCGGATCGAGGCCGGCGTGTTGGGGAAGGGGACCAGCTCCTCGGTGAGCAGCACCACCTTGCGGGCGCGGGCGGCGTCGACCATGGCGTAGCCGAGCGAGCCGCAGCGCGAGCGGCCCGAGATCGCATTGGCGTTGCCGAACTCGTCGGCCGTGGCGACGGCGAGGAACGCGACATCCAGGGTCAGCTCGCCGCTGTCGATGAGATGGACGCGGCCGCCGTGCGAATGCACGTTGATGGGCTCCTCCATCAGGCCGTTGGAGATCGCCTCGGCGAGCTTGCCGCGCATGCCGGAGGTGTAGATGCGGCGGATCACGCCCGACCTGATGTGCTCTATCAGCGGCGCGTTGCACGACAGGAGCGACGAGGGCGCCAGCGTCAGGTCGCGGAAGCCCATGGCGGCCAGCGTGTCGACGACGTGATTGATGGTCTTGTCGCCTTCGCGGAACGCGTGGTGGAACGAGATGGTCATCCCGTTCTTCAGGCCGGAGGCACGGATCGCGTCCTCCAGGCTCTTGCACAGCTTGCGGCCGTACTTGCTCTCACGGGTGGCGAGATGGGGGGCGTGGGCCGTGACGCCGGCGAACGGTTCGAGGCCTTGCGGCAGAGGGGCGCCGACGAGGCGCTCTCGGATGGCTGCGGTCATGACATGGTCCTCGATCACTGGCGCACGCCGGAGGCGTCGGCCCGGCGCAGCACCACGCGCGCGTGCTCGATCACCGGGGCGTCGATCATTTTTCCGTTCAGCGACACCACGCCGAGCCCCTGGCGCTCGCCCTGCTCGGCGGCGGCGACGACGCGGCGGGAGTAGTCGACCTCCTCCTGGGTGGGAGCGAAGGCGTTGTGCAGAAGGTCGATCTGGCGCGGATTGATCAGCGACTTGCCGTTGAAGCCGAGCCGCCTGATCAGGTCGACCTCCTTGAGGAAACCCTCGTCGTCGTTGACGTCCGAGAACACCACGTCGAAGGCGTCGATCTTGGCGAAGCGGGCGGCGTGAAGCACGGCGCAGCGCGCGTAGAACAGCTCGGCGCCGTCGCCGCGCTCGGTCTGCATGTCCATCACGTAGTCGAAGCCGGCCAGCGCGATGCCGACCAGCCGCTTCGAGGCGGTGGCGATCGCCACCGCGTTGACGACACCTGACGCCGACTCGATCGCCGCCATCAGCTTGGTCGAGCCGACCTCGCGGCCGCAGTCGCGCTCGATGCGCTCGACCTCGGTCTCGAGGGCCTTCACGTCGTCGGCCGTGTCGGTCTTGGGCAGGCGCACCACGTCGACCCCGGCGCGAACCACCGCTTCGAGATCCTTCAGGCCGAAGGGCGTCGACAGCGGGTTGATGCGCACCGCCGTCTCGATGTCGCGGTATACCGGCATTTGCAGCGCGTGGAACACCAGGATGCGCGCGGCGTCCTTTTCGCGCAACGAAACCGCGTCCTCGAGGTCGAACATGATCGTGTCGGGCTTGAAGACGTATGCCGTCGACAGCATCGCGGCGTTGGCGCCCGGCAGGAACAGCATGCTGCGGCGCAGTTTCATGACAGGGCACTCCAGTCGGCGGTCCACTCGTCGACGGCGCGGGAGACGGCCGTCTGCACCCGCGCCGCGACCACGCAGTCGAGCGCACCCTTGTCCTCGATCACGACCAGGGCTTCGGTGATGCCGAGGCGCGCCAGGCAATCCCGGGCGACCGCCTCGATCTGGGCGCCGAACTGGTGGACCACCTCGCTCTGCAGCACGATGGCGAGCTCGCCGTCGCGTGGCGCGATCCTGACCATCAGGTCGCTCGACTCGAGCGTCCCGGCCAGGGCCTCTCTCACGATCTTCATCAGATGTCGTCCTTTCTGAATTTTGTGCAGGCGCGACGACGTGCCGTCGGCCGGGAGCCCGCGTCGAGCTCTCAGGCGGCGGAGGATCGAGGCACGCGGTATTTCGTCTCGAGCAGCTCGAGCGTGGCGGCCGGAACGAGACGACGGATGCGGTTGAAGTCGTCGGCAGCGAGGAGACGGCGGACCTCCGAGGCGGAGATCGCGACGTCCTCGGATTGCGTTCGTTCGATCTCGACCACCTCGATGGCCGGCGCCGGCGACACGTCGTCGCGGAGCCAGTGGCGCATGTCGGCGTTGTACTTGAAGGTGGTCCGACAGAACGGCTCGGTGCCGACGAACCGGTGGGTGATGCCGAGCGCGGGGCCGATGTGGTTGCGGAAAATCAGCAGGTCGATCGCCGTGCAGCAGTTCTCGACCAGGCCCTTCTCCTTGAGGAAGTAGGCCGAGAAGGTCGCCCGCGACACCATGTATTCGGAGCCGTGGTGCAGCATGACCCGGGGGATGTCGGCGATGCCCTCGGCGACCAGCGCGTAGCGGTCCCGGTACTTGATCAGCGAGACGTCCTCGGCGACGACGAAGACGTGCAGGCAGTCGCAGGCGGCGGCGGCGCGCTCGACCAGATACCGGTGCCCGCGCGTGAACGGGTTGGCGTTCATCACGATGGCGCCGATCACGGCGCCCGGACGGCGCAGCCGCTTCAACCCGTCGCAATAGGTCTTCATGCCGATAGGCGTGTTCTCCATCAGCGCCACCAGCCCGGGTACCTCGGCCAGCAGATAGAACCCGCACGCCCGGAAGAACTCCACGCAGTCCGGCTTGGTGTAGAGGAACAGGTGGCTGTGTCCGCGTTCGTAGGCGAGGTGGCTCACCTCGGTGAGGAGCTTCAGTCCCAGCGCCTCGCCTCTCAGCTCCGGATCGATTGCCGCGCATTTGACGATGTTCTTCTCGAGACCGGCGCAAGCCATCAGGCGCTGCTTGCGGCGGAAGACGACGAACGCCTCCACCCCGGTCTCGTAGTCGAGCCCGCATTTCGCGAGGAGGTCGCGGATGTCCTCGCGTTCGTCCGGCTCTCGTTCCGGGTCGATCGTGTAGGACTGCAGGTCGTCTGTCATCGCTGCGACTCTCGATTGAGCGGGGTACAATCATGGGATGCAGGACGATGCGATCCGCGTGTATCCCGCTCGAAGAAAGCCGGCGCGCCGCTCCAAGAGCCGCGCGCCGGTCTCGGGAGAACTCCCTCAGACGATGTGCGCCAGGACGATCAGCACCACCGTCACCGTGATAGCACCACCGATGCGGGTGGCGATCTGCGCAAATGGCATCAGAACCATGCGGTTGGCGGCGGTGAGGATAGCGACGTCGCCGGTGCCGCCCTGACCCGAGTGGCAGGCGTTAACGATAGCCGATTCGATCGGATACATGCCGATCCGCTTGCCGACGAGGAAGCCGGTCCCCATCAGCGTCACCACGGTCGAGACGATAATCGCCAAATGGGTGAAGTTGAAGGCGGCGACGAGCTTGTCCCACGGGGTGATCGAGACGCCGACCGCGAAGAGCAGCGGGAAGGTCACGGCCACCTGGAAGAACTTGTAGACGACGCCGGCACCGGCCTGGAGCTTGGGCGACACCAGACGGCCGAGCTTGATCGCAACCGCCAGGAACAGCATGGCGACCGGCCCGGGCAGGCCGGTGAGCTTGAATACCAGCATACCGACCAGATAGAACGTGCAGGCCGTGATCAGCGCGCCGGCGACGACGCTCGGGCCGATGGTCGACGGATCGACCCTCTCTTCCGTTGCCGCGAGATCGTTGGAGACACCCGGCTGGAGCTGGCCTTCACCGGTCAGGTGCGGATAGCGCTTGCCGAGCGTGTTGAGGGCGCCGGAGAGCAGGATGGCGGTGAGGCTGCCGAGCATCACGCAGGGCAGCACGGTCGCGAACAGCTCACCCTGCGGCTGGTGCAGGATCTCCGCATAGCCGATCGACAGCGGGATGGCGCCTTCGCCGACGCCGCCGGCCATGATCGGCACGACGATGAAGAAGAAGGTCTCGTAAGCCGACTTGCCCAGCGCGACGCCTACCAACGTACCGACCACGGCGGCCGCCATCGAGCCGACCGCCAGCGGGACGAAGATCTTCAGGAAGCCCTTGATCAGGACCTGACGGTCCATCGCGAAGATCGAGCCGACGATGATGCAGGCGATGAACAGGTAGAGGAACTGGCTCTGCTTGGAGAATTCCGTCGTGACCCGCACCACCTCGGACGGCAGCACGTGATAGAAGGCGAGGGCGGAGGGGATGAAGGTCGCGAAGATCGCCGCCGCGCCGACCTTGTTGAGGATCGGGGTGCGCTTGCCGAGCTCGCCGCAGGCGAAGCCGCCGACCGACAGGAGGCCGATCGCCATCGTGATCTCGCCGGAGAGCTTGCCGATCCAGGAATAGTAGCCGATGAGGCCGACCAGCACGACGAAGATCGGCAGCGGCACCACGCCGATGTTGAAGTCGACGACCTTCCACCAGAGATGCAACCACGCGTCCCGTGGTTTTGCCCGCGTGGCCGTGGCGGCGGCCAGATCCGGGAGCGTTCCTTCCAACTGCAACGTCACGACGTCCTCCTGATTCCTGTCGTTCTTCTCGACATCGAACTGGCCGCTTTTCGCGCTCGGGCCGACCTCTCGGTCTCGCCGGAGCGGATGACTTTTGTGGCGCTCGAACTCTTCGACGCTCTGCTGATTGGCAATCGCCGTGCCACGCGCCGCGGAGTTTCCAAGTCCCTCTCGATGAACGGGTTTTTCGAGCGCATCCGGAAGTCTGCGGACACCGGCATGGCCGGGTGTCCGGACCGCGGATCGGCGCGATTTCCGAAAAACCGGAAATCGGCTCGCGGCGTGGAGCCCGGGATGTCTCGGCGTTTCGTTGCCGCGTGACGACGAGCGGGCCTAAGATCGAGCGACGATCCGGCCCCCGGCGACGGCGGGCCGGCCTTCCGGGAGACGCGCCTTGATGTGGTTTTCGAACGTCACGATCCGCGCCAGGCTGATCGTCGCCATGGCGCTCAGTCTGCTGTTGCTCACGGCGGTCGGCCTGTCGTCGCTGCTGGCGCTCGCCATCGTCGACCGGGCCACCAAGGAGCTCTACGCCCGCTGGCTGCCCTCCGTGCACGCGCTGTCCGAGATCAAATACGTGATGGCGAGCCATCGGCTGCGCTTCATCCGTGCCATCCTGACGCCCGAGATCGGGGATCGTGCCGAGGTGTTCGACGCGGCGGAACGCCGGCGCGACGACGTCGCCGAGCTCAGCAGTGCCTTCTCGACCGGGCTCACCGATCCGGTCGAGAAGCAGCGTTTCGCCGAGGCCATGACGGCCTGGGAGACCTATCTCGGCATGGAGCGGGACCTGCGGGCCGTTCTCGGCACGCGCTCCGCCAACGAGATCTCGGCGCTGGTCAACGGGCCTTCGCGCCTCGCTTTCGACGCGGTCAATGCGGCGATGAACTCGGCCGTCTCCTTCTATAATGCCGGGGCCGACCGGTCGGGGGCGGAGGCCGTCGCCACCTTCCAGCAGGCGATGCGACTCAACCTGACACTCTTCTTCTGTGCGCTCGTGCTGATGGCCGTCTTCGTCGTCATCGTCGTTCGTTCGATCGGCCAGCCGATCGAGCGCATCACCGAGACCATGCGCCGCCTCGCCGATGGGGATCGCACCGTGTCGGTCGTCGGCCTCGAGGGGTCGAACGAGATCGGTCGGATGGCGGCGGCGGTCGACGTCTTTCGCAACTATCTGATCGAGCGCGATGCGGCGCGCCACGCGCTCGAACGCGCCTACGAGAGCCTCGAGGACAAGGTGGAGGCACGCAGCTCGGAGCTGAGGATCGCCAACGCCGCCCTCCAGGCCGAGGTCGAGGAGCGCGCCCAGGCAAACCGCCAGCTCGAATCCATGCAGGAGGAACTGATCCGCACCGAGAACCTGGCCGTGATCGGCCAGCTCTCCGCCGGTATCGCTCACGAGCTCAACCAGCCGCTCGCCGCGCTGGCGACACTCTCCGAGAACACCGTCCGCTTTCTGGACATCGGCGACGAGACGACGGCGCGCGAGAATCTCGAGCGCATCGTCCGTCTCGTCGATCGGATGGGCATTCTGACGAGTCGCCTGCGCTCGTTCGCGCGGCGCACCAGCGCGGAGCGGGAGGTGGTCGATCTCGGCCGGTCGGTCGAGAGCGCGCTCGCTCTGCTCGGCCACCGCCACGACCGCGACCCCATGAAGATCCTGCTCGAACCGCCCGAGACGCCGATCCACATCGACGCCAACGCCGTCCGCATCGAGCAGATCCTGGTGAATCTGATCTCCAACGCCTTCGACGCGACCCGCGGGATCCCCGACGCCGTCGCCGTGATCGCCTGGAAGGCGGCCGACACGCGGGCCGTCCTGACGGTCAGCGACAACGGATCGGGCTTCGCGCCCGACATCCTCACCCGGATCTTCGAGCCCTTCTTCACCACCAAGGACAAGACCGGCGGCGGCCTCGGCCTCGGTCTCGCCATCTCGGCCGACATCGCCCGCATCTATGGCGGCTCGCTCACGGCCGCCGACGGGCCGCAGGGCGGGGCCGTGTTCACCCTCGCGCTGCCGCTGTGCGGAGACGAGACGGACACGGCAGAGCCGGTGGCGGACGGCGCCGGAGCTTCGGACAGCGGGATGGGCACGGTGCCGAGCGCCCGATCCCACACGGTTTCCGGGTGATCAGCTCGGGGCGACACAAACGACCGTCAGTGCAAGAACCGCCCCCCACCCCCGACTCCTTTGGCGCGCCGGGGCGCGCCCGCCACGAGCTTCGCTCGCGGGGGGAGGGGAGCCGCAGCGCCTCTGCTCCCCTCCCCCCGCGAAGCGGCGGGGAGGGGTTGGGGGTGGGGGGAAGCCCCATTCGCCGAGATCGTTTGTCGGAGCCGAACTGATCAGCCGGCACCCCGTCCGAGAGATCAACTCTGCTCGCTGTCGATGCCGTGCTTGCGGATCTTGTCGAACAGGGTCGACTTCGCCGTCGACAGGGTCTTGGCGGCACGCAGCACGTTGCCGTGCTGCCGGCGCAGCTCCTCGGCGATCAGCGACTTCTCGAACAGGTCGACGGCCTCGGCGAGCGGCACCGGACGGTCGTTCGAGGTCGCCGACATCTTGATGCCGAGAACGTGGCGTTCGGCATAGTTGCGCAACTCGCGGACGTTCCCGGGCCAGCCATAGGCCATCAGCTCGCGAATCGTCGCCTCCTTCACCTCCGGCGTCTCGCGCCCGTGGCGGAGCGCCGCCTGCGTCACGAAATGCTCGAACAGAAGCGGCACGTCCTCGCGACGGGTGCGCAGCGGCGGCAGCTCGAGCGTCACGACGTTGAGCCGGAAGTAGAGGTCGTTGCGGAACCGACCCGCCGCGCTCTCCGCCGCCAGATCCGACTTGGTCGCGGCGATGACGCGGAAGTCCACGGCAATCTGCTGATTGGAGCCGAGCCGTTCGATGGTCCGCTCCTGCAGCACGCGCAGGAACTTGATCTGCATCGGAATCGGCATGCTCTCGATCTCGTCGAGAAACAGCGTGCCGTGCGCGGCGTGCTCGATCTTGCCGATCCGCCGCTTGACCGCGCCCGAGAAGGCGCCGGCCTCGTGACCGAAGATCTCGCTGTCGAACAGCGTCTCCGGCAGGCCGCCGCAGTTGAGCGCGACGAACGGGCCGCGCCGTCCCGACGCGTCGTGGAGGCAGCGAGCCACCAATTCCTTGCCGGTCCCGGTTTCGCCGAGGATCATCACATCGGCCGACGTCGTGGCGATCTCCGAGATCGTCCGGCGTAGCTGTCCGATGGCCGGCGAGCGGCCGATGATGCGGCTCTCGAGGCTCCCGAGCCCGGCGAGCTGCTTCTTGAGGCCGCGCACCTCGAGCGTGAGGACCCGCTTTTCCAGCGCGCGCTTCACCACCTCGACCAGATGCTGGGACGTGAACGGCTTCTCGATGAAATCGTAGGCGCCGTCCCGCATCGCCTGCACGGCGGTCGCGACGTCGGCGTGTCCGGTGACGAGAATGACGGGCAGCGCCGCGTCCTGGGCCAGCAGATCACGCATGAAGGACAAGCCGTCCTGTCCGGGAAGCCGGATGTCGCAGACGATGATGCCGGCGAAGTCCGGCGCGAGCAGGCGCTGGGCCTTCTCGGTGGACTCGACGCCCAGGCTCCGAATGCCTTCGAGGGCCAGCGCCTGGACGCAGCCGAGCCGGACGTCGGCATCGTCCTCGATGATCAGCACCTGCGGGTCGGACACGATCGGCCTCCTGCCGGACTGCGCACGGGGGACAAAGGGAGTACGACGGTCCGGCGCCCCGACCAGCCTGCACATACGGCGCGGCAGTCGACGACGACAGGGTCTTAGATCGACGGGGGCGACGTCAACAATATGGCAACTTACGTAGCGGCCGGACAACACCGGATGACCCTGACATTTCGCTCGCTGGTCGCCCTGCAGACTGTACATACCGGCCCTGCGGGTCGGCGATCGACCGCATTTCGCCACCGGAATGCTCAAATCAGGGCGCTGGTGCCGTCCGTCCGGCCGGTGCCACAGACATCGGGATCACGCCGAAGCGACAGGCGATTTCCGAAAAACCGGACGTCAATTCGCGAGGTTTTCCGGGATTCCATCCGCCACGGGCCGGTCGGCATCACATTCGTTTTACGAAACGCAGCATAATCAAGCCGCTTACATACAGGATACGGCTTGGCACGCCGATTGCGGAGACGTGACGTCTCCGGTTACCCACACCGTCTCGCTCGGCTCTTCGGTGCAATCCGAAGGGCGGAGCGATCAGATCCGTCGGCAGACGCCGGGCATGGTCCGGCGCGTCCAAACAGGTAGGTTGCACATGCGCCGGTTTCGTCGAGCGAAGATCGTTGCCACGGTTGGTCCGGCGAGCGCCACTCCCGATACGCTGCGCGCCTTGTTGTTCGCCGGAGTGGACACGTTCCGACTGAATTTCAGCCATGGCACTCACGAGGACCACGCGCGCGTCCACGCGGCGATCCGGGCGCTGGAGAGCGAGACCGGCAGCTCGATCGGCATCCTGCAGGATCTGCAGGGCCCGAAGATCCGCGTCGGTACCATCGCGGGCGGCGCCATCCGGGTTGCGGCAGGCGAGCGCATCCGCTTCGTGCTCGGCGGCGTCGACGGTGTCGCCGATGCGATCCCGCTGCCGCATCCCGAGATCTTCGCCGCGGTGATGCCCGGCCACGACCTGCTGATCGACGACGGCCGGGTGCGCGTGCGGGTCACCGGCGTGACCGGCGAGGCGATCGACGCCGAGGTGATCCTCGGCGGCGTGATCTCCAACCGCAAGGGCGTGAACCTGCCGGGCACCGTCCTCGACGTCTCGCCGCTCACCGCCAAGGATCGGGCCGACCTCGCCTTCGGGCTCGAGCTCGGGGTCGACTGGGTGGCCCTGTCGTTCGTTCAGAAGCCGTCCGACGTCATCGAGGCGCGGGCGCTCGTCGGCAGCAATGCCGGCCTGATCGCCAAGATCGAGAAGCCGAGCGCGATCGACTGTATCGACGACATCCTTCGGCTCGCCGACGGCGTCATGGTGGCGCGCGGCGATCTCGGCGTCGAGATCCCCCACGAGGACGTCCCCGGCCGGCAGAAGGAGCTCGTGCGGGCGTGCCGCCAGGCGGCGAAACCCGTGATCGTCGCGACCCAGATGCTCGACTCGATGGTCGGCGCCCCGACCCCGACGCGGGCCGAGGCCTCGGATGTCGCCACGGCGATCTACGACGGCGCCGACGCCGTCATGCTGTCGGCCGAGTCGGCGACAGGCAGCTACCCGGTCGAGACCGTCGAGATGATGGACCGGATCATCCGCGCCACCGAGAGCCACAAGCTGTACCGCTCGATCGTCCAGGCGTCGCAGCCCGGCAGCGAGGAGACGCCGCCGCATGCCGTCGCGGCCGCCGCCGCGGATCTCGCCGAGACGATCGGTGCGCCCGTCATCGTCGGCTTCACGTCGTCCGGCACCACAGCGACCCGTATCGCGCGCAAGCGGCCGAGCCTGCCGATTCTGGCGATCACGCCGCACCAGTCGACGGCGCGCCGCATGAGCCTGCTGTGGGGTGTCCACGCGTCGCTGGCTGGCGACGTCGATTCCTACGAGGAGATGGTCGAGCGCGGCGCCTTCGTGGCCCGCAACGAGGGCTTCGCCGCGCCCGGCGACCACATCGTCATCGTCGCCGGCATCCCGTTCGGCCGCGCCGGCACGACCAACAATCTGCGCGTCGTGCAGATCGTCGACGGGCGCGAGGTCTGAGAGCCGATCCGAGAAGACGTCGAGTTTGGTGAACCGGATGTGAGTCCATTGCGGGGGCTTGATAGGTCCCAAGCCTGCGGGGTGGAAGCCCGCGCACCGGCGCATGGCCGAGCGACGCGGCCTTCGTTATCCGAGCGACCTCACCGACGCCGAATGGGTGATGGTGGCA
The DNA here is from genome assembly GCF_013377085.1 of Rhodoplanes sp. Taxonomy (GTDB): domain Bacteria; phylum Pseudomonadota; class Alphaproteobacteria; order Rhizobiales; family Xanthobacteraceae; genus Rhodoplanes. The sequence goes on along the minus strand of NZ_JACAAX010000019.1, from coordinate 51,921 downwards.
CCGGCGGTTTCGCGGGCGCGGCGCGGCGGGCGCCTGCGCGATGTCGATGTGCGCGAAGCTCTCGACGCCGTCGTCTATGTTCTCTCGACGTGTGCCGGTGGAATGCTCTGCCGAAGTGGATCCCGCGCCGAAGCTGTCGGTGGCTCGAAGCCACGGTCAGCTCAACTCCGCGCTGATTTCGTCGCGTAACCAGTCGCGAAAGACCTTGATTCCCGGGCTTATGCGTCGATCCTTGGAGACGAGAAGATAGTATCCGAGATCCAGCGGGAGCACGTGCGGGAACGGAGCGACGAGGCTCCCCAGGCGCAGGTACTGGGCGACAAGGACGCGCACGCCCATCGCGACGCCGATCCCCTGGAGGGCGGCCTCGTAAGCGAGAACGGAGTTCTCGAACTTCAGTCCGCGCGTCGCATCGATGGTCGTCATGCCGACCGATGCGAGCCACTGCGCCCAGTCGTTCGGTCGCGCCAGCGAATGCAGCAGCGTGTGCCGGGCGAGATTGGCGGGCGAGCTCTTGACTTTCCAGGATTTCGTGAGCGCCTTCGTACAGACGGGTATCAGTTCTACCGGGGCCAGGAATTCCGCGTCGCAGCCGTCGAACCGGCCGGTTCCGGTCCGGATCACGACCTGATTGGCGCGTGCGTCGATCACCGGATGAGCGGACGCGGTCAAGCGGATCTCGATGTCGGCAAATCGGTCGTGGAAGCGTTGCAGCCGCGGGATCAGCCAGCGCTGACCGAATGTCGTGTGCGTGTGCACCGACAACACGTCGCGGCGACCCCGCATGCTGACCGCGGCGACGGCCCCGTCGATGTCATCCAGTGCCCGATTGATCGCAGGAAAAAGGCGCTGGCCGTTCTCCGTGAGCCGGATCGACCGGTGTGACCGCTCGAAAAGCGACACCTCGAGGTACTCCTCGAGGGCACGGATCTGCCGGCTGACGGCGACCTGCGTGACGTTGAGTTCCTTGGCGGCGGCCGTGAAGCTCAGGCATCTCGCCGCGACCTCGAAGGTGCGGATCGGATTGAGGGGGACCCGTCGACCGCGCATTCGCTTGCCCAACTTTTGGTTATGCTACCTGCGCCAAATATTTGGTTGAGTCAACGACGCCTCCGGCCGACCATCTCGCTCGGCCGAGCTGCACCTCGACGTCAGCGAGCCTCCCTTCGCCGGGAGAGCAACCAAAAGGCCGGGAAACGCAGAGGAATCATGCGCACATCAGAAGGCGATCAATGTCGCGCGGGCGATGACCGGGCGTCGGGCCCCGCGGGCGAGCCGCGCGCCGCTTCGCGTTTCGTGTGGACAGTCGCGGCGGGTCTGTTCGCCGTCGTTCTCGCAACCTTGTCGGGTGTCGCCCCGGCGACGGCCGCATATCCTGACCGGGTCGTCAGAATCGTCGTGCCCTTCGCGGCTGGCGGGGGCACCGACCTGATCGCCCGTCGGCTGGCCGACGAGATGGGCAAGACCCTCGGCCAGCGGGTGATCGTCGAGAACCGACCGGGGGCCGGCACTATCCTGGGCTCGGCTGCGGTCGCGAACAGCCCGCCGGACGGCTACACGTTGCTGATGGCGACCTTCGCCCATGCGGTCAATCCGAGCTTGAACCCGAAGCTGCCTTACGACACGTTCAAGGCCTTCACGCCGGTTGCGTTGATCGCCCGGTCGTTCAACGTCGTGGCCGTCAATCCCCAGCTTCCCTACCGTTCCGTGCAGGAGTTGATCGCCGCGGCCAAAGCGGAGCCGGGACGGATCAACTTCGGGTCCTTCGGCATCGGCACGTCGGCGCATCTCGCCGGCGAGCTGTTCAAGAACCTCGCGGCTGTGGACCTCACCCATGTCCCCTACCAGGGGGCGGCCCCCGCCATCACCGACCTCATGGGCGGACAAATCCAGGTGATGTTCACGACCGCAGCGAGCGTCGCCTCGCATGTCCAGAGCGGTCAATTGCGGGCGCTGGCCGTGACCTCGGCCACGCGCGCTGACCTCTACCCGGATCTGCCGACCGTCGCCGAATCCGGCGTGACCGGCTACGTCGCCGAGAGCTGGTACGGGCTGTATGCGCCGGCCGGAACGCCGGCCGACGTCGTGAAGGTGCTGAACCAGTCGGTGCGGCGCGCCGTCGAGTCGGAAGCGTTCGCCAAGCTGAAGGATCTCGAGGGGCTCACCCTCGAAGGCGGCACCCCCGAGGACCTGGACCGCTACGTGCGAGCCGAGGCGGCGCGATGGCAACGCCTGATCGCCGCCGCAAACATCCGAGCAGAGCGACAGTGATGACCGACATGCCCGATCCCCTGCAGTTCATCGACGTCACGGTGGAGAATACCGTCGCCACCGTGACCCTGTGCCGGCCCGAGGTCCGCAACGCCATCCATGATGCGATGCGCGCGGAGCTGATCGCGGTTCTCGACCGGATCGCCGAGGACGACGCCGTGCGGGCCGTTGTGATCACCGGAAAGGGCGCGGCGTTCTGCGCCGGCGGCGACGTGTCGGGTATGCAGGCCCGGCTGCAGGAGCCGCCGGGCGAGATCGCCTTCAATGGATGGCGTCGCCAGAGGAAGACCCATCGCAGCATCGCCGGCCTGCATCAGATGGGCAAGCCGACGATCGCCGCGGTCAATGGTGCGGCGGTCGGGCTCGGCTGCGACATGGCTCTATGCTGCGATTTCATCGTCGCGTCCGAGAGCGCCGTGTTCGCGATGAGCTTCATCCAGCGCGGTCTCGTTCCCGACGGCGGCGGCCTGTATTTCCTGCCGCGACGGATCGGCCTGTCGCGCGCCAAGGAGCTGATCTTCTCGGGTCGGCGCGTAAAGGCCGACGAGGCGCTTCGGATCGGGCTCGCCGACCGGCTCGCGACCGATGCCGACCTGGTGACGGAGGCGCACGCGTGGGCCGCCGAGCTCGGCCGCGGCTCGCCGGTCGCGCTGGCACTCGCGAAGTCGATCCTCGACCGCACCTTCGAGCTGGCCGAGGAGCAGGTCTTCGCGCTCGGACGGGAGGCACAGGCGATGTGCTACACTAGTAAGGCGCATCGCGAGTCCGTCGCGGCGTTCCTGGCCAAGACCGACCGTCGGGAGCCGAGGACGTGAGCGCCGTCGGCCGCCTCTTCCATCCGCGCAGCATCGCCGTGGTCGGGGCATCCTCGGATCCGGGCAAGCTGATCGGTCGACCGATCGCCTATCTGGAGAAGCATGGCTTCGCAGGCGCCATCTATCCGGTGAACCCGCGCTATGACCGGGTCGGCAGCCGCGTGTGCTACCCCGACGTCGCCTCCCTGCCGGAGGTCCCCGACGTCGGGCTCGTGTTGCTCGGCGCCGACCGCGCCGTGTCGGCCGTGGAGCAGCTCGCCCGCGCCGGGGCGGTGGGCGCCGTTGTTCTGGCGAGCGGCTTCGGCGAGTCGGGGGAGGAGGGGCGCCGCCGGCAGTGCGCCCTGAAGGAGGCGGCCGGCGCCATGCGGCTGCTCGGGCCGAACACGATCGGGCTGGCCAATGTCACCGACAAGATCATGCTGTCGGCGAGCGGCGCCATGGAGCTGGACGGCTTCGTGTCCGGGTCGGTCGCGCTGGTGTCGCAGAGCGGCGGGATTCTCGGCTCCCTGCTGTCGCGTGGCGCCGCCCGCGGCATCGGCTTCTCGAAGCTGGTCGCGACCGGAAACGAGGCCGATCTCGACATCTCGGACTTCGTCGATCACTTGGTCGACGACGACGCCACGTCGGTGATCGCGCTCTACATCGAGGGCGTGAGAAACTCAGACCGCTTTCGCGCCAGCGCCGCGAAGGCGGCCCAGCGCGGCAAGCGGCTGGTCGCCTACAAGGTGGGGCGATCGGAAACGGGAGCGAGATCGGCCGTGTCGCACACCGGCGCGCTCGCGGGCTCGGACCGGGTCTACGACGCGCTGTTTCGGCAGCTCGGCATCATCAGGGCACAGACCTTCTCGGACCTGCTCGACATACCGGCTGCGCTGGCGACCGGGCGTCTGCTCGCCGGCAACCGCCTCGCGGTCGTCACCACGACGGGCGGCGCCGCGACCCTGATCGCCGACAATGCAGGCCTCGCGGATTTTTCGCTGCCGGCGCCCGACGAGACGACGGCGCAGGGGCTCATGGCGCTGGACATCCCGGATGCCGCGCTCGACCGGAATCCGGTCGACGTCACGCTCGCCGGGCTGCGGCCGGAGCTGTTCCGGACGGTGCTGTCGCTGCTGTCCGACAGCCCCACCTACGATGCGATCGTGACGATCGTCGGCTCGTCGGCGCTCGGGCAGCCCGACCTCGTCGCGCGCCCCGTCATCGAGGCGCTGGCGCGAACCACGAAACCGATCGTCGCCTATGTGAGCCCGGAGGCGCCGCACATCGTCAACGCCCTCAACCGGGCGGGCGTCCCGGCCTTCGCGAGTCCGGAAGGCTGCGTCACAGCCCTCTCGGCGCTGCGGGCCGCATCGGAACGACCTGCTCGCATGCCGGCGATCGAACCCCGTTCCGGAGCCGCGTCCGCGGCGGGCAAGCACCTCGGGGACGGTCCCCTGAACGAGGCCGAGAGCAAGGCGTTGTTCGCGCGGTTCGGCATCCGGCCGGTCACGGAGCTCGTCACAGCGACGCCCGACGAAGCGCAGGCGGCGGCGCACCGGCTCGGCGACGGGCCCGTCGTCCTGAAGATCCTGTCGCGCCATATCGCGCACAAGACGGAGGTCGGCGGGGTTGTGGTCGGTGTGGTGCCCGACGAGGTCGGCGCGCGCTGCCGGGACATGGCCGCGCGCCTCGGCGGCGAATCGGGGGGCGATATCGAAGGGTTTCTCGTGCAGGAGCGCGTGAGCGGCGGCGTCGAGGTGATTCTGGGCGTTCATCGCGATCCGCAGCTCGGCCCCGCGATCCTGCTCGGGATGGGCGGCGTCGCCGCGGAGCTCCTCGAGGACACGGCACTTCGACCGCTGCCGCTGATGCCCGGCGATGCCGAGGCGATGATTGCCGAGCTGAAGATGGCGCCGCTCCTCCACGGCTATCGCGGCAGGCCGCGCGCGGACGTAGCGGCTCTCCGTGCGGCGATCGAGGCGTTTGCCGAGATGGTCTGGAGTCTCGGCGAACGGCTGCGGGAGGCGGAGATCAACCCGCTGTTCGTGCTGCCCGAAGGGCAGGGCGTGAAGGCCGCCGACGGCTTGGTCGTCCTGGCAACGGCCACCTAGGGCATGTTCCGGTGACGTGGGACCCGGTCAGCCGCCGGGATCCGCGACCGACGAGGCGCCGAGAACGGCCGGCATGGAGCCGACCGGCGCCTCTTGCTGCGAAGTCTGCAGACCTGTGCAATCCTCGAGGGGAGCAACGCGATGAGAGGGCTGAGCACGACCGCATCGACTCCAACGTCGTCGAACGATCGATCCGCCCGATCGCACTGAACCGCAAGAACGCGCTCTTCGCCGGTTCGGATGGGGGCGCCGAGCACAGGGCCGTCGTCGCTTCGCTGGTCGAGACCTGCAAGCTCGCCGGCGTCGATCCGCAGGTCTATCTCGCCGACGTCATCACCCGGATCGTCGACGGCCACCCGAACAGCCGCATCGACGACCTGCTGCCCTGGGCCTATGCGCCTCCACAAGCCCTCACAGACGTGGCCTGAAAGCGACGCTTACCCTTCTGTTGAGGTTCGTGAGGGCGGAGTGTGCCGATCATCGAGTTCTGAATCGGAGATCGGCTGGGGTCGACGCCTGCTGGTCGCTCGACTTCGTCCACGACCAGTTGGCCGGCGATCGCAGGTTCCGCATCCTCAACGTGGTCGACGACGTGACGCACGAATGCTTGGCTGCGATCCCCGACACCTCGAGCTCGGGCAAGCGCGTCGCCCGTGAACTGACGGTGCTGATCGGTGAGCGCGGCAAGCCGATGCAGAACGGCTACATCGAATCCGTCAACGGCCGCATGCGTGATGAACCGTTGAACGAGAGCCTGCTCTTCGGCCTCGACCATGCCGCCAGGCGATCGCCGCCTGGATCGCCGGTTACGACACGGCGAGGCCGCACTCCTTGCTCGCCTGCCAGACCCCGGCGGCCTACGCCGACCACCTCACCGCAACCGACCACCACGCTGCGCCACCTGAAAGCTCCGCGTGTCGGCCGGTTGCTCACCCCACGCCGCATGGCGTATTAAGGGCCGAGGCTCAAATCGCCGCTGGATGATTATTCAGGGGCAGGTCACCGTCGACCTGATGGCACCTCGAATAGTTGGCTGACCCGGCCCACCGCGCGAATCTCATCGCCGAGGAGTTGATTCTGCGGGGCGGGACGATGGGGGAGCCGGGGTTTGTCGACGCGGACAGGCGGCGGGCGGCGCTGTCGGAGAACGGCGATCCGCTGGAGGCGGTAGCCGCGCTGGTTCGGTGGGAGAGTTTTTGCGCCGACATCGAGGCAGTGGCGCTGACGCCGGAGGCGGAGAAGACGTTCCGGGTCGGGTGCAGGCCGTTCTGAGCCGATCGTCCACTTTGGCGGGATCGGGAGCCTGGTCGGAATGGTGCGGCACGCGGTTGGGCCGCACCTGCAGCGATGCCTGCGATCGGATGCGTCGTTGGTCAGTCGCGCCTGGATAGAAGAGGTCGTATGATGCTTGCGCCGACGAACGCATCTGCCGCTCGGCGGTCTCTGCAGACCACTTTCGGCGTACCGATCGGGCATTGCTGTCCTGATCGATCGGCGCCATGCGATTGACAAGGGTCAGGGAACTTCGGGCCTGCTCTGCTCCACGATGTCTTCCTGCCCGGCTGCACCACTTGCGGCGCACGCTTCCCATTACGAGGCTCCCATCTTGAAGAGCTCGACCTCCGAGCACGCGGCCCTGCTGAGGACGATCTTGACCCTTTGGGTCTCGGTCGTGGGCTTGGTGCTCAGCGGCGGAGAGATGCGCGCCGAGACGATCCGGGTCGGCGTGCTGGCGTTTCTCGGGGCCGAGCACAGCCTTGAGGAGTGGGGCCCCACCGCGCGGGCGATCGAGACCGGACTACCCGGCACGACGGTGCGACTCGTCCCTCTCGACCACGCCGGCCTCGATCGAGCGGTCGCTGGAGCCGAAATCGATTTCCTCATCACCAACCCGGGCCACTATGTCGAGCTCGAAAGCGCACAGGGGGTGAGCCGGATCGCCACTCTCGACTCCGGCGCGCCTGTCGCCTCGGCCGTACTGGTGCGCGCCGACCGCCGCGACCTCCGGACGCTCGCCGATCTCGCCGGTAAGCGGGTGGCGATCGTCGGCACCACGGCATTCGGCGGGTTCCAGGCGGCGTGGCGGGAGTTTGCCGCCGCCGGCCTCGATCCGTTCCGGGATTTTTCCGGCCTGGACAGCGTCGGCTTTCCGATGACCCGGGTGATCGACGCCGTAGTGGCGAACCGGGTCGACGCCGGAATCGTCCGCGGCTGCGTCAAGGAGCAGCGCGAGGCCGAAGGGGCGCTCGCCCCCGGTGCGCTGCGGGTGCTGGCGCCGATGCCGACCAGCGCCACGGCCTGCGCGCTGTCGAGCCGCGTCTATCCCGACTGGCCGTTCGCCAAGCTGCGGGGCACACCGACCGCCATGGCGAAGCGGGTGGCCACCGCGCTGCTCACCTTCGATCCGCCCGCCGGCGCTGCCGCCTGGACCGTGCCGCTCGACTATCAGCCCGTCCACGAGGCCTTCCGCGACCTCAAGATCGGGCCTTACGAGCCGCTTCGCCACATCAGCGCGCGCGACGTGCTGGCGCGCTACTGGCAGCTCCTGGCGGTGCTCGGCATCGCTCTCGGCGCCTGGGCCGTGCATGTGCTGCGGGTCGAGCGGCTGGTGCGCCGCCGCACCGCCGAGCTCGCCACCGTCAATGGCGATCTGCGCCACGAGATCGAGCGGCGCCGGCGCGTCGAGGAGCAGGAGGCGCTGCACCGCAAGGAGCTCGACCACGCGGCACGGCTCTCGATCCTCGGCGAGATGGCCGGCGGCATGGCACACGAGCTCAACCAGCCGCTCGCGGCGATCGCCAACTATGCCGACGGGTGTGAGCTGCGCCTGAAGGCGAGCCCGGTCGACACCACGGCGCTGATGCAGGGCACGCGCCTGATCCGCCAGCAGGCCGAGCGCGCCGCCCAGGTGATCCAGCGCATGCGTGCCTTCGTGCGCAAGCGGGAGCCGACACAGGCCGTCATCGATGCGGGCGAGGTGGTGGCCGAGGCCGTCGAGCTGTTCGAGGGGCTGGCGCGTCGCACCGGCGTGCGGATCGAGACCGTGGTGGTGCCGGCGCTGCCCGCCGTGATGGGCGACCGCATCCAGCTTCAGCAGGTGCTGCTCAACCTGTTGCAGAACGCGGTCGACGCGTCGGCGGGTCACGGTGCCGGACCGTGGACCGTGCGGGTCGAAGCGCGATCCGAGGAGGGCGGCGTCGCCATCACGGTGGCGGATCAGGGGGCGGGCATGACCGAGGAGGTGCGGGCGCGGCTGTTCGAGCCGTTCTTCACCACCAAGCCGGATGGGCTCGGCCTCGGGCTGGCGCTGTGCCACTCGATCGTCGAGGAGCATCGCGGGCGCCTGCAGGCGAGCCTCGGTGCCGGCGGCGGTACCGTGATGCGGCTGTGGCTGCCGCGCGCGACCGCGGCAGAAGGAGCGGCGGCATGAGCGGTATGACGAGCGGCGGGACGGGCGACGAGCCGATCGTCTACATCGTCGACGACGACGACGCGATGCGCCACTCGCTCGAATGGCTTCTGACGCCGCTCGGCCTCGCGGTGCGATCGTTCGCGTCGGCCGATGCGTTCCTGGCCGAGCACGATCCCGGTCGGACGGCCTGTCTGGTCACCGACGTGCGCATGCCCGGCATGAGCGGGCTCGAGCTGCACGAGGAGCTGGTGCGCCGCGGTGCCGTGCTGCCCGTGATCGTCATCTCGGGACACGGCGACGTGCCGATGGCGGTGCGGGCGATGCGCACCGGCGCTCTCGACTTCATCGAGAAGCCGCTCAACAACCAGCTTCTGATCGAGCGCATCCAGCAGGCCCTGCGGCTCGCCCATACGCGGCGAGAGGAGACGCGCGAGACCGACGCGATCCGGGCGCGCCTCGCCGCGCTCACGGCGCGCGAGCGCGAGGTGGCGCAGCTCGTTGCCGCCGGCAAGCAGAACAAGGCGATTGCGCACGTCCTCGGCATCAGCCTGAAGACCGTGGAAATCCACCGCCACAACGCGATGGAGAAGATGGCGGCGACCACCGGTGCCGACCTCGCCCGCATGCTGACGCTGGTCGGCGGGGTGGGGTAGGGGCGGCGCGGCTTAGGGGTTAACCCCTAACCGCCTGCGGGAAAGCTCCAAATGTTCGCGGATCAGCCTGCGGCGTAGGGTTCTGCCGCGCTGCGGGGGCGGCGCCTCGACGCTGTCACGCCTCCGCCGCGGGAGGAAGCCGGCATGCTCGACACCCGACGTGATTTCCTGCGCGCCATCGGCGTGGTGACGGTCGGGGCGGCGAGTGCCGCGCCGGCGAGCGCGGCGCCGGCCGCGGGCGCCCCGTCACCCGCGGCCGCCTCTCCGGCCGCAGCAGGCGACAAGCACCGCTTCGCCATGGTGGTCGATGTCGGCAAGTGCATCGGCTGTCAGGCCTGCACGGTGTCGTGCATCTACGAGAACGCGGTGCCGGAGGACTCTTTCCGCACCATCGTCTCGACCTACGAGGTCGAGGAGGCCGGCCGCGCCGCCATGGTGATGCTGCCTCGACTCTGCAATCACTGCACCGATGCGCCGTGCATCCCGGTCTGTCCGGTCGGAGCGACGTTTCAGCGCGCGGACGGAATCGTGGTCGTCGACGCGGACAAATGCGTCGGCTGCGCCTACTGCGTCCAGGCCTGTCCGTACGACGCGCGCTTCATCAATCACGTCACCCGGAAAGCCGACAAGTGCACGCTCTGCGCCCATCGGGTCGAGGCCGGCCTGCTGCCGGCCTGCGTCGAATCCTGCGTCGGCGGCGCCCGCATCTTCGGGGATCTCGAAGACCCGAAGAGCGCCGTCTCCAAGCTGGTCGCCAGGGGCGACGCCAAGGTCTTGAAGCCGGAGCTCGGCACCAGGCCGCATGTCTTCTATCTCGGCCTCGACGAGCGGCTCACCGGCAAGGTCGAGGGTGAGCCCACCTTGTGGCGCCCGAGCACGACGGAGCAGCACACATGAGCATCCTCGAGGTCGTCAACGTGTCGCGCGAGGTCACCTGGCTGCCCTGGGCCGTTCAGTACTTCTTCCTGATCGGCCTGTCGGTCGCCTGCTTCGTGATGTCGCTGCCGGGTTTCGTGCTCGACCGTCCGGCCCAGCGCGGCTTCGCCCGCCTGGCGCTGATCGGGGCGCTCGCCTGCGCCCTGGTGGCGCCGGTGGCGCTGCTCGCCGACCTGCACCAGCCGGGCCGGTTCTGGCGCTTCTACGCGCATCCCAACCTGGGCTCGTGGATGGCCTGGGGGGCCTTCTTCATCCCGGCCTATGTGGGCGGCCTGCTCGTCTATGCCTGGGCGGCGCTGAAGCCGGACTTTTATGCCGCGGGTGCGCAGGGCGGCGCTGATCCGCTCAGCCGGCTGCAACGGACGATCGCCTTCGGCCCGCGTCCGGTGCCGCGCCTGACCAAGCTGCTCGGCGCCTGGACCTTGGCCTTCGCCTTGCTGATCCTGCTCTACACCGGCATGGAGACCATGGTCGTGCGGGCGCGGCCGCTGTGGAACACGCCGTTCCTGCCGCTCCAGTTCGCCGCGACGGCGTTCAGCGGCGCTGCCGGGTTGGTGCTGCTGATCGGCCGCTTGTCGGGTGAGACCGACGAGGCGGCCGACGGCCTCGCGGCGCGCTGGATGATGGTCGGTCTCGTCACCACCATCGTGCTCGGCCTCGCCTGGTTCGCCATCGGGGCCCTCGGGCTCGACGCGACCCATGCGCAGGCGCTGGCGAGCGTCGCCGACCATCGCGCCTGGCAGGTCACGGCGATCTGGGCCGCGGCTGCGACCGTGCTTCCGCTGGCGCTGCTGTGGGCGCGGCCGGCCGGCTGGTCCTGGATCGCCGGTCTGCTCGGCCTGCACGCCGCCTGGATGTTCCGCTGGACCGTGCTCATCGGCGGCCAGACCGTGCCGAAGACCGGCGCCGGGCTCTACGTCTACGAGCTTCCGCTCGGCCACGACGGGCTGCTCGGCATCGCCGGTACGCTCGGCCTGTGGGCCTTCTGCTTCGTCGTTCTCACCATCGTGGTGCCGCCCGTGCGTGCCGCCGATCGCGGCACCACGCTCGCGCACGCCTAGGAGGCCGCCATGGACCGCAGAACCCTGCTGAAATCGGGCGTCGCCGTCGGCGGGCTCGCGACCTTCGCGGTCGGCTATGCCGACACGGGCCGCAAGGTGGTCGACGGCGTCGTCGACTCGCTCGCTCCCAAGGCCGCGGCCGCCAACATTCACGGCGCGTCGCTCCTGCCCGAATACACGGTCGATCCGGCGACCGGCGCGCTGGCGCCGAACGCCGGCCAGCAGGTCAGCTACACCATGTGCATGGGCTGCACGACCTATTGCGGCGTGCGGGTGCGCGTCGACAAGGCGAGCGGCCGGGTCGTGCGGGTCGCCGGCAATCCGTTCCATCCGCTCTCGACCGATCCGGCGCTGCCGCCCGAGACCTCGATCCGCGACAGCTTCGTCGCACTGTCGCGGCAGGGCGAGCAGGGCCTGCGCGACCGCTCGACCGCCTGCGGCCGCGGCGCCGCCATGCTGGCCCAGATGGAGAGTCCGTTCCGCATCACCACCCCGCTCAAGCGCGTCGGCCCGCGCGGCGGCGCCAAGTGGCAGCCGATCCCGTTCGAGCAGCTCCTCGCCGAGGTGATCGAAGGCGGCAACCTGTTCGGCGAAGGTCATGTCGACGGGCTGCGCGCCATCCACAGCACCGCCCCGATCGATCCGGCGCGGCCCGACCTCGGGCCGAAGCAGAACCAGCTCGCCTTCCTGTCCTCGACCAACGAAGGCCGCGAAAATTTCGCCAAGCGGTTCGTGCAGCAGGCGTTCGGCTCGATCAACTTCGTCGGTCACGGCGCCTATTGCGGCGGCTCCTACCGGTCCGGCTCCGGTGCCGTGTTCGGCGACGTCAAGCAGATGCCGCACGCCAAGCCGGATTTCGCCAATGCCGAGTTCGTCATCTTCTGCGGCACGGCGCCCGCCAATGCCGGCAATCCGTTCAAGCGGCAGGGCTGGCAGCTCGCGCGCGGACGAACCGACGGCAAGCTCGACTATGTCGTGGTCGATCCGGTCCTCGGCCATTCGGACTCGATGGCGGCGCGCCACCGCGGCCGCTGGATTCCCATCCGGCCGTCGACCGACGGCGCCTTCGCCATGGCGATGATCCGCTGGATCATCGAGAACCGGCGCTACGACGAAAAATTCCTCGCCCAGCCGAACGCCAAGGCGGCGACCGCCGCCGGCGAGCCGTCGTGGTCGAACGCCACCCATCTGGTGATCGCCGAATCGAACCATCCGCGCGAGGGCTTCTTCCTGCGCGCCTCCGATCTCGGCCTTCCCATCGAGGGCGACAAGTACACCGACAAGGACGCGTTCGTGGTGGTCGAGCCCGGCAGCGGCGCGCTGGTCGCGCACGATGGGCCCGTCGGACCGGCGACGCTGCTGGTCGACGCCTCCTTCGCGGTCGGCGACAAGACTCTTCGGCTGCGCTCGTCCTTCGATCTGCTGCGCGAGAGTGCCGACCGCCATACGATCGCCGACTACGCGGCGGAATGCGGCATCCCGGCCGAGGTGATCGAGGGACTGGCAAGAGAGTTCAGCAGCCACGGCAAGAAGGCGGCGGTGAACAGCCATGGCGGCACCATGGCGGGCAACGGCTTCTACAACGCCTTCGCGCTGGTGACGCTCAACACGCTGATCGGCAATCTCAACGCCAAAGGCGGCACCATGGCGTCGGGCGGCGCCTTCCCGGCCGAAGGTCCCGGGCCGCGCTACAATCTCGCCAGCTTCGACGGCGCCGTTACGCCGAAGGGCACGCCGCTGTCGCGCAATGTGCCCTATGAGCGCTCCGGCGAGTTCAAGATCAAGAAGGACGCGGGTAAGCCGTATCCGGCGGCGCAGCCCTGGTACCCGGCGGCCCCGCAGCTCGGCACCGAATGGTTTTCGGCGGCGCTCTCCGGCTATCCGTATGCGCTCAAGGCGCTGATCCTGTGGAACACCAATCCGATCTACGGGATCCCGGGCCTGCGGGCGCAGGTCGACGCGCCCCTGAAGGATCCGAAGCGTCTGCCGTTGATCATCGCGATCGATCCGTTCATCAACGAGACGGTCGCGTACGCCGACTACATAGTGCCCGACTCGCTCTTGTACGAGAGCTGGGGCTTCGCCTCGCCCTGGCACGGCGTGCCGACCCGCGTCTCGACGGCGCGCTGGCCCGTCGTCGAGCCACCGCTCGCGAAGACCAAGGACGGCGAGCAGGTCGGCCTGGAAAGCTTCTTCATCGCCTGCGCCAAGGCGCTCGGTCTGCCAGGGTTCGGCGCCAACGCCATGAAGGACGCGGCCGGCACGCCGCTGGCGCTCGACCGTGGCACCGACTGGTATCTTCGCGCCGCCGCGAATGTCGCGTTCGCCGGACAGAAGCCGGTGGCCGACGCGAGCGACGACGACATGGCCCTCACCGGGGTCGACCGCCTCGTCCCACTGCTGCAGGCGACGTTGAAGGACGAGGAGTGGCGCAAGGCCGCGCATGTGTTTACGCGCGGCGGTCGGTACCAGCCGGTGAACCAGGCCTATCAGGGCGACCAGATGGCGCAGAAGTTCCCGCGCGCCCTGCAGGTCTACAACGAGCAGGTCGGCACCGCCCGCAGCGCCGTCACGGGCCAGCGCTTCGTCGGTGTGCCGCAATGGACCGCACCAGCTTTTTCGGACGGCTCGGCGATGCGCCAACATTTTTCGACGGCCGAGTGGCCGATGCTGCTGTGCTCACAGAAATCCGTGCTGCTGAACAGCTACTCGATCGGGCTGGACCGGCTGCGCGGTATCCATGTCGACAACCCGGTGGCGCTGCATGTCGACGATGCGGCTGTCCTCGGCATCCGCAACGGCGACCACGTGCGCATTTCTACGCCCGGCGGCAGCGTGGTCGGCACCGCGTTGGTGCGCCATGGCGTGATGAAGGGCGTGATCGCGATCGAGCACGGCTACGGCCACAAGGAACTCGGCGCGCGCCCGCATACGATCGGCGCGACGACGCAGCCGGTGAAGCCGGCGCTCGCCGCCGGGATTTGCCTCAACGATCTCGGCCTCGGTGATCCGACCCGCAAGGAGCCGGCCGTGTGGCTCGATCCGGTGGTCGGCACCGCCGTGCGGCAGGGATTGCCGGCTCGTATCGCACGGGCCTGATCCTGGCACGGGCCGGCTGCGAGCGTCGAGCCGCAGCTCGCCGACGGCCTTGTTATGGTTTGTCAAGGCTGACGCATTCGTAGCCCCGCATGCTTGTCCGGCTCGGCCCCCGAGGGCCGCAGAGGCGTGGCACGCGTGGATCTGATCACGATCATCGAAACCTTGGGCGATGGCCCCGTGCTGGCGCTCGGCGGCGTCGCCGTCGGGGCGGCCTTCGGGTTCGCGGCGCAAAGGAGCCGCTTCTGCCTGCGCGCCGCGTCGATCGAGTTCTTTCACGGCCATGTCGGCCAGAAGGTCGCGATCTGGCTGATGGCCTTCGCCACCGCGGTGGTGTGGACGCAAGCCTTCATCCTGCTCGGCCGGCCGGATGTCTCCGAGGCGCGGCAGCTCGCCCAGCGCGGCAGCCTGTCGGGCGCCGTCATCGGCGGCTTGATTTTCAGCGCCGGCATGATCATGACGCGCGGCTGCGCCAGCCGCCTGCTGGGCTGTCGGCGAGCGTGGCCATCGCTCTCGCCGAGACCATGCTGTCATGCTTGCGATTGGCTCGGAGCCGGCAGGCCCAGGAGACGCAAAAGCGACTCTCAGACCTGTGCTTGGTGCCAGCACCAGGGGCGATCTGACCGATCTCCAGCGGGCCGTCATCGCCGACATGAACAGCGGCAGATCCTCGGTGTCTTGGAGCGGCGCCCCGCGTTCTCGCAAGAAGCTTAACCCGTAAGGTCAAAATATTGAATGCTGAACGAATCGTCCAGCGTTCAGTATTTTGACCTTACGGGATCGGGTGAGATCGGGGGATCAGATGAGGAGCGTGAGTGCGCCGGAGAGCAGGCACCCAACGATAAAGAAGGCCCAGTCGCCTTTGTTGAACCCCAGAAGCCGACCGTCGCCGACGATGTTCATTGGATCATTCCGCGTCTGCCAAGACCAATGGCGGGGTTCCTACCACGGCGGGAGTTCGCAGGCTGTAACACGCCGGCCACTCCCGCGGATATTCGTCGAGAAGGCTAACGGGGAACGACGTGCGGAGACTGATCGGGCGCGTGGTGGGGCCGGCGAATGCGCGGCGGCTCGCCGGCAGCATGGCCACCGGGGCGTCTCGCTGGTCGCCCGGCCGACGAGGCCCCTGAGCAGACATAATTGCCCGCGCTCTGACTCTCGTGAACGCGGCGCCACAATGCCGCCCCCCGATGCGCCGAGAGTGCCGCCGAATCGGGACTCTGTCCCCCGGCAAGCATCGTAGGCGATCGATCCTCATGGGGACACGAGCGGTGATGGACCATAAACAGCCTGCCGGGTTCTCGTGGGATTACGACCGCGGCGAGATCATCGCCGATGGCGTGATCCACGCGATCGGTATGTGCTTCGGCTTGATTGGAGCCGTTATTATCGTCGCCCTCGTCGCGACCCGCTCAACGGAAAGCATCGTGGTCGCGGCCGTTTTGGCCTACGCCACCGCTCTTGCAGCGATGCTCGGGATCTCCGGCATATACAACATGTGGCCGGTCTCTCCCACGAAGTGGATTCTCCGCCGCTTCGACCACTCCGCTAT
This sequence comes from Rhodoplanes sp., assembly GCF_013377085.1. Lineage (GTDB taxonomy): Bacteria > Pseudomonadota > Alphaproteobacteria > Rhizobiales > Xanthobacteraceae > Rhodoplanes. The sequence goes on along the minus strand of NZ_JACAAX010000019.1, from coordinate 36,035 downwards.
CTACTTGTTGATAGCCGGAACCTACACGCCGTTCATCACGCAGCTGAAGGACAGCGTAACCTCGGGCGGTCTGCTTGCCGGCGTTTGGCTGACGGCAGGCGTGGGCATCCTGCTGAAACTCGCCCTGCCGGGCCGGTTCGATCGCGTGTCGGTTGTACTCTACCTGCTTCTCGGTTGGAGCGGCGTGACGGTGTGGTCTTTCATCGCATCGCTCCCATACTCGATTTTCTGGCTTCTCGCCGCGGGTGGCGTGCTGTACTCGATCGGTGTCATCTTTCACGGTTGGCGGAGCCTGCGTTTCCAGAACGCGATTTGGCACGCCTTTGTGCTTGTTGGCGCGGCTTGTCACTATGTGGCGGTTCTGCAGTTCGCGGCGTTTGCGCAAACATGACCGACGTCACTGGACTGTCGTGGTCGCCGTGTCGGTACCGACGCGGAACGGTGGCGGACCGGGCGTGAACGATGCCACATCCCGGTCCAGCACTTTCGTAAGCCTTACGGCGCAGCCGCCGCCTTCAGCTTCGACAGGGCGCGAATCCGCACGCGCACGCTGGCCGGCTTTGCAGCACCCTTGACCATCTCGCCAGTGGCCGGATTGCGGACCAGCGTGCCCGCCTTGCGCGCCGGCACCTTGCGGAGGTTCACCTTCAGCAGGCCCGGGAGGACGAACTCACCGACCCCGCGGGGGTGCACAGAGCCCAGGAACAGGCTCTCCAAGCTCGCATAGATCGAGGCCGCGGTCTTGCGCGGAAGCTCGTGCTGTTCGGCGAGGTAGTTGATCAGCGCCGATTTCGTCATGGTCTCCTTGACCGGACGGATGGCTGCAGCTTCGGGCTTGCTGGCTTTGGTCTTCGTTGCGGGCTTCCTGGTCTTCGCCTTGGCCATCTAGGTTCTCCGTTCGAGATTGCTTCCGGACCGGCTCTACAGTCCAGGACGTGAGGCGCTGTGCTACCGGTGGCGGGATAGATTCGCAATCGCGATAGAGCCGATACAACCGCCTTTTCCTGAGATTGCGATGCGGTGGATGGGAGCGGCTGGGGTGCCCCGCTCGACGGGTTCGCTGGTCCCCAGTGTCCCCCGGTTCCAGCCCGGGATGTCGTCCACGAGTTTGCCGGCAGACGAAGAGGCGTCCATTTCGCGCGGGGCGGCTCTGTTCGTCGGGCTGACGGGCGAGGACCGTGTCACGGAAATGGGACGGTACCGCGCGCCGGGGGCGACGGAAACGGGAGGGGACGGACGTCACGGAAATGGGATGGGGGGCGTGCCGAGGGAGCGGGCTGGCGGGTGGCAGGCGGGTCAGAAAATCACGGGCGAGGAAAGTCCTTGCGCAATCCCGCTCGATCGAGCAGCCTGCGGCGTTCGTTAGCAAGGCTCTGGAGATCTCCTCAAATGGCGACCGGAACGGTAAAGTGGTTCAACGCGACGAAGGGCTACGGCTTCATCCAACCGCAAGGCGGTGGACAGGACGTGTTCGTTCATATCTCGGCAGTTGAGCGGGCTGGGCTCAGCTCGCTCAACGAAGGCCAGAACGTCGAGTATGAAATCGTCAGCAACCGCGGAAAATCCTCGGCGGAGAACCTAAAGGTCAAGTGACCGCGTTCCGGCGCTCCGCCGGGCAAACAATGGTAACTCTTGTAAAGTCGGATTCCACAGGCGACGGTCTTCGCGCAGTCGAGGAATGGTATCTGACGGTTCGCTGTACCAACGCTGGGTGCCTGCGGCTCATCGCGTTTCAAAAGGCGGTCTGCCAAGGCAATGAATCAAACCGACGGCTCGCCATCACGGGCGAGCCGTCGGTCGATTGTCCCTATTGCCGGACTCGGGTGCACTTCAGCGTCGACCAGATCGAGCGGCGGAAGGTGATGCTTTCGCAGCTATAGAGTTAAGCGCCGGGTTCATTGGGAAGGACGGGCCGGACGGATTGCTTCTCAGGTCCCGGCACGTGATCGTCTCCGATGAGCGTGACTTCTCGGAGGTCGGTTCCGTCTTCCGCTGGCTATCTCGTCAGGCCAATGAAGAACTGCGCGCGATCCGGCGCTATACCGCCGGGGAATACGAGTGGCCCGTCTGCTCGGTAGCCGGTCGCGCTCGGCAGCAGGCAGGGGCAGAACGCCCCGGAGGAAAACGCGGCTCGAATCAACATCGTTCACACGACTGAATATATAACGCTACGCGGCGGAAATTCCGTTTTCGGCCGAGCCGATGTAGTGGAATCGGTCGGTGAGGATGGATCGGAGCTCGGCGGCGTGGTGGTCGAGCCGTTGGAAGAAGTCGTGGAAGGCTTGCTCGAACAGGGCGAACTTCGCATAGGCCCTGTTGAACAGAACCTTCCGCTTCATGAAATGCCAGAACCGCTCGATCAGGTTGAGATTCGGGGCGTAGCTCGGCAGATAGACCGGCACGATGCGACAGCCCGGTTTCTCCAGATAGGTGCGCAGCTCGCGGGACCGGTTGTAGCGGGCATTGTCGATGACGACCGAGATCCGCTTCGCCTGCGGATGGAGCGCCTGCAGGTCGTCGTAGAGGCGGATCATCGCGGCGCTGGTGATCAGCTCCTCCTGGCGATGGACCAGGGTGCGGTCCGGCCAGAGGAGCGCGCCATTGATGTTGATCCGGCTGCGGCCGTGGTTGGACTTCAGCTCGACGGTGCGGCCCCGCCGGATCCAGCCGTGCGCCGGGCGCCCCGTGTAGGAGGGGTGCGTCGCATCGACGAAATAGAGCGGTGCCGCAGGCCCCGCCGCGTCCATCAGCGTCTCCGCGACGAAGCGCCGCTGCACCGCCGCGTCCGCCTTGGCCGGCACGCTCTTCGGCTTCTTGAACACGAACCCCAGCCGCTTCAGGAGCTTCGACAGGGCATTCGGACCGTAATGGACACCGAACCGGCGCGCCACGAAGGCGCACACCTCGCGCGCCGTCTGCGGCACTTCTCGGTCGACGAACGCTTCCAGGGCGGCGATCTGATCACGGCGCAACGGGCCGCTCGCGCCCTGATAGGCCAGCCGCTCCACCCCGACCCGGCCTTGCGTCTCGTACAGAGCGCGATGCTCCCGCACCGTGCCTTCATCGATGAACAACGCCTCGCAGATCCGGCCGACCGACCACCCGTCATCCAACAGCAGCAGCACGTTCATGCGCCGATGAACGGCACTGTTCGTCTGCCGACGCATCATCGCCAGAAAGCGGGCCCGATCGACCGCCTATCAGCTGAAGGCCGCCCGCTTTCCGGCCTATCGGGACCTCAGCGGCTTCGACTTTGCCAGCAGCAAGGTCGACGAGGCTCTGGTTCGTCAACTCCATCGCTGCGAGTTCCTGCAAGACGCTCACAACGTCGTCCTGGTCGGAGGTCCCGGGACGGGAAAGACGCACATCGCCACGGCGCTCGGCGTCCAGGCTGTCGAGCAACACCACAAGCGGGTCCGCTTCTTCTCCACCATCGAACTCGTCAATGCTCTCGAACTGGAAAAGACTCGAGGAAAGGCCGGACAGATCGCCGGCCGGCTCGTCCACTCCGATCTCGTCATCCTCGACAAACTCGGATATCTGCCGTTCAGTGCTTCAGGCGGCGCGTTGCTCTTCCACCTGCTCAGCAAGCTCTATGAGCGGACCAGCGTCGTCATCACCACCAATCTCGGCTTCAGCGAATGGGCCACGGTCTTCGGCGACGCCAAGATGACCACCGCGCTGCTCGACCGCCTCACCCACCACTGCCACATCCTCGAAACCGGAAACGACAGCTTCCGCTTCAAGAGCAGCTCGGCGAAGGCCGCAAAACCGACAAAGGAAAAGCCTCGGAACTTGACGGCCACCTGACCCCGCAACCATCATCAAGCCGGGTCAGTTCTCGGTGGAAAGCCGGGGTCAGCTCTCGCCGGAAAACAACAGGACGGTCGGCTCGCGCCTGGACAACAAGGCCGAGGACGCGATCGTCGTGGTGATGCAGCGTCTCCATGCCGAAGACCTCGCCGGGCTCCTGCTCGACCGGGGCGGCTGGGATCATCGCTGCATCCCGGCCATCGCCGAGACCGACCCGATCCTGCCGATCGGGGCGGGACGGGTTCACCATCGCAAGACCGGGGACATCCTCGATCCGGTCCGGGAGCCGCGGCACGTGCTCGACCAGATCAAGGAGGACCTGGGGTCTCGCACCTTCGAAGCCCAGTACCAACAACAGCCGATCCCCGACCAGGGCGGGCTCGTGACTTGGTCGTGGTTCCAGACCTACGATGGCCAGCCCCAGCGCGGACAGTACGACACCATGGTCGTGAGCTGGGACATCGCGATGAAGGATCACGAGGTCAACGACGACTCGGTCGGCATCGTGGCGATGGTCCGGGGAGCCCGGCAGGTCGACATCCTGGACGTCATCCGCGTCCGGCTCGACTTCCCGGCGTTTCGCAAGCGGATCGTCGAGGAGGCCCGTCGTCACAACGCCACGACGCTGATCGAGGCGGCAGGCTCTGGCATCCCGCTGATCCAAGACCTGTACGGGCAGATCCCGATCATCCAGCGTCAGCCGCTGGGCGACAAGGTCGTTCGCCTGCAGGCCGTCACTCCGATGATCGAAGCCGGGTAGATCTTCCTTCTGGCCCGCGCACCCTGGCTCGATGCCTTCCGTCGCGAGCTCCTCTCGTTCCCCGGCGGCCGCTATGACGACCACGTTGATGCCCTTTCCCAGCTCCTCGGCTGGGTCCGCGAGCGCAACATCAGCCGGAACTTGCAAACACGGTATCGGACGACGCGGGGCTAGAGGGGAACCGGCTCGGAGGCTTACCCGTGCGCCGCAGCTCCTCTCATCATCGCCGAGAACCTCATCGAGCTGGACAAGACCCAGCTCGCCTCCGATCGCACCAGTTGGTGAGCGCGCTCGCCAAGTAGGTTCGTGGTCTCCACTCTGCCGCCCATCGCCTTGGTCCTCGCCGTGGGTGCCTCGACTCCGAGGCCTCACGAATTGGCCGCAGCGGAGTTCAACCCCATCCGGCTCGGGTTGTTCAAGATCGGGGCCGGTCATGTCCCCGGTGTTGGTGTTAGCAGGGCGGTTGTGGCGCCGCTCGCGAGCGCGCCCCCCATAGCGCCGTAGCGAGCGGCGTCGAAAGGGGTCATCGACGGTCCGCCGGTGGGGTTGGGTTGCGACACGCAACGCAACCGAGGAACCACCGAAGATCGACGATAGAAAGGACCTGCACGCTCTCGTGGAGAAGGCCCCCGACGCCGAGGTGCTGCGGGAGATGATCGGCTTCGCCGCCCAGTGGCTGATGGAGCTGGAGATCGAGAGCCGGACCCGCGCGGCCTATGGCGAGAAGAGCGCCGAGCGGCTCGCCCAGCGCAACCGGTACCGAGACCGCGACCGGCAGACCCGGGCCGGCGCGGTCGAGCTGCGTGTCCCCAAGCTGCGCAAGGGAAGCCACTTCTCCGGCCTCCTCGACCCGCACCGGATGGCCGAGAACGCCCTCACGGCGTCGAGACGGGCCATCCGTAGAGCTCCTTACAGCGGTTCGATGTTTGGCAGCTTGACACAACAATGAACGCGATCAATTATGATCATGTTCATATAGGTCCCGCCTGGGCTGCAGAGTACGAACAGCCGATGCGGTCTTGTCAGAAGGATCGACGCGAGTTCCCGGGCTCGACACTTCCGCGCGCGCCGGAACGCCGGAACGGCACGCGGACCGTGCGCAGGGCATCGTCTTGCGGGCGGGGGTTGCTGCGACGACGGCGCCTCGTGCCGAGGCGCGGCCTGCGAGTCGTCGATCACGATGACTGACCACCTCGATGACGACATGCGGGCAGGACGCCACCTCGATCAGGAGCTAGCGGCTATGGAAGACCCCAAACAGAGATTGACCCGAAGTGTTTCGACGGCCGAGCTGGAGCGCCGCTGGAAGGCCGTCCGCGAGAAGATGATCGAGAAGAAGATCGATTACCTCGTGATGCAAAATTCCGAAGAATACATGGGCGGCACCATTCGATGGTTCACCGACCTGACGGCGCGGCATCAGTTCCCGATGACCGTCATCTTCCCGGTCGACGACGAGATGACGACGATCGTCTGTGGATCAGAGCCGCCGAACGACAATTGGCCGCCTCCCTACGCGGCGCGCGGGATCAAGAAGAAGCTGGGCAACGTCTATTTCTCGACGCTCCCCTACACCAGCACCTACGACGCGGAGCTGGCGGTGGGCGTGCTGAAGGAGCGGCCGCGCCCGACCATCGGATGGGTCGAGCGTTCCACGATCCCGGTCACGTTCTTCGAGCACGTCGTCCAGAACCTGCCCGGTGCCAGGTTCGTGGACGCGACAGACTGGCTCGACGAGATCCGCGTTCCCAAGAGCGCCGAGGAGATCGAGCTCGTCAAATGTGCGGCCTCGCTGCAGGACGCTTGTCTCGAAGAGCTCAAGACGATCATCCAACCGGGCAAGCGCGACATCGACGTCTACGCCGAGGCGCACTGCTTTCTCAGCAAGCACGGCAGCGAGCGAGGTCTCGTCCAGGTCGGATCCGGTCCGCTCGGCACCATCGTGCCGTTCGACGTTCCCCGATTCCAGAACCGGGTGATCCGGGAAGGCGACCAGGTCACGGTGCTGATCGAGGTCAATGGACCCGGCGGCTACTACACGGAAGTGATGCGTGCCTACACGGTCGGCAAGGAGCCTCCTCAGGTTCTCAAGGACACGCTCGCAGCCGGGCTCGAGGCGCAGGACATGACGGTCGCCGCGCTCGTCCCGGGAGCCGATCCGGCGGATCTGTGGAACAGGTTCAAGGACTACTGCATCAAGAACGGATACTTCCCGCCCGTGCGCTCGTTCGGACACGGACAGGGCCAGTCCCTGGTGGATCGTCCGATGCTGCGACCGGACGAGCTGTGGAAGATCCAACCGAACACCAACATCGCCGTCCATCCGGTGATGGTGCGGCCCGGCGCCTTCTGCCCGTGTTGCGACAATTACCTCACGACGACGGGTGCCCCCATCCGACTCCACCAGTTCCCGAGACAGATCGTCGTTCTGTGAAACGGCGATCGGCGCCCCGGAGGGCGAAGGCGAACAGCCCACCCCCGGGACGCGCTGCCAATGAGGAGACAGTGATGAGCGACTGGAAGATCGTCGGGAAGCCCGCCCTGATACTGCTGCACATGCAACATGCGATCTGCGACCCGGAAGGACGGGTCGCGCATGTCGGCCACGCCAAGGCGACCCACGAATCGGGGATCCTTCCCAAGCAGCAGGCGCTTCTCGGGGCGTTCCGCGAGCGCAAGCTGCCCGTCATCTACGTGAATGCGGTCACGGATCCGACCAAGGCCGGCAGCGCCCCGGTTCTCGGGCGCTTCTGGTCCACCGTGACGAGCGGCGTCAACATGCCGAACTCGAAGGACATCGAGGTCATCAAGGAGGTGGCGCCCGCCCGCGGCGAGCCCGTCATCGGCAACTTCCCCTTCAGCATGTTCGCCAACAACGATCTCGACCAGGTTCTGAAGGATCTGGGCGTGCGGACCCTCGTGCTGGCCGGCGTGGCGACCGACATGGTGGTGCTCGCCTCGGTCTGGCAGGCGTCGGACCTCTACTACAACCTGGTGGTTCCCTCGGACGCGTCCTCGGGCGCCGACAAGGCGAGCTGCGACGCGGCCCTGCGGATGATCAACAACATCGCCATGGTCTGCCCGACGGCGGACGTCATCTCGCGCCTCGACGCTCGCTGACGTCGGACGGCGTCATATCGGACGCGCCGCCGTGGCGGAGGTCTCCGCCCGAGCGCGTGGATCAACTCATCAACGGAGACAGGACATGGGACAGAGACTGAAGGACAAGGTCGCGATCATCACGGGCGGCGGCAGCGGCATCGGCAAGGCGATCGCCAAGTCCTACGTGAGCGAGGGCGCGAAGGTGGTGCTCGCGGCACGCAACAAGGCCAATCTGGCGGCGACCGTGCAGGAGCTCACCGCCATGGGCGGCGTCGCCAAGGCCATCGAGTGCGACGTCACCAAGGAGCAGGCGATCATCGACATGGTGGCCGAGGCCGTGAAGACCTTCGGCCGCATCGACATCCTGGTGAACAACAGCGGCATCGGCGGTCCGACCGCGAACGTGGTCGACCTGACGCTCGACGGCTGGAACGAGATCCTGGCCGTCGATCTGACCGGAAGCATGCTGTGCGCCCGCGAGTCGCTGAAGCACATGATCGCGGCCAAGAGCGGCGTGATCATCAACATCGGCGCAGAAGGCGGTCGTACCGGCGACGGGCGGTCCGGCTATCCCATGCGGGCCGGATACTGCTGCGCCAAGATGGGCGTGATCGGTCTGACGGAGACGTTGGCCCAGGAGGTCGGCGAGTACAACATTCGCGTCAATTGCCTCAGCGCAGCGGCCGTGAAGGGCGAGCGCTTCCTCAAGGTGATGGACGGTCGCGCGAAGGCGTCGGGCAGCTCCATCGACGAGACGATCAGGCGGGAAATGAAGAACTACTCGCTCCTGCGCCCGGCCGAGGAATCGGAGCTGGGAAGCGTCTGCGTCTTCCTGGCGTCCGACGAGTCCTCGGCCATCACCGGCCAGACGATCATCGCGCACTGCGGACAGCACATTTCATTCCGCTGACGGCGCCGGAGGTCTGCGGGCGAATGCTCCGCGACGGAGCGTTCGCCCGACAGACTCCGGAGCGGAGAGCCGTTCCGGCGATACGAAGCGAACGCAGTCGGGCAGGGGGGCGAGGCCCGCCGGTGAGGCACTGTCGGGTACCGCGAAACGCGTGCCCCCGGCCGACCTACCTCTCGGACCCCGCAGGCCCGGCGGCATGAACGCCGGGCATGATCCGAGTTTCGTGATGCTTGGTTCGGCCTGATTTCGCAGCATGCCGCTCCTGGCGGCTCCGACACATGCGCAAAGGAGAATTCCGTGACCGCGACGACGATACAGCCTGGTGCGCCCAAAGTGCGTGGCTCCGATCCGGACCTGCAGGCACGCTATTTCCACATCGCCGACGACGCTCCCCTCGATTCGATCAGCGGCGAGCGCCCGAGGACGCTGCACTACGGTGTGGGTGGCCGGTGGAAGGCATCGAAGTCGACCAGGACGATGCCCTGCCACGATCCTTCGACCGGGGCCGTGATCGCGCGGGCGCCGCAGTGCACGGCGGAGGAGGTCGAGGAGGCGATCGACGCCGCCGTCAAGGCGTTTCCGGCCTGGCGCGACACGCCAGTGACGGTGCGGGCCCAGGTCATGTTCAGGATGAAGGCGCTGCTCGACGAGCATCTGGACGAATTGACGCGCCTGTGCGCCCAGGAGAACGGCAAGAAGTGGGACGAGGCGAAGGGCGATATCCTCAAGGTCATCGAGGTTGTCGAGTTCGCCTGTGGGGCGCCCCAGATGATGAAGGGCGAGTCGCTCTTCAATGTCTCGTCCGGCTACGACACCGTCCAGTTTCGCGAGCCGATGGGCGTCTTCGCCGGCATCGCGCCGTGGAACTTCCCGGCCATGATCCCGCAGGGGTGGATGGTTCCGATCTGCGTCGTGACCGGGAACTGCATGGTCCTGAAGGCGGCGAGCTACGCGCCGCAATGCGCGCTGCGCATCACCGAGTTGTGGAAGGAGGCAGGCCTGCCGGACGGCGTGCTCAACATCGTCACCACGAGCCGTAACGAGGCCGAGATCTTCCTGCGGCATCCGGCCATCAAGGGAGTCAGCTTCGTCGGCTCGACCCAGGTCGGCCTGCACGTCTATGCGACGGCGGCGTCGAACGGAAAACGGGTGCAGGCGCTGACCGAGGCCAAGAACCACGCGTTGGTGCTGTCGGATGCCGTCCTCGAGCGCACCGCTCAGGGCATCATCAACTCGTTCTGCGGCTGCGCCGGTGAGCGCTGCATGGCACTGCCGGTGGTGGTGGTGGAGAACAAGATTGCCGACGCCCTGGTCGAAATGATTGTTTCGCTCGCGAAGGGCATGAAGCTCGGCGCCGCTTACGACAAGGCCTCGGATCTCGGCCCGGTGGTGAACGAAGGCCACAAGAGCTTCGTGCTCGGATGGATCGACACCGCCATCAAGGAAGGAGCGAAGCTCGTGCTGGATGGTCGCAACCCGAAGGTTGCCGAGGGCTGCGACAAGGGCTTCTTCATCGGTCCGACCATTTTCGACCACGTGACCGAGGATATGACCTGCGGGCGTGAAGAGATCTTCGGGCCGGTCCTGTGCATCAAGCGGGTCGACAGCTTCGAAGAGGGGCTGAAGGTCATGAACGCGAACCGCTTCGCCAATGGCTCGGTGATCTACACCGAAAGCGGGCACTACGCCCGCGAGTTCGCCTACCGGACCGACGGTGGCATGGTCGGCGTCAACGTCGGCATTCCCGTGCCGCTCGGCGTCTTCGGCTTCACCGGCCACAAGCAGTCCTTCTTCGGCGACTTGCACTGCATGGGCCGTGACGGCTTCATCTTCTACACCGAGACCAAGAACGTCACGACCACGTGGTTTACCGGCAAGGCCGTGCCCGCCAAGGTTTCGACCTGGGACGGCACCATGACGCGCGGCTGACCGGCACGGTGCCGGGAGACTGACGCATGATCGTCGGCCTGGTGGGGCGGGACGTCCGGCCCCACCAGATCGGCCAAACGGGCTCGTCGATCCGAGGCGGCTCTTTCCGCGTAGGTCTGGATGTTGGCGTGCTGAACGTGCATCTGCGCAGCAGCCGTTTCGCGCCGGTCGTCGCGTGCGGAGATCGACATCAAGATCATTCGCCGAGCCATGACCGTTCTCGATGCGCTCCAAGACGCGCCACAGGGCCTGAGTCTCGGCGCGATCGCGTCGCACACGTCGCTCGCGCGGTCCACGGTGCAACGACTCGTCGCCGCGCTCGAAAGAGAGCGGTTGGTCGTGCCCGTGGGGTCCGGAACGGGTGTGAGGCTCGGGCCGGGATGGCTGCACCTGGCAGCCTCGATGCCCGCTGCCATTCCGGCGAATGCGAGAGAGGTCCTGGTCGCGCTTTCGGAGGAGCTTCAGGAGACTGTCGTGGTCGCCATGGTATGCGGTCGTCGTCTGCTCGTCGTCGATCAGATCCCGGGCAATCAACGTCTACAAGTCGTTTCCTCGATAGGAGAGAGTCTCCCACTCTGCTGCACAGCGAACGGCAAGGCTTATCTGGCCGAACTCCCCGATGCCGCGGTGAACAGTTGCATAGGGTCGGCATTCGAGCGGCGTGACCGACGGACGGTGAAGCCCTTGGCGGCGCTGCTCGATGAACTGACGGCTGTTCGCAGAACCGGCTTCGCGCTGGATCGGGAGGAGAACACGATCGGCGTTTGCGCCGTCGGGATCGCTCTTCCGCTGCCCCGCGGCGGCTATGCGACCATCTCGGTTCCGGTCCCGGCCGCACGTGTGTCGAGATTGAAGAACCCAATTTCAGGGAGTCTGCTCGAAGCAAAGCAATTTCTGATCGCCAGCCTCGGTCGGGCAGGAGTTGAATAGGGCGGCCCGGCTCGTCGTATCTCGCCCGGAGACGCCGATATGCGGCGCTTGAAATCCTTGTGCCGCGCAGGCCGTGCGGCCTGCCCCTATCTGGTGCTGCGTACCGCCCGCGGCACCTTGCGCGGCGGGGTCTTGTCGGTCGCGGCAGCGGGCGGACGGCCCACAGACAGGGCCTCGGCGGTCGGATCGAGTCCGCGAATCACGACTTTCAGGGCCCGCTGCAAGTGATCCATTCCTTCGCGCAGGCAGAGGTCATCCTGCGAGATCCACCGACGAAGTTCCACCTGATAGATACAGAACAGAGTCCAGCCGACGAACTGCGGGGTGTCTCCGGGCGATACCGTGTTCCGGTCGATCGCCGCCTGCACGGCTTTCCCGAGCAGTCTGATGAGCGCTTCCCGGGTCTCCTGGAAGGGGCGAGCCTGTGCGCCGGCCTCGTAGAACGCCATCTCGCGCAGAACGAGCCGCGACAGAGCCGGCTGGCGACAGAAAAACTCGTAATGGTGCCGGAAGATGTTGAGCAGGTTCTCGAGCAGTGGGGCCGTCGGATCGAGGCAGGCGTGCGCCCGCTCCTCCACGCCTTCCAACCCGTCGTTCGCGATCAAGAAGAGAAGATCGCGCTTGTTCGCAGCGTAAATGAAGACGGTTCCCAAGCCCACGTCCGCCGCGGCCGCAATCTCCCTGGTGGTGGTGTCGTCGAAGCCCTTCCGCGTGAAGAGCTCCATTGCCGCTTCTTTGATGCGACGCAATTTCTCGATCTTGTTGCGCTCGCGTCGCCCTGGTGCAGGCGCCGCGGTCGGCGTCGTATGGTCGGTACCGCGCTTCGCGCTCATTTCGTCCACATCCGTAACATTCCCGATCCAGGACCCACATCTCTCTGCTTGACATAAGCATGAACGCGTTCAAACATGAGCATGTTCAATAAATGCCTCCCCGACAAGTCCTTATTCACGTGAACAGGCGTGAATTCGCGTCGAGATGAAACCAAGGCCGAAATCGAACCAACGCTGACACGCCCGGAACGGGTGGGCAATGATGCAAGCTCGGGCCGCGATCTGGACAACAGGAAATATCGCGAGGCGATGGGACCGGATCAGTGTCCGCGCTTCCGACTCTGCTGCTAACACAATTGAGCTGACATCGGAAACGGCGGTCTCCGCGGTGACGGCTTGGCACGGTCGTTGTGCGGACACATCACCCCCAAGGCGGAATGCGGCAGTCAAGGCCGATCCGGAGGGACTGAGATGAAGCCATTCGATTATGTTCGCCCAACGACCCTTCCCGAGGCCCTCGCGATCCTCGACGAGCGAGGTCCGGATGCGGTCGTCATCGCCGGCGGCACCGATCTCATCGTCTCGCTGAATGCCCGACAGATCAATCCCCGCTGCGTCGTCGACCTCAAGAGGATCGACGAGCTGAAGTTCATCCGCCGAGACGGCGATGCGCTCCGCATCGGCTCCCGCACCACGTTCACGGACCTGCTCGCGTCGGACCTGATCCGGGACCATGCGAACGTCCTCGCACAGGCGGCACGTGAAGCGGCCGGACCGCAGGTCCGCAATCTCGGAACGATCGGTGGCAATCTCGGAACGGCGTCGCCTGCCGGCGACCTCATTGCGGCGCTGGTCGCGCTCGATGCGACCATCGAGGTCGCCAGCAATCAGGGGCGAAAGACCCTGGCGGTCCGCGATCTCCTGATCGGGCCGAAGAAGAACTGCCTCGCGAAGAACGAATTGATCGTCGCCGTCGGCATCCCGCTCAACGGCGGTCGCAGCGGATCCGCATTCCACAAACTAGGCAACCGGAGGGCGATGACGATCTCGATCGCCAATGCGGCGGCCTCGGTGACCCTGAGCGCAGACGGGCGATCGTTCGAGCGCGTCTGCCTGGCGCTCGGTTCGGTGGCCCCGACCGTGGTCCGGGCGACGGCCTTCGAAAACGCCTTGCGCGGGCGACCCGCGACCGGCGACGAAGTTCGAAGGGCTCTCCCGCTCGTCGCCGAGGCGATCTCCCCGATCACCGACCTGCGTGCCAGCGCCTGGTACCGCGCCCAGATCGCACCGGTGCTCGCGCAACGCAGCCTGGAGGATGCGCTGGCGCTCGCCGGTGGCGAGCGGCCGGCCATGGCCCGGCCCGTCGTCAAAAGAGGCCGCGGCGTCGCCGGGACATTCTACTCCTGCACCGTTCCCGGGGGGGTGCCCAATCCCTATTCGATCAACATGCAGATGCGCGAGGATGGCAGCGTCGTCGTGCAGGCGGGCGGCTGCGACATCGGTCAGGGGTCGACGACCGTCATCGCCACCATCGTCGCCGAGGCGCTCGGGGTCACCGTGGATCAGGTCACGGTCCATCAGGCCGACACCGGGACCAGCCCTTACGACTGGGGCACCGTTTCCTCGCGCCAGACCTTCGCCGGTGGCAATGCCGCCCTGGCGGCCGCGGCGCAGATCAGGACCGTCCTGCTCGATTCCGCTTCGAAGAAGCTCAATGTTCCGGTCGAACGCCTCGCCCTCGAGCCGGGGGTGATCGTCGACACCGAACCGGGCACCAACACCTTCATCTCCATTCCGGAGGCGGCGGCCCTCTCGCACTTCGCGTTCCGGCAGCTTCCCAACAGTTCGGCCACCTACTTTCCGAAGAGTTCGCCGCCGGGCCGCGGACTTCAGGGTGATACCATCGCCTCGTTCTACTACATCGCCTCCGCAGTCGACGTCGACGTCGATACCGAAACCGGCGTCGTGTCCGTCAGGGATCTCTATTCGGTGGTCGACTGCGGCAAGGCGATCAGCCCGATTCTGGTGGAGGGGCAGGTCGAGGGTGGGGCGATGCAGGCGGTCGGCTGGGCATTGCGCGAGGACGCCTATCCCGGCCTGTCGCCGGTGGATGAGCCGTCCGGCTTCAATCCGGCATTCGAGCCGAAAGACCTGTCCAACTATCCGATCGCAACCTCGCTCGACATGCCGAACATCCATGCCGCCTTCGTCGAGGTGCCCGAGCAGAACGGACCGTTCGGGGCCAAGGCGTGCGGAGAGATCACGGCGATCACGCCGACCCCCGCCATTCTCAACGCGATCGACGATGCGGTCGGAATTCGAATCTTCGACCTGCCGGCATCGCCCGAAAAGGTGTTGCGCAAGCTGCAGGACAAACGCCTGCGAGACGCGGACGCGACGGCGTGAACGCCCGACGCCACCAAGGTGATCACCATGAAGCAAGAGATTCGGTTCCGGTTGAATTCGCAAGATGTAACGATGTCCGTTGAGCCAAATCTGACGCTCCTGGACATGCTTCGCGAAGAGCTGCAGATGACGAGCGCGAAGCGCTCGTGCGAACAGGGCGAGTGCGGCGCTTGCACGGTGATCATGGACGGGATCACGGTCAACGCCTGTCTCGTCCTCGCCATCAGCGTCGACGGCGCGCACATCGAGACCATCGAGAGCCTGGGCGCCACGACGCTTCATCCATTGCAGGTGCATTTCAAAGATCTCGCCGCGAGCCAGTGCGGATTCTGCACACCCGGCATGATCCTGTCGGCGAAGGCGCTGCTCGACAGGAACACCGACCCGACCGAGGAGGACGTCAAGGAAGGCCTCGCCGGCAACATGTGCCGATGCACCGGTTACGTCAAACCGGTGCAGGCGGTGCTCGCCGCCGCCAAAGATCTGCGGGAACAAGCAAAGCAAGGGTGGGAGCGCAGCCATGAATTTCGCTGAAGTCGGAAAACGGCGCCCTCGCACGGACGCCGAGCAGCAGGTGACCGGGCAAGTCCTCTATGTCGGCGACATGCATCTGCCCGGCATGCTCCACGCAAGGGGGCTCCTCAGCTCCGAGCATCACGCCAGAATCGTCTCCATCGACACCAGCCGAGCCGAACGCCTTCCGGGCGTGCGTGGGGTCGCCACCGCCCGCGACCTCGCCGACAACGTCACCGGCCAGATCGTCAAGGAGCAGCCGATCTTCGCCGACACGAAGGTCCGCTACCGCGGGGAGATCGTCGCACTGGTGGCGGCCGATACCGAAGAGATCGCACATGCGGCGGTCGAGCTGATCGACGTGAAATACGAGCCGCTGCCGGCCGTGTTCGACGCCCGCGAGGCCATGAAGCCGGATGCCCCGATCATCCACGAGGAGGGCCAGGAGAAGCTCTGCAAGGGCAACAGGATCATGGTGTTCGGCCACGATTGCCTGCAGCAGATCCATGGCGACGTCGACAAGGGGTTCGCCGAGGCCGACATCATCGTGGAGGAGACGATTTCGACGTCGGGGCAGAGATCGGTGCCGATCGAGCCGCATGCCTGCCTGGTCCGTCCGGAGGCCGTCGGCGGCGTGACGGTGTGGAGCAACACGCAGGTGCCGTTCATGGTCAGCGGCACTCTCGCCCAGGCGCTCGGGCTGCCCCTGAACAAGGTGCGTGTCATCGTTCCGGCGGTCGGCGGCGGCTTCGGTCAGAAAGGCCAGATGACGATCGAGCCGAACGTCGCCGCGCTCGCGCTGAAGGTCAGGCGGCCAGTGCGCTGGGCGATGTCGATGCACGACAACATGGTGTACGGATCGACCAAGGCGCCCCACTACATGACCTTCAAGCTCGGCCTCAAGCGCGACGGCACGCTCACGGCCATCCATCGCACGCACATTTCCAACGCGGGAGCGTACGGATCGACGGCGTGCATCTCGAGCGGGAAGGCGGCCATGATCGGGTCCGGAACCTACCGGATTCCGAACCAGTCTGCCGAGGTCTGGACCGTCTACACCAACACCTCGCAGAGCGCCCCGTTCCGTGGATTCGGCATGTCCCAGCCGAGCGTGGCAATCGAAACGATGATGGACATCGCCGCCAGGCGCGTCGGCATGGATCCGCTCGAGTTCCGGCTTCGCAACGCGCTGGTGGATGGCGACCGCTGCGGGACCGGCCAGGTGATGCACAGCGTCGGCATCACCGCGTGCCTGGAGAAGGTGAAGATGATGGCGCGCTGGGGCGTCGGAACCTCCGACAGTCGATAGGCGCCGATTCGTTCGTCCTTGCGAAGGAGACCCACCAGCGGCGGTCCGACCGATCGGGATCGATTGGCCCGGCGCAGGCAGATGGTTGAACGGCCTGCGAACGGAAAAAGCTCTTACGAATGCACCGACACCCGCGTGCCTGTGGGTCGAACACTCCGCTAATCAGAAACGTGAATACCCCCGAAAACGTTTGCGATTGCGGTCCGCGCTCTTCGGCGCCGCGTCACTGTCGTGATCGACTCGATAGCCTACGTGAGGGAATTATGATCAGCACCAGTCTGAAATCTTCCGGCTCCTGTTGTTCGAAGGTCGACGATGTCGTCGCTCGAATCGAGCGGATGCCGATCTCGACTTGGCACATCAAGGCGCGGGTGGTCATCGGCGTCGCGACGTTCTTCGATGCGTTCGACGGGCTCGCGATCGCCTTCGTCCTGCCGGCGCTCGTTCCGCTGTGGAAGCTGACACCCACGCAGGTCGGCTTCATGATCTCCGT
Organism: Rhodoplanes sp.; assembly: GCF_013377085.1. GTDB lineage: Bacteria > Pseudomonadota > Alphaproteobacteria > Rhizobiales > Xanthobacteraceae > Rhodoplanes. The sequence goes on along the minus strand of NZ_JACAAX010000019.1, from coordinate 19,097 downwards.
CGGCTATGTCGGCCAGCTTATCGGCGCGCTGTTCTTCGGGTGGGTCGCGCAGCGCTACGGCCGCGTGCCCGCGATGGTCTGGTCGTTGCTCGTGCTCTCGGTCATGAGTCTCGCCTGTGCGTTCGCCTGGGACTACCAGTCATTGGTCGCGTTCCGCGCCTTGCAGGGGATCGGCCTGGGCGGTGAGGTTCCGATCGCCGCCGTCTACATCAGCGAAATCACCCGGGCCAAGGGCCGTGGTCGCTTCGTGCTCTTGTACGAGTTGATCTTCCCGATCGGCCTGGTGTGTGCCGGCTTCCTCGGCAGCTGGGTGGTTCCGACCTTCGGCTGGCAGTACATGTTCATCATCGGGGCCCTGCCGGCGATCCTGGCCGTCTTCATGCAGCGACTGATTCCGGAGTCGCCGAGGTGGCTGGCGGTGCGGGGACGTGACACCGAAGCCGAGGCGGCGCTCGCACGTATCGAGCGGGCGACTGAAAGGTCGACCAGAAAACCGCTGCCGCCTGTGCAGGCGGTCGTATCCACGCACGAGAAGCCGGCGTCGTGGTCGGACCTCTTCGGGCCGCACTACCTGCGTCGCACACTCGTCGTGTGGACGATGTGGTTCGCCGCCTTTCTCTTCACCTTCGGCCTGATCGTCTGGGTGCCGACCATGTACCGCACCGTCTTCAACCTGCCACTTGCACAGTCGCTGCAGTACGGATTGATCACCCAGGTCGCCGGCTTGTTCGGGACGCTCACCTGCGCGCTGACCATCGATTATGTCGGCCGGCGCCCGTGGTTCGCGCTGGCGTTCTTTGGAGTGGCCGCCTCGCTTCTCTCGCTCTGGATCTTCGGTGTCGGCAGCGCCGAACGCGTTCTCGTCGTGGTGTGCATCGCCTTCTTCTGCTCGTCGGTGCTGTCGATCGGCATTTATCTCTATACGCCCGAGCTCTATCCGACGAGGGCGCGGGCGATCGGCGTCGGTGCCGGCGGCGCTTGGCGAAATATCGCCTCCATGATTGGCCCGACCGCAATCGGCATGATGATCGGCGGGGGGTTGGAGAACGTGTTCCTGGCCTTCGGCCTCGTCGCCGCGGCGGCGGGCGTGATCGTTGCGGTATTCGCGGTCGAGACCAAGGGCAGGGTGCTGGAAGAGGTCTCGCCGTGAGTTGACCGCCCCGGGGGCCGGAGCGCGTCGAGGGAGTGCGTCATTGGCGGGCTCCTACGCTCCGGTTCTTTGGGGCTTCGCGGGTGCGCTGGTGATTGCGGCCGCGCTGATCCTACGCATCGGGCCCTACGTCTATCCGGCCGGCCGCGAGAAGCGGGGAAGCCGAGCGCCTGTGGTTCCGGCCGAGATCCGAGATCGGCGGCAGCCGTGACGCGGTACACACGATCGAGAGCCACGTCATGAGCACAGTCATCAGAACCGTCTGTCAAGAGTGCCACTCCGAGTGTGGTGTCCTGGTCGAGGTCGAAGACGGACGGGTCAAGAGCATCAAGGGCGACCCCGATCATCCGAACAGCAGAGGCTACATCTGCGTGAAAGGAACCAACTACGCCGCATTTGCCGGGCACCCCGATCGGCTGCGGCATCCTCTTCGGCGGGCCGGAGCCAAAGGCGAGGGGAAGTGGGAGCGAGTGTCGTGGGACGAGGCTCTAGACGACATAGCGGCCCGGCTCACGCGGATCAGGGAGACGAACGGGGCGAAATCGCTGGGGACGTTTCATGGCACTGCGCCGAGGCAAGCGCTGTTCTTCGCGCGGCTGTTGGCGAGCGCGATAGGCACGCCGAACGTCCTCAACACCGATCTGCACATTTGCTACGCCCCGTCGATGGTCGGGGAGTTTGCGACGATAGGGCAATCCGTGTGTCAGGAGCAGGGCCCCGACTACCTGTCGTCGAAATGCGTCCTGGTGATCGGAGCGAATCCGACGATCAGTCATCCCGGGCGGGGGCGCGATCTCGTCGACGCGGTCGAGAAGAACGGCGCAAAATTGATCGTCGTCGATCCCCGGCGCACGTCGCTCGCGGCCATGGCGGACATCTGGTTGCCGATCCGGCCTGGAACCGACGTGGCGCTGGTGCTGGCGATGATTCACACCATCATCACGGAGCAGCTCTACGACAGCGAGTTCGTTGCGCGCTATTGTCACGGATTCGACGAGCTCGCGGCTCACATCAGGACATGCACACCCGAGTGGGCCGCACCACTGACCTGGTTGACGGCGGACAAGATCCGGGAGGCGGCGCGCCTGTATGCGACGACGAAGCCTGCCGCCCTTCACCGCCGCATCGGCATCGAGCAGAATATCAATTCCACCCAGACGGTGCGGGCGACCGCCATTCTCGCGGCGATAACCGGGAATATCGGCGTGCAAGGTGGGAATCTGCTGGCCGGCTCTCTGCCTGGTTTCGTCACGACCGGGGGCATCATCAATTTCTGCAAATTGCCGCCGGAGGTGAATGCCGATCGACTCGGCGGTGCGGAGTATCCGCTCATCTCCGGGGCCGATCCTCTGTTCCTGTTCGTGCATCCGGCCGTGTTCACCGAGGCGATGCTCACCGGCGAGCCTTACCCGCTCAAAGCGCTCCTGCTCGCAGGGGGAAATCCCGTGGTGAACATGCAGAATACGCGTCGAGCCTGGGATGCGTTCAAGAATCTCGAATGCTTCGTCGTGCTGGACTTCTTCATGACCCCGACCGCGGAGCTCGCCGACTACGTGCTGCCGGCGACGACTTGGCTCGAGCGGGACGACTGCTGCGACGAGGTGTATCTGAGCTGCGTCGCGGCGCGACAGAAGGCGATCGAGCCGCCGCCCGAATGTCGCGACGACGTCCAGATCGCGATTGATCTCGCCAAGCGGATTCCATGGGCGGATCCGAAATATCTGCCCTGGAGATCGATGGCCGAATTCAACGAGTTCCGGGTCAGGGGCACGGGCCTGAGCTTCGCCGAGCTCAAGCAGCGCGGCTATATCGAGGTCGATCGCAAATTCCCCCAATACGAGCAAGGCCGATTCCGAACTCCGACCGGCAAGGTCGAGCTGTTTTCGACGATCTTCGAGAAGCACGGCTACGATCCGCTCCCCTCCTATTCCGAGCTGCAGGAGGGGCCTGTCAGCACGCCCGACCTCATGAAGGAGTATCCCTACATCCTCATTACCGGTGCGAGGGCACTCCAGTTCTATCACTCGTCCGGACGGCAGATCAGAGCCCTGAGGACGCAATCACCGGACCCCTTGCTCGACATTCATCCGGAAGTGGCGCGGCAGCAGAACGTATCGAACGGGGATTGGGTATGGATCGAAACACCGCGTGTCAAAGGTGAGCGGGTGCGCCTCAAGGTTCGAATTACTCAGGACCTCGATCCTCGCGTCGTCAGTGCCCAGCACGGCTGGTGGTTTCCCGAGGTCGACACTCCGGACCACGGCTGCTTCGAGTCGAACATCAACGTGATTTTGTCCGACGACCGGCCTCGCGAGCCGATCTGCGGCTCGGTGCCGCTGCGGGGGACCATCTGCCGGCTCGAGAAGGCGGAGCCGCCGTCCAGAGGCAAGCTGGGTGGTCCGTTCAGAGCGAGAACGGACGGGACATCGGACGAATTGGCAAAGGCAGCCGAGCCGAGCCGCCCGTGACGAGGGAAACTATTGCGTCGCACAGCAACGCGCGTCGTTGTGTCAAGAGCGCGATGGGAGTCTCTATATGCAAGAGAGCAAATATCTCGTGGTCGGCAGCAGTCACGCCGCGCTGCAGGCGATCATCGCGATCCGCAAGCGGGACGTCGACGGGTCGCTGACGGTCCTGACCCGCGAACCGCGACTACCCTATTCGCCGACGATCTTGCCCTACATCGTGTCGTCGCAGAAACAGCCGGACGACATCAGCTTGTGTGACGAGGCCCACTTTGCTCGCAACAACGTCACGTTGGTGCGGGGCACCACGGTGACGGCTGTCCAACCCGATACGAAGATCGTCCGGACAGGCTCGGGAGACGAATGGCGATACGACCGACTTTTGCTAGCCACCGGCGCGTCTCCGGCCACACCGCCCATTCCAGGCCTTCGCGAGGTGCCGTTCCACGTGCTGCGCACGATGAACGACGCAATCGAGCTGCGCGACGCGCTACGTCACGCCGCGAGCGCGGTCGTGATTGGTGGGGGGTTGTGCGCCATGCACGCGGTCGAGAGCATGGCCAAGGCGGGCATCACCGTGACGGTGGTCGAAATCTGTGATCGCATCCTGCGCGAATGCGCCAGTCCACGGGCGGGCGAGATGATCGCGCGTTCGTTCATGGCCGAAGGCATCGAGATCAGGACCAACCGCAGCCCGGTGGCCGTCGCGCGTGAAGCCGGCAAGTATGTCGTGACGCTGAACGACGGCGCGACGATCGTCGCCGATCTCCTGATGGTCGCCGCCGGCGTGAAGCCGGTGACCGACTATCTCGTGGGGTCTGGCGTCAAGGTGAACCGAGGCATCGTGGTCGACGAGCTCATGCGCACGAGTGAGCCCGGCATCTGGGCAGCCGGCGACGTCGCCGAAACACCCGGATTCTGGGGCGGAGGCGTTGTCAACGGCATTCTGCCGGGTGCCGCAGCGCAGGGTCGCACGGCCGGCGCCAATATGGCTGATGGCAATGGCACAGAGCGCTACGCGGGTGCGATTCCGCTCAATACCTATCACTTCTTCGGTCACCATCTGATTTCGGTCGGCATCAATCAGCCACCCTCCGAGGTCGCGGGATTTGAGATCCACGAAGATGCCGACGATGACGGATACATCTACCGCCAGATCATGCTGCAAGAGGGGCGCCTGGTCGGCATTTCCACGATCGACGACGTCTTCGATGCCGGAATCATGAAGCATATCATTCTAGGTCGGATCGACCTGTCGCCGGTCAAGGCCGCATTTCTGGCAAGGCCCCGGGAAGCCGGACGGCTGCTGATGTCGCAAATGTGGCGATAGGGGGAGTCATGCACAAGGGCGTCGGCGCAATCCACTACCAGCGCGAACGCTGTCAGGGCTGCCTTTCCTGCATGGTCGCCTGCGCGCAGCAGAAATCAGCGACCAATGATATCACGCAGTCGCGCATCCGCATTCTTATGGACGAGGTGAGCGGCGCGTTCGAGGTCGTGCTGTGTCTCCAATGCAGCGATCCGGGCTGCGTGGGTACGTGTCCGTCTGGTGCCTTGACCAAGAACGGCGAAACCGGGGTGATCGAATGGGACGACCGCCGTTGCGTGGGTTGCCTGTTGTGCACCGTTGGCTGCGCCTATGCGGGCATTGTGTACGAGGCGGAGGTCGGCCATGTGATCAAATGCGACATCTGCGCTGGGCGGCCAGCCTGCAGCGCAGCGTGCGCGCACAATGCGCTCGCACTGGGTACTGTTTGATTCGGCATAATTGGCGAGACTTGAGAATGGCGAGCCCCACCCAGACTGAAGTGGGCCTGGGGTTTAGGACCGTATGTGCCCGACCAAGACCGCCTTCTGAGCGGGAAGGGAATCTGGCGGTATGCGGCTTGGTGATGAAGCTAGCGATGGCGCAAGATCCATGTCCCAAGCCCGTTGGGAAGTCCGCGGCCGCGTGGAGCGGCGTCGACGCTTCAGCGTCGAGGAGAAGCTGAAGATCGTCTCTGAGGGGAGTGAGCCCGGCGCGAACCTGTCGAACGTCGCGCGGCGGCACGGGTTGTTTCCGGCTCAGGTGTTCAAGTGGCGGCGGCTTGCCGCACTCGGCGTTATCGGGATTGCCGGGACGTTCGATCTGCCGGCGTTCGTGACTGTCGAGATCGGCGATGGTGCGAGATCGGAGTCTCGATTGGTCGCGCCGGTAGACGAAGGGCGGCCCCCTGCATCTTCCGCGCGGCCACGTCCGGAGCCAAGCGTGATGGCGATTGATCTCGGCGGAGGCCGGCGAATCCGGGTCGATGCCGGGGTCGATGGCGCTGCGCTGGGACGGGTTCTCGACGTGTTGGAGCGCCGATTATCCAGATCGGCAGCGGCGTTCAAGTGTGGCTGGCGACCGGGCACACCGACATGCGCAAAAGAGTCCCGGGCCTAGCTCTGATCGGGCAAGAGACCTTGAAGCGCAATCCGCACGACGGCAACTTGTTTGTCTTCAGAGGGCGCCGCGGCGATCTTCCGAAGGTCGTCTGGCATGATGGCCAGGGGAGTGGAGGACCCCGAGTTCGAGGCCGGCGCGGAACACGCCCGACTCGGCCCGGAAGGTGCGCGGGAAGAGGACGAGATCGGGGGCACCGATTAGATTGGCCCACCGCGTCGGGCCGCCGAAGGTGAATTGCACGTTGCGGGGCTCCGTCGAGCCGAGGTGGGTTCGCCATCGTCTGCCGCGCCATAGCCGCAACGGGGCGCCAGTCTGGCGGAGAATCGATTCGACGACAGAGCGCGCGGGGAGCGCGGTTGCCGGGAACTATCGCCGACTCGATCAGCGCGATTGTGTCCAATCCTTCGCTGAAGGCGCTCACGACCGCCGCCGAGATGCAGGGCACGCTGGATACGCCCGATAATGCGAACCGCCCGACCGCGACAGCCTCGGCGTTCAGCGCCGTAATCCCAGCCGTTAAGGTCGCATCGTCGGACAAGTCGGCATAATGGATCGCATTGCGGAGGCAGAGCCGCGCCAGCCGGTATGGATCGTCGCCATACGCCTGGAACGGTCCCGCCGCATCAATCACGAAGTGAAGTGGACCCGGGCTTTGGGGCCAGGGTGCAAGTTGGAAATCGGTCGCTCCGTTTGGTAGATGGAGCGGACGATGACGAAGAGAACGAGACGGAAGATCGACGCGGGGCTGAAGGCGAAGATTGCGCTGGAGGCGATCCGCGAGCAGGCGACGGTGGCCGATCTGGCGAAGCGCTACGAGGTGCATCCCAACCGGGTTTACGCCTGGAAGAAGCTGCTCTTGGACAACGCGGCGCGGGCGTTCGACGCAAACGTGGGTGTGGACGCCGATAAGCTCGCGCAGAAGACGGTCGACGACCTCTACGCGAAAATCGGCCAGTTGACGGTGGAGCGAGATATTTTAGTCAGGAGGTCCGGCAGATGAGCGCGGCGGACCGGAGACAAATGCTCGATCGCAGCGACGAGTCGCTGTCGGTCCGGCGGCAATGTGCATTGCTCGGGGTGGCGCGATCGAGCGTCTACCGGCCTGCGCGGCCGGCCAACGACAACGATCTCGTCTTGATGCGGCGGATCGACGAGCTGTTCACCGCCTGGCCGTTCTACGGCTCGCGTCGACTGACGGCAACGCTCCGGGCCGAGGGACGGGTCATCAACCGCAAGCGCGTGCAGCGCCTGATGCGGCTGATGGGGATCGCGGCGCTGGGGCCGAAGCCGAACACGTCGAAGCCGGCGCCGGGCCACAAGGTGTTCCCCTATCTGCTGCGGGATCTGTCGATCGAGCGGCCGAACCAGGTGTGGGCCGCCGACATCACCTACATCCCGATCGGCCGCGGCTTTCTCTATCTGGTGGCGATCATCGACTGGGCGAGCCGGGCCGTGCTGGCGTGGCGGCTGTCGAACACGCTGGACACCTCGTTCTGCCTGGCGGCACTCGAGGACGCGATGGCGCGGTTCGGCAAGCCGGAGATCTTCAACACCGACCAGGGCTGCCAGTTCACCTCGGCGGCCTTCACCGGCGCGCTGCTCGAGGCCGGCATCCGGGTCTCGATGGACGGCCGCGGCCGCTGGATGGACAACGTGTTCATCGAGCGCCTGTGGCGCTCGCTCAAACACGAGGACGTCTATCTGAAGCACTACGCCGACGGCCGCGAGGCGAAGGCCGGCATCGCCGCGTGGATCGCCTTCTACAACGAGCAGCGGCTCCACCAGGCGCTCGGCTATCGCACCCCGATGGCGGTGTGGCGTTCCGGTCGGGCCGCCGAGGCTGTGGGCATGTGGACAACGCTCCCGCGTTGCCCACATGCCCACACCAACAAAAGCCGCAGACAAAACGATTAGCAGCATGATATCAGAAGATCGGAGCGGCCGAGTTTCCAATTATGAACGCCGCCCCAGTGGTCCTCGGCACAGGGTCCATTTCACAGTTCTGTGCATGCCGTAGCACAAGGGGGGAGAGGCAAGAAGGCCCCGAGCGACCATCCACACGCCCGCCAGAACGCGCTAAAGTCCCGCGCAAATGAACAAACCGTTCCGCAAACCCCTCGCACCCGAAGAGCTCGCCCCCGCTTCGTCGCCCTCGTCGGCGAGCATCATGCCGTCACGGACCCGGCCGCGCAGGCCGATTTCCTGGAGGAGCCGCGCGGCCTCTATCACGGGCGCACGCCCGTGGTGCTGCGGCCCGGCTCGGTCGACGAGGTTGCCGCCATCCTGGCGCTCGCCGGCGAGCTCGGCGTGCCCGTGGTGCTGCAGGGCGGCAATACGGGCCTGGTCGGCGGCCAGATCCCGTTCTCGGGCGAGATCCTGCTGTCGCTGACGCGGCTCGACCGCATCCGCGAGATCGATCCCGCCTCCAACACCATGACGTGCGAGGCCGGCGTCGTGCTGCAGACCGCGGCCGCCGGAGTCGACCGGCTGTTTCCGCTGTCGCTCGGCGCCGAGGGGAGCTGCACGATCGGCGGCAACCTCTCGACCAATGCCGGCGGCACCGCGGCGCTCGCCTACGGGGTCGCCCGCGACCTCGTGCTCGGCCTCGAGGTGGTGCTGCCGGACGGGCGCGTCTGGCACGGCCTCAACAAGCTCAAGAAGGACAACACCGGCTACGAGCTCAAGCACCTGTTCATGGGCGCGGAGGGCACGCTCGGCGTCATCACGGCGGCCGTGCTGAAGCTGTTTCCGGCGCCGAAATCGATCGAGACCGCGGTCGTCGCCGTCGCCTCGCCCGAGGCGGCGCCGGCGCTGCTCGGCCTGATGCAGGACCGCGCCGGCGACAATCTCACCAGCTTCGAGCTGATGGCGCGCATCTGCGTCGATTTCGCGCTCCGCCACGGCACCGGCCTGCGCGATCCGCTGGCCGCGCCGCATCTCTGGTACGTGCTGATCGAATTGTCGTCGGGCGTGCGCCGCGGCCTGCGCGACCTGATGGAGGAGACGCTGGCGCTCGGCCTCGAGCGCGGTCTCGTCGCCGACGCCGCGATGGCGGAGAGCCTGGAGCACCGGGCCGCTTTCTGGCGGCTGCGCGAGCTCGTCGCCGAGGCGCAGAAGTTCGAGGGCGGCTCGATCAAGCAGGACGTCTCGGTGCCGGTCGCCGCCGTGCCGGATTTCATCCGCGCCGCGACCGTGGCGGCGCTGCGCGTCGTGCCGGGCTGCCGGCCGGTGCCGTTCGGCCATCTCGGCGACGGCAACATCCATTTCAACGTCAGCCAGCCGGTCGGCGCCGACAAGGCGGCCTATCTGGCCCGCTGGGACGACATGTCGGACGCGGTGTTCGCCGAGGTGCTGGCCCGCGGCGGCTCGATCTCGGCCGAGCACGGCATCGGCGTGATGAAGCGGGACTATCTGCCGCGCGTCAAGGACCCGGTCGCGCTCGACCTGATGCGGATGCTGAAGACCGCGCTCGACCCCAAGGGCATCCTCAATCCCGGCAAGGTGGTGTGAGGACGGACCGGCCCATCAGCCGACCGGTATTGGCGTGAACCAGTGGTCGCCCGTCACTCCGCCTTCGCCGTGATGAAGATGTAGCGCAGCCGGGTCGTGCCGGTGTTGATCACGTCGTGCTCGGAATGCGCCGGCGCATACGTGACCATGCCGGGCGCGATGCGCACGGTGCGGTTTGGGAAACGCAACTCGCCCTCGCCTTCGAGCGGCACCAGCATCTCCTCGTTGACGCCGGAATTGTGCACGCCGATCGACTTGCCCGGCGCCAGCGTGACGAGGCCCGAGCGGAACGATCGCGTGTCCGGCGGCCCCTTCAGCAGCAGGACATAGGATTGATCGCCGGGCTCGAACGGGATCGCCTTGATGGCCTGATCCTGCGCCGGGACGGCCACCGGGATTGCCAGCAGGATCGCCAGCGCGGCCGCGAAAGACGTGGTCCGGTGTGTCACGAGTGGTCTCCCTCGGGTCGGTTGCGCGTGTCTGCGCCCCTGCCGTGCCGGCTGCCTCGGCGGGGCGGCACGTCGAGCATCAGGGTCGCGTTGTAGAGATCGCGGTCGGCGAGCGTCGGCAGCTTCGGCGGCGTCACGTCGTGGTCGACCGCGAGCAGATGCGGGCCGACGCGCGCGATGGGGATCTCGGCGATGCCGGCCTCGTTCGTGCGGAAGGTCGGCATGTCCTTCTCGGCCATCGGGGTGACGCCGTCGCCGCGCTCGACCGCGATGCCGGCGAGCGGCTTGCCGCGGAACAGCACCCGCACCGGCAGGCGCGATCCGACCGTCAGGGCGGCCGGATCGGCGAGCGGAACGATCTCCAGCTCGTGGCCCAGGACGGTCCGCCACGGCGCGCCGGGGCCGACCAGCGCCTTGGCGAACTTGATCGACCACAAGGCGGCCTTGGCGTCCTGATAGACGAGCCGGCTGCTGTTGCGCCAGGTGCCGTCCGGCGTCTCCACCCAAAAACCGTTGTCGTAGCGCGCCGCGAGCAGCGCGTCGCCCGACCACGGCGCGGCGAGCACGAAGGTGCCGTCGACGACGGCGGGCGCGAGCCTCGGTGCGAGCGACGTGCTGCCGGACGCGGTCGTCGCGGCGATGTCCAGCACCTTGTCGGCGAGCGGCGGCGGCCGGTCGCCCGGATGGCCGTAGTTGACGACGACGCGGGCCTCGGCGCCGGTGCCGGTCGAAGAGATCCACAGGTCGTGCGCGGCGGCGGGGCCGCAGGCGAGCGCGGCGACAGCAAGCGTAACGACAGCAAGCGCGAGCGTCGCGAGCGGGGCGGGGCTTCGGACTCTCATGGCACGACCATCTTGGTGGTGGGGCGGGGCGCGGCGGCCGGCGGTCCGCCGAACCGGTAGATGAGCCCGGCCAGCATGGTGAGGCGGGCCTGCGGGCTGGTGTAGATGTCGGCCGAGGAGGCGTTGACCACGTCGCCGAAATTGATCGCGATCTCGCTCGTCGTGTCGCCCGGATACCAGGTCGCCTGGGTGAAGGCGGTCCAGCCGTCGCCGAAGGCGTAATTCAGCCGCCCGGTGACGCGCGAATAGGGCGAGGTGGTCAGCAGGCCGTCCTGGGTGAGGTACTTCCTGCCGACCAAGGTGACATAGGCCGAGCCGAACAGCCGCTCGGTCCCGCGGGTGGCGATGTCGAAGTCGACGCCGACATTGGCGACATAGGCCGGCACGTTCGGCACGTACCAGGAGGGCGCGCTGTTCAACAACAGCGCTCGCACGGCGCCGTAATTGGCGAACAGCGCGACGTTGGTGCCGGTCTCGCGCACCACGGCGAAGCGGGTATCGATGTCGAAGCCCTCGCGCCGCGCCGCGCCCAAAAACGTCACCGGCAGGCCGGGCGCCGCCTGGAACGACTCGTTCTCCGACGTGGTCGTCCACACGTCGCCCTGGACGCTGAGGCGATCGAGCTTGAACCGGGCGCCGACCTCCTCGCTCTCGATCCTGAACGGCTTGATGCCGGGATTGCCGATCAGCTCGAGCACGGAGTCGATGCTGCGGAAGCCCTGGCCGTAATTGCCGTAGAGCTCGAGCCACGAGGCCGGGGTGATCGACACGCCGGCCTTCGGGGTCGGGATGTTGGGCGAGATCGTGGTCGAGTTCAGCGGGGCGAGGTGGTCCGTCACGTCGTAGAAGAACTGGTCGAAGCGGCCGCCGCCCGTGATCTTCAGCCACTCGGCCGGCTTCACCTGGATCTGCGCGAAGCCGGCCAGGTTGGTCTGCTCGGTGGCGGCGCTGAGCGTCGGCGTGGTGAGGTGGCGGGCGACGGTCCTGCCCTGGAACGTGCCGATCGAGTCGCTGCGCCAGTTGGCGCCGACCAGGATCTGGAGCGGCAGCCGCTCGGCCAGCGCACCGGTCCACACCTTGCGGATGGTGCCGCCGGCGGTGCTGCGCTCGTCGTGCTGCCAGCGCTGGCCGCCGCCGAAATCGGCGAAGCGGTCGAACAGATCGTGGCTGACGAACAGGACGCCCGAGAGCTCCTGGTCGGTGGCGCCGGCGACGTAGTTGGCCACCAGGTTCTCGTAGTAGCGGCTGCCGCCGTCGGTGCCGTTGACCGCCGTCCTCGGCGAGAGCGTCCCGGCCAGCACGGCGTCGCGGTTGATGTAGCTCGGGGCGCCGTAGTCGGTGCCGTAGGCCTGGACGCGCAGCGACAGCACGCCGTCCTCGCCGACCTTGGTCGAGGCCTTGTTGAAGCCGTTGTAGCGGTCGATGAAGCTGTTGTCGCGCCAGCCCTCGGTGCGGTAGCCCTCCCACGCCACATAGGGCTCCCACGCGCCGCCCCGGCTGCTCAGCGTGAGAAGGCCGCGGCCGGTGGCGAAGGAGCCGCCCGAGGCGGTGGCGGTGGAGAACGGCTCCGAGCGCTTGGTCTCGATCTTCACCGAGCCGCCGAGATTGGAATCGCCGAACTCCACCGAGAACGGGCCGCGGATGATCTCGATGCTCCTCACGGTCTCCGGGATCAGCGTGTTGAGATCGACGTAGTTCGGCGTGTGGATCGACGAGACGATGTTGATCGGCACGCCGTCGATCGCATAGGCGACGTCGCGGCCGTGCTCGGCCTCGGTGAAGCCCCGCAGGGCGATGCCGTAGCCGATGGCGCCCTGGCCAAAATTCGAGATGTTGACGCCGGGCACCGGCCGGAACAGGTCGCCATAGCTGGCGATCGGCACGCGGCTGATCCAGGCCGCGTCGAGCGTGGTGCTGGCCGCCGGCTGGGCCGAGGCCGCGGTGGAGAGCTGCCCGCGGCCGGGGCCGCCGTCGCCGCCCGGGCCGGTGCTCATCAGGCCGCCGCCACCCGTGCCGGCGGAGGCGCCGGCGGGAGCCGCCGGGGCGGGCGTCGCCGGCGCGGCGGTCCGGGTGCCGCCGCGCGTCGTCGACGATGGCGCCCGAGCGGCGCGCCGCGGCGCCGTCACCACCAGGGTCGGCAGGTGGGAGGGGGACTGCGGCGCGGCGGCGCGTTGTTCCGGCGGCGTCGCCGGCGCGGCGTCCTGCGCCGCGGCCGGGACAAAGAGTGAGGGCATCGCCGTCAGCATGGCGATGCGGACCAGCGTCATGCCCGACACCGAGGCCGAGAGGGTGCCGAGGAGCGCGGCCGAATCGGAACGGGAGCGGCCGGGACGCGGCTGGCAGGAGCAACGGGACACGAGGTCGCGACACATGGGTTCGGCATGCCCTTCCGGCGCCACCGCGGCGCCGGTATGATCAATGATCAATTTCGTAACACCGTCATTAGGAACAAACAACAGAAACGTCATACGGCATGGCGGGTTTTCCTGCGCCGTGTCGCGGCCGCATCCGGTCCGGATCTGTTCGGAGCACCGGCGGTGTCCTCGTCGCGCTCAGGACCCGTCGGTCGCGGTGCCCGGCGTGACAAGACGGCATCGTCGGCCTAGGGTCGCGCGCCGGCGGTCTCGTCTCGGAACGCCACGACGCCGGCGCATGGACGAGGGGATCTCATGCAACGGGTCACGATCGCGATCGACGACGAACTCCTGGAGGCGCTCGACGCGCTGTGCGCGCGGCGCGGGTATCAGAATCGGTCGGAGGCGATCCGCGACATGGTCCGGCAGGCCGACCAGGCCGAGCGCACCCGGCACGCCACCGGCGCGCAGTGCTTCGCGGCGCTCGCCTATGTCTACGAGCACGAGACCCGCGACCTCGCCCGCCGGCTCACCAACAGCCAGCACGATCACCACGATCTCTCGGTGGCCACCATGCACGTGCATCTCTCGCACGAGGACTGCCTGGAGATCGCGGTGCTGCGCGGCTCGGTGCGCGAGGTCTCGGCCTTCGCCGACAGCGTGACGACGCAGCGTGGCGTGCGGCACGGGCATCTCTACATCGTGCCGGAGGCGCCGGCGTCGGCGCACCGGCACGGCCATGATCATGGGCATGCGCACCCGCTTGCTGCCGCGCCCGAGCACGCCGCCGATCACAAGGCCGGCGCGGCGAAGCGGTCAGGTGCGAAGGCCGCGAAGCCGAGCGGCGCCGCGAAGCTCCGTCGTGGACGGGGCAAGCCTTCGCGCTGAGCCGCGATGCGGGCCGTTCGGTGGCCGCTCTCACATCATCGAGGCGAGGCTCGGTGCGAGCAGGCGCGCCTCGGCGATCAGCGCCGCGGTGAGGGGCGGCTGCGGGTCGCGCTTGGCCACCACGAGGCCGATCAGCGTCGAGGCGTCGGGCGCGACGATCGGGATCGAGGCGATCGCGGCCGGCATGGCCAGCTCCTCCGCCATCACGCGGGGCATCACGGTGGAGAGCTGGCCCGAGCGCAGATGCGTCGCCAGCACGACGATCGAGCTCGATTCGAGCATCGGCTCGACCTCGATGCCGACCTCCTTGAAGATGCGGTCGATGATGCGGCGGTTCTGCATGTCGGGCGTCAGCAGGCAGAGCGGCAGCGTCGCCACCTCCTCCCAGGTGACCGAGGCGCGGCCGGCGAACGGGCCATCGCCGGGCGTCACCAGATAGTAGCGCTCGCGATAGAGCGGCACCTCGGAGACGCGGCCGACCGGCTCGTTGTCCAGATAGGTGAGGCCGGCATCGGCCTCCAGGTTCTCGAGCAGCGACAGCACCTCGGTCGAGGTGTGCGAGGCGATCGAGATCTTGATGCCGGGATGGCGCTGCCAGAACGCCGAGGTCAGCCGGTAGATCACCGGCAGCGCGGTCGGGATGGCGGCGATGCGCAGATGCCCCTTGAGGCCGAGCTTCATGGTCTCGATGTCGGCATGCATGGCGCGCACGTCGCCGACGATCCGGCGCGCCCATTCGAGCACGCGCTCGCCCTCCGGTGTGAAGCCGAGAAAGCGGGCGCCGCGATCGACCAGCGGCACGCCGAGCAGGGATTCGAGCTGCTTGATCGCCGCCGACAGGTTCGGCTGCGACACGCCGCAGACCTGCGCCGCCCGGCCGAAATGCTTTTCGCGGGCGAGGGCGAGCAGGAATTGAAGCTTCTCTTGCATGGGAGTGGGGCCGGGGGGGTCCAGATGCCGAGAAACGGCCGCATCGCCGTCGACTATACTATGTTACTGGAACGCGGCCTATCGGTGGAACCTCTATGTCGCCGCGAGCGTCGTCGATTGTGCAACACGGTTATGCGACTGTGACCGGCGACGTCGGGGCGCGCCGTCGGCCGAGGCCGTGGATCGAGTTGCGCTCCCGTTCTGATCAGATCACGTCGAGGCGGCGCGGCTTAGGCGCTGCGGCGGCGTTCAGATCGGGATCGAGCTCGGCGTGAAGATCCGACAGGTCGAGCCTGCCCGGATCGCCGCGCATGGCGGCGAACATTTGCAGGCGGGACCGCGCATCCTCCTCGTCGATGACGGCGAGGGCGAAGCCGGCATGGACCAGCATCCAGGCGCCGACCAGCGCGTCGACGCCGCGCTCGTCGTCGACGAGCAGCGCCGCCGACACCGTCTCGGCCTCGCCGGCCGCGCCGTCGTCGGCTGCGAGCGCCACGATGGCGCGCGCGGGGTCGACGACGGCGACGACCTTTCGGGGGAGGGCGATGCACATGGCGCGCGCTTTCGCGGTTCGCTCAGGCGGCCGGATCGGCGGCCGCCGAGCGTCCGTCATGCGGGTGGCCCGCCGGCGGCGGCGCGTCGCCGCCGATCTTTCGGGGCGCGTCCTGCGCCGGACCGGCGGCGTGATCAGCCGGACTCCGCGCTTCGGTCCGCGGCGCGTGATCGCGTCCACAGTGCTCGCACATCATCGGATCTCCATCTCGATCAGACGCATCTTATCGCCCCCGGTGGGGTCGAGGCGGACGCCGCCGCAATGCGGGCAGGCGTCGAGGCGGGTGTCGACCTCGACGGCGGTGCCGCAATCGAGGCAGGTCGCGCGGCCGCGGGGGCGCTCGATCTCGAGCGTCGCGCCGTGCATGAAGGTATCGCGGACGGATATGTCGAAGGCGTAGCGCAACGCCTCCGGATCGAGGCAGCTCAGCCGGCCGATCTCGATCTTGAGCCGCGTGACGGCCGTGAAGCCGCGCCTGCGGCGCTCGGCCGCGAGCATGCCGATCAGATTGTCGCAGATCGTCAGCTCGTGCACGTTTCGTGTCCTTGCTCGACCTCTCCCCGCATGCGGGGAGAGGCACTCGTCACCTCTCCCCGCATGCGGGGAGAGCACTCGTCATTTCCCGGCGCCCGTCGTCACGCCGGCTCGGAAACCCGGGCCGCGACCGGGGTCGCGGCCTTGGCCAGCTTGGCCTTGAGGTTCCCGTATTCCTGCTGGACGAAGGTCTCGGCCCACACCTGGTCGGCGATCGTCTCGAGGCGCACGGCCGAATACTTGTATTCCGGCGTCTTCGAGATCGGGTCGACGTGATGGACCGTGAGCTCGTTGCAGGCGCCGATCCACCACTGGTAGGTCATGTAGACGGCGCCGACATTGGTGCGGTCGGTGATGCTCGCCCGGGCGATCACCTTGCCGCGGCGCGACTGCACCCAGACGAGCTCCTGGTCCTTGACGCCGACCTTGGCGGCGTCCTTCGGATTGATGGTGACGTAGCCGGGCTCGTCGGCCAGCGTCGCCAGCGCGTTGCAGTTGCCGGTCATCGAGCGGCACGAGTAGTGGCCGACCTCGCGCACCGTGCACAGGCCGAGCGGATACTCCTCGTCGACCTTCTCCAGCGGCGGGCGCCACTCGGCGGCGAACAGCAGGCCCTTGCCGCTCTTGGTCTGGAACTGGTTGCCCTCGTAGAGCCACGGCGTGCCGGGATGGCTCTCGTCGGGGCACGGCCACTGGACGTAGCCGAGGCCGGCGAGCTTCTCGTAGGTCGCGCCCTTGTAGAGGTGGCACAGCGAGATCAGCTCGTTCCAGATCTCTTCGGTCGAGTGATAGTCGATGCCGCCGTAGCCCAAGGCCTTCGCCATCAGGCCGTAGATCTCCCAGTCGTGCTTGACGTCGCCCTTGGCGTTCACGGCCTTGTAGAAGCGCTGGAAGCCGCGGTCGGCGGAGGAGAAGATGCCGTCGTGCTCGCCCCACGAGGTCGCCGGCAGGATGACGTCGGCGAACATCGCCGTCTTGGTCATGAAGATGTCCTGCACGATGATCAGCTCGAGCGCCTCGAAGCCCTTGCGCACCGTGGCGAGATCGGGCTCCGTCTGGGCCGGATCCTCGCCGAAGATGTACATCGCCTTGAGCTTGCCGGCCTCGGCGGCGTGCGGCACGTCGGTGATCGACAGGCCCACCTTGTCGGGCAGGCTCGGCACGCCCCAGGCCTTGGCGAACCTGGCGCGCGCCTCGGCGTCGGTGACGTAATAGTAGCCGGGGAAGACGTTCGGCAGCGCGCCCATGTCGCAGGCGCCCTGGACGTTGTTCTGGCCGCGCACCGGGCCGACGCCGACATTCGGCCGGCCGAGATTGCCGGTGAGCAGCGCGAGGCCGGACAGGCCCTTCACCACGTCGACGGCCTGGCCCCACTGGGTGACGCCCATGCCCCACAGGATGGTGGCCGACTTGGCGGCCGCGTAGGTCCGCATCGCCTCGCGGATCTCGGAGGCCTTCAGGCCCGTGATCTCCTCGACGTATTCGGGCGTGTATTTGGCGACCGTCGCCTTGTACTCTTCGAAGCCCTCCGTGTATTTCGCCACGTAAGTCTTGTCGTAGAGGCCCTCGGTGATCAGCACATTGGCGAAGGCGTTGACCAGCGCCATGTTGGAGCCGTTCTTGAGCGCCAGCCACTGGTCGGCGATGCGCGCCGTCTCGATGTGGCGCGGGTCGCAGACGATGATTTTCGCGCCCTTCTCCTTCGCCTTGATGATCCGGCGGGCGACGATCGGATGGCTGTCGGCGGCATTGTAGCCGAAGCACAGGATGCAGTCGGTGTCCTCGATCTCGCAGATCGAGTTCGACATGGCGCCGTTGCCGAGCGTCACCATCAGGCCGGCGACCGAGGGGCCGTGGCAGACGCGGGCGCAGCAGTCGATATTGTTGGTGCCGATCACGGCGCGGGCGAATTTCTGCGCGACGTAGTTCGATTCGTTGCCGGTGCCGCGCGAGGAACCGGTCAGCATGATCGAATCGGGGCCGTGCTTGCTCTTGATCTCGGAGAGGCGCTTGGCCGTGAAGGCGATCGCCTCGTCCCACGACACCGCCTGGAACGGCTCGGTGCGCGACCTGCGCAGCATCGGCTGCTTGAGGCGCGGGGTGAGGATCTTGGTGTCGTTGACGAAGTCGAAGCCGTACCAGCCCTTCAGGCAGAGCTCGCCCTGGTTGGTCACGCCGTTGAGCGGCTCGACCCCGACGACCTTGTCGTTCTCGACCAGCAGGTTGAACTTGCAGCCGGAGCCGCAATACGGGCAGACGGAAATGTGCTTGTCCATGGTGTCACCTCACGGTGTGAAAGGGACGTCGCTCGGGCGACGCGAAGGGGTCTCGTTCAGGCGACCGCGCCGAACGTCGCGGCCTCGACGGCGGCCCGTTGCTGGCGCAGCCGGCGGGTTGTCTCCAGCGCGGCCTCGTCCATGACGTGCAGCGCCTTGGTCGGGCACACCTCGGCGCAGGCCGGGCCGCCGTCGCGGCCGAGGCAGAGGTCGCATTTGTGCGCCTCGGCCTTCATGCCGTTGGCGATCTGCACGCCCGCGAAGGCGCGCCTTGCCGGCACCGAGATCACGTCCATGGCGCCGAACGGGCAGGCGACCACGCAGGTCTTGCAGCCGATGCAGCGCTCCTGGTCGACCTGGACGGTGTCGGCCCGATAGACGATGGCGCCGGCCGGGCAGGCGTTGAGGCAGGGCGCGTCGTCGCAGTGATGGCACGTCACCGGCGTGGAGATATTCAGCGTCCGGATCAGCTTGAGGCGCGGCGCGAAGTCCTTCTTCGACATCGCGTCGACGTCGTTGCTCTTCGAATGCGCGAGAACACAGGCGATCTCGCAGGTCCGGCATCCGATGCACTTGGATGGTTCGGAGACGATGAGGCGATTCATCTGAACGTCTTTCTCGTGAACTTCTGTCTCGTGGATTGACGGGGGCGGGCTGGCGCCGGGCGGTCCGCGCGGGACCGGGCCGGCCGGGGCGCGGTCGGCGCACGGCGCGGGCC
>NZ_JACAAX010000018.1 GCF_013377085.1 Rhodoplanes sp. | reverse complement strand
GAGCCCTTGAATCAGCCGACGATCCGCCCTGCAAGCAAATTGAGTACGGACCCTAGTCCTGATCGCTTCGAGGAAGTCGGGCGATCAGAACGGTATCGCCGGCGGCCCTCGCCAGAACGCTGCGGCGTGCCCCGCATGCAAAATCGCCCGGCTCGTCGATCAGGTCGGATCGCTCGATGCTTGCCGTCGATCCTCCTCGATCGCGCCGCGGCGGAGGAGGTCTCGGCGTTGCAATCGCCTCCCGCGGACGGTATGTGATGAACGCGACGGCCTCTGCAATCCAAGATTGAAAAATGCTCCACCGTCTTGTCATCAACGGGCTGCGCGGCGCGACAGCGGCATACATCGCGTACCCGATTGCCGAGCGGCTGGAGAAGCGGGACGTCAGCCGCAAGCAGACGGCGTTCGCGGCCGAGATGCGGCGACCTTTCGCCGAGCGCCGTCGCCGATCGTGGGACGCGCTCGTCGACACCGTTCGCTTCGCCGGGACGATGGTTCCTTATTACAAGGAGTTGTTCCAGCGCATCGGCTTCGATCCCGAGCGGCTCGCCCGCGACGAGCGCTATCTCGACGACATTCCTCATCTGACCAAGGACGTCATTCGCGCCGAGGGCGATCGCCTGCTGCGCCAGGACCACGCGGATTTCGTCAAGCACGTCTCGAAGACTGGCGGATCGACCGGAACGTCCGCCCACATTACCTACGACCAGGAGGCGGCCGACTGGTCGTCGGCTGTCACCCGGCATGCGCGCGCCTGCATCGGCAACACCCATGCCCGCACCGAGCTCCACTTCGCCAGCAAGTTTCCCGACGTCTTTCCCTGGCGGGCGCGCCTTCGCGAGCACCTCAAATGCTTCGCGATGAACCGCTACAACATCTTCTTCGCCACCTTCGAGCCCGACGAGCTCGAGGAGATCTGGCAGAAGATTCGGTCGATCCGGCCGCATCTCGTCCACGCGCATCCCTCGACCATCTATCAGCTTGCGTTGCATGTGCAGGCCCATCACGCCGGGCAGCGCGGGTTCGCCATCTTCGAGTCGTCGGGCGAGCTCCTGACCGCCCGGCAGCGGAGCACGATCGCGCAGGCGCTGCGGTGTGACGTCATCGACCGCTACGGGCTCGCCGAGGTCGGCGTCGTCGCCTACCAGACCGACAGGTGCGCGACGACGATGACGATGTTCGATCCGCTGGCGTGGCCGGAAATCGCGGCGATCGAGGCCGACGACGACCTCCCCTCTCGTCCGCGAGCCAAGACCGGCGAGCTCGTGCTCACCGCCCTCAAGAACCGCGTGATGCCGCTGATCCGCTACCGAACCGGCGACGTCGCCGTGATGGCCGAGACCGACGACGGTTTCGTCGTTCACGAGATGGTCGGCCGCACCCATGACGTGATCGAGATCGGCGGGCGCAAGTTGCCGACCCATTACATCCAGGACGTCCTCGACCGCGTCGGCGGCATCCAGCAGTTCCAGATCGAGCAGCACGGCGGCCAGCCTTTGTTCAGATTGGTGCCGGAGCCCGGATGTGACGCCGAGGGGATCCGCCAACGGCTGGCGGGGTGGTGGCACGACGGCATCGCGGTCGAGTTCGTCGACGCCTCGGCGCTCAAGCTGCAGGGGTGGCGCTCGAAGTTTCGCCATCTCGTCACCACGCCGCAGAACCAGAGCCCGCCGCAATGATCGACCTCTTGTTTCGTGGCGATGCCGAGCCGGCCGCCGAGATCGTCGGCCGGGCGCTGGAGCGATCGTTCACGCGCGGGCAGGTGCGGATCGGCGGCGATCGATGGCCGCAGCCGGCGCCGGGCGCCATCGTGGTCGCCCTCGCGCCGAGCGAGGACGACGCCGAGCGGCTCACCACCCTGGCGCGGAGCGGCAGCAAGATCCTGCTGCTCGGCCCGCTCGGTCCGAAGCTGGCCGATCTCGCCGGGATTTGCCTGTCGCCGATCGAGGATGCATTCGCCGATGCCGCCGCGTGCCCGCCGGCCGCGACCTACGGGCTGAGCCAGAGTGCCGGTGCGGTTCGCTACGCCGACCGCAGCCTCGGCGCGGCGTCGCCGCTGCGCGAGCGCCGGCTGTGCCGGTTCGACTTCACCAACGAGTGGAACAATCTCGGCTTCGGCCGCATCGGCATCGGCGACGATCTCTGGTCGATCGCCGTCACGGCCCGGCCGACGGCGGCCGAGCTGGTCGCCGAACTCGCCGTGGCTGGCCACAGCGTCGGCGCCGTCGCGACGTTGCGCGATACGCCGACCGCGTCGATCCTGTGGTTCGCCCGTCCGGTCGGACCGTTGGACGGCGCCGATTGGCGCGTCGTCGAGACGTTTCTCTCCGACCATCGCCCCGCCGAGCTGCCCTGTCGCCCGCATCTGCGCGACATCCCGCATGGTGTCGCCGCGGCGGTGACGATGCGGCTCGATTGCGACGAGGACATCGCCTCGGCCAGGCCGCTGTATGACCTCTACCGATCGCGCGGCCTTCCCCTGTCGGTCGCGATCAAGACCGACCAGCCGGAGACGCCGGAGCACCTCGCCTTCCTGTCGGATCTGCACGCGGCGGGCGGAACGATCCTGTCGCACTCCGTCTCGCATGCGCCGAACTGGGGCGGCTCGGGCGAGGCGGCGGAGAACGAGGCGCGCGCGTCAAAAGCCTGGCTCGAGTCGCGCGTGCCGGGCCTCACGGTCCGCTACGCCGTCTCGCCGTTCCACCAGAACCCGACCTACGTGCCGGCCGCGCTGGCGCGTGCCGGCTACGACGGCTTCGTCGGCGGGATCATCGCCAACGATCCCGAATACCTGATGGCGCGCGGCGGCCGCGTGCCCTACGGCCCGAGCGGATTCATCTCCCACAGCCAGGCCTGCATGCTGCACGGCGACTGTCTGCTCGCGGACGGCGATCCGATCCGCATCTACAAGGAGGCGTTCCGGATCGCCCGGGCCGGCGGACAGTTCTTCGGCTATCTCGACCATCCGTTCTCGCTCCGCTACGCCTATGGATGGGCGAGCGAAGAGGATCGCCTGTCGAAGCACACGGAGTTTCTGGACTTCATCGCTGCGGAGTGCGCCACGGCCGGCCCCCTGCTGTTCCTCAACGAGGAGACCTGCCTCGATTTCATGCTCGGCAAGGCCGCGACCGAGATCGCCTACGACCGGACGCGGGGCTCCTACCAGGTCTCTCGCACGCACGCCGCCGGCATGCCCCTGTCCGTCGGCTTCCGCGGCGTGATCGGATCGGTGTCCGATGCCTAAGAGCATCATGGTCGTGCTCGGCACGCGGCCCGAGTGCATCAAACTCGCTCCGGTCATCGCCGCACTCGAACGCCGTCCGGAGACCTTCCGGACGATCGTCTGCTCGTCGGGCCAGCACCGGGAAATGCTCGACCAGACTCTCGCCAGCTTCGGGTTGAAGCCGCATATCGACCTCGGCGTCATGCGGCCCGACCAGAGCCTGTCGGAGCTGACGGCGGCGCTGATCACCGCGCTGGCGCGTGCCATCGGCGAGGTCCGGCCCGACTGGATCGTCGTGCAGGGAGACACCACCACGGCGTTCGTCGCCTCCCTGGCCGGGTACTTCCAGCGCGTGCACGTCGCCCATGTCGAGGCGGGGCTGCGCTCCTTCGATCGTTTCAATCCGTTTCCGGAGGAGATCAACCGCAGGCTCGTCGGCGTCATCGCCGATCTGCATTTTGCGCCGACCGAGCGAGCCGCGGCGGCGCTGCGGGCCGAGACCATTCCGGCCGAGAGCATTCATCTGACCGGCAACACGGTCGTCGACGCCTTGGCGATGCTGTGGCGCTCGCTCGACACGCCGGCAGGCGCCGCGCGCATTCTTCCTTCCGTCCGCGCGCTGACCGACCGCACACGGCGGCTCGTGCTCGTCACCTGCCACCGGCGCGAGAGCTTCGGCGGCGATCTCGCCGCCATCTGCCGCGCCGTGCGCCGCATCGCGATCGCGCAGCCGGATTGCGACGTCGTCTACCCGGTCCACCTCAACCCCAATGTCCGCGCCCAGGCGATGCCGTTGCTCGGCGGTCTGCCGAATCTGCACCTGATCGACCCGGTTCCCTACGAGTCGCTGGTTCATCTGTTGTCGCGGGCCGAGCTCGTGCTCACCGATTCGGGCGGCATCCAGGAGGAGGCGCCGAGCTTCGGGGTGCCGGTCCTGGTGTTGCGGTGGAAGACCGAACGTCCCGAAGGCGTGGACGCCGGCTTCGCCGAGCTCGTCGGCGCCGACGAGGACCGCATTGTCGCCCGCGCCGAGGCGCTGCTCGCCGCCGATACGCGGGCCTCGCTGCGCGATCGCCCCAACCCCTACGGCGACGGCCGCGCCGGCGAGCGTATCGCCGACATCCTCGCGGCGACGCCATGACGGACGTCGGCCCCGGCCCAGTCGTGATGTTCTCCACGGCCGACTGGTATTGGCCATACTGGACCAACAAGCAGCACACGGCGGTGCATCTGGCCGGGCGCGGCTACGAAGTGCTCTACATCGAAAGCGTCGGCATCCGGCCGCCGGGGCTGAACGCCATCGACGTCCGCCGCATCGCCAAGCGGCTCTGGCACGGCCTCCGCCCCGCCCACGAGGTGCGCCGCAATGTCTGGCTGCTGTCGCCGCTGACGATCCCGTTCGGACATCGCGTCCCGGCCATCCAGGCCTTCAACGCGTGGCAGCTGCGCCGCCGGATCCGGTCTTGGCTGCGCCGGCGCGGCCGGCCGATCGTCTGGACCTATCACCCGTACATGACCGATGCCGTCGACGACCTCGCGCCGGAGTCGGTCGTCTATCATTGCGTCGACAATCTCGGCGTCATCCCGGGGGTCGACCAGGTCGCCTATGACCGCGAGGAGAAGCGCCTGCTGGCGCGGGCCGACCATGTCTTCGCCACCAGCCCAGCGCTGCGCGATCGTTGTGCGGCGACGGCGACGGCGACCACGCACTATTTCGCCAACGTGGCCGATGTCGATCATTTCGCCACGTCCCGACTCTCCGGCGAGTTGCCGGGCGATCTGGCTGCGATCCCCGAGCCCCGGTTGATGTATGTCGGCGTGATCTCCGACTTCAAGATCGACCTCGGATTGATCGACGAGATCGCGGCGCGCCGGCCCGGCTGGCACATCGTCTTCATCGGCGACGAGCGCGAAGGCCAGAAGAGCCCGGCAGTCGCCCGTCTCGCCGCTCGCGCGAACGTCCATTTCCTGGGGTGGCGGCCCTACGAGCAGTTGCCGGCCTATCTGCGCGGTGCCGCCGTCGCGCTGCTGCCGCAGGCGATCAACGACTACACGCGCGCGATGTTCCCGATGAAGTTCTTCGAGTATCTGAGCGCCGGACGGCCGGTGGTCGCCACGCCGCTGCCGGCCCTGGCCGAGTTCGGCGCGTTCCATCGGACCGCGTCGAATCAGCCCGACTTCATCGCGGCGATCGCCTCCGCGCTCGCCGAGGCCGAGTCAGGAAACGCGGCGTTGCCGCTCGATCATCCGCTGCTGCGCACCTATTCCTGGCAGGCGCGCCTCGACCAGATGCTCGCGATCGTCGACCGTCAGATCACCAGCTCCGGCTGATAACGCCGGATGACCTCTCGCGGCTCGCCCGAGGCGACGATCCTGTGGTCCTCGATCAGGTGGGCTTCGTCGCACAGGCGGACCACGTCGGAAGCCGAATGCGACACCATGACGATGGTCCCGCCATCGGCACGGAAGCGGTTGATCACGTCGTAGCACTTGGCCTGGAACGAGAAGTCTCCGACCGCCAAAACCTCGTCGACGATCAGGATCTCGGGATCGAGCTGGGACACCACGGCGAAGCCGAGCCGCGCCAGCATTCCGGACGAATAGAACCGCACGGGCGTGTCGATGTGCTCGCGAAGCTCGGCGAAGTCGACGATCGCGTCCAGGCGGCGAAGGATTTCGGCACGCCTGAATCCCAGCACGATGCCGTAGAGCTCGATGTTCTCCCGCCCGGTGAGATCGGGATGGAATCCCGCCCCGAGCTCCAGCAGCGACGACACCTTGCCATATACCGAGACCCGCCCGGTGCTGGGGACCAGCACGCCGGCGATGAGCCCCAGGAGCGTGCTCTTGCCGGCACCGTTTCGCCCGACGAAAGCGACCGTCGTGCCCCTGCGGATTTCGAAAGACAGATCCTGCAGCACGTAGGTTTCGGGGCGCTTGTACTTGGCCATCCGCGGCAGGTTGAGAATGGCGTTCTTCAGGCCACCGCCGAGGAAGCGGTGGTCCATGTATGCCTTCGAGACGTTTTCAAAGCGAACCGCGACGGTCATGTTCGGGACTCACAGGACTTCGGCGAAACGCGAGACGAGCCGACGATAGATGAATATCCCGAACGCGAGGCTCAGTGCCGCCAGCAGATAGACTCGACCGATCGACGACCACTGCAGCGTGCTGTTCAGGAACAGCGCGCGCCATGACTCGATCACCGGGGTCATCGGATTCAGATTGATGAAGATCCGGTAGCCCTCCGGAACACGGTCCACCGGGTACAGCACCGGCGACAGATAGAACAGGATGTTGAGCGCAATCTGCAGGATCCGCTCCATGTCGCGGAAGAACAGATTGATCGACGCCAGCGCGAACCCGACGCCGAGCAGGAAGAGGAACTGGCCCGGAAGAATCAGCAGAATCCCGACCAGCATGATCG
The DNA here is from genome assembly GCF_013377085.1 of Rhodoplanes sp. Taxonomy (GTDB): domain Bacteria; phylum Pseudomonadota; class Alphaproteobacteria; order Rhizobiales; family Xanthobacteraceae; genus Rhodoplanes. The sequence continues at coordinate 110,663 of NZ_JACAAX010000018.1, read as the reverse complement.
GGCTGATGGAGAGATGGTGCGACCACAGGAACACGAAGATGACCGGAATCGACATCAGGAAATGAAACGCATCCTGCATGTCGAGCGCGATCGGGAGCACGAAGCGCGGAAAGACGGCCTTCTTGATGAGATTGCCGTTCGCCAGATAGACCGAGCACGACCCGATGAAGAAGTTCGTCGCCCACTGCCACACGAACAGGCCGACGATCAGGAACACGACGAAGTTCGGAATGCTGCTCTTGAAAATGATCTCGAACGCGAAATAGAAGACGAAGGCCGAGGCCAAGGGGTTGGCGAGCGACCACAGATAGCCGAACAGATTGTTCTTGTAGCGGACCTTGATCTCCTTGCGCGCCAGCGTCCAGATCAGCTCGCAGTAGTAAACGATCCGATCGAGGAGCGACGGCTGCGCCCGCATCCCGCTGGGCTGGATGCTCGGCACCGTGGTCTGCGGCAGTTGCTGGGGATTCTCGGAAATCGTCGTCATCCTCTCGTCATCCACGCACGAAACCGTCGATTGCTCGTCTTCGCCGGACCGGCAGGCTGCGGGCGCCATGGGTCGGGCACCATGCTTTCGGCACGTCCTTCTCCGCGGATATCACGCTCGGTGAATGGCCCGATGACGGCCCCGCGCAGCCTCGGCGGCCGCCTCTTCATATAGCCTTTCGACCCGTGCCACAAACGCCGACTGGTCGTATTCCTCGGCAATCCGGGCGCGCGCCCCCGCAGCGAGGCGGTCCGCGAGATCGGAATCGTCGAGAATGCGGGTCAGGGCGCGCGCGAGCCCGGCCGGATCACCCGGCGCGACAGTAAGGGCTTCCGAATCGTGGCGTGCCACCCGGGGCACCGCCGTCGGCAGGGCCGTGTTCACGATCGGCCGGCCGACCGCCATCGCCTCGAGCTGGGCGATCCCGAAGGTCTCGGCCGCGGACACCGAAGGCAGCACGAACACCTTGGCAGCGTGCAGATAGGTCTTCAGATCGTCGCGCGACACGGCCCCGACGAAGCGCACCCGGTCCGCCACCCCGAATCGTTGGGCGGCCGCGGCGAGCTCGGCGCGCAACGGCCCCTCCCCCACGATGACGAGCGTCGCGTCCACCGCGGCGAACGCTTCGACGAGGACATCGAAGCCCTTGTAGGTCACCAGCCGGCCCGATGCCACGACGAGGCGCGGATTTCTCGCCCGGATGTCGTCGGCTTGCGCCTGCTGCGGAGAATCGAGGTGCTGCCAGTACGCGATCTCCACCCCGAAGGGAATCGCGACGCATTTGGCGGCATGCGGCTTCAGGAACGGCGACGACTCCACCAGCGCCATGTCGGAGACGATGACGCGGCGCGCGCCGGCCAGAGTCCGTCGGATGAGAGGGGCAACGAACGGCAGGAGCGCCCGCTGCTTGACGATCTCGGAATGCCAATGGACGACGACGGCGGTTTCGTCGCCCAAGCCGAGCAGCGAGGCGATGTCGCTCAGCGGAAAGGGCAGATGAAGGGCGACAACGTCGAACTGCCGGGCACGGCGTGCGAGAACGAACGGAAACGACGGGGCGATCGGCATCGACAGCAACTCGCCGAGCGACGCGACCGCCTCCACGGGCGCCCCTTCGTACTTGTAACGGCGCCCGAGGCCACGCCGGCGCGCCACCAGTACTTCACTCTCGACGCGGCTGGTCATGCCGCAAACCAGCAATCGAATCGCTTCCGGAATGCCTCCAAAGCACTCCGGAAGGTACGTCTTGTAGCTGTGTAGAACCCTCATGGCGACGTCATGTGCCTCTGTCGGCATTCGCTCCGGCGGCACCCCGCCGCCCCGGACTCGATGCATCCGGGGCCTGTGAGGCCAGCGTCGACCGAACGAGGGCCGATTGTCTCCTCACGGGATGGACTCTGGCGCGGCGTGCCGAGCATCGTTGACATTCAGTCGGCTTTGAGGCGGTCCGCAGACAAACGCGGGCGCATTCTCCGCAATGAATCTGGGCGAGCCAAACACTTGAGCTTTCGGGATTGCGTGTCTCGATCGAGACGGAGCGCATGTCACTGATTCATCGTCAAACTTTACCCAGCAGTGACAACACGAGGATGACGATCAAAACGACACCGACAGTTGCCGCTGACCTTCGCATATTGGGCCCGCGAGGACCGGGGCCGCCGTCACGGTACGATGCGACCGATGATCATAGGCAACGGGTGGCGATGTCGCAACTTTCGTATTATGGGTAACCATGAACTGTCCGGGCGAGCCACGTGAGTGCTGTTCGCAGGTCGGACGGCGACCGCCGGCCACCGGCCGATATGGGCAGAACACGGCCGTTCGTATAATTTGGACCGTGGCGCGCCGCTCCGATCCTTCGTACCGCAGACATCTCGACCGGGTTTGTTCCATGCAAGTACTGTTCAACACCTATCCGTGGGCCTTCGCGACGCCGGGTGGCGGCGAAATGCAGCTCCTGAAGTATTGCGAGCACCTACCGACACATGGGATACGACCGATCCTGCACGACATCTGGAAGCCGAATTTCGACACCGCCCTCGTTCACTTCTTCTCCTGCATCGGCGGCTCGATCCATTTTTGCGGATATGTCCGTTCGCGCGGCCTGCCGCTGGTGATCTCGTCGTCGCTCTGGCTGACCGAGGAGACGACCGGGCTTTATCCGATCGACGAAATCAGGGCGCAGTTGTCGATAGCGGACCTCGTCATCACCAACTCGGAGATGGAATCGGCGGCCCTCTCGCGGGTGCTGGGGCTCCCGCGAGAGCGTTTCGCCGCGGTCATGAACGGCGTGGACCTGTGGTTCGCACAGCCGCCCGATCCGAGCGTCTTCCGGTCCCATTTCGGGATCGACGGCCCGTTCGTCCTGACGGTCGGCAATGTCGAGCCGCGCAAGAACCAGCTCGGGCTGATCAAAGCGATGGAGGGCCACGCGCTGCCGATCGTGGTGATCGGCCATGTGCGGGACAAAGGCTACGCCGACCTCGCATTCGGCCCGGCCGGCGAGCGCGTCCGCTTTCTCGGCCCGCTCGATCACGCGGACCCGCGTCTCGCCTCGGCCTACGCGGCCTGCGCCGCATTCGTACTGCCATCGACGCTGGAGACCCCGGGCCTAGCGGCCCTCGAGGCAGCGGCCGCCGGAGCGCCGCTCGTCATCACGCGCGAGGGCTCGACACGCGAGTACTTCGGCGACATGGCGCAGTACGTCGATTATGCCGACCCGACCGACATTCGCCGCGGCATCGACGCCGCGCTGGCAGCTGGGGCGCACCCGGTGCTTTCGCGCCATGTCGCCGAGAACTTCGGATGGGAGACCGTCACGGCGAGGCTTGCGTCGGTCTACAGGGACCTAGCCACCCTATGAAGCGAACCGGTCGGCGACAAGGGGCCCCGTATCTCGCATTCGGTCATCGTCGCACCGACCGGGAGCTACCCTCGGATCTGTCCTGAAGGGGACCGCGACGACGCCCGGGAGCCCTCCGGACCGTTGGAATTTTTCCGGCCGTTGGAGTACCATAGCGTCGGCCCGCCAACGCCGCCGGCGGCCGTGCCTCGCCCGATTATTTCAAAGTATTCAACGAGGGAATTGCGGGCGGCCGATCGATCGCCTAGGGTCCGGCCGGGCCGGGCGACCCGCCCGGAACGGCTCGGGGATCCATGAATACTGGTGCACATCATCCGGCGGCAGGCCCTGGGTCCGGCGATCCGTCGCGGGTCGGCCCGGACGGCCAGGGCCAGGGCGACGCCGCAAGGCTGCCCCGCCTGATCGTGCCGCGGCGCTTTCCGGACCAGCGCGGCTGGTTCAGCGAGACCTGGAACGCGCGGCGGTTGGCCGCCGACGGGCTCGCCATCGACTTCGTTCAGGACAACCAGTCGTATTCGGCGCAGCGCGGCACCATCCGAGGCCTGCATTTCCAGGCGCCGCCGCACGCCCAGGGCAAGCTGGTACGGACCCTGCGTGGCCGCATCTACGACGTCGCCGTCGACATCCGCCGCGGCTCGCCGACCTACGGGCAGTTCGTCGGCGCCGAGCTAACGGCCGAGAACGGCCACCAGCTCTGGATCCCGGTCGGCTTCGCGCACGGCTTCTGCACCCTCGATGACGACGTCGACGTCGCCTACAAGGTGACCGACTATTACGCCCCGGAGTGCGAGGGCGGCCTGCGCTTCGACGATCCGGACATCGGCATTCCCTGGCCGCTCGACGGCGCCGCCTGCGTGTCCGACAAGGACGCCGTGCTGCCCGGCCTGCGCGGCTTCGAGAGTCCGTTCGACTGTGACGGCGTGCCGCTGCGCGCACTCGCAACCGGCTGAGGACGAGGACGGGGCGGGGAGATGCTGCAAGGCAAGCGTATTCTGGTGACGGGCGGAGCCGGCTTCATCGGCTCGGCGGTCGCGCATCACCTGATGCTCGAGACCGGCGCCGACGTGCTGGTGCTCGACAAGCTCACTTATGCGGGCAACCTCGCCTCGCTGGAGGCGCTCGAGCGACACCCGCGGTACCGCTTCGCGCAGGGCTGCATCTGCGACGCGCCCCGACTTGCGGAGCTGTTCGAAATATTCGACCCCGACGCCGTGATGCATCTCGCCGCCGAAAGCCATGTCGATCGCTCGATCGACGGGCCGGCCGACTTCATCACCACCAATGTGGTCGGTACCTACACGCTGTTGCAGGCGACGCTGGCGCATTGGCGGCAACTGCCGCCGGCGCGCGCGAAGGACTTCCGGTTTCACCACGTGTCGACCGACGAGGTGTTCGGCGCGCTCGGCGAGGAGGGCCTGTTCACCGAAACGACGCCGTACGATCCGCGCTCGCCTTATTCGGCCTCGAAGGCATCGTCCGATCATCTGGTCAGCGCCTGGGGGCACACCTACGGGCTGCCGGTGGTGATCAGCAACTGCTCGAACAATTACGGGCCGCGGCAGTTCCCGGAGAAGCTGATCCCGCTCGTCATCATCAAGGGCTTGGCCGGCGAGCCGATGCCGGTCTACGGCGAGGGCCGGAACGTCCGCGATTGGCTCTATGTCGAGGACCACGCCCGCGCGCTGGCGTTGATTCTCGAACGCGGCCGCGTGGGGGAAACGTATAATATCGGGGGTGCCGCCGAGCGGCGCAACATCGACGTGGTGACGACGCTTTGCGCCGTGCTGGACGACCTTGCCCCCCAAAAGACCGGGCCACACCGCGACCTGATCACCTTCGTGCGCGACCGGCCGGGACACGACTTCCGTTACGCCATCGACTTCTCGAAGCTCGAATCCGAGCTCGGCTGGCGGCCGCGCGAGTCCTTCGAGTCCGGCATCGCTCGCACGGTCGCCTGGTATCTGGACAATCGCGGCTGGTGGGAGCCGCTCCTGCAGGCGCACGACGCGGCCGCCCGCCGCGGCCTCGCGACGGGCGGGCGCTGACATGAACATTCTGCTGTTCGGCGGCGAAGGCCAGCTCGGCCAGGAAATCCTGCTCCAGGCGGTCCCGGCTCATCGGGTTGTCGCGCCGACGCAGGCCGCGCTCGATCTCGCTGTGGCCGAGGCGATCACCGAAGCAGTTTCGAACGAGCCGTGGAGCGTGATTATCAACGCGGCCGCCTATACGGCGGTCGACCGCGCCGAGCAGGACCGCGACACGGCCTTTGCGATCAATGCGACGGCGCCGCAGACGATCGCAGAGGCGGCGGCGCGGCGCGGCATCCCGCTCCTGCACGTCTCGACCGACTATGTGTTCGACGGCCTGAAAGGCGCGCCCTACCAGCCCGACGACCCGGTGTCGCCGCTCGGGGTCTACGGCGCCAGCAAGGAGGCGGGCGAGCGCGCCGTGCGGCGGGCCAATCCGCGCCATGTCATCCTGCGCACCGCCTGGCTCTACAGTCCGTTCGGCGCCAATTTCGTCAAGACCATGCTGCGGCTCGCCACTGATCGCGACATCCTCAAGGTGGTCGACGACCAGCGCGGCTGCCCGACCGCGGCCGCCGATCTCGCCGCCGCATGCCTCGTGATCGCCGGCCGGCTCGCCGCCCCGGCGGACGCGCCATACGGGACCTACCATTTCACCAATGCGGGCGAGACCACCTGGTGCGGCTTCGCCCGCGCCATCTTCGAGACCGCCGGTCCGCGGCTCCCGAAGATCCCGCAGGTCTTTCCGATCACCACGGCCGAGTATCCGACCCCGGCCCGCCGGCCCGTCGATTCGCGGCTCGACTGCGCCGAGACGATCGCACGCTTTGGAGTCGTGCAGCCCGAATGGCGCACGGCGCTCGCCGCGACCCTCGACCGGCTGCTGCAGAGGACTGAGTCATGAAAGGCATCATCCTGGCCGGCGGCAGCGGCACCCGCCTCTATCCGGCGACGCTGGCGGTCAACAAGCAGCTCCTGCCGGTCTACGACAAGCCGATGATCTATTACCCGCTGTCGGTGCTGATGCTGGCCGGCATCCGGGAGATCCTGCTGATCTCGACGCCGGAGCATCTCGGCTTCTACAAGCATCTGCTCGGCGACGGATCCGCCTGGGGCATCCACATCGACTACATCGTGCAGGACAAGCCGATCGGGCTCGCCCACGCCTTCATCCTCGGGCACGACTTCGTCGGCGCCGACAAGGTCTGCCTGATCCTCGGCGACAACATCTTTTACGGCCACGGCCTGAGCGCCGAGCTTGCGCGGGCCGCGGAGTCCGACGCGGGCGCGACCGTGTTCGGCTACTTCGTGCGCGATCCGAGCCAATACGGCGTCGTCGTCTTCGACGAGGCCGGCAAGCCTGTCGAGCTGATCGAGAAGCCGACGACATACCGCTCACCCTGGGCCGTCACCGGCCTCTACTTCTATGACAACCGCGTGCTCGACATCGCCGCAAACCTGAAGCCCTCGCCGCGCGGAGAGCTGGAGATCACCGACGTCAATCGCCGCTATCTCGAGCTCGGTGCCCTCGACGTGGTGAAGCTCGGCCGCGGCTATGCCTGGCTCGACACCGGCACGCACGACGCGCTGCTGGAGGCATCCGAGTTTGTGCGCTCGATCCAGACCCGCCAGGGCCTGCTGGTCGGCTGCCCGGAGGAGATCGCCTATCAGCAGGGATTCATCGACGCCGACGCGATCCTGCGCCTCGCCGCCCGATTCGAGAAGACCGCCTATGGCGCCTATCTGCGCCGAGTGGTGGAGGGCGATCAGTAACGCGCACCCCGTTCGTGCCTCGTCGCGCGCCGCCGGGCGGGACGGACGCCTGCGGTCCTGCGACTTCGATGATGCGAGAGTTGACACGATGATCCGTCTGCCATGGCTTTCATCGTTTCGCGCCAAGGTGCAGACTTGGTATCCGCACTTCGGCGCCTTCATGGCCTGGCTCGCGCTGCTGATGCTGGTGTCGCCGCGCCAGATTCACAACACGACCTTCTATGTCTTCCTTCTCGTGCCCTTCGTCCTGGCGTTGACGGGTGACGACGTGCGGTCGCTCGCCTCGTCCTGGGTGATCCGCCTCACCGCGCTCTGGCTCGTCGTGCTCTGGATGTCGCCGGCCTGGACTCCTCCGATCGACTTGAGCACATGGGCCACGCTCGGGCGATTCGGCGCTTCGAACTTTCTCCTCCTGCTCCTGGCCGTGTGGCTGTTCGCCGCCGACCCGCGACGCATCGGCACCATGTTCCTCTGGCTCGGAGTCGTGGGGGCGGGGATCGGGGCCGTGTCGGTGGTGCAGTATTTCTCGGTGCCGGCCGACGGCACGCGATTCATCATCGGACATTGGAACGTCAATGTCGGCGCCGGGATCCTGGGGTTGATCACGGTCGGCCTCGTGTGCGGCCCGGCGACGAATTGGTCGATGCGCCGGCGGGCCTTCGCCAGTGTGGCGCTCGCCGTGGTTCTGTCGTTCTTCGTCGTCCTGACGGCGAGCCGCGCCCCGGTGCTGGCCGCCGTGGTGAGCATCCTGTTCGCCGCAGCCACCGGCGGATCGCGCCGGATCGTCGGTGCGACCGTGCTGCTGGCGAGCGCGCTCACGCTACTCGCCTATGCCTCGGGCGTGATCGATCTCGGCAATTGGCTGGCGCGGGCCGACGCCAAGCGGTTCGACATCTGGGAGTTCTACGGACGGCTCGCCTTGGAGCACGTGATGGTCGGCCACGGCATCGATCAGGAATTCAAGTTCGTAGTGCCGGAGCTCAGGCTCGACACCCCGCACAACATGTTTCTCGGCAATCTGCTCTACGGAGGACTCGCGAGCGTCGTCGCCTATGTCCTCCTGATGGGAACCAGCGTTTGGGTCGGGATCGACCGGGTGAGGCGGTCGGGCGACCTGCTGCCGCTCGCGCTCACGCTCTATCTGTTCTTGCACGGCCAGTTCGAGTCATCGCTGCCGTTCCACGGCGCCGACTGGCGATGGATGTACTACTGGCTGCCGCTCGCGGCTGCCGCCACTGCCGAGCTGGCCCTGCGGGCGAGCCCGCCCGCGGGAGGAACAACACGGATAGTGGTTTCGGCATGTCCCCCGAATAATAGACCTTCCAAAAAGTGAGTGGACTCGACGACTACCCTGCGTCGGGGATAAGACGTCGAACTGATGTCGAACGACAAAGTTGCTTAGAACTGTCCAGCCGCAGAGGTTCCCATGAAACGCGTCTTGATCACTGGAGTCACCGGCCAGGATGGAGCGTATCTGTCCCAATTGCTGCTCGCCAAAGGATACGAGGTTTATGGACTCGTCCGACGCAGCAGCGCCATGGACGTCATGGACGAGAAGCTGCGTTGGCTCGGCGTCGCCGACCACATTCGGATGGTGGACGGCAATCTCACGGACCTGTCATCACTCCTCCGAGTTTTGAAAGACGTCAAGCCGGACGAGGTCTACAACCTCGGTGCCCAGTCCTTCGTGAAGTCGTCTTGGAACCAGCCGCTCCTCACCGGCAGCGTGACCGGACTCGGGGCGGCGAACGTGCTCGAAGCAGTCCGCCTGGAGGCGCCGGGAGCGAGGTTCTATCAAGCCTCGTCGTCGGAGATGTTCGGTCTCATTCAAGAGCCTCGCCAGTCCGAGAAGACCCCGTTCTATCCGCGGTCGCCCTACGCGGCCGCCAAGCTCTATGCGCATTGGATGACGGTGAACTATCGCGAGAGCTTCGGCCTCCATGCGTCCAGCGGCATCCTGTTCAACCATGAATCGCCCTTGCGTGGCATCGAGTTCGTCACCCGCAAGATCACCGACGGCGTGGCGCGCATCAAGCTCGGGCTCCAGGAGAAACTGGCCCTCGGCAATCTCGACGCGAAACGCGACTGGGGGCACGCCCGCGACTACGTCAAAGCCATGTGGTTGATGCTCCAGCAGGACAAGCCCGACGACTATGTCGTCGCGACCGGTCGCACGGCGTCAGTTCGCGAGTTCTGTGACATCGCCTTTTCCCATGTCGGTCTCCGGGCGGACGACCACATCACCACCGACGCGCGCTATCTGCGTCCGGCAGAGGTCGAAGTTCTACTCGGCGACCCCACCAAGGTCCGTGACCGCCTCGGCTGGAGGTCGGAGACGAGCCTCGAAGCCCTGGTGGCTGAAATGGTGGAGGCAGACTTGAAGCGCGTCGCACGTCGCGTTGCATCTTGAGCTTCGATGAAAGGTGACGCCGGTGCGAATCCTGATCACGGGCGCGAACGGCTTCGTCGGCCCTTACGTGTGCGAGGCCATCGCGCAGATATTCGGTCGAACTGCGGTGACGATTCCGACCGCGCGTGACCGGTGCGACGACCCGCTCCTCGGTCCGCTCGCCGGGCTGGATATCACGGACCCTGTTGCGGTCGATGCAGCCATCACCGACGTCAATCCCGATGTCATCATTCATCTCGCCGGAATCGCAGCTCCGGCGGTAGCGAATTCGGATTGGAAGGAAGCCTGGCGTATCCACGTCAGCGGAACATTGAACATTGCTCACGCCGTTCTGCGGCGCGCACCAGACTGCGTACTCTTGTCCGTCGGATCGGGGCTGGTTTACGGCGACAGCGCGCGCTCGGGCGCTCCGATGGACGAAGCAACATTGCTCGCACCCATGGACGAATACGCGTCGACCAAGGCAGCGGCCGATCTCGCTCTCGGCGCCCTCGCATCCCGCGGCCTCCGCGCAATTCGGATACGCCCGTTCAACCACACTGGACCGCGGCAGTCCGACGGCTTCTTTCTCCCGAACATGGCGATGCAGATCGCCCGTATCGAGGCCGGGTTGCAGCCGCCGGTAATCAAGGTCGGCAATCTCGAGGCGGAACGAGACTTCCTTCACGTGCGAGACGTCGCCAAGGCCTATGCCTTGGCGGTACGAAACGCGGGGTCGCTGCCATCCGGGGCCATCCTGAACATTGCCTCCGGGACCGCATACAAGATGCGGACTCTACTGGACCGCCTCCTCGCGACGGCCAATGTCGGCATCCGGGTGGAGCAGGACCCGGCGCGGATGCGCCCGGCCGATTTGCCTCGGATCGTCGGCAATCCCGGCCTCGCCCATCGCCTTCTCGGCTGGACCCCACGCTACTGCATCGATGAGATCCTGGCCGAAGTTCTGGGCCACTGTCGTGGCATCGTATCGGCTCAGAGATGAGATTTCGCTGCCACTCGGCCGACCTCCGAACCACCAGACCATCACATCCGCCACTGTGCCCACTCGTGATGAGCGGCACCAAAGCACCGAACGTCCTTCGTTTCTCGAAACAATTGGTAGAGGCTGTCCGCGACCCGCAGCACCGCCAAACTGGCCCTGCAGTGTGGCCATCCGCACCAGGAAAGGCCCGCGCGGCCAGGGCTTGGAGCCGGTCCCAGCGACGCGAAACGGGTTCGCCGTAGGGCCATCCGCCGAAGACGGCGCCGCGCCGCCCCTCACTCGCGCTTGTAGACGTCGTCGAGGCGGACGATGTCGTCCTCGCCCAGATAGCTGCCGGTCTGCACCTCGATCAGCTCGAGCGGAATCTTGCCCGGATTGGCCAGCCGGTGCACGGCGCCGATCGGGATGTAGATCGACTCGTTCTCGTGCACCATCTTGTGGGTCTCGCCCGCCGTCACCTCGGCGGTGCCGCGCACCACCACCCAGTGCTCGGCGCGATGATAATGCTTCTGCAGCGAGAGCTGCGCGCCCGGCGCCACCACGATGCGCTTGACCTGATAGCGCTCGCCGTGGTCGAGCGAATCGTAGTGCCCCCACGGCCGATGACAGAGCCGGTGCTCGACGGCCTCGCTGCGCCCCTGCTTCTTCAGCTCGGCGACCATCGCCTTGACGTCCTCGGCGCGCGCGCGCGGCAGCACCAGCACGGCGTCGGGCGTCGTCACGATCACCAGATCCTTGACGCCGAGCGCCACCGTCAGGCGGTCCTCGGCATGGACGATGCAGTCCTGCGCCTCGAAGACGGCGGCCGGGCCGGACAGCACGTTGCCGGCATTGTCACGCGGCGCGACGTCGAACACCGCGTCCCACGAGCCGATGTCGGACCAGCGGAACCGGCCCTCGATCACGGCGGCCCGGTCGGTGCGCTCCATCACGGCGTAGTCGATCGACTTCTGCGGCGCCGCTCCGAACGCCTCCGCGTCGAGCCGCACGAAGCCGAGATCGAGCGTGGCACGGTCGACCGCGGTCTCGACGGCACGCGCCATCTCGGGCTCGAAGCGGGCGAGCTCGGACAGCAGCGTCTCGGCGCCGAACAGGAAGTTGCCGGAGTTCCACAGATAGCCTTCGGCGACGTAGCGGGCCGCCGTGCCGGCATCGGGCTTCTCGACGAAGGCATCGACGGCGGCGACGCCCTCGGTACCGATCGCGGCGCCGCGCCGGATGTAGCCGTAGCTGGTCTTCGGGGCGAAGGGCAGGATGCCGAACGTGACGATGCTGCCGCTCTCCGCCGCCTCGAGACCGGCCGCGCAGGTCGCCTCGAACACGTCCTGGTCGAGGATCACGTGATCGGCCGCGATCGCCAGCACGACGGCATTCGGATCCCGCTTGCGGGCGAGCGCCGCACCGGCCGCGATGGCCGGGCCGGAATCACGCCGCATCGGCTCCAGCACGACGGTGGCGTCGAGGCCGAGCTCCTCGGCCTGGGTGCGGGCGAAGAAGCGGAAGTCGTTCGCCGTCATCACGATCGGCGGCGCGAACAGCGCCGGCGAGGAGACCCGCGCCAGTGCCTGCTGATAGGTCGAGCGCGCGCCGACCAGCGGCAGGAACTGCTTGGGCATCGCGTCGCGCGACACCGGCCACAGACGGGTGCCGGACCCGCCGGCCAAAAGAAGGGGGATGATCTTGCGAGCCATGGGATGACCGTATGCAGCCGTGCGAAGGCGCACGCGCGCCGTGAACAAGATGGTCGGCGCAGCCGCAAGATGGCCTTCCGGACGCGCCGGCGATTGCTTAAGCCATTTCGGGTGCGAATCAAACCCTGGCGGCTCGTCGCCCCGGCCCGGTCTCGATGACGTTGCGACGCGACCGGCCGACTCACGGCGATCTGCCTCGTTCGCCATCGAGCTTTGCGTCGGGAGCTTCGCGACCGCCATGCCGATCCGCCGATTGACAAGACGACGCCTCGCGTATGATATCCAACCAGATAGTTAAGAGACGTCGATGCTCGTCGGCACCCTGCTCCCGCCCGCCGCCGCCCGTACTTCCGCCCGCCGCGTCCACACCGCGGTGTCGCTCGGCGACACCGTCGCGGCACACGGCAGCACCTTCATGCCAGTCACCGGCTCGACACAACGATGATGGGATTCGGCTGCGCCGCGCGAGCCGCACCGAGGCATGCTTTCGATCTCACGTCGACCCCATCCGGCATCCCTGCGAGGACAGCACCATGACCTACGCCGTCACCGACAACTGCATCCGATGCAAGTACATGGACTGCGTCGAGGTGTGCCCGGTCGATTGCTTCTACGAAGGCGAGACCATGCTGGTCATTCATCCCGACGAGTGCATCGACTGCGGCGTGTGCGAGCCGGAATGCCCGGCCGAGGCGATCAAGCCGGACACGCAGCCCGACCTGGAATCGTGGCTCGCCCTGAACGCGAAATACGCCAAGGAGTGGCCGAACATCACGGCGAAGGGGACGCAGCCGGCGGACGCCAAGGAGTGGGACGGCGTCGCCGACAAGCTTCAGACGGTCTTCAAGCCGGGGGCTGCGCGATGACGGTCGCGGCTCTCGCCAAAGAATTGCTGCAGGCGCGCACCGAGGCACGGATCGCCGGCGTCGACGGTTGGTCCGGCGTGGTCACCGATGTCGACGCCGCATATCGGGTCCAGACCGAGATCGCCGCGCAGATGGGCGGACCCGTCCGCGGCTGGAAGGTCACGGCGCTCGCCGAGCCGGACCAGAGAAAATACGGGGCTGCGCGACCGCTCGCCGGGCCGCTGCTCGCACATTTCGTCCAGGAGGGTCCGGCGACGGTCGCCCGCTCCCAGTTCGTCGCACCGATGTTCGAATGCGAGATCGCCTTCGTGCTCGGCACCGACCTGCCGCAGCGGGATGCCCCCTACCACCGGCACGAGATCGGAGCCGCCGTGAGCGCCGTCGTCGCCGGCCTGGAGATCGCCGATTGCCGGGTGGCACCGTCATCAACCGATCTGATGAAGATGGCCGATGCAATGGGGAACGGCGTCTACGTGGTCGGCACGCCGGTGCGCGACTGGCACCGCCTCGACCTGACCGACATCGCGATCAGCGTGACGATCGACGGCGACGAGGCGTATCGCGGCAACAGCGCCCGCATTCTCGGCAATCCGCTGCTCGCCGTGGTGGCGCTCGCCAACGCGCAACCGCTGCCGCTCGGCGGCTTGAAGAAGGGCCAGATCGTCACCACCGGGTCGTGCGTCACGCCGGTGCCGCTGCGCGACGGCACCTATGTCGCCGATCTCGGACCGCTCGGGACGGTGCGCCTGACCGTCGCCGGCTGAGCACCGGCCAAGACTCAGAACTTGCCGTCGCGCTTCTCCTGGAACGCCTTGATGCCCTCGAGGCGATCCTTGTCGGCCATGCAGATCACATGGATCTCGTTCTCGTAGCGGATGCCGGCCTCGAGCGGCGTCGACAGCGCGGCGCGGACGGCGGCCTTGGTGGACTGCACGGCGGTCGGGCTGAACGAGGCGATCCTGGCCGCCAGTTCCTCGACGCGGGGCACGACGGCGGCATCGTCGACCAGCTCTTCCACCAGCCCGATGCGTAGCGCCGTCTCGGCATCGACCGGATCGCCGGTGAGCAGCATGCGCATCGCCTGGCCGTAGCCGACCAGGCGCGGCAACATCTGCGAGGCGCCGCCGCCGCCGACCCAACCGCGGGTGACCTCCGGTCCGCCGATCTTGGCGCTGCGGCCGGCGATGCGGATGTCGGCTGCGATCGCCATCTCCATGCCGCCGCCCAGCACCCAGCCCTTGAGGCCGGCAATCACCGGCTTGCGGATGTCGCGCACCACGGCCGCGTACTCGACCCGGTTGCGGAACGCCCAGATGTCGGCAATGTCGGCAAGCCCGTTGAGATCACTGCCGGCCGAAAAGGCGCGATCGCCCGCCCCCGTGATGGTGGCGACCCGGATGTCGGGATTGTCGTCGATCTCCAGGCACGCGCGCCGCAGCTCGCGGCGCATGTCGTCCGTGATGGCGTTGTGCTTCTCCGGCCGCGCCAGCACGATCCGGCCGATGCCGTCGCCGATGGTCAGTTCGATCCGGCCGCTCATCATGCGTCCTCCGGTTACTGCTCGGACTTTTGCGAGCGGCGCTCGATCTCGAGCAACACGCCGGCGACGTCGAAGCCGGTACCTTGCCGGCCGATCAGCTCGGCGAAGATGTCGATCAGGGCCGGCAGCAGCGTGAGATGAACGCCGATCGTGTCGGCGAAGTCCTGGGCGGTGCGCATGTCCTTGAGCTGAAAGACGGCCGGACCGCCCGGCACGAAGTCGCGCTCGATCATGCGCTGGCCATGCATGTCGAGAATCTTCGAATCGCCGAAGCCGCCCATCAAGGCGCGGCGGACCGCCGCCGGATCGGCCCCGGCGCGCGCGGCGAAGTGCAGCGCCTCGGCGACCGCCACCATGGTGCCGCCGACGATGATCTGGTTGGCGAGCTTGGTGACATGCCCGTCGCCATTGCCGCCGACCCGGGTGACGTTCTTGCCCATCCGCTCGAACAGCGGCTTGACGCGATCGAACGCATCTTGCGGGCCGCCCACCATGATGGAGAGCGTGGCCTTCTGGGCCCCGACGTCGCCGCCCGACACCGGCGCATCGAGATAATCGCAACCGAGCGCGTTGATCCTGGGGGCGAACTCCCTGGTCCCGGTCGGTGATGTCGAGCTCATGTCGACCACGGTCTTGCCGGCGGAGAGACCGTCGGCGACGCCGTCCGGACCGAACAGCACAGTGGCGACGTCGGGCGTTTTCGGCACCATGATGATGATCACGTCGGCGTTTCGCGCGACCTCGGCGCCCGTCGCGCACGCCGTTCCGCCGGCTGCGAGCAGGTGCGGCGGAATTTTTCCGATATCACGAAGGTACAGCGTGTGGCCGCCCTCGATGAGATGGCCAGCCATGGGCCCCCCCATGCTTCCCAGGCCGATGAATCCGACTTGCATGGCTGACGACCCCTTTGCGTAGCGAGGGTTTGCGATGGCGCGGCCGCGGCTCCCGGTCAGGAGCAGGGCCGCGTCGACGGTCGATGCTCAGGTCGGCGTCTTGGCCGGGGTCTTGGTCGGCGTCTTGGCGGGCTTCTTCACCACAGCCAGATCCTTGAACTGCGGCGACTTCTTGTAATAGGGGTCGAGCGGATAGCAGCCCGAGACGATGCCGTTGCGCGGCGCCGTCGTGCAGTCGCTGAAGGTGCGGCAGACGCGCTTCTTCTGGATGCTGCGGCCGGCGAGGATGTCGAGCGGCATCTCCGGATAGGACAGCACCATCCGGCCGAGGCCGACGATGTCGACCCAGCCGAGCCGCACGACGGCCTGCGCGACGTTCGGGAAGAACTCCTGCAGGTACGAGTACCCGCTTCCCATCAGGCAGAAGTCCGGGAACGCCGCCTTGAGGTCGCGCACCACCGCGATGTGGCGCATGACGCCGATGAACGGATCCTCGGGCGGATAGTAGCCGTCCGACGGCGGATAGAGCGCCGGGCGGATGTAGTGCGGATTGTAGTAGGGACTGGCGATGCTGACATTGATCAGGCGAACGCCGAGGCCGCGCAGGATCTCGAACAGCGCCATGGGCTCGGTGAGATCGTATTCGCTCGGGTCGTCGGGATTCGTCCCAAAGCCGTAGATGTAGGGCCCGGTGTACTCCTCGGGGATGCCGGGGCCGAGCTGGCCGGGCTCGGAGAGCGCCGGATCGGGCCGGTAGGGCAGCGTGTCGATCGCGCTGAGGCGCACGCCGATGCGCAGGCCCGGCGCCTCGGCCCGGATGCCCTCGACGATCTCGCGCAGGAAACGCGTGCGGTTCTCCAGGCTGCCGCCATACAGGCCCGGCCGCGTCTTGGCGCTGAGGAACTCGTGGCCCAGGTAACCGTGGCAGTGCTTGATGTCGACGAAGTCGAAGCCGCATTGCTGCGCCCGCTTGGCGGCGACGACGTAGTCCTCGATCAGGCGCTTGATCTCGTCGTCGCTGATCGGCGGGCGATCCTTCGGATAGCCGAACTTCCGATCGAGGATCGGATGATTGTAGGCGACGATCGACTCGAACTTGCGATTGTCGTTCGGCTTGCAGAACCGACCCGAATGGGTGAGCTGGAGGCCGATGAAGAGGCCCTTGTCGTCGCCCGTCGCCTTCAGATGCTCGTCGATCAGGAGCTGGCGCAGCTCGGCGATGCCGGCCTGCGTGTGCTCCGCCATATAGAGCTGCTTCGGATTGGCGCGTCCGTCGAAGCGCACCGCGCAGGCCTCGCCGCCCCAGATCAGCTTCGCCCCGCTCTGCCCGAAGCGTTGCCACCGGCGCTTGGTGTGCTCGCTCGGCCGGCCGTCGCGCTCGCAATCCCAGCCTTCCATCGGATGCATGCCGATGCGATGGCCGATCGTCAGACCGTCGAACGCCAACGGCGCGGCGAGCGGTGAATCGGGTCCGCTCGCGACGATGTCGTCGCACGGCATGTCGAGGCCGAGCTCCGTCATGTAGGCGCGGAACCCGGCGATCCCGTCGAGTGACCCGACCTTGGGGTAGTCATTGAACTTCACGGCTCTCTCCCCCGCGTACAACCTTCGATCGACAGGGCCCGCATGGGCTCGACGGTCATCTCACTCTGATATGGTCGAGCACCATCTCGACGACGTGCGCGCGCCGACGCTTCAGCTCGCTGTCACTGACCAGATCGCGGCCGAAGGCCGTCGAGAGCGTCGCCGCGTTGGCGAAGAAGAAGTAGCTCAGCCCGGCGAGCGAGATGTAGAGCTGCAGCGGATCGATGCCGGGCTTCACCTGGCCCCGCGCCTGTCCGGCGGCGAGCACGGCCTGCAGCACCGTCACCAACGAGTTGTGCATGTCGCGCAGATGCCGCGAGCGCTTCAGATAGCGGGCGTTGTGCACGTTCTCGACGGCGAGAAGCCGGATGAGGGAGGGATGCTCGTGCAGATAATCGAACTTGAACTCGACCAGCTTGCGGATGGCGTCGAGCGGATCGAGCGCCAGCAGATCGAGCTCGCGCTCGGTCTGACGCATCGCGCCGTAGGCTCGCTCGAGCACCGCGACGTAGAGATTCTCCTTCGACCCGAAGTAGTAATAGAGCATCTGCTTGTTGGCGCCGGACTGCTCCGCGATGGCGTCGACACGCGCACCCGCGAGGCCCTTGTCGGCGAACTCGACCTCGGCTGCGGCGAGAATCGCCTGGCGGGTGCGCTCGGCGTCGCGCACCGGCTCGAGCGCCGCCTTCGACCGCGGCTTCGCGGCCGGCGCTCCACGCCTCTGCTTGGATTTGACCGCCGTGGCCTTCATGTGCCCTCTCCCGACGAGAGGCGCGCGAGACGCGCCGAGCGCGGCGCCCGCCGATTGGCCGCGATCACGCCGGCGAGCCCCATCGGCTGCGGCAGGAAGAGGCGCGCATCCATCTGCTTCAGCGCGGGCGAGATGTCGGGGCGAAACTCCATCTGGGCCAGGATGTCGCGCTCGAGATCCACCCCGGCGGCGATCTCGATCAGCTCGAGCCGTCCCGCTTCGTTGCGGCGGAACACCGCCCGCTCGGTGACGAAGAAGGTCCGCTGGCCGTTCTGGTGCGCCAGCGCCCCCGAATAGGTCACCTGCTGCACGGCGCGCACGAACTTCTTCTCGCGGCCTTCCTTCACGATTCGCGTCTCGCCGTTCGGCCAGGCGAGGTCGAGCCCGCCGCTGGTGAAGGTCGCGCTGAACACCATGGTCTGGGCGTTCTGGCTGATGTTGATGAAGCCGCCCGGGCCGATGATCCGGTCACCGAAGCGGCTGACATTGACGTTGCACTGCGCGTCGACCTCGGCGAACGACAGGAACGCGAGCTCGATGCCGCCGCCGTCGTAAAAGTCGAACTGGTACGGCTGGTCGACCATGGCGTGATAGTTGCGCGCCGCTCCCGGCTCGTTGCCGGTCGCCGGGGCGCCGCCGATCAGGCCCTGCTCGTTGGTCAGCACGACCTCGTCGAGCGCACCCTCCTCGGCTGCAATGGACGCGATACCGGTGGAGATGCCGGAGCCGAGATTGCAGATCGCGCCGGGAAAGAGCTCCAGGCTGGCGCGCCGTGCCACCACTTTGCGGATCGAGAACGGCAGCGGCGCGATATGCGACAGCGGCACCCGAAGCTCGCCCGCATAGGCCGGATCGTGCACCGTGAAGAACGTCTGGGTCTGCGCCGGATCGACCACCACCAGGTCGACCAGCATGCCGGGAATCTTCACCTGCTTGGGCGGCAGGGTTCCCCGGCTGGCGAGCCGCTTGACCTGGACGACGACGAGTCCGCCGCGCCGGCGCACCGCCTGCGCCATCGAGATCATCTCGCCGAAGACGGCCTCGTGCTCCATCGTCACGTTGCCGTCCTCGTCCGCCGTGGTGCCGCGCAGCAGCGCAACCGTCACGGGCAGCGGCTTGAAGAACAGATATTCGCGCCCGCCGAGCTCGATCAGCTCGACCAGATCCTCGGT
This sequence comes from Rhodoplanes sp., assembly GCF_013377085.1. Taxonomy (GTDB): domain Bacteria; phylum Pseudomonadota; class Alphaproteobacteria; order Rhizobiales; family Xanthobacteraceae; genus Rhodoplanes. The sequence goes on along the minus strand of NZ_JACAAX010000018.1, from coordinate 91,624 downwards.
GGCGAGCGCGCTCTGCCTGCCGCCGCCGTGGCGCGGATCGATGAAGGTCCCGAGCCCGACATGGGTGACGAGTCCGGGGCGCCCCGCGGCCATCTCGCGCGTGAGCTGAGACAGGCACCCCTGCGGCAGCGTGTAGGCCTCGATCTTGTTGTCGAGCGCCAGCCGCGCGACGGGAGGCGAATCGACCAGCGCACCGGCGACGACGCGCTTGAGCAGCCCGGGATGAGCGAGGTGGCCGATGCCGCGATCGCCGTGATCGCCGAGCCCGACCGGATGGACCGTGGTGAGATCGCGCGGCGCGCCTTCGGCGAGGAAGCGACGACCGATCGCCGCGATCAGCGTGTCGGGCACCGAATGGCCGGCACCGGAGCCTCCGATCAGCAGCGTGTCGCCGGTCTCGATCAGCTTCGCCACATCGTCCGCTCGAACGACACGCATCGTGATGCCCCTTCAGGCCTCGACTTCGTCGCTGCAGTGCAGCACGAAGATCCGCTCGCGATCTCTCGCGCCTCGATCGGAATCGCCGCGTGTGCAGCATTCGGAATCGCAGTGGGAGAAGGCCGCGATGATTGACTCGTTCCGAAAACGGCGTATATAACCAACTAGATAATTAATCAAGCGCCGCACCACCGATCGCACCCCGGACAGCAATGTCCGCGGGTCTGTGCTGCCCTGCTGAATCATGAAGTCTGCGATGCAGTCGGTGAGCAGACACTAAGTCCTCTTCCAGATGGCCGCGCCTCTGGCCCTCTGTTATGGTCCCGCACCCTCCCGCCCTCGCCTCGCCCCAGTGGCCACTTCCGGGAATGCCGCATGAAACACCTCACAGCGTCCAAACTATTTGTCATGTCCGTCCTCGCGACGGTCGTCGCCGCGCCGCTTCCGGCGCTCGCCGCCGACTGGAAGCCCAATCGCCCGATCAACCTGATCGTGCCGTGGGCTGCCGGTGGATCGACCGACCAGATCACGCGCCTCACCGCGACTCAGCTCGAGCCGCTGATCGGGCAGACGATCGTCATCGTCAATCAGCCCGGCGCCTCCGGTGCGCTGGGAACCCGCAGTGCGCTCGAAGCAGCCAAGGACGGTTATACCTGGACGGCCGGCGCCGTGCAGGATCTCGGCGTCTACGAGACGCTCGGCCTGCTCAAGACCCGCGTCACCGATTGGAACATCTTCACCAACGTCGCCAACATTCAGGTGCTGAGCGTCAGCGCGAACTCGCCCTACAAGACGGCGAAGGAGCTGCTCGACGCCATGAAGGCGAACCCGAGCAAGATCTCGGTCGGCACGGCCGGCGTCACCTCGACCGGGCACAACGCGATGGAAGCGATCGCCAAGGTCACGGGCGTGAAGTATCGCCACGTCGCCTATGACGGCGGCACGCCGGCCGTGGTGTCGACCGTCGCCGGCGAGACCGAAGTGAGCGCCCAGTCGGCGGTCGAGCAAGTCGACATGATCCGCGGCAAGCGCCTGCGTCCGCTCGCCGTCGTCGGCGACAAGCCGCTGGAGATCGAGGGCTACGGCATCATTCCGCCGCTGTCGAACGAGGTTCCCGGCTTCACGGCACCCGCCAACTATTTCGGCATCTTCGTTCCGAAGGGCGTGCCGGACGAGGTGGTCGAGACCCTCACCAAGGCCTGGAAGCAGAACATCGCCAACAACGAGGCGCTGAAGAAATACGCCGTGAGCCGCGGCGCACTGTTCTCCCCGCTGACCGGCGAGGATGCGCAGAAGGCGGTGTTCCCGGCCGTGCAGCAGAACGCATGGCTCATGTTCGAAAGCAACAAGGCAAAGGTCTCTCCGGAGACGGTAGGCATCCCGAAACCGTAAGCATCGGGACCTTTGCCAACTCACGAACGAGCGTCGTTACATCATGCAGACGTCGCAAGAAGACTCCGGCCCGGATGCCAGCGTGCATCCGGGCGGCCCGCTGGTGACGCCGCGATCCGATTTCTTCGCGTCGTTCGCCTGGATCGCCGTCGGCATCGCGATCGCCGTCGGGTCCTGGCAGATGGACCGGCTGGAGAATCAGGACGTCCAGCCCTACGCGGTTCCGGGCCTGCTGCCGTTTTTCCTCGGTCTCGCGATCGTGTTCTTCGGCGGCCTGATGCTGGTGCGCGCCTGGACGTCCGGTGCGCTCGCGCCGCACGCGCGACGCGCCGCCGGCATGTCGCCGGCCGAGCGCAAGCAGTTCCTCATCGTGCTCGGGCTGTGCCTCGCCTTCGGCATCGGGCTGGTCGGGCACGGATTGCCGTTCTGGCTCGCCGCCGCCGTGTTCGTGGCGATCACGATCTTTGTCCTGCAATACCCGCAACGGCGCGCCGCCGACGAGATCAAGCGCGGCTTGATCCTGGCGATCGTGATCGGGGTCTGTGCCGGACTCGGCGTCACACTCGTGTTCCAGGAATTCTTCCTGGTCCGCCTCCCTTGAACGACGGCGACAGCGCCAACCGGGGTTCGCCATGCTCGATGGTCTCGTCTCACTCGGCGACGCTTATCTGAATCTCCTGATGAGCCCGACGTCGCTCGCCTACGGGCTCGCCGGCGCGCTCACGGGCATCCTGGTCGGCTGCATGCCGGGATTGTCCGCCACGCTGTGCATCGCGCTGCTGACCACGCTGACCGTCAAGCTGAACGCGCACGACGCCATCCTGATTCTCGTCTGCTCCTATGTCGGGACGCTGTACGGCGGCTCGCGCTCGGCGATCCTGCTCAATATCCCGGGCACGGCGGCGAACGCCGCGTCCTGCGCCGACGGGCATGCGCTGGCGCTGCGCGGCGAGGCCGGCCGCGCCATCGGCATCGCCACTTCGGGGGCGTTCTGCGGCACCTTGTTCGGCGTCATCTGCCTCGCGGCCTTCACGCCGACGCTCGCCAATGTGGCGCTGTCGTTCGGCGCCCACGAATTCTTCTGGCTCGCTCTGTTCGGCGTCACCATGTCGGGCACGCTGGTCGGCGACGATCCGCTCAAGGGCTGGCTGATGGGCGCGCTCGGCCTGTTCGTCGCCCAGATCGGCCAGGAAGGCATCTACGCGCACGATCGCTTCACCTTCGACATCCCGGCGTTGTCCGGCGGCATCGCGCTGATCCCGGCGCTGATCGGCGCCTTCGGCTTCGCCGAGGTGCTGACCCGGCTGGCCGATCCGGTCGAGCGCAAGCTCTTGGAGATGAAGGACTCGATCCGGCCCCGCTTCGACGAGGTGGCGCGCTACTGGCGCACCGTGCTGCGCTCGGGCGCGATCGGCGTGCTGACCGGGCTGATGCCGGGCGTCGGCGAGGATTCCGGCGCGTGGATGTCCTACGCCGCCGCCAAGGCCACCACCAAGGAGCCCGAGCTGTTCGGCAAGGGCTCGATCGACGGCCTGATGGCGGCCGAGACCGGCGACATGTCGTCGATCCCCGGCCACATGATCCCGATGCTGGCGCTCGGCGTTCCCGGCTCGGCCCCGTCGGCCGTGCTGATGGCGGCGATCATCATCCACGGCATCCAGCCCGGACCGATGATGATGGTCGAGCATCCGCAGTTCGCCTACCAGATGGTGGCGATGACGACGCTGGCCACCGTCTGCATCCTGATCTTCGGTCTCTATCTGGTGCGGCCGCTGCTCTACGTGCTGCGGATCAAGCACAGCGTGCTGATGCCGATCATCTTCGTCATGTCGGTGGTCGGCTCCTACGCGACCGCGTGGCGGCTGTTCGACGTCTACTCGATGCTGGTGATCGGCATCGGCGCCTTCTTCCTGCGCCGCAAGGGCTACCAGATGGCGCCGTTCGTGCTCGGCCTGGTGCTCGGCAGCCTGCTCGACAAGAGCCTGCGCCGCGGCCTCGTCCTGTCGGACGGGGAAATCTGGCCGTTCTTCACCCGGCCGATCTCGCTCGCCTTCGCGGTGGTGACCATCTTCACCATGCTGCTCTATGTGCCGGTGTTCAACCGTATCGTGCACGCCGCCTTCGATGCGATCGTGACGCCGCTGAAGTCGCTGGTCGCCCGCCGCGGCTGAGCCGCCCCGCCTCTCCGGGTCAGCGAAAACGCCGGCGTCGCTCGCCGGCGTTTTTTCGCGCGTGCTATGATGCTGCTCGGCGCCGCCGCCGGCGCGCGACGACTCTTTTCGCGGAGCCTCCGGGCGCGATGCTGTCTCACGACCTCCAGACCCTGCGGATCTTCCTCACCGCCTGCGAGCTGCGCAGCATGAGCAAGGCGTCCGAGCGGCTGCACATTGCCCTCTCGGCGGCGAGCCGCCGGGTCGGCCTGCTGGAGCACGAGGCCGGCACCCAACTCATCGTCCGGCGTCCGCACGGCATCGAGCCGACCGCCGCCGGCGTCACCATGATGAACTACGCCCGCGACGTGCTGCGGCTCGGCGAGAAGCTGCAGGTGAGCCTGGAGGAGCACCGGCTCGGCGTGCGCGGCTATGTCCGGGTGTGCGCGTCGAGCTCCGTCCTGGTGCACCGGCTGGCGCACGATCTGTCGCGCTTCGTCACCGCCAATCCGGAGATCAAGCTCGACCTGGAGGAGCGGCCGAGCGAATCCACCATCGACGCGGTGCTGCACAAGCAGGCGGACATCGGCGTCATCGTGCGCAGCACCGACGTCGACGGCCTCACGGTCACGCCCTACGAGGGCGACCAGCTCGCCGTCGCCATGCGGGGCGATCATCCGCTCGCCGGCCAGCGGGCGGTCGCCTTCGCCGACATCCTCGACGAGGACCTGGTTGCCCTCGAAAGCGGGACCGCCGTGCATCGCCTGCTGTCGTTCCGGGCGCGCGAGCTCGGCCGCGTGATGAAGACGCGCGTGCAGGTGCGCAGCTTCGAGGTGATGTGCCTGATGATCGGCGAGGGGCTGGGAATCGGCATCCTGCCCGAGAAGGCGGTGCAGCCGCTCGCCCAGGCGATGGGGCTGCGGCTGGTGCGGCTGGCCGAGCCGTGGGCGAAACGCGAATACGCGATCTGCGTCCTCTCCTCGGAAGAGCCCGCGGCGCCGGCGCGCCGGCTCATCGACTTCCTCACCGGGGGCGGCAGCGCCCCGGCGCGAAAAAAGCCCCGTCACCCAGGCGGGTGACGGGGCCAAGTCTAGGGAGGAAACGCCCATGGAGGGCACCCCGTCCCTGCATGAACCGTGCCGACTTTCGCCTGTTGCGCCAAAAATGGCGCCGAAAACGGAACGGGCGGCCGTGGAAAAGCTCCACTGGACCGCCCGTAGCGCGTCTACGCCGCACGCTGCCGCGAAACGAGCGGAGCGCCGTCGAATGCTATAGTCCCAAACCGGTTGCGGCGGCCTTGATCAGTGTCAAGCGGACGTTACACCTTAGGAGGATGACACCGCATTTTGGAGGCCCGCCGGGGCGGCGCCCCGGCCGTTCGGATCCCGCAACCCTCGGTCGCAGCGACGGCGCTCGGCCGGCGCCACACCGACGACCCGAAGCGAGTGCGACACTGAGGGGCGGCACGGATGCACCGCCCCGACCATGCCGTTAACGGTTCGCATCCTAAAAAACCCGTCCATCTTTCCACTGTCGACAACCCGTCCCCACCGCTGATGACCACCAGAACCTACGTCCTGACCATTTCATGCGCCGACACGATCGGCATCGTCGCCGCCGTGTCCGGATATCTGTCCGGGCTCGGCATCTTCATCACCGAGTCGGCGAATTTCGGCGACCCCGAAACCGGCCGCTTTTTCCAGCGCACCGTGTTCAAGGCGACGCCGGACCAGCCGTCGCTCGCCGAATTGGAGGCTGGGTTCAAGGCGATCGCCGACCACTTCCAGATGACCTGGCGGTTCCACGACACGGCCGTGAAGCCGCGCGTCATGCTGCTGGTCTCCAAATTCGACCACTGCCTGAACGATCTGCTCTACCGCTACCGCAACGGCAGCCTGACGATCGACATTCCGGCCGTCGTGTCGAACCATCCGGATCTCGAGCGCATCGTCGCCTGGCACGGGATTCCGTATCACCATCTGCCGGTCACCAAGGACACCAAGGCCGTGCAGGAACAGCAGGTCCTCGACCTGGTCGATCGGCTGAACGTCGACCTCGTCGTCCTGGCGCGCTACATGCAGGTTCTCTCGGACGAGATGTGCCGGGCGCTGTCGTGGCGCTGCATCAACATCCATCACTCGTTCCTGCCGAGCTTCAAGGGCGCCCGGCCCTATCATCAGGCGCATACGCGCGGCGTGAAGATCATCGGCGCCACCGCCCACTACGTCACGACCGACCTCGACGAGGGGCCGATCATCGAGCAGGGGGTCGAGCGCATCGACCACACCTTCACGCCCGAGGACTTCGTCGCCATCGGGCGTGACATCGAAAGCGTGGTGCTGGCGCGCGCCGTGCAGTTCCACATCGAGCACCGGGTGATCGCGAACGGCAAGAAAACGGTGGTGTTCCGGCGGTGACGCATCCACGTCACCGCCCGTCCGGGCGCGCCGACGCCGCCCCGAACGCCCATGCGGCCCGCTCCCGTACGCCCTCCACGCTCCAGGAACACCCAGAATGACCAGCCAACCGCACGACGCGCCGGCGATCGATCCGGACGGCATCGCCGAGACCTTGTGCATCGGCAAGTTCAACGTCCTGCTCGGTCCGCTGACCACGATCACGTTCACCCATACCCGCGCCAAGGTCCGCCCGCTCTTCGACCACGGGATGGTGGACTATGAAAGCGTCGTGCGGGCCCGCATCGTCACCTCCTACGACAACATGGTCGCACTACGGGATTTGTTGAACCAACTGATCAAGAGCGCTGAATCGATGCCCGGCCAGCCGTCCGCCGCCACCGGCCCGTTGAACTGAGACGACGGCACCCGAAAGAGACCGGCGCGCGGCTTCGGGCCGTTGCGGCCCGCCGCCCGAGCGGTTTCGAATTTCGCGAAACGAGGCTCGGCCATATTCTGATTCCGAAAGATACCGCCGTCGCCTTAGCGTGATGGACCGAAGGATCCGAGATGCCGCTGACCCTGCCGTCGACCACTGACCACGAGGACATCCGCGAGGCCGTGCGGGCGCTGTGCGCCGACTTCCCGGCCGCGTACTGGAGGAAGCTCGACGAGACCGCGGCCTACCCCGAGGCCTTCGTCGAGGCGCTGACCAAGGCCGGCTGGCTCGCCGCCCTGATCCCGCAGGAGTATGGCGGCTCCGGGCTCGGCATCACCGAGGCGTCGATCATCCTGGAGGAGATCAACCGCGCCGGCGGCAATTCGGGCGCCTGCCACGGGCAGATGTACAACATGTCGACGCTCTTGCGCGCCGGCTCCGCCGAGCAGAAGAGCCGCTGGCTGCCGCGCATCGCCTCGGGCGAAACCCGCATGCAGTCGATGGCCGTCACCGAGCCGACCACCGGCTCCGACACCACCAGGCTCAAGACCGCGGCGGTGAAAAAGGGCGACCGGTACGTCGTCGACGGCCAGAAGGTGTGGACGTCGCGGCTGCAGCATTCGGACCTGATGATCCTGCTCGCCCGCACGACGCCGCTCGACCAGGTCAAGAAGCGTTCGCACGGCCTCTCGGTGTTCCTGGTCGACGTCCACGACGCGATGGCCAAGGGCATGACGGTCCGGCCGATCCGCAACATGGTCAATCACGAGACCAACGAGGTGTTCTTCGACGCGCTCGAAATCCCGGCCGAGAACCTAATCGGCACCGAGGGCGAGGGTTTTCGCTACATCCTCGAGGGCCTCAACGCCGAGCGCACTTTGATCGCCGCCGAATGCGTCGGCGACGGCCACTGGTTCGTCGACAAGGCGGTCGCCTATGGCCGCGAGCGCGTCGTCTTCGGCCGGCCGATCGGCCAGAACCAGGGCGTCCAGTTTCCGATCGCCGAGGCCCACATCCATGTCGAGGCGGCGAGCCTGATGCGCTTCACCGCGGCCGCCCTGCACGATGCAGGCCGAGCCTGCGGCGCCGAGGCCAACATGGCGAAGCTCCTGGCCGCCGCAGCGTCCTGGGAGGCCGCCAACGCCTGCCTGCAGACCTTCGGCGGCTTCGGCTTCGCGGCCGAATACGACGTCGAGCGGAAATTCCGCGAGACGAGACTCTACCAGGTGGCGCCGATCTCCTCGAACCTGATCCTCGCTTATGTGGGAGAGCACGTGCTCGGTCTCCCGCGGTCCTACTGAGGTGTCGATGGGGACCGCCCGGAGGTTCGCCGACTGGCAGTCCCGCGACGAGGCGCAGCATGGCGCGGCGCTGGCGACGGCGCGGGCGCGGCTCGCCCGCATCGGCCAAAGGCTCGGCGCCGTGGCGGCGGAGATGCCGCCGGACCCCGGGCGTGAGTCGACGCTGACAGGCCCGCTCGCCGGCCTCGTCTACGTCGCCAAGGACATGATCGCGACCGGCGTCCACGCGCCGAGCTGGGGCCGCGCCGTGCCGTGCACCGGCGTCACGGCCCGCGCCACGGTGCTCGACCCGCTCGAAGCCGCCGGCGCGACCCTGGTCGCGACGAGCGAGATGACCGAGCTCGCCTACGAGCCCTCCGGCCACAATGTCTCACGCGGCCGGGTGCTCAATCCGTGGCGCTTCGATCGCATCGCCGGCGGCTCGTCGAGCGGCTCGGCCGCGCTGGTCGCGGCGGGCTGCTGCGACGTCGCGCTGGGCTCCGACACGGGCGGCTCGGTGCGAATTCCGGCGCATTGCTGCGGCGTCACGGCGTTGAAGCCGACGCTCGGCGCCCTGCCGCTCGACGGCGTGATGCCGCTCGCCCCGAGCCTCGACACGCTCGGTCTTTTCGCCCGCAGCGCCGCCGATCTGGCACGCGTCTGGCCCGTCCTGGCCGGCACAGCATCCCCGCCCGCGCCGACCTTGCCGCGGGTCGCCGTGCTGCTCACCGACACGCTCGACGAGAGCGAGCCGGACGTCGTCCGCGCCTGCGAGGAGGCCGTCGCGACACTCGCGGCCGCCGGCCTCGGCACGCTACGCCGCGAGGGGTTCCCCGACGCCGCCGATCGCCATGCGCTGGTCGTGCTGCAGGCCGAGGCGGCGCACACCCACATGGCCCGGATCGACGACCCCGGCACCGAGCCGGTGCTGCGCCGGCGGCTGCGCAAGGGGCTTGCGATCGACGCCCGCGATCTCGCCGACTCCCTCGCCGTCCGCGCGGCGCTGCGTGAGGCGTTCCTGTCCGGCCCGCTCGCCGGCGCGGACGTCGTGCTGCTGCCCGTGATGCCGATCATGACGCCGCCGGTGGCCGAGGTCGATCCGGACAGCGCCGCCTTCGATCCGAAACACCTCTATGCGCTGAGCCGCTTCACCCGCTTCGTCAATTATCTCGGGCTGCCCGCGCTGGCGCTGCCGATCGGCTTCGACCGCAACGACATGCCGGTCGGCCTGCAGATCGTCGGCCGGCCGGGCACCGAGGCGCAGCTTTTCGGGCTCGGGCGGGCGTTCCAGGCGCGCACCGACTGGCACGGCCGCGTGCCGCACGCGATCGCCGACGACATCATCGAAACGGGATGGGCCGCATGACGTCAGACAAATCCTTGGCGCTCGCCGGGCTGCGCATCCTCGACCTCAGCCGGGTGCGGGCCGGGCCGACCTGCTGCCGGGTGTTCGCCGATTTCGGCGCCGACGTGGTCAAGATCGAGGCGCCGGCCGGCGTCGATCCGAACGAAGGCATGAGCGGCGCCCGCAACGGCCCCGACATGCAGAACCTTCACCGCAACAAGCGCACGGTGACGCTGAACCTGAAGACCCCGAAGGGCCTCGCGGTGTTCAAGCGCATGGTGGCGACCGCCGACGTGGTGGTGGAGAACTTCCGCCCGGACGTGAAGGCGCGGCTCGGCATCGGCTACGACGATCTGAAGGCCGTCAATCCGCGTATCATCCTCGCCTCGATCTCGGGCTTCGGCGAGACCGGCCCGTATCGCCACCGGCCCGGCTTCGACCAGATCGCCCAAGGGATGGGCGGGCTGATGTGGGTGACGGGCCTGCCCGAGCAGGGGCCGGTGCGGGCCGGCATCGCCATCGCGGATTCCTCCGCCGGGTTGTGCGCCGCAATCGGCATCCTGGTGGCGCTGGCCGAGCGCGAGCGCTCGGGCGTCGGCCAATGGGTGCGCTCCTCGCTGCTGCAGGCGCAGATCGCCATGATGGATTTCCAGGCCGCCAAATATCTGGTCGACGGCGAAGTGCCGCAGCAGGCCGGCAACGATCACCCCTACACGACGCCCATGGGCGTGGTGCAGACTTCGGACGGCTACATCAATATCGGTGTCGCCGGCCAGGGACAGTGGCGCGCTTTTTGCGATGCGATCGGCGAACCCGACCTCGCAATCCACCCGGACTACGATTGCCAGGAGAACCGCTTGCGTAACCGCGACGCCCTCAAGGCGCGGCTCGCCGCCGTCTTCGCGACGCGGCCGTCGCGCGACTGGCTGGCGATTCTCGAGGACGCGCATGTGGCGGCCGGGCCGATCTACAAGATGGACGAGGTGTTCGCCGATCCGCAGGTGCAGCATCTCGGCATCGCCGTCCCGGTCGAAGACCCGCAGCGCGGCACCGTGCGGCTGGTCGGCCAGCCGATCGACCTGTCACGCACGCCGGCGGCCGTGACGTCGCTTCTGCCCGCGGCCGGCGCCGACAACGACGCGATCCTGGCCGAGCTCGGCTTTGCCCGCGAAGAGATCGACACGCTGCGCAGGGAGCGGGTGATTTGATGGCGTATCGCAGAGCCGTCGTTCCGGGGCGGCGCCAGCGGGTCGGCGCTTCGCGCCGCTCGATGACAGGCTCCGCGCCGACCCCGGAACATATACGCCCTGTCCATCGTGAGTCGCCCGCACCGGGGCTAAGGATTCCCGGCTCGCTACTCCGCAGCGCCCCGGAATGACGAGGAAAGACCGATCCGCACGACATTGATCTGACGCAGCATGTCCACCCCCGTCCCGACCAGGAGGAAGCCGATGCGCCGTAATCTCCTCACCCTGATCGCCGTCGCCGCGCTGGCGGTCACGTCGCTCTTCACAGCGCCGGCCCGCGCCGCCGGGCCGCAGCCGGCGCCGCTCGCCGCGCCCGTCGAGCTGACGGTCGGCTATCAGAAGGTCGGCCATCTGGCGCCGATGATCATGATCGCCGACAAGCTGAAAAGCCTCGGCGTCGATCTCAAGCTGGTCGAGTTCGCCCGCTATGCCGACGCCCGCACGGCGCTCCTGGCCGGCTCGCTCGACGTCGCCTCGGTCGGACCGGCCGATCTCGCCATCTCGCTCGCGCAAGGGTCGACCGACGTGGTCGGCATCATGGGGGTCGGCGGCTCGCCCAAATACGTGATCGGCCGCAGCGGCGTGAAGCTCGACACTTGGACCGACCTCAAGGGCAAGAAGATCGCCATCGCGCCCGGCTCGGCCGTGTGGTTCCAGTTCGCCGCGACGCTGGTCGAGAAGGGCGTCCCCTACACCAGCTTCGAGGCCGTCAACATCCAGGGCGGCGGCGCCAATTTCGACCAGGCGCTGAAGAAGGGCGAGGTCGACGGCATCGTCACCTGGGAGCCGTTCGAATCCATCCCCGTGATGGAAGGCTACGGGTTCTTCGCCAAGAACCTCGAATACGGCTCGTCCAAGGCGGTCGGCGCCGAGCTCGGCATGATCATGGCGTCGAAGAGCGCGGCGACCAAGAAGCGCGACGCCGTCGAGCGCTTCGTCTGGGCCTATCTGGATGCCCAGGACCAACTTGCGAAATCGCCCGAGAAGTTCGCCGAGGCCTATGCGAAGCTGTCCGGCATGCAACCCGACATCGCCGCCCAGGCGTCCAAAATCATCACGCTCGGCGAAGTCATCTCGCCCGACCAGATCAAGCGCCAGGCCAAGGCCTTCGCCGATCTGGGCGTGATCCAGAAGGACGTCTCGGGTCAGGTCGATGCCGCCTGGGACGGCTCGTTCGTATCGAAGGCGCTGGGCAAGTGACCCCCCGCGCCTGCAACTGATGGTCCGCGCGCCATGACCACCTCGATCGAACGGCTGGTGGCCTCGGACGGCCCGAGCGGCACCGCGACGCCGCGGCGCCGCACCGTGGTGGTGCGTGGCCCGTTGCGGGTCGTCGGCCGGGTGCTGCTGGCCGTCGCGCTTCCCGTCGTCGTGGTCGCGACCTGGCAGCTCGCCGGCACCGGCGGGTCGCTGTTCGGCGGCGTGCTGCCGACGCCGGACCGGGTGTGGAAGGCGTGGTGGACCTGGGCGTTCGGCACGACCGGGCTCGGCCTCAATCCCTATTCGGGAACCTGGCTCGCCAATCTGCTCTACTCGGCCGAGCGGGTGGCGAAGGGCTTCGGCTGCGCCATCCTGATCGGCGTGCCGGTCGGCATCGCGATCGGCTGGAACCGCGCCGCCGCCGGCGCGCTCGACCCGACCGTACAGGTGCTGCGGCCGATCCCAATCACGGCGTGGCTGCCGTTCTCCATCGCCGTGTTCGGCATCGGGCCGGGCGGCGCCATCTTCCTGATCGCGCTCGGCGCCTTCTATCCGATCGTCGTCAACACCAGCCAGGGCGCCCGCGACGTCGAGCGCATTCTGATCCGCGCCGCGCTGATGATGGGGGCCGGGCCGTTCACCATCCTGCGCCGCGTCGTCCTGCCGGCGGCGCTACCGTCGATCTTCACCGGGCTGCGCGTCGGGCTGGGCATCGGCTGGACGGCCGTGATCGTCGCCGAGATGGTCGCGGTCAAGTCCGGCCTCGGCTACGTGCTGTGGGACGCCTATTACGTCGGCCGCATGGACGTGGTCATCGCCGATATGATCACGATCGGCCTGCTCGGCTATCTGAGCGACCGGCTCGTGCTCGCGATCGAGCGCTGGGCCCTGGCCTGGCGCCGCCTGCAGTCCCACCAGGCCTGAGGATACTCATGGGCACCGTGCTGTTCCAGAACGTCAGCAAGACCTTTCCGGGCGTGCGCAGCGTGCGGGCGCTTGACGATGTCAGCCTCTCCATCGGCGAGGGCGACTTCGTCGCGCTGCTCGGCCCGTCGGGCTGCGGGAAGTCGACGCTGCTCAACCTGCTCGCCGGCTTCGACCGCATCAGCGACGGGCATCTGCTGTTCGACGGCCGCCCGGTGACGCGGCCGGGGCCGGACCGCGGCGTCGTCTTCCAGGAGGCGGCGCTGTTTCCCTGGCTCGACGTGTGGAACAACGTGATCTTCGGCCCAAAAGTGCAGGGCGTGCCGCGCGACGTCTACGAGCCGCGCGCCCGCGAACTCCTGCATCTCGTCGGGCTCGACGCCTTCGCCGAGGCGTTGCCGGTGCAGCTCTCCGGCGGCATGCGCCAGCGCGTCGGCATCGCGCGGGTGCTCGCCATGAGCCCGCGCGCGCTGTTGATGGACGAGCCGTTCGGCGCGCTGGACGCGCAGACGCGCCTGTCGATGCAGCAGCTCCTGCTCGACGTGTGGCAGTCGCTCGGCACCACGGTGCTGTTCGTCACCCACGACATCGACGAGGCGATCCTCCTGTCCGATCGCATCTGCGTCATGTCGGCGCGCCCCGGCCGCATCGTGCGCACCTTGCCGATCGCACTGCCGCGCCCGCGCTCGATCGCCAGCCTCACGTCTCCCGAGTTCGTCGCCTACAAGGCCGACATCCTGTCCGAGATGAACGTGGTGCATCACTAGCCACGCCTTTCCTCGATCGAGGCTTTCGAACCCATGGCGAATCCGAGAATTCCCTACCGGCTCTCCTCGACGCGGCCGCCGCTGCCGCCGCTCGACGGCAAACGCATCCTGGTGCACCTCGTCGTCAACGTGGAGAACTGGCGGTTCGACCAGCCGATGCCGCGCACCATCATCACGCCGCCGCACGGCCGCGAGACGGTGCCGGACGTGCCGAACTTCTCCTGGGCCGACTACGGCATGCGGGCCGGTCTGCCGCGCATCCTCGACGCAGTCGCCGCGCGAAACCTGCCGGCCTCGACCAGCGTCAATGCCGGCGTCATCGACGCCTACCGGCCCGCCGCGGAGGCGATGCGCGACGCCGGCTGGGAGTTCATCGGCCACGGCATGCACCAGCGGGCGACCAATCACGTCGAGGGCGGCGAGGAGACGCTGGTGCGCGCGAGCCTCGGCGCGCTCGCAGCCTTCACGGGCACGCGGCCGCGCGGCTGGCTGTCGCCCGGGCTGCGCGAGACCGCCGACACGCCCGACATCCTCAAGAGCGCCGGCCTCGACTATGTCTGCGACTGGGTGGTCGACGACCGCCCGTCCTGGATGACGACCATAGGCGGTCCGCTGATCGCCATGCCGTACAATCTCGAGATCAACGACTCGATCATCTACGCGGTCGAGCGCCACGCGACGGGCGAGATGGCGCGGCGCCTCGAGTTCACGCTGCGCCGCTTCGAGCACGAATGCCGCGACAGCGCCATCGTGCTGGCGATCGGCCTGCATCCGCATCTGATCTCGGTGCCGCACCGCATCCACGAGCTCGACCACATGCTCGATCTCTTGACCGCCTCGCCCGAGGTCGGCTTCTTCACCGGCAGCCGGCTCGCCGATTGGTTTGCAACGGCCGCGCCAAGCGAGGCATGACCATGGATCTCGGGCTCACCGGACAATCGGTGCTGGTCACCGGCGCGTCGCGCGGCATCGGCCGTGCCGTCGCCGAAAGCTTTTTGGCGGAGGGCGCCCGCGTCGTCATCACGGGGCGCGACGCTGCGGCACTCGACGAGACGGCGCAGGCGCTCGCCGCGCTCGGCCCGGTCGAGACCTTCGCTGGCGACCTCGCCCAGACGGACGAGCGCGAGCGACTGTTCGCGGCGCATCCGTCGATCGACGTGCTGGTCAACAATGCCGGTGCCATTCCGGGCGGCGATCTGTTCGGCGTCGCCCTGCAGCAGTGGATCGACTCCTGGCAGCTCAAGGTGTTCGGCTATGTCCACCTGATGCAGCTCTATCTCGCCGCCATGAAGGAGCGCCACGCCGGCGCCATCGTCAACATCATCGGCATGGCCGGCCAGGCGCCGCGCTTCGAATATGTCTGCGGCTCGGCCGGCAACGCCGCGCTGATCGCGCTGACCCGTGCGGTCGGCGCGAAAAGCGTCGACTGGAACGTGCGTGTCGTCGGCATCAACCCGTCGTCGACCCGCACCGGGCGGATCGAGACCCTGTCGCGCAAGAAGGCCCGCGACCGCTTCGGCGACGAAGACCGCTGGACCGAGGCGCTCGGCCCCCTGCCCTTCGGCCGCCTCGCCGAGCCGGCCGAGATCGGTGCGCTGACCGTGATGCTCGCCTCGCCGCGAGCGTCCTATCTCAGCGGCACCGTCGTCGACGTCGACGGCGGGCAAATGTTTCGGGTGTGATCGGTTCTTACCCTCTCCCGAGGGGAGAGGGTCGGGCGCGCACGCGAGTGCGCGACCGGGGTGAGGGGCGTCTGCGCTGATGATTGGCCTCGGCACCCCCTCACCCGCGGTCCACGCTTTCGCGCGGACCGCGACCTCTCCCCGGGGGGAGAGGTGAAGAGTGCATCACCCTCCGCCCAATCATTCATCAGATCGCGCCGTATGCCTTCGCAAAGGGCGAAATCAGCATGATTGAGATTGTCATTCCCGCCGTCGTCGCGCCGTTCGTACCATGCGGGTGTCGGTTCGAACGGACTCTGAAGGGGCGTGCGGCGTGGATGCACTTGGTTACCGCAAGACAATCGGCATCGTCGTTCCCTCGACCAACACCATCGTCGGCCCCGAATGCGAGGCGCTGCGGCCGCGCGGCGTCACCAATCACGTCGGCCGGCTGACGCTCGAGAACAAGCCGATCCAGGCGAGCGACGCCGGCTTTCTCGCGCATGTGCAAGCGATGCGCGACGGCATCGGCCCGGCCATCGACCAGGTGATGACCTGCGGTCCTGATCACGTCATCATGGCGGTGGCGATCGAGGCGTTCACGGGCGGCGTCGCGGCGGCGGCGGCGCTGCAGGACGAGCTGTCCAAGCGCGCCGGCGTCGGCGTGTCGATGGGCTCGACCGCGGCGACCGCTGCGCTCGACGCGTTCGGGGCAAAGCGCCTCGCCGTGCTCACGCCGCACCAGCCGAAAGGCGACGAGACGGTCGCGGCCTATCTGAAAGAGGCCGGCTTCGACGTTGTGCGGATCGTCGGCCTGCGCTGCCCGTCGCCGCGCGCAATCGCCGAGGTACAGCCTTCGACGCTGCGAAAGGTGCTGCGCGAGATCGACGGCGACGACATCGACGCAATCCTGCAGGTCGGCACAAATCTTGCGAACGGTGCTGTCGCCGCCGAAGCCGAGCGGTGGTTGGAAAAGCCGGTACTGGCCATGAACACGGTGACGTACTGGGACGCCTTGCGCCGCAGCGGCATCGACGACCGCCTCTACGGCTTCGGCCGCGTGCTCGAAGAATTCTAGGGGCAGCAATGACCGAGGAGCGGGTCGTCGTCGTCGGAGCGGGGCCGACCGGGTTGACGGCGGCGCTGTTCCTGGCGCGCGCCGGCGCGCCCGTCACGGTGCTGGAGGCCCGCTCCGAGCCGTATGAGGATCCGCGCGCCGCCACCTTTCATCCGCCGACGCTGGAGATGTATGCCGAGACCGGCATCACGGCGCGGCTGCACGAGCTCGGCATCCTCTGCCCGCAGTGGCAGTTCCGCGGCCGCGACGAGGGGCTGATCGCCGAGTTCGATCTCGGCCTCCTGTCCGATCTCACGCCCTACCCGTATCGCCTGCAATGCGAGCAGCACAAGCTGGTGTCGATCCTGGCCGATGCCCTGAAGGCCTATCCGCACGTCACGGTGCGGTACGGCGCGCCGGTGGACACCGTGACGCAGGACGAGCGCGGCGCCGTCGTGATCGGCGAGGACGGCACCGCCGTCCCGGCCAGCTACGTGATCGGTGCCGACGGCGGCCGCAGCGTCGTGCGAAAATCCCAGGACATCGACTTTGCGGGCTTCACGTATCAGGAGCGGTTTCTCGTCGTCACCACGACGTTCGATTTCGCCGCGCGCGGCTTCGCCTACTCGTCCTACGTCTCCGATCCGCGCGAATGGTGCGCGCTGTTCAAGGTGCCGGGCGCCGGCCCGCCGGGCTTTTGGCGCGTGGTGTTCCCGACCCCGTCCGAGATCCCGGCCGACGATCTGCTCGACCACGCGGGTGCCGAGGCGCGGGTGCGCGGGTTCCTGATGACGGACGAGCCGATCCACATCGTCCACACCAATCTCTACACGGTGCACCAGCGCGTCGCGGCGAGCTACCGACGCGGCCGCGTGCTGCTCGCCGGCGACGCCGCCCATGTCAACAATCCGCTCGGCGGCATGGGCATGAATTTCGGCATCCACGACGCCGTCAGCCTCGCCGAAAAGCTTTCGCGGGTCCTCGGTGGGGAGCAGGACGCCCTCCTCGACCTCTACGACCGCCAGCGCCGGCACGTGGCGAATGCGTTCCTGCAGGCGATGACCATCCAGAACAAGCGCGTGCTGGAGGAGAAGGATCCGCAGGTGCGCGGCGAGCGCCTGCGCGAGCTGCGCGACACCGCGGCCGATCCCGACAAGGCACGCCCCTTTCTCATGCGAACGGCGATGATCGAAGGGCTGCGCGCCGCAGCCGGCATCGACTGAACGCCGTCGCGACCGCAGGGACGAGATACCCCCAGGAGGACTCTTCAGGACATCGCAAAAGACGGGGTCCGGGACCCGCCGCGCGCGAGCAAAAGTCGGAGCAAGGCGAGACATGACGACACGACGTGCGCTGCTCAAATCCCTGGCCGCGGGGGCCATGCTGACCGGCCTGCCGAGGCTGGCGCGGGCGAACGACTGGCCGCAGCGGCCGGTGCGGATCCTGGTGCCGTTCGCGGCCGGCGGCAACACCGACGGCATCGCCCGGCTGCTCGCCCAGCATCTGAGCGACAAATGCGGCCAGCAGTTCGTGGTCGAGAACCGCACCGGCGCCGGCGGCACCATCGCGGCCGAGACGGCGGCGCACTCGCCGCCGGACGGCTACACCCTGATGGTCACGGCCGTCGCCCAGATGGCGGTGTTCCCGGCGCTCAAGAAGACCAACTACGATCCCGTCGCCGACTTCGCGCCGATCAGCAACATCGCCAGCAATCCGTTCTGCCTCGTCGCCAACCCGGACTTTCCGGCCAAGACGCTCGGCGAGCTCGTCGCCTATGCGCGCGAGCAGCCCAGCAAGGTCGTCTACGCCTCGGGCGGCGTCGGCAGCATCAGCCATCTCACCATGGTGATGTTCTTGAAGCGCGCCGGCATCGAGATGCTGCACACGCCCTATCGGGGCGGCGCGCCGGCCATCGCCGACGTCATCGCCGGCCACGTGCCGCTCTATTTCGGCAATCTCTCCGAGGCACTGCCGCATGCCGGCGGCGCCCTGCGCCCGCTCGCCGTGTCGGGCGAGACGCGGGCCAGGAAGCTGCCGGACGTGCCGACCGTCGCGGAGTCCGGCTGGCCGGGCTTCAAGACCGAGACCTGGAACGGCCTGATCGCGCCGGCCGGCACGCCGCGCACGATCGTCGACGTCCTGGCGACCGAGGTGCGGGCCGCCCTGAAGGAACCGAAAACGCTCGACCAGCTCGACAGCTTCGGCGTCGACCCGATCGGCTCGACCCCGGAGGAGTTCAAGGCGACGATTGCGTCCGATCTCGCGCTGTGGCGCGAGGCCGTCAAGGACGCCAACGTGTCGCTGTAGGGTCATCGTCATTGCCGGGCTTGACCCGCCAATCCATCGATCTTCGTAAGAAGACCTTTTTTAGAGCGATGGATGCGCGGGTCGAACATCGAGCCCGCGCCTGACGCGTGGAAGTCTGTGACGACCGGTCTCAGTCGATCTTCTGCTGCTTGCCGAAGTCGAGGATGTCTTTCGGAAGGGTTTTCAAGTCCTTGTACATCTCCAGGCAGGTCAGAATCTCGACATAGGAGGCCAGCTCGGTGCCGCCCTCGGAGAAGCAGACTTTCCGCTGATCCGCCGGATACAGAGACCAGTTGGCGACCAGCTTGGCGCGGGCGTCAGCCTCGGACTTCATGCAACTGTCGAGCGCCGCCTTGGTGTCGGAGCCGCCGCGGCAGCTCTTGTTGACGTCGAGGGTCGGGACCCCGTCGGCGGCCGACGCGAGACCCGGCACGGCGAGGGTGAGCACAGCAATCAGAACCGGCAGGCGCATCGGACATCTCCTCGACAGGGCCCTGGATCATGTGCCCTGTGTAGCGAACCGGGCTTACGGATCCCTTAGGACACCGGACCACGGCCAGAATAGCACGCCCGGCGGCGCCCGGCTGCTTGCCGGAGCGATCTTGTCGTGGCTCTGATGCAGCCCCCGACACAGATGGGCACCCCGATGACCGACCACGACCAGTCCCTCTCCGCTCCGTTCGGCACGCCCGGATCGCGCGCCCTGATCGACACGCCGGCCCTGGTGCTCGACCTCGATGCCTTCGAGCACAACATCGCCCGCATGGCCGAGATCTGCCGCACCGCCGGGGTTGGACTGCGTCCGCACGCCAAGACCCACAAAAGCAGCATCATCGCCAGAAAGCAGATCGCGGCGGGGGCGATCGGAATCGGCTGCGCCACCCTCGACGAGGCCGAGGTGATGGTGGCGGCCGGCCTGCCGGGCGTGCTGATCACCTCGCCGCTGGTGACGCAAGGCAAGATCGCCCGGCTGATGCGGCTCGTCGCCGGCACCGGCGACGTCATGGTGGTCGCCGACAACCCCGAGAACGTTGCCGCGCTCGACCAGGCCGCGGCCGCTGCCGGGACGACGCTCGGCGTGCTGGTCGATCTCGATCTCGGCCAGCACCGCACCGGCGTCGCGACCGTTGCCGACGGCGTACGGCTGGCCCGCGACATCGCCGACCGCCGTCACCTGCGCTTTGCCGGCGTGCAGGCCTATGGGGGCCACCTCCAGCACATCCCCGACCATGCCGGCCGACTCGCAGCCACGCGGGCGGCCGACGCGCTGGTGGCCGAGCTGGTGGCCGCACTGACCGAGGAGGGGCTGGCACCTGGAATCGTCACCGGCGCCGGCACCGGCACGCACCGGATCAATGCCGGCGGCGGGCCGTTCACCGAGCTGCAGGCCGGCTCCTACACGGTGATGGACGCGGAGTACGGCGACGTCGAATACGCCCCCGGCGAGGCCTGGCCGTTCCGGCAGGCCCTGTTCGTCGCCGTGACCGTGGTCAGCACCAACGCGCCCGGCCGGGTGACGACCGACGGCGGCACCAAGGCCTTCGCCCTCAACGGGCCGCCGCCCCGCATCGCCGCCGGGCCGCTGGCCGGGGCGGCCTATGCGTTCAGCGGCGACGAGCACGGCTGCATCACCCTGCCGGACGGCGTCGCGGCGCCGACGCTCGGCACCGTGCTGGACTGCGTCGTGCCACACTGTGACCCGACCATCGCGCATTACGACGCGATTCATTGCGTGCGCGGCGACCGGCTGGTCGATGTCTGGCCCGTCGATGCACGCGGCCGGCGGGCGGCGGCCCCGCGCGGCTGAACCGGGCCGCGGGACAACCCGCGGCCCCGCCCCTCACGCTGCCAGGTTGTGGGGCGTACGCAACATCAACCGTTTACTGCTCGAACAGGTAAGACTTTACGGAGCTTCGCTCTTGGTGTGGAACAAACGTCGCGGGCCGGGGGGTCGGCAGGGACGTGATCGATGTTTTTCGGCACCAACGCGCAATCGACGACAACCACCCGAAAAGCCACCTACGCCCGGGGCGTGGTGGAGTGCAGCAAGTGCCGGAGGACGACGCCGGTCTATCGGGTCGAGGCGGTGTCGGACGAGTTCTCGGTCCGCTGCAGCCAATGCGGGCACCGCGGCTTCTATCGCAAGAACGAGATGGGCATCCAGCAGCTCCCGGAGCGGCGCTCGAAGAAGCGGTGACCGTCTGCCCGACATCCGCGGCGGGCGCCCGAGACCGACCGCGGCAATGGCGGCTCACGGCTTGACCGGGCGAGCAGGCCTCCCTATGTTTCGGCCGCATTCGCGTATCGGCGGCCCCGGGCCGATCCGGTCCGCTCAAACATCGAGCCGATCCCAGCCTTGCCGGACAAAATCCGGCCGTGGCGGGGATTGTTTTTGCATCCACCCGTGGTCTCGACCCACGGCGTGCCGAGGACGAGCCATGAAGATCCGCAACTCGCTCAAGTCCCTGCGCGGGCGCCACCGGGACAATCGCCTGGTCCGCCGCAAGGGCCGCGTCTACGTCATCAACAAGACCCAGCGCCGCTTCAAGGCCCGGCAGGGCTGAGGCTCCGCCGCGACGCCGCGGAGACGTCGCCGCGCGGCCTCGCGCTCGCGCGGCTGTGACCCGGGTCCGGGCCGCCAGCCTTGTCGGCGGTGCGCCGATCGCCCTACACTGGCGCCATGCGCTGGAAACGATCGGGTTCGGACGTTCTTGCAACGACACGCCGCTTGGCCGCCGCGACCCTGGTCGCCGGCGGTTTTTTGGCATGCGCGGCCCTGTCGGCGTCGCCCGCGGCCGCCCAGGATACTGACTGGGTTGAGCCGCCGGCCAGCGTGCCGAAGGCCCCGCGCGGCGATCCGACCCGCAATCTCGACATGCTGTTCGGCGCCCTCAAGGCGGCGCCCGACGACACCACGGCCAAGGCGGTCGAGGATCGCATATGGGCCGTCTGGCTCGCCTCCGGCAGCGACACCGTCAACCTGCTGATGGCCCGCACCAAGGCGGCGATCGACAAGGACGACCGCGTCCTGGCGATCCGGCTGCTCGACGCCATCGTCGAGATCCGCCCGCAATACGTCGAGGGCTGGAACCGGCGCGCCACCGTGTTCTTCCTGCAGAAGGACTATGCGAGCGCGCTCGCCGACCTGCGTCAGGTGCTGCGGCGCGAGCCGCGCCATTTCGGCGCGCTGGTCGGGCTCGGCACCATCATGCAGGAGATCGGCGACGAGACGAACGCGCTCGCCGCCTACCGCCGGGCGCTGGAGGTCAACCCGCGCCTGAAGGGCATGGCCGACAAGGTCCGCACCCTCGCCGACAAGGTCGACGGAAGGCCGATCTGATCGGCGTTGTTTCGGCAACGATGTTGATCGGATCACTCCGTCATGGCCGGGCGGGCCCAAAGGGCCGAGACCCGGTCATCCATCGCCTGGAGCAAGACTCGTCTCTCGAATTGATGGATGCTCGGGTCTTCGCTCGCGCATGACGACCGCGGAGGAAGCGACCGCTACAGCTACCCGGACGAATGCCGAGCAGAGACGCTACTCCGCCGCCTTCGGCCCCACATAGGCGATGCGCACCATGTTGGTGGCGCCGGGCATGCCGAGCGGCATGCCGGCCACGATGATGATGCGCTCGCCGGCGCGGGCGAAGCCTTCCGAGAAGGCGGTGCGGCAGGCGCGCTCGACCATGTCGTCCTGGTCGCGCGCATCCTCGGCGACGACGGCGTGGACGCCCCACACCAGCGCCAGCTTGCGGCCGGTGGCGAGGTTCGGCGAGATCGAGACCACCGGCACGGACGGACGCTCGCGCGCCACCCGGAACGCGGTCGCGCCCGACGAGGTCCACGACACCACGGCCGAGAGGTCGAGCGTCTCGGCGATCTGTCGGGCCGCCGCCGCAATGGCGTCGGCACCGGTACGCTCCGGCGGCGCCCGCAGGCCCTGGGTGACGGTCGGGAAGGTGGGGTCGCGCTCCACCTCCTCGGCGATCCGGTTCATCGTCGCGACCGCCTCGACCGGGTACTGGCCCGAGGCCGATTCGGCCGACAGCATCACGGCATCGGCGCCCTCGAAGATCGCGGTGGCGACGTCCGACACCTCGGCACGGGTCGGCACCGGGCTCGAGATCATCGATTCGAGCATCTGGGTCGCGACCACCACGGGCTTGCCGGTGCGACGGGCCTCGCGGGTGATCTGCTTCTGCAGGCCCGGCACCTTCTCGAGCGGCATCTCGACGCCGAGATCGCCGCGCGCCACCATCAGGGCATCGGCCGCGTCGATGATGTCGTGCAGCGCCTTGATGGCCTGCGGCTTCTCGATCTTGGCGAGCAGGCCGACGCGGCCCCGGGTGATTTTTCGGGCGGCGGCCAGATCCTCGGCCCGCTGGATGAACGACATCGCGATCCAGTCCACCCCGGCGTGGAGGGCGGCCTCGAGGTCGCGGTGATCCTTCTCGGTCAGGGCCGGGAAGGCGATCATGGTGTCGGGCAGGTTGAGGCCCTTGCGGGCCGTCAGCCGGCCGCCGACCTCGACCCGGGTCAACGCCCGGCCGTTCCACGTCTCCAGCACGGTGAGGCGGATCTTGCCGTCGTCGAGCAGCAGCGAGTGGCCGGGCTCGAGCGAGCCGAGCACCTCGGGATGCGGCACAAAAACCCGCTCGGCCGTGCCGGGCGTCGGGTCCGAATCGAGCACGAAGGTGGCGCCGCGATCGAGCATCACGGCGTCCTCGGCGAAGGTGCCGATACGCAGCTTCGGCCCCTGCAGGTCGGCGAGAATGCCGACCGGCCGGCCGAGCTCCTCCTCCACGGCCCGGATCATGCGCACCATCTCGTGCATGCGGTCCGGGGTCGTGTGGCTCATGTTGATTCGGAACACGTCGGCGCCGGCCTGGAACAGGCGCGTGACGGCCGCCTGGTCGGAGCTCGCGGGGCCGAGGGTGGCGACGATCTTGACGCGCCGCTGTCGTCTCATCGGGGGGGGCTTCCGGGAAATTGCGGGGGATTTGACGGGCGACCCTGGCCGGGCGGCACCGCCATGAAGGGCGCGGAGGGAGCGGGATTGGGGCCGCCGGGCCGCTGCGAGGTCTGCTCGTTCGAATCGGTCAGTTGTACCGTCCAGGTCTGTTGTTCACCGGTGTCCACCTCGAAGAAGCCGGTCCGGTCATAGCCGCGCGCGAGGCAGTCTTCGGTGCCCCGGATGGTGAATTCCTTGTCGCGCGTGCACATGAAGGCCTGGCCGGACCATTCTCCCCCGCGGTCGTAATCTACCGCGTAGATATAATAGTATCGTGCAACAAGCGTGCCGCGGAGCAGGGTTTCACAGGTGCGGGCGGGCAGATTCCACCAACCCTCGGTTGCCCAGCCGTCACCGTCCTTGTAGCCGACGGCGATTCCCACCCGGCCGGCCGTGTTGTTGCACAGCCGGAAGTCGGCGGATGCGGGACGGCTCGACCACAGGACGAGCACGGCGACCGCGGCGGCCATGCCGGCCGCCCGGGTCCATCGCCGCGCGTCACGTGAGGTGGTGTCCGTGCGTGTCGCCATTCCGGATCAGCGTCGTCCCCGCCGGGCCGATCACCGGTCGACCAGAATGGCCCGGAAATCGTTGATGTTGGTGCAGGTCGGTCCCGGGCGCAACAGATCGCCGAGACGCTCGAAGAAGCCGGTCGAGTCGTTGTCGGCAAGAAACACGGCGGGATCGAGGCCGAGCGCGCGGGCCCGGGCCAGCGTCGTCTCGTCGACGAAGGCGCCGGCCGGGTCGTCCGCCTTGCCGCCGCCGCCGTCGATGCCGTCGGTGTCGGCCGCCAGCGCCGCGACACCCGGCAGGCCGTCGAGCGCCGCCGCGAGCGCCAGCACGTATTCCTGGTTGGGACCGCCGCGGCCTTTTCCACGCAACGTCACGGTCAATTCGCCCCCCGACAGAATCACGATCCGGCGGCCCTGGGCGACGAACTCCTTGGCGACGGCGGCGTGCTGGGCCGCGACCGTGCGGGCCTCGCCCTCCAGCCGGTCGCCGAGCAGCAGGCAGTCGAGACCGGAGGCGCGGACCTTGGCCTCCACCGCCTCGAAGGCGTCCTGCGGCCGCGCCACGATGCGGTAGTCGAGATCCGCGAAGGCCGGATCGCCCGGCTTCGGCGTCTCGTTGGCGGGATTGTCCAGCGCGCGCTTCACCTCGTCGGGAATATCGAGGGCGTAGCGGGCGATGATCGCCTTGGCGTCGGCGAGCGTCGAGGGGTCCGGCACGGTCGGGCCCGAGCCGATGACGCTCGGGTCGTCGCCGGGCACGTCGGAGATCGCCAGGGTGACGATCCTGGCCGGATGCGCCCGCGCCGCGAGCCGCCCGCCCTTGAGCCGGGACAGATGCTTCCGCACCGTGTTGATCTCGCCGATATTGGCGCCGCAACGCAGCAGCGAGCGCGTCACCGCCTGCTTGGCGGCGAGCGACACGCCTTCGGCCGGGGCGATCCAGTTGGCCGAGGCGCCGCCCGACACCAGCACCAGCACCAGGTCGTCGGGACCGGCCGCATCGGCGAGCGCGAGGCTCTTCTCGGCACCGGCGAGCCCGGCCGCGTCAGGCACCGGATGCCCGGCCTCGACCACGGGGATCACCCGGCTCGGCTTGCCGTGGCCGTGGCGCGTGACGGCGATGCCGGTCAGGCGCTCGGGCGGCAGGCGCAGCTTGTCGAGATAATACGCTTCGACCGCCTGCACGGTGGCGCCGGCGGCCTTGCCGGCGGCCAGCACGACGAGGCGCCCGTTCGGGGGCGGCGGCGGCAGCTCGGGCGGCAGGCAGACCGCCGGATGGGCGGCCGCAACGGCCGCTTCGTAGAGCTTGGTCAGCAGATCGCGGGTCGGGCTCATTGCAACCTCGGATTTTTCGCGGTCCGCGACACTGTCGCAGGACCGAACGCCTTATAATCGCTGACGCGGAGAATTCATCCCGGACAACTACGCGGAAGCCGGCGCGACCGGCATGCGACCCGCGCGCGGCTGGCGCCCCGGTGGCCCGATCTCTATCGTGCGGACGACCTGGAGGACCCCCGAAATGACCCTCGACGACAAGACCCTCGACGACAAGACCCGCACCGAGCTGGAGGCCGCCGTGTTCCGGCGGCTGGTCGAGCACCTGCGCGGCCGCACCGACGTACAGAACATCGACCTGATGAACCTCGCCGGCTTCTGCCGGAACTGTCTGTCCAACTGGCTGAAGGACGCGGCCGACGCCCGCGGCGTGCCGCTGTCCAAGGACGAGAGCCGCGAGGCCGTCTACGGCATGCCGTACGAGGAGTGGAAGGCGAAGCACCAGCGCGAGGCATCGGCCGCGCAGAAGGACGCCTTCGCCAAGTCGCACGTGCACGGCTGAGGACGGGCCGCCCTCGTGCAACCCGGACCACTCCCTCCGGTTGGCTCCGGTCGGTCGAGACCGCGACGACTCTTCGACGGCAGCGACTTTATTTCGCTTTGCCGTGTGGATGATGTGGATCGCGGCGCCGTTGCCCTGACGGCGCCTTGACGGCCCGGCAGAATCCCTCCGTATCAGCCATAGGATTCCGTTTCCTCTCGAGGACCGCTCATGCCCGCCACCGCTGCCGCCACCGATCCCCACGCCGACAAGAATCGCGCGACGCGGTTCGCCCAGGACCAGCTCAAGGCCTTCGTCGAGCGCATCGAGAAGCTCGAGGAGGAAAAGAAAGCCATCGCCGACGACATCAAGGACGTGTTCGCCGAGGCCAAGGGCAACGGCTACGACACCAAGGCGCTGCGCGCCGTCATCCGCCTGCGCAAGCAGGACAAGGACGAGCGCGCCGAGCACGAGGCAATCCTGGAAACCTACAAGGCCGCCCTCGGCATCATGTGAGCGCAGACCGTCACGACAGACGAGAACGCCCGGTTCGCGCCGGGCGTTCTCGTTTTCGACAGGCGGCATAGAGAAGCGACGTAAAGACGGGCAGAAGCCACAACCTCCGCTCCTTCCCGCGCAAGCGGGAATCCAGGGTTCTTGCGCTGGGTCCCCGCTTTCACGGGGACGAGCGGGCCTTGATGTCGGCTTGGGCTTGGGCTCGGCGCGGGCGAGCCCGCCGCCTCAGTGCAGCGAGGCGGTGCGGCGGAACGTGACGGTGGCGAGAAAGACCACGGCGCCGCCGCTGAATCGCTCGGTGCCGAGGCCCGGATAGGGCTCGTTGGCAAACGACATCACCACCGAGCCGATCGGCTTGCCCATCAGGCCGGACAGCTCCGAAAAATCGGGATCGCCGTAGGACGTCACGGTCAGCGAGGTGTGCAGGTTCGGCGCCATCATGACGGCGCGCAGCCACGGGTCGTCGAAGCGCATGCCCGGGACCACCGGGACGACGGCCGCGGTCGGCGCGGGCACCGTTGCTGCGACGGTTTCGGCACCACGGCCGCCGGGCAGGCGGGCCGCGGTCTTCTTGACCATGGCGAGCGGGGTGCCGTCCGCAGTCGGCGTCGGTGCAGGAGCGGCAGCCGGCGTCTCGGCCGTGAGGCGGGCGCGGTCGACCAGCGAGCCCATGGCGGGCGCGCGCGCCGGCGAGGCCGGGTTGCCGCGGCGGTCCGGCTCGGCCGCATAGGCGAGCGCCAGCTCGAGCGGGACACGGTCGGCGGCGTCGCGGTTGCGCGGCCACAGCGAGCCGGTCTGGCTCACGGTGCGCTCCCGGGTCGGGATGATCACGTCGCCGCCGGCCGAGGCGGTGCGATAGGGCTGCTCGGAGGCCGCGGCAGGCTCGCTCGCCGAGCCCATCTCGGCGCGCGGACGCGGCGGCTCCTCGCCCAGGATGGCGACCGAGGTGCTGGCGGCCGTCGGAGTGAGCGTCACCGGGGTGCTCGATGCCGAGGCGAGCGCGAACATCTCGGGTTCCGGCGCGGCCGGCGGAGCCGGCGGCTTGACGGCGGCGGCGCGGATCGCGCCCGGCTTCGCCGGCTCTTGCTTGGCGGGCTCTTGCTTGGCGGTGTCGAGCTTGGCCGGCTCGACCTTGGCGGTCTCCGGCTTCGCCGTCTCGACGCGGGCGGTCTGGAGGCGCGTGGCACGCGGGCCGTCCGCCGGCTTGGGCGAGGCGGCCGGCAGGGCCGCGGTCGCGCGGGTCGCGTCCTCGTCCTCTTCCGGATCCTTGCCGCCGCCGAACAGCGCGGCGAGCAGGTTGCGGCCTGGCCTGGCCGGCGCCGCCGTGTCGACGCCGGCGGCACGCGCCGCCTCGAGCGAGGCGAGCGACGGCGCGCTGCCGTGCTTCTGCAGGTCGGCCAGCGCGAGCTGATAGCCAGGCAGCGGCTTGCCGTTCGACGGAACGTGAACGGTACGGCCGTTCGGGAAGACACGCGCGAGCTGGTCGTAGGTCATGCGTGGCCAGTGGCGCACGCCGGCGACGTCCACATGGATGAACTGCGAGCCCGGATAGTAGCCGACGCCGCCGCGCTGCAGCCGCATCGCCGCCTCGCGCTGCCGGTCGAGCGAAACGTTGCGGACCTTGAGGTCGATCGCCTTGCCGAGCATGTGCTGGCTGTGCTGGGCGACGCCGCCCGAGCGGGCACGCAGCATTGAATTCGTCGCCGGGGCGCGATAGCCGCAGATGATCTCGACGCCGTCCTTGCCGTCGACGGCCCGATAGAGCTCCCACACGGCATCGATCACCTGGGGGTCCATCCTGACCGCCTCGTTGCGGCGCCAGTCGCGCAGCTCCCAGTTGATCTTCTTGAGCGCCTCGTCGTCGTAGCGGCCATCACGCTTGTACGTGATGGTGAGGGCTTCGCCGGTGTGCTGATGGTGGAACGTGATGGTGCGGGTGTCGCCGTTGGCCGCCGCGGTCTGCAGACCGTCGCAGCCGAAGCAGAGCACCAGGGCGGCGAGGCCGACTCGGCGACCGGCACGCAGAACCGCGCCGGTCGCCGAATCGTGGCTGACGTTGCTCAGTGCCACGTTCGATCTCTCATTCAGACATAGCTCCAACGTCCCCGCGAACAGTGTCCGCGGAGCGTGTCGCCGGATCGCACCCCCGTGCACAATCCGTCGACGGGGCTCATTCGTCCTTATGGGATCGGTAACCGCAGCGTCGCTGCCACCCTCTCCCCCATCACGAGTTATTCACTAAACCGTGAGTATGGCGAAAACAAGCCGCCTGTCGCCGCTGCGACACGCCGCCAGAAGATTTTGATCCGACTAGTATTTTACCGGAGGACCGAGCGCATTTCGAGGCTGCCTCGGAGGTGCCGGAATTCGGGAGTCGAAGTGAACGAGTCACACTCCATACATGGCGCAATACTTGCTTAATTGGCCGCGCTGCACCGCGCCGGCCAAAACGACAGCGGCCGGGACGACGCCCGGCCACCATCGACGCTCATCGCAACACCGCGGGCGAAACGTCCCGGGAAAAGCTCAGCGGAACAGGTTGAACAGCGGGAAGCCGCTGGAGCGCGGCTGCTCCTGCGGCAGGCGCACGGCCTGGCGCCGCACCGCGCCCGCCGACGAGGCCTCGCGCCGCGGCTCGACCGGCGTCTCGGCATATTTCCGCTCGTCGCTCTTCAGCGCCGCGATGGTGCGGCTGTCGCGGCCGTAGATGTCCTCGCGGATGACCAGCTTGCCGGTCTCGTCGACCGAGGCGGTCTGGTAGGTCAGGTGCACCGGGATCGGGTTGGGGAACCTGATGTCCCGCTCGCCCGAGCCGTACATGGCGCGGATGCGCTCCGCCGTGTAGCGCTCGTGCGGCAGCGTCAGCCCGAGCAGCACCTCGGCGTATTTGTCCGGATCCTTCACCCGCATGCAGCCGTGGCTGTAGGCCCGCTTGTCGTGGGCGAACAGGTGCTTGTCCGGCGTGTCGTGCTGGTAGACCAGGAACTTGTTGGGGAAGTTGAAGCGGATGCGGCCGAGCGCATTGCCGGCGCCGGGCGGCTGCGAGATGTGCACCGATCCGTCGGGATTGCGCGACACGTTGAGCCCCATGCGCGACAGCACGGTCGGATCCTGCTGCAGGGCCGGCAGATACTCGCCATAGACGATCGACGGCGGCACGTTCCAGGTCGGGTTGACGGTGATGTACTTCATCGTCTCCGACAGCAGCGGCGTCGCGTGGTTGCCCGGCTTGCCGACGACGACCCGGGTCGTCCACACGGTCGCGCCGTTGTTGTAGACCCGCAGCATGTATTCCGGGATGTTGACGACCACGTGCGACTTGCCGAGGTCGTGCGCGACCCAGCGCCAGCGCTCGAGATTGGCCGCGATGATGTCGGCGGTGCGCTCGTTGCGCGGGCCGTTCATGGCGTCGATGGTGGCGGTGTCGAACGTGCCGGTCTGCTTCAGGCCCTTCTGCTTCTGGAGCGCCTTGACGGCGTCGCCGAGCGGCTTGTCGTAGGTGGTGCCGGTGCCGGCGACGCCGAGCTTTTCGCGCAGATCGGGGACCCGTTCGTCCTCCATGCCGACCTTGAGGGCCGGGCCGTAGCCGATCCGCTTGGCGGCGCCCTCACCGGACAGGCCGCGCACCTCGGCGAGCTTCGCCTTCAGGGCCTTGTAGGCCGGATGCTGCGGCATGTAGCTGTCGAGCGCGGCGCGCGCGTCGCTCGCCGAGGCGAGCTTGCCGAGCACCTCGGCGGCCTCGGGGGCCGTCTGGTAGTAGACGATGTCGCCGGAGACCCGCGACCAGTGCACACGGCCGACCGCGGCGTGGCGCGCATAGGCGAGCAGCGTGGCATCGAGCTTGAGCTCGAAGTCGGCGATCTCGTCCGGGCTCGCATCGGCCTTGAGCTGCGGCACCGCATAATCGTCGGGATCGAGACCGTCGTCGGCCACGGCGCGGAGCTGTGCCGTCACGGCGCGACCGCGCTCGTTGACGGCGCCGTTGTCGGTCCACACCGGCGCATAGCTGCGTCCGCCATAGAAGGTCTCGAGCGAGGTCCGCACCTTGGCGTCGAAGCGCCGGTCGGTCTTGCGGCCGATGAGATCGGCGAGCTTCTCGCCGACCTGCTGGTCGACCGTGACCACCTTGGCGAGCGGGACGACCGGGATCGAGCCGGTCGCGGCCGGCTCACCCGCCGGAGCGGCGGCGGCCTTGGGCGGCGCGGTGTCGGCCGGCGTCACCACGGTGGTGGCGGCCGGGGTCGGCGGCACGGCCGCGGTCTCGGCCGGTGTGGCCGCAGGCTCGGGCGAACGGTCGGGGTTCGATTCGGTGACGGCGGTCGGCGGCGCCGCAGGCGCGCTCGGGGCCGCGTCGGCCTTGGTCTCGGACTTCGTCTCGGCAGCGGCCGGGGCGATGTCGGTCGGGGTCACCACCAGGGGCGCCGGCTCGGTCGCGGGCACGGCGGTATCGAGCGACGATGTATCGGGTGCAGGTTGCGACGGGACCGATTGGGCCTGGGCGGTGCCGATGGCGAGAACGAGCGCAAGGGCCGTTCCGGCGAGCAGACGATCGAAGCGCATAGGCGATGTCCTCCCAGGGCAAACGTCAGCACCACGTCAGTCGAGCCGTCGATGCGAACCGTTCATCCTCGCAACCACGACCGTCGGACCAAAAAACTCGGACCCGGAACCGGCAACCAAGTCTCGCATCGGCCCGAAAGCACCGATGCAGCCGCGGCGGGCGCCGTTCCGACAACGCTCGACCGCAGCATCAGGCCCTCAACCTAGCGCAGCCGCCGCCGCGCAAGCTCTTCTTTTCGCGTCTATTGCGGCTCTTTTCGGAACGCCTGTCACCGGACGGCCACGTCGGGCTCGAGCGCCTCGTCGGCGTCGGCCAGCCCGAGGCCTTCCAACTTGCGATACAAAGTCGACCGACCGATCTTCAATTTCCGTGCGACCTCAGACATTTGTCCGCCGTAATGGACGATCGCGAAGCGGATCGCCGCGGCCTCGATAGCGTCCAGCGACCGCACCTCGCCATCGTCGTCGAGGAGCGCCAGCAGGCCGGCGGAGGACTGAACCGTATCGTCGAGCGATACGGGCGCGGCCTCGACCGGCAAGGTCTGCGGCAGATTCGTGGCAAACTCGCCTGTGTCGACGAGAGGAGGCGCCGCGACAGCCGCTCCGGCGATCTGCGGGAACTCGCCGGGTCCGAGCTCGTCGCCGTCGGCCAGCACCACGGCGCGGAACACCGCGTTCTCGAGCTGGCGGACATTGCCGGGCCAGGAGAAGCGCGACAGCAGTGCCACCGCCTCGGCCGAGACCCGCCGCACCCGCCGCCCTTCCTCGGCCGCGAAGCGCAGCAGAAAGTGGCGGACCAGGTCCGGAATGTCCTCAGGGCGCTCGCGCAGCGGCGGGATGGTGATCGGGAAGACGTGCAGCCGGTAGAACAGATCCTCGCGGAAGCGCCCGGCGGCGACGTCGGCGATGAGATCCCGGTTGGTGGCCGAGATCAGCCGCACGTCGACCTTGACGGGCCTGCGGCCGCCGACCGGCTCGACCTCGCCCTCCTGCACGGCGCGCAAGAGCTTGACCTGGGCGGAGGCGGGCAGTTCGCCGACCTCGTCGAGAAACAGCGTGCCGCCCGACGCCTCGACGAATTTCCCGACATGGCGGTCCGAAGCGCCCGTGAACGCTCCCTTCTCGTGGCCGAACAGGATCGACTCGACCAGCGTCTCGGGCATGGCGCCGCAGTTCACGGCCACGAAGGGCCTCGCCCGCCGCTCGCCGGAGCCGTGGACGGCGCGGGCGACCAGCTCCTTGCCGACCCCCGATTCGCCGCCGACCAGCACGGGAATCGTCGAGCCGGCCGCTTTCTCGGCGGCGCGCAGCACGGCGCGCATCCTCGGGCTGCGGGTGACGATGTCCTTGAACGTCAGGGTGCCGGTGCGGCTGCGCTTGATGCGCGACAGCTCGCCTTCCAGCGCCCGGGCGGCGAGCGCGTTGCGCAGCGACACCAAGAGCCGCTCGGGCCCCACGGGCTTGACCACGAAATCGACCGCGCCGGCCCGCATGGCCGAGACCACGGTGTCGATGCCGCCATGGGCGGTCTGGACGATCACCGGGACCGACTGGCCGGCCTCGCGCAGCGCGGCGAGCACGCCGAGCCCATCGAGGTCGGGCATCACCAGGTCGAGCACCACGGCGTCGACGGCCGGCGCGTTCGGGTCGCTCAGCAGCGCCATGGCGGCGTCGCCGCCCGACGCCGTCACGGCCTCGAAGCCGAGCTTGCCGACCATCGCCTCGAGCAGCCGCCGCTGCACCGGGTCGTCGTCGACGATGAGAACGCGCTCCGCCATGGTGGCGACCGGCCTTGCGTGGGTTGTCTCGATTTGGGTCATTGTCGGGGAACGGGCTTAACGTCGGCCTAACCGGCCGCATCGGCCCGACCGGATACTCCTGGAGGATGGGCGCCGCCCGGCACCGCCATTGCTTTGCCACCTCGACACCGGATACGACCGGTACGCTTCACAGGCATTCGCTTCACAGGTCCGGATCACCGCCGCCATGTCACCGTCGCCTGCCCGCTCGGCCGTCACCGCCACCAGTTCCGGCAAGGACCCTGCCGCCGCCCTCGGGGCGCTGCCGGAATGGAACCTCGCCGACCTCTATCCCGGCATCGATTCGCCCGAGGTGAAGCACGACCTCGACCGCGCCCGCGCGGCCTGCGTCGCCTTCGAGGAGACGTTCAAGGGCAAGCTCGCCGCTTTGGCGCAGCAGCCCGACGCGGGGCGCGCGCTCACCGCCGCGATCCACGAGCTGGAGGCACTCGACGACCTGCTCGGCCGGCTGATCTCCTATGCGAGCCTCGTCCATGCCGGCGACACCACGGATCCGGTGCGAGCGAAATTTTACGGTGACGTGCAGGACCAGATCACGGCGGCGTCGTCGCATCTGTTGTTCTTCGCGCTCGAGCTCAACCGCATCGACGACGCGCTGCTCGAAGCCGCGATGGCCGATCCGGCGCTCGGCCACTACCGGCCGTTCATCGAGGACGTGCGCAAGGAGAAGCCGTATCAGCTCGAGGACCGGGTCGAGCAGCTCTTCCACGAGAAGTCGGTGACGGGCTATGCGGCCTGGAACCGGCTGTTCGACGAGACCATCGCCGGGCTGCGCTTCAAGGTGCAGGGGAAGCTGCTGCCGCTCGAGCCGACCCTGACGCTCTTGCAGAACCCGAGCGAGACGGTGCGCCGCAAGGCCGCCGAGGCGCTGGCCGAGACGTTCAAGCAGAACCTGCGCACCTTCACGCTGGTCACCAACACGCTCGCCAAGGACAAGGAAATCTCCGACCGCTGGCGCGGCTTCGCCGACATCGCGGATTCGCGCCATCTCGCCAACCGGGTGGAACGCGAGGTGGTGGAGGCGCTGGTGACGGCGGTGCGCGACGCCTATCCGCGGCTGTCGCACCGCTACTACGCCCTGAAGGCGCGCTGGTTCGGCAAGGAAAAGCTCGCTCATTGGGACCGCAACGCGCCGCTGCCCAAGGTCGCGACCCCGACGATTCCGTGGGACGAGGCGAAGGGCGCCGTGCTGTCGGCCTACGGGCAGTTCTCGCCCAAGATGGCGGAGATCGCCGAGCGCTTCTTCACCGACCGCTGGATCGACGCGCCGACCCGACCCGGCAAGGCGCCGGGCGCCTTCGCGCATCCGACCGTGCCGTCGGCGCACCCCTATGTGCTGCTCAACTACCAGGGCAAGCCGCGCGACGTGATGACGCTCGCCCATGAGCTCGGCCACGGCGTCCATCAGGTGCTGGCCGCCAGGAACGGCCCGCTGATGGCGCCGACCCCGCTGACGCTCGCCGAGACGGCGAGCGTGTTCGGCGAGATGCTGACCTTCCGCAAGCTCCTGGCCGGCCTCGAGGACAAGAAGCGCCGCCGCGCCATGCTGGCCTCCAAGGTCGAGGACATGCTCAACACGGTGGTGCGGCAGATCGCCTTCTACACGTTCGAGCGCGACATCCACACCGAGCGCCGCGAGGGCGAGCTGACCACCGACCGGATCGGCGAGATCTGGATGAAGGTGCAGAGCGAGAGCCTCGGCCCGGCGATCGAGCTGAAGGAAGGCTACGAGGCGTTCTGGGCCTATATCGGCCACTTCGTCCACGCGCCGTTCTACGTCTACGCCTACGCGTTCGGCGACTGCCTGGTGAACGCGCTGTACGCCGTCTACGAGAACGCCCACGAGGGCTTTGCCGAGCGCTATCTCGCCATGCTGGCGGCCGGTGGCACCAAGCCGCACGCCGAGCTTTTAGCCCCGTTCGGCCTCGACGCCCGCGACCCCGGCTTCTGGCAGGGCGGCCTCGGCCTGATCGCCAGCATGATCGACGAGCTGGAGGCGATGGAGACGGCGTAGGGGCTTCGGGCCGGAAGGCACCTCCTCGTCATTCCGGGACGCTGCAAAGCAGCGGGCCCGGAATCCATAAACACAGACCGGGGTTATGGATTCCGGGCTCGCGGGCTTACAGCCCGCGCCCCAGAATGACTGGATGTCTCAGGCACTGCGCCCGGAATACGAGGCTTCGAGGATCGCCTACACGGGCCACGCCCGCATCGCCGTGGCGGCGATCTTGTGAAGGTCGTCGCGGCTGGCGCCGCCGGCGGCGTGGATCGACATGCCTTCCAGCACGGTGGCGACGAAGCGGGCGAAGTCGGCCGGATCGAGGTCGTCCGGCAGCTCGCCTGCGGCCTTGGCGCTCATCAGTCGCTCGCACAGACGCCGCTCGCCTTCGCGGCGGCGCCCGATGAGCTCCTGGTGGACGTCCTGGGCCATGTCGGAGCAGGCGATCGTGCCGCGCACCAGCATGCAGCCGGGCGGGTTGCAGGCTTCGGTCATGAAGTCGGCGGTGCCGTGCAGCAGCCGCTCGACCATGTCGCGCGGCGACGGCGTGGCGAGCGCATCGTCCCAGAACTTGGTGCGGACCGCGACGTAGCGCTCCAAGACCTTGCGGAACAGGCCTTCCTTGTTGCCGAAGGCGGCGTAGAGGCTCGGAGGGTTGATGCCGATCGCGTGGGTCAGCTCCGCGACCGAGGCCCCCTCGTAGCCGCGGCGCCAGAACACCTGCAGGGCCCGATCGAGCGCCTCGTCCATGTCGAATCCACGCGGACGTCCCAGTCCCACGGCCATCACCTTCTTGTTTTTTACTGATCGCTATATAAGTCCCTTGACGGCGCCCGTCCAGACCTTTATGTAGCGACCACTAAATAAGTCGACGGAGCGCCACATGACCCCCAATCGTACCATTTTCGCCGGCACTGCGCTGGTCGCGATCCTGGCGGCCGGGACCGCCGGCGTGATGCAGCTCGGCATCGCCCCGGCGCGGTCCAGCACCCCGGCCGCAGCGGCGCCGGCGGCCGTGCCGGTCTCGGTCGCGGCGGTGGAGCGGCGGGAGGTGGCGCTGTTCGACGAGTTCTCCGGCCGGCTGGAGGCGATCGAGCGGGTCGAGGTGCGGCCGCGGGTCTCCGGCGCCATCCAGGACGTGCACTTCGTCGAAGGCGCCCTGGTGAACAAGGGCGACCTGTTGGTCACCATCGATCCGGCCCCCTATGCGGCCGAGGTGGCCCGCGCCGAGGCGCAGGTCGCCGCCGCGCAGGCCCGCGTCGCGCTTGCCGCCAGCGACCTCGAGCGCGGCCAGCAGCTCTTCGGCAACCGCACGGTGTCGCAGCGCGACCTCGACCAGCGCGTCAATGCCGAGCGCGAGGCCGCCGCCAACCTGAAATCGGCCGAGGCGAGCCTGCAGACGGCGCGCCTCAATCTCGGCTGGACCGAGGTCCGCGCCCCGGTGTCGGGCCGGGTCGGCCGCCAGGAGATCACGGTCGGCAATCTGGTGGCGTCCGGCGGCGGCGCGCCGGTGCTGACCACGCTGGTCTCGATCGATCCCATCTATGCGAGCTTCAACGCCGACGAGCAGGCCGTGCAGCGGGCCCTGAAGGGCCTCGGCACGACGGCCGACCCGCACACCGCGGTCGACCGCATCCCGGTGCTGCTGGACACGCCCCACGGCGAGCCGCTGCGCGGCTGGATGCAGCTCATCGACAACCAGGTCGACGGCCGCACCGGCACGGTGCGGGTGCGGGCCGTGTTCGACAATCCGAAGAGCACGCTGATGCCCGGCCAGTTCGTGCGGTTGCGCATGGGCCAGCCCAAGGCCGAGCCGGCCCTGCTGGTCAACGAGCGGGCGGTCGGCACCGACCAGGACAAGCGCTTCGTCCTGGTCGTCGGCGCCGACAACAAGGCGGCCTACCGGGTGGTCGGGCTCGGAGCCGCGACCGACGGCCTGCGGGTCGTCACCCAAGGCCTCGCCGAGGGCGAGCGCATCGTCGTCAACGGGCTGCAGCGGGTGCGGCCCGGCGCCGTCGTGGCGCCGAAGCAGGTCGGCATGGAGACGGCGTCGTGGTCGACGCCCAGCCCCGTGCACGTGACCGAGGCGACGGCGCGCGACTGAGCGCCGAAGGAAGCAACGTTTGCATTGCCGGTCATTCCGGGGCGCGCCGAAGGCGCGAACCCGGAATCCAGACACGAACTCAGAACACGACGTTGGATTCCGGGTTCGCCGCTCCGCGGCGCCCCGGAATGACCACCTGACGTGTTCTTAGAAAGACACCCCCGATGTCCTTCTCGCGCTTCTTCATCGATCGGCCGATCTTCGCCGGCGTGCTGTCGGTGCTGATCTTCCTCGCCGGCCTCCTCGCCATGCGGGTGATGCCGATCTCGGAATATCCCGAGGTGGCACCGCCCTCGGTGGTGGTGCGCGCCACCTATCCGGGCGCCAACCCGAAGGTGATCGCCGAATCGGTGGCGACCCCGATCGAGGAGGCCGTGAACGGCGTCGAGGGCATGCTCTACATGGCGAGCCAGGCGACCACCGACGGCCTGATGACGCTGACGGTGACGTTCCGGCTCGGCACCGATCCCGACAAGGCGCAGCAGCTCGTGCAGAACCGCGTCTCGCAGGCCGAGCCGCGGCTGCCCGAGGACGTCCGCCGGCTCGGCATCACCACGGTGAAGAGCTCGCCCGACCTCACCATGGTGGTGCATCTCCTGTCGCCCAACGACCGCTACGACATCACGTATCTGCGCAACTACGCGGTGCTCAACGTACGCGACCGGCTCAAGCGCATCGAGGGCATCGGCGACGTGCAGATCTTCGGCGCCGGCGACTACGCGATGCGGGTGTGGCTCGATCCGCCCAAGATCGCCCAGCACGGCCTGTCGCCCGGCGACATCGTGCGGGAAATCCGCAACCAGAACGTCCAGGCCGCCGCCGGCGTGATCGGCGGCCCGCCCAACGCCGCCGGCCTCGACTATCAGCTCTCGGTGAACGCCCAGGGGCGCCTGCAGAACGAGGAGGAGTTCGGCGACATCATCGTCAAGACCGGCGCCGACGGCGCCGTGGTGCGGCTGCGCGACGTCGCCCGCATCGAGCTCGGCGCCTCCGAATACGCGCTGCGCTCGCTCCTCAACAACAAAGCGGCGGTGGCGCTCGGCATCTTCCAGTCGCCGGGCTCGAACGCGCTCGCCATCTCGGACAATGTCCGCCGCGTGATGGCCGAGCTGCAGGGGGCCATGCCGGAGGGCGTCGCGTACGCGATCGTCTACGACCCGACCCAGTTCATCCGCGCCTCCATCGAAGCCGTCGTGCACACGCTACTCGAGGCCATCGCGCTGGTCGTGCTGGTGGTGATCGTCTTCCTGCAGACCTGGCGCGCCTCGATCATCCCGCTGCTCGCCGTGCCGGTGTCGATCATCGGCACGTTCGCCGTGATGTACGCCTTCGGCTTCTCGATCAACGCGCTGACGCTGTTCGGCCTGGTGCTGGCGATCGGCATCGTGGTCGACGACGCCATCGTCGTGGTCGAGAATGTCGAGCGCAACATCGAGGCCGGTCTCTCGCCCCGCGAGGCGAGCTACCGCGCCATGGAGGAGGTGTCGGGCCCGATCGTCGCCATCGCGCTGGTCCTGATCGCCGTGTTCGTGCCGCTCGCCTTCATCTCGGGGCTCACCGGCCAGTTCTACCGGCAGTTCGCCCTCACCATCGCGATCTCGACCGTGATCTCGGCGATCAATTCGCTGACGCTGTCGCCGGCGCTCGCCGCCCTGCTGCTGCAGGGCCACGGCACCCCCAAGGATGCATTGTCGCGCTTTCTCGACCGCGTGCTCGGCTGGTTCTTCCGCGGGTTCAACAAGGCGTTCGGCGGCGCCTCGCGCTCATACGGCGGCGGCGTCGGCCGGGTGATCTCGCATCGCGCCGTGGCGATGGGCGTCTATCTGGTGCTGGTCGGGCTCACGGTCGGGCTGTTCCAGGCGGTGCCGGGCGGCTTCGTGCCGGGCCAGGACAAGCAGTATCTGGTCGGCTTCGCCCGGCTGCCGGATGGCGCGACGCTCGACCGCACCGAGGAGGTGATCCGCAAGATGAGCGAGATCGCGCTCAAGACCGAGGGCGTCCAGGACGCCATCGCGTTTCCGGGCCTGTCGATCTCCGGCTTCACCAACTCGTCCAATGCCGGCATCGTCTTCGTCGGCCTCAAACCGTTCGACGAGCGCAAGAGCGCGGCGCTGTCCGGGCCGGCGCTGGCGCTGGCTCTCAACAAGAAATTCGCCGTGATCGAGGAGGCCTTCGTCGCCATGTTCCCGCCGCCGCCGGTGTCGGGGC
Organism: Rhodoplanes sp.; assembly: GCF_013377085.1. Taxonomy (GTDB): domain Bacteria; phylum Pseudomonadota; class Alphaproteobacteria; order Rhizobiales; family Xanthobacteraceae; genus Rhodoplanes. Next base: position 52,475 of record NZ_JACAAX010000018.1, on the reverse strand, counting down.
TGGGCACCATCGGCGGCTTCAAGCTGCAGATCGAGGACCGGACCGGGCAGGGCTACGACGCGCTCAAGGCGGCGACCGACGCGTTCACGGCGAAGGCCATGCAGACGCCGGAGATCGCCGGCGTCTTCTCCAGCTTCCAGGTCAACGTGCCGCAGCTCTATGCCGACATCGACCGCACCAAGGCGCGCCAGCTCGCGGTCGCGGTGCCGGACGTTTTCGAGGCCCTGCAGGTCTATCTCGGCTCGGCCTACGTGAACGACTTCAACAAGTTCGGCCGCACCTACTCGGTCCGGGTGCAGGCTGACGCGCCGTTCCGGGCCCGCCCCGACGATCTCGGCGCCCTGAAGGTGCGCTCGACCACGGGCGAGATGGTGCCGCTCGCCGCCGTGCTGCGGGTGCAGCCCTCGGCCGGACCGGAACGCGCCATGCGTTACAACGGCTTCCTGTCGGCCGACATCAACGGCGCGGCGGCGCCCGGATTCTCCACCGGCCAGGCCCAGGACGCGGTGGCGCGCATCGCCGCCGAGACGCTGCCGAAAGGCTTCGATTACGAGTGGACCGAGCTGACCTATCAGGAAATCCTCGCCGGCAATTCCGGCGTGATCGTCTTCCCGATCGCGCTGCTGCTGGTGTTCCTTGTGCTGGCGGCGCTCTACGAGAGCCTGACCCTGCCGCTGTCCATCATCCTGATCGTGCCGATGGGGATTTTGGCCGCCATGACGGGGGTGTGGATCGCCGGCGGCGACAACAACATCTTCACCCAGATCGGCCTGATCGTGCTGGTCGGCCTGTCGGCCAAGAACGCCATCCTGATCGTCGAGTTTGCGCGCGAACTCGAGCTCGGCGGGCGCACGCCGGTCCAGGCCGCCATCGAGGCGAGCCGGCTGCGGCTGCGGCCGATCCTGATGACGTCGATGGCCTTCGTCATGGGAGTGCTGCCGCTCGTCACCTCGACGGGCGCCGGCGCCGAGATGCGCCGCGCCATGGGCGTCGCGGTGTTCTCCGGCATGATCGGCGTGACGCTGTTCGGCATCTTCCTGACGCCGGTGTTCTACGTCCTGCTGCGGGCGCTGACCGGCAACCGGCCGCTCAAGCATCCGGCCGGCGGGACGGAAGGCCACGGCGAGAACGCCACGCACGCCCACGAACAGACGCCCGCGCCGGCGGAGTGATCGAAAGCCGCACCGTCCTCGACGCGGGGTGCAAGGCTCGGTCCGCTTCACCTCTCCCCGGCGGGGAGAGGTCGGATCGCGGAGCGATTCGGGTGAGGGGGTGCTGAAGCCAGCGTTCGCGCCTTCACCCCGGCGCGCAGGAATGCGCCGATCCTCTCACCACGGGTGAGGGCAACATCCGCCTCACGCCCGGGCGGCGTGGCGCTCGGCGAACTCGGCGTAGCTGTGCTTCTGTCCGTCCGGACCCGTGATCTGCACGTCCGTGACGCCCTCGCCCAACAGCTCGTCGGCCTTCTTGATCGCTGCCGCGGGCGAGTCCCGCTTCAGGGTGATGGCGCCTGCGGTGTCGTGGCCGGTGATGGTGTAGCTCATGGGCCTCTCGCTGTTGATCCGTGGCGAGCATACAGGGTTCGGCGCGGGCGCGCGACCGGCCGCGGCGAAACCCCGCCGCGCGTGCGGACGTCTGGACACGCATGGCATTCCGCGCGTGGCGGCACCGGCTCGACACGCCGTGCGTGCTTGTGGAGGCCGGCCGGAAGGCGTAACCTGAGGTTGCGAGCTTTTCGGGCATGCGGACGCGTTCCGAGCCCATGCCCGTCACGCTGGGATCCGTGTCGATTCCGGCGGGGCCGTCAGTGCAGAGGGACGCGTATGGCGGGTCCGTCATTCCCCTCGGCGTTTCTGTGGCCGATGCTGGCCGCCATGTCGGCGAGCGAGGCGACCGCCGCCTTTGTGCACGACCTCGCCCGGATGACGGCAACCGAGGCGCCGCTGCGGCCGCCGCTGGTCCAGCCCGAATGGACCACCCCCAACACCATCGTGCTCGAGCTGCCGACCCTGTCGCTGCGCGACTTTTCGAGCCCCGGCCAGCCTGCCGACACGCGGCCGACCCTGATCTGTGCCCCGTATGCGCTGCACGGCGCGACGGTCGCCGATTTTGCGCCCGGCCACAGCCTGGTCGAGGTCCTCAGGGCTTGCGGGAGACGTAACCTGCATCTCGCCGAATGGCGCTCGGCGACCCCCGGCATGCGCTACTTCTCGATCGACACGCTGCTCGCCGACCTCAACGTGGCGGTCGACGAGTTCGGCGAGCCGGTCGACCTGATCGGCATCTGCCAGGGCGGCTGGATGGCACTGCTGTTCGCCGCCCGCTTCCCCCGAAAGGTGCGCCGGCTGGTGATCGGCGGCGCACCGCTCGACCTCGCGGCCGGCGATTCCGGGCTGTCGCGGCTCGCTGCGACCACCCCCCTCTCGGCCTTCACCGAGCTGCTGCGGTTCGGCGACGGACGGCTGCTCGGACAGCTCATGCTCGGCCTGTGGGGCCCGGCGCCGACCACGCCCGGCGCGATCCGGCACGAGCTGCAGCTTCCGCCGCCGAACCCGGACCTGCCGCCGTCCGTCGAGGAGGAGGCGCTGCACCAGCGATTCCGCGACTGGTACGACTGGACCGTCGACCTGCCCGGCACCTATTACCTGCAGGTCGTCGAGTGGCTCTACAAGGAGAACCGGCTGGCGCGCGGCGAGTTCGTCGCGCTGGGCCGACGGATCGACCTGTCGGCCGTGCGGCTGCCCGTGCTGCTGCTCGCCGGCCGCGACGACGCCCTGATCGGCACGGCCGCGGTGCTGGCCGCCGCAAAGGCACTGGGCACGCCGCGCGAAAACCTCGTGACCCAGGTGACGCCGGCCACCCATCTCGGCTTGTTCATGGGGCGCGGCTGCCTCACCGAGACCTGGCCCGGCATCGTCGCCTGGCTGGACCGATCCGAGCCCTCCCGCCCGGCCGCGACCGCGGCCTGACCCTTCTCCCGGCGCTCGGGGCCGTCGCCGGCGGCCCGTTCACGCTGACGCCGCACACCGGTGGCGCTTCGCCACCCACCACCCTATATCGGACACTCCGACCGATGGGTGCCATGAACGATCTCGAGAAGAACCGTTTTTCGGCGCGGGCCAAGCGCTACGCGCGAGTCGGCGCCAATGTGGGCGGGGTTGCCGCCCGGCTGGCGGCGACCCGCATCCTCAGCGGCAGTCACGATCGCGAGAGCGGCGCCGCGGATCTGGCCGCCGCACTCGGCAGCCTGAAAGGCCCGATCATGAAGGTGGCCCAGCTCATGGCCACCATCCCGGACCTGCTGCCGCCCGAATACACCGCCGAGCTCGCCAAGCTGCAGAGCGAGGCCCCGCCGATGGGCTGGGCCTTCGTCAAGCGGCGCATGCAGGCCGAGCTCGGGCCGGACTGGACGGCGAGGTTCGCCGGCTTCGAGCACAAGCCGGCCGCTGCCGCCTCCCTCGGCCAGGTCCACCGGGCGACCTCGCACGACGGCGCCGCCCTCGCCTGCAAGCTCCAGTATCCGGACATGCAGTCGGCCGTGGAGGCGGACCTGCAGCAGCTCGGCTGGCTGTTCGCGCTGCACCGGCGCATGGACCCGGCGATCGACACCACCGAGATCGCCAAGGAGATCGCCGCGCGGGTGCGCGAGGAGCTCGACTACGAGCGCGAGGCCAAGCATGTCCGGCTCTACCAGACCGTGCTGGCCGACGAGCCGAGCGTCCGGGTGCCCGGCGTGTGGCCGGAGCTGTCGACCCGGAGGCTGCTGACGCTCGACTGGCTCGAGGGCCGCAAGCTCCTGAGCTTCAAGGGCGACGACATCGAGATCCGAAACCGCCTCGCCACCGCGCTCTACCGCGCCTGGTGGATGCCGTTCGCCCGCTTCGGCGTGATCCACGGCGACCCGCATCTCGGCAACTACACGGCGTTCTCGCAGGACGGCGAGCCGTCCGGCATCAACCTGCTCGACTACGGCTGCATCCGCATCTTCCCGCCGCGTTTCGTGAGCGGCGTCGTCGACCTCTATCACGGGCTCCTGAAGAACGACCGCGACCAGACCGTCCAGGCCTACCAGGCCTGGGGCTTCCGCGATCTCACGCACGACGTCATCGACATCCTGAACATCTGGGCGCGGTTCATCTTCGGGCCCTTGATGGAGGACCGGGTGCGGACCATCGCGGACGGCGTCAAGCCGGGCGAGTACGGCCGCCGCGAGGCCTTCGTGGTGCACCGCGCGCTCAAGGAGAAGGGCCCGGTGACGATCCCGCAGGAATTCGTGTTCATGGACCGCGCCGCGATCGGGCTCGGCGGCGTGTTCCTGCATCTCGATTCGCGGCTCAACTACCATCGCCTGTTCAACGAGGCGATCGAGCACTTCTCGGTCGCCCAGGTGGCCGAGCGGCAGCGCAAGGCGCTCGCCGGCGCCGGCCTGCCGGCGAACGCCGGGCAAGGCTGACGCTTGTCGCACCGTGCCGGCTCCGAAACAGCGTGTTGCATCGCGCCGGGAGTGCTCTAAACGGATACGCACTGCTTCAGCCGAGAGCCGGGCCCATGCCGACGTCGAGAAGCTCCACGTCCACGCGCGCGCGGCATGGCAGCCGCCCGACCTCCGACCCGTCGGCCCGTCTGACCAAGCGCATCATCGAGGTGGCGACGACGCTGTTCCTCGGCGCCGGCTACGGGGCGACCACCATCGACATCATCGTGGCAAAGGCCGGGATCTCGAAACGGACATTCTATGCACACTTCGGCAGCAAGGCGGATCTGTTCGCCGCCGTCGTGATCCGTCTGGCCGAGCTGAATTTCCCCAGCCTCGACTCGCTCCAGGTGGCCACCGGTCCGCTGGAGCTGCAACTCGAGCAGGTCGCGGTGGAGATCCTGCGGATCACCGGAAAGCCGGAAGGAGTCGCGCTGGACCGGATGGTGACGGCGGAGGTGGGCCGGTTCCCGGAGCTCGGGCGGATTCTCTACGACTTCGCCGGCTCGCGCGTGCTGGGGGCGGTCTGCAAGATCCTCGACCAAGCGTGCGCCAAGGGCGAAATCGGTCCGCTGGACACCCAGTTCACGGCCCAGCATTTCCTCCAGGCCGCCGTGCTCGGCCCGCGCCGCTTCATCGTGCTCGGCCTCGAGGACAGCCGCATGACGCCCAAGAAGCTCGAGCGGCTGCGGCGGGCCGTGAGGCTGTTCCTCGACGGCGCCCGCGGCGCGACCCACGGAGCACGGACCGTGCCTCGACGGCCCTCCCGCGCTTAAGCGGTCCCTAACGCCGCTCGGCTAGGCTCGTCGCGAGCGACGGACAGGGGGGCGCGCGGTGGCGGAGGAGACCGTCGTCGTACAAACAAGCACTGCGGTCGGGCGTGCGGCCCTGCCCGCACCACTGCGGCAAACCTGCATCGGTTCGGCGCTGGCGATCCTGATCGGCCTCGTCGTCGCGCCGCCGCTGCTCGCGGCGCTGACCACGCAGGGGCTGCCGCAGTTCTATCTGGTCCGCCAGGATACGGTCTGGCTCGCCGTGACGGTGGCGCTGCTGCTCGCGCTCGCCGGGCTGCGGCTGCCGGTGCGGCGCCTCGCCGCGCTGCCGCCGCCCGACGCCGGCCCGACCGCTTGGATCGCCGCCGCCCTGGTCGTCATGATCGCGGCGGCGGGCACTTTCCTGGCCCTGCGCGGCTTTGCGCTGTCGCGCGACGAGATGATGGCCGATTTCGACGCCACCATCCTGCGGACCGGTCGGCTGGTCGCGGCGCTGCCGCCCGACTTTCGGGCGTTGCGCGACGCGCTGATCCCGGAATTCCTGCTGCCGGTGCCGGGCGGGGCCTTCTGGGTGTCGAGCTATCTGCCCGGCAATGCCGGCTTGCGTGCCGCCGTCGGGCTCGTCGTCGATCCGGGCTGGACCTCGCCGGTGCTGGCCGGCCTCGCCGTGCTGGCGCTGTGGCGATGCGGCCGCCGGCTGTGGCCGGACCGCCCCGACGCGACCGTGGTCGCCGTGCTGCTGCTCGCCGGCTCGACGCAGGTGCTGGTCACCGCCATGACGGCGTTCGCCATGACGGCGCATCTCGCGCTGAATCTGGCTTGGCTGGCGCTCTACCTGCGCGACGACCGCCGCGGCCATTGCGGTGCCGTCGCGGTCGGGGCGCTGGCCTGCGGGCTGCACCAAGTGGTCTTCCACCCGCTGTTCGTCGCCCCCTTCGTGCTGCATCTGCTGATGCGGCGGCGGTTCCGGCTGGCGCTGCTCTACATCGCGGCCTATGGCGTCATCTGCCTGTTCTGGATCGCCTATTGGCGCCTGGTGCTGCAGGCGGAAGGCGCCGGCGGTGCGGCCGCGCAGGTCGGTGCCGACTGGTTCGCCACGCGGGTGCTGCAGCTCCTCGCCGACTTCAGCCTCGGCGGCCTCGCCTTGATGATCGCCAATGCGCTGCGCTTCGTCGCCTGGCAGCACCTGCTGCTGCTGCCGCTCGCCACGCTGGCCTGGGGCGCCATCCGGCGCGACGAGGGGATCGCCCGGCCGCTCGCCGGCGGCATCGTGCTCACGCTCCTCGCCGTGTTCGTGCTGCTGCCCTATCAGGGCCATGGCTGGGGCTATCGCTACCTGCACGGCCTGATCGGCAATGCCTGTCTGCTCGCCGGCTACGGCTGGATCGCCGCGACGGCACGGGCGGATGCGGGCGAGCGCGCGGCCGCCGCCGTCGCGGTCGGGCTCGCGGCGACGCTGGCGATCCTGGTGATGCTGCCGGCGCGCATCGCGCAGGCCGTCCAGATGATGGCCCCGTATCGGGCCGCCATGGCGGCGATCGCGGCGACCCCGGCCGACATCGTGATGGTGGACCGCGGCGGGCTCGCCTTCGGCCACGACCTCGTGCGCAACGATCCGTTCCTGCGCAACCGCCCGCTGGTGCTCGATCTCGGCGCCGTCGACGCGGCACACCTGACGGCGCTGTGCAGCCGCCATACGGTCGCGGTGCTCGACCGCCGGCAGGGGCGCGCGCTCGGCATCATGGCGGACGAGACCAGCGATCCGGGCGGCGACCGCGACCGGGCGGCGCGACGTGATCAGATGCGGTTGCTCGGCTGCGGCACCGACCTGCCGATTGCGGGCGACGCGAAGACCGTTCGCTAGTGGTCAGAATCTGACATTTGGTACCCGATCCATGGGTCAGGCCGGGATGAAGAGCGGCCTGTCTTCTGTCCCTCTGCTCGCGAGTGCAGCGGACGCTCTGCCGAAGCCTTGGGTCGGCCGAGAGCGAAGTTGCCGCTTCGACAATTATGCCAGCAAAAAAAGGCAGCCTATCGTCGAAGGGCGTATGGCGACGCCCGTCGCCGTCGACGCCCGCTCCCCATCTTGGCGCGCAAACAGAACTGTGGCAGACCTTGCTCAAATTCTCTCTGGGAGCAATGCGATGAAGACTGTCCGGTGTGTTCGCGCATCTTTGGCGGCAAGCGTTGCGGTGGCATTGAACGTCGGGGGCACCCTCGCCCAACCGTTGACGGGCGCACCGACGCCCCCGGCATTCAAATTCACCACGCCGATGCCGCAAGGCGTCGTCGTGCCCGATAGCGTGGACACGCGGCTCGGCATATTGCGTTTCCTCGGCGGCGTGCCTGATCAGGCGAGCACAGACAAGATCTACGACAATCTCGACTTCCAGCGGGCGGTGCAGGCCTATCTGCTCGCACTTCCGGTGGTCAACCAGATGGCCAACCGCACCGCGACGCTCTCGATTGGCCCTGCCAATACGACCGTCCCGATCTGGGAGCAGATGGTGGACTCGAGGACCGTCGAACTGACGGCCAACGACAACACACCCTACACCTGGATGTGGCTCGATCTGCGCAACGGTCCGCTGGTGGTCGAGGCCCCGCCAAAGGTGCTCGGCACAGTCAACGACATCTGGTACCACTGGGCGGCCGATATCGGCTTCACCGGCCCGGATCACGGCGAGGGGGGCAAGTTCCTGCTCCTGCCGCCCGGCTACAAGGGTGACGTACCGCCGGGTTACTTCGTTGTCCGCCCGGGCAGCCTGAGCGTCTGGGTCGTCTGGCGCAGCTTCGTGGTCGACGGCAGCCCGGCGCCGGGTGTCGATCTCGTCAAGAAGATGACGAAGGTCTATCCGCTCGGGCAGTCCGGTGCGCCGCCGCAGATGAAGTTCGTCAACATGTCGGGCAAGCCATTCAACATGGTCGGCCCCGGCGACTTCCGGTTCTGGGAGTTGCTGAACGAGGCTTTGCAGAACGAGCCGACCGAGGCAGTCGATCCCACGACGCTCGGCTTCTGGGCCTCGATCGGCATCCAGAAAGGCAAGCCGTTCGCGCCGAATGATCGGATGAAGAGGATCCTGACCGAGGCGGCGGCCGTGGGCGACGCGACGGGGCGGGCCCTGTTCTACCGCAACCGCGAGAAGGAGGCGCTTTTCTTCGACAATCGGAATTGGAAGCGCCCGTTCATCGGCGGCTACAGGTTCGAGTGGCAGCCGGGTGTCGCCAACCTAACCGGTAGCGCGATGTACTTCTTCGCTGCGACTGGCGTCACGCCGGCGATGGACACGCAGATCGTCGGGGAGGGTTCGACCTACCCATGGACGGCGACGGACGCCGACAACAATCCGCTCGATGGGGGCAAGAGCTACAAGCTGCACCTGCCGCCGCACATTCCGGTCAAGACGTTCTGGTCGGTGATCGTGTATGACGCGCAGACCCGCTCGATGCTGCAGACCGATTCACAGTTCCCGAGTGTGAGCAGCCAGAGCAAGACGGTGCGAGCGAATGCCGACGGCTCCGTGGATGTGTATTTCGGCCCGAAGGCACCTGCCGGGCACGAGAGCAACTGGGTTCAGACCGTCCCTGGCAAGTCGTGGTTCACAATCCTGCGCCTCTACGGCCCGCTGGAACCGTGGTTCAAGCAGGAGTGGCGGCCGGACGACATAGTGCTGCAGCCGTGAGCTGGTGGAGCGAATCTAACGCGTGGTGCCCGCACCTCACGGCGGCGATGATCTTGTCCGGGTCCCCGGTCCATGTGAAGGGGTTCGGGGCGGCATTGGTTTCGGCGACGAAGCGATTGATGGCGGCCTGGAGGTCGACGACGGATCGGAAGACGCCGCGTTGCAGACGGCGTCGACTGAGCTTGACGAAGAAGCCCTCGACGGCGTTGAGCCACGAGCACGAGGTCGGCGTGAAGTGGACGACGAAGCGCGGGTGGCGATCCAGCCAGGCGCGCACCTTCGGATGCTTGTGGGCGGCGTAGTCGTCGAGGATGACGTGGATCATCTTGCCGGCCGGCACCTCGGCCACGATGGTGTTCAGGAATCGGATGAGTTCCTGAGAGCGATGGCATTGCATGTTGCGGCCGATGACGGTGCCGTCGAGGACGTTCAGTGCTGCGAACAGGGTCGTGGTGCCGTGACGCTTGTAGTCGTGCGTCATGGTGCCGAGACGTCCCTTTTTCAGCGGCAGGCCCGGCTGGGAGCGGTCGAGCGCCTGGATCCGGCTCTTCTCGTCGACCGACAGCACGATGGCGTGGGCCGGGGGATCGACGTAGAGGGCGACCACGTCGCGCAGCTTGGCGACGAGCTTCGGATCGTTCGAGAGCTTGAACTGCCGGCACCGCTGCGGCTGCAGCCCGTGCGCCTTCCAGATGCGGCGGACCGCGCTCGCGCTGATGCCGCTTGTCCGCGCCATCAGATCGGCGGTCCAGTGGGTGGCCTCCGTCGGCGGGTCGGTCACGGTGAGCGCCACCACGCGCTCGGCCACCTCCGAGCCTAGCCGGGGGATGCGCGAGGGGCGTGTCTTGTCGGTAAGGAGGCCGTCGACGCCGACCTCCATGAACCGCTACTGCCAACGCCAGGCGTAGGTCTTCGACGTGCCGGTCTGCCGCATGATCTCGGTGAAGCCGATGCCGTCGGCGTTCAGGCGGTTTGACGGTGACCGAAGTCCCGGGGCGCATTGGCCAGGCTCGCACGCCAGCCCGAAAAGCAGAATCCCGTCCAGGACTCTTCCGTCAGGCAGAGACCACTAGCCCGCCACCGCGGGCGTGCCGGACGGCGTCGGCGCCGCGCGCCGCGTCGCCAGCCGCCGCACCAGCATGGCATGGCGCGCGGCCGTGCGATCCCAGGCATAACGGTCGCGGGCAAAAGCGGCACGGGCGTCGCGATCGCCCGCCGCGCAACCCGCCGCGAGCAACCGGTCGAGCGCGGCGGCAAATCGCTCGGCGGTCGCGGCGGGATCGTCCGGCGTCACCGGCACGCCGGTGAGGAATCGTTCGGCGGCCGGATCGGCGCGCGCGCTGTCCTCGCCGCACAGCACCGGCAGGCCGCAGGCGAGCGCCTCCTGGACGACCAGCGGGAAGCCTTCGCCGGTGCTGGGCAGCACCAGACAATCGCTGGCCCGGTAGAGCGGCGCCAGCGCCGCGCCCGACAGCGAGCCGAACACCCGCACATTGGGCTGTCCGGCGCCGCCCGGATCGAGCGGCCCCCAGCCGGCGAACGCGAAGGTCACGTCGGGCCGCAGGCGCGCCATGGAGACCAGCGCCGCGATCCCTTTCTTCTCGACGAAGCGGCCGACGAACAGCGCGATCTTGCCGTCCCCGGGCAGGCCGAGCCCGCGGCGCGCTTCGGCGACGACGGCCTCGTCGGCGGCCGGCGCAAACACGTCGGTGTCGACGCCGTTGAAGATCAGGGCCGGCGGCGCGCGAAAGCTCAGGCCGGCGAAGTGGCGCGCCGTGGTCTCGCTGATGAACACGGTCTGGTCGGCGCGTGCCAGCAGCGGCCGCGCGACCAGCCGGTCGGCCAGCGTCATGGCGGCGCGCAGCAGCGGATTGCGATAGGGCACGACGCCGATGTGCTGGACCACCATCACGGGCGTTCCACAATGGCGTGCCGCCGCGACGGCGGCGAGGCTGGTGAGATAGAGCGCGTCGTGCACGACGACGACATCGGCCGCTGCGACCTCGCGGGCGATGGTGCGCAGCGCCGGCAGCCCGGGCACCGGAAACGGCACGCCGATGGCGCGCTCGACCAGGTTGGCGGCGCCGACCGGGACGGTGCGCACCCCCTCGGCGGCCGGCGGCGGCGAGTCGTCGGTGGCGAGCCAGGTCACCGCGATGCCAGTGCCGGCGAGCTCGCGGGCGAGCCGGCCGGCGACGATCTCGATGCCGCCGCGGTGGCTCTCGAAGAAATGCGTCACCATCAGGAGCCGCAGCGGCCGCCCGGCCGCCTCGGCGCGCTCGGGTGGCGGCAGGGTCGTCATCGCGGCGCGCCCGTGTGGTCGGCCCAGGTGGCGGGCGCCGGCGCCGGCCGGCCCGGCAGGATCGCCCAGCGCGAGGCGACGAAGTTCCAGGCGACCATCACGACGGTGGCGATCGCTGTCGCCGGACCCGGGGCGAGGCCGGCGAGACCGCACAGCCCGAACAGCAGCACCGTGTAGAGCGGATAGTTCGACGCCATCGCCAGCGTGTAGCGGCGAAACGACGCCCACGACCGGCGGCCGACAAAAGTCCAGTGGACATGCAGCAGGTAGCCCGGCACGAGCACCAGCGGGAAGGCCAGTACGGTCGCCGGCAGCCAGTGCAGACCGAGAGCGCCGAAGCCCCCCATCAGCGCGATGTTCAACCCGGCACAGACCGCCCCGACCACCAGATAGCGGTGCGGCGCGCCGATCCGGATCATCCCCGCGGCTCCGCCGGGGCCGAGAGCGTCACGTACACGCAGGCGTTCTCGCGGGTGATCCAGGCCGGCGTGACGGCGTCCTCGACGACGGCGCGGGCGTTCATCACCACGGCGAGCGCCCCCGCGATGGCGCCGCCGACCACAGGGATCTTGCGCAGCGCATAGGCGGCGCCGGTGAGGCGCAGGATCGTGGTCCAGGCGAGCGGGCCGACCACCGGCACGCAATCGCTGGTGACGAAGCCGTGGTCAGCCATTTCGGCGACCAGACCTTCGCGGGTCCAGCGCCGGTGGTCCTCCGGATGCGGGTGATAGAGCCACGAGCCGTGGGTCGACAGCAGCAGGCGCCCGCCCGGCCGCAGCACCCGGCGCGCCTCGGCAAAGTAGGTCGTCAGGTCGCGGACGTGCTCCAGCACCTGGAACGACAGCACGAGATCGCAGCTCGCATCGGGTGCGCCGATATGGCCGGCGGCATCGATGGTGACGTCGCCGCCGGAAAAGTCGGCGCCCACATAGGTCATGCCGGCGTCCTGGAACAGCGTCGCATAGGGGCGCGAGCCGCAGCCGAAATCGAGCGCGACGCCGCCCGGCCGGGCGATCCGCGGCACCGTCGCCTCGACGGCGGCCGTGAGGCCCTTGAGGACCAGCCAGTCGGTGTCGATCGGGCGCGGCTCGCGGCGTCGCTGCGCCGAATGCCGCCCGAAGCTCGCGTCGGTCGCCGCCGTGTCAGCGAGGAAGGCCATGCAGCACCTCGTATCCGATCTCTGCCTCCGGCCGCGCCTGCGGATCCGGCTCGGGTTCGCGCAGGAAGGCCGCCTCGTTGCCGCCCAGGATGGCGAGCAGGAAGCCGCCGAGCACGTTCTGGGCGCCGACCACCACCAGCGAGGTGCCGATCACGGCCGGCAGCACGCTGGCGATGGCGCCGAACTGGTGCGCCGACCACCACGCCGCGACGGCGACCAGCACGGCGAGGCCGGCGATCAGCAGGCCGAGGCCCCCGAACAGCATGGTCTCCAGCGAGACGAAGCGGGCGAGCCGCGCGGTGCGCGGGCTCGGCGGCCGGTAGCCTTCGCGCACCCCGTAGAGATGGCCGGCGGCGGCGAGCAGCCCCGCCGTGTGGCCCAGGCCGATCAGCGCGCCGGCCAGCACGATCCAGTAGTTGCCGATCGGGGTCGGCAGGCCGGGGGCGAAGAGCGCCATGGCGCTGGCGAACACCAGAATGGCGAGGCCGAGCGCGCCCGCGAAGGCGGCCGGGAAGGCGAACACCCAGGACGGGCTGAGGATCAGCAAGTAGCGCAGATGCCGCCAGCCGTCGCGCCACGGGCGCAGATGCGGCGGGCGGTCGCGCAGGTCGGGCGACAGCGACGCAGGCGTCTCGGCGATCCGGCAGCCGAGCAGCGCCGCCTTGATCACCATCTCGCTCGCGAACTCCATGCCGGTGCTGGTCAGCCGCAGCCGCGCGAAGCAGTCCTTGGTGAAGGCGCGCAGGCCGCAATGGGCGTCGCTGACGCCGGTCGTGAACAGCAGGTTGAGGATTCCGGTGAGCACCGGATTGCCGATATGGCGGTTCTTCCAGGGCATGGCGCCGGGCTTGATCTCGCCCTTGAAGCGCGAGCCCATGCACAGGTCCGCCCCCTCGATCAGCCGGCCCACCATGGCGACGGCCTCGCGGAAATCGTAACTGCCGTCGGCGTCGCCCATGACGATGTAGCGGCCGCGCGCCGCGCCCGCCCCACCGATCAATGCTGCGCCATAACCGCGCCGCCGCACCGGCACGACGCGGGCGCCGAGCGAGCGGGCGAGGTCCTGGCTGCCGTCGGTCGAGCCGTTGTCGGCGATGAGGATTTCGCCTGCCAGGCCGAACGTCCGCGCCATGGCGTCGAGCGCCACCTTGGCATTGGCGATGCAGGCCGGCAGCGAGAGCGCCTCGTCGAGGCACGGCATCACGATCGTGACGTCGACGGCGGCCGTCGTGCCGTCACCCACCAACGCCATGGCCAGGTCCCCGCGGTCGATTGTGAACAGACGTCTCGGACCGTAAACCGGATGGGTTAAGGCTCCGTTCGGGCCGATGGCGGAACCTGCGCGGGGGACCTCTCCCGGCGCGACACCACGCCTTGAAGCTGTAGCCATGTCGATATAGGATTGCGCGATGCTGACCGATGCGGGACGGGACGATGCGGACGAACCGGGCGGTGCGGGGCCGATCCCCATCGCCGCTGTCGGGGGCGCCCGCAGCTCCGTCATTCAGCCGCTGCTCGCCGAGTTCGCGGCGCGGCGCTCCCGCGAGGGCATGCGGGTGGTCGGCGTGGTCGAGGAGCCGTGCCCGGACGGCGGCGACTGCGCCTTGTTCTTGCGCGACCTCGCCACCTCGCTGCGGATTGCCATCAGCCAGAACCTCGGCCCCGGCTCGACCGCGTGCAACCTTGATGCGGGCGGGCTCGCTGCCGCCTGCGGGCTGGTCCAGACCGCCATCGCGGCCGGCGCCGACCTGGTGGTCCTGTCGAAGTTCGGCAAGGTGGAGGCGGACCGCCACGGCCTCACCGAGGCCTTCCAGGCGGCGATCGCCGCCGACCTGCCGATCGTCACCGCGGTGGCGCCGTCGCTCGCCGAGGCCTGGACGGCATTTGCCGGGCCGCTGTCGGTCCCGGTCGCAGCCGAGGCGGAGGCGCTCGAGGCGTGGTGGAGCCGGCAGGCCCGGGCCAAGGCAGCAGCACGGTCAGGCGAGCCGGCTCACCAGCGGTAGCGCGCCGGCACCGCCCAGGCGAGCCGCCAATCGACGCCGCGCGTCAGACCTGAGCGGTCGCCGCGAGCAGCGCGTCACGCACCGCCGGACGGTCGAGCAGCGCCGCGGCGGCAAGGTGGATTTTCGACGGCGCATCGACCGGGGAGGTCCGCTCGTCGTGGACCACCCGGGCGGGACGCGGCGACAGTACCACCAAACGATCGGCGAGCCGCACCGCCTCGGTGACGTCGTGGGTGACGAACAGGGCCGCGAGGCCGGTCTCGGTCACGGCCGCACGGACGACGTCCTGCAGGTCGCGACGCAGCCCGACATCGAGGGCGGCGAAGGGCTCGTCCATCAGCACCAGATCGGGCGCGACCATCAGGGCGCGGGCGATGGCGACGCGCCCCTGCATGCCACCGGACAGCGCCGGCGGCCGCTTGTGCAAATCGGTAGCCGAGAAGCCGAAGCGGCCGAGCAGCGCCGCAGCGCGGGCCCGTCGCTCCGCCGTGCGCACACCGTTCGCGGCGAGGCCGAAGGCGGCATTGTCGAGCGCCGACCACCACGGCAGCAGCCGCGGCTCCTGGAACACCACGGCGGTGCGGGCGAACGTGTTGGCGATCCGCCCATGGGAGGCGCGCGCAAGCCCGCAGGCGAGCCGCAGCAGGCTGGTCTTGCCGCAGCCGGACGGACCGAGCAGCACCACGAGCTCACCCGGTGCGATCGCGAGATCGAAGCCGGCCAGCACCGGGCCGTCCCCGTAGCGAAGCGTGACGTTCTCGAAGCGCAGCACGGTTCACCCCGTCGCCACGGCGGCCGGACGACGGGCACCGAGGAACCGACGGATCGGCGCCAGCAGCAGGCCGTCGCAGACGAGCAGCAGCGCGACGACGAGCAGAATCCACGCCATCGTCTCGGCGAGGTCGAGATGCGCCCGTGCCGTCGCGATCTTGCCGCCGATGCCGGTGCCGCCGCCCAGAACCTCGGCCATCACGCCGACCTTCCAGGCGAAGGCGAGCGCGGTGGCGAGCGCCGGCAGCAGCGGGTCGAGGAGCTGCGGCAGCACCAGCATGCGCAACCGCAGCAGCGGCGGCGCGCCATAGACCCGTGCCATCTCGGACAGTTTCGGGTCGCGCGCCAGGATGCCCTGGAGCGCCGCCGAGAAGACGATGGGGACGACCGTCACCAACACCGTGAAGGCGGGGGCGAGGCCGCGCGGCCCGAACCACAAGAGCGCCAGCACCACCCAGGCGATCGGCGGCACGCCTAGCGTCACGGTGACGACCGGGCGCAGCGCGGCGCCGAGCGGAGCGACCACGCCGGCCGCGATCCCCAGCGCCACACCGAGCGCGGCGCCGACGAGCCATCCCGCGAGCGCGTTGGCGCCCGTGACGGCGAGCGCCGGGCCGGCCTGCCCCGACGTGATCAGATCGACCAGGCACGACACCGTCTCGACCGGCGACGGCAGCACGAACGGGCCAAAGACGCGGTGGCCGAACTCCCAGGCGAGCGCCAAGGAGACGAGGCCGAGCGCACCGAAGATCAAGTTCGAGATGCGTCGGTCATTCCGGGACGGCGCAAAGCGCCGGACCCGGAATCCAGCCACACCCTCGGAGCATGTCGCTGGATTCCGGGTTCGCGCTTTCAGCGCGCCCCGGAATGACATGGGTCTGTTCTCCGACTCCGCCATCACATGTCGAGATAGAAGCTGTCGTCCGGCAACCGTCCGCCGAGCGCGTCCGGCGAGAGCTCCAGGATGGCGCGGTAGAACGTCTCGAGCTCCGCCTTCACGGCGCGGGCCGGCGCGACGTCGATGTTGAAATGATCGAGCGAGCGCTCGAACACCATCGGCCGCATCGCCATGGTGCGCTCGGCCAGCGTCGCCGCCTCGCCGCGATTCGCCAGCACCCAGGCTTTGGCGGGCGGGAGCCCGATACGCAGCGCGGCGAGAAGCTCCGGCGACTCGTCGATCAGGCTCTGATGCAGGGCGACGCCGGCCATCGGGATGCGCGCCTGGCCGAAATGCCGACCCCACGCCTCCTGCAGGCTGACGGCGCGGCGCAGCGTGCGGCCCTGCTGGTGCGCCATCATGATGGCGGCGGTCGCCGGCGGCTCGGACAGGATCGCGGTCGTGGCGCGCCCCGCCGCGAGCATCTGGGCGGCCTCCATCGGGGTCTGCACATAGGTGAGCGCGATGTCGCGGTCGGGATCGATGCCCTCGCGCCGCGCGATGGTGCGGAAGACGAGGTCCGGCATGTCGTTGCGGAAGAAACCGACCACCGGTTTTCCGCGCAGATCCGCGAACGTGCGGATGCTCTCGTCCGCCGTGACGATCGACAGATGCCCCATGCTGAGGATGCACAGAAGCCGCAGCGGCATACCGCGATTGGCCAGATTGGCCGGCACATGGGTCGGCGTGGTGAACAGGCGCGAGCGGCCCGAGACGAGGCCGGCGCGCAACTCGTCGGTGTCGCGCCACAACCGGAAGGTCGCGCCCGGCGCCGCCGCCTGCAGGCCGCCGGCATCGAGAAGGCGCACCAGCACGATGGTGGCGGCGTTGGGCGCGCCGAGGATCTCGATGGTCTCGACCGGACGGCTGGCGGCGGATCGGGCGGTCGCGAGCGTCGCCACACCGGCGAGGCCGGTGGCGAGCAAGGTTCGTCTGGACAGGGACATGAGGCACTCGTGGGGATGGACACCCGGCGATGTGCTGTATACACGAGAATATAGCTCAAGGCACGCTGGATCGTCGTCGCGTGTCGGTCCGGATCGCGGCCGAGCGTGCGGCCCCGAACACCGGCTCCACAGACAGGGGCTGGGACGTCAGGGCTCGCCGTTTCACGGCGAGCCGGACAGGTCGCTGGTCGGGAGCGCCGATCAGACGCCGATCATCACGTCGGACGCCTTGATCACGGCGAACGCTGTCTGGCCGACCACGAGGCCGAGCTCGGCGACGGCCTCGTTGGTGATCGACGCCGTGACCACGGCACCGCCGATGTCGAGGCGGACATGCGCCGTGGTGGCGCCCTTGTTCACCTCGAGGACCTTGCCTTCGATGACGTTGCGGGCGGAAATCTTCATGTCGGTTCCTCTGCGGGTTGGTGCGGCGGCATCGCCCGCTCCGGTCATGGGACATCGTCGCGATCGCTTTGCTGTACCAGTTTGGATATAGCACAGCAACCGCCACCGGGCCCCATGCCCGCACCAGGAGCTCGTCATGCTGCCCGCCGCCCTGCCCGATCACGTCCTCGACGCACTGCTCGCCGACGACGTGCCGCTCGGCGACCTCACCACCCATGCGCTCGGCATCGGCGACGCGCCCGCCCGCATGAGCTTCGCGGCGCGCGAGCCGATGGTGGTCGCGCTGTCGGAGGACGCGGCGCGGCTGATCGGGCGCGCCGGCGCGACCGCCGTCGAGCTCGAAGCGGCCTCCGGCAAACGCCTGGAGCCGGGCGAAATAATCCTCGTCGCGACCGGTCCGGCCGCGGCGCTGCATCGAAGCTGGAAGGTCGCCCAGACGCTGGTCGAGATCGCGTCGGGCATCGCCACGACGACACGGGCGATCGTCGAGGCGGCGCGGAGCGTTTCGCCGGACGTCGCGGTCGCCTGCACACGAAAAACCGTGCCGGGCGCCAAGGCGCTGTCGATCAAGGCGATCATGGCGGGCGGCGCGGTGCCACACCGGCTCGGCCTGTCGGAGACCGTTCTGGTGTTCGACGAGCACCGACGGTTCCTGAAAGACCTCCCGGCGGGCGAGATCGTGGCGCGGCTGCGCCGCACGGTCCCGGAGAAGAAGATCGTGGTCGAGGTGGCCACCGTGGACGGCGGCGCCCTCTGGGCGGCGGCCGGCGCCGACGTGATCCAGGCCGAGAAGTTTTCGCCGGCCGACGTCGCCGCGCTGGTGCAGCGGCTGCGCGCGGCCGGATCGGCCACGATCGTCGCGGCCGCCGGCGGCATCGGCCCCGACAATGCCGCCGCTTATGCCGCCGCCGGCGCCAAGGTGCTGGTCACCTCGGCCCCCTATACGGCCAAGCCGCGCGACGTGCAGGTCCACCTGGTTCCGCAGGACTGAGCCGATTGCCGCAGAGTCGCCGGCATGGCGCGTTTCTGGCATGGTGGCGGGCATGCCGACCGACACCCGCCCCACCACCGCGTCGACCATCGCCCTCGCCACCACGCTCGACGCGCGCGTGCTGCGCCACGATCCGGAGTGGGGCCTCTCGACGCTGTTCTTCGGCGACGGCGAGCTGCGGGTGCCGCTGGTGGCGGCACCGGTCGATTCCGGCGTGCGTGTGACGATCGACGCGCGTGACGTCGCGGTGGCGCTGTCGCGCCCCATGGACGTGTCGATCACCAACCGGCTGCCCGGCTCCATCGTCGCGGTGGAGCGGCTCGCCGCGCCCTATGCGCGGGTGCGCTTCGACCTCGGCACGACCCTGCTCGACGCCCTCGTGACGTGGGAATCGGTCGAGCGGCTGGCGCTCGAGCCGGGCCTTCACGCCTGGGCGATGATCAAGTCCGTTGCGATCGGGAACGAGGCGGTTCGGCCGTCGGATCTGCCGAGCCCGCGCCGCTGGCCCGTGGTTCGAAATCCGGATCGAGAGCCGCGGTGAGCTCGGCGAGCGTCCCGGCGCCGCTCTTGCGGGCCTGGCGCTCCAGCGAGCGGTAGAGCGCGATCAGCCGCTCGCCGAAAACCGTCAGCGCCGCGCCGCCGCCGCGCCGGCCCGGGAAGGTGTCGACCACGGCCGTCTCGAAGGTGTGGTTGAGGGCGTCCACCATCAGCCAGCATTTGCGGTAGGAGGTGCCGAGCGCGCGGCTGGCGCCGAGGATCGAGCGCACGCGCCGGATCGTCTCCAGCAGCCGGATGTCCTCCGGATCGAGGCTGCCGCCATTGCCGAAGGCGAGGCGGAGCTCGATCGCGGTCACGGTCGGGGCGGGGGCCGCGGGGACGGTCGAAGGCTCTGCCGATTTCGCAGGGGCGGTCATGGCGGTTCGGGCCTGTCGGACCGGCCGGTCGGGCCGGGCTCACCGGTCTCTTGCGTAGGTCAGGATCCGGCCGGAGGCAAGCGGCGCGGCCCGCAGCCGGATGGCGGCGAGCGTCGCCTCGGCGATTCGTCGAGGCCGCTCGTCGAGGCCGGTCCAGCGCGCGTTGCGGCCGCGTGGGTCGATCTCCAGGAGCTTGACGCCGGCCGGCACCTCGAGCCCGTCCCGCACCGAGCCGCGCAAAGCTCCGTCCATCGGGGCGACGACCGGAACGCCGTCGAGATGGCCGACCGGAAAGCCGACGAACACCCGCTTGCCGATCTCGACGGCGCTGCGCCAGCGCCCCGCCACGGTCGAGTAGACGAAACGCTCGCGCCCGACCCCGCCGAGCGGGCTCGGCACGCCGTCGGCGACTTCGGTCCGCCCCGCCGTCACGGGCCGCACCGGAACGGCGGGCCGGGTCTCGACGGCGACATCGCAGTTGGCACCGACCAAAAAGCCTGGGCCGAGCCCGACCGCGATACCGGCGAGATGGCGCAGATCCGGCGTCTGCCGGCGCTTGTGCAGCCGCGCGTCGACCAGCACGTCGATCCGCCCATGGGCCATCAGGTCGAGGAGGCCGAGCCGCGTCACCGCGACGGAGTTGTCCAGCGCCAGCACGGGGGCGATGTCGACGCAGCGGTCGGCCCGGCGCCCCAAGACCTCCTCGACGACGGCGACGTCGTCATAGAGCGCGTCGTGGAACGCCATGGCGCGGCGGATCACGGGCGGGTTCGGATCGTGCGCCAGCACGACGGCCTGACCGGCGCGGGTGAGCAGCACGGCGACCGCCGAGGCGATCTCGTTGGTGCCGAGAACAACGGCGAGCGGACGAGGCGGATCGGGGCGGAACATGGGCGCGGTCCCTGGCTTTCGGAACCCGTTTTGCAAGCCGCGGGCCAACCGGACATGGCGCAATCTAATAATGATATCAATGGCGAACTGCTTCGGTGGGGATCATCAGACACCCGCTGTGCTATATCCTACACGACATAGCTTTGAGGTGTCGGGGACACGACACCGGCAGCCGCCCCCCCCTCGTGGTCACCGGCGCCGCGATCTGGTGTGCCCGCCGACCGCACCTCTCTTCCACCCAACGATGTGGGTCGTCGCACTTCGATGCGGCAACTCGTCACGGCCGTAGTCAAGTCGATCTGTGCCGCGTCCAGGTCTTACGCAGATGCAGCACTTCGAACAATGCGAAATCAGGCTGGTTCCCGAGTTCCGTCGAGCGCGCCGCAAGTCGTGTTCGCACCGCAAAACACGCCCGGCGGCGGGCGACGCTGGCTCGCCCTAGACCAAAGTCTAGGTTCTATGGGGCAAACTACTTAATTCAGTATGCATCCCGAACAAAGAGAGCCGGACAAGTTTACCGCCGGCCGAGATCGTCTTGGGCGGGCCCGATCGGGCCCAGGGAAACGTTCAGCATCAGGAGGGACTGCGGGATGAGTGTGGCTGCAACGATGGGCCGCGTGAAGGCGAGCCCCATGTCGCGCGAGGAGAAGCGGGTCATTCTCGCCTCCTCGCTCGGCACCGTGTTCGAGTGGTACGATTTCTATCTCTATGGATCGCTCGCCGCCGTCATCGGCGCCCAGTTCTTCTCCGCCTATCCGGAAGCAACCCGCAACATCTTCGCCCTCTTGGCGTTCGCGGCGGGCTTCCTGGTTCGCCCCTTCGGTGCGCTGGTGTTCGGCCGCCTCGGCGACATGGTCGGTCGTAAATACACCTTCCTGATCACGATTCTGATCATGGGAACGTCGACCTTCCTGGTCGGCCTGCTGCCGTCCTACGAAACGATCGGCGTGGTCGCGCCCATCACCCTGATCGCGCTGCGCATGCTCCAGGGCCTCGCGCTCGGCGGCGAGTACGGCGGCGCCGCCGTCTACGTGGCCGAGCATGCGCCGGCGGGACGACGCGGCTTCTACACCTCGTGGATTCAGACGACGGCGACGCTCGGCCTGCTGCTGTCGCTGATCGTGATCATGTTCACGCAGATCTACGTGAACGCCAACTTCGCCGAGGTCGTCACGGCCAGCGGCGCCAAGCTGTCGCCCTTCGCGGCCTGGGGCTGGCGCATTCCGTTCCTGGTCTCGGTCCTGCTGCTCGCGATCTCGGTCTGGATCCGGCTGCAGATGGCGGAGAGCCCGGCTTTCAAGAAGATGAAGGAAGAGGGCACGCACTCCAAGGCGCCGCTGTCGGAGGCCTTCGGCCAGTGGCGGAACGCCAAGATCGCGCTGCTGGCTCTGCTCGGCCTCGTCGCCGGTCAGGCGGTGGTGTGGTACACGGGCCAGTTTTATGCCCTGTTCTTCCTGCAGTCGATCCTCAAGGTCGATGCCTTCACGGCGAACGTGCTGATCGCCTGGTCGCTCGTGCTGGGCACCGGCGGCTTCATCCTGTTCGGATCGCTGTCCGACCGCATCGGCCGCAAGCCGATCATTCTGGCCGGCTGCCTGCTCGCCGCCCTGACCTACTTCCCGCTCTTCAAGTGGCTCACAGCAACCGCCAATCCGGCGCTGTATGACGCCCAGCAGAAGACCCAGGTGGTTGTCGTCACCGATCCGGCCCAGTGCTCGTTCCAGTTCAACCCGACCGGAACGGCCAAGTTCACGTCGCCCTGCGACATCGCCAAGGCCGCCCTCGCCCGTCTCGGCGTCGCCTACACGGTCGAAAACGGGCCGGCCGGCACCAACACGGCGATCCGGGTCGGCGCCAACCAGGTGATGGGCTACGACGCCGCCAAACTCGCCGGTCCCGACGTGACCAGCGTGCCGGCCGCGTTCAACAAGTCGCTCGGCGACGCGCTGACGGCGGCGGGCTATCCGCCGGCCAACAACCCGAGCGTGGTGAAAATCCCGATCGACCCGAAGGCCGGTCTCGCCAACTTCGCCAAGATGTTCGATATCTTCACGGCGCAGCGGCTGACCCTGATCTTCATCCTGACCATCCTGGTGGTCTACGTCACCATGGTGTACGGACCGATCGCGGCGGCGCTGGTGGAGCTGTTCCCCACCCGCATCCGCTACACCTCGATGTCGCTGCCCTATCACATCGGCAACGGCTGGTTCGGCGGCCTCTTGCCGGCGACCTCCTTCGCCATGGTGGCCCAGACCGGCGACATCTATTTCGGCCTCTGGTACCCGATCGTGGTCGCCGTCGGCACCGTGATCATCGGCGCGATCTTCGTGCCGGAGACCAAGGATCGCGACATCTTCACCTACCAGGGCAACTGAGCGCACGCGCCCGCGTGTTCGGCGAAGATGGACGGGCCGCCCTCACGGGCGGCCCGTTTCGCATTGTTCGGATCCACCGGCGGAATGCCGATCCGGAACGCCGCTCCCCTCACGCTCCGGTAGGGATCAGCATCGGACGATAGATGCGCCTGGCCTCCGCCACCTCCTCGTGACGCTTGATGCGTATCACCGTGATCGGGCAGAGCGCCTCGGCGACCACCTGCGCCGAGACGCTGCCGAGATGCCGCCGCAGCGCCGAGGAGGCCCGCGCCCCCATGACGATATGGTCGACGTCGTTGTGCGCCGCATAGGTGAGGATCGCGTTCGCCGGATCGAGCGCCTCGACGACGTGGAAGCTCACCCGCGTGTCCGGCAGGCGCAGCGGCGCGGCCCAGTCCTTCAGGGCGACCAGCCGGTTCACATACATCGAGCGGCCGGCCGGGTCGGTCGTGTCGTCCATGCCGGTGAGCTTGGTCTTCAGCACGGTGAAGCAGGCGAGCCGCGCGCCCGGCTCGGAGTCCAGCACTCGGGCAACATGCCGGCGCACCTCCTCGGCGAGCGGGTCGGAGCCGGACGCGAGGTCGACCGCCGCCATCACCAGCGCGGCGCCGGACTGTCGGGTCGCCATCGAGGGCTGGATCGGTGCGAGGTTGGCGCGACGGCCGGCGAACATGCGAACGAGCTTGCGCCAGCCGCGCGGCTGGTGGGCGTCGGCGTCGGCCCGCGCCGTCAGCACCACCTGCTCGGGATTGCGCAGGTCGAACACGAGCTGGCCGGCCGTCGCGTAGCGCCGGCCCGGATCGATCTCCATGCATTTCAGGATGATTTCCTGCAGCCAGCGCGGCACGTCGCGCGAATGGGAGCGCGGCGGCACCGGCGCGTGATAGAGCCGGCGCTGCATGCCGGCCTTGGTGGTCGGTTCACCGAACGGCCTCTCCCCCGTAGCCAGCTCGTAAAGGATGCAGCCGAGCGCGAAAATGTCGCTCGCCGGGTTGCGACGGTCGCCGAGAACCTGCTCCGGCGAGATGTAGGCCGGCGTACCCATCGGCACCGCGCTCTCCTCGGCCAGGAGGTCCGGCAGCTCCTCGTGATGCGCGAGCCCGAAATCGATCAGCACGGCGCCGCGCTCGGCCAGGATCACGTTGCCGGGCTTGAGATCCAGGTGGATCACCTTCTGCCGGTGCAGCGCGGCGAGCGCGGTGCCGATTTGGATGCCGTAGATCGCCACCGTCTGCCAGGAGAACGGCGCGCGCTCCATCTCGGCCGCCAGCGTATTGCCGGCCACGTATTCCATCGCGATGAACGGCGTGTCGGCGAAGTCGCCCGAGGCGAAGAAGTGCGGCACATGGGCGCCTTCGAGACGCTTGAGGATCATCTCCTCGACCTCGAAGCCGACGATGGTCGAGACATCCTGACCCGGGTCCAGAAACGGAATTTTGAGCAGGATCGGCTCGGTGATGTCCGGATGCGTGGCGCGCCAGATCGATCCCATCCCGCCCGAGCGCAGCCGCTCGGTCAGAGTGAAGCCCTCGATCACCCGGCCGACGTCGAGATCACGCATGGGTTCCCCCTGTCGATCCGCGCGGCCGGACGATCCATCGCCGTACCGCCCCGCATCAGCGTCCATGAAACAGGCGCTCACCCAACCATTCCGGCAGGCCCGCCGCGTTGATCTTCCGCACCGTCGCCTCGATGTCGTAGGGCTCGCGCCGCATTGCGATGGTGCGCTCGGCCGTGTCGTACAGGCCCCAGCAGGCGCGGGGATTGCGATCGCGCGGCTGGCCGACGGCGCCGAGCACCACCACATGGCGCCGCAGCTTCGACAGCGGCACGGTCTTGCCGGGCTGCGGGTGGAAATGCGAGGCGGGTCGTCCCGTGAGCGCATGGAACAGCGCCGGCACATGGGTGTGGCCGCAGAAGGTCACGAAGGCGTCGGTCGCGGCGAGGCTTTTGTCCGCGTCGGCACGGTCGTGGACATAGGTCCAGGCGGCCGGCTCGCGGGCACTCGCATGCACGTAGAGCCGGCCATCCTCGGCGTGGGTCAGCGGCAGGGCGCGAAGGAACTCGCGCTGCGCCGGGCCGAGCTGCTCGCGCGTCCAGTCGATCGCCCGGCGCGCCGTCGACGACATGGCGCAGGTATCGGCCGCGACGGCCTCGTCGTGATTGCCCTGGACCACGACGGCGCCGCCTTGTGCCAGCTCGGCGACCCGGTCGAGCGCCTGGGCCGGGTCGGGACCGTAGCCGACGATGTCGCCGAGAAAGACGAGACGCTCGACGCCAGCCTCGCGCGCCGCCGCGAGGCAGGCATCGAAGGCCTCGGCGTTGCCATGGATGTCGGCGAACAGTCCGATCTGCAGAAGGGGTCTCCCGTCCCCGGGGGCCAGCATGCGAGCGCGCCGTGCCAGGAAAGCAGATCAGGCCCACCCGTGACAACAGGCTCGGCAGCCGTGGAGACGGCGCGGCCGGCCGTCGCCGGCCCGCGGGCGTCACGCGCCCAGATAGGCCTGCCGGACGTAAGGGTCGTCGAGGAGCTGGCGGCCCGTGCCCGTGAGGGTCACGCGGCCCTGCTCCAGCACATAGGAGCGGTCGGACAGCTCCAGCGCCGCGAAGGCGTTCTGCTCGACCATGACGACCGTGACGCCGTCCTTGCGGATGCCCTCGATGATCTCGAA
This sequence comes from Rhodoplanes sp., assembly GCF_013377085.1. Lineage (GTDB taxonomy): Bacteria > Pseudomonadota > Alphaproteobacteria > Rhizobiales > Xanthobacteraceae > Rhodoplanes. The sequence goes on along the minus strand of NZ_JACAAX010000018.1, from coordinate 27,178 downwards.
GGTGCGCTCCACCAGGTTGGGGGCGAGGCCGAGCGAGGGCTCGTCGAACAGCACCAGCTTGGGCCGTGACATCAACGCGCGGGAGATCGCCAGCATCTGCTGCTCGCCGCCCGACAGCGTGCCGGCGGCCTGGCTGCGCCGCTCGTGCAGGATCGGGAAGCAGGCGAACAGCTTGTCCATGTCCTCGGCGATGCCGTCGGCGTCGCGGCGCAGGAAGCAGCCCATCTCCAGGTTCTCCCGCACCGTCATGTACGGGAAGATGCGCCGCCCCTCCGGGCAGTGGGCGATCCCGAGCTCGAGCACGCGCCGCGCCGAGGCCCTGGTGATGTCGTGGCCGTCGAACGTGATCTTGCCGGCGGCCGGCGTCAGCAGGCCCGAGATCGCCTTGAGGCTGGTGGTCTTGCCGGCCCCGTTGGCGCCGATCAACGTGACCAGCTCGCCGCGCGCGACCGTCATGGTGAGGTCGCGCACCGCCTCCACCTTGCCGTAGCGACAGACCAGACCCTCAACCTCGAGCACGGACGTACCTCTCGCCCAGATAGGCCCGGATGACCTGCGGGTCGCGCTGGATGGCGGCGGGCGGCCCGTCGGCGATGATTCGGCCCTGGTTCAGGCAGACCACCCGGTCGGACACGCCCATCACCATCTTCATGTCGTGCTCGACCAGCAGCACGGTGACGCCGCGCGCGCGGATGCGGCCGAGCAGCGCCATGAAGGCGCCGGTCTCGGACGGGTTCATGCCGGACACCGGCTCGTCGAGCAGCAGCAGGGTCGGCTCGGCCGCGAGCGCGATCGCCACCTCGAGCAGCCGCAACTCGCCATAGGGCAGCGACGCAGCGGTCTCGTGGGCGCGGCCGTCGAGGCCGACGAGCGTCAGGATGTCCCAGGCGGCTTCTCGCAACCGCGCCTCGTCGCGTTTCACCCCGGGCAAGCCCAGGATGATGGCGAGCGGATGCTGCCTGGCGCGCAGATGCAGCCCGACCAGCACGTTGTCGAGCACGGGAAGGCCGTTGAACACGCTGGTCTTCTGGAAGGTGCGCACGACGCCATGCGCGGCGATCTGATTGGGCTTGAGGCCGAGCAGCGGGGCGCCGCGATAGACGATGCTGCCGCTCGCGGCCTGGATGTAGCCCGTGATGGCATTGAAGGCCGAGGTCTTGCCGGCCCCGTTGGGGCCGATCAGCGACAGCACCTCGCCCTCGTTCACCTCGAACGTCATATCCTCGACCGCCGTGAGCCCGCCGAACCGAATCGACAGGCCGGTGACGACCAGGGCCGGCGCGCCCGGAGCAGCGGCGGCGGCCGGCGCGGTGCTGGTGTCGAGCGCCGTCACGGTTGCGCCTCGACGACGACGGTGGGGCGCGCGGGCGGCGTGCCGCTGCGGCCGGCCCAGCGGCGCCAGGCGTCGCGCAGCGCCGGCACGATGCCTTCGGGCAGGAAATAGACGATCAGGATCATCAGCACGCCGTACACGACCCACTGGATTTCCGGCATCACCTCGAAGCCGCGCAGCACCTCCGGCAGGATGCCGAAGATCAGGCCGCCGACGATCGGACCGGCGAGCGTTCCCTTGCCGCCCGTGACCACCATGATTACCATGGTCACGGTATAGATGAACAGGAAGACGTCGGGGTCGACGATCCGCACGTAATGCGCATAGACGGCGCCGGCGAGACCGGCGAGACCGGCCGACACCACGGTCGCCAGCACCAGAAAGCGCGTCACGTCGATGCCGACCGAGGTCGCCAGCGGCTCGTTCTCACGCAGCGCGATCATGGCCCGGCCGGCGCGCGAGCGCACCAGGCGGCGGATGATCACATAGGTGAGGATGGCGACGCCGAGCACCAGATAGTAGTTCGGCAGCTTGCCGATGAAGTCGATCTGGCCGACGCCGGGAATGCCGAGCTTGAGGTACGGAATGTTGTTGAGCGCCATCGGCCCCTGGGTGAGCTCGAGCCAGTTCAGCGCGACGAGGCGCGTCACCTCGGCGAAGCTCACCGACACGATGACGAAATAGGCGCCGCGCACCTTGAAGGAGATCTTGCCGATCATGAAGCCGCACAGGCCGGCGAACATGACGGCGACCAGCATGGCGAGCCACACCGGCTTGGGCTCGAGCGACACCGTCGTCTCGCCCCACACATGGATCTCGAAGCCGAGCGACACCAGGCTCGACACATAGGCGCCGATGCCGAAGAAGGCGACGTGGCCGAGGCTGAGCTGACCCGTGTAGCCGAGCAGCAGATTGAGGCTCATCGCCGCAACGATGAAGATGCCCGTGATGATCAGCACGTGGAGGAAATAGAGATCGTTCATCCACAAGGGCAGCGTCACCAGGAAGGCGACCCAAGAGAGCGACGACGCGAGCGTGACGGCGCGGCTCATCCGATCCGCTCCTTGCGGGCGAACAGTCCGGTCGGCTTGAACAGCAGGATCAGGATGATCAGCAGGAAGCCCATGGCGTCGCGGTAGCCGGACGAGATGTAGCCGGCGCCGAGCTCCTCCATGAAGGCGAGGATGAAGCCGCCGATCGTGGCGCCCGGAATGCTGCCGAGCCCGCCCAGGATGACGATGGCGAAGGCTTTCAGCGAGGCGAGATCCCCGATGGTCGGATAGACCACGAAGACCGGGCCGAGCAGCGCACCGGCGGCCGCGGCGAGCCCGGAGCCGAGCGCAAAGGTGGCGGTGTGGACCGTGTCGATGCGCACGCCCATCAGGGCGGCGGCCTCGCGGTCCTGGAAGGTCGCCCGCATCGCCTTGCCGAGCCGGGTGCGCTGGATCAGCACATTGGTCGCGGCAATCAGCACGACGGCGACGGCGAACACGAACAGCCGCGTCCACGACACCGAGATGGCGCCCATCACCAGCGGCGCGGAGGGGAACGGCGAGTTGATCGACTTGGCCACGCCCGACCAGGCGAGCTGCTCGATGTTCTGCATGGCGATCCAGGCGCCGATCATCACCAGCATGGTGGTGTCGATGTCGGCGCCGCGCAGCCGGCGCAGCAGCACGATCTCGATGACGGCGCCGAGCGCCACGCCGAGCGCGATCGCCAGCACGATCGACACCATGAAGTTGGCGCCGATCAGCATCACCCACATGTACATCATGTAGGCGCCGAAGGCATAGAGCTCGCCATGTGTGAAGTTCACCACCCGCATGATGCCGAAGATCAGCGTCAGGCCGATCCCCAGCAGCGCATAGGTGCCGCCCAGGATCATGGCGTTGAGGGCGTGCTGGAGAAACTGGTCCATGGATCCGGAGCGGGGGGTGACGGAGGCGGAGGTCGACGCGAAGGCATGCGCGCCGCCCGGAGGCGGCGCGCCGTGAGCGGAGCGATCAGAGACCGGACTTCACCACCTTGCCGCCGTCGATCTTGACCAGATAGACGGAGGGGATGTTCTGGCCGCTCTCGGAGCCGGCCGGGCCCTGCTTGATGAACTCGATGTTGCCGTAGACGCCCTTGACCTTGGTCTTCCACAACGCCTCGGTGATGGCGGCGGGCTCGGCCTTGCCGGCGATCTTGATCGCCTCGGCGATCGTGAAGATGCCGTCGTAGCCGCGGAAGCCTTCGGTGAGGCCGCCCGGCTCGTGGCCGCGCTTGGCCCACTCGGTCATGTAGCGCTTGGCCGGCTCCGGATTGGTCACCACGTCGGGGAACCAGGGCGGGAAGAACACGGTGTGGAACGAGCCGTTGGCCGCATCGCCCGCCTGGGTGACGAGCTGATCGGGCGAGTTCGACCCACCCGTCGTGATGATGCGGGTGTTGAGCTGGAGCTCCTTGGCCTGCTTGAGGATCAGGGTGACCTGCTCGACCGCGGTGGTGACGAAGAGCGTGTCGCCGCCCGACGCCTTGATGCGGGTGAGCTGCGCCGAGAAGTCGGTCGCCTTCGGGTCCATCGTCTCCATGACCCCGATGGCGACGCCGTTCGCCTTCAGCATCTTCGAGTATTCGGCCGCCGAACCGATGCCGAAATCGTTGTTGGTGTTCAGGAAGTCGGCCTTCTTGATGCCGAGCTTGGCGACCAGCGGCTTGAAGGCGACCGCCTCCATCTCCGAGGTCGGGCTGATGCGGAACACGTAGGAGTTGCCGGACGTAGTGATCTTGCCGGAAGACGAGGTCTCCACCACCAGCGGGACCTTGTACTCCTGGATCTTCGGCATGATGGCGAGCGTCAGCGTCGAGCTCCACGCGCCCATGATGGCCGGGACCTTGTCGCGAACGATCAGCTTCTCGACCGTGCCAACGGCCTCGGTCGGGTTCGACTTCGAGTCCTCGATGACGAGCTGGATCTTCTTGCCCAGCACGCCGCCGGCCGCGTTGATCTCGTCCTCGGCGATGCGGGCGCCCTGCGCCACGTAGTTGCCGGACGCGGCGAAGGCACCCGTGAGGGGCTGCGTCACCCCGATCTTGATGGTCTCCTGGGCGAAAGCCGGTCCGGCGAGAAGGCTCGCGCCGAGCACGGCGAACGCGATCTTGACAGAACTGGTATGCATTGCGGTCTCCCTGTCGTTTCTGGGATTTTCAAGCAATCTTCATGCCGTCTTGTCGTTGATTTCGCAGTTTTTTGCTGTCCCGACGGGCGTGTCCGTTCCTGCTTTCGGCTGTGCGGCGCAGCGTCGCCGGATCACTTCGCGCGCAGCTTCGGGATGATGTCCTTGGCGATCGCCTCGATCTGCTCGGCCTCGTAACGATAGGGGACGAAGATGATGCGGTCGATTCCCGTCGCGAGATGCGCCTGGAGCTGCTCGACGCACTCCTCCGGCGTGCCCATGATGGCGGAATCCATGGTGGATTCCGACCAGGCGGCGTAGTCCCATTCGGTCTGCAGCCACTCTTTCATCGGCCCCTCGATCTTTTCGCGCGGGCCCACGCAAATGGGGAGCTGGTTGGTGGAGATCAGCTCGTCGGGATTGCGGCCGGCCTCCTCGGCGAAGCCGCGCACCTTGGCCCAGACCCGCCCGAACGCCTCGGCCGTGTAGTAGTAGGTCAGCCAGCCGTCGCCCTTGGTGGCCGCGCGCTTGAGCACGGCGTCGACATAGCCGCCGATCAACAGCGGCGGGCGGGGCTTCTGCACCGGTTTCGGATACATCACGGCGCCGCGCAGCTTGTACGGGTCGTAGTCGCCCGAGACCTTCTCCTCGGTCCACAGCCGGTCGATGATCTCGAGGCTCTGCTCCATGATCTTGCCGCGCTTGGTGAAGTCGACGCCGAGCGAGTCGAACTCGCGGCGATACCAGCCGACCGCGGCGCCGACCAGCAGGCGGCCGTCGGAGATGTGGTCGATGGTGGCGAGCTCCTTGGCCAGCAGCACCGGATTGCGCATCGGCATCACCAGGATGCCGGTTCCGACTTTTATGCGCGACGTGCGGGCCGCGACCGCTGTCAGGATGGTCAGCGCTTCGAGAATGGGAAAATTCGGGTCGACGCCGAGCAGGGTGTGGTCCCAGGCCCACAGCGACTCGAAGCCGAGCTCCTCCATGCGCACGCCGTACTCGATCAGGCCCTTCGCGCTCGGCATCTCCGGAAACCGGGTGAAGTTGCGCATCGCGATGCCATAGACGGTCTCTTTCTTGGGGGCCGAATTCTGGGGGGCCATGCAAATCCTCCGGTCGCAGCGCGACCCTTGCTCGTTGTCGGACGTCGGCGCCGCCGGGGCGTGGCGGTCGCAGAATGGTCTTCGCATCGCCCGGGCGAGCCGGGCGACGCGGCACTCAGGCCGTGTAGAGGCGGCCGGGATCGAGCTCGCGGATCAGCGCCAGCTCCTCGCTGCGCGGCAGCGCCGTGGTGGTGATCTCGGGCACACGCCGCAGCGGAAAGCCGGTGTTGTCCTGCACCTGCTCGAAGCTGACGCCGGGATGCAGCGCCAGCACCTCCATCTCGCGGGTCTCCTCGTCGAAGCCCATCACGGCGAGATCGGTGACGACCCGCCACATGCCGCCCATCGGCAGGCCACGCTCGGCGCGGCTGGCGCCGCCGTCGATCCAGCCGGGAGACGTGATGAAATCGACATGCTCCACGAAGCGGCGCTTCTCGTGCTTCATGGCGACGATCATGTAGGTCAGCGACGAGATGTCGTTGCCGCCGCCGGTGCCCGGCAGCCGGATCGTCGGCTTGTCGGCCGGGCCGATGAAGGACGAGTTGAGGTTGCCGAAGCGGTCGATCTGCGCCCCGCCCATGAAGCCGACATCGATGTAGCCGCGCTGGAGCAGCAGCAGCACGTCGGTGCTCGGCAGCACCATGTTGGCGCGGCGGGTGCACCGCTGCTCGTTGGTCGAGGGCGGCAGCTCGCCCGGCACGATGAACGGGCCGATGACGCCGCCTTCGAACAGGATGGTGAGGCGCGGCGCGTGGTTGCGCTGGGCGAGCGTCGCCGCCAGCAGCGGGATGCCGACGCCGGCGAAGACGATCTGCCCGTCGACGAGCAGCCGCCCCGCCATGATGGCGATCAGCTCGGAGGCCGTGTAGGCGATCGAGGCGGATGTCTGCTCAGTCATTGAAGATCACCCGGCCGCGGCGGCTCGCCGTCAGCAACGTTTCCATGCCGACCATCGAGAGATAATCCGGCCAGCTCTTCGGGCCGTAGACATACTCGTCGAGATACTGCTTCGCCCCCGCGACCGGATCCTTGGAGGTGAGGGCCGCGTAGCGGTCGAGTTGCGCGAAAATCGGCTCGTACTGGCCGTAGCATTCGTGCGGCACCGAGCCGTAGGGCACCTCGACCACCGCCTCGACGGTGAAGAACGGGATGCGGGTGTGGTCGGGCGCGCGGCGGATCTGGTCGTTGGAGACGATCCGCTCGGTGGTGAGGATGACCTTGTTGGCGGCCATCGCGATGTCGATGTCCATGAACTGCAGGCCGTCGAGTTGCGCATTGCCGTATGCGTCGGCGCGCTGCACGTGGATCAGCGCCACGTCCGGGTTGAGCGCCGGCAGCGCCATCAGGCGCTCGCCCGTGAACGGGCAGTTCATCGGCTTCACCTCGTCGCCGCGGATACGGGCGACGTCCGAGCCGATCATCGAGCGCACCGGCATGAACGGAATGCCCATGGCGCCGGCGCGGAAGCGCAGGCCGATCGCCATGTGGCTCCACTCGTCGAACTCGGCGAGCTCCTTCTCGACATGATGGCGCATCACCTTGGAGATGCCCCACACGATGCCCTGGCTGAACCAGCTCGAGATGATCTTGCGGCCGAGCCCGGAGGCGAACACCAGATCGCCCTCGGTGGAGGTGATCGAGCGCGAGATCGTGAGGCCCTGCTTGCGGGCCCGGATCAGCGCCCAGATCATCGCCATCGGGGTGCGCGACAGCGTGCAGCCGCCGAGCGCGACGTGATCGCCGTCGGAGACCAGCGTCGCGGCCTCCTCCAGCGTCATCACCTTCTCGCGCAGGCCGCGATCGCGCGCCGCGACGTCGCGGCGCAGCGTGTCGTAGGACTTGACCAGCGTCTCTTTGCTCATCGGCCTCACAGATCCATCTCGGTCAGCGGCACGATTGCGATGCCGGCCTTCTCCAACGCGGTGCGGGCCGTGCGAGCGACGCCGACCGCCGTCGGCTCGTCGCCATGGACGCACAGCGTGTCGGCCTCGACCTTGATGGTCTTGCCGTTGATCGACGTCACCTCGCCGTCCGTCGCCATGCGCACGGCCTGCCGGCTCGCCGCCTCGGCATCCTTGAGGACGGTTCCCGACAGGGCACGCGACGCCAGATTGCCGTCGTCGAGATACACGCGATCGACGAAGCCCTCGCGGGCGAGGCGCAGGCCGAGCTTCTCGGCCGCCCATTGCATCCTCGAGCCGAACAACGCCACGTAGATGATTGCGGGATCGACCGTCTTGATGGCGCGGCCGATCGCCAGCGCATAGTCTTCGTCCTCGGCCGCCATGTTGTTGAGGGCGCCGTGCGGCTTCAGATGCGTCACCTTCAGGCCGGCATACTGGGCCATGCCCTGCAGGGCGCCGATCTGATAGGCGACCATGTATTCGAGATCGGCCGGCTTCATCTGGATGCGGCGGCGCCCGAATCCCCACAGATCGTTGAACCCCGGATGGACGCCGACGCTGACGCCCTCCTGCTTGGCGAGCAGGCAGAGGCGATGCATCGTGTTCGGGTCGCCGGCATGGAACCCGCAAGCGACGTTCGCCGACTTGATGACGGTCATCAGTTCAGCATCGTTGCCGATATTATAGGCACCGAAGCCTTCCGCGATATCGGCGTTGAGATTGATGCGCTTCGCCATTGCTCCTCGCGCTCGCTTCGGAAATCACGGAACGCCGACTTTTCCGGCAACGCCGGGGATGGACGACTGGTCCTATTTATAGGAAAACCATACAACAACCGCGCTCCCGCGCAACCACCCGGGCTGCCGTTCTTTCGGGCGCGGGACGAGGAGGCGCAGCGGGTCGCCGAGAGCGAGATGTCGAACGCGCAGCACCCCCTGCCCCGCATCCGGACCGGGGGCGACACCACGCCTGTGGTGAAGTCCGGAACCAGGATCACGATCGTGCCCGGGCCGGCCGCCGCGCACGAGGCCGTGCCGTGACGGACGCACCGGCCACATCCGCGCCGCCGGATGCGCCGATGCTGCGCGTCGTCGCCCCCGGGCCGATGACGACCCTGCAGGACGGCGGCCGCATCGGCCACCAACGCTTCGGCATCCCGGTGTCGAACGCCATGGACCCGGTGGCGCTCGCCGCCGCCAACCTGCTGGTCGGCAATCCACGCGGCACCGCCGCGCTGGAGATCGCCTATCTGGGGCCGACCCTGAGGGTCGAGGCCGAAAGCGTCCGTTTCGCCTGCGCCGGCGGCACCGCCACCATCGAGGTGCTGGACGCCGACGGCGAAGCGCCGCCCCGAAAGATCGCACCGCTGACCAGCGTACGGCTCACCCGCGGCCAGTCGCTGCGCATCGGCGGCCTGTCCGGCAGCATCGTCGGCTATCTGGCGGTCGCGGGCGGCTTCGACGTCGTTCCATTCCTCGGCAGCAAGGCGACGTTCGTGCGTGGCGGCCTCGGCGGCTTCTGCGGGCGGGCGCTGCAGGCCGGCGACCTGTTGCCGCTCGCTGCGCCCTTCGCACCCCCGCGCGACGAGCTGATGCTGGCCGCGCTCGATGTCGCGGCCCCGAGCCGCGTGCGCGTCGTGCTCGGGCCGCAGGACGACTATTTCAGCGAGGTCGGGCTCGACACGTTCTTCGGCTCGACCTTCACGGTGTCGGCCGCGACCGACCGCATGGGCATGCGGCTCGAAGGACCGGCGATTGCACATAAGGACGGCTTCAACATCGTCTCGGACGGCATCGCGCCCGGCGCCATCCAGGTGCCCGGCGACGGACTGCCGATCGTGCTGCTCGCCGATCGCCAGACCACCGGCGGCTATCCGAAGATCGCGACCGTGATCTCGGCCGACCTGCCGGGCCTCGGCCGGCTCGGGCCGGGCGCATCATTGTCGTTCGAGCGTGTCGACATCGCCACCGCGGTCGCGGCGCGGCGCGCGCTCACGACCATGATCGACGGCCTGGCGGCCAAGCTGGCGCCGGCCGGCGGCGACGTCGACATCGCGGCGCGGCTGCTGGACGAAAATCTGGTCGGCGGCTTCATCGACATGCATGCTGAACCGATGCACGCGGACGAGCAGCACGCCGTGGGCGCGGCCGCAGGGGAGGATCGCGGATGAGCACGGCCCGAGCAACGTCGGCTCCCGGACGGCGACGCACGGTGCGCTCCGACGCCGACAGCCGCGTGCCGCGCTACCTGCAGGTCGCCTCGGTGCTGCGGCGCCGGCTGCGCGACGGCATCTGGTCGGTCGGCGAGAAGATTGCGACGCTGGAGGAGCTGGAGCGCGAGTTCGACGTCGCCCGCGTCACGGTGCGGCAGGCCATCGAGCTGTTGCAGACCGAGGGGCTCCTGCGCTCGCACCAGGGCCGCGGCACCTTCGTCACCAAGTCGGTCGACAACCGCCGCTGGCTGCAGCTCGCCACCGACTGGGAAAGCCTCGTCTCGATGATCCGCGAGAACGTGCCGCACCCGCTGCCGGCCGGCCCCGACGGCACGCCACGCATCGAGGCCGGCGAAGGCCGCCCGGCCGCCGCCTACCGGTTCCTGCGCAGCCTGCAGAAGCGCGGCGACGAGCCGTTCGGCTATGCCCGCGTGCATATTGCCCGCGATCTGTACGCCAAGGCGCCGAAGCAGTTCGCCTCCCGTGCCGCGCTGGTCGTGCTCACCGAGATGAAGGGCCTCGCCATCGCGCGGGCCCACCAGAGCCTGACGATCGGCGCCGCCGATGTCGAGGCCGCGAAGCTGCTCGGCATCGGTCTCAACGCGCCGACCGCCGAGGCGCGCTGCGTCGTCACCGATTCGGCCGGCGTCGTGATCTATGTCGGCGAGATCACCTATCGGGGCGACTGCGTCAGCCTCGACATCGAGCTGCGCGGCCCGGCGGCAGGCGGCGCAGCCGCCAGCGGCACAGCCGCCGGGACCGCGACGACGAAGCCGGCGCGGCTGCGCAGCCGGGTTGCCCGCCCGAAGGGGCGCGGATAGGATCGACTTGTTCTATTCTTGGAACAAGTTCGGAACGACGACGAGACCGGGACAGGACCGCTGATCGTGACGGACGCAGGCATCGGGGCGCGGCTGCCGCGCAAGGAGGACGACCGCTACATGCGCGGCCGTGGCCGCTATGTCGGCGACATCCGGCTGCCCGGCATGCTGGAGGTGGCGTTCCTCAGAAGTCCGCTGGCGCATGCCCGCATCGTGTCCATCCGGGTGCCCGAAGCGTTGCGCGAAAAGGTCGTGCTCGCCGGCGATCTCCTCGACGTCAAGCCGATCCGCGCCGACACGACGCTGCCGGGCTTCAAGTCGTCGACCCAGCCGGTGCTGGCGGGAGACCGCGTCCGCCATGTCGGCGAGCTGATCGCGCTGTGCATGGCGCCGACCCGGGCCGAGGCCGAGGACATCGTGGCCGAGATCGAGGTCGAGTTCGACGAGCTGCCCGCCGTCACCGAAATGCTGGCCGGCCGCGCGCCCGACGCGCCGCTGCTGCACGAGCAGTGGGGCGACAACCTGTTCCTGATCTCGCTCACCGACGTGAGCTCGGCTGAGATGAAGGCCAAGGCCGCCTATAGCGTGACGCGCGAGCTGCGCACCGCGCGCCAGGTGATGAGCCCGATCGAGGGGCGCGGGGTCGTCGCCGAATGGGACAGCCGCGTCGAGCAGCTCGTCGTTCACAGCGCCACCCAGCAGCCCCATATCGTGCGCTCCGGGCTCGCCGAATGCCTCGGCCTCGACGAGGGCCGAATCCGTGTGATCGCGCCGGATGTCGGCGGCGGCTTCGGCTACAAGGGCATCCTGCTCGCCGAGGAGGTGGCGCTCGCCTGGACGACGCGCCGGATCGGAAAGCCGCTCCGCTGGATCGAGGACCGCCGCGAGAATCTCACGGCCGGCGCCGATTGCCGCGAGCATCACTACCGCCTCACGGCTTACGCGGACGCAAACGGCCGCCTGCTCGGTCTCGACGGCGAGGCGAGCGTCGACTGCGGCGCCTACTCGGCCTATCCGTTCTCGGCCTGTCTGGAAGGCGGCCAGATCGGCAGCCTGCTGCCCGGCCTCTACGATTTCGCGCACTACCGCTGCCGCGTCCATTCGGTGGCGACCAACAAGCCACCGATCCTGCCTTATCGCGGCGTCGCCCGCACCGGGGCCTGCTTCGCCCTCGAAGTCACCCTCGACGCTCTGGCGCGAAAAATCGGCATCGAGCCGACCGCGCTGCGGCTGAACAGCCTGGTGCGGCCGGAGCAGATGCCGTTCGACAACATCGCCAAGCGGCATTTCGATTCCGGCGACTATCCCGAAGCGCTGCGCCGCGCCATCGCCGCCATCGACCTTCCCGGCGTGCGGGCCCGCCAGAAGACAGGCGAGCCGGACGGCCGCCGCATCGGCATCGGCTTTTCCATGTATGCCGAGCAGGCCGGCCACGGCACCAGCGTCTACTCGGCCTGGGGCATCCCGTTCGTGCCGGGCTACGAGCAGTGCCAGGCGCGCTTCACGCCGGACGGCGGGCTGGAGCTGCGCATCGGCGCCCACAGCCACGGCCAGGGCCTGGAGACGACGCTGTCGCAGGTGGCGCATTCGATCCTCGGCGTGCCGCACGACCGCATCAAGGTCGTCCACGGCGACACCGCGCTGACCCCCTACTCGACCGGCACCTGGGGCTCGCGCTGCATGATCATGTCGGGCGGCGCGGTCGCGGCCGCCTGCGACACGCTGGCCGAGCGCGTCAAGCATATTGGCGCGTCGCTGCTCCAGGCCGAGGTCGCCGCGGTGCGACTGGAAGGCGGAGAGGTGGTCGGCCCCAACGGCCGCATCGGCATCGCCGAGATCGCCCGCACCTGGTATCGCCGCCCGCAGGATCTTCCGCGCGATGTGGATCCGGGAGGCCTGGAGGTCACGGCCGGCTACAAGGCGGCGCGCGACACCGGCACGTTCAGCTACGCGGCGCATGCCACCGTGGTCGCGGTCGATCCCGAGACGGGCGAGACCGAGATCCTCGACTACGTCATCGTCGAGGACGGCGGCGTGCTGGTGAACCCGATGATCGTCGACGGCCAGATCATCGGCGGCACGGCGCAGGGCATCGGCACGGCCTTCTACGAGGAAATGCTGTACGACGAGCGCGGCCAGCCACTCGCCTCGACTCTGTCCGATTATCTACTGCCCGGTCCCACCGAAATGCCGAACTTGCGCATCCTGCACATGGAGACGCCGTCGCCCTATACACGCTTCGGCCAGAAGGGCATCGGCGAAGGCGGCGCCATCGCGCCGCCCGCAGCCCTCGCCAACGCCGTCAACGACGCGCTGCACGACCTCGGCGCCGAGCTCCTGATGTCGCCGATCACGCCACGCCGCATCGTCGAGGCGATCGCCGCGGCGCAAGCTCGCGAGGCCGCGGAATGAAACCGAACCCGGTCATTCCGGGACGGCGCGCCAGCGCCGGGCCCGGAATCCAGCGGCTTGCACCGCGGTCTTGGCTGGATTCCGGGTTCGCGCTTTCAGCGCGCCCCGGAATGACCAGAACTGATCAGGCGGACCCCTCATGAAAGCCGCCGCCTTCGACTACGCCCGCCCGGACACGATCGCCGAGGCCTGCGCGCTGATCGCCGGCGATCACGACGCCAAGCTGATGGCGGGCGGACAGTCGCTCGGCCCGATGCTGAATCTGCGCCTGGCGCAGCCCTCGCTCCTGGTCGACATCACCCGCATCAAGGACCTCGCCCGCATCGAGGAGCGAGACGACGCCGTCACGTTCGGCGCCATCGTCACGCATGCGGCGATCGAGGATCGCCGCATCGCCGACCCGACCCACGGATTCCTCTCCCGCGTCGCGCGCGGAATCGCCTACCGGGCGGTACGCACCCGCGGCACCATTGGGGGCAGCCTCGCCCATGCCGACCCGGCCGCCGACTGGGTGTCGACCCTGACCGCGCTCGGCGCCGAGATTTTTCTGACCGGCCCGGACGGAGCGCAGCGGCGTGTGGGAATGAAGGACTTCATCCACGGCGCCATGAGCACGGCGCTGGAGCCGGGCGAGATTCTGGACGGTGTCCGCATCCCACGCTTCTCGGCCTCGGCGCGCTTCGGCTTCGAGAAGATCTGCCGAAAGACCGGCGAGTTCGCCGAGGCCATGGGTGTCGCCGTGCACGATCCGGAGCGCGGCGTCTGCCGCGTGGTGGCGGGCGCCGGCGGCGGCCGGCCCGTGGCGATCGAGGCGAGCCGCGGCGCCGGTGCGCGGCTCCTGGATCGGTTCAATGACGCCGCCGCAGTTCGCGACATGCTGATCGAGGCGGGCGTGACGGGAGACGACTACAAGATGCGCCTTCAGGTCGCCGCAGTCCGGCGCGCCGTCGCGGAGCTCGCCGCGCGATGACCCACATCACCATCGAGGTCAACGGCAAGCCCGTCACGGCCGACGTGACCCCGCGCACCCATCTGGCCGATTTTTTGCGCGAGCACCTGCTGCTCACCGGCACCCATATCGGCTGCGAGCACGGCGTCTGCGGCGCCTGCACGGTGGAGATCGACGGCGAGATCGCCCGCTCCTGCATCACCTTCGCGGTGGCGTGCGACGGCGCCCGCGTGCGCACCATCGAAAGCTTCGACGACGATCCGCTGATGGCGCGCATGCGCGACGCCTTCTCGACCTCGCATGCGCTGCAGTGCGGCTACTGCACGCCCGGCATGCTGATCGCGGCGCGCGATCTCGTCCGTCGCAAGGCGGCGGAGCCGGGCCTCGACATCCGCACCGAGATGAGCGGCAATCTGTGCCGCTGCACCGGCTATGCCGGCATCATCGAGGCGATCGAGACCGTCACGGCGGAAGCGCCGGCCGTGCCGGCGCTGGCCGGCTACCGATGGGTCGGCCCGGCGCCCGGCCCCGGCGCGGCGACGACGCAACCAACGAAAGCACCGGTCCCGACGGCGGCACGTCCTGTCACGCCGGCCGCGCCAAAAGCCGCGCCGCCCGCCGTGGCGTCACGACCCATCAAGGTCGAGGTCGGGGCCATCACGGTGGTCGACGGCGAGACGCGCTTCACCGAGAGCTTCGTGCTGGAGCATTCCCGCGCCGCCGTGTGGGATCTGATGCGGGATCCGCAGAAGGTCGCAGCCTGCATGCCGGGCCTGGCGCTCGATCCGCCGGCCGCCAACGACCACCTGACAGGCCGCATGGAGGTGAAGCTCGGGCCGATCTCGGCCGGCTTTTCCGGCGAGGGCGCGATGAGCCGCGACGACGCCGGGCACCACATGATGATCGAGGGCCGCGGCAGCGACCGCAAGAGCGGGTCTCGCGCCTCGGGGCGGGTGGAGTACGTCCTGTCCGAAACCGCGACGGGCGGCGGCGGCGCCGGAACGCGTGTGGACTGCGTCATCGCCTTCACGCTGCAGGGGCCGCTGGCCCAGTTCGGCCGTTCCGATCTGGTCCGCGATCTCGTCGCCCGCATCGGCGAGGCGTTCGCCCGCAATGTCGACATGCGGCTGCGCGCCCCCGAGGGCGCCGTGGTGGCGCCGGCCGAACTCGGCGGATTTTCACTGGTCCTTGGCGTGCTTTTGGGGCGTCTGCGCCGCTTGCTTCTTCGCCTGCTCGGCCGATAAGCTTCGCTCCTGCATGTCTTCCGGCGGCTCCCCACGCCGCCGCCTCATCGATTTCCCACGTCGTCCCGCCCTGCCTGTCGAACGACCGGAGAGGTCTCGCATGCGTCATCCCTCGGCACGACCTTCTCACGATTCCTTGAAACTTCGCATCTCGCGCCGCTGGTGGACGGCGGCCTCCGCCGCCCTCGCGTTCCTTGCCCTCACGGCGGCGGGCGAGGCGCAGCCTTGGCCGACCGCGCGGCCGATCCGGGTGATCGTGCCGCTGACGGCCGGCAGCGCCACCGACGTCCTGGCCCGCACCGTGTTCGACCAGGTGTCGAGGCAGATAGGCCAGACCGTCATCGTCGAGAACAAGCCCGGCGCGGCGCAGACCATCGGGGCCGCCATGGTCGCCAAGGCCGAGCCCGACGGCTACACGGTGCTGGTCAACTCGTCGTCCCACACGGTGGTGCCGTCGACCTTCTCGAACCTGCCGTTCAACGTGGCGACCGACTTTGCCGCGGTGGCGCCGCTCGCCAGCATCCCGACCGTGATGGTGGTCTCGCCAGCCAAGAACTATGCGGACGCCGCTGCGTTCGTGAAGGCCGCCAAGGCGAGCCCGGGCTCGATGACCTACGGCTCGGGCGGGGTCGGCAACTCGACCCATTTCGCCGCCGAGCGGTTCCGCCTGGCGGCCGGCTTCGAGGGTGTGCATGTGCCCTACAAGGGCGCGCCCGAGGCGCTGTCGGAGGTCCTGACCGGCCGCATCGACTTCTATTTCTCGCCGGTGCCGCCGACGCTGTCGCTCGTCCGCGACGGCCAGCTCCGCGCGCTCGCGGTGTCGAGCGCCAAGCGCTCCAGCGCGCTGCCCGACGTGCCGACCACGGTGGAGGCCGGCTTCCCCGAGTCCGGCTACGAGTTCTGGATCGGCGCGTTCCTGCCGGGCGCGACACCGCGCCCGATCGTCGACCGCCTGGCCCAGGAGGTCGCGAAGGCCCTGCAGGTGCCGACGGTGCGGGAGCGCCTCGCCCAGATGGGCGCCGATCCGATGCCGATGGGACCGCGCGAGTTCGACGCCTATGTGGTGAAGGAGATCGACGCCAACGCGGCACTGGTGAAGGCCGCCGGCATCAAGTTCAATTGACGCCGGCGCCACACTGTTCGACTAGCAGTGCTGCACTTGTCGCGTCATCCAGCACAGCATCTCGATCGTCATGCCCCGCGAAGGCGGGGCATCACGTAATCCTGGCAAATGCTTTGGGACACCGCAATCACCGGGAGTACTGGATCGCCCGCCTCCGCGGGCGATGACGGTAATGGACGTTTTCGCGAGAACGAGCGGGCGAGAGACCCTCGCGGTCGGCGTCCCCTCACCCCGGCGCGCGCAGCCAGTCGATCAGGAGCCGGTTGAAGCGGGCCGGGTCCTCGACATTGGGCAAATGGCGGGCGTCGGCGAAGGCGTGATAGCGGCCGCGCGGCAGCAGGGCGGCGAGGCGCTCGTTCTCCGCCAGCGAGGTCGCCGGATCGTCGACCCCGCAGACCACCAGGGCCGGCGCGGTCACGCGGACAAGCTCGCGCGTGAAGTCGAAGTCGGACAGCGCGGCGATGCAACCGCAATAGCCGTCCGGCGTCGTCGCCGCGACGGTCGCCCGGATCTCGTTCCAGCGTCGCGGATGCCGCGTCCGAAATGCCGGCGACAGCCAGCGCTCCATTGTGGCGTCGGCGATCGGCGCACAGGTGCCGGCCTGGCGCACCGCGGCGACCCGCGGGCCCCAGATGGCCGCAGCATTCACCAGCGACCTCGGCGGCGCCTCGCACAGCACCAGCGACTCGACCATCGGGCCGCGGGACAGCGCGAAGGCCTGGGCGATCATGGCGCCGACCGACAGGCCGACCAGATGCACGCGCGCGATGCCGCAGGCGGCCAGCACGGCGGCGATGTCGTCGGCGAGGCCGGCGAGCGTGTAGTCGCCCGGCACAGGCCGGCTGCCGCCGTGGCCGCGCATGTCGATCCGCAGCGCCCGATAGCCGGCCTGCAGGACGGCCGGGACCTGCTCGGCCCACATGCCGCCGTCGGCCGCCAGTGCATGCGCGAAGCAGACCACCGGCGCATCGGCGGGCCCCAGCAGGTCGTAACTCAGCGTGCGGTCGTCGATGACGGTCAGCATGGCGGGTTTTCCGTTGCGACGTCGGCGCGGCGCAGGCGCGCCGGATGTTCGTGAGGAGAGGCGGGATCGAGAGGCTTTTCACCCATAGGGCCGGCGCCCTGCCGGATCAATTCGCCGCGACCCGGGGCGCGGCGGCCTCCGTCAAAAACCCAAGGCTCGCCCGCACCGACAAACACCGGTAAGATTCGCACGGTATTCGTCGGAGCATCCAAAAGGGCCCCCATGATCAGCACCGCACGTCTCGCCGTCCTCGTGCTCGCCGCCGGGACGGCCGGCATCGCCGCGATGTCGGGCCCCCTGAAAGCGCAGGACGTGCGCGGCATCGAGGCCTGCAGCCAGGAAACCAAGATCGAGCGTCGCACCGGCTGCATGCAGAGCAACATCGAGTATCTGCAGCAGCTCATCGCCCGCAACAACGCCGCCGCCAACCAGCGGCTAGCCGCGGCGGCCGCCGAGATCGCCGCCTTGAAGGCGTCGCTCGCGGCCCTGCAGGCCACGGTCGACAAGCTCGCGGCCGGCAAGCAGGCAGACGCCAAGCCCACAGATACCAAGCCCGCGGACGCCAAACCGGCCGAGACGAAACCGGCCGCCGGCAAGGCGGCGGCACCCAAGTGAGCGAGACGGGCGCAAGCGGCTCCGGCGCGAGCAATCCGGTCGCCAGCGACCTCGCCGCCACGGCCGAGGGCCGGCGGCTGGCCGAGGCAGATGCCGGCACGCGCACCTGGCGCCAGTGGGGCCCGTATGTCAGCGACCGCCAATGGGGCACGGTACGCGAGGACTACAGCGCGAACGGCAACGCCTGGGGGTATCTGACCCACGACGCGGCGCGCAGCCGCGCCTATCGCTGGGGCGAGGACGCCATCGGCGGCTGGTGCGACGCCGCCCAGCGGCTCTGCCTCGGCGTGGCGCTGTGGAATGGCGTCGACCCAATTCTGAAGGAGCGCCTGTTCGGCCTCGGCAATGCCGAGGGCAATCACGGCGAGGACGTCAAGGAAGTCTATTATTATCTCGACGCGACGCCGACGCATTCCTATGCGCGGATGCTCTACAAGTATCCACATGCGGCGTTCCCCTACGCGCGACTGGTCGAGGAGAACGGCCGGCGCGGCAAGCACGATCGCGAGTTCGAACTGATCGACAGCGGCGTGTTCGACGACAACCGCTATTTCGACGTCGCCATCGAATACGCCAAGGCCGATGTCGACGACGTGCTGTTGCGCATCACGGCGACCAATCTGGGCGCCGCGCCGGCGCGGCTTCACGTGCTGCCGCAGATCTGGTTCCGCAACACCTGGTCCTGGCAGCCCGGGACCGACAAGCCCGCTCTCTCGGCCGAGGGTGACGCCGCGGTGCGGGCCGTCCACCAGACCCTCGGGGTGCTCACGCTGCACCTCGAGGCGCCCGCGGCGCTGCTGTTCTGCGACAACGACACGAACGTTCCGAGAGTGTTCGGCGGCGCGCCACGGCCCGGCTTCTTCAAGGACGCGATTCACCAGCGTGTCGTGAACGGCCGCGTCGATGCCGTGAACCCGGTCCGCACCGGCACCAAGGCCGCCGCCCTGCACGTCCTCGACATTCCGCCCGGCAAGCGCGCCGTGGTGCGGGTGCGGCTGTGCCCGGGCGACCGCCGCCCCGGCGCGTTCGCCGACTTCGACGCCATCATGCGGGCCCGCGCCGCGGAGGCCGACGCCTACTACGCCGCCCTGCAGGCGCACATTCCCGATCGCGACATGCGGCACGTGCAGCGCCAGGCACTCGCCGGCATGCTGTGGTCGAAGCAGTATTACGGCTACGACGTCGCCGAATGGCTCGCCGGCGATCCGGGCCAGCCGTCCCCGCCGGCGGCGCGGCGGCACGGGCGCAACAGCGCCTGGACGCATCTCGGCACCTCGACCGTGATCGCCATGCCGGACAAGTGGGAATATCCGTGGTTCGCGGCGTGGGACTGGGCCTTCCATCTCGTCACGCTGGCGCTGGTCGACGCGCGCTTCGCCAAGGATCAGCTTCTGCTGCTCTGCCAGCCCTGGCTGATGCATCCGAACGGCCAGCTTCCCGCCTACGAGTGGAATTTCGGCGACGTGAACCCGCCCGTCCACGCCTGGGCGGCGCTGCGCATCTACGCGGCCGAGACGGCGCGGCACGGCAAAGGCGACCGCGCGTTTCTCGAATCGGTGTTCATCAAGCTGCTGCTGAACTTCACCTGGTGGGTGAACCGCAAGGACCATGGCGGCCGCAACGTCTTCCAGGGCGGCTTTCTCGGCCTCGACAATATCGGCGTGTTCGACCGCTCGCTGCCGCTGCCGGTCGGCGGCACGCTGACCCAGTCGGACGGCACCTCGTGGATGGCGATGTTCTGCCTCCACATGCTGAAGATCGCGCTGGAGCTCGCCCGCGAGGACCCGGCCTATCAGGACATCGCCTCGAAGTTCTTCGAGCACTTTCTCCTGATCGGCGGCGCCATGACCAATCTGGGCGGTGAGGGCCTCGGCCTGTGGGACGACCAGGACGACTTCTACTACGACTGGCTGATCCTCGACTCCGGCGAGCGGATGCCGCTGCGGCTGCGCTCGATGGTCGGGCTGATCCCGCTGTTCGCCGTCGAGGTGTTCGACGAGGAGCTGTTCGCGCAGGCGCCGGCGTTCACGCGACGAATGGAGTGGTTCCTGGCGCATCGCCCCGAGCTCGCCGCCCTGGTGTCACGGCCGCAGACGCCGGGCGCCGGCGGCCGGCGTCTGCTCGCGGTGGCGCGCGCGTTCCGCATGAAGAGCGTGCTGGCCCGCATGCTCGACGAGACCGAGTTTTTGTCCGACCACGGCATCAGGGCGATCTCGCGGGTGTATCGCGACCGCCCGTATGTGTTCGAGCGCGACGGTTTTCGGGCCGAGGTGCGCTACGCGCCGGGGGAATCCGACACCGGCCTGTTCGGCGGCAACTCCAACTGGCGCGGACCGGTGTGGATGCCGGTGAACTATCTGATGATCGAGAGCCTGGAAAAATTCGGGATGTTCTACGGCGACGGCCTGACGGTCGAATGCCCGACCGGGTCGGGCCGCATGCTGTCGCTGGCCGCGGTCGCCGACGAGCTGCGCACCCGGCTCACCCGCCTGTTCCTGCGCGACCCGCAGGGACGGCGCCCGGTGTTCGGCGACAATGCCCGGCTGCAGACCGATCCGCATTTCCGCGACCACCTGTGGTTCCACGAGTATTTCGACGGCGACGACGGGCGCGGCGTCGGCGCCTCGCACCAGACCGGCTGGACCGGGCTGATCGCCAATCTGATCGACGAGCTCCACCGACCGGGCCGCCGCGCGGCCGGCGGCGGCGACACCTGAATCCGCGACACGAACCCCGAGGAGACCCCCATGGCCGCGCCGCAGACCAGCGACTTCAACACCGACCTGCCCGACTACGACCGCATGCCGAAGCTGCTCTCCGGCCAGACCGCGCTGGTGACGGGGGGGAACTCCGGCATCGGCGAGGCGGTGGCGATCGCCATGGCGAAGGCCGGCGCCGACGTGGTGGTCAACTACGTGGCCGGCACGGCGGATCATGTGGTCGCGGCGATCGAGCGCGAAGGCCGTAAGGCGCTCGCCGTGAAGGCCGACGTCTCGCAGGAGGACCAGGTCGTCGCCATGGTGGCCAAGGCGATCGAGACCTTCGGGACGCTCGACATCATGGTGGCCAATGCCGGCCTGCAGCGCGACGCGGCCCTGACCGAGATGACCAAGGCACAGTGGGATACCGTCATCGGCGTCAATCTCACGGGACAGTTCCTATGCGCCCGCGAGGCCGCCAAGGAGTTCAAGCGGCGCGGCGTGCGGCGCGAGGTGTCGGTCGCGGCCGGCAAGATCATCTGCATGAGCTCGGTGCACGAGGTGATCCCGTGGGCCGGCCACGTCAACTACGCCTCGTCCAAGGGCGGCATCCAGATGATGATGAAGAGCCTCGCCCAGGAGCTGGCGCCGCACCGCATCCGCGCCAACGCGATCGGCCCCGGCGCGGTCCGCACGCCGATCAACACGTCGGCCTGGAACACGCCGCAGGCCTATGCGAGCCTGATGACGCTGGTACCCTATCGCCGCATTGGCGAGCCGCAGGACATCGCCAATGTGGCGGTGTTCCTGGCCTCCGACATGGCCGACTACATCAACGGCATCACCATCTTCGTCGACGGCGGCATGACCTGCTATCCGGGTTTTGCGACCGGCGGGTGAGGGCCGACGGCTTCCGTCGTTCCGGGGCGGCCCGCAGGGCCGAGCCCGGAACCCATAACCCCTGTCTCTCGAAACATCCAGCACAGGGGCTATGGATTCCGAGCCCGCGCGCTCTTGCGCGCGTCCCGGAATGACGGACTCCGGATGCGGCCTGGTCGACGATCCAGGCCGCTCATATGCACCTGCTTCGCGTCCGCTCTCTGCTGCAGCGCACACGCCGCGGGCGACCTCCAGCGGATACCATAAGGGTTTGGTCGGACCATGCCGGGCATGCGCGCCCGCGCGGCGCATGCTATCAATCGCCGCCAGCCTGCATTCCCGGCGGCCGGTTCCGGCCCGCTCGATCTTCCCGGAAAGAAGGGCAAGGAGGACATCGCAGATGCGTTTGACGACGATTGCCGCGGCCTTGGCGTTCGCAGCGAGCCCAGCGGTGGCGCAGACCTATCCCAATCGCCCGATCACCATGGTGGTGCCGTTCGCCGCAGGCGGTCCGACCGACACGATCGCGCGGGTCACCGCCGCGACCATGGGAAAGACCCTCGGCCAGCAGATCATCATCGAGAACGCGGTGGGCGCCGGCGGCACCATCGGATCGGCCCGCGTCGCCCGCGCCGACCCGGACGGCTACACGCTGCTGATCCACCATGTCGGCCTGTCGACGGCAGCGACGCTCTATCGCAAGCTGCCCTACGACACCAAGACGGCTTTCATCCCGCTCGGGCTGGTCACCGAGGCGCCGCAGACCATCATCGGGCGTCCGGACTTCGCGCCGAATACGCTGAAGGAGCTGATCGCCTACATCAAGGCGAACGGCACCAAGGTCACCTACGCGCATGCCGGTCTCGGCGCCGCCTCGCAACTCTGCGGCATGCTGCTGCAGACGGCGCTGCAGACCCAGGTCACCACGGTGCCCTACAAGGGCAACGGCCCGATCATGAACGACCTGCTCGGCAAGCAGGTGGACATGACCTGCGACCAGGCCACCAACACCACGGGCCCGATCACCTCGAAGCAGGTGAAGGCCTATGCGGTGACCACCAAGACCCGGGTGAGCACCTTCCCGGACCTGCCGACCGCCGACGAGGCCGGCCTGCCCGGCTTCGAGATCAGCGTCTGGCACGGCGTCTACGCCCCCAAGGGCACGCCGCCGGCCATTGTCGCAAAGCTCTCCGAGGCCATCGTGGCCGCCATGAAGGACCCCGACCTCGCCAGGCGCTTCCACGACATCACCACCGACCCGGTGGCGCCCGAGCGGGCGACCCCCGAGGTCCATCAGAAGATGCTGATCAGCGAGATCGACCGCTGGGCGCCGATCATCAAGGAGGCCGGCCAGTACGCCGACTGACGGCAGCCGTATTCGCGACGACGAACGGCCGGGCCAACCCCGGCCGTTTCTGTTTTCAGAACGGGATCGGCCGCCAAGCGGCGCCGAGAGCCCCATTTCTGACCATGCCCTAACTTGCGGCATATGGGGTATCGTCACTCGACGCCGCTGCACGTCGAGCCTAGAAATATGGCGGCGGCCCGGTACGTCAGACCGCGGTCCTCGACGCGACCGCGGCCGGGACCGCGGGAGCGATCGATGCAGATCACGGGCATGCTCTACGGCTCCACGCTCCTGCAGTTTGCGGGATTTCCGACGTCCGAGGTGCTCGGGCCGGCGGCCAGCGAAGCCGAGATCAAGAGCCTCATCGACCGGCACGGCGGAATCATCATCAAGCCGGTGTTCAAGGGTGGCGTCGGCAAGAAGGGCAAGGCCGGCCTGATCGGCATCGCCCGCGACCTCAAGACCGCGCTGAAGGAGAAGGAACGTCTCTATTTCGCCGAGATGCAGTCCGGCGGCTTCACCTTCAAGGCGAACGGCGTGACCTTCGAGAGCCTCGTCCCGGCCGAGCACGAGGTCTATTTCTCGATCACCGACGCGACCCATTTCCGCGCCCCGACCATGACGCTGACCCACAAGGGCGGCGTCGACATCGAGGAGCTGGACAAGAAGGAGGTCGCCCAGATCCCGTTCGACTCGCTGACCGGCCTGAAGGCCTTCGTGGTGGCGAACGCGCTGTCCGAGCTGCACGCTCCGAACGCCATCATCTCGCCGCTGGTGCAGACGCTGCCCAAGCTGTGGGAACTCTATCACAACTACGGCATGACCACGCTCGAGCTCAATCCGATCCGGATGCGGCCGGAGCGCGACGGACGCCTCACGCCGGTCGCCTGCGACTTCAAATGCGGCTTCGACCGCGACGACAGCCGCTGGCTGCGGCTCGGCCTGCCGGCGCATCTGTTCGCGGTCGACTACTCGGACTTCGAGCAGGAGATCAACCAGCTCCGCACCTATCAGGGCCAGAGCGACGTCTACGTGATCAATCCGCAGGGCACGATTCTCGCGCCGACCTTCGGGGGCGGCGCCAACTCGCTCGTCTCGGAGATCCTCGGCGACCTCGCGATCATCTCGTCGGACTTCGGCGGCAACCCGCCCTACGCCAAGATGCGCGAGGTGGCGCAGATCTGCTTCAAGCACTGGCTGAAGCAATCGAACGTGCTGTTCATCGTCGGCGGCAAGGCCAACAACACCGACATCTTCGAGACCCTGCGGGCGATCTCGGACGCGCTGCGCGAGTCTTTCTCCAAGAACGGGCCGACGCCGCTCTACGTCGTCGCGGCCCGCGGCGGCCCGAACCTGATCCGCGGATTCGGCGCGCTGCGCGACACCGTGGAAGCGCTCGGCCTGCCCTACCGGTTGTTCGGCTTCGACTCCGACATCAGCGAAGTGATCAGCTACGCCAAGCAGGCCGACGCCTGGATGCGGGCGGGCGGGCGCGCCGCGGTCGCCGAGAGCCTCAAGATCGCCTCGCCGACGGCCGCCTGACCGTCCACCCCGATGCGCCTCGCTCCCTCACCGGACACGACCATGCACAAAGAAGGCATCAGCTCCTTCAAGTATTACGTCGGGATCAGCTCGCTCGACCAGGTGGCCTCGCGGCACGACCGGGTCTGCGTGCTCAATGTGCTCGGCGGCGAATCGAAGGACGTGACCCCGGTCGGCCACGTCTACTCGGGCGGCAACGTGGTGTTCGGCACCTCGCCGGGCCGCAGCGGCCAGTGGCTGAAGACCTCGCTCGGCGGCATCCCGGTTTATAACGACGTGCGCGAGGGGCTGGAGAACGGCCACCGCTTCAACTGCGGCGTCATCTATCTGCCGCCCTCCGGCGCACGCGACGGCGTCGCCGAGCTGATCCGGGTCAATCCGGAGCTGCGCAAGATTTTTATCGTGACCGAAAAGATGTCCGTCCACGATTCGCGAGAAATCCGCGCGATGGGTCAGCAGAACGGCATCGACATCTTCGGCGGCAACAGCCTCGGCGTCGCCGACTCCTGGAACGAGGTGCGCATCGGCGGCGCGCTGGGCGGCGACGCCCCGCGCGAGGCGCTGCGCCGCGGCTCGATCGCCATCTTCTCGAACTCGGGCAACTTCACCACCACGATGGCGACCTATCTGCGCATGGCCGGATGGGGCACCACCACGCTGATCTCGAGCGGCAAGGACGTCTACATCCAATTCGCCGCGCCCGAGTTCGCCTTCGCGCTCGCCAACGACATGCGCAGCAAGGCGGCCGTGCTCTATGTCGAGCCGGGCGGCCATTACGAGCTCGACGCGCAGTTCACCAAGCCGGTCGTCGCCTGCGTGGTCGGCCGCTGGAAGTCGAAGCTGACGCGGCCCGTGGGACACGCCGGCGCCATGTCGGGCGGCGACGACGACGCGCTCGCCAAGGAACGCTGGTTCATGGAGAAGTTCGGCGTCGACGGCGTGTTCACGCCGGAGCGGCCGATGTTCTCGCGCCGCGGCGCCGTGGTCACCAACATCGCCCACATCACCCACGCGCTCACCGCGGTGATGCAGGCGAACGCCTGCCTGCCCGACTTCGAGCCGGAGGGCAATCTCAGCCTGAAGCCGTGGTTCGGCTCCAATATGGGCTTGGCGCTGCCGAGCGAGCTCGACCTGCCGGTGGTCGAGGCGATGGCGCCCTATGGGCGCGAGATCGCCCGCCTGAACCGCCAGATCGGCGCGGTGTTCCCGCGCCAGTCCATGAAGGACGCCTCGGGCGCCTCGCAGATGGATCCGGTGACCCAGGTCACCACGCTCAACGGCGTCTCGGTGCTCGACGCCGCCCAGCATCCTGTCGAGGCGAATGTCGCGCTGGCGCTGCTGCGCCAGGTCGGCGGTCCGAACGATCGGGCGCTGATCAACACCCTGATCGGCGCCAGCCTGAACCTCTCCGGCACGCCGATGCTGGCCGCCGCGCAGGCCGCCCGCGAGGCCGGCAACGCGCCGAACGCCGTGATGGCCGCCGCCGTCGCCATCGCCGGTCCAAAACCCTTCGAGGCGACGCGCCGGCTGGTGCGGCTGCTGATCGAGGCCTTCGTCAACGCCAAGCTGGCGAGCGTGCTGGACGACGGCTTCGACGTCGTCAGCGTCGTGATGGACGAGGCGAACCGCGCCCTGTTCGTCGCCGACACGCCCGACCCGAAGGCCGAGGCGCTGATCGCCGGCGTCGCGGCGCGCGGCGCCAAGGCGCCATTCGTGCGCTGGCTGCGCACGCTGCCCGGCCATCCGACCCTCGATGCCGTGCGGGCCGCCATCGCCTGCTCGCTCGCCTGGGGTCCGCTGATGCGCAAGCGCATCTCGCCCGTGACGGCCGAGACGCTGCCGTGGTGGATGCACCTGTTCGGCGTGATGATCGGCGCCTCGGTAGACGCCTCGCAGCACACGCCGGATGGCTTCTGCGGCTACGACGACGACGCGCTGATCGGCTCGGCGTCGCTCAACGAGGCCGCCTACAAGGCCCTCACGGGCCGCGCGGCCGAGCCGGATTCGCTGTTCGCCTTCCAGACCCTGATCGGCCTCCTGCTCTCCAACGGCCCCGGCACCATCTCGGCCCAGGGCGCCAAGGGTGCGGTCGCCTCCGACGGACCGGAGGCGCCCGACCGCGTGCAGCTCAACAAGGCGATGCTCGGCTTCCTGACCCATTCGGGCTACGCCCATGGCGGCAACGGCTACGAGGGCATCGCCTTCCTGATCGATCAGTTCGCGCCGCTCGAGCTCGCCGATCCCGGCAACCGCGATCACGGCATCGACCTCGCCGCACTCGCGAAGAGCTATGCCCAGTCCTACAAGGCCTACAAGTCGGAGAAGAAGTCGGCCGGCAGCGCCGAGCTGCAGAAGATCCCGGGCGTCAACCACCCGGTGTTCAAGGACAAGCCGATCAACAATGATCCGCGCGAGGTGTTCGTGCGCGAGCTGTACGAGCGGCGCGGCGAGTACAACGTCTTCCACGAATTCTACCACGCCGTGGTGCAGGCGCTGTTCGACGCCGGGGTCTCGCGCAACGTCTATTGCGTGAATGTCGACGCGCTGATCTCGGCGATGCTCCTGAAGATCCTGTGGCGGCCGTTCCGCGCCGGCGAGTTCGGCCGCGACCGGCTGGAGACCGCGGCCTTCACGATCTTCCTCTACGCCCGCATGCTCGGCTGCGCGGCCGAGACGGACGACCACATGAATCGTGGCCGCGACATGGACACGCGCACGCCCGCGTCCAAATGCACCTTCGTGTCGTGAACAGTCATACGGTTTCCGGGTGATCAGCTCGGATTTATGATGTCTGACCACCAATGGA
>NZ_JACAAX010000017.1 GCF_013377085.1 Rhodoplanes sp. | reverse complement strand
GCCTTGGCCCGGGTGCGCCGGGCCTGCGCCTCGGCCCGCTTCGCGCAGGCGGCGGCGCGGGCGTGCTCGGCCGGATCGGCGAACGGCCCAGGCGTCTCCAGACCGGGCGGGCAGGCAAGCCGTGGTTGCCGTGGCGCGGCGATGCCGGCATCCGGCAGAACGAGAGCGACGGCTGCTCCCAACCCGAGTGCGGCGCAGAGCGCCAAACCCATCGACTTCGAGACCACCGACCACGATCGCATCGTGCCACCTGCCATGTGCTGCGGATCTGTGCTGCGGCTTGCGCTGCCGGTTCGATCGGTCCTGGCGGTCGGCCGAGTCGGCACGTCAACGATGCATGCGTTCTATCACGGCGCGCATGTTTTTTTTGTGATCTCCGCGGCTTGCAGCGAAATGACGCAAGCCGTCCGCCACATCCTCGCCGCAACCTGTGACGCCGAAGGCCGCGGACGGATCAGCGCCGCGTGACGAAATAGGCGCCGAGCAGCGACAAGATGCCCGCGACCGTGAGCGAGGCGATGCCGAGCACCGCGTTGGCCCCGGGTCCGAGCGGCGACGGCACGGCGGCCTCGTGGCCGACCAGCGCGAGCCCGACGACCAGCACGGCGCCGCCGATCCAGCGCAGTGCCGCGAGATCGGACTGCGCCGTCGCCATCAGCTTGGTCACCGACGCGATCAGCAGGCCGGAGCCGAACGACACCAGCGCGATCGCCCACCAGGCGAAGGCCGAGCGCATCTGTCCCGTGCGGGCGCCGAGCATGTTGCGCCACACCGCGGCGAGATCGAGCCCGACATGCGCCAGCGCGAGCTGCGCCGCGATGGCCGCCATGACGCCGCCCGTGACGGCGATGCAGAGGATCAGGACGCGCGGAAACGGAACGGAATCGTCGGTCATGGCTCGGCTGGCTTCGTGCTGTCGCAGCGCCGACGACTCGGATCGGCGGCGGACCGGCATCCTGCGCGTTTCGGCTCGCAATTCAACTCGCTTGCGCGCCGGTGGCGGGAACCCTCGCCGTGGTGGTTCGTTGGTGGCCAGATTGCTTCTGCGGCGGCGATCGCGCGAGCGGCTGTGGCAGGCCATCCCCCGGGTCCGCAGACCTTCTTCAGGAGCTTCCAGAATGGCGATTTTTTCCGAACAGATCCGCACCATGGACGACCTCTTCGTCCATCAGCTCGAGGACATCTATTACGCCGAGCACCAGATCGAGAAGGCGCTGCCCGACATGATGGGCAAGGCCACCGACGCCGAGCTCAAGCGCGGATTCAAGATGCATCTCGCCGAGACCAAGAAGCAGATCAAGCGGCTCGATCAGGTGTTCAAGAAGCTCGACCACGAGCCGAAGGGAACCGAGTGCCCGGCCATCGACGGCATCATCGAGGAGGCCAACGACGTCGCCGGCGAGATCGAGGACAAGGACGTGCTCAACGCGGCGCTCATCGCCGCCGCTCAGGCGGTGGAGCACTACGAGATCACCCGCTACGGCACGCTGGTCGCGTGGGCGAGGCAACTCGGCCGCAGGGATCTGGCGACGCTCCTCGGCGAGACGCTGCGCGAGGAGGTCGCGACCGACAAGAAGCTCACCGTGATGGCCAAGATGTCGGCCAACCCGAAGGCCGCCGGCAAGGCGCCGCCGCGCAAGAGCACCGTCCGCGGGGCCGCGACCCGGGGCTCCGCGTCGCGCGGCAAGGCCGCCAAGGCGGCCAACGGCCGCCGCGCCGCCGCCTGAGGCTTTTCGCCCGAGGCCCGGTTTCGCCCACAATGAGAAAGGCCCGCGAGAGCGGGCCTTTCGTGTATCGGCAGGCCGGTTTTCGTGAGGTCGTCCGTTCGGCGGGACGCGCGGCGACGCCGATCCCGGGCCGTCATGTCCGCAACCACCACACCAGAATTGCCGCAACGGTCGGCACCAGGAATACGACGAGGTTGATCGGGGTCTCCTCGGCGACCGTGTAGCCGGCGCGCGTCACGCCGAACCACAGATTGATGACGGTGGCGGCGAGCCAGACCGCCAGGAAGCCCAGCGTCAGCAGGCGGACGGACGCCGGGTCGCCAAACCCCATCCATCGGCTGACGCCGGTCGAGGCGCCGAGCAGCAGCAGGCCGGCCGCAATGACCATGATCGTGTGCACGGGAGGTTCTCCTTTCGGGAGGGCTTTGCAGACTTCGTCATTCCGGGGCGCGGGCGACAGCCCGCGGGCCCGGAATCCATGAGCCCGGTGCCGATTGCTTCAGCAACACAGGGGGTATGGGTTCCGGGCTCGGCCCTGCGGGCCGCCCCGGAACGACCGAGTGAACGTCAGCCGACCCGGCGGGGATGCAGCAGCGTCTCCAGGCCGATGTTGCGGTACAGCTCGCGGCGGACGCGATCGGCGACGGCGTTGACGACCTCGGCGCCATCCTCTGACGGATCGACATGGACGCGAAACGGCCGCTCGCCGAACGGCGTATCGACGACGCGGCCGATCGCGCGGGCCACCTCGGCCGGATCGGCGTCGGCCGGCTCCAGGCTCGCCAGCCCCTTCAACACTTTGTCGGCGATGCCCGCATAGGGGCCGGATTCGTACTCCGCCGCGCGGGCCGTGTCGCTGGGCGCGCCCGCATGGGCGAAGTGGTCGGTGCCCTTGGTGAAGGCGCCCGGAACCACGACCACGGTCTCGATCCCCCACAGCGCCAGCTCGGTCGCGTAGGAGACGGCGAGCGCGTCCATGGCCGCCTTGGCGGCGAAATAGGGCGCGAGAAACGGTGGGGTGCCGCCGCGCGTGGACGACGAGCCGACCCACACCAGCAGGCCATTGCCCTGTGCCCGGAGGTGCGGCAGCGCGGCCCGGTTGACGCGCTGCGCGCCGAGGACGTTGACGTCGTACTGCTGGATGTACTGGTCCGGCGTGAACGCTTCGGCCGGCCCGAACACCATGTGGCCGGCATTGTGGACGACGACGTCGATCCGCCCGGTATCGGCGATGATCGTCTCCACGGCGGCGTCGACCGAGTCGTCCGACTGGACGTCCAGCTCGACCGTGCGCAGGTCGACGCCTTCGGCCTGCGCCCATGCCGCGAGGTCGGCGGCCCGCGGCGCGTTGCGGCCTTCGGTCTCGCGCATCGAGGCATAGACGGTGTGGCCGGCTTCGGCGAGGGCGCGCGCCGTCATCAGGCCGAAGCCCGAGGACGCCCCGGTGACGAGGATGATGGACTCGGAAACGATCGACTTGGAAACGACGGACTTGGAAGCAGCGTCTTTGGACGGGGCTTGCGTGGACATGATGGGGGTCCTTCGATGATCGAGGGCAGGGAGGCTTCCGCGAGCGGCGGTCGGATCAGACGATCCCGCCGTTGGCGCGAATCGTCTGGCCGTTGACCCAGGCGCCGTCCGGGCCGGCCAGGAAGGACACGGCTGCGGCGATGTCGTCGGGCTGACCGAGGCGCTCCAGCGGTGCGGCCTTGGCCAGGCGGTCGATCAGCTCCTGCGGCTTGCCGTCCAGGAACAGCTTGGTGGCCGTCGGCCCGGGTGCGATGGCGTTCACGGTGATGTTGCGGCCACGCAGCTCCTTGGTGAGCACGCTGGTCATCGCCTCGACGGCCGCCTTGGTCGCGGCGTAGACGCCATAGGTCGGCTGCAGCAGCGTCGTGACGCTGGACGAGATGTTGACGATCCGGCCGCCGCTGCGCAGCCGCCGCGCCGCCTCGCGCAGGGTGTTGAACGTCCCCTTCAGGTTGACGGCGATGTGGCGGTCGAACAGGGCGTCGTTGCTCTCGGCGATCGTCGCGAGGCCCATGATGCCGGCATTGTTCACCAGGACGTCGACGCCTCCGAAGTCAGTCTCGGCGGTCTCGAACATCCGGGCGACCGCCGCCGGGTCCGAGACGTCGGCTTGCGCGGCGACCGCCCGGCCGCCGGTCTTGTCGATGCGGCGGACCAGTGCTTCGGCCGCGCCGGCGCTGCCGGCATAGTTCACGACCACGGCAAAACCGTCGCCGGCCAGGCGCTCCGCCACGGCGGCGCCGATGCCACCGGAGGCGCCGGTGACGATGGCGACTCGGCTCGATGTCTCTGACATTGGTGTTCTCCTCGGTTGGGCTGCCGGCAATCGGTGGCCGACCGGGAGAAGATGCTCGTTCACGATCGAACAATAATCTGGCATATTCCGGCATCACTGTCCGAGTAGGCGAACAATGGACCGTTTCGATGCCATGCGGGTCTTCATCCGCATCGTGGAGCGCAAGAGCTTCTCGAAGGCGGCAGAGGATCTCGGCTTGCCGCGCTCCTCCGTCACCGATGCCGTGAAGGGGCTCGAAGCCCGGCTCGGCGTCCGCCTGCTGCAGCGGACCACCCGTCATGTCTCCGCGACGCTCGACGGCGAGGCTTACTATCGGCGCTGTGTCAGCCTGATCGCGGATCTCGAGGATGCCGAAGGCGCGTTTGCCGGCGCGAGGCCGAAGGGGCATCTCCACGTCGGCGTCCACGGCACGCTGGCGAGCCACTTCGTCGTGCCGCACCTGGCGGCGTTTCTGGCCGCGTATCCGGACATCGAGCTCCAGCTCAGCGAGGGCGACCGTTACGTGGACCTGCTGCAGGAGGGCATGGATTGCGTGCTCCGGGTCGGCAGCCTGGTCGACAGCGACCTGATTGCCCGCCGGCTGACCGAGCTGGAGGAGGTGACGTGTGCGTCGCCCGCCTATCTGGACCAGCATGGCGTACCGGAGAGCCCCGATGCCCTCGACGGCCATCGCATGGTCGCCTTCCGCTCGTCCGCGACCGGAAACGTGCTTCCTCTGGAATTCATCGTCGCGGGGACGCGGTGCGAGGTCGTGTTGCCCTCCGTCGTCACGGTGAACGGTGCGGAGACCTATGCGGCCGCGGCCCGCACCGGGCTCGGCCTCATCCAGGCGCCGGGCTATCGCCTCGCCGCGGACTTCCGGACCGGCGCGCTCGTTCCGGTCCTCGCCGGCACGCCGCCGACGCCGACGCCCGTATCCGTGCTTTATCCGCGCGCGAAACACCTCTCGCCGAGGCTGCGGGTGTTCATCGACTGGATTGCGAGGCAGCTTCAGGAGGCGGCTCGACCCGCCGGCTCGCAACGAACGTGAGCAGCGCGGACCCGTCGGGCACGGGCGCGTGCGTCGCATCGACGACGGCAATCGAGATGGTGAAAACGGCGATGGCCGGGCGAAAAGCCCGGCCACCGCGCAATGCGACGTCAATATCGCCTTGTGTGGCCTACACGGCCACCGAATGGCGCGAGCGGTTCTGCGGCAGATAGGCGTCGAACGCCGCCGCGACGAGGCGCACGAACGGCCGCCCCTCCTCGGTGATGCTGATGCGCCGTCCGTCGATCCGCACCATGCCGGCGGCGACCAGGCCGTCGAGGTCGTGCATCTCGCGGGCGAAGCTGGTGTCGAGGCTGTCGGTGATCTTGTTGGCCGGCAGCGTGTCGAGGTCGACGCCGAGATCGCACATCAGCCGCTCGATGATCTCGGCGCGCAGCACGTCGTCGCTCGACACCGCGACGCCCTTGGTGGTGGCGAGCGAGCCGCTCTCGACGGTGCGCGAATAGCCGGCGATGTCGACGGCGTTCTGGATGAAGCCCTGCGGCAGCTTGCCGATGGCGCTCGCCCCGAAACCGATCAGGCCGTCGGCCTCGTCGGTGGTGTAGCCCTGGAAATTCCGCCGCAGGCGGCCGCCGCGCTGGAGCGTGGCGAGGTCGTCGTCGGGCCGGGCGAAGTGGTCGAGGCCGATCGGCACGTAGCCATAGCTCGCCAGCGTGCGCGAGGCGGCCCGCGCCTGCTCGATGCGCTCGCCCGGGCCGGCCAGGGCGGCGACGTCGATGAGCTTCTGGTTGCCCTTGAACCACGGCACATGGGCGTAGCCGAACAGCGCCAGGCGGCCCGGATCGAGCGAGGCGGCGAGGCTGGCGCTGCGCTCCACATCGGCGATGGTCTGGCGCGGCAGGCCGTACATCAGGTCGATATTGATGCGGTCGATGCCGGCCTTGCGCAGCATCGCGGCGGCGTCATGCACCACCTCGAAGGGCTGGTTGCGGCCGATCGCCTCCTGGACATGGGGCGAGAAGTCCTGGACGCCGAGGCTCGCCCGGCTGACGCCGATCGCGACGAGCGCATTGGCGAGCTCCTGGTCGAGGCGGCGCGGATCGAGCTCGATGGCGTGCTCGACCAGCGACGCGAGGTCGAACTGCTCCTTGATGGCGCCGACGATGCGGGCGAGGCGGTCCTTGCCCAGGATCGACGGCGTGCCGCCGCCCCAGTGGATGTGCACCACCTTGCGGGTGCCGACCGAGGCGGACACCAGGCCGATCTCCTGGATCAGCCGCTCCGTGTAGGCGTCGAGCGGCTCCGCCCGCCGGACCGCCTTGGTGTGGCAGCCGCAATACAGGCAGATGTCCGTGCAGAAGGGCACGTGCAGGTAGAGCGAAAGCGTGGAGCCTGACGGCATGGCGGCGAGCCATCCGGCATAGGTCTTGGCATCGACGACCGGCGTGAAGTGCGGCGCGGTCGGATACGAGGTGTACCGGGGAACGTTTCGTTCGGCGAGCGCGATGACACTGTTCATGGGATCGAAGTGTAAAGTAAGATTGACGTTCGGAACCTTGATCAAGGTCAAACTGCGGGACGATGACGGCGCCCGAGTGGCCTGGCCGGGACCGTGGGTCGGAATCCCCTCGTGCCTGCGCGGTTGGTCCGACGCGCCGCGACCCGGTGTCCGGGGCCGGCACCCGGCGAGAGGTCCGGCGCAGCCGCGGCATCGCCCGGCCCCGTTTCCGCTCCCAACCCAGCCGCCACAGGACGACGACGGATGGGCATTTTCTCCAAGGACATCCGCACGATGGACGATCTCTTCGTGCACATGCTGCGAGACATCCGGTGCGCCGAGAACCGCATCGTGAAGGCAGGTCCGGAGATGATCGACAAGGCCGGCGACCCGCAGCTCGAACAGGCCGTCAAGGCGCATCTCGGCGAGACCGAGGACCACATCGCCTGCCTCCAGGAGATGTTCCGGATGCATAGCGTCGAGGTGCGCGGGATCTACGGCCCGGCGATCGATGGCCTCATCGAGGAAAGCGACGGCGTGGCCGGCGAGATGGACGACCCGATGGTGCTGGATGCTGTCCCGATCGCCGCCGCCCGGGCGGTCGAGCATGACGAGATGACCCGCTACGGCACCCTGGTGGCGTGGGACAAGCAGCTCGGCCGCAACGACTCGCCCAGGTGATGGAGAAGACCCTCGATGAGGAGAGGGCGGCCGACCGCAAGCTCACCGCGATGGCCGAGGGCGGCCTCGACACCAAGGCCCGCGCGGCCGGGTGATCTCGTGCGGGCTCCGGATGATCAATTCCTGGTCATCCCGGGGGGCAACGGAGGTGCAAACCCGGACTCCAGCCGTGAACCGGGAGGCCCCGGCTGGAGTCTTGTGTCTCGGGTCGGTCACCGGCCAGCGGTGGGAGAACGGGGGTCGCTCAGGTCACGGGTGCCGGATTGAACAGGGCCAGGCTGTTGTGGAGGCCCCAACGGTCGGACCAGGGCTTCTTCTCGCCCGAGGCGACGTCGAGGATCAGGCGGAAGAGCTCCCAGCCGACCTCCTCCACGGTCGCCTCGCCGGTGGCGATGCGGCCGGCGTCGAGGTCCATCAGGTCGTGCCAGCGGGCCGCGAGATTGCTGCGCGTCGCCACCTTGATCACCGGCGCCGCGGCGAGCCCGTAGGGCGTGCCGCGGCCCGTGGTGAAGACCTGCAACGTCATGCCGGAGGCGAGCTGCAGCGTGCCGCAGACGAAGTCGGAGGCTGGCGTCGCAGCGAAGATGAGGCCCTTGGTCGTCGCCTTCTCGCCCGGCGCCAGCACGGCGGAGATCGGGCTGCGGCCCGACTTGGCGATCGAGCCGAGCGCCTTCTCGACGACGTTGGCGAGCCCGCCCTTCTTGTTGCCGGGCGAGGGATTGGCCGAGCGGTCGGTCTCGCCTTCGGCGAGATAGCGGTCGTACCAGGCCATCTCGCGCAGGATCGCCCGCCCGACATCGGCGTTTACGGCACGCGGCGTCATCAGATGGACGGCGTCGCGGACCTCGGTCACTTCCGAGAACATCACGGTGCCGCCGGCCCTGACGATGAGGTCCGTCGCGAAGCCGACCGCCGGATTGGCGGTGACGCCGGAAAACGCGTCGGAGCCGCCGCACTGGACGCCGACCACCAGATCGGAGGCCGGGCAGGTCTCGCGGCGGCGCGCGTTCAGACGCTTCAGCCGCTCTTCCGCCATCTCCAGGATGCCGTCGACCATCGCCTGGAAGCCGACGAACCGCTCGTCCTGCAGGCTCAGAATGTCGCGGGACACCTCGGCGGCGGGCCTGCCGGCGAGGAGGCGATCCGGCTGGAGCTTCTCGCAGCCGAGGCCGATCACCAGGATCTCGCCGCCGAAGTTCGGGTTCAGCGTCAGGTTCTGGACGGTGCGGATCGGCACGATCGCGGCGGGTGCATTGATGGCGACGCCGCAGCCGTAAATGTGCTCGAGGCCGACGACGTCGTCGACGTTCGGGTAGTTCGGCAGGAGGCGGTCCTTGACGATGCGGACGACGTGGTCGACGACCCCGGCGACGCATTGGACGCTCGTCGATATTGCGAGGATGTTCCGGGTGCCGACCGAGCCGTCGGCGTTGCGGTAGCCCTGGAAGGTGTAACCGTCGAGCGGCGGCAGGTCGGGGGCCGGCCGGGTGGCGAGCGGCAGGCTGTCGAGCGCCGGCGGCGCCGGCAGGTCGACGAGGAACTCGCTGATCCAGGAGCCGCGCGGCAGCTCTTTGACGGCGAGGCCGATGACCTCGCCATAGCGGATCACCTCGCCGCCCTTCGGAATGTCGACGAGCGCCACCTTGTGGCCCTGCGGCACAGCGTCGACGAGAGCGAGGCCATCGTCGAAGACGGTGCCGGCCGGCAGACCACCGGAATTGGCGACGATGGCGACGTTGTCGCGCTCGTCGAGCTGGATGCGGAGCGGCCTGGTGGCCGTGACAGTGTTCATCGGTTCGTCCTCTCTGACCCGAGGCTCTCGGCGGATCACGGTGTGTCGCGGAGCGCCGGAGGCGGTCACGCGGTGGTCTTCTCGGGAGACGGGCGAGGGGCCGGGCCGGCCGCGGCGTGCCCGGGATCGGGGCAGGCCATCGCCGGCGCAGCGCAGGCACCGACGAGGCCGGGAAGCTCGAACCGTTCGATCTTGCCGACGATCAGCCAATAGCTGAGGACCGCCATGATCCCGTGCAGTCCGACGAACAGCAGAGCGTATTCGAAGGAATTGGTTCCGGCGAGGATGTAGCCGATCACCAACGGGGTGACGATGCCGGCGGAATTGCCGATCGCGCTGAAGACACCGCCGGTCAGGCCGATGACCTGCTTCGGCGCCGTGTCGGCGACCACGGTCCATCCGAGCGAGCCGAAGCCTTTGCCGAAGAAGGCCGCCGACATCAGGAAGATGACCAGCGTTTCCGAGCGCGTGTAGTTGCAGCCGATCATCAGCGCGCTCATGAAGAGACCGATCGTGATCGGTACCTTGCGCGCGATGCTGAGGGAGCCGGTCTTCTTCAGGAGATAGTCGGAGAAGAAGCCGGAGATCACGGCACCGACGACCCCGCATACCGCCGGAAGGGCGGCGAGGAAGCCGGCCTGGAGTATGGTGAAGCCGAGTCCCTTGACCAGATAGGTCGGAAACCAGGAGACGAAGAACCAGGTGATCGCGTTGATGCCGTACTGGGCGATGAAGATGCCGACCAGCATTCGGCTCCCGAAGAGGGCGGCGAGCGCCTGCAGCACCGGGACGTGTGCCGTCTTCTCGGCGCCGCCGGTCGCAGCCGTTCGGCCGGTGTCTGCGTCGACATCGATCAGCGCTCCGCCGGCCGCGATATAGGAGATTTCCGCGGGATTGGGGCGGGGATGCCGGGCGGGCACGAAGAACCCGAGATTCCAGACGAAGGCGAGCAGTAGCCCGATCGACCCCATGACGGTGAAGACCGATTCCCATCCGAAGCGATGCGAAAGCCATCCCATCAACGGGCTGAACAGGACGAGCGCGATATACTGGGCCGAGTTGAAGATGGAGCCAGCCATTCCGCGCTCGCCGGACGGGAACCAAGCCGCGAGGACGCGGGCCGATCCGGGCGTGACCGGCGATTCGCAGATGCCGAGAACGAACCGCATGATCATCAGCATTACGAACGGGGCGGCGAACCAGGGTGCGAACCCCATCCCGAAGGTGACCAGCGACCACAGGATCAGGCCCCACATGAGGGAGCGCTTGACGCCGAGGCGATCGACGATCCAACCGCCCGGAATCTGGCCCAGGGCATAGGCCCAGGCGAATGACGAGAACAACCAGCCCATCCCGATCGGGCTGATCCCCAAAGCCTTGGACATTTCAGGGCCGGCGACCGAAAGGGTCGCGCGGTCTCCGACGCTCAGCGCCAGGACGATCGTGATGAATGCGAGAGCGATGTATCGATAGGAACCCGCCCGCGGTGGCGTCGGTGTCATCATGGCATTCTCTCGTCTATCTGTTCTTCTCGCGGGTATCGGTCGTGATCGAGCGCGACCGCCTGCCTTTGGGGAGTTTTCTTGTAGACGGGGACGGCGGAGTGCCGGCCCAATTCCGATCTCGAGCGCCTTCGGGCGATCCGGCGCCGCGTCGGCGACCGATGGTGAACGCATGGGTTCTCAAAGGAGCGACATGACGAGAGCCGAAGCGTCTGACGCGGTAGTCTCGACCGATCCCTACTGGAGTCGGGCGTCGTCGCGGATGGCCGGCCGCAGATCGGAGGCGCGGCCTCGCAGCCAAGTCAGGCCCTCCAGCGTCGAATTTTTCGGCTTGTACTCGCAGCCGACCCAGCCGTCGTATCCGATCCGGTCGAGCAACCGGAACAGGAAATCGAAATTGATCTCTCCGGTCCCCGGTTCGCCGCGCCCTGGATTGTCTGCGACCTGGATGTGGCCGATCCGGTCGATGTTCTTCTCGATGGTGCTGGACAGCTCGCCCTCGCTCCTCTGCATGTGGTAGATGTCGTATTGAAGCTTCAGATTGTCGCTGCCGACCTCGTCGATCAGAGCCAGGGCATCGGCCGATCCACTCAGTTGAAAGCCGGCCATATCGAAGCGGTTGATCGGTTCGACGAGCAGGAGCACGCCGTCGCCTTGCAGCGCTTCGGCCGCGTGGCGCAGATTGTCGACCAGGGTGCGATGGGCCGTTTCGGCGGCGACCCCGACCGGCGGAAAGCCGACGAGACAATTCACGCGCGGACATTCCAGTGCATGCGCAAAGGTCGCTGCCGCCCGAACGCCGTTCCGGAACTCCGCAACCCTGTCGGGGTGACCGGCGATGCCGCGTTCGCCCCGCGCCCAGTCACCGGCCGGCAGGTTGAACAGAATCTGACTCAAGTGATTTCTGCGGAGAGCCGCGGCCAACTGATCCGGCGTGTAGTCGTACGGGAACATGTATTCGACCGCCTCGAAGCCGGCGCTCGCGGCAGCGGCGAACCGGTCGAGGAAGGGCAGCTCGGTGAATAGCATTGAGAGATTGGCAGAAAATCTCGGCATGGTGACCTCGCGAGGATCGAAGCACGGGCGTCGGGAGCGGGTCGTTCAGGCCGCGGGCTTGAACTTGCGGACCAGGAGATCGCTGCCCTGCGTCAACAGGCCGATGTCGGAGCCGACGGCGACGAATGTGCAGCCTCGATCGATGACGTGCCGAGCCAGGTCGGAATTGCCGGTGAGGAAGCCGGCCGGAACACCGCAGGCCCGGATGCGATCGATCGTCTCGTCGAACACCGCGAGCACGTCCGGATGAGAGGGGTTGCCCAGGTATCCGAGGTCGGCCGAGAGGTCGCCGGGGCCGATGAAGAGTCCGTCGACGCCGTCCACCGCGGCAATTCGCTCCAGATTGGCGAGCGCCTGCCGAGTCTCGATCTGGACGAGGACGCAGATCTCCGAGCCGCACAGGTTGAAGTAGTCGGCGATGCGGCCGAAGCCGGAAGCCCGGGCCGAGGTGGAGAAGCCGCGCACACCGACCGGCGGATAGTGCGCGGCGGCGACCGCTCGTCGGGCTTCCTCTTCGTTCTGAACCATGGGCACGAGCAGCGTCTGTGCCCCGGCGTCGAGGAACCGCTTGATCATCACCGTGTCGTTCCAAGGCGGTCGCACGACGGGATGCGCAGTGCCGCCGACACTCGCCTGCAACTGGCGGCAGACCATCGGCAATTCGTTGGGGGCGTGCTCGGTGTCGATGAGGATCCAGTCGAAGCCGGCGCCAGCCAGGATCTCGACCGACAGGCCGTCGGAGAGACTGCTCCACAGCCCGATCTGCAGCTTCTTTTCTGCAAGGGCGCGTTTGAACTTGTTCACACGCAATTCCACCGCTC
This sequence comes from Rhodoplanes sp., assembly GCF_013377085.1. GTDB lineage: Bacteria > Pseudomonadota > Alphaproteobacteria > Rhizobiales > Xanthobacteraceae > Rhodoplanes. The sequence goes on along the minus strand of NZ_JACAAX010000017.1, from coordinate 107,704 downwards.
ACATCCCCCGCTGTGGTGTCGCCGACGTTCCGCAATCGCTTCGCCCTGCCGGGCGTCGCGGTTGCCAACCTAGCTCGATAAGTAAAAATTAGTCTATACCGGTAAATACGGGTATCCCGACGCAGGGTGGCCGGCCACAACGTTCCGGGGGGTCTTCGAGTGGCAAAAGCATCGGTTGAGGTCCCGCCGCCCCCGGCGACCGTGCCGCTGCTCCGGTAGGGGGAACGCGCCGACCGTGTCACCGTCGATGACAGCCGGGTGTCGCTGGCGCTACAGTTCGCCACAACGCGGTCGGCGGCCGACTGCTTCTTCCTCGAAGTCGCTGGCATGGCAGAAGAAAATTCAAAGAACGACGACTATTCGCTGAGCGACGTGGCCTATGAAAGGTTGATGTCGGCGATCATCGAGGGGCGATACCCGATCAACTCGAGATTGCCGCCGGAAGTCGAATTGGCGCGGCAGGTCGGCGTATCGCGTCCGGTGTTGCGAACCGCCTTGCAGCGGCTGCGGACCGACGGCGTCCTCAAGTCGCGGCGCGGTTCCGGCAACTTCCTGATCCGCCAGCCTCACCAGACGGTGTTGCGCATGGTTCGGCTCAGCCAGATCGCCGACATTCAGAACTGCTTCAAGTTCCGCATCGGGGTGGAAGGAGAAGCGGCCTATTACGCAGCCTTGAACCGAGATCATGTGTCGATCGAGGAGATCAAGAAATCACTCGATCTTCTGACGTCTGCTTCAGCGAGCAATTCGCTCGGCGTGGACGCCGATTTCGATTTTCACCTGAACATCGCGAAGGCCAGTCGGAATCCGTATTTCATATCGAGCTTGGAGGAGATCAAATCACATTTCTTGTTCGGGATTTCCGTGACTCACAATTTGTCCCTTCACCGATCGCGAGAACGGCTTGCGGTCGTCCAAGCCGAACACCGAGCAATTTGCGAATACATCGTGGGGTCCGAACCGGATGCCGCTCGGACGGCGATGCGGTCGCATCTCGAAAACGCGAGGCGGAGACTGTTCGAGGGAGATCTGGTCGCGGAGCTCGACGTTTGACGGCCGGCGTCCGACCGAGAAACCGGCGGTGACTATGGCGGCTTGTGGGAAACAGCGGCGAATGTCGGCCCCCACTCGGTCCCGTCCCTGGTGGTGTATCGGGTGGTGATGGCGCCGCTCGGGAGCGCTCCCCACAACGCCGTGGCGGCCGAGCGGCGTTCGTAAGCGGTCATCGGCGGTCCGCCGGGGCCGGATCGGGTTGTGACCCACGACCCTGACCAGGGAGCCACCGATGGGCAACGACATGTTGTCCCTTTGCGCCCTCGTCGAGACGAGCGAGAACGCGGCTTTCTGCGCGAGACGATCGGCAAGCCCGGGCCGGTGATGGTGCAGACGAGCAGCCGCGACATGGTCTACGCTTCCGCCGCCACCCCGTTCGTCCGCCAGCCGAAAGCCGCCGTGACCGCTCCGACGCATTCCGCCGCCGCGCCGTCCCTGTTGCGGCAGTCTGCCTTCGCCTGCTTCCTCGGCTCGCGGGTGCTCAGCGTCACGGCCTACCAGATGCAGACCGTGGCGATCGGCTGGCAGATCTACGAGATCACCGGCAGCGCGCTCGATCTCGGCCTGGTCGGCCTCGTCCAGTTCGTGCCCTTCGTGCTGCTGTCTCTCCTGGTCGGGCACTTCGCCGACGGCTACGACCGCCGCAGCGTGGTGCGCCTGTGCCAGGCCGGCATGGGCATTCTGGGCTTGGCGCTGGCGCTCGGCACCGCCTCGGGCGTCATCGGCCGCAGCCTGATGTTCACGGTGCTGCTGATGATCGGCACGGCCCGGACCTTCGAGATCCCGACCATGCATTCGCTGCTGCCGGGGCTGGTGCCGACAGACATCCTGCCCCGCGCCATCGCGGCCTCGGCGAGCGCCAACCAGGCCGCGACCATCTGCGGGCCGGCGCTGGGCGGGCTGATCTACGCGCTCGGGCCGACCACGGTCTACGCCACCTGCGCGGTGCTGTTCGCCACCGCGACGACGCTCTCCAGCCTGATCCCGAAAGCCATGCGCACGACGGCGCGCCAAAAGCTCACGCTGGACTCGCTCACCGCCGGCCTCGTCTATCTGCGCGGCCAGCCGGTGCTGCTCGGCGTCGTCACGCTCGATCTGTTCGTGGTGCTGTTCGGCGGCGTCACGGCGCTGCTGCCGATTTTTGCCCGCGACATTCTGGAGACGGGTCCGTGGGGCCTCGGCCTGCTGCGCGCTGCGCCGGCCGTCGGGGCACTCGCCGTGACGGCCGTGCTGGCCCGCCGGGCGCCGGACGGTCGGTTGGGCGTAAAGCTGTTCGCCGCGACAGCCGTGTTCGGCGCCGCGACCATCGTGTTCGCGCTGTCGACCTCGCTCGCTCTGTCGCTCGCCGCGCTCGCCGTCTACGGCGCCGCCGACGCCGTCAGCGTGGTGATCCGCATGGGGCTGATCCAGACCCGCACGCCCAACGAGGTTTTGGGCCGGGTGCTGGCCGTGAACTCGATGTTCACGGGCACCACCGGGACCTTGGGAGATTTCCGCGCCGGCGTGGTCGCGGCGGCGACCGGTCCGGTCGCCTCGGTCGTGATCGGCGGCATCGGGGCGATCGCCGTGACGCTCGCCTGGATACGACTCGTCCCGCCGCTCGCCAGGATCGAGCGGTTCTCGCCGGACGGCGACGGATCAGACGCGTGATACGATATTCGGCTGATCGGTTTCTCTGTCATTCCGGGGCGCACCGAAGGTGCGAGCCCGGAATCCAGCGACATACGCGGCGTCATCGGCTGGATTCCGGGTCCTGCGCTTTGCGCCGTCCCGGAATGAACACCGAAGGAACAACCGGATCTGGAATGCGGATCGGCGATCGGGCGGTCAGCGGCGCTCGGCGGTCCACCGGCCGGAGCACTGGCCCGCCGAGCCGTTGCCGGCCCAGGTGCCGCCACCATAGGCCTGGCTGAGGCGGCCGCGCCCATCGGCGCGCGAGCCGCCGGACGCCACGCTGACGGCAACGGCACCGTTGCGGGCCACCCGGCCGCGGAAATCCAGGCCCATCTCGCCGGTGTAGCGCACGATGCCGTCGGTGATCTGGATGCTGTAGCGATAGGCGCGATCGCAGGTTCCGCGATCCGTGATGATCACGACGCTCCAGGCGCCGTCATAGGGTGTCCGTGCCGACGCCGGCTGGGACGAGAAAGCGGCGAGAGCGAGCAGCACCGCGGCCGACGTCATTGCGAACCGAGTCATGGGAACCTCGTGGCTGAAAGAGCTTCGAGCGGGAAGCCTTGCGACGATGAGTCCAAACACCGAAAACCCGACAACAAATCGGCGGCCGCCAAGGACGTCCGCCGCACAGCAATCACGATGTCTGGAGTTTTAGCCGATTCGACCGGAGCGCGCGACCATCGCCACGATTCGCGCCCGGAGCAGGCCATGCGGTCACGAGCGGTCCACCACCCACCACGGCCGGTAGGGCGGATCGTCGTCGGTCGGCTGCGGCAGCTTGTCGAGCTCGCGCGTGTCGAACGGCATCGAGACCGGCCGCGGCACGTCGCTGCACTCCAGCTCGCGGCTCTCCTCGAAGGGGGGATGGTCCATCTTTAGGGTCATATCGCAGCAGCCACCGGAACGGTTTGAGCACGGAGACAACGCGGTCGAGGCGCCGTGGTTCCATCGTTGCGCCCGGAGCGCCTCGAAATAGCCGCGCCGGGCTTTGCCACGCGCGATCACTCCGACATGGTGGTCTGAACGTCGCCTTGCCAGGGCGGGTTCCGGTTGCCGGAAGCCGTTCGGTCAAATCTGAGCAATCTCGCTTAACGAGCGGTAAATATTGGCTTCTGTCGCTTGCCGGGATCGGCGGCGCGGAACCGGCGCGGGGGGCGCCTCAGGTCACGCTGTGTCGTCCTCGAGGCTGCGAGGGCTGACGAACCGGTCGAGCCGGCCGCCCTGCGGATGCACCCCGTCCCAGGCGTCGACGGCGAAATCGATCACCACCAAGCCGCCGGTCGGCAGTTTTTCGCGCAGCCGCTCGCGCTGCTCGACGTCGCCGGCGGCGATCAGCAGGGTGGCGAGGTAGTGCAGTCCGGGATTGTGCCCGACGACCATGACGGAATGCGACTCCTCGGGTGCATCCTTCACGGCCGCCAGGATTTTCTCGGCCGATGCGTCGTAGAGGCGGCGCTCGAAGGCGGCCGCCGGCGGGTCGGTGAGCTGCTGGGCCACCCGAGCCCAGGTGTCGCGGGTGCGCTGGGCCGTCGAGCACACCACCGTGTCGGGAACCAGATGGTGCTTGGCCATATAGGCGCCGATCCGCTCCGCCGCCGTGGTGCCACGGGCGTTGAGCGGGCGGGCATGGTCGGACATCCCGGCTCCGGCGGGATCGGACTTGGTGTGGCGGAGCAGAATGAGGCGGCGCATGGGTTGCCAATTCGATGTGGCGGCGCACAAAGTCTAGGCTGCATCCGGCGGCGGGGGAAGCCGGACGTCGTCCGACTTTGGACGTGGCGGGGTGAACGGCTGGTATCGCGTCCGGTTCCCTCGTAGGACGGCGCGGTCGGGTGGCGGCACGGCCGGGGCGGCGAGACCGAAAAGCACCGGCCGGGCGGCGAGCGAGGCGGAATGGACGAGGCGGTGGCGGACGACTACGGACGGAGCTGGTACGCGGCGACCTCGGTCGCGGCGCCCGAGCGGTCGCCTTTGACCATCGATGTGGACGTCGATGTCTGCGTCATCGGGGCGGGCCTCGCCGGGCTCACCACGGCGCTCGAGGTCGCGCGACTCGGCTGGTCCGTGGTGGTGCTGGAGGCGAAGCGGGTCGCCTGGAGCGCCTCGGGGCGCAATTGCGGCTTCGTGCTGCCGGGCTTCGCCTGTGATCCGCGAAAGATCGTCGAGCGGGTCGGGCTCGAGCGGGCGCGCCGGCTGTGGGCGCTGTCCGAGGCCGGCGGCGCCTATGTGCGCACCCTAATCCGCGAGAACGACCTCGCCGCCGTGCATCCGAGCCGCGGCTGGCTCGACGTCTCCAAGACCGACGACGGCGACGACATGCAGGAGACCCTGGCGCTGATCGGCCAGGAGTTCGGCGCCGCCGTCGAGGGCTGGCCGACCGAGCAGGTGCGCGAGCTGTTGCGCACCGACGCCTATTTCCATGCGCTGCATTATCCCAATGCCTTCCACATCCACCCGCTCAACTACGCGCTCGGGCTCGCCGCCGTGGCCGAGGCGGCGGGCGTGCGCATCTTCGAGGGCACGCCCGCCCGCGAGATCGATCCGGCCGGGGTGCGCAAGCGGGTGGCGACCCCGCTGGCGATGGTGCGGGCCGGAAACGTGATCCTGGCCGGCAACGTCCACATGGGCGAGCTGATGCCGAAGCTCGCCGAGACGGTTCTGCCGGTGACGAGCTACACGGCCGTGACGGCGCCGCTCGGCGACCGCCTGCGGGAGGCGATCGGCTACACGGGCGCGGTCAGCGATTCGCGCTTCGCCAACCACCACTATCGGGTGGTAAACGGCGATCGGCTGATGTGGTGCGGGGCCGGGACCGCGTTCGAGCGCAACCCGCGAAAGGTCGCCGAGGGCTTCAAGGCGGCGATCGCCGCCGTCTATCCGCAGCTCGGGCCGGTCGAGTTCACCCATGCCTGGGCCGGCACCACGGCGTTCGCGGTCCACCGCATGCCGCAGATCGGCGAGATCTCGCCCGGCCTGTGGGTCGCCGGCGCGTTCGGCGGGCACGGCCTCAACACCACGGCGATCGCCGGCAACCTGATCGCCCGCGCCGTCGTCGAGGGCGACGACAACTGGCGGATGTTCGAGCCCTGGGATCTGGTCTGGGCCGGCGGGACCGCCGGCCGCATCGTCCACGGGGCGCGCGCCTTCGTGCGAAATCGCCGCGAGACCGTCGAGGCGCAGATCGCGCGGCGGCGGGACCGCAAGCGGCGCGCCATGGAGCCGCCGCTCTACGAACGCGCCGACGACGGTGCCGACGCGCCGCCGCCGCCCGACTGGGCGCAGGTGCGGGCCGTCGCGGCCGGGTCGCCGCGTGGGCCTCGTCGTGGCGCGGAACCGGGTTACGAGGACGAGCCGCCGATGCCGCCGGCCGTCTATGGACGGCGCGCCTATGCGGATCCCTCGTTCGGCGACGTCGCGGCGCCGGAGCCGCCCAATGCGCTCGACTGGCGCCGCGCCAAGGCGGTCGAGGCGCATCCGGACGACGTGCCGCAGCCGGCTCCGTCCAGCCGTCCCGAGCGGCCACCCGGCCGCGACGGCCGCCCGTCCGGGCGGTGAGGTCATACGAAGTCCGGCGGATCAGTTGACCGTCATTCCGGGACGGCGCGCAGCGCCGGACCCGGAATGACCACCGAAGAGATCGACCGGAGCCGGGATCACTCGTCCGGCGGGTCGTCCTCCGGGCCGGGGCGATACTCCAGTATGTCGCCGGGCTGGCAGTCGAGCACGGCGCAGATGCGCGCCAGCGTGTCGAAGCGCACGCCCTTCACCTTGCCGGACTTCAGCAGCGAGACGTTCTGCTCGGTGATGCGGATGCGCTCGGCGAGCTCCTTCGAGCGCATCTTCCGCCGCGCCAGCATGACGTCGAGATTGACCACGATCGCCATCACGGGCCTCACACGAACGCGGCGTTCTCGTCGGCGATCTGCACCGCCTCGCGCATGACGGCGGCGACCGCGACCAGCACACCGCCGACCACCAGCGCCACGTAGTCGTTGATCGAGACCGTGAGCACCAGGAGCCGTTGGCCCGGCGGGTTGGCGAGCGAGAGGGCGAGCGCCAGTGCCGTCGCGGTCAAAGGTCCGAGCGGGCCCTGCAGCATCACCGAGACGCCGAAGACCCGCAGGTGATGCGCCGCTGCCGCCGTGAACACGGCGCCGCGGGCGTAGTCGCGAAACAGCGCGCGCACGTGAAAGAGGCCCCACACCAGCACGCCGACCGGCACGGCCGTGATCAGCCCCGCGACGGCCTGCGCGACAGGGTCGAGCGGCAGCCGGGCGCCGGTTTCGCCGAGCCGCGCCATCAGGAGGTTGCGGGTCCAGCCCGGGATCACGAAGGCGAGCCCCATCAACGCCACGATCAGCACGATGCCGATGGTGGTGACCCACTCCATCCGCCACGACAGCCGGGCGAGCTTTTCGCGCCCCGGGGCCGGCGTTGCGCTTGCGTCGTCGGGACGAAGGGACTCGGACATAGGAGACCTCGTATTGATCGAAATGCGATGATGAATTATCGTAAAACAATAAGTCATTCTCGTCAATCGGGGTTATGTCATGCGTCGCAGCCGGTCCGTTCCGTTGTTTCGAAGCCTCCTCGCGGGGGCCATGCTCGCGTGTCTCGCCGGGTGCACGGCGATGCCGCTGACCTCGATGGTCAAGCTCGCCCGCACCGATTTCACCACGGTCGATCCCGCCGCCCTGCGGGTCGCCGTGCGGCTGCCGACCAGCGTGCGGCCGCGCCCGCGCAGCGTGACGCTGCGCCTGACCGTCTCGGTCGGGAGCGCCGCGCCGGTCGTGCAGGAGTTCGTGCTCGCCGATCTCGCCGACCTCTCCGAGCTGGTCGGGCGGCGCAGCGACGTGAAGGGCGGCACCGCGATCTACGCCTACCGGCTCGACCCGGCCGACGCGGCGCGCCTCGTCGCGCTGCGCAGCGACCTGATGGCGCGGAAAGGCCGCGGCGAGCGCGGCTCTCTCACGCTGGGGGTCGGGGCGGAGGCCTGCCGGGTCGGCGACGCGCCCGCGCGCGTGCTGCTGACGACCTATCTCAGGACCGAGGCGGGCGGCGACTTCTTCCCGCTGGTGCGCGACGTCGATCTGCGCGAGGTCGCCGGCCAGGCCGTCCCGGCCGAGCTGCCGCCTTGCGGTTAGGGCGCTGGACGTTTTCATCGGCGCGATCTAGAGCGCGTTCAATCGAACGCCTGGACCATGGTCATGCATGTTTCGATCGATCCCGCCGTCAAAGCCGCCTGTCCCGGGCTCGCGCTCGGGCTCATCGAGGCCGCCGTGACCAACGGGTCCGACAATCCCGGCCTGTGGGCCGAGATCGACGCCTGCGCCGAGGCGGTCCGCCGCACCATGGCGATCGAGGACATCGCCAAGCTGCCGGCCGTGCAGGCGCTGCGCCGCGCCTACCGGGCGCTCGGCAAGGACCCGACCCGCTATCGCGGCTCGCAGGAGGCGCTGCTCCGGCGCATTCTCAGAGGGCTCGGCCTCTACCGCATCAACACCGTGGTCGACATCAACAACCTGGTGTCGATCGAGAGCCGGCAGTCGCTCGGCGTCTTCGACCGCGACCGGATCGCGGACGACGTGGTGCTGCGGGTCGCCGGCCCGGGCGAGACCTACCGGGGCATCGGCAAGGATCTGCTGAATCTCGAAGGCCTGCCCGTCTATGCCGACGCGGCCGGCGCGTTCGGCAGCCCGACCAGCGATTCCGAGCGCGCCATGGTGACGGTCGCGACGCGGCGGATTTTTCTGGTGGTGACGGCCTTCGGCGGTGCCGGCGACTTGCAGGCGACGCTCGACCGCACCGCCGCGCTGCTGGAGCGTCATGCGCAGGCGGACGGGATCGAGATCGCGATCGCCGGATAGGCGCGCTGTTCTCGCTTGCAAGTTGCCCCCGCAGGGGATAACGGACAACAAACTAGATTAATTGCCTAAAGGGTCCGGAGAGGCCCGAGAGGAATACGCCGCGAACGAGCATCCGACGAGCTGATGTCGTGTCCCTCGACTGGGAAGCCTTCCCGGCTCGCCAGTCCGAGCGTCACGCACGGCTCGGGATGCACCGACGTTCGTGCCCATCGCCCGGCCGGAGCAGTGCGCTTCCGTCGCGGCGGCGGTGCCGCGAACTCGTCGGGACGTCCGATACGAGGAGGAAACGCTCATGCTGACGCGAAGGACCGCCCTGGGCATCGTCACGCTCGTCCCATTGGCCTCGGCTGCGCTGTCGCAGGACCGCTACCCGAGCCAGCCGGTCAAGCTGATCGTCCCGTTCCCGGCCGGCGGCCCGACCGACCTGATCGGCCGGCTGGTGGCGCGGCTGCTGCAGGACCGACTGAACGTGTCGTTCATCGTCGAGAACCGGACTGGCGCGGCCGGGACCATCGGGCTCGGCGCATTGGCGCAATCCCAGCCGGACGGCTACACGCTCGCGATCAGCGCCAGCGGCGCACTCGTCATGCTGCCGCACCTGATGCCGAAGATGCCGTTCGACTCGGAGAAGGACTTCACGCCCGTCACGGTGATCACCGCGGTGCCGCAGGTCCTGACGGTCAGGAAGAATCTCGGTGTCGGCACGGTGGGCGAGCTGGTCGCCATGGCGAAGGCGCGGCCCGGCAAGGTCAGCTTCGGCACGTCGGGCCACGGGACGTCGCTGCATCTCGCCGCCGAGCTGTTCCGGCTGCGCGCCGGCAAGATCGACATCGTCCACATTCCGTACCGGGGCGTGGCGCCGGCCCTCACCGACCTGATGGGCGGCCAGATCGACATGCTGTTCGGCGACATTCCGGTGATGCTGCCGCAGATCAGGGCCGGCACCATCGTGCCGCTCGCCGTGACGGCGCGCGAGCGCTCGCCGGTGCTGCCCGACGTTCCGACCATGGCGGAGGCCGGCGTGGCGGACGCCGAGGCCGAGACCATCTATGCCCTGCTGGCACCGGCGGGCCTTTCGGCCGATCGCGTCGGCCTGCTGCACGCGACCCTGGTGAAGGCGCTGCGCGAGCCGGACGCGGCCCGGGTGATCGCCGAACAGGGCGGCATCCTGGTTGCCAACACGCCCGAGGAGAGCCGCACCTTCATCGCCGCCGAATCCCGCAAATGGGCCGAGGTGGTTCGCCTCGCCGACGTGAAGATGCAGTAGGCCAGCGCCGGGCCGGCTGCGTGCGACGGCCCGACCTTCGGTCGTCGGCGGGGGACGGGATCGAGGTCTGTGGGGTCGGCGGTCAATCTCCGCCGCCGCCGCCACCACCGTCGCCTCCGCCGCAGCTTCCGCCGTCACTGCCGGAACTGTCGCTGCAACCGTCGGACGATCCGAACCAGGAGAAGAACCCGTCGTCGTTACCGCCGGCTCCGCCGCCGCTCGACCCTCCGTCGGAGCTGCCGGCCCGCGCCCGGCGTGCCTTGCGGGCCTCCGTCCAGCCAACCCACAGGGCACCGATCCCGAACGAGGCGGCGAGCACGAGAAATCCGGTCATGCAGCGTCCTTTCGTCCCGCAGGTCGGCTGGCAATTCTTCTTCGTGCGCCGAGGAGGGCGGGTGGTTCGGAACGCGGCCCATACGGCGACCGCCTCTCGCGTCGGGCCATGCGCAGGCCTGATCGGCCACTCGCCACTCGCTATCGTCACCGCCCGTCGCGTCTCGCCATGAAGGCGAGGCGCTCGAACAGGTGGACGTCCTGCTCGTTCTTGAGGAGGGCGCCGTGCAGCGGCGGGATGAGCTTCTTCGGATCGCGCTCGCGCAAAAGCTCGGGGCCGATGTCCTCGACCATCAGCAGCTTGAGCCAATCCAGGAGCTCCGACGTCGACGGCTTCTTCTTCATGCCCGGCACGTCGCGGATCTCGTAGAACAGCCGCATCGCCTCGGCCACCAGCCGCGGCTTGATGCCGGGGAAGTGCACGTCGACGATCGCCCGCATGGTGTCGGGGTCGGGGAAGCGGATGTAGTGGAAGAAGCAGCGGCGCAAAAAGGCGTCCGGCAGCTCTTTCTCGTTGTTGGAGGTGATGACCACGATGGGGCGGCGTCGCGCCCGAACCGTCTCGCCCGTCTCGTAGACGAAGAACTCCATCCGATCGAGCTCCTGCAGGAGGTCGTTCGGGAACTCGATGTCGGCCTTGTCGATCTCGTCGATCAGCAGCACCGGCCGCTCGTCGGCGACGAAGGCTTCCCACAGCTTGCCGCGCTTGATGTAGTTGCGGATGTCCTTGACCCGCTCGTCGCCGAGCTGGCTGTCGCGCAGGCGCGACACCGCGTCGTACTCGTAGAGGCCCTGCAGCGCCTTGGTGGTCGACTTGACGTGCCACTCGATCAGCGGTGCGCCGACGGCCTTGGCGATCTCGATCGCCAGCACGGTCTTGCCGGTGCCGGGCTCGCCCTTGACCAGCAGCGGCCGCTCGAGCGCGATGGCGGCATTGACGGCGACCTTGAGGTCGTCGGTGGCGACATAGCCGCTGGTGCCTTCGAAGCGCATGTCGGTCCTCTCGATGTCCGGATCACCGAAACAGTAGGGGGTCGCCGGAGGCTCGGCAAGCGAGGCGCCCGGGCGGCGTCGAGGGGCGTCCAGGCGCACCCGGGCACTCCCGGGCGGGCCGTCCGAAAAAAATCGCGGACACCCCAAAAAAATCCGCCTGGTTCCCGCCACACCGTCGTTCAAGGGACATGCGGCCGGAGGAGAGGCCTCCGCCCGCCTCGCGGACGCGCACTCGGGCAGCCGAGCGTGGCCGCGATTTCGCGTGGCCGAGACCGGAATCTTTTGCCGGACGGGGCCGGAATTGCCCCCTCGGGGCGGTGTCATGATCGCCCCGCCGAGACCTAAGTTATTGAAATTACGAGTCTCCAATCGCCGGCACGGGCCTTGCTGAAGATCCCGTGATGGTGCGGTGGCGCATGTGTACAGCGCCGGCCGCTCGGCCGAGTGGAGACGACCATGGGTATCTTTGGTGCGCTGACGACCGCAGTGACCGGCATGCAGGCGCAGTCCTTCGCGCTGCAGAACATCTCCGGCAACATCGCCAACTCGCAGACCACGGCCTACAAGCGCACCGACACCAGCTTCTCCGACCTGATCCAGGACAATCAGCCGGCCAAGCAGGTCTCGGGCAGCGTGATGGCCTCCTCGCGCGCCACCAACACGGTGTCGGGCGACATCCAGGGCACCTCGATCGGCACCTTCATGGCGGTCAACGGCGACGGCTTCTTCGTCGTCATGAAGCCGACCGGCATGACCGACAACAATCCGGTGTTCTCGGGCGTCAACCAGTTCACCCGGCGCGGCGACTTCCAGCCCAACAAGGACGGCTATCTGGTCAACGGCGCCGGCTACTATCTGATGGGCATCCCGGTCGACTCGACCACCGGCAACCTCGCCGGCAGCGTGCCGACGCTCTTGAAGTTCCAGAACGACTTCCTGCCGGCCCAGGCGACCACCCAGATCGACTACCGGGCCAACCTGGCGCGCTATCCGCTGACGCCCTCGCACGACACCTCGGTCGCCGGCTCCGAGCTGCTCAATCCGGTCGACTTCACGGCCAATCCGCTCGCCATCTCGCCGCAGCCGGCGAAGATCACCGGCTCGGGCGCGACCCTGAAGCCGGACGCCAACGCGACCCTGACCGGCACGGCCGTGATCCCGGGCTCGCTGACCAACAGCGGCACCTTCACGATCGACGGCACGATCATCACGATTCCGGCGGGCTGCACGCAGGCACAGCTCCTCACCGCCATCAACGCACCGATGACGCTCAACGGCGCCAGTGGCTTCACGGGCGGCAGCGGCACGGTGGGCGGCACGCCGGCCGCCATCACGATCCAGGCGCCGGGGCTCAACGGCGGCGTCGCCGTCTCGATCGGCACCATCACGTCGACCGACACGGCCGCGACGGTGGCCACCAAGATCAACGCGGCGCTGGCCGCGGCGCCCGGCGGCACCGGCGGCGTCACGGTGTCGGGCGCCTCCGGCCAGCTCGTGTTCAACTCCGCCAACGGCTCGGTGGTGACGCTCGCGGGCGACACCACCACCCTCGATTCGCTCGGCTTCGCCGCCGCCAACCGGGTCGGCATCATCGGCACGCCGCCGACCGGCCTGCAGGCCGCCAGCTTCGACGCGTCGAATCACCTCGTCCTGAAGGGCACCGACGCACGCACCCCGATCGTCGTCGGCGGTTCCAACGCCTCGCTGCTCACCGAGCTGGGCGTCTCGGTCGGCACCACCAACCCGACCAACCTGCTGACCCAGTCGGCGGCCGCCGCCGGCCAGACCCTGACCATCAAGGTCGGATCCAACCCCACCCTGACCGTGACGTTCGGCACCGGCGGTCCGCCAAATGTACAGACGCTCGCCGACCTCAACACCCAGCTCGCGACGCTCACGGGCGGCATCGCCTCGGTCAACTCGCTCAATGGCAACGTCACCATCACGGCGTCGAGCCCGACCGACACCATCGCGGTCGCCGGCACGGCCAATGCGCTGACCTTCGGCATGCACACCACCTCGGCGCTGCCGTCGAGCCAGACCGTGGTGGCCAACGACCTCTCGACCTTCGTGTCGCAGTCGATCGGCGGCGGCGCCATCACGGCCTACGACGTCTCCGGCTCGCCCGTGAACATGCAGGTCCGCTGGGCCAAGGTCGACAGCGCCTCGCTCGGCACCGGTCACACCGACACCTGGAACATGTTCTACCAGACGAGCTCGACGGCGACCGGCACGGCACCGGCCTGGAAGAACGTCGGCGCGACCTTCACGTTCGACGCCAACGGGCAGATGAACCCGCTGATCTCCACCCTGACGCTCAGCGGCGTGACGATCGACGGCGCCTCGCTCGGCAACGTCACCATGAGCTTCGGCTCGGGCGGCATCACCCAGTTCTCCGACCCGAACGGCAACGTGCAAGTCAATCTGCTCAAGCAGAACGGCTACGCCGCCGGCGCCCTGCAGACCATCGCGGTCAACGACAAGGGCCGGGTGGTCGGCTCCTACTCGAACGGCCGCACCATCGATCTCGCCCAGGTGACGCTCGCCAAGTTCTCGGGCGCCAACTACCTGAAACGGATGGACGGTGGTGCCTTCGAGGCGACCGACGAGTCCGGTGTCGCCATCTATGGCGCGTCCGGCAAGATCGTCGGGTCGTCGCTCGAGGGGTCGAACAGCGACATCGCCGATGAGTTCACCAAGCTGATCGTCACCCAGCAGGCCTATTCGGCCAACACGCGAGTGATCACGACCAGCAACCAGATGGTCCAGGATCTCCTGAACATGCTGCGTTGAGGACTGACCGCGCCAGAAAGGCGGAGGGCACGTCATGAGTCTCACCCAGTCGCTCGGAACAGCCGCCGCCGGTCTGCGGGTCGCGCAGAGCGGGCTGTCGGTCGTATCGGCCAATGTCGCCAACGCGCAGACGCCAGGCTACACCCGCAAGCGGGTCGAGACCTCGACCATCGCGGCCGGCGGCGACCTCGTCAGCGTGCGGGAAGCCGGCGTCAACCGCATCGTCGACACGTATGTGCAGCGCCAGCTCCGCACCGAGGCGTCGGGCGGCGCCTATGCGGATCTGCGCACCCAGTTCTACGACCGGCTGCAGAACATCTATGCGGACCCTAACTCGAAGACGTCGATCGAGACGGTCTACAACCAGTTCACCACGGCGCTGCAGTCGCTCACCACCAATTCGTCGGACTACTCGACGCGCGCCAATGTGCTGAGCACCGCCCAGGCGGTGACGCAGCAGCTCAACAACATGACGTCCGACATCCAGGCGCTGCGCGAGAATGCCGAGCAGGGCCTGAGCGACAGCGTGCGGACGGCCAACACCTATCTGCAGGGCCTCGCCCAGCTCAACTCGCAGCTCTCCGCCTCGCACAGCGACGACGCCTCCCGGGCCTCGCTGCTCGACCAGCGCGATTACTACCTCGACCAGCTCTCCAACCTGATGGACATCCGCGTCAACGAGGACGCCTACAACACCGTGTCGGTGTTCACCAGCTCGGGCATTCAGCTCGTCGGCACGTCGGCCTCGACGCTCTCCTTCGACGCCCAGGGCATGGTCACGCCCGGTTCGCAGTGGAGCGCGGACCCGACCAAGCGGCAGGTCGGCACCATCGCGGTCACCAACTCGACCGGCGCCAGCATCGACCTCATCAGCACCAAGTCGTTCCGCTCCGGCAAGATCGCCGCCTATCTGGAGATGCGCGACCAGATCCTGCCGCAGGCGCAGACGCAGCTCGACGAGCTCGCCGCCGCGATGTCCCGCTCGCTCTCCGACACGACGACGGCCGGCACGCCGGTGACGTCGGGCGCCCAATCCGGCTTCGACCTCGACATTTCGGGCCTGCAGGCCGGCAACTCCGTCAAGGTGAGCTGGACCGACACCCTCACGGGCAAGACCCGCTCGGCCACCATCGTCCGGGTCGACGATCCGAGTGCGCTGCCGCTGCCGAACACCCTGACGGCCGATCCCAACGACCGCGTCGTCGGGATCGACTTCTCGAAGGGGCTCACCGCCGCGCTCCAGCAGATGAACGATTCGTTCAACGGCCAGCTCCAGTTCTCCAATCCGTCCGGCACCACGCTTCGCGTGCTCGACGACGGCGCCGCCAGCACGTCCGACATCTCGTCCGCCTCGGTGACCAAGACGACCACGTCGCTCACCGGCGGCTCCGCCGAGCTGCCGTTCTTCATGGACGGCACGCAGTACTACACGGGCGCCAGCGCCGGCAGCTACAATCAGTCGGTCGGCTTCGCCGGGCGCATCACGGTCAATCCGGCGCTGCTCGCCAATCCGAGCAAGCTGGTCGCCTACACGGCCACCACGCCGTCCGCCGACCAGACGCGGCCGAACTTCCTCTACGCCAAGCTGAACACTGCGACCCAGACCTTCGCGCCGCAGACCGGGATCGGCTCGGAGACGGCGCCCTATACGGGAACGATCTCGTCCTATCTGCGCCAGGCGATGAGCCAGCAGGGCGAGAACGCCAGCGCCGCGACCAAGCTGTCCGAAGGCCAGAAGATGGTCGTCGATGCCCTGCAGCAGCGCCTCAACGAGGGCGCGGCCGTCAACATCGACGAGGAGATGACGACCCTGCTGACGCTGCAGACCGCCTACGGCGCCAATGCCCGGGTGTTCTCGGTCGTCAACGAGATGCTCAAGACCCTGCTGCAGATGATGTGAGTGACAGCCATGGCGATCTCCGGAATAGGAAGCCAGAGCATGCTCCAGGTCGAGCGGCTGGTGTCCATGCGTCACCAGCTCGACGACCTGCAGCGCCAGCTCGGCACGCAGAAGCGGTCGGATACCTATGCCGGCATCGGGCTCGATCGGGGCCTCACCATCGGGCTGCGCACCAAGCTGTCGACCGTGGCGGCCTTCGACGGCTCGATCGGCCAGCTCGGCACCCGCCTGAACCTCGCCCAGAACGCGCTCACCGACCTCGATGCCGCCGCCCGCACGGTCAAGAACTCGATCCCGAAGGCGACCTATGTGATCGATCAGACCGGCCGCACCCAGGACCAGATGACGGCCAAGGGTCAGCTCGACCGCATGCTGGGTGCGCTCAACACCCAGTATGGCGACCAGTACATCTTCTCCGGCCAGAGCCCCGACCTCGCCGCCGTCGAGACCACCGACCACATCCTCAACGGCCTCGGGCCGCTCGCCGGGCTGAACCAGCTCATCACCGAGCGCAACCAGGCCGACCTCGGGACCACCGGCCTCGGCCGTCTGGTCATCCCGGCGACGACCTCGACCACCTCGGGCCTCACCGGCACCACGGCGACGCTGCTGCCCGACGCGCCCGGTCTCACCACCGGCACGGCGGATCTCAGCGGACCCTACGCGTCGGCGGGCGGCACGCTCGACATCAACGGCGTCACGGTCACGATCAATCCGGGCGACAGCGGCACCGCGGTGCGCGACGCCATCAACACGGCCATGGCGGCGGCTGCGGCCCCCGCGACGCCGGCCGTGACGGCCTCGCTCGACGCCGGCAACCATCTGGTGCTGACCGGGGCGAATGCGGACACCTCGGTCACCATCGGGGCCGGCAGCACCGGGACGCTGCTGACCGAGCTCGGGGTCGCCGCCGGCACGGCGGCGCCGACCAATCTGCTCAACCAGGCGGGCGGCGTCACCGGGGGCCAGACGCTGACGGTGGCGATCGGCACGAGCAGCGTCTCGGTGACGTTCGGCAACGGCGTCGGCCAGGTCTCGACCATCGCCGAGCTGAACACGGCGCTTTCCGCGATCACGGGTGGCACCGCCAGCGTCAACCCCGCCAACGGCAATCTCACGGTCACGCCGTCGGGCAGCACCGGCGTCGTCACGGTCGGTGGCACCGTGCCGGCGGCGAAGTTCGGCCTCGCCACGACCACCGCGTCGCCCACCAATGTCACGTCGATCCAGGAGGACATCGCCGGCTCGGTGTTCGGCTTCAAGCTGTCGGCGATCGCCACCAACATCGCCGGCGCCAGCGTCACCCAGCCGGCCGGCACGCCGAAGTCCATGTCGGTCGATCTCGGCGGCACGCTGCCCAAGAACGGCGACACCGTCACGTTCAGCTTCACGTTGCCGGACGGCACCTCGGAGAACCTGGTGCTGACCGGCGTCGTCACGGCGAAGAGCCTGGTCGGCACCGGCGGCTTCGCGGCCCCCGGGTCGACGCTCGGCGGCACCCCCGGCAGCATCACGATCCAGGCGCCCAGCCTCAACGGCGGCACCGCCGTGACGATCTCGGGCCTGACGGCGAGCGACAGCGCCAGCACGGCCGTCAACAAGATCAGTGCCGCGCTCGGTGCGCTGCCGGGCGGCAATGCCGGCATCACGGTGTCGAACGTCGGGGGGCAGCTCGTCATCAAGTCAGCCAGCGGCGAGCAGGTGACCATGGGCGGCGATTCGCCGACCCTCGACGGGCTCGGCTTCGCCACCGGCAACCGCGTTGCAGCGGTGGTCAGCCCGCCGACCGGGACGAACCAGTTCGCCATCGGCGCGACCGAGGCCGAGACGCTGTCCAACCTGCACGCGCTGCTGACCTCCTCGGTCGGCACGCTGGCGAAGACGTCGCTCGCCGCCGCCTCGGCCGTGCAGGCCTCGAACGAGTTCTTCAATGCCGACGACGCCCATCCGGTGCAGCGGGTCAATGGCCCGCCCTTCGACACGGCGACGTCGCTTGTCGCCGGCACCAGCGCCAACACGCTGAAATGGTACACGGGCGAGGCCGGGTCGACGAGCGCGCGCGGCACCGCGGCGGCCCGCATCGATTCGGAGATCAACGTGTCCTACGGCATGCGGGCGAACGAGCAGGCGTTCCGCATCCCGCTCGCCAACATCGCCGTCATGGCGGCCGTGCAGTTCTCGTCGAGCGACGCCAACGGGCAGGGCCGGTTCACGGCGCTGATGCAGCGGGTCCAGTCCAATCTCGGCAACCAGCAGGGCGTGCAGAAGATCTCCGACGTCGCCACCGATCTCGGTGCGACCCAGTCGGCGATCGGCACCGCCAAGGATCGCCACACCCAGACTACCGCGGCGCTCACCGACATGCTGGACAGCGTCGAGGGCGTGCCGATGGAGGAATCGGCAGCGACCATCCTGGCACTGCAGACCAGCCTCCAGGCCTCGCTGCAGACGACGGCGCTGCTCTCCAAGCTCAACCTGGTGAACTTCCTGTAGCGTCGGCTGCGCTCAGCCGCACGCGACATACCGGCCGTCGACGGCCGCCACGCCGGTCAGCCCGAGCTGCGCCAGCGTGCCGCTCGCCTCGGCGATCAGGATGGCGATCGCATCGGCCGCCCCGGTCGGGCCCGACGCGGCGCCGTAGAGGAGCGGCCGCCCGACGAAGGTGAAGTCGGCGCCGAGCGCCAGCGCCTTGACGATGTCCTCGCCGGACCGGATGCCGCCGTCGAGCGCGAGCGGATAGTCCGGTCCGACCGCAGCGCGGATCTCCGGCAGCACGTCGAGGGTCGCCGGCGCGCCGTCGAGCTGCCGGCCGCCGTGGTTCGACACCATGATCGCATCGATGCCGGCGTTCTTCGCCAGCACGGCGTCGTCGGCGGACAGGATGCCCTTGAGAACCAGCCGGCGCGGCCAGCGCCGGCGGATTGTCTCGAGGAGCGACCAGTCGAGCCGTCCCGAGCTCTGCTCGGCCATCAGGGCGGCGAGCGACCGCGCCCCGGCGCCGGGCGGCGCGTATTTTTCGAGATTGGCGAAGCGCGGCGCGCCGTGCCGAAGCGTCGCCAGCGACCAGGCCGGATGCAGCGCGAGGTCGAGCGCCAACGAAAGGCTCGGCCGGAACGGCAGCGCAAAGCCGTTGCGCAGGTCGCGCCGCCGGCGGCCCGGGGCCGGCACGTCGACGGTGACGACCAGGACGTCGAACCCGGCCGCCTCGGCGCGGTCGATCAGGTCGTCGACGATCGCCTGCGAGCGGCCGACATAGAGCTGGAACCAGGCGTGGTGCGGCGCCAGCGCGGCGATCTCCTCGAGCGACGTGGTCGCCGGGGTCGACAGGACATAGGGGATGTCGGCGGCGACCGCCGCGGTGGCGGTGGCGCGCTCGGCCCCGGGCCAGACCAGGTTGCCGAGACCGACCGGCGCGGCGCCGACGGGAGCGGCCCAGGTTCGGCCCAGGAACGCGGTCGCGAGCGAGCGTGGCTCGACGTCGACCAGGGCACGCGGCCGGAACAGGACGCGGTCGAAGGCGGCTTGGTTCCGGGCGAGACCGGCTTCGCGGCCGGCGCCGCCGTCCAGAAAGTCGAACACGAACCGCGGCAGGCGGCGACGCGCGCTGTCGCGCAGATCCTCGATCGATGCGGCGGGCAAGTCGGGCTCCGTGAGATGGGAGGCGGTCTCGGGCCGATCCTCACGTCCCGCGAAACCCCGCGTCGCGCAAGTCGGAGAAGTGCGACATGGAAGGGCGCTGCGGCAGCGCGTCGAGGCCTCCTCGTCGACCGGCGGGCCGACGGCCGGCCTTCGCGGGATGAGACGGGGCCTCCCAAGAGGCCGGGAATCAGCCTTCGCCGAGCAGGCCGGCGGCGATCTCGCGGTTGATGCCGATCAGGGCGGTGAGGCGCTCGGGGCGCGGGTCGGCCGCGATGGCGCTGGTCTGGTTGGCGACGAACAGGCCGAGTGTCGCGATGGTCTGCCGGACCTCGTTCGGCAGCGCCGGCCGGTGCTCGCAGACCGAATCGAGGAAGTCGCTCCACAGGCGGCGGTTGTAGGACAGCGCCTCGTCGACGTCGCCCTTGCTGTTGTCCCAGGTCGCCTGGACGGCCTGCAGCCGCAGGGCGGCCTCGAGCAGGAGATGGGCTTCGAGCTCACGCGGAGCGGGCGGAGGGCTCGTCGGCGGGTTGCCCGTGGCTGCGCTTTGCATGGTCCACCAGCTCCTTCTCGTAGGCGATCAGCTTCTTGGCCTCTTTCAAGGCCTTGTACATCTCGCCTGCCAGGATGTGGTTGTTCACGCTTTCGATCAGCGGCGACGTGCTCGGGGCCGCATTGAGGATCTCGCTCAGGAGCCTGAAGTAGATCTCGTGATAGGCGCGCGCGTCCTTCGACGTGTACATGAGCTGGACGGCGAGATAGATGCGCTTGGCCGGCGTGTCGGCCGTCTCGGCCGTCAGGATGTCCTTCTCCCGCAGGATCGGCACCTCGCCGTCGATCAGCAGGCGGGCCCGCTGGTCCGAGTTGGTGATGACGCAATCCCCGAGGATGATGCGTTCGCCGGGCTTGAGTTCGACCTTCAGGGCCATGGACGCTCTCCGCGTGAGTCTCCATCAATCGTTAACCATACGCTTTAACGAACCGTTAAGGGCCTGAAATGACTCCAGGCCAGTTCGGACAGCGCAGGTCGGAGGGCCACGGGCGGGACGCCGGACGGGCAGGCGGGGGTGAAGAGTCGAGTCCGCGCGCGGCTCAGGCGAGCGCCCGGGTGGTCTCGTCGAACAGGGCGTCGACCGGCACCCGCTCCGGGATCAGCTTCTGGCGGAACGCGTAGTCGATCACCAGCTCGAGCGAGCGCCGATTCGGCTCGACGCCGAAGCGCAGCGCTGCGGTGGGGCCGGTCACGCCGGCGGCCGCCGCGCTGTCGCGGGCCAGGCGGAACAGCTCGCGCACCACGTCGGGCCGCGCCGCGGCGATCTCGTCGCGGATCACCAGCATGTGGTTGATCGGCACGCCGCCATGCGTCTCGGCCCAGCGGCGGTTCGCCGCCTCGGGATCGGGCACCAGCGGGGCGAGGCGCGGGTCGGGGAACTTGTCGCCGACGATCGCGGCATCGAGCTCGCCGGCGAGCAGCATCGGCACCAGCTCCTGGCCGGCTGCCGCCCGGGTCACGAAGGGCGGGTCCTGGTAGCCGGCCACATGGGCGTCCTCGAAGGTCGTCCAGCGGATGCTCGAAGGGTCGACACCGTAGAGCTCCTGCAGCATGCCGCGCAGCCAGACGCCGGTGGTCTGGCTGTAGGCCCGCACGCCGACCCGCTTGCCGTTGAGGTCGCCGGGGGCGAGGGGGCCGCGCTCGGGCGCATAGGCGATGGTGTGGAGCTGGCCGCGGCCCATCACGGTCGCCGGGATCAGGCGGTAGGGCGCGCCGGCGGCGCGGGCCATCAGGAAGGTGCCGATGGCGAGCTCGCCGAAGTCGTAGACGTGCTGGCGGACCATCGGCTTGAAGCCGCGGTTCGGCACCGGCACGTCGGCGAAGTCGAAATCGATCAGGGCGGAGGCGATCTCGCCGGACTTCAAGGCCTTGGTGGTGGGGTAGTTGCCCAGCAGCGTGTGAAGCCGGACTTTCGCGTCGTTGGCCATGGTGTCCTCCCGCGGCAGCCGGCCGGTAATGCCGAAATCGCCGCACGAAAGCAAATCCGCCCGGGGCGGGGCTGGGTTGCGGGCGGCTCGGGCCAGGCTCGTCCGACGTCGGCGAAGCCAGCGGGCGTGTCACGGCCGGGCGGGAGCGCATCCTGTCCGCAGCCGATTCGGACCGATACTCGGTCGGCGCGGGATACGCGTCATGAGGACAGCGTCGACTCAGGGCTGGCCGAGCAGGCCGGCCGCGATCTCGCGGTTGATATTGATCAGCGCGCCGAGGGCTTCGGGGCGCGGGTCGCGCGAGATCTCGATCGTGTGGTTCATCACGAAAAGACCGAGATTGGCGATGTTCTGCCGGATGGCGGCGGGCATCTCGTGGTCCGCGCTGGTGACCGAGGTGAGGAAGACGGTCCACAGCTTGCGATTATAGAGGAGCGCATCGGCGAGGTCGGAGCGGTCTTTTTCCCAGTCTTCGCGGACGTGCTGCAGGCGGGCCGCCGCCTTGAGCAACAGTCGGGCCTCGAGCTCGCGGGGATTCGCGATCTGTTGGGCCACCTGTCCGTAGGCTTTCGCCGCGCTGTGCATCTCGAGGAGCTCCCGCTGCCGCTATCCTGGGCACACTGTCGATCGGTTGTAGCGTCCTACCGTTAAGACATGCTTATTTTGGCCATCAGGAAGGATGCGGACCCCGCCCGATTTTGCAGGCTCGTGCGTAGCCGCGCCGGGCTGCGGGCGGCGATGCGGTGCCTCGTCGGACATGGCTGGCGTCTCGTGATGCTTCGGTGTCGCGGCGCGGCCGGGCGGCGACGGATCGGGCGCGCCGGCGGAGCCGCGGCTCCGCCGGCGACTCGGTCGTTCGGGGGGCGTGATCAGAACAGCTTGAGGACCGCCTGGTTCGCCTGGTTGGCGAGCGAGAGGGCCGTGGTGGAGAGCTGCTGGCGGGTCTGCAGGGCCAGCATGTTGGCGCCTTCCTCGTTCGAGTCGGCGAGCACGAGGCTGTCGGCGCCGGTCTGCAGGGTGTTGACCATCACCTTGGTGAAGTCCTGTCGCACCTGCACGGTGGAGAGGTTGGAGCCGAACTTCGAGGCCTGGGTCCGCAGCGTGGTCAGCGCCGTGTTGATCGAGTCGATGGCCTGATCGACCAGGGTGTTGTCCTGGAAGGCCGTGCCGTTCTGCTTGTTCAGGCCGAGATTCGAGGCGTTGTAGGTCACGCCCATGATGGTCAGCGTGCTGGTGCCCCGCTCGTTGAACGTGATCTTGAGGTCGTCGCCGTTGAGCAGGTTGATGCCGTTGTAGGAGGCGTCCTTGGACAGCCCGTCGATCTGGCTGAGGACGTCGTTGAAGTCCTTCTGCAGGCTCTCGCGGGTCGAGTTCGCCGTGCCCTCGTGCTTGACGCCCGTCTTGGTCTGGGCGCTGGTGCCGATCGCCGCCAGCGTGTTGGTGGCGCCCCCGATCGTCATCGTGGTCTGGCTCGATCCGGCGGCGACGCCGATCGTGTAGGCCGAGCCCGTGACGGTCGCGGTGACGCCCGACAGGCTGCCGATCGCCGCCGTGAACTCGGCGATCGTCGAGATCTTGCCGGAGCCGTTGCCGAAGGTCAGGGTCTGGGCCGCGCCGCCGTTGGCCGCCACCGTCATGGTGTCGTTGAGCGCGCCGCCGCCGACGATGAGCTGGTCCATCAGGCTGGTCGAGTTGTAGGAGCCGGCCGTCATGTTGAGGGCCGTGGTCGTCGAGCCGGCCGCGATCGAGAAGTCGACGTCGGCCGTCTTGGCGACCAGCTTCAGCTTGCCGGCCTGGTTGGAGATGTCGAGATTGGCGCCGAGCGTCGCATTGGCCTTCAGCTTGGTGATCACGTTGTTGAGATTGTCGGTGCCGGCCAGGCCGACCGTCTGGGTCTGCGCCCCGTTGCCGTCGTTGGCGTCGACCGTGATCGAGATGTTGGTGCCGTTGGCGAGGCTGGTGTCGAGCTCGCCCAGCGTCAGGTCGCTGTTGAACGACTTCGACAGCGCCGTGCCCATGCCGCCGCGCGCGCCGGTGCCGTAATTGTAGTTGGCCGTCGCCGCGTCCAGGCCGAGCGCCTTGGCGACGCCGACATCGGTGACGTTGAAGCCGACCGCGTTGCCGGTGCCGGCGGCCAGCCCGAGGCTGAAGGTGGTGCCGGCGATCGAGGCGGTGGCGGCGCCGCGGTTCGAGTTGATCCAGGTGTTGAGCTCGGCGATGGTCGAGACCTGGCCGCCGCTGTTGCCGAACGTGACGGTCTTGTCCGTCTGTCCGGAGACGCTGAGGATCAGGTTCGACGAGCCGAGCGAGCCGCCGTTGGCGACGACGTTGTCGAGCAGGCTGGTCGAGTTGGCGGTGACGCCGGCATTGCTGACGCCGAGTGCCGTCAGGGTGGCGGCGGTCGAGCCGGAGCCGGCGGCGCTGATCTGGATGTCGCTGTCGGCCGAGTTTGCCGTGAAGGTGAGGTGGTTGCCGGCGTCGTAGGTGGCCGTCACGCCGTAGCCGGCGAGCGTGTGGCCGTTACCGTCGCTGGCGGAGTTGAACGCGGCCAGCAGGCCTGCCTTCGTGGTGATGGCGGACGACAGCGCTACGTTGAACGTCTGTGCGACGCCGCTGGTCGTCACCCGGATCTGGACCGTCCCGTCGTTCGCGCCGCCGCCCGGCAGCGCGGCGGCCACGGCCGCATCGTTGGCGAACGCCGCCGTGCCGGACGTGGTGCCGATCGTCTCGGCCAGGTTGGTGAACGACAGGTTGACGGCCTTGGGGGAGAGATCGTTGGCGCCGCCCGCGATCGCCGAGCCGATCGTCTCGGTCGGCAGCGTGCCGGTGACGTTCAGGGCGTCGTAGGTGGCGGCCGAGGAGGTGGCCGAGCGGGCCTGCTGGGCGATCGACTTGGCCGACTGCACCAGCTTGGTCAGCGAGGTGATGCCGTTGTTGGCCGCCTCGATGGTCTTCACCGCCTGGCCGATCGAGTCGAGCAGCGAGTTGAGGTCGCCGGCCCGGTCGCCGAGCGATTGCGAGGCGAAGAAGTTCGACGGGTTGTCGAGCGCCGAGTTGACCTTCTTGCCGGTGGCGAGCCGGTTCTGGGTGGTCGCCATCATTTCGGCGGTGTTCTGCAGCGACAGCAGGTTCTGGCGGACGCCTGCAGACAACGTGATGTTGGAAGACATGGAAGCCTCTCCGTCGAGTCCCCGTGGCGCTGCAGCGTGATCCTGAATTGCGCCGATTCGAGCCCTGTGAGTTCGAGGCTAGGTTCAGTGTGTTAACGTTCTGATAACGACGTTGGAAGAATTCGCCCCCGGGGCCGGAATCTTCATTGTTTGTCAACCGACCGCGAGATGGGTTGCGGCGCCGCGAGCAGGGTCCGGCACGGCCTTTAGACGTGTCCCGCAACACATTGGAAATGTTCGGAAATGGGGCCTCGCTTGCGGGCGCGATGCGGGCGGTTTCAGGCGGGTCGGAGGGGTCAGCCGGCGGCGTGCCGACGGGCGGGCCGACGCGGTCGGCCTCGCGTAAATACTTAACGGCCGAATAAGGGCCGGTGACGGCCGGGCCCGGGTGGTCGCGTCGGCCACGACCGTTGCGCCGGGATCGCCCGGCGCGGGGCACGGGGCGCGGGACTCGCCCCGGCGTTGCGCCTTCGGCGGCGTCCCGAAACGAAAACGGCGGGGCCATTCTGGCCCCGCCGCTCGAAGACCCGGCCCGAAGGCCGGGGTGGTAGATCGATCAGAACAACCGCAGCACTGCCTGGTTGGCCTGGTTGGCCATCGACAGGGCCGTGGTGGAGAGCTGCTGGCGGGTCTGCAGGGCCAGCAGGTTGGCGCCTTCCTCGTTCGAGTCGGCGAGAACCAGGGCGTCGGCGCCGGTCTGCAGGGTGTTCACCATGCTCTTGGTGAAGTCCTGGCGGGTCTGCACCGTCGTCAGGTTCGAGCCGAACTTGGAGGCCTGGGTCCGCAGCGTCGTCAGGGCATTGTTGATCGAGTCGATGGTCGAGTCGATCTTCGTGTTGTCCTGGAAGGTCGAGCCGTTCTGCTTGTTCAGGCCGAGGTTCGACGCGCCGTAGGTGACGCCCGAGATGGTCAGCGAGGAGGTGCTCTTCTCGTTGAAGGAGACCTTGAGGTCGTCGCCGTTGAGCAGGTTGATGCCGTTGTAGGAGGCATCCTTGGACAGCGTGTCGATCTGGGCGAGGACGTTGTTGTAGTCGGTCTGCAGGCTGGAGCGGGTGGCGTTGTCCGTTCCCTCGTGCTTGACGCCCGTCTTGGTCTGGGCGCTGGTGCCGATGGCGGCCAGCGTGTTGGTGGCGCCGCCGATGGCCAGCGAGGTCTGGCTGGTGCCGGAGGCCACGCCGATCGTGAACGCCGACCCGGTGACGTTCGCCGTCACGCCGGACACGTTGTTCAGGGCCGTCGTGAACTCGGCGATCGTCGAGATCTGGCCCGTGCCCTTGCCGAAGGTCAGGGTCTGGGCCGCGCCGCCGTTGGCCGCCACCGTCATGGTGTCGCCGATGGCGCCGCCGCCGGCCACGACCTGGTCGAGCAGGCTGGTCGAGTTGTAGGACCCCGACGTCATGTTGAGGGCCGTGGTGGCGGAGCCGGCGGCGATCGAGAAGTCGACGTCGGCGGTCTTGGCGACCATCTTCAGCTTGCCGGCCTGATTGGAGATGTTCAGGTTGGCACTCAGGGTCGCGTTGCCCTGCAGCTTGGTGACGACCGAGCCCAGATTGTCGGTTCCGGACAGGCCGACCGTCTGGGTCTGCGAGCCGTTGCCGTCGTTGGCATCGACCGTGATCGAGATGCTGGTGCCGCTGGAGAGGGTCTTGTCGATCTCGCCGAGCGTCAGGTCGCTGTTGAACGACTTCGACAGCGCCGTGCCCATGCCGCCACGGGCGCCGGTGCCGAAGTTGTAGTTCGCGGTCGTCGCGTCGAGGCCGAGCGCCTTGGTGACGCCGGTATCGGTCGCGTTGAAGCCGATCGCATTGCCGCTGCCGGCCGCCAGGCTCATGGAGAACGTGGTGCCGGAGATCGAGCCGGTGGCGGCGCCACGGTTCGAGTTGACCCAGGTGTTGAGCTCGGCGACGGTCGAGACTTGGCCGCCCGAGTTGCCGAACGTGACGGTCTTGTCCGTCTGGCCGGAAACGCTGAGAACCAGGCTGGAGGTGCCGGCCGTGCCGCCGTTGGCGACCACTTGGTCGAGCAGGCTGGTCGAGTTGGCGGTGACGCCGGAGGTCGAAACGCCGAGCGCCGTCAGGGTGGCGGAGGTCGAGCCGGAGCCGCCGGCGCTGACCTGGATGTCGGTGTCGGCCGTGTTCGCCGTCAGGGTGAGGTGGTTGCCGCCGTCGAACGTGGCCGTCACGCCCTGCGCGGTGAGGGTATTGCCGCCGGAGTCGGTGGCGGTGTTGAAAGCGGCCAGCAGGCCGGCCTTCGTGGTGATGGCGGAGGACAGCGCGACGTTGAAGGTCGACGCGGTGCCGCCGGTGGTGACGCGAAGCTGGACGGTGCCGTCGTTCGTGCCGGCGCCCGGCAGTGCGGCGACCACGGCCGCGTCGTTGGCGAACGCCGCCGTGCCGGACGTGGTGCCGACCGTCTCGGCCAGGTTGGTGAACGACAGGTTGACGGCCTTGGCCGACAGGTCGTTGGCGCCGCCGGCGATGGTCGAGGCGACGGTCTCGGTCGGAAGCGTGCCGGTGACGTTGAGGGCGTCGTAGGTGGCTGTCGGCGCCGTCGCCGAACGGGCCTGCTGGGCGATCGACTTCGCCGACTGGACGAGCTGAGTCAGCGAGGTGATGCCGTTGTTGGCCGCGTCCAGGGTCTTCACCGCCTGGCCGATCGAGTCGAGCAGCGAGTTGAGGTCGCCGGCACGGTCGCTGAGCGAGGAGGAGGTGAAGAAGTTCGACGGATTGTCGAGAGCGGAGTTGACCTTCTTGCCAGTGGCAAGGCGGCTCTGGGTCGTCGCCATCATCGAAGCGGTGCTCTGCAGCGAGAGCAGGTTCTGGCGGACGCCGGCGGAAAGCGTGATACCGGAAGACATGGAATTCAACCTTTCTGGTTGTGAGCCGTACTGGCCTGACAATCGATCGTTCTCGACCGACGCCCTCCAGTTCGCATGGAGGACCGTAAAGGACCGTAAAAAACTCCGGTTAACATCCGGCTAACGGCAATTCCCGCCGGGTATTCCGGTGGATGATTAAAGTTTACTTCCCGTTTACCAGCCGCCGGCAGCCGTGCCGGCGGCGGCGTTTCACGATCTTTTAACGATCGTTCCGTCCCCACGAGCGTCGCTCGGCGGGGTGTCTGCAAAGCTGCATCATCGTGGTAAAGCGTTGTTAACCTGTGGCGTCCTACGGTCGCGCCAGAGCTGGCGCCAGAATGGATGCGGCCATGAGTACGATCAGCAGCACGTCGGCCTGGGCGAGCGCTCAGGACTGGCACACGAAGCAGAAGGCTTTGAACACCCAGGCGGTCAGCGACAGCGCGGACCTCAGTGACAGCGTCGGCAGCGCGATGGTCGTCGCCGGCCAGAGCTACAATACGATTGTCGGGCAGAAGGCGCTGGCGCGGGTCAAGGCCGAGGTCGCCGCGCAGAAGGCGAAGGCGAGCGCATCGACCTCGACGATCGGGGTGAGCGCCGAGGCGACCCGCAAGAGGCTCAACAGCATCGTCAACGGCACCCGCGACATGTCGCGGGTCGGCACCGGAACGCCGACCAGCGCGGCCGACATCAACAAGCAGATCTCGAATATCATCAGCGGTTTGCCGGCGGTGCCGAAAGCATCCAAATACACCCCGGAGATGGCGATGGCGCGCGCCGCTTACGGGCTCGATAAGCTGCCGAAGGCGAACATGGATTTGTCGGCGTAGGCGGGACGGTCCGGCCTGGATGGCCGACCTTAACGTCACAACGTCACACGAAATCCCGCTGATCAGTTCCGCGTCATTCCGGGGCGCACCGAAGATGCGTACCCGGAATCCAGCGACGGGCTCGGCTTTCGGGGCGGGATTCCGGGTTCGCAGCTCCGCGGCGCCCCGGAATGACCACCGTGGGGTTCAATCGGATTCGTCATCAGACCTGCATGTCGGCCCTGCTCATCACGTCGGCCGGCGTCTGTCCGTCCTGCACGGCCTTGTTGTAGGCGCGCATGCGCAGCAGCGCCTCGTCGGGCACCTGGCGGAGCACCTGGCGGGAGCGCGAGTCGACCACCCGGAAGATGACCTCGCGGGTCGCGGGGTCGAGCACGACCATCCGCATCGTCGTGTCGGCGGCCTGCTTGGCCTGGTACTGGGCGGGCTGGTCCTGGGCGGGCGGGTTGGCGTTGCGTGAGAGGTCGGGGTCCGTGCTCGTCGACGATCCGGCGCCGGGCGCCGACACGGTCTGGGTCGCGGGCAGGACCGTCGGGACGGCCGGGACCTCGATCGCCGCAGGCCGGGCATAGTCGGCGCTCGGAGCACCGGTTTGCGGCCTTATGGTGAGGCTCGTGTCCATATGAAATCCTGGCCCTTTACGGTCAGCCCCTCCGTGTCGATGTCCCGTTTCCACCTTCCGAACCTAGAGTCATAAAGGACACGCGTTAAGGCCTTGTTAGGAAAGATGGTTATCGAGAAATACTGTCTTTCGGACAATTTTAACGATTGCTTCGGCCCGGTGCCCGGTCTGCTGCCCGGACCGGCGGCGAGGTGGCGGGTGCCGGCCCTCAGGCGGCGGTCGCCTTGTCGGTCGTGGCGGCACCGCGTTGCGCCGCGGTCTCGTGCAGCGCCGTGTGCATGCGCGCCAGAACGCTCGTCCAGTCGCCGCGCCGGGGCTGCCGGAACAACCGCATGGTCGGGTACCAGGGGCTGTCGTCGCGGCCGGTGAGCCAGCGCCAGTCCGGCACGAAGGGCACCAGCGTCCACACCGGGCGGGCCAGCGCGCCGGCCAGATGCACGATCGCGGTGTCGACCGAGATCACCAGGTCGAGGGCCGCGACCGCCGCCGCCGTGTCGTGAAAGTCGCCGAGCTGCGGGGCGAGGTCGACGACGGCGCCGAACCGCCCCGCCAGCACGGCCCGGTCCGCCGGCCGCACGGCCTTCTGCAGGCTGTAGACGGCGACGCCGGGCACCTGCAGCGCGGCGAGGATAGGCTCGGCGGGAATCGAGCGCTGGCCGTCGTACTGGTGGTCGGGATTGCCGGACCACGCCAGGCCGACCGTGAAGGCGTCCGGATCGAGGCGCTCGCGCCACGCCGCGACAGCCGCCGGATCGACCGACAGATAGGGCACCTCGGCCGGAATGGTGTCGAGGCGGATGCCGAGCACGCGCGGCAGGCTCATCAGCGGCAAATGGACGTCGAAGGCGGGCAGCGGCGCGTCGTTCGGCAGGACGGTCACGCCGGGCAACGGCCGCAGCAGCCGTGCGAGCGGGCCCGGCACCACCAGGATCACGCGGCCGTTCATCCGTCCGGCGCGATCGAGATGGCGGACGAACTGCAGCGTGTCGCCGAAACCCTGCTCGGCATGGACCAGCAGGGTGCGCCCGGCGAGATCGTCGCCCTGCCACTGCGGCTGCGGGAAGCCCGGCGGCACCAGGGTCCGCACGCCGCCGCGCCAGCGCCACTCGTACTCGTCCCAGCCGGCCGCGAGATCGCCCTTGCGCAGCAGGTTGACGGCCAGATTGAAATGGATCGGGCCGGACTTCGGGGATTTCTCGACCGCGTCCCGCAGCACCCCGATGGCCGCCTCGGTGTCGCCCTGCTGCTCCAGCACCAAGGCCAGGTTGGACAAAGCCTGCGCCGACTCCGGCCGGATCGCCAGCGTGTGCCGGCACATCGCCAGCGCGGCGTCGAGGTCGTCGAGCCTGGTCAGCGCCACGGCGAGGTTGTTGTAGGACTCGACATGGTCGGGATCGAGGGCCAGCGCCCGGCAATAGGCCGCGACCGCCTCGTCGGTGTGCCCGAGCTCCTGGCAGGCCACGCCGAGATTGTTGTGCGCCTCGACCGACTGCGGGGAGAGCGTGATCGCGTATTTGAACGCGATTTTCGCGTCGGCGAAGCGCTGCATCGCCAGCAGGAGATTGCCGAAGGCGAGCGGCGCCTGCGGGTCGTCGGGATGGCGCCGCATCACGTCGCGCAGCACCGCGAGCGCGCGGTCGAGCTCGCCGACGCCCTGGTGACAGACCGCGAGCGCGATCCGCGCGGGGGGCTCTGCCCCGCTGATGCGGGCGGCGGTCTCGAAGGCGGCTTCGGCGCGCTCGCGTCGCCCGGTGCGGACGAGGGCGGCGCCGAGCCGGACATGGGCGATCGGATCGCGCGGGCGCCGGGCGATCGCAGCCTCGAAGGCCGCCGCGGCCGCCGCGTGATCGCCGGCGTCGCTCAGCACCACGCCGAGGTTGAAGTGCAGTCGCGCCGCGTCCGGGTCGCAGGCGACCGCCTTGCGCAAGGCGGCGATCGCCTCGTCGTGGCGGCCGCTGTCGTTGAAGGCGATGCCGAGCTTCGAATGCAGCCGCGCATCGGCGGGCGCATGCCCGATCGCCGTGCGGTAGGCGTCGATCGCCTCGTCGAGCCGGGCCTCGGCCGTCAGCGCATCGCCGAGGATGTCGAGCGCCTGGACGTCGCCGGGACGCAAGGCGAGGACCCGCCGCAGCAGATCGATCGCCTCGACGCGCCCGTCGTGCCGTTCGGACCGGCACAGCACGACGGCGAGCAGCGTCGTCGCGCCGGTGTGGCCGGGATCGTCGCCCAGCACGGAGCGGCACAGCGCCTCGGTCTCGGCCTGCCGACCGGCCTCGTAATGGCGGATGGCGGCGGCGAACCGATCCGCAGGACACGTGGCCGATGTCATGGAACGTCCTCGTCGATGATGGCTCTCGTCGATTCTGGAACGGTCCGGCCGAGGATTTCGGGCGGCCGCGCGGCGGCGGCCGTCATGGGCGGTTGGTCGCCGGCGGTTGGTCGCCGGGAGGCTCGGCGGCGGATCGGGACGGCGCCGTCGGCGCGCCACCGCTCATCCCGGTCTTCACAAACTCCGACTCGTCATGCGCGGGCTCGACCCGCGAATCCATCGCAAAATGGAGCTTCTTTCCAAGATCGCTGGAGGGCCGGGTCGAGCCCCACGGGCGCTCACTTGACGAGTGAGCCGATCCGGTCGACCCGACGTTATGAGTTCCTGGTGGCTGGAACCACGTAGGTCAGCGGCGTGTGCGGAAGCGGCGGCACTTCAATGGAGATCGCATCATCCGGCCTCACCTCACCGCCCTTGATCACGATGCTCATCACGCCGCACTTGCGTACCAAGCCCGTGGGCCTGCGTTCGACGAGATGTTCGATAAGCCCTCGTCGGAAATTCTCGATCTGCACGCAAGGGTTACGCAGGCCAGTCAGTTCGATCACGGCTTCAGGCCCAAGGTTCAATCGCGTGCCGGTCGGCAGCGCCAGCAAGTCCACGTTGCGGGTGCTGATGTTCTCTCCCAATTCGCCGGGTCGGACGATATGACCTTTGTTGCCCAACTCGTCCAGCGTCTCCGACTGGATCAGGTGCACCTGCCGCAGGTTCGGCGTCTGGCCAAAGCGCCTGATGTGATAGAGGTGCTGGTCGGTGAGGCCGGCGTGGGCGTCGCCCTCGACGCCCCAGTTCTCGATCAAGCGAATGGATTTGGCGTGGCCTTTGCTGAATGCATGCTCGTCGCCGACATGCACGGACAAGACGATTGGTCGAGCGGTCGCTTCAGTCATCACCGATAAGCTTCTGGTTGTTGGCCCACGCCACCATATCCTGGGCGCAACCCAACAGCTTCAGGAACCTGAAGCAGGACATCGCATACCGGCCATCTGGCCTGCTTGCCGCAGTGTTTTCCGTGTTGGTGGCCGGTCGTATCGGCGACCGGCGTCGTCTCACAGCGAGCGGCACACCGCGAGCGGGCGGGTATGGCGGGGGTCGGCCGCGGCGGTGCGGCCGGAGGCGCCGTAGGTCTGTGGCGCGGCGGTGCGGTTCATCTCGCCCGCGACCCCGCGCACGATCCCTTCCGAGACCGCGTGCGCCGTCGCCAGCGCCGTCAGGTTGCGCTGCAGCCGGTCCTGGAAGGCGGAATGGCGCGCCTTGACGCTGCCGAGGTCGCTGCCGAGCTCGCCGCGCAGGCGGGGCAGGCTGTCGCGCAGCCGCTGGCTGTCGGTGAGATAGGCGCGGGCATGGCTGGTCTTGGTCGCCGCGAGGCGGACCACCTCGGAGAGACGACCGGCGCGCACCAGCCGGTCTTCCTCCTCGATCACCTCGGCGAGCGCCGCGATGGTCTGGTCGAGCATGCGGATGACGTCGCGGGCCTCCTGGGCGGAAGCGATCGGGCGGGCCGGCGATTCGGCCGGGGACTCGGACGCGGGGACCGGGGCGGCGTGTGTCATTGGATGCTCGTTTTGGTGGGAGCGGCGGAGCGGGCTTCCTGCTGGCCGAGCAGCGTGCCGTAGACCTGGTTGGCGAGGCCGACGCCGCCGGCCTTGGCGAAGCTCTTGGCGTACTCGTCGATCATGAAGGAGCGCCACACGCCGGTGCTCGGCGAGTTGCCCATCGGGCCCTCGCTGCCGATGCCGGTGAACATGCTCTGCATCATGGTGTTGAGGAACATCGCCTCGAAGTCCTGCGCCTGCGCGCGGGCTTTCTCGGCGGCCGTCTTGGTGGAGGCATGGCTGCCGATCGGCGTGCCGGTGCTGGGCCGCGTGGTGCCGCGGGCGGCGTCGAGCGCCATGCTGGCGCTGGCCGGCAGGCCCGGCATGGTGCTGATGGTGCTCATCACATCACCTCCAGGTCGGCCTGGATGGCGCCCGCCGCCTTGACGGCTTGCAGGATGGCGATCAGGTCGCGCGGGCCGATGCCGAGCGCGTTGAGGCCGTCGACGAGTTGCTGCAGCGACACGCCTTCGCGCACCACGGCGAGCTTGTGGCCGTCCTCGGAGACGCCGACCGAGCTGCGCGGCACCGTCCTGGTCCGTCCGCGGGAAAACGGCGCCGGCTGGCTGACCTGCGGGGCCTCCGAGATGGTGACGGTGAGATTGCCCTGCGCCACCGCCACCATGGAGACGCGCACGTCGCGGCCCATCACGATGATGCCCGAGCGTTCGTCGACGATGATGCGGGCGAGCTGGTCGGGCTCGATCTGGAGTTGCTCGATCTCGGTGAGCATGCCGACCACGTTGCCGGTGTACTCCTTCGGCACGCTGAGCTGGACGGTCGCCGGATCGAGCGGCTCGGACACCGGCACGCCGAGGAAATCGTTGATGGCGGCGGCGATCCGCTTCGCCGTGGTGAAGTCGGGATTGCGCAGCGCCAGCCGCACCTGGGTCAGCCGGTTCAGCGCGAACTCGATCTCGCGCTCGATGATGGCGCCGTTGGCGATGCGGCCGACGGTCGGCACGCCGCGGGTGATCTTCGCGGCCTCGCCCTCGGCCATGAAGCCGCCGATGGCGAGCGAGCCCTGCGCCACCGCATAGACATTGCCGTCGGCGGCGAGCAGCGGGGTGATGACCAGGACGCCGCCCTGCAGGCTCTTGGCGTCGCCGAGCGCCGACACGGTGACGTCCATCCGGGTGCCCTGGGTCGAGAAGGGCGGCAGGTTCGCCGTCACCATCACGGCGGCGACGTTGCCGGTGCGCAGCGTCTGGCCGCGGATGTTGACGCCGAGGCGCTCGAGCATGGCCTGCAGCGATTGCTTGGTGAACGGCGAGTTGTTGATGGTGTCGCCGGTGCCGTTGAGGCCGACCACCAGGCCGTAGCCGATGAGCTGGTTCTGGCGCACGCCCTCGACATTGGCGAGATCCTTGATGCGCGACGTGGTCGCTCCGGCCGGCAGCCCTGCGAACAGGGTCGCGGCGACGGCGATCGCGGAAAGAGCGGTAGTGAAGATCGCCCGCATCTCGGACTCCCAGGACGGCGTGACGCGATCCCCACTGCGAGGACCGTGCCAGTCGGGCGAGCCCTGCACGGAGTTGCTTTTTCTGCATTATTTCCGCCGGGCGGCGGCCGGCTCGGGCAGGAAAGGGCCGTCCGGGGGCGCTACCCGGCAGACTTTGCCGGGTGTTTACGACTTGTTAACCGTCGCGGGTCTCAACTCCGGCACAGGGCGCCCGAAGGATTCCTCGCCATGCGCATCTACGGACCGAACGGAACCGCTGCGGCCGGCCCCGGGCCGAGCGCGCGGCGCACCAGCTCCGGCACCTTCGTGCTTCCCGAGGCCTCCAGCTCGCAACAGCCCGCCGCCACGTCCGCGCCGCGCTCGCTCACCGGCATCGACGCGCTGCTCGCCCTGCAGGGGGTGGAGGATCCGACCGAGCGGCGGAAGCGGGCCGTCACCCGCGGCCGCTCCGCCCTCGATATTCTGGACGAGATGAAGATGGCGCTGCTCGCCGGCGATCTCGACCCGGCGATCCTCGGCCGGCTCGCCGCTATCGCGGCCGGCCTCAAGGAGACGACCGGCGACCCCGGCCTCGACGGCGTGCTGGCCGAGATCGAGCTGCGGGTCGAGGTCGAGCTCGCCAAGATGAAGCCGCTCGGCACCGTCTGAGCGACACCATCGGGCACCTCCGCGCCGACGCCGCAGTCACCTGCGCGATTCGCACTCGGCTACCGTCAGCGCGATCCGGACCGGTAGCTCGATCCCGTCCCGCACCTGCGTTCGTCGGGCTGTCGACAGCCTCCAATGCTACCGCCAAATGGCCCAGTGCTCGGCCGGATCTGTGTATACTTTGATCATCGATAGGCGCCGGGATTAATCCATTCTGTTGTTGTCGTTATGTCGCAACGCTTGTATATAGCGTCCGCATCAAACGATGAATCGACCATAGAAGTCGATGCGGAATGAAACGGGACGGCCGCGTGGGAGTGAGCGTGTCATGCGCCTGGAGACCAACAGGATATATCGGCCAACGGACAAAGAACCCTTCATGAACGAGCGGCAGCGCGAGTATTTCCGTAACAAACTGCTTGCTTGGAAGGAGGACATCTTGCGGGAAGCGAAGGAAACACTTCAGCACCTGCAAGACGAGAACCAGAATCACCCAGACCTCGCCGACCGCGCCTCGTCGGAGACGGAGCGTGCCATCGAGCTTCGGGCCCGCGACCGCCAGCGCAAGCTGATCGCCAAGATCGATGCGGCGCTGCAGCGGATCGAGGA
Source organism: Rhodoplanes sp. (assembly GCF_013377085.1). Classification (GTDB taxonomy): domain Bacteria; phylum Pseudomonadota; class Alphaproteobacteria; order Rhizobiales; family Xanthobacteraceae; genus Rhodoplanes. Next base: position 72,083 of record NZ_JACAAX010000017.1, on the reverse strand, counting down.
CGGGACCTACGGCTACTGCGAGGAGACCGGCGAGCCGATCTCCATCAAGCGGCTCGAGGCCCGACCGATCGCCACCCTGTCGCTGGAAGCGCAGGAGCGGCACGAGCGGCGCGAGCGGGTCTACCGCGACAACTGAGGCGACCCGCGGTTCCGGCCTCCGGGACCGCGACGCCGACCAGACGCCACGCGATCGAAGCGCCTCGCCGGCCGGCGGGGCGCTTTTTGATTCGGGACGAGGCCGGCCGTCGGCAGCGGCCTCAGTTCTGCGGTCGGTACGGACGCACGCGCACGACCGGGGGTCGCGCGGCCCGCCGGACGACGACCGCGCCCGGTGTCGCGATGCTCGGGTCGTAGAACGTCGCGGTCGCCGAGGTCGCGACCGTGGGGGCCGTCCGCACGCAGTTCTTCACCGGCGCGCAGGTGCCGTCGGGTGCGCACACCGGGTAGCAATAGGTGCCGGGACGCGCATAGGTGTAGTCGTAGGCGCCGTAATAGTGCTGGTAGTCGCAGAACGGCGCGCAGCCGACGGCCGTCTGGGCCGAGGCCGTCCCGGGCAGGGCTGCCGGGACCAGCAGGCCGAGCAGGGCGGCGGCCAAGAATCTCGACATCGAAACCTCGCTGATTCGCATTGGCGGCGGACGCGCCGCAGACGTTAGCACGCCGCGTGCGGAGCGTAGAGCAGTGGCACGTGCCTCACCTCCGACGTCATCGCCGGGCTTGACCCGGCGATCCATCATACTGCGAACAAGACGCCTTTTCGAAGCGTGATGGATGCGCGGGTCGAGCCCGCGCATGACGGCCTGCCTGATGGCGTGCCGCGTGCAGCCGAAGAATCAGATCGTCAGCGTGCCGGCGGTCGCGGCGGCGTAGCGCTCGCCGACCTTGGGCCAGCTCACCACGTTCCACCAGGCGGCCAGGTAGTCGGGCCGGCGGTTCTGGTAGGTGAGGTAATAGGCGTGCTCCCACACGTCGTTGCCGAACAGCACGCGCTTGCCCTCCATCAGCGGCGTGTCCTGGTTGGGCTTCGATTCGATCGCCAGCTTGCCGTCGCGCGTCACCGTGACGAACACCCAGCCGGAGCCGAACACGCGGGTGCCGGCGCCGTTGAAGTCGGTCTTGAGCTTGTCGAGGCCGCCGAGGTCGCGGGTGATCGCCTCGGCGAGCGCCCCTGCCGGCGCGCTCCCGGGCGAGCCCGCGCCACCGGGACCCATCACCTGCCAGAACATCGTGTGGTTGGCGTGGCCGCCGCCATTGTTGCGGATCGCCGTGCGCACCGATTCCGGTACCTCGCCGAGCTTTGCGAGAATGTCCTGCAGCGGCATGGCAGCGACTTGGCCGTGGTCCTTCACGGCGGCGTTGAGGTTGTTGACGTAGGCCTGGTGGTGGCGGTCGTGGTGGATCTCCATGGTCTTGGCGTCGATATGCGGCTCCAGCGCGTTGGCCGCGTAGGGCAGCGGCGCGAGCGTGAACGGACCGGCGGCTGCCTGGGCGAAGGCGGCGCGGGGCGCCAGCGCGGCCGCGGCGAGGGCGGCGCTGCCGCGCATCAGGGTCCGGCGATCGAGGGGCATGAGAGTCTCCTGCTTGGGGGTACCGGCGATCGTCGCCGGCCGGGTGGCGCCGGCGACCGGCGCAGTGCTTCGATGGCGGCGGCAGGCTACCGGTTCGAACCGTCGTTCGCGAGGGCCGCCGCCATCCGAACACCGAAGCTTGATCGGCTCCGGTGAACGGGTTTCGGGAGAGGGTGCGATGGCGTCGTGACCCGATTGCGTCAGCGGCCGGAGAACGCCTGGAGCGCTTCGCCGAGCCGCGCGACGACGCTTCGCCAGTCGCCGGTCCGCGGCTGCCGGAACAGCCGGGCGGTCGGGTACCAGGGCGAGTCCTCGCGGTCGAGCATCCAGCGCCAGTCGGGCGAATAGGGCAGCAGGATCCACACCGGCTTGCCGAGCGCGCCGGCCAGATGCGCGACCGCGGTATCGACCGAGATCACCAGATCCAGCGCCGCGATCACGGCCGCCGTGTCGGCGAAGTCGCGCAGCTCCTCGCCGAGCTGAACCAGATTGGGAAGTCGTTGAAGCGCGGTCTCGTCACCGTGGCGCAGGTCGCGCTGGAGGCTGACGAATTGCACGCCGTCCGCGGCCAGCAGCGGGGCCAGGGTCGACAGCGGGATCGAGCGGTGGCGGTCGTTGGCGAAGCCCGGATTGCCGGCCCAGGCGATACCGACGCGCGGCCGCGGCAGTGCCGCGAGTCGGCCCTCCCAGGCGTTCACGCGGTCCGGCGGCGCAGCCAGATAGGGAACAGTGGCCGGAATGGTCTCGAGCGTCGTGCCGAAAGCCCGCGGCAGGCTGAGATACGGACAATGGAGGTCGTGCGCAGGCGGCGCGCTGCGGTCCCACACCACGGCCTCGATGTCGGGCATGCCGGCGAGGAGCGGCAGCAGCGGCGCCGTGACGGCGGCGATCACCCGGGCGCCCTGGGCGGCCAGCAGCGGGCCATAACGCATGCACTGGATAACGTCGCCCATGCCCTGCTCGGGATGCAGCAGCACGGTGCGGCCGGCGACCGGCGCTTCGCCGGTCCAGGCCGGCGTCGGAAAGCGGCCGCGCAGCTCGGCGAACTCCGGCTTGTCGAGGCGATGGTCGTAGCCGGCAAAGCCTTCGCGCAATGCTCCGGTCAGAAGCTGCGTCAGGGCGATGTTGAAGCGCACGTCGGAGCGCCCGGGCGCCAGCTCCAGCGCGCGCCGATAGGCGGCGAGCGCCTCGTCGTGACGGCGCAGCTCGCGCAGCGCATTGCCGAGGCCGTAGAGGCTCTCGGCGTCGTCCGGCTGAAGCGCCACGGCGCGGCCATGGGCGGCGGCGGCCTCCGCGTGGCGGTCGAGGTCGGCCAGCGCGTTGCCGCGATTGTGGTGGGCGGCGGCGTGGTTCGGGGCGATGGCGAGCGCCGCGTCGCAGGCCGCCACCGCCTCCTCGTGGCGCGTCAGCCCGTGCAGGGCGAGGCCGAGATTGCACAGCGCCTCCGCGGCGCGCGGCCGCACCTCGACCGCGGTCGCCAGGAGCAGCACGGCCTCGGCGTACTGCTTGCGGCCGCAGCAGATCAGGCCGAGCTGGTGGAGCGCGTAATAGTCGCGCCGGTCGCGGCGCAGCAGCGCCATGAAGACCTGCTCGGCCTCGGCGATGCGGCCGGCCTCCTGCAGGCCGTAGCCGCGCAGCACCTCGGGGCTGGGCGGCGGATAGCGGGTCTTGGACGTTGCTGTCGCCATGGTGTTCCGGGCGGTCGGCCGCGCGAGGAGCCTCCCGGCGCTGCCGGGGCTTCGATGGATGCCGGCGCAGGGCCGACGAATCATTGCCGGCCGGCACGGACCAGCTTGGCACGCGGGCGTGCCGGGATCATGCTGGCGTTTTATTGCCGACCCGCCACGCGCGCCGATCCCGTCCCTCCGCGCGCCGTCCATCTGCCCAGGGAGTGCCCATGTCGAAGCCCATGCTCCGCGGCCTTCTCGTCGCGGCCGGCGTGCTGTGTGCCGCCACGCTCGCGACCGCCCAGACGTTTCCGTCCCGCCCCGTCACCTTCGTGGTGCCGTTCGCGCCCGGCGGCTCGACCGACATGGTCGCCCGCATCGTCGCCCAGGCGGCGAGCCCCGGGCTCGGCGTGCCGACCGTGGTGGAGAACCGCACCGGCGGCGCCGGCGTGGTCGGCTGGAGCTCGGCGGCGCGCGCCGCGCCGGACGGCCAGACGCTGCTGACGCTGGAAATGTCCTACACGATCGCGGCCGGCCTGATCCCGACCCTGCCGTTCGATCCGGTGAAGGGTTTTGTCCAGGTGACGACCGCGGTCGAGAACCCGCACGTGATGGTGGTCAACCCCAACCTGCCGGCCAAGACCTTGGCCGAGCTGATCGCGCTCCTGAAGGCCAACCCCGGAAAATACTTCTTCGGCTCGGGCGGCACCGGCACCAACACCCATATGGGCGGCGAGCTGTTCAAGAGCCTGGCCGGCGTCGACCTGGTCCACGTGCCGTATCGCGGCGCCGGCGCCGTGCTGCAGGATCTGGTCGGCGGCCAGGTGCAGGTCCTGGTGACGTCGCTGCCGACCGCGCTGCCGCTGATCCAGTCGGGCCAGCTCCGGCCCCTGATGGTCGCGGCCGAGAAGCGCTCGCCGGTGCTGCCGGACGTGCCGGCGGCCGCCGAGGCCGGGCTGCCCGGCATGGTGATGAAGTTCTGGGTCGGCTTCGCGGCGCCGGCCGGCACGCCGCCGGCCGTGGTCGAGCGCCTCAACCGCGACATCGTCGCCGCGCTCGCTTTGCCGGACACCAAGAAGCGCCTCGCCGAGCTCGGCATGGACCCGGTCGGCAACACGCCGGCCGAGGCCCAGAAGCTGATCGAGAGCGAGATCGCCCGCTGGAGCGCGGTCGCCAAGGCGGCGGACATCAAGATGCAGTAGGGGGAGGCGGTAGGGGAAAAGGGCTGCGGCGGGGCGTGGCCCGTAGCCCGCATTGAGCGCGAGCGAAATGCGGGGCCGCGCTGCGCCGACGACGATCGTAGGGTAGGTAAAACCGCGCCGCCGGCGCGGCGTGCCCACGCGGGCGGTTTGTTCGGGAGGAGGAAGGGCGCGGGCGTCTGCGCGCGCCTACAGCCTCTACACATCGAGTGCACCATCCGCGTGATTCCGAAATTGAGTGCACTGTCACCGTAATCCGAAATTGCAGTTTAGTGCACTGTCACCGTAATTGCCAGTTTAGTGCACTGTCACCGTAATTGCCGCGCCGCCGCCTATGTGCAATGTCGTACTGCTGACGGCCGCGTGGCTTTCGGCGTGGGCATCGACACCAACGTTGCTACGGCATCGGTGCACGCGGTGCTTAGCGCGGCGAACCGTTTGGGATGACCATTCTCGCGGCCGAGCACCCCTGCCTCGGCGTAGGTAATGCCGGGGCAAGGGCGGGATTACGGTGACAGTGCACTAAACTCGCACCCCTGCCTCGGCGTAGGTAATGCCGGGGATTACGGTGACAGTGCACTTAACTCGGTTCGTTCCAGCGCGATCTGCTTTGCGTGCTGGAGGGTCGACGGGCGTGCTTCAATTCAGGGGGCTGTCACGCCGCAACGCGAAAATCCATTCGCCCGTCAGTTTAGTGCACTGTCACCGTAATTTCCGTAATTTCCCGTAATTTCCCGGAGACCAAGAAGCGCCTCGCCGAGCTCGGCATGGACCCGGTCGGCAACACCCCGGCAGAGGCCCAGAAGCTGATCGACAGCGAGATCGCCCGCTGGAGCGCCGTGGCCAAGGCGGCGGACATCAAGATGCAGTAGGGGGCCGGGACGGACCGCTCGGCGTACCCCTTTCGGGACGATCGCGCGCGGCCGTCTACAGCACAGCTTCGATCAGCCGCGGTCCGCGTGCCGCGACCGCGGCGGCAAACGCGTCCTCGAAGCCGCGGGTGTCGTCGACCCGCACCGCCTCGACCCCCATGCCCTCGGCGAGCCGCACCCAGTCGAGGGTCGGGTCGCCGAGATCGAACAACGCCCGCGCCTGGCCGCGCTCGACGGCGCCGACGAGGTGCAGCTCGTCCATCAGCACCTTGTAGGCGCGGTTGGCATAGATGATCGTCACCACGTCGAGCTTTTCGCGCGCCTGGGTCCACAGGGCCTGCAGCGTGTACATCGCGCTGCCGTCGGCCTGCAGCACCACGGTCTTGCGGTCCGGGCAGGCGAGCGCCGCGCCGGTCGCGACCGGCAGGCCGTCGCCGATGGCGCCGCCGGCGAGGTTGAGATAGTCGTGCGGCGCCGCGGTATCGAGCACCGTGTAGTGCAGGAAGCCGCCCGTGATGCTCTCGTCGCTGACGATCCCGTGGTCGGGCAGGTGGCGGCCGACGATGCGCATCAGCGAGCCGGGATCGAGCGCGCCGGCCGGCGGTCGCTCCGGCGTTCTGCGCGGGGCCGGCGCCGGCGGCGTGGTGGCGCCGAGGGCGTCGGCGACGGCTTCGAGCGCCGCGACGCCGTCCTCGTGCGGATGCGCCAGGACGAGCGGCGTGCAGCCTTCCGGCACCAGCTCGCTCGGCTGGTCCGGATAACCGAAGAATGCGATCGGCGTCTGGGCGCCGACCAGGATCAGCGTTGCGGTTCCGCTCAGCATCTCGACCGCCGGCCCGGGTCGATACGTCAGGCGCTCGACCACGACGCGGCCGGCACCGCGCTCGATGCGCGGCGCGAACGTGTCGCAGACGAGCCGCGCCCCGGTCGCCGCCGCGATCCGGCCGGCCGCCGCGAGTCCGGCGCCGCGCAGCACGTCGCCGCGCAACAGCAGCGCCGTCTTGCCGGCCCGCAGCGCCTTCACGGCGCGGCCGACCGCATCGGCCGACACCGGCGCCGGACCGTGCGCCGGCAACCGCGGCGCGGCGCCTTCGGCGGGAGACCAGGCGGTGTCGGCCGGCAGGATCAGGCTGGCGATCTGGCCGGGCGCCGCCGCGGCCGCCTGCACGGCGCGCGCCGCCGCCGCCGCCACGGTGCGGGCGTCGCGGCACGACTCGATCCAGTGCGACACCGGCCGCGCCAGTCCGGCGACGTCCGAGGTCAGCGGTGCGTCGAACCGCAGGTGCGTGGTCGCGTGGTCGCCGATCACGTTGACGATCGGCACCCGCGCCTTGCGGGCGTTGTGCAGGTTGGCGATGCCGTTGGCGAATCCCGGCCCGAGATGCAGCAGCGTCGCGGCGGGCTTTCCGGCCATCCGGGCCCAGCCGTCGGCGGCGCCGGTGGCGACACCCTCGAACAGGCACAGCACGGCCCGCATCCCCGCCACCGTGTCGAGCGCGGCGACGAAGTGCATCTCGGACGTGCCGGGATTGGCGAAACACACCTCCACGCCGCTCGCCACCAGCGTGCGAACCAGACTTTCGGCACCATTCATGGACGGGATCCTCACGGGCCCCGAAGCGGACAGGAGAACGACGAACGCTTCGGCAGCGGCTTCGGCGAGGGACATACTCCGGCGGCCCGGAATCGGGCAAAATTTTGCGTCACGTTCGACGAACGGCTTGGACACGGCGAAGGCGGCTGGTTGCTCGATCTGCTTCGATTTGACCGGCACCCGGCCCTGGAGAACAATCAGTCGGCCCGCCTTTGGCGGGCTTCGTCTTTTTCGGTTTGGTGATGCGACAGGAAACGAGAGTGCCGCGCAAGCGGTCGCCGGGCGTCCGGCGTCGGGCGGTCGATCGCCACGTCTGCGTCCGCGTCAGACGCTTCCTCGCCAAGCGGCACAAGGTCGACGGACGCGGCACGCGCGGCTTCTCCATGAAGGCCGTCTTCGGAGAGCTCGGCGTGTACCGACTCACCCGCATTCGATCGCGCGCCACCGCCGTGAGCCTGCCGTGAAATCTGTCGGAAAGCCGGATGCGGGAAATCCGCACGTCCGGTTTGATGAGCGGGGAAGGGAGACGGAGCGTTGCCGAATGGCTCGAGCCACCGCGCCCTTCTTCGACTCTACAATCCCCGTCTCATGCTCCGAAAGCTCTGTAATCCCGCCAAATGTCTCCGGACAGACTCTAAGTGCTCGCGGGCGATTGGGGTCCACATACGAATCTCCAAACAGATTTCAGCAACCGCTTGGAAACACTCGGAAGGCGAGTACGCAATCGGCTTTCGAAGAGGCCTCGAAGCCGCACGGCAACGGCTTCTCTCTTTTTTAGAGACGATTCTTGCCTTCGCCATTAAGTTGCAATAATCTAATTTTCAGGATCGCCGTTGCCAGCGATCCTGTCAGGATTGAGTGGAGCACCTAAGAAAGTTCGCCTGTATGAACAACTATGGGCTTTATTTCCATGCTCTATTTGAAAAAACGAATGAGAACTTTAAAGGATATAAGCCTTTTTATGCTTACTTTTTGGAAAACCGCCATTGCAGCGGGGTATCTACTTATTTTACTTAAATATAAATTGAACTTTTCTTACTATTTTCAGTCGTGGCGTGATTTTGTTGATCTTCAAAAGCTTGTAGAATTTTTGGTTAATAATTCTGGCGCGCTATCATTAAGTATTCTAATATTAAGTGTATTTGTCCTGATAAACAAAGATGGAGAAAAATGGATCCCACAAGCAGAGCAATGCTTTTCGACGAACAAAATCCCGACGAATTGGGCTAATGTTCGAGCAAGATGGATTATACCGTTCGTAATCGTTACAAACATAATTATATTCATTGCAGCCGCCTATTTTGTGGATGACGTTGTGGTGTTTTGTGCACTTTTTATGATGCATCACTTGAATGCTGTACTGTGGCTGGTGGCCTTCCAGGCCAACATAAGATATTACTTTACAGCACCCGCGTACCTCCCGAGCAGCGGCCCGCGTAAAAAACTAATTCTCGAACGCAGGGATGTGATGCGCAGATTTATGTTCGAAACCTATAATGTTTATCGCGAAGGGATAACAGCGATAGCTTATGGAATTGCACTCTTAACCGCGATTTTGCTACAAACGCAGAATGCGCATTTCCGCCCTGCGCCCTATCTCATTGTCTTAACCGCAGAATTAGCAAATCAGTTGATTTCCTATCGCGAGCGGAAAGAACGGGATGCTGCCCTTAGCCAAATCACTGAGAGAGAGATCGAAATTTCGGATGCAGATGCTGATCGTATCTCTAAAGCAGCCGTTGAGAGGCAATAATCTGAAATTTTCACGAATTACGGTGACAGTGCACTTAACTCGAATTACGCGAATTACGGTGACAGTGCACTTAACTCGGGGAATTACGGTGACAGTGCACTTAACTCGGTTCGTTCCAGCGCGATCTGCTTTGCGTGCTGGAGGGTCGACGGGCGTGCTTCAATTCAGGGGGCTGTCACGCCGCAACGCGAAAATCCATTCGCCCGTCAGTTTAGTGCACTGTCACCGTAATTTCGTAATTTCCTGTCACCGTAATTTCCGTAGTTTCGTAATTTACCGTAATTTGAGCGCTCCGGCGCGGCTCAGCCGGTCCGCCGCATCAGGACCGCCGGGAAGACCACGCCCGGCGCCAGCGTCACGGCGAGCGGGCCGAGCGCGACGAAGCCGGAGCGGGCGTAGAACGGCACCGCGTTGAGGGTCGAGAAGCAGGTGAGGGTGGTCAGGTCGCGCGCCGTCGTCTCGGCGATGCAGCGGGCCAGCACCGCCGTGCCGATGCCGCGGCCCGTGAAGGCCGGCAGGGCGGCGAAGTGACGGATGTGCGCCTCGCCGGCCGCCACCGTGCCGGTGCCGGGCTGCTCGGCCGTCCAGCCGCCGCAGGCGACGATGCGGCCCGCCGTCGCCGCCACGTAGTACGTGCCGGCCGCGAGCAGGCCCGGATTGGCGCGCGTCATCGGCGGCAGCGCGCGGGCGAGCGTCTCGGCGTCGTAGTGGCCGGCCAGCAGCGTCGGGTAGCTCTCGGCCAGCAGCGCGTCGAGCGCCGCCGCGTCGGCGGGCGTCGCCGGCCGGAGGGTGACGGGATCGGCGGGCACGGAATCGGCATCGGGATCGGGGGGCATGCGGGGGCTCCCGTACGGAACGGCGAGGCGGCGGATGGCTCGCGCTCCGTCGCACCCCACTGTGGCGTCCCGGCGGCCGGCCGCTCAGTGCGCGGCGGCGCTCGCGGCCGCGCCCTCGGCGTCGCGGCCGTGGAGCTGCAGCCAGGTCTGCACCAGGGCGCGGTCCTCGCGGCCGAGATTGGCCTGCTCGACCATCGAGCGGAACTGGCCGAGCCATTCGTTGGCGCTGAACTCGTCGACATGCGGGGCGGCGTGGCACATGGCGCAGTTCACCGCATAGAGAGTCGACGCGTAGGCCCACAGCGCGTCTGAGTCGGCCGTGATGTCGGCGACCGGCAGCCAGGCCTCGAGCGAGGCCGGGCTCCAGGTCTGCCCGGTGTCGGGAAGCGTCACCGCCTCGCCCGTGGTGTCGAGGCGATCCAGCATGGCGGGCACCAGCGAGGCCACCAGGATCCGCTTGCCGACGGCCGCGTAGATCACCCGCTCGGCCCCCTCCTGCCGCCAGCCGGCGATCCGCACCCGCGCCATCGGGCCCTCGATGCCGACGAGCGCCAGCGGCGCCCCGGGCAGGACCCGGGCCGCCGTCGTCTCGCCGTCGGCGGCCGTGAACACCGGCTTGATCTCCAGCGTGCGCACCACCGTGCTGCCGGCCGGGATGCTGCCGACCATCCGGTCCAGCGCCGCCTTGGCGCGCTCGGTGATCGGCCCCATGTCCGGATAGGCGTGCACCAGCCCCTTGTGGCAGGCGATGCAGGTCTCGCCCTTGCTGATCGCCCGCGGATGCTGGGCCTTGGCGTCCTTGCGCTGGGCGTCGACCGTCATCGCGTCGTAGGCGTGGCAGGCGCGGCATTCGCGCGAATCCGACGCCGCCATGGCGTCCCAGACGCGCTGCGCCATCGCCAGCTTGGCGGCCGCGAATTTTTGCGGCGTGTCGAGCACGCCGGTCAGCTCGCCCCAAAGATCCTTGGTGGCAGCGAGCTTGGCGGCGACGAAGGCCAGCGGCGCGCGTGGCACGTGACAGTCGGCGCAGCCGACCCGCACGCCCGACTTGTTGGAGAAATGCGCCGACTTCCGATACTCCGCATACGGAGTCTGCATGGAATGGCAGGACACGCAGAACGCCGTCGTGCCGGTGTGGACGGCGCCGAACCAGGCGATGCCGGCCGCGGCCGCAGCCAGCGCCAGGCCGGCAACCAGGCCGAGCAGGATCGAAGCCCGTGTCGCGGAGGAAGGCATCAGAGGGAACCGCTGCGCCAAAAGATTTTCTTATGCGCTGACCATGAGATAAACGCCTAAGCACTTGTGAATTCAATAGGTATTCAGCGGTATGTACACGCTCGTCGGCGAGGCGTGTGCTGGAATCTGGACCGATGGGTCCGCTCTATCCGCATGCGCTGCCGGTCGCCGATGGGCGATGCCCGGCGCCAGGAGATCGTCATGACAATCCATCTCGAAACCGCACGTCGCCGTGGCGTCTCTCGCCGCACCTTCATGGAAGGCACCGCAGCCATCGGGCTCGGCGTCGCAGTCGGGTCCGCGCCCTTCGCCGGTCGTGCCGTCGCCGCGAGCGCGCCCGGGGTGCTCACCGCCACCCATTGGGGCGTGATGCGGGCCGTGGTCGAGAACGGTCGCTTCGTCAAGGCGCTGCCGTTCGAGAAGGATCCCCACCCGGTGCTGCCGATGATCGAGGCGACGCCCTCGCTCGTCTACTCGCCGAGCCGTGTGCAGTATCCGATGGTGCGCAAGGGCTTTTTGGAGAAGGGCCACAAGAGTGACACCGCCGAGCGCGGCACCGGGGCGTTCGTGCGCGTCTCCTGGGACCAGGCGCTCGACCTCGTCGCCCGCGAGCTCAAGCGCGTGAAGGCCGAGTTCGGGCCGGCCAGCTTCTTCGTCGGCGATCTCGGCTGGAAGAGCTCCGGCCGCATGCAGAACCCGCGCGCCGCGCTGGCCGCGCTGATGAACCTGCACGGCGGCTACTCGGCTCCGCTCGGCGACTACTCGACCGGCGCCGCCCAGGCGATCCTGCCGCGCGTGCTCGGCAACATGGAGGTCTACGCCCCGCAATCGGCCTGGCCCGGCATGGTGCAGGCCGCCGAGATGCTGGTGGTGTGGGGCGCCGACCCGATGGTGACGCTCAACATCGGCTACTCCCCGCCGGACCACCAGGGCTTCCAGGCCTTCGAGGCGTTCAAGAAGAAGGGCACCCCGACCGTCGTGATCGACCCGAAGAAGACCGAGACGGCGTCGTATCTGAACGCCCAATGGGTGGCGCCGCGGCCGGGCTCCGACACGGCGATCGCGCTGGCGCTCGCCCACACGGTCTACAGCGAGAAGCTGCACGACGAAAAATTCCTGAAGGACTACACGGTCGGCTTCGACAAGTTCGTGCCCTATCTCACCGGTGCCAGCGACGGCCAGCCGAAGGACGCCGCCTGGGCGGCCAAGATCGCCGGCATCGAACCGGACACCATCCGCGACCTCGCCCGCCAGATGGCCAAGAAGCGCACCTTCATCGTCGCCGGCTGGTCGATCCAGCGCACCGAGAACGGCGAGCAGACCTACTGGGCGCTGGTGACGCTCGCCGCCATGCTGGGCCAGATCGGCCTGCCGGGCGGCGGCATCAGCTTCGGCTATCATTACTCGAGCTCGTGCGCGCCGCAGGCCACCGCCGGCGGGCTGACGGCGCTGACGGCCGGCAAGCCGCCCGAGAAGATGCCGCCGCGCATTCCCTGCGCGCGGCTCGCCGACATGCTGCTCAATCCCGGTCAGGAGCTCGACTTCAACGGCCGCAAGCTGACCTATCCGGACATCCGCATGATCCTGTGGGGCGGCGGCAATCCGTTGAGCCATCACCAGGACCGCAACAAGCTGATCGCGGCGTGGCGCAAGCCCGAGGTGATCGTCATCCAGGAGCCGTTCTGGACGACGACGGCCCGCTTCGCCGACATCGTGCTGCCGGCGACGACGCCGTTCGAGCGTAACGACATCGAGTGGGGCGGCGAGTACTCGCGGCAGTACATCGTGCCGATGCACAAGGTGATCGAGCCGGTCGGCGAGGCCCGCAACGACTACGAGATCTCCGCGGCGCTCGCCGAAAAGCTCGGCTACGGGGCCGAGTTCGGCCGCAAGGACGATATGGAGCTGATCCGCAGCTACTACACGGCGGCCGTCGTCGACGCCAAGAAGAAGGGCGTCGACATGCCCGACTTCGACACGTTCTGGAAGAGCGGCGACGCGGTCGAGTTCCCGGTTTCCGACAAGGCGAAGTCGTGGGTGCGCCACGGCGCGTTCCGCGACGACCCGGCGGTCGAGCCGCTCGGCACGCCGTCCGGCAAGATCGAGATCTTCTCCACCGCGATCGAGAAGATGGGCTACGAGGGCCTGCCCGGCCACGCCGTGTGGATCGCCCCGAAGGAGTGGCTCGGCACCACCGCCGCCACGGCCAAATGGCCGCTGCACATGATCAGCCCGCATCCGAAATATCGTCTGCACTCGCAGATGGACAATTCGGACATCCGCAAGATCTCCACGGTGCAGGGCCGCGAGCCGATCGAGATCGCGCGGGCCGACGCCGAGAGGCGCGGCATCAAGGACGGCGACGTCGTGCGGGTGTTCAACGCGCGCGGCCAGTCGCTCGCCGGCGCCCGGGTGGTCGACGACCTGCTGCCGGGCGTGGTGCGGTTCTGCGAGGGCTCCTGGTACGATCCGATGGAGCCGGGCAAGCTCGGCACGCTCGACAAGTACGGCTCGGCCAACCAGCTCACCCAGGACGTGCCGAGCTCGAAGCTCGGGCAGGCCTGCGCGGCCCATACGGCCCTGGTCGAGATCGAGAGGTTCACCGGGCCGCTGCCGGCCGTGACGGCCTTCGACGCGCCCAAGGCGTGAGGCGGCAGCGCGTCGGGCAGGCGGAGGCGAGCCGCGCCGTCGCCAAGGGCGCCGGCACGGAGATGCAGTCGTGGCCGCGGCGGGGTGGGCCACCCCCGAGACGCATCCATTGAGTGTGCGTGGGGTTCGCGGCTGATCGGCTCGGTGATCCGGGACCGGTGCGAGCGGGGGCGCAACCGCTCGCGATGTGCCGGTGCCGGCTTCGCCCGCGTCACATCCTGTCACGGTAATTTGACGCGCGTCGCGCACGGCCGTCCGACGCCGGCGCAGCCGTTATCCGGGATCTCACGAGAAACCGAGGCGCCTTCGGCCCGGCTTGCATCCGGCTTTGTTTCCCATCGTGAGTTGAAGGTTTCTCGTCGGCCGTGTATAATGGGCGGCAGAAACATCGAGCGCTGCCGCCTGAATTCGCGGCAGGACGGCGAACACGAAGCCACACTCGTTTACACCGACGAAATTTACGTACACCGACGAAATTTACGACGTGACAACCAGTTTCTGACGGTCGCGACTTCGGGCGTCTGAACAGACGCTCCGACGGTGCGGCCCGAGAAGGGGGTGCGTTTCCACGTCCGAACATTCCGATCCACACCACGACTGTCATTGCGCGTTCCGATGGAGGGCGGGTGAAGGTATTGGCATCGGCGTTTGAGCTTTGCGGCTATTTAACGCCGGCTATCTCGGCCGACTGACGACCTTTTGACGCATACGGCACGCTCGATCTTATCCGAGGGCAACGGCGGTGACGCCGACATGCATGGCTTTCGCATGCCCGCGGTCGAGGGGCCGCCCGTGGACGTCCACCTGCAGACGATCGGAGGACAACCGTGTGGAAGGATTTCGAAGGCGTCGCGCGCACCCGAGCGGAGACGCTCGAGCGCATCAACTCGCTCAAATGGATCGACTGGCAGCCGCGCGGCATCACGCTCCACAACACCGCGGCGCCGACGCTCGCGCAATGGGCCGAGAGCGGCCCGGCCCACGACGCCCGGATCCGCAACCTGCAATCCTACTACGAGGACGAGAAGGGCTGGCATTCCGGCCCGCACTGGTTCGTGTCGCGCAACTTCATCAACTGGTTCTCCAATCCGCTGCTGTCCGGCGTCCATTCGCGTTGCTTCAACCGCACCCATTTCGGCATCGAGATGGTCGGGGACTACGACACCGAGGACTTCAACACCGGCGACGGCGCGCTTGTCCGTGACAACGCCGTCTTCTTGATCGCGGCGCTCAATCTCAAGTTCGGCTTCAATCCGGACGACCTGACCTTCCACGTCGAATGCACGCGCGACAACCATGCTTGCCCGGGCCGCAAGGTGGTCAAGGCGGACGTGATCGCCCGTGTCCGCACCGCCATGGAGGCGATCCGAGCGGACGTCCCCAGAGTCGCGAGCGCGCCCGCGAACCGCTTCCTGAACATCACCGCGACGGAATTCGGCGGCGCAGGCGACGAGCAGAACGTCGCCTACAGGGACGTGCAGGGCGGCTGGCCGAGCCGGCCCGGCGTCGCGTTGCCGTCGCGCTTCGCGAGCCCGCGCCCGAAGGTCCGGATCTTCAAGGGCGGCAAGTCGATCTTGTGCGACATCGTCGACGTGGGGCCGTGGTACCCGAGCGCGCGCGGGCCGGAAGACCGCTATTGGGAAACGGGGGCCCGCCCGCGTGCCGAAAACGATCCGGTGACCAACCGGGCCGCCATCGATCTCACCCCGGCCGCCGCGCGCATGATCGGCCTCGACGGAAAAGGGCTGGTCGACTGGGAATTCGTCGGCGCGGCGCCGCGTGAGCCGTCGACCGAGGGGCCGAGACGCGACTCCTCCCTGGCGGAGATCGCGGATCGGCTGGCCCGCCTGGAGGATCTGTTCCTCAACCGGCCGGTCCCTCCCGTGACGTCGCCGCCCGTGACGCTGCCGCAGAACGATCTGACCCAGTTGCTTCGGCAGGTGACGGAGCTTCTCCAGGCGTTCCGGAACCGGTCGGCGCCGACGCCCGGAACCGCCGCGGCCCCGCAGCCGGAGGACCAGTTGAAGAGGATCATCGAGATCCTGAACATGCTGGCGCCGGGCGGTATCGACAAGCCACTCGGCGACGTGATCGGCAAGCTCGGCCCGGTCAACGGGGCTCTCGGTCAGACGATCGGGAAGCTGCTCGACGGCCGCAAGAGCGCGTTCGGCATCATCGGCACGCTGCTGGCGGCGCTGGCGCAGAATCCGGAGATCCTCAAGCTCGTCGGTCTCGGCGGCCTCGGCGGTCTGTCGTCGGTCGGCGGCGTCGCCTTGCCGATCTTCCTCGCGCTGACCGGGTGGGGCGTTCTCGGAAAGATGGAGAAGTGGGCCGGCGCCTCGCCGACGCCACCGGCCAAAGAGACCGTGACCAAGCCGAGCTAGAACCGCGCCGCCGCGGCCCGGCCGCGGCGGATATCGTCCGGGGCGCCGGCTGTCGCCCGGCGTCGGAAGAAGTGGGTCGGAGATAGCGATGCCTACCAAACCCGAGTTTCAGATCGGCCTCGTGATGGCGGGCGCGATCTCGGCCGGCGCTTATACGGCCGGCGTCATGGACTTCTTCGTCGAGGCGCTCGACGCGTATTACGCCGCCAGGTCGTCGCCGGATTGGACCGGCCCCACCCACGACGTGCGCATCCCGGTGATGGCGGGCTCGTCGGCCGGCGGCATGACGGCGGCGATCGCCGCCTTGCATGCCTTCCACGACCTCGTCGCGGCCCAGCCCGCGGCTGCGCCGCCGCCGAAGCCGGCGAACCGGCTGTATTCCAGTTGGGTGACCGACATCTCGATCGAGAGGCTGCTCGAGACCACCGACCTGGACGATCCGACGGCGCATGTCCGCTCGCTGCTCTGCAGCGACGTGCTTCTCAGGATCGTCCAGGACGCTTTCGACCTTCAGGGCGCGCCGCGGCAGCGCGACTGGATCGGTTGCGGGGCCGACCGCTCGCTGCGCGTGATGCTGACCGCCACCAACATGCGGGGCGTGCCCTATTCCTTCCCGGTCTTCGGCTCCGGGCGGAAAGATCTCTATGGAACGCTGAACCACGGCGACTATCTCGACTTCTCGATCGGGATGCCCGGTCGGCCTGCGGACGGCGTCCACGCGCTCGATATCCGCGACACCTCGACTCCCGAGTGGTCACTGTTCAAGACCGCGGCGTTGGCGACAGGCGCCTTCCCGTTCGGCCTCGCACCGCGCCGCATCGATCGCGCGCCGACGGACTACCGGTACGCGCAGCTCGTCGGCTTCGACGATCCCGCCAGCCGATGCTTCAAGACCATCGGCCCGGATGCGGCCGTCCTTGAAGAGGCCTCCTATCCGTTCGTGGCGGTCGACGGCGGCACCATCAACAACGAGCCGCTGGAGATCGCCCGCCGCCATCTGGCGAACCAGGGCCGCAATGACCAGGACGGCAAATCCGCGCTGCGTGCGGTGGTTCTGGTCGCGCCGTTCCCGAATTTCGTCCACCTGCCCGAGAAGGACGACAACGACAGCCTGATCCATGTCGGTCCTCGGCTTCTGTCCACGCTGATCGCGCAGGCCCGCTTCAAGCCGGACGAGCTGGCCAAGGCGGCGGACGACAAGATCTTCTCGCGCTTCATGATCTCGCCGATCCGTCCGTCCGCGGGCAACCGCGACGCGGAGAAATACCCGATCGCGAGCGGGGTGCTCGACGGTTTCGGCGGCTTTCTGCACGAGTCGTTTCGGCGGCACGATTATCTGCTCGGGCGCCGTAACGCGCAGGCGTTTCTGCGGTGGAGCTTCGCCCTGCCGGACACCAATCCGCTGTTCGCCGAATACCACGCGTCGGCCGCGTGGGAACGGCGCGACGCGTGGCATGTCCGGGATGTCGTCCGCGCCACGCACTCGGTCCTGCGAAGCGAGGAGAAGGATTACAATAAGAAGCAGTACGCCGAGGCCGTCAACGGTCCGGAAGACAAGGATGGTCTGCCCATCATCCCGCTGACGGACGCGATGACGCGGCCGATCGACATCAAGGACGGCGACCTGCCGAAACCGCTCGGCGCTCGGCGCGATGCCATCGAGAAGCTGATCGATACACGCACCTCGACCGTCGTCGGGCGGATGATCGATCTCGATCTTCTTCCGCTGACCGATGGCATGTTCCTGGGCGGCGCGCTGCGCTGGGCGGCGCACCGCTATGCGTCGGAGCTCGCCAGCCGCAAGGCGAAGAGCATCGTCCGGTCGGCTCTCGAGTCGGTCGGGAAGGCTTTCCCGTAGCGCAGCGACGGTTCTGGTGGGGGCCGACGCGGCGACCACGATGGCCGGGCGGCGGCCACTCCTAAGGCGTGCCCACTAGTGCGCCGGGTACTTGGCCGGGTCCGCCATCTTGTCGGTGAGCTAGGCGAGCTCGGCCGCCGACGCTTTGTCGTCGCCGACGCTTTGTCGTCGTAGACGCTGGCCGCCACCTGGATGCCGGTCGCAAACGCGATGTCGGCGCCGAGCGCGCAGGAGATTTTTCGCGAGACGCTGCTCACCCATCCAGGCCACAGACTTGAATCTCGATGATATCCAGCCCAAAATATACAATTCTCGACGGATATCACGGAGGCTGCGATGCAGGTGTCCAGATGGGGCAACAGCCTCGCCGTCCGGCTGCCCAAGGCGCTGGTCGACCAGCTCGGGCTCAAGGAAGGCGACGAGTTGAACGTGGTCGCCGCCAAGGACGGCGTCATCGAGGTCGAGACGCAGGACCAACGGCGTCGCCGGGCGCTCGACCGGATGGCGGCGCGCAACTGGACGCTGCCCGAGGGCTATCGGTTCGATCGCGACGAGGCCAACGAGCGGTGAGCGCCTTCTTCGACACCAACATTCTCGTCTATGCCCAGGAACGCGGCGCGAAGGCCGATCGGGCGCGCGCAGTTCTGGCGGACGGCGGCAAGATCAGCGTGCAGGTGCTCAACGAGTTCACCGCCGTCGCGCGCCGCAAGCTCGGCCAGGACTGGCGCGAGATCGCCGATGCGATCGATGATGCGCTGGTGTTGGCCGGGCCGCCGCTGCCGCTCACGCTCGACCTGCAAGCCGCCGCCCGGGCGCTCGCCGAACAGCATCGCCTCTCGTTCTACGACGCGCTGATCGTCGCGGCCGCCCTCGAAGCGGGCTGCGACACGCTGTTCAGCGAGGACATGCAGCACGGCCGGACCATCGGCACGCTGCGCATCGAAAACCCCTTCGTCGACGGCCCGCCGTGACCGCGTCCCGGGAATTACGCTGACAGTGCCCTCGATCAACGTGCCCTGCCGTGTCGAAAAGGTCCCGGATGCGCTTCGCGCATCCGGGCTGCGGGCCGAGGTCGATCGCGCGGCCGTACCCCGCGTGGAGCGCGAGCGAAATGTGGGGGTGCGCGCAGCCGGTGGAGCTCTCGGATGTAGCTCACGTCGCCGTTGTGAACGACGCGAGCCGATGCGCGCAGCCTGGTCGATCGCCGTTGGGCGGTTTTGCCGAGCCGGCGCGGAACTCTTTCCGCTTGAACACGTTGTCTCGACTGGGCTCGGGGCGCGCCGCACCCGTCTGCATGTCACGGGCGCGCGGCCTCGGAGTCACCGCGAGAGCGATCGAGTATTCTTCGAACGCTCGTGACAACGGGGCACTGACGGCATGGTGACGTCACGCGACGGCGAAGACGAGACCATGATGGCGCGTTGCGTCGAGCTTTCCCGGATTGCGGTCAGCAAAGGCGAGTACCCGTTCGGGGCCGTCGTTGCCCGGGATGGACACATCGTTTCGGAAGCGATCAACCGCACGATCCGGGACGGTGACGTGTCCCGACACGCCGAGGTCATCGCCCTCGCACGGGCCCAAAAGGCGATCGGACGCCGGCAGTTGCGAGAGTGCTCGCTTTATACGAACGTGGAGCCATGTGCGATGTGCTCCTACTGCATTCGCGAAGCCTGGGTCGGGCGCGTCGTCTACGCGCTCGGATCGCCCGTGATGGGCGGCCTCTCGAAATGGAATATCTTGCGGGATGACGGGTTGTCCGGCCGCCTGCCGCAGGTGTTCGACGCCGTGCCGGAGGTGGTGAGCGGCGTGCTGGTCGAGCAGGCACAACGAGCCTGGCGGGACTGGAGCCCGGCGGCCTGGGAGATGATCAAGCTGCGCGGCCTAATGACGGATCCGAGTGCGCAGGCGGAGTCCCGGACCAAGTCTGCTCGCCGTCGCTCGCTCTGGCACCACATGGTCGCTCTGCTCGAGCGACCGTACCGAGCATATGCCGACCCGGAATCGGCCGGCGACAGACAGGCCGACCTGTGACCGGTCGGCGACGCTGTTTCGACGACACCGTCGAATGAAGCACATACAGGAAAACCCGGATGGACTCATATGTCGGCGACACCGCGAGCGCCCTGGATCGTCGCGGCACTCCACATGGCCCCTTTCGTCGGTTCCTTCGGCGTTTCATCCATTTCTTTTCGTACCATCTCATCCTGTCCCGGAAGAGTGCGCGGATCGCGAAGGCCGCGGGCTTCCGTCTCACGGTGCGGCCGACCGTGTTTCATCCTCGTTACTTCCTGAGCAGCGAGTGCTTCGCCGGCTTCATCGATCGGATGGACCTGACCGGCAAACGCGTTCTCGATGTCGGGACCGGGTCGGGCATTCTCGCGCTCGCGGCCGCACGCGCCGGCGCCGAGTATGTCGTCGCGGCCGACATCAATCCCAACGCGGCCCTGTCGGCCGGCGAGAATGCGGTGGCGAACGGCCTCGGTGGCCGGGTCGGCGGCCTCTGCTCCGACCTTCTTTCGGCAATTGCAGCTCGGCCGCTCTTCGACGTGATCCTGTCGAGCCCGCCGAAGCATGCCGGCGAACCGAGTGACCTGGCGGATCGCGGTTGGCATGCCGGTCCGAAGTATCGCGACGTCGCCGATCTTTTCGCCCAGGCGCGGGACCGGCTGAAGCCGGACGGACGACTGTTCGTCATGGTTTCGTCGGATTCGGACCTCGATCTGTTCGGTGCGCTGATCAAGAAGGCCGGGTTTCAGGCGCACCTCGCACACGAGCACTCGATCGTCATCGAGTCCCTGATCATTTACGAGTTGTCCGTGTCACACGACGCGTGAGTGCGAGGGATCGCGGGTCGAGCCCGGGAATGACGAGTCGCGAGCTCGCCCCGCCCCCTCAATGCGCCGGGTATTTCGCCGGATCCGCCATCTTGTCGGTGAGCTTGGCGAGATCGGCGGCCGAGGCCTTGTCGTCGTAGACGCCGGCCGCCACCTGGATGCCGGTGGAAAACGCGATGTCGGCGCCGAGCGCGTAGGAGATCTTTCGCGACACGCTGCCGGCGCCCGGCTTGGTCCACAGATACTCGACCCAGCCGCCGCGCTTCCCGCCGCCCGCCTTGCACAGATCCTTGAAGATCAGCTTGCCGTTGTTGTCGGTGATCTGCATCACGGGCCGGCCGACGAGGTCCGGGCGCAGCGGGTGCGCCACCATCCGGTCGAGCCGGCAGTCGTAGACGAACACGTAGGAGTCCTTCCACACCCACGGCCCGTCCTTGCTGTTGAACGAGGCGATACCCGACGCGCCCTTCTCGTTGAGAAAGCGCGAGGCCGCCCACACTTTCGAGACGACCTCCTCGGGCGAGGCGACGTCGTCGGCGGCGGCCGAAGCGATGCGGCCGGGCGAAAGGCCGGCCGCGCCGGCCAGCGCCGCCACGGTCGCGGCCACGATCAGGGTCTTTGCACGCATGATGGTTCTCCGATTCTTCGCGGGTCGGCGACGACGCGACGCTCAGGCCTTGGCGCCGGCGACTTTCAGGGCCGAAACCGGCGCGGCGGGGGCGCGCAGCCACGGCTTGCCGACAGGCAGGACGTCGCGGCCGAACACGTCGGCGAAGATCAGATGCGCCATGATGTACCAGGCCATGGCGGCGCAGGCCATCAGCTCGTAGCCGGCCACGACGGTGAGCTCCGGGAAGCCGAAATGGGCGAGGTCGAGCAGGATGAAGCCGCCGAGCAGCAGCGTGAAGGTCAGCGCCAGCGCGCTCGAGATGCGCATCGCCCCGACCCACAGGATCGCCGTGAACAGCGTCCAGGCGATCAGGAACCAGCCGATGTCGCTCTTGCTGGAGACGTAGAGATTGTAGTGGTTGCCGATCAGGAGCAGCGCCAGCGCGATCCAGAAGCAGCCATAGGCCGTGAAGGCGCAGTAGCCGAAATTGTTGCCGGTCTTCATCTCCTGCAGGCCGGCGACCATCTGGGCGAAGCCGCCGAAGATGAGGCCGAGCCACACCACCGGGCCGATGCCCATCCATCCGACATTGTGGAACTGCAGCACCATCGTGGTGAGGCCGAAGCCGGCCAGCCCGACGACGGCGGGATTTCCGAGTTTCTGATCTGCCATGCTGACGCACTCCCCCTGGGCGGATCGCGGCGATACGCGGCCGCGATCTAGACACGAGGAACTATGCCGGCCCGCCTGTGGCCTCGCAAGCCGCGGGAGCGACATCGCGTTAGTGCGTAGTTTTGGTTGTAGTCTCAGATAGTGGAAAATCCGGTGTCCGCGATGGGGGCCAGGTGACGGGCGGTCGACAGTCGCACACCGACCGCGTGCATTTTTGCGCGCGGTCGGTCGAGTCGCGCGGTCCTGTGGGAGCCGACGCGCCAGCCACGAAGCCCGCGCGGCGCCGCGCTGCCCGTGGCCGTGTGCGATCCGTCACAGAGCCCTCCCGTCGCCGGCGCTAATCGTCCGGGCGTCACGGTCGAGACGTTGATCATCGGGTCTCGCCGCCGGCATCACGGTCGCGCCAGCCTCGGCCGCGCGCGTCGAGCCACGCAAGGAAACGCGTCATGAGCGACGAGCCGACTGTCGGTCCCCGGCGAACCGTCTGGATCTGGGTGATCTTCCTCTGGTTCCTGTTCTCGGTCGGGTGGACGCTGCTGTCGTTCTATCTGATCAGGTCGGGCGTGGTGCCGGTCGAACCGGTCCAGCAGGCTTATTTCGACCGGCTGACGATCGTCGACTACGCCTCGACCGTGCTGGTCGCGGCGCTGAATCTCGCCGGCGCGCTCGCCCTGTTCATGCTGCGCAAGGCGGCGCTACCGATCTTTCTGACCGGCATCGTCCTGAGCGTCGGACTGATCGCCTGGCAGACCTACTCCAAGGGCTGGGCCGAGGCGCTGGGCGGCTCCGGCCTGGTCGGCGCGGTGATCGGCTACGGCCTGATCCTGGCCATCTGCACCTACACGTGGCGGCTCGCCCGGCGCGGTGTGCTGCAGTGAGCCTGGTCGAGCCGGAGGCCGGAGACGACAAGGGCGTGCCGCCCCACCGGCATTTCACCTCTCGGGCCCGCGTGCCCCGCGTGCCGAGCGTCGGACGATTAGACATCAGATCTGTTTCAACAGGTGGACACATGCAAAAAGCTCGGCGTTTCGCAACGACGTTCGGTTCCGCCATCGCGGTGCTTGCTCTCTATCCGGCGCTGGCGCTCGCGGCGGATCGCGTGCCGGACCTGAAAGGCAAATGGGTCGGGAAGGCTCACGCCATCGTCGCCGGCAGCGGCACCTCCGCCGAGCCGGTGCTGCTGGAGAAGGATCTGGTGATCGAGGTCCGAGGCCAGGAGGGTCGCCGGTTCTGGGCCGTGGCGACCCTCTCGGGTAATGGCGAGAAGAAAAATGCGTCGTTCATCGGCGCGCTCACCGGCCGCGGCAATCGCACCATCGTCAGCACCGACGCCAGCGGCTATTTGACCGGCCAGCTCGTCGGCCCCGGCAAGATCTCGTTCTGCTACGCGGAGCCCGTCGCCGTGAGCTGCAGCGAGGTCACCCGCACGCGCTGAGCCGGGAGCGACGCCGCAGACGAGCGGCCGTTCCTAGGCGCCCAGTCCCGGGGACGGCGACAACGTCGTCTCGGGCGCCCGATAGGCGAAGAATCCGTCCTCGGTGAGCTTGAGCACGGTCGGCGACGGCAACGCGATCCAGTGATGTCGGCTCGCATACTGCAGGCCGTTGACAAAATCATGGATATGCCAGTCGCCCTCCGCCAGGAACTGGATGCGGGCCGATCCTCGCGAGAGGATCTGGCCGATCCGCAGCGTGTGCGCCTGGAAGATATCGAGGATATGTCGGGCCGAGTCTTCGGCCGTCGGTTCCATGGTCATGGTGCTCTCCTGGCTTTGCCGGGGGGACAACGCACCCGGGCGCCGTATCGTTCGGACGGACGTCAACCCTGCGATCTGTGCAGGAAGCGGGCGACCTGCCCCTTGAGCTCGGCCGTCTCTTGGTGATCCGCCAGAGACGTCGCGTGCGCGAACAGGTCGCGCTGGATTCCGGTCGGAAGCGCGCTCCACCGTCGCACGACGGCGGCCCCCAGGCGTTCGAGAATAGGTCCGTGGTCGGCGCAAACTTGTTCGGCGTCGAGAGAGACCGGCATCGAGACCATCCGCTTCAGCGCCCGCTGGCGGCACCGCGTGACGAGGCCTGTCCGTGACCGCGACCTGATACTCGACCGTGAAGCCGACCGGCTCGTCATCCCACCTTGCGATGCCAGGGGCGCGGTGGCTCGCCTCGGTTCGAGGATGAACGCAGGGGTCGTCATCTAGATGTGGGGTGCCCGACCGCCATTCGCCAGTGGCGCGCGCGCGTCGAGGGACGGGCGAGGGCGTGACCGGTCGCCACGGGCACGGCGGCCTGCGCGGGCGACGATCCTGGGCCGTGGCCGTGTGGCGAGCCGTCGTGTCCCGCCTGCAGGGCAGGCGGCTACGGGTCGTCGGGTCGTGAAAAAAGTAATCCCCGGTCTCGCGAGCGGCCGTAAGATTCGTCCGTCTCGCTCGTCGAGGGACGTCGACCGGTGACGTCGGGCGGCGGAGCGAGCCGGTGCAGGGCAGGGCGCCGCCTCATGGTGGCGCCTGCCCAAAAACCGGCCGCCGGAACTCCCGGGAAATCCGGCCGGCGGATGCGGCGCCTGCGGGTCCGGCCTCGTCCGCCGGACTCCCGGGGGCTTTTGGGGCTCCGCCCTCCGGGCAAGACGACCCGGGCGCGAGGAGCATCGCTGGAGAGGTCCGTCACCCCGGTCGGGCCGGATCCCAAGCGCGGCCCGAAAGCCAAAAATCGCCGCGGCGGAGCGCCGGGAGGCGTGCGCATCGACGCTTCGATGCGCGCTGCGCTCTCGAGCGCAGATGATGTCAGGTGTAGCGCCTCCCGGCGCTCCGCCTCCCTCGGCCTTTCCTCGGAAAGGCGAGGACACGGGTCATGGGCACACCCCGGGCGCGAAGGGCGTCGCGGGACAGTGAGGGGTTTTGTCGTGAACGATCGTTCCATCCGCGGCGTCACGCGCGGGCTCGACCCCATGGGCGCTAAGATAAGGTCCTGCCGAGCCACCAACTCTCCGTCATTCCGGGGCGCCGCGCAGCGGCGAGCCCGGAATCCATACACGCAGACCGGGGTTATGGGTTCCGGGCTCGCGGCCTGCCGGCCGCGCCCCGGAACGACCAAGACCGGGGGCAGCGCCATTCTTGTTAAGCTTGCGCCTATGGGGCTCGACCCGCGCGTCCGTCCTCTTCGAAAGACAAGCCTTGCGAAACGATGGATGGCCGGGTCACGGCGCGTCGCACCGGCCCGGCCATGACGGCGAGAGCCTGGAGGATCGGTTGAGCGGAGCAAGCGTAGGGTGGGCAAAGGCGCGCCCGCCGGCGCGCCGTGCCCACGCGGTTTTTTCGAGGACGCGGTCGTCTCACGGAAGGAGAACGTGGGCACGGCGCCGTGCGCCTTTGCCCACCCGATGGGATCGCGATTTACGGCCCGCGCCTCTACACGTCCAGCATCTCGTCCGAGGCGAACTCGGCGCGTTCCTGGATGAAGGCGAAGCGGGTCTCGGCCTTGGTGCCCATCAGGCGCTCCACGGCGCTCGCCGTCTCGGCGCGATCGTCGGTCAACAGCATCACCCGCAGGAGCGTGCGGCTCTTGCGGTCCATGGTGGTCTCCTTGAGCTGCGCCGGCATCATCTCGCCCAGGCCCTTGAAGCGGCCGATCTCGACCTTGGCGTTGGAGCGGAATTCTTTCGCGAGAATCTCGTCCTTGTGCTTGTCGTCGCGCGCGTAAAACGTCTTGGCGCCGTGCGACAGGCGGTAGAGCGGCGGCACCGCGAGATAGAGGTGGCCGTCCTCGATCAGCTTCGGCATCTGCCGGTAGAAGAAGGTGATCAAGAGCGAGGCGATATGGGCGCCGTCGACGTCGGCGTCCGTCATCACGATCACCTTCTCGTAGCGCAGGTCCTCGTCGCGATAGCTCGGCCCGGTGCCGCAGCCGAGCGCCTGCACCAGGTCGGCGAGTTGCTGGTTCTGGGCGAGCTTGTCCTTGGTGGCGCTCGCCACGTTGAGGATCTTTCCGCGCAACGGCAGGATCGCCTGGCGGGCGCGGTCGCGCGCCTGCTTGGCCGAGCCGCCGGCCGAGTCGCCCTCGACGATGAAGAGCTCCGAGCCCTCGGTCGCCGTCAGGGTGCAGTCGGCGAGCTTGCCGGGCAGCCGCAGCTTCTTCACCGCGGTCTTGCGCGCCGTCTCCTTCTCCTGGCGGCGGCGCAGCCGTTCCTCGGCGCGCTCCACCACCCAGTCGAGCAGCTTGTTGGCCTGGTTGGGATTGCCGGCCAGCCAATGGTCGAACTGGTCCTTGACGGCGCTCTCGACGATGCGCTGTGCCTCGGCCGTCGCCAGCCGGTCCTTGGTCTGGCCCTGGAACTCGGGCTCGCGCACGAACACCGACAGCATCGCGGCGGCGCCGTTCATCACGTCGTCGCTGGTCGTGCCGGTGGCCCGCTTGCCCTGGCCGACCCGCTCGGCATGGTCCTTCAGCGCGCGCAACAGGGCGGTGCGCAGGCCGGACTCGTGGGTGCCGCCCTCGGGCGTCGGGATGGTGTTGCAGTAGGACGTGAGGAAGCCGTCGCCGTCGGCCGTCCAGGCGATCGCCCATTCGACCGCGCCGTTCTGGCCCGGCTTGCCGGACTGGCCGGTAAAAAGATCCGGATGCACCAGCGTCTGGCCCTCGACCGCGTTGGCGAGGTAGTCCTTCAGGCCGCCGGCGAAGTGGAACGTCTCCTCGGTCGGCACGCCCTCGATGCCGGCCAGGAGGCTGGCGTCGCAGCGCCAGCGGATTTCCACGCCGGCGAACAGATAGGCTTTGGCGCGCGCCATCTTGAACAGGCGCTGCGGGTTGAACCGCGGCTTTGGAAAAATCGTCGCGTCGGGCTTGAAGCGGATTCGCGTGCCGCGGCGGTTGTTGACCTTGCCGAGCGCCTCCAGCCCGCTCACCGGCTTGCCGCGGGAAAAAACCTGGCGGTAGAGCTGGCCCTGGCGGGCGACCTCGACCTCCAGCCGCTCGGACAGCGCGTTGACGACCGAGATGCCGACGCCGTGCAGGCCGCCCGAGGTCTCGTAGACCTTGGAGTCGAACTTGCCGCCCGCATGCAGCATGCACATGATCACTTCGAGCGCCGACTTCTTCGGGAACTTCGGATGCGGGTCGACCGGGATGCCGCGGCCGTTGTCGCTCACCATCAGCCAGCCGTCGGGCTCGAACGACACCTCGATGAAGGTCGCGTGGCCGGCCAGCGCCTCGTCCATGCAGTTGTCGATCACCTCGGCGAACAGGTGGTGGAGCGCGCGCTCGTCGGTGCCGCCGATATACATGCCGGGGCGGCGGCGCACCGGCTCGAGGCCTTCGAGGACCTCGATGTCCTGCGCCGTGTAGGTGCCCTCGGCGGCGTTCCGGCGAACGTCCACCTTGACCGGCTCGGTCGGGCGGCGGACGGCCGGAGCGGCTCCGGCGGCCGGAGGAGTTCCGGCGAAAAGGTCGGCAGGGTCTTTCTTGGACACGGATTTGGCCATCGGAGTGTCGGTCGGACTGTCTGTTCAGGATGCGTTCGAATCGGTGGCCGCACTATGCCATGCAGGGGGGCGAAGATGTGGCTCGATAGCCGCGGGAGGCTCGGTTCCAATGCAATCGGGCCGTGTCGTAGCTGGGCTACGCCGCCGCGTGACAAGCCGGGCCGGGCGTGAAATCATCAAAACCATCGGTGAGGCGCCGCCGACCGGGCCCGAGCGGGCGCGGGGTGGGCGGCGCGTCACGCTGCCGCGCCCCGCGGCGCCGCGCCGGACCTGTCCCCGTCCATGCTCGGTTCCCATCTGTTTCCGGACATGATCGAACAGTACACGCAGGCGCTGATCGAGTTCGTGCGCGACAACCAGGTCTGGGGCGCCCCGGTCGTGGGGGCGCTGGCCTTTGCCGAATCGCTCGCTTTCCTCTCGCTGCTCGTGCCGGCCTGGGCGGCGCTGATCGGCATCGGCGCGCTGATCGGTCTCGGCGGCCTCGAGTTCTGGCCGATCTGGATCGCGGCCGCCATCGGGGCCGCGCTCGGCGACTGGCTGTCCTATTGGCTCGGCGTCACCTTCAAGGACAAGGTCGCCCATGTCTGGCCCCTGTCGCGCCATCCCGACCTGCTGCCCAAGGGCGAGGCCTTCGTCAAGAAATTCGGCGTGGCGGCGATCTTCATCGGCCGCTTCTTCGGGCCGTTGCGGGCCTCGGTGCCGTTGGTCGCCGGCATCTTCCTGATGCCCTGGTGGCATTTCCAGGTGGCGAACTTCTCCTCGGCCTTCGTCTGGGCGGCCGTCCTGCTGGTCCCCGGCACGCTCGGGCTGAAATGGTTCACCGGAGCGTGACCGGAGGTGACGTGCAGCCGTCGCGGCGCCGTCGTATGGGTGCCCACCGAGGTGTCTCGCCCACGCCTGAGCGGCGTGGCCGTCACTATCCAGCCCGACCCCGTTCCTGAACGACCCGGCCATTTCCCCAAAACAATCCCCTGAGAGCAGAGGCATGACCATGGACGAGAGGATGACCGAGATGTCCCGCCGCACCGTGCTGGCCGCAGCCGCGATCGGCGCGGCCGGCGGCGGTGTGTCGCTCGGCGGCGGACCGGCCGGCGCGGCCGCACCGCCGGCCAGCGGCCAGGCTCCCGGTGTCTACCGCTACAAGATCGGCAGCCTCGAGGTGACGGTGGCGACCGACGGAGCCCGCACGTTCCCGATGCCCGACAATTTCGTCGCCAACGCCAAGAAGGACGAGATCGACGCCGCGCTCAGGGCCGCCTACATGGAGCCCGGCAAGATGACCATCGTGTTCAACCCGGTGGTGGTGAACACGGGCGGCAAGCTGGTGGCGATCGACACCGGCAACGGTGCGGCGGCCTTCGAGCAGTCGAAGGGCGCGGTCGGCCAGTTCCAGACCAACCTCAAGGCCGGCGGCATCGATCCTGCGACGGTCGATGCCGTGCTGATCTCCCATTTCCATGGCGACCACATCAACGGCCTCTTGACGGCCGACGGCAAGAAGGCCTTCCCCAACGCCGAGATCCTGGTGCCGCAGGCCGAATGGGCCTTCTGGTCGGACGACGGCAACATGAGCAAGGCCGCCGGCGGCCCGATCGAGGGCAACTTCAAGAACGCCCGCCGGGTGTTCGGCGCGCTCGGCAACAAGGTCACGCCCTACGCCCACGACAAGGAGGTGGTGGCCGGCATCACCCCGATCGCCACGCCGGGCCATACGCCGGGCCACACCTCGTTCATCCTCGCCTCCGGCAATGCCAAGGTGCTGCTGCAGTCGGACGTCACCAACCATCCGGCCCTGTTCGTGCGCAATCCCGGCTGGCACGCCATGTTCGACATGGACGGCGACCAGGCCGAGAAGACCCGCCGGCGGATGTTCGACATGGCCTCGGCCGAGAAGCTGCAGGTGCAGGGCTTCCACTTCCCGTTCCCGGCGGCCGGCTATGTCGAGAAGGACGGCACCGGCTATCGGCTGGTGCCGGTCGCCTGGAGCCCGACGCTCTGAGCTTTTCTGGTCATTCCGGGGCGCGGGCCAAAGGCCCGCGAACCCGCCCGCCCGCAGTCTGCATTCCGGCTCGGCGGCGGCCGGACTTTCGTCCGGGCCGTTCAGGGGTTATGTGTGCGCCGCGATCTTCGATCGGGAAGGACACGTCATGGCGGACAGGGCGACTATCGGCATTCTCGGCGCCTCGGGCTACACCGGCTCGGAGCTGCTGCGGCTGCTGCTGCGCCATCCGCGCGTCGACGTCGGGCTGCTGACCGCCGACCGGCGGGCCGGGCAGGCGATGCGGGACGTGTTTCCGCAGTTCTCGCCCTATGCGCTGCCGCGGCTCGTCTCGATCGACGATCTCGACTGGCCGAGCACCGGCGTCGACCTGGTCTTCTGCGCGCTGCCGCACGGCACCACCCAGATCGTGATCGAAAACCTGCTGACCAAGGCGCCGGCCATAAAAGTGGTCGACCTCTCGGCCGACTTCCGGCTGTTCGATTCCGACGCCTATGCGCGCTGGTACGGCCATGCCCACCGGGCCGAGGCGCTGCAGCGCGAGGCCGTCTACGGCCTGGTCGAGGTCTATCGGGAGGCGATCAAGGGCGCGCGGCTGGTGGCCAATCCGGGCTGCTACACCACCTGCGGGCAACTGCCGCTGCTGCCGCTGATCCGCGCCAAGGCGATCGATCTCGACGAGATCGTCATCGACGCCAAGTCGGGCATGACCGGCGCCGGCCGGGCTGCCAAGGAGGCGATGCTGTTCTCTGAGGTGTCGGAAGGCTTCCACGCCTACGGGGTGGGGCATCACCGGCACATGGCCGAGCTCGACCAGGAGTTTTCCAAGGCGGCGGGGCGCGAGGTCGTCCCCACCTTCACGCCGCACCTGGTGCCGATGAACCGCGGCATCCTCTCGACCATCTATGTGCGCGGCACCGAGGGGCGGGGGCCGGAGGAGCTCTACGCCATCCTGGTCGACGCCTATGCGGACGAGCCCTTCGTCCATGTGCTGCCGTTCGGCGAGATGCCGCAGACGCGCCATGTGCGCGGCTCCAACATGACCTTCATCGGGGTCGCCAAGGACCGCGTGCCGGGCCGCGCCATCATCGGGGCTGCGCTCGACAACCTGGTCAAGGGCGCCTCGGGCCAAGCCGTGCAGAACATGAACCTGATGCTCGGCTTCCCCGAGGCCATGGGCCTGGAGCAGGTCGCGCTGTTCCCGTGAGGAGAGCACTGCGCCGAATCTGCCCTCGTGGTGAGCAGCGCTCGGCTGGAGCGCATCTCGAACCATGTGGCCACCGACGTGGCCGTCCTCAGAGCTCGCCGGCCCACCCCTTCGCCGCGATGCCGTTGATCTCCTCAGTCGTCAGAACCGGGCCGCCTTT
The DNA here is from genome assembly GCF_013377085.1 of Rhodoplanes sp. Lineage (GTDB taxonomy): Bacteria > Pseudomonadota > Alphaproteobacteria > Rhizobiales > Xanthobacteraceae > Rhodoplanes. Next base: position 41,512 of record NZ_JACAAX010000017.1, on the reverse strand, counting down.
CCTTTTCAGGAGCCCGAACACATCGGAAATCGATCCGGCGGGCTTCGCCTCCGCAAACGCGTCGTCGCGGTCGGGGAGCTTGTCGGTTCCGTTCCGGTCGGTCTCACGAGTGCCCATTTTCACCCGCCCGGCTTGAAGTAGAATTCGCCGATCAGCGAGGAGTGGTCCCACGGCACCTGCTGCTCGTTGGTGGTGCGCACCACGTCGGCGCGCACGCGCTTGAGCATGGAGCCGACCTCGAGCGACGGCGTCTTGATGTGGCGTAAGAGCGCCGCCGTGAACGGGCTGTTGCGACCGGTGCCGTCGAGCGCGACCTTGTCGGGGCTGGTCGCATAGGCGATCAGCGTGCCGATGCCGGCGTCGATCTGGGCGAGGCCGCGGCTGACCATGCTGGAGCGCGACGCCCCGAAGGACTGGGCGAGGCTGCGCGACAACGGGTTGTCGCGGCAGGCGTCGAGGAACACCAGATTGGTGCGGCGCTCCGATTCCATGTCGGCCAGGATGGTGCCGACCTCGATGGTCTCGACGCCGAGCGAGGAGGGCCGCTCGAGCTTGGCGTCGATCGGCACGATGTAGTTCTTGCCGGCGACCTGCAGCCCGTGGCCGGCGTAGAACAGCAGCGCCACCTTGGCGCCTCCGATGGCGACGCCGAAATCGGCGATCTTGCGGCGGATCGTCATGTTGTCGAGGTCGTAGCCCTCGATCACCTTGAAGCCGAGGTCGCGCAGCGCCGCGGCGACGTCGCGGGCGTCGTTGGCCGGATTGGGCAGCGTCGTCGCGTTGACATAGGCGCCGTTGCCGATCACCAGCGCCACCCGCGAGCCGAGCTCGACCGGGGCCACAGGAGCGGGCGCGGGGGCCGGCTGTGGCCGCGGCGGCGGTGCGACGGCGACCTGGCTGGGCGGCGCCGGCGGGGGGCTCGCCGAGGCCGGTGCGCCGGAGGCGAGTGCCGCGCTGCGCTCGCGTGCCGTCTTCAAATCCTCGGCGCTGGCCGACGAGGCGCGGGCGATGACGGCGTCGTAATCGGCCTTCGCCCGGGCGTAGTCGCCGAGCTTCTCATAGGCCGTTCCGCGCCCCGCATAGGAGGCTGTCGATGTCGGCGCGAGGCGGATCACCTCGCTGAAGTCGCGGATCGCCGCATCGGCCTCGCCGGTCTGCAGATAGGCGTTGCCGCGGTTGACCATCGCGCGGGTGTAGCGCGGGTCGAGGCGGATCGCCTCGCCGTAGTCGCGGATCGCCTGCGCCCAGGCGCTCTTGCCGGAATAGGCATAGCCGCGATTGTTGAAGGCCGCGACATAGCTCGGATCGATGCGGACGGCCTCGTCATAGGCCCGGATGGCGCCGTCGAAGTCGCCGCGGTTGCGCAGGATGATGCCCCGGTTGTTGTGGGGCAGGGCGTATTTCGGATTGAGCCGGATCGCCTCGTCGTAGTCGCGCAGCGCGAGGTCGTCCTCGTTGCGGTTGCGGTGCGCGACGCCACGATTGTTGTAGGCGATCACGTAGCGAGGATCGCGTCGGATCGCCTCGTCGTAATCGAGGATGGCGCGGCCATAGTCGCCCTTGTTGGCGTAGGTGTAGCCGCGATTGTGATAGGCGACCGTGTAGTCCGGATCGAGCCGGATCGCCTCGTCGTAGTCGCGGATGGCGCGGTCGTACTCGCCCTTGTCGTCGAGCGCATAGCCGCGGTTGTTGTAGGCCTGCGCATAGCGCGGCGAGATCCGGATGGCCTCGTCGTAGTCGCGGATGGCGCGATCGTACTCGCCCTTGGTCCGGTAGACGAGCCCGCGGTTGTTGTAGGCGAGCGCATAGTTCGGATCGATCCGGATCGCCTCGTCGTAATCGCGGATGGCGCGGTCGTAGTCGCGCTTGTTGCGCCAGGTGACGCCGCGATTGTTGTAGGCGGCCGCGTAGCGCGGATTGAGGCGGATCGCTTCGTCGTAGTCGCGGATGGCGCGATCGTACTCGCCCTTGTCATCGTAGACATTGCCGCGGTTGTTGTAGGCGAGCGCGTGCTTGGGATCGAGCCAGATCGTCTCGTCGTAATCGCGCAGCGCGCGGTCGTATTCGCGCTTGTTGCGCCACGCATTGCCGCGGTTGTTGTAGGCCGAGGTGTAGCGCGGGTCGAGCCTTATCGCCTCGTCGTAGTCGAGGATGGCGGCATCCCAGTCGCGCTTGTTGAAATGGGCGTTGCCGCGATTGTAGTGGGCGATCGAGCGGTTCTTGACGGTCTCGCGGCTGCCCTTGGCGAGCACCTCGCTGCAACCGATGAGGCTGATGTCCGGGTCGTTGTTCTCGCAGTTCTTCCACTCGCGGCTCTTGGCGGCGTCGGCCGGACCGGCCGGCATGGCAGCCAGCAGCGCGGCCAGGAGGGTCGAAGCGAGCACGGCGACCAGCTTGGACATCGGATCACCCGTCGGATTCTGCGATCGGCGGGGATTATAGAGATCTACGCCGGCGGCCGAAAGGCCTCGCCGGCCCGACGGCTCACGCGGGTTGGTGCCGCGGAGCAGCGGAGCGGTTCACCGGCTCGATTGCCGCACCGCACCGCACGGGCGGGCGGGGGAGCGGCTTGGCCGTCCGGCGCCGTCCGCCCGCCGCCGGCCGGACTCACACGCCGGCGACTACCGGGCGAATCACCAGATTGTCGTTCACGGCCTTGACGCCGGGCGTCGCCTCGATGGCCACCCGCAGGGCCTGCCGCTCGGCCGCCGTGTCGACGATGCCCCAGGTGTCGACGATGCCGTCCGTCACCGTGACGTTGATCAGGCTGGTGGCGAGCCACGGTTCGGACTCGAGGCTGTCCATGATCCGCTTGCGCAGGTCGGCGTCGGCGACCGGGCTCGACGGGGCCTGCCGGCGCTGCGTCGCCAGCGCATGCAGCAGGTTGGCGCGGCTGACGATGCCGACGAGCTTGCCGGCCTGGACGATCGGCACCCGCTTGATGCGGTTGCGCTCCAAAAGGGTCGCGATCTCGGCGACCGGCGTGTCGGGGCTCGCCGTGATGAGGTCGCGGGTCATCACGTCGGCGACCTTGCGGGCATGCTCCTTGACGTATTCGGCTGCGAGCACCTCGCGGCCCATCAGCAGCTTGAGCCACCACGAGCGCTCGTGCCCGGTGCCCGCTTCGGCGCGTCGCAGGAGATCGCCCTCGCTGACGATGCCGATCAGACGGCCGGCGGGGTCGACCACCGGGACGGCGCTGATGCGGTGCTTCAGCAGCAGCTCGGCCACGTCCTGCACGGTGGACTCGGGCGTCACCGTGATGACGTTGGTGGCCATGATGTCGGAGGCATTCATGACGGGACTCCTGGTTATCGGAGGCTTCTTGTCCGACCTCGCCGGGTGGGCGGGAGCCGGAGAGCAGAACCGTCGATTGCATAAGTCTCGGCCCGAAACGGCGGCCGACATTGACGCGGCGCAAGTCTGCGCTGCGCAATTCTGACGCGGCGCAGCACAGGGCGGGGGGCCTGTTCAGCCCCTGCGAGAGCCGGCCGGCACGGAGGAGCCGGCCGTGCGGGTCAGGACCGCACCTTCACGTAGCTCCCCGGCGCGTCCTCGATGGCCGGGAAGTCGGCCGTGCCCGGTACCCGGGCCGGCACCTCGGTCGGATCGAAATGCCGGATCCAGTCCAGCCAGTTCGGCCACCACGAGCCGGGATGCTCGGTCGACCGCTTGATCCAGGCCTCGACGTTCTCGCCCTCCGGCCGCGCTCCGGTCCAGTACTGGTACTTCTTGCCCGCCGGCGGGTTGATGATGCCGGCGATGTGGCCGGACCCGGCGCACACGAACTCGACCGGGCCGCCGAACATGGAGGCGCCGATATAGACCGACTCGGCCGGGGCGATGTGGTCCTCGCGGGTCGCCACCGTGTAGATCGGCACCTGGATCTTCTTCAGGTCGAGGAAGATCCCGTCGATCTCCATCTTGCCCTGGCTGAGATTGTTCTCGAGGTAGCAGTTGCGCAGGTAGTAGGAGTGGTTGGCGGCCGGCATCCGGGTCGAGTCGGAGTTCCAGTACAGGAGATCGAACGGGAACGGCTGCTCGCCCTTGAGATAGTTCGAGATGATGTAGGGCCAGACCAGGTCGTTGGAACGCATGAAGTTGAAGATCATGGCCATCTTCTCGCCCTCGAGATAGCCGATCTCCGCCATCCGCCGCTCGATCGCCTCGATCTGTCCCTCGTCGGAGGTGAACAGCTTGAGGTCGCCGCCCTTCTCGAAGTCGACCTGGGCCGTGAACATGGTGGCCGACCGGATCCGCTCGGCCGTGCTGGTCGCCGACAGATACGCCATCGTCACCGACAGCATGGTGCCGCCGACGCAATAGCCGAGCGTGTGGGTGGAGGGCTCGCCCGTGATCTTCAGCACGATGTCGAGCGCCTCGAGCGGACCCTGGCGCATGTAGTCGGCGAAGGTCTTGGCGCCGAGGTGCTCGTCCGGGTTCACCCAACTGATGATGAACACCGTCACGCCGTTGTCGACGCAGAACTTGATGAACGATTTCTCGGCGTTGAGGTCGAGGATGTAGTACTTGTTGATCCAGGGCGGCACCATCAGCAGCGGCGTCTTCAGCACGCTCGGCGTGGTCGGCGTGTACTGGATGAGCTGCATCAGCTCGTTCTGGTAGACCACCTTGCCGGGCGTCACCGCGAGATTGCGGCCGACCTCGAACTGCGAGTTGTCCGACTGGCGGATCTTCAGCTCGCCGTGGCCGGCCTCGATGTCCTCGGCCAGCATGGTCATGCCGCGCACCAGGTTGTCGGCATTGGACTTGAGCGTCAGGCGCAGGAGCTCGGGATTGGTGAAGACGAAATTGGACGGCGCGATCGCGTTGATCATCTGCTTCATGTAGAAGTCGGCCTTGCGCCGCGTCACCGGATCGAGCCCCTCGGCATCCTCGACCATGTGGTTGGCCAGCCGGCTGGTGACCAGATAGGCCTGCTTGAGGAAGTCGAAATAGGTGTTGCTCGACCATTCGGGGTCGGAGAAGCGGCGGTCGCGCGGGTCGGGCGTGGCGATCGGCGGATGGGTCTCGCCGGCCATCCGCCGCATCGTGTTGGCCCACAGGTCCAGATAGGCGTGGCCGATGCTGGTCTGCAGCTCGATGGTGCGCGTGGCGTCGCGCATCCAGTACTCCATCACCTTGCCGAAGGTCGTCACGATGTCGACCACCTGCTGCGGCGGCTCGTCGTGGATCTTGCCCTCCTCGCGCGGCTTCATGAACGCCGCGATCGCCCGGCCGCCCTGTTCCATCATGCGCGCCACATTGGTGGCGAGCTTTTCGATGTCGACATGCGGCGGCTCCTGCCGCGCGTCGGCGGCGGGCTTGGCCGGCTTGGCGGGTTTTTCGACCTTCGGGGCCGGCTTGGCCTCCTGCTTCGGCGTCTCGGCCTTCGGCGTCTCAGGCTTCGGCGTTTCGGGCCTCGATTCGACCACGGGTGGCGGTGGCGTCGGAGCGGCCGCCTGCACGGCCGCCTGCACGGGCGCCGGCGCCGGCTCGACCGCCGGAGCGGGCGCCGCCATCGCCTCGCCGCCGAACCCGTTGCCGTCGAGATGCGGGGCAGGGGCCGGCTCGGCCATGGGCGCGCCCTCGACGGCCGGTTGGCAGGTGTCGGCTTCCGGCGGGGTGTAGGTCAGCGTCGGCAGGCCGTCGTCGGCCGGCATGGTGGCCCCGCCGTTTTCCTCGTGCTGCGGCGCGCCGCTCTCCTCGTGCCGGGGCAGCGGCGGGGCGAGGTCGTGCGGGGCTGCGGAATCGGGCGTCACAGGGGTGTCCTGCGCGGTGTCCATCGGGTGGCGCTCCTTGGTTTGGACATATTATGCCGGTACCGCAACCGTCAGCCCAGCTTTTCAATTCGTCCACGCGTAAAGATGTTGGTCACCAGGCGCGATGTCTAGAACCATCCCCGGGCGTCGGCGCGATCGGTGGTCGGTGGTGGTGCTGTTGCTCGGCGCCGCGGCCGCGTTGTCGGCATGCTCCTCCGTGCTGTCGGAGATGCCCCAGCAGGTCGGCGGACTGTCGCCGGCGGCGCCCGAGCGGCCGGCCGTCCAGCCGGACTATCCGGCCGTCAACGACTTCCCGCGTGCCCGCACCGAGGCCACCCCGATGAGCGAAGCCGAGCGCAAGAAGGTTCAGGCCGACCTCGACGCGGCCCGCGCCACCGCCGCCAAGCGCGCCGGGTCCGCCGCCCAGACGCAGGAGCGCTGACCCGAGCGCGCAGCGCCAAGCGCGCCGACCGGACCCCCCGATCCGAACCCGGCGCCAATCTTTACTGATCCGGCCATCGTCGTGTTAAAACGCCCCGCACGAGCCGGTCAGGGACCGATCTCGCAGCGGAGCTTTTGACATCATGGAAGAATTTCACCGGATCCGCCGACTCCCGCCCTACGTCTTCGAGCAGGTGAATCGCGCCAAGGCCGCGGCCCGCAACGCCGGCGCCGACATCATCGATCTCGGCATGGGTAATCCCGACCTGCCGGCACCGGCCCATGTGGTCGAGAAGCTCAAGGAGACGGCGGGCAAGTTCCGCACCGACCGCTACTCGGCCTCAAAGGGCATCGCCGGGCTGCGCCGGGCGCAGGCCGCCTATTACGGCCGGCGCTTCTCGGTGAAGCTCAACCCCGACACCCAGGTGGTGGCGACCCTCGGCTCCAAGGAGGGCTTCGCCAATGTGGCGCAGGCCATCACGGCGCCCGGCGACGTCGTCCTGGTGCCCAATCCGAGCTACCCGATCCATGCCTTCGGCTTCCTGATGGCTGGCGGGGTCATCCGCTCGGTGCCGTGCGAGCCGGGCCCGGAGCTGTTCCACGCGCTCGAGCGCGCCGTCATGCACTCGATCCCGAAGCCGACCGCACTGGTGGTCTGCTACCCGTCCAACCCGACCGCGGCGGTGGCCGACCTCGACTTCTACAAGGACGTCGTCGCCTTTGCGAAGAAGCACGACCTCATCGTGCTGTCCGACCTCGCCTATGCCGAGGTCTATTTCGACGACAACCCGCCGCCCTCGATCCTGCAGGTGCCGGGCGCCAACGACATCGCGGTGGAGTTCACCTCGATGTCCAAGACCTTCTCGATGCCGGGCTGGCGCATGGGCTTCGCGGTCGGCAACGAGCGCATCATCGCGGCGCTGGCGCGGGTGAAGTCCTATCTCGACTACGGCGCCTTCACGCCCGTGCAGGTGGCCGCCACGGCCGCCCTCAACGGGCCGGAGGACTGCATCCGCGAGATGCGGGAGACCTACAAGCGCCGCCGCGACGTGCTGGTCGAGAGCTTCGGCCGGGCCGGCTGGGAGATCCCGCCGCCGCGTGCCTCGATGTTCGCCTGGTGCCCGATCCCGAAGCCGTTCGACACGCTGGGGTCGATCGACTTCGCCACCATGCTGGTCGAGAAGGCCGAGGTGGCGGTGGCGCCCGGCCTCGGCTTCGGCGAGCACGGCGACGGCTATGTGCGCATCGCCCTGGTGGAAAACGAGCAGCGGATCCGTCAGGCTGCCCGCAACTTGCGCCGCTTTCTTGAAACCGGGCCTGAAAAGTTGCACAACGTCGTTCCGCTGGCGCAGTCGCGCTGAAACGGACCCCTGCCGGGCCATCGTCCTCCGCCGCGGCAGGGTTCCGACGTGTTTTCGGTGGGATCCTTCATCGAACCGAAATCCGTCTCTGCTTGACGTTACTTCGGAACCCACCGTGAGGTCTTCTCGACAATGGTTGCGCCACTCAAAGTAGGCCTTGCCGGACTTGGCACTGTCGGCGGGGCGGTCGCACGCCTGCTCCAGCAGCAGGACTCCAACGCCCTCGCGAACACCCTGGCGGTGCGCTGCGGCCGGCCGATCGAGCTGGTGGCCGTGACGGCGCGCGCGAAAAGCGAGATGGACGCCCTCGGCATTCGGCCGGTGCGCTTCGTGAGCAGCCCGGCCGCCCTCGCGACCGACCCCGAGATCGACGCCTTCGTCGAGCTGATGGGCGGGGAGGGTGATCCCGCCAAGTCCGCCATCGAGGCGGCGCTCGGCGCCGGCAAGTCCGTCGTCACCGCCAACAAGGCGCTGCTCGCCCGCCACGGGGTGGCGCTCGCGGCGCTCGCCGAGCGGAGCGGGTGCGCGCTCAATTTCGAGGCCGCCGTCGCCGGCGCGATTCCGGTGGTGAAGACGCTGCGCGAAGGCTTCGCCGGCAACACCTTCGAGCGCGTCTACGGCATCCTCAACGGCACCTGCAACTACATTCTCTCCCGCATGGAGGGGGAGAAGCTCTCCTTCGCCGACTGTCTTCGCGAGGCTCAAAAGCTCGGATACGCCGAGGCCGACCCGACCTTCGACGTCGAGGGATTCGACACCGCCCAGAAGCTCGCCATCCTGGCCAGCCTCGCCTTCGGCGTGCAGGTCGATCCTGACGCCGTCTATGTCGAGGGCATCTCCTCGCTCGCCCCGGAGGACCTCGAGGCGGCGGCCGAGCTCGGCTACCGCATCAAGCTGCTCGGCGTGGCGGTCCGCACCGAGCAGGGCATCGAGCAGCGGGTTCACCCCACCATGGTGCCACTCGATTCGCCGATCGCCCGGGTGATGGGCGTCACCAATGCGGTGTCGCTGGACGGCGCCGGCTTTCCGCCCATCACCCTGGTGGGACCGGGCGCCGGCGGCGCCGCGACCGCCTCGGCGGTCGTCACCGACCTCGCCGATATCGCCCGTGGCGTTCGCGCCATGCCGTTCGGACGGTCCGTCGCGCAACTCGCCGGCAGCCGCCGTGCACCCATGCAGCGGCACGAGGGCGGCTATTACATTCGCCTGCAGGCGGTCGACCGGCCCGGCACCTTCGCCACCATCGCGCGCCACCTCGCCGACGAGCAGATTTCGCTGGAATCCATCGTCCAGCGCCGCCGCAACGGTGCCCCGCACGGCGGCTCCGATCCGGACGGCGCCCAGTCGCCGGCGCCCGTCATCCTCATCACCTATGCGACGACCGAGGATGCCGTTCGCAAAGCCTTGCGCGAGATCAAAAACCGGGGCGTGATCGCGGGTAACCCTCAGGTCATCCGTATCGAAAAGAATTGACCGGAGGGCCCTCGCGTTCCGGTCGCTGCGAAAGGAAGTATCGTGAGCATGAGCGAGGTCGTCAAAGGCGATCGCAACGTGATCGCCGCCACCCGACAGCGCGAGACCCTCGACCGCGTGCTCTCCATCGAGATCGTGCGTGTGACCGAACGGGCCGCCGTCGCCGCCGCCCAGTGGCGCGGACGCGGCAACGAGAAGGCGGCCGACCAGGCCGCCGTGGATGCGATGCGGCGCGAGCTCAACCGGCTGCCGATCGCCGGCACCGTGGTGATCGGCGAGGGCGAGCGCGACGAGGCGCCGATGCTCTTCATCGGCGAGAACATCGGCAACGGCAAAGGCCCCAAGGTCGACATCGCGGTCGATCCGCTGGAAGGCACGACGCTGTGCGCCAAGGCGATGCCCGGCGCGATCGCCACCATGGCGATGGCCGAGGGCGGCGCGCTGCTCAACGCGCCCGACGTGTACATGGACAAGATCGCCATCGGCCCCGGCTACTCGAAGGGCGTCGTCGATCTCGACGCGCCGCCCGAGCTGAACATCCGGGCGCTCGCCATGGCCAAGGGCGTCAAGCCCGAGGAGATCACGGCCCTGATCCTCGACCGGCCGCGCCATGCCGATCTGATCGCCGCGGTGCGCCGCACGGGCGCCTCGGTGCAGCTCATCATGGACGGCGACGTCGCCGGCGTGATCCACACGGCCGACCCCGAGACGACCGGCGTCGACATCTATCTCGGCATCGGCGGCGCTCCCGAGGGCGTGCTGGCGGCCGCCGCGTTGAGCTGCATCGGCGGCCAGTTCCAGGGCCGGCTGATCCTCGACAACGAGGAGAAGCGCGAGCGCGCCCGGCGCATGGGCATCCGGGATCCGCGCAAGAAGTATCAGCTCGAGGATCTGGTTCAGGGCGACTGCGTGTTCGCCGCGACCGGCGTCGTCTCGGGCTCGCTCCTGCGCGGCGTGCGCTTCCGCCCCGGCCTGATCGAGACCGAGACCGTGGTGATGCGCTCCACCACCGGCACGGTGCGCTGGATCCGCGCCGAGCACCGCCACTTCCAGAAATTCCAGATGGGGTGAGGGCGGTCATCGGCGACCTCACGCCTCTCCTTCGTCGTCATGGCCGGGCTCGTCCCGGCCATCTCCGTCTTTTGTGTCTCGTCGAAGTCAGTCGACTTGGGGGGCCGTGCATCCTTCGAGGCTCGCTGCGCTCGCACCTCAGGATGACGGGTCGGGTGCCGGTGCCGCTCTTGTTCGCGGCGCTCAGATGAGCCCGGAACCCTTCCTCGGCGTCGAGAGGTCGGCCACCGGGCGCGTCTGGCGCGACCGGCTGGACGAGCGGGCCAGCCAGCGCGCGCTCGCAATCGTGCAGCGGACCGGGACGCCCGAGCTGCTCGCCCGCGTGCTGGCCGGCCGCGGCGTCGAGCCCGACGACGTCGAGCAGCATCTCGATCCGACCATCCGCCGGCTGCTGCCGGACCCGCACGTGCTCACCGCCATGGAGGCGGCGGCGCACCGCATCGCCGATGCGGTGCAGCGCGGCGAGCGCGTCATCGTGTTCGGCGACTACGACGTCGACGGTGCGACCTCGAGCGCGCTGATGACCCTGCTGCTGCGCCAGGCCGGGCTCGACCCCGACATCTACATTCCGGACCGCATCTTCGAAGGCTACGGCCCCAATGTCGAGGCGATCCGCACGATCGCGGCGCGCGGAACGACGTTGATCATCGCGGTCGACTGCGGCACCTCGAGCGTCGAGCCGCTCGCCGAGGCCCAGAAGCTCGGCGTCGATGTCGTCGTGATCGACCACCACATGGCCGACGAGACGCTGCCGCCCGCCGTCGCGCTGGTCAATCCGAACCGGCAGGACGATCTCTCCAAGCTGGGCCATCTCTGCGCCGCCGGGCTGGTGTTCATGAGCCTTGTTGCGCTGAACCGCGAGCTGCGCCGCCGCGGATTCTGGACCGAGGCGCGGCCGGAGCCCGATCTGCTGGCCTATGTGGATCTGGTCGCGCTCGGCACGGTCGCCGACGTGGTGCCGCTGATCGGCCTCAACCGCGCCTTCGTTGCCAAGGGCCTTCTGGGCATGCGGCGACGCGAGCGCGTCGGCCTCACGGCGCTGATGGACGTGTCACGGCTGGCGGGACCGCCCGAGGCGTGGCACCTCGGCTTTCTGCTCGGCCCGCGGATCAACGCGGGCGGGCGGATCGGGCGGGCCGATCTCGGCGCGCGCCTGCTCACGCTCGACGATCCGGTCGAGGCGGCGACGCTGGCGGCCGAGCTCGACCGGCTCAACCGCGAGCGCCAGGTGATCGAGCAGGCCGCGGTCGCCGAGGCGGAGGCCGAGGCGATGGCGGCGCTCGGGCTGGAGGAGAAGGGTGCCGTGGTGGTGGTCGCGGCGCCGGGCTGGCATCCCGGCGTGGTCGGCCTGGTCGCGGCGCGCCTGAAGGAACGCTTCGGCCGCCCCGCCTTTGCGATCGCGCTCGGGCCCGGCGACACCGGCACCGGCTCGGGCCGCTCGATCCCGGGCGTCGATCTCGGCCGCACCGTCAAGCGTGCCGTCCACGAGGGCGTGATCGAGAAGGGCGGCGGCCACGCCATGGCGGCCGGCATCACGCTGAAGAAGACGGCGCTGGCCGCCTTCCGGGCGTTTCTGGAAGAGGCGCTGGCGCCCGCCGTCGAGGTGGCGCGTCGCGACCATGCCCTGAAGATCGACGGCGCCGTCTCGGCCGCCGCCGTGACGCCCGAGCTCGTCCGCACGCTTGCGCAAGCCGGGCCTTACGGGGCCGGTAATCCCGAGCCCGTGCTGGCGCTGCCGTCGCACACCGTCGCCTATGCGGACGAGGTCGGGCAGGCGCATGTGCGGCTGCGGCTGAAGGGCGGCGACGGCGCCTTCGTCGAGGCGATCGCTTTCCGGGTCGCCGGCCAGCCGCTCGGCCGCGCGCTCCTGGAGAGCCGCGGCCGACGAGTCCATGTCGCCGGCAGCCTCGCGGTCGACCGCTGGCAGGGCGTCGAGCGCGCCCAGCTCCGCGTGCTCGATATCGCCGGTGCGGATCCGACCGGACTGCGGTGATAGGGCGGGCGTCCTGCGCGACCGCGTCAGGCCACCGCGCGGGTGTCCGCGATATCGATGACCGGCACGCCGGTGCGTGAGAGCAGGCGGTGCAGCGTCTCGATCTCGACCCGGTTCGGCTTCGGCATCGGGGCCCGCATGAACGGGTTCGGGATCAGGCCGGTGAGCCACGTCGCGGTCTTGTAGCGGATGTGCAGGCGGCCCATGTCGGCCACGTAGTCGTGCAGCTCGGAGAGGCCGCCGTCCCAGATCTCGCGGGCCGCCACGACGTCGTTGCGGTCCCACGCATCGAGGTGGTCCATCATCGGCTCGAGCGCGAAATTCCAGAAGCCCGAGAGCGTGCCGTCGAACATGCCCGTCGCCTTGTACTCGTGCCAGCGCGACGCCAGCGCGCCCATGATGGCGACGTGGCGGTCGAGCGAGCGCAGGCCCTTCGCGATCAGCCGGAAGCCGTCATACATGTAGGTCATCTTCCAGCCGACGATGTTCGGCACCTCGCGGCAGATGCGCAGCGTCGCGCCGAGCGGCAGGCCGGGATAGAAGGGCGGCTTGGCGCCGCCGACCGGATGGGTGACGATCGGCAGGTCGACGACGCGGTCCTGGGCGATGATCTGGTCGAGCCAGATCTCCGGATAGCCGTCGGCGTCCCAGCACGAGGTCACGTCCTGGGCGCCGCCGGGCGGCGTGACGAAGATGCCGTCGACGCCGAGCGCCTTGCAGTCCTTGGCGGTCTCGACGGTCTCCTCGGTCGTCAGCGCCCAGGTGCCGGCGATCAGCGGCACCTTGCCGTTGTTCTCCTCCTGGGCGATCTCCAGCACGCGGCGCTTCTCGGCGCGGGTGAGATAGAAGATCTCGCCGGCCTCGGGATTGATGCACAGGCCGCCGCCCATCTTCACGAAGCGCTCGTTGTCGAGGAAGTGGCGCAGGAAGCGGCGATACGCGGCCTCGTCGATCTTCATGTGCTGATCGTATGGGAGCAGCGTGGCGACGTAGAGGTGGTCTCCGATGGTCTTCTCGGTCGTCATCTGTCTGAAGTCCTGATGGTCGTGTCGGGTCTCGGGTGGAGGCTCGGGTCCGGCCGCCGAGGGAGCGCTGGCCGGACGAGGCGCTGTCGGTGTTGGGTCGCGGTCGGTTAGGGCGAGATCTCCTCCAGCACGCGGCCTTTGGTCTCGACGGCGAAGACAGCCGTGATCACGGCCGCGATCGCGGCGACGATGCCGAAGGCGAGGAAGACGGCATCCAGCCCGATGCCGATCATGGCGCCGACGATGCTGGGGCCGATCATGGAGGCGAAGCGGAGCCACGCCGTCGCGGTGCTGACCGCGATGGCGCGAGTCCGGGTCGGATAGAGCTCGGGCGTGTAGAGATAGACGCCGATCGACAGCACCGACGAGAAGAAGAACGCCGTGCTGACGAAGACCAGAACGCGGGTCGGGGTACCGGCGCCGAGCAGCCAGAGGGCGCACAACGCCGCGGCCGCGCCGGCGAAGGCGAGGGCGAACCACGGCCGGCGGCCGAGGCGATCGATGCTGAGCGCGCAGGTGAGCGTGCCGCACAGGCCGACCACCTGGGTGATCAGGCCGTACTGGAGCGCGTCCTCGAGCGGCAGATGGAACACGGTCCGGTAGATCGTCGGCAGCCAGACCGTCAGTCCGTACGTGATCAGGTACGCGGAGAACCAGATCGTCCAGACCACCAGGGTCCGCCGCAGATAGTGCGGTCCGAACAGATCGGCCCAGGAGGCCGGCCTGTCGTGCGACTCCACCACCGGTTCGGGCTGCGGGAGCGGCCGCCCGGTGGCCTTCTCGGTCTCGCGCTCGATGAACGACAGCGCCTTTTCAGCCTCGACGTAGCGCCCTCGCGTCGCCAGCCAGCGCGGCGATTCGGGCAGGATGCGCTGCATGAACACGACCAGGATCGCCGGGATCGCGCCGATCAGGAACATGTAATGCCAGCCGAGATGCGGCACCACCCAGCGGCCGAGAAGCCCCGACGCGACGAGGCCGACCGGGAAGATGACCTCGTAAAGCAGGACGAAGCGGCCGCGGCCCTTCGCCCGCGCGATCTCGCTGATGTAGACGGCGGCGATCGGCACCTCGCCGCCGAGGCCGAGGCCCTGGAGGGTGCGGAACACCAGGAGCGAGTTGTAGTCCCAGGCGAACGCGCAGCCGAGGCTCATGGTCGCGAACAGCAGCACGGCCCAGATCATAGTCCGCACGCGGCCGTGGCGTTGCGCCAGCCACCCGAACGCGAGCGCGCCGACGAGCTGGCCGAGATAGCCGACCGAGATCATCAGGCCGATCTGGGGCGAGGTGAGCTTCCACAGGGGCGCCAGCACCGGCAGCACGAAGGCGATCGCCAGCGCATCGAAAGCGTCGAAGAAGGTGGCGGTGCCGATGATGACCCGCGCCTTGACGTGCCAGGTCGAGATAGGCAGGCGTTCGATGCGGGCGACGATGTCGTCGAGTCGAGTCCGGTCGTCGCCGGACGGGGCGTGCGTGAGCATGGTCTACTCCGGAAGCAGTCTTGTTGGCCGGGGAGGCGCAGCGTTCGGGGGTAGGCGTTGAGGCTTGGAAGGCGTTTCCAGGTCGAACGCTAGACCTGCTTTGCCAGGACAGGAATTCATGTAATTGTCATGCCGTCATGAATTCAATTCATACCAGGACAGTCCGGTGAACCTCAAATCCGTCGACCTGAACCTGCTGGTCGCCTTCGATGCGTTGGTGTCGGAGCGCAACGTGACGCGCGCCGCCGACAAGCTCGGCGTGACCCAGTCGGCGCTCAGCCACGCGCTCCGCCGGCTGCGGGCGACTTTCTCCGATCCGCTGCTGACCCGTGGGCCCAACGGGATGGAGCCGACCGACCTGGCCCTGGAGCTCGTCCAGCCGATCCGCGCGGTCCTGTCGGAGGTGCACTCCATCATGACGACGCGGGTGGCGTTCGACCCGGCGACGACGACCAGGACCTTCAGCCTGTCGATGAGCGATGCGATGAGCATCGAGGTTCTTCCGGCGATCGTCCGGCGGCTTCGCAAGTCTGCGCCGAACGTCGACCTCGTGGTCACGACGGCTGGACCGCGCTCGACCTGCTCGCGCATCGTCGACGACGAGGTCGACCTCGCGGTCGGCGTCTTCCCGGAGCGGCCGTCGGACATCTGCTCCCGCGAGCTGTTTCGCGACACGATCGTCTGCGTCGCCGATCGTCATCATCCGAAACTTCGCCGCGGCCGGATGGACGAGACGTCCTATCTCGCGTGCCCGCACGTCACGGTCGCCCCCAATCTCGATTCCGGCGTCCAGATCGACGACATCATGGCCGCCATGGGCCTCGACCGCCGCGTGATGGCGACGGTGTCGCATTACATCGCGGTTCCGGGGCTGGTGCGCGGCACCGACCTCGTCGCCCACACGCGGCGGCGATTGATCGGGCTCCTGCGCGACAGCGCCGATCTCGTCGCTTTCCCGATTCCCGTGCCGGTCCGGGTGCCGGACCTCTCCTTCGTCCAGATGTGGCACCGCCGTTACGACCGCGATTCCGGACACCGCTGGCTGCGCGATCTCGTCCGCGCCGCCATCGCCGAGGCGTGAGCGAGGCGTTGTTCGGTCTCGCAGGTGCTGATCGGACCGAACTGCGCTGACGACCGGACGCACGCGCCTCCACCACGTGGGGTAGAAGCGCGCGACTCTCACATGCGACCAAAACTTGCTCGCGAAAAGATGATCAGCCGAGGGTTGCCGCGGTCGGTCGCTTCGGACACCATCCTGGCCGCTGAATGCTGGAGGGCCACGATGCGCCGAGACCTGAAGGTCGCCACGCTCGCTTTCGCCACGCTCGCTTTCACCCTGGCCTTCGGCACAAGAGGCATGGCGGCCGCCGCCGACTTCCCGCGGCCGTTGTCGCCAGATCTCCCCTACGACGTCGACGTCGCCGCACTCGGCCGGCTCGACCGCGACCGCGAGGTGCCGGAGGCGCAACGCCTGTTCGACATCTTCGCCTGGCAGGCTTTCCTGGCGCTCAACTGGCCGGCCGCGCCGGACGGCTCGCCCGATCGCACCAAGACGCTGGCCGACGCGACGTCGCCGCGCGTCTGGATGGGCTGGCGCGGCAACGACAGCATCTATCTGCCCGACGGCGGCCGGCCGGCGGCGTGGGATGCGGCCGCGGTTCTGCGGCAGCCCGAGCATTTCCTGTGGCGGTTCTCCAAGATGCTCAACGAGAGCCGCCAGCCGGTCAACGAGCTGAGCGCGAGCACGCAGGCCTTCACCGGGCCGCTGATCGATCAGAACGGCGTGTTCGTGCGCTACGAGTCCTACGTGAACCGACCGCAGTTCGACTACATCGTCGAGAACGAGCTGTACAATCAGGAAGGCCAGGTGGCGTTCGCCAAGAAAGGCCGCCGCATCGAGTTCCCGGCCAATGTCACGGGTCCGCAGCCGCGCTACGGCAGCATGGGCATCAAGCTCGCCTGGAAGCAGCTCGGGCCGACCGACATCCCGTCGCGCTTCTTCACCCGCGAGTTCACCGTGGTGAGCACGTCGTTCGACCCGCAGGGCAACATGGTGAAGACGCGCTCCCGCCAGCTCATGGGCCTGGTCGGCATGCATGTGACGGCGCTGACCAGATCGTCGCCGACCTGGGTGTGGGCGACCTTCGAGCACGTCGACAACGTCACCAGCAACGACCTGGAGACCGGGGCCTCGCTCGCAGGGCCGCGCGTTAGAGTGCGGCCGAACTTCAACAATCCCGACCAGCCCGCCAAGCCCGTGAACGTGCTGCCGAAGCCTAATGCGGAGAAGGACGCGAAGGGCAATTTCACGAGCTGGGACGAGAAGACCACCACCAACCCGGTGCAGCTCACCCGCCTCGTTCCCGTCCCGCCGGCGACCGCGGAGCTGAACCGCCAGGTGCGCACTCTGCTCGCCGAGCAGAACTCGGTGTTCCGCTACTACGAGCTGATCGGTGCCCAGTGGCCGGTGCAGCCCGGCTTCCCGGCCTTCGGCGGCGGCGCCGACAGCGCGCCGGAGAGTATCTACTTCAAGATCCCGGGTCGCGTCGTACCGGTCTATGTCCTGAACACGACGATGGAATCGTACTTCCAATCCGGCAACACGACGGCCGGGCCGCTCGAGGAGGACGACCGCCTGCCGGCCGGCAACTTCGCCGACAAGCCGACCGAGCGGATCACGCCCGACCGAACCATCGTGTTCGGCACCGAGAGCTGCGCCGGCTGTCACTTCTCGGCGGGCGCCGCCGTCGCCTTCAAGCAGGACGAGAACGGAAAGCCGCTGAAGGACGCGCAGGGCCGGCCGGTGCCGATCTACGGCAAGAATGCCAGCTTCGGCGACACCGGCAATGCGAATTACGTCTGGCAGCTCCAGCTCAAGGCGCGCTCCAAGGCCGCCGCGCCGCCGCCGCCGACAATGCCGCCGCCGACGCCGCGATAGCCGGATCGCGAGAGCGATACGGACGAACAGCCGTGTCGCACGAAGGCCGGCGACGGATGTGATCCGCATTGATGCGCCTGAGACGCCACCGCGGCCACGCGGCGGCTCGGACCGGTCCGGTCTCTGCAGGGGAAGAGGACTCCATGGACATCCAGTTCCAGCCGACCAACGGCTTTACGCCGAACCATGGGGACTGGACCCCGGTCGGCCGCATCGAGAAGGCCGTTCAGGCCGGGCAGCCCGGCCAGAGCGGTGACGTGTTCACGCTGGTGCTGGAGGGCGGCGCCCGCACGCTGCAGCTCTCGGTGCTGTCGCCGACCTGCTTTCGCCTCCGCTTCAATCCGGCCGTCGGCGCGACCTATGGCGCGGTCGGCTCGCCCGCCGTGGTCCAGCGCGCGCTCGGCACCGTCCACCTGACCGTGGTCGAGAACAGCGCCCAGCGTCTCCTGCTCGACACCGGGCGCATGCGCATCGAGATCGGCTTCCAGCCCTACCGGCTGCGCGTGTTCCGCGGCGCCCAGCTCATCTCGGCCGACGAGCCGAGCTACAATCTCGTCTACATCCCGGGCCAGCGCGTCATCGCCAACTTCAAGGCCCGGGCGCCGGACGCCCGCTATTCCGGCTTCGGCGAGAAGCCCGGCTCGCAGGTGCTGAAGAACCAGTTCACGATGACGCAGTTCAACTACGACAACTACATCTACAACAGCGCGCCGGCCCCCAAGGACGCCAACCCGCTCAACCCGAGCGGCCCGCTCTACATCTCGATCCCGTTCATGATGGAGGTCAGCCCGCATCCGGCCGGCGACTTCGCCGGCGCGCCCTACGCATACGGGCTGTTCCTCGACAACGTCTCGCAGTCCTATTTCAACATGGGCTCGAACGACTACTCGAACATGGACGGCAAGTTCTATTTCGGCGCGCTGTTCGGCGAGCTCGACACCTATTTCATGCTCGGCGACGGCGCCGGCGACGTGTTGGCGCAATACACGACTCTCACGGGCCGCGCCCCGATGCCGCCCAAATACGTGCTCGGCCTGCACCAGGGTGCCTATGGCTATTACGACCGCGACCGGCTCGAGGCGGTGGCCGATGCCTACCGGACCGCCCGCATTCCCTGCGACGGTTTGCACATCGACGTCGACTTCCAGGACAACTACCGCACATTCACGCACAGCGAGCTGAAGTTCCCGAACGCCGCGCAGATGTTCCAGACCCTGCATGCGCGCGGCTTCAAATGCTCGACCAACGTCACGCCGCTGCTGACCAGCAACAGCAAGGACGAGACCGGCAACGACTCGACCTATGTGCAGCGCAAGGCATTCCTGGACATGGGCGGGCTCATCTACGACACGCGGGCGGGCGAGGGGCCGAGCTCCAATCTGTTCGGCGGCGGCGTCAACTACGGATACAATCGCAACTTCTTCAACCCGTTTCCCTATCCGGGACTGCCGACCACGCCGGACGGCATTCCGCTGACCGCCGACGGCAACTATCCGGATCTCGGGCGCGCCGACGTGCGCGCGGTGTGGGGCCACCAGTACCAGCACCTCGTCCACGATCTCGGCATGGACATGATCTGGCAGGACATGATGTGTCCGGCCCTCAACGCCGACAAGTTCGTCAACCGCACCTTTCCGCTCGATCTGATGATGAACGACGGCGTCACCTATGTCCCCAACGGCGTCACCCACAACGCCTACGCGCTGTTCATCGCCATGGGCACCTGGGAAGGCTTGGCGAAGCTGCGGCCCGACACCCGCAACTTCATCGTCGCGCGCGGCGGCTATGCCGGCATCCAGCGTTACGCCGCAGTGTGGACCGGCGACTCCGCGTCGAGCTGGGACTTCTTGCGCATCAACGTGCCGGAGGTGCTCAATCTCGGCCTCTCCGGCGTGCCGCTGTCGGGCTGCGACATCGGCGGCTTCGCGGCCGGCTCCGCCAGCGTCGGCCAGGTCGTCTACAATCGCGGCGAGGTCTTGGGCAACATCACATATTATGAGCTGCTGACGCGCTGGATGCATGTCGGCGCCTTCCTGCCCTGGTACCGCAATCATTACGACGGCTACAACAAGCAGTTCCAGGAGCCGTATCGCTACGGCGAGCCGGTGCCGACCAACTGCCGAAAATATGTCGAGCTGCGCTACCGCATGCTCCAGATCTGGTACGACGCGCTCTACGAATGGACCCAGACCGGCATGCCGCCGGCCCGCGCGCTGTTCCTCAACGACGCCTCCGACCCGAACGTCTACGATCATCTCGACGATCAGTTCTTCGTCGGCCGCGATTTTCTGGTGGCGCCGATCCTGTTCGGCGGGCAAGGCTCGCCGCCGGTGGCGACGCGATCGATCTACCTGCCGGCCGGCAGCGACTGGTACGCCTTCATGGACGGCGCAGCCCCGCTCGACCCGCCGGTCGGCGGCGGCACCACGATTCCCGACTACCGGGCCGGGCTCGATCTGGTGCCGATCTACATCCGGGCCGGCGCCATCCTGCCGATGCGCTCGAAGGTCGAGCAACATGTCGGCGAGCTCGCGCAAAACCCGCTCGCCATCGATCTCTATCCGGGGCCCGACTCCGCCTATCTCATGTACCAGGATGACGGGATCAGCACGAAGGCCGAGAAGAACGGCGCCTTCCGCACCACCCGGATCACCCAGCGGCGGGCCGGCGCGGGCCGCGAAGCGCGGCTGCAGCGGCTCACCGACGCCTATGCGCCGCCCGAGCCGTTCGTCATGCTACGCTTCCTCGACAGCGGGCCGCCGGCCGCCGTGACGGTCGCAGGCGGCGCGGTGCCGAATGCCGGCTCCGCCGCCGGACTCGATGGCACCGCCGGAGACGCGTATTATTACGACGGTCGCCTGCAGACGACCGTCGTCAAGGTGATGGACACACGCCCCGACGTCGTCGTCGCGGTCGGCTGATCGCCGGCCGAGCCAAGCCCTTCGACAACGAGCCACGACATCACGTCACGACATCGAGCTACGACATCGCGTCACGAGAGGAACGGACCATGGCAACATCGGCGAAACGACGCGAGCCGCCGCGCATCACCTTCACGCACGATTTTCACGAGCTGGTGCGCGGCGATCTCCGGCCCGGCGCGGTGTTGACGCTGCGCTACGATCCGATCCGCATCGTCCGTCCCGAGGACGACTACGTGTTCGGCGATCCCGGCCGGCCGGTGGTCGCCCATCTGGTGTTCCGCTCCGGCGAGGCGCCGCTCGATCGCACGCTTCAGTCCAGGCTCGGAATGTTGACGACGCCGGACATCGACCGCACCGGCAACGGCAGCATGCTGACCACGCAGGTGACGATTCCGGACGACGCCGACCGGCTGGAAATCTGGTTCACCTATGCGAGCCGCCGCGGCCTCGAATACGACAACGACCAAGGCCGGAATTTTTGGTTCGGCTTCACCGAGGCCGAGTTCCGGGTGCTCGGCGCCGACGTGACGGAGCGGGAGGGCGGGGCGGAGTTCTGGGTGCGGGTCGCCGCGGCGAAGGACATCGATCACGTGACGGCGCGGCTGCGGCCCGTCACCGAGGCGGAGTTCGAGAAGACCGAGCTCGATCTCGCCCGGACCGACGAGGCCGACGGTGACTGGCCGGTCTGGGCGCTCACCGGCGTGCCGTTGCCGGCCGGCGCCCACGTGCTGTTCAAGCTGTACTATTGGCGCGCCGGCGTCCGCTACAAGGACGACAACGAGGGCCGTTACTACCCGGCGCCGCCGCCACCGGTGGAGACGGTGCCGCCGCCGCCGCCCGAGCTGGCCGCTGCCGCCAAGGCGTGGAGCTGACGGCCAAGGCGTCCTACCGTCGCTGATCAGGCATCGGGGGGGACGGCGGCCGTCGCCACCTCGTGGCGAAGCCAGGCGAGGCCGGCGTCTGTCCCCAGCCGCCGCGGCCAGGCCTGCACAACCTCGAATCCCGGCAGCGGGAGCGGCGTCGCCGCCGTGGCGAGGCCGAGCCGCGCGGCGGCCGGCGCCAGCAGGCGGGCCGGCTCGGTCGCGATCAGGTCGGTCGCAGCGAGGATCTCCGGCGCCACCAGAAAGTGACCGACCGTGAGCACGACCTTGCGGCTCGTGCCGTGCCGGCGCAGCGCCGCGTCGACCATGCCGGACGGCTCGCCCGACAGCGACACCTGCAGGTGGTCGAGCCCGGCATAGCGGCGCAGCGTCAGCTTTTGCGCGAAAGCCGGATGGCCGCTCCGAGCCGCGCACAAGAAGCGCTCGTCGAAAAGCTTTTCGCGGATGATCCGCGCCGGGGCTTTCGGAAAGCTGCCGACGATCAGCTCGGCGCCGCCGTCCTCCAGCAGGGCGAAGCCCTGCGCGTGGCTGGTGTGGCGCACCACCATCTCGACGCCGGGCGCCGTGGCGCGCAGCCGCGCCGAAAGCCGCGGCAGGATCACGAAGGCGGCATAGTCCGACATGCCGACCGTGAATCGACGCCGCGACGTCGCCGGGTCGAAACCGTCGCCCGGCGCCAGCACGTCGCCGATCTCGGCCAGCACGGCAGCGACCCGCTCGGCGAGCCGCAGCGCCCGCGCGGTCGGCTCGAGTCCGCCGGGGGTGCGCACGAACAGCGGATCGTCGAACAAGGCGCGCAGGCGGCCGAGCGCGTGGCTGACGGCCGGCTGGGTGAGGTGCAACCGCTCGGCCGCGCGGGTGACGCTGCGCTCCGCCGCGACGGCGTCGAGCACCACCAGCAGATTGAGGTCGACGGCCCGCAGATGAATCTGCTGCATGAGGCTTTTATACAATATGAATTGGGCGGATGTAACCGGGTCGGCTATGTGTCTCCCCGTACACGGAGCGGTTTTACAATTCGCCGGTCGTCCCGGGGCGGCCCCAACGGGTCCGGCCTTCGGCCGGCCCGATGACAGGCTCCGGGCCGAGCCCGGGACCCATACGCCCTGTGGTGCGAGAGCAATCAGCACCGGGATTATGGATTCCGGGCTCGCGAACCTACGGTTCGCGCCCCGGAATGACGGACTCTGTCAGCAGGAGAGACACCATGGATGCCGCCGGACCCGACACCCGTTTCGAGCGCGGCCTGAAGAACCTCGCGGCCATCGACGGCAGCGCCGGCCAGCGGGTGCTCGATGCGCTCGCCGGCATCGCGCCCGATTTCGGCCGCCTGCTGGTCGAGTTTCCGTTCGGCGACATCTACGACCGCCCGGGCCTCGACCTGAAATCGCGCGAGATCGCCACGGTGGCATCGCTCGCCACCCTCGGCCACGCGCGGCCGCAGCTCGAGGTGCATCTGCACGCGGCGCTCAATGTCGGCTGCACCCGCACCGAGCTGGTCGAGATCCTGATGCAGATGGCCGTCTATGCGGGATTTCCGGCGGCCCTGAACGCGCTGTTCGCGGCCGAGAAGGTGTTTGCCGAGCGTGATGCGGAGGAGGGCCATGCCGATGCCGCACCACGGAGGTCGTCATGAGCCCGTCCCGACGATTGCTGATCGGCGTGTGTGCCGCCGCCGTGCTGTCGCTGGCGGGCGGCCGGCCGGGCGTGGGCGAGCCGCCCGCTCCGCCCTCGGGCGAGGTGCTCCATCGCGGCTTCCGATCGCCGGTCGGCATGGCGTTTGGGCCCGACGGCAGTCTCTATGTGGCGAATTGGGGCGGCGGCACCGTCGAGCGCATCGCTCCGAGTGGAGACCGCAGCGTCGTCGCGACGCTGCGCAGCCCGGCCGGCCTCGCCTTCGATTCGGACGGGCGGCTGCACGTCGCCCTGTACGGCGACGACGAGGTCGTGCGCATCGACGCCTCCGGACGGCACACAGTGGTGAGCGGGCTAAATACCCCGGTCGGGATCGTGTTCGACGGCCGCGGCCGTCTGGTGATCGCCAACCGCAGCAGCGGCGAGATCGTCGCGGTCGCGGCGGATGGGGCCCGGACCGTGCTGGCGCGCGGCGTGCCGACGCCCGCCGGCGTGGTGGCGACCGCCGACGGCGGCTTCGTCCTTGCGAACTATGGTGGCGGCATCGTGCGGCTCGCCCCCGACGGACATCGCCACGATCTTGCCGGCGACTTCGCCCGGCCCGCGGCTGGCATCGTGGTCGATCGGGCGGGCCGGTTGTTCGCGGTCGACTACGCCGGCGACGCGGTGCGCGAGGTGCTGCCGGGGGGCGGGTCGGTCGTGCTGGCGGCCGGCATCCCGAGTCCGGTCGGACTCGCCCTCGGTCCGGACGACGCCCTTTATGTCGGGGCGTGGGGCGACGGCACAGTCCGCCGGATAGCGCCGCCGGATTCTCGCCCGGCGCAGTTGCGCCCGACGCGCTGATCGGGCCACCCCCGGAGCTGGAGTGGGATGGCCGACGGCCGGCGTCCGCGACCGTTGTTGCTGCCATCATGCAAGAAAACGCCCGGGCCATGGGCCCGGGCGTCGAGGGGATCGCGTCGGTGGTGGGGCCGGTCCGTCCCGTGATCCGCCTTGCTGGTGGCGAGCCGGCTTGCGCCGCCCGCCCGTCCGCGGCCCGCCGCTAGGCGGCCCGGATGGTGTTCAGGAACTTGCCGACCTCGAGCTTGAGGCGGTTGCTCTCGCTCGACAGGGACTGGGCCGAGGACAGCACCTGCGAGGAGGCCGAGCCGGTCTCGGTGGCGCCGCGGTCGACCTCGGTGATGTTGGTGGCGACCTCGGTGGTGCCGGCCGAGGCCTGCGCGACATTGCGGGCGATCTCGGCGGTCGCCGCGCCCTGCTCCTCGATCGCGGCCGCGATCGAGGACGAGATCTCGGCGATGCGGCCGATGGTGCCGCCGATCTCCTTGATGGCCGTCACCGAGTCCTGGGTCGCCTGCTGCATGCCGGCGATCTGGGCGCCGATCTCGCCGGTCGCCTTTCCGGTCTGGGCAGCGAGCGCCTTGACCTCGTTCGCCACCACGGCGAAGCCGCGGCCGGCCTCGCCGGCGCGGGCCGCCTCGATGGTCGCGTTGAGCGCCAGGAGGTTGGTCTGCTCGGCGATCGCCGTGATCAGCTTGACGACGTCGCCGATCCGGCTCGCCGCCTGCGACAGCTCGGTGATGCGGCCGTCGGTCTTCTCGGCCTGCTTGACCGCCTCGTTGGCGATCCGGCTCGACTCCTGCACCTGGCGCGCGATCTCGTGCACCGAGGATGCCATCTCGTTGGTGGCCGAGGCGACGCTCTGCACGTTGCTCGAGGCGTTTTCGGAGGCGGAGGCCACCTTGGTGGACAGCCGCTGGGTCGTCTCGGCCGTGCGGGTGAGGGTGCCGGCGGCGCGCTCGAGCTCGCCCGAGGCCGACGACACCGTCTCGACGATCTCGCCGACCGCGGCTTCGAAGCCGTCGGCGAGGTTGCGCATGTCGGCCTTGCGCTGCGTCTCGGCCTTCGCCTGGTCCTCGGCGCGCTGGGCGATCATCTGCCGGAGATCCCGCATCATCTTGCGCAGGGTCTCGGCGAGCGTGCCGACCTCGTCGGTCTGCTGGACGTCGAGCGTCTGGTCGAAATTGCCGGCCGCGATGCCCTCGGCGAAGCGGACGCTCTGCTGGATCGGCCGCGAGATGGTGCGGGCGACGACCCACATCAACGCGATGGCCGCCATCGCGACCAGGAGGCCGACGACGATCTGCCACAGGGTCGTCGCGTTGCCGCGGGCGCTCAGATTGGCGGACAGGGCGTGCGCCTCGGCCAGCACCACGTCCTGCGGCACCTGGATCAGCACGGACCACGACATGCCGGTGCGTCCGAACGGGATCGGCGAGAAGGCGCGCATCAGCTTGGTCTGCGGATCGGTCTCGACCGACGGCTCGCCCTTCGAGATGTGCTCGAGATCGGCCTTCCAGCCCTGGTTGAAGGCGGACATCGGCTGGCCGATCAGGTCGGCGCGGCCGCTGTGGGCGGCGATCAGGCCCTTGTCGCTGAGGATGACCACCTCGCTCTTGCCGGCGAAGACGCTTCGGCTGAGATCGGTCGCGAGCTTCTGGACGAAGTCGAGGTTGAAGTCGGTTCCGGCGAGGCCGCGGAACTTGCCGTCGATCATCACCGGCACCGACAAGGTGGCGAGGTAGACGCTCTTGCCCTGCACGATGTAGGGCAGCGGGCCGAGCACGCTCTCCTTGGCGCCTTCCTGCAGGCTGATGTACCAGCCGCCCTTCATCACGCCGTTCGGATGGAGGTCGCGGCTGTCGTATTCGACCAACGGCTGCAGCGCGACCTTGCCGTCCTGTCCGCGGGTCCAGTAGGGCAGGAACCGGCCGGTGCCGTCCGAGCCGGCGTCCTTGCGATTGCGGAACTCGCTGTCGCGGTTGTCGACCGCGTTCGGCTCCCAGGCCGAGTAGGTGCCGTTGAGCTGCGGATTCTTGTTGAGCACGTCGAGCAGGATGCGGTTGAGCTGATCGCGACGGATCTCGGTGGGCGTCGCCTCGCCGGCCTTGCCGGCCAGCACGCCGAAGCTGTCTGCCATGGTGCGGGCCGCGACGAGCGCAACCGTGAATTCGCGTTGAATGGCCCGCGCCTCGCGCGCCGACAGAGCGCTGAGCGACTCGCGGCCGTTGCGCTCCAACAGCTCGGTCACGGTCGTGTCGACGAACTGGTTGTTCCAGCTCGACGACAGGACGCCGTAGCCGACCAGGGCGCCGGCGGTGCCGACGAGACAGAGCCCGGCCAAGGCCGCGATCTTCGCCTGGATGGATTTTGCGATGATGGAAGGCAACTTCATGATGCGACCTCTGGATCGAACAGTGTTGGCCGAATCAGCGAAGGCTCGATGGTCAGGTCGCCTGTCAGAAAGCGCGAGGGTCGAGTGTGCCGCTGGAATACGCCGGCCGAATGATGAAAGAGAGATTATCGATGAACTTATAAGTATGCGTATATGCCCCGCCCGATGGACGAGTCCAATGATCGGTTCGAATACGTAGTATCTTTGTATTGATCGTGACTGGTTCAGTCTTTGGCTCGGAAGCTCGGTAGACGACTGATCCGAAAAAAGCCCGGGCTGTTCTGGCCCGGGCTGCAGGGGGGGGCTGCATCGGCGGGAACAGTGTCCCGCTCTCGTGATCAGCTCGCGTGACGCGATATCGTCGTCACGCGGCCCGGATGGTGGTGAGAAACTTGCCCACCTCGAGCTTCAGCCGGTTGCTCTCGCTCGACAGGGACTGGGCCGAGGACAGCACCTGCGAGGAGGCCGAGCCGGTCTCGGCGGCGCCGCGGTCGACCTCGGTGATGTTGTTCGCGACCTCGGTCGTGCCGGTCGAGGCCTGCTGGACGTTGCGGGCGATCTCGCCGGTTGCCGCGCCCTGCTCCTCGACGGCGGCCGCGATGGTCGCGGCGATCTCGGCGATCTTGCCGATGGTGCCGCCGATCTCCTTGATGGCCGACACCGAGTCCTGGGTCGCCGCCTGCATGCCGGCGATTTGCGCCGAGATGTCGCCGGTCGCCTTGCCGGTCTGGGCGGCCAGTGCCTTGACCTCCTGGGCGACCACGGCGAAGCCCTTGCCGGCCTCGCCGGCGCGCGCCGCCTCGATGGTCGCATTCAGGGCCAGCAGGTTGGTCTGCTCGGCGATGGCGGTGATCAGCTTGACGACGTCGCCGATGCGGCTGGCCGCCTGCGACAGCTCGGTGATCCGACCGTCGGTCTTCTCGGCCTGCTTGACGGCCTCGTTGGCGATGCGGCTCGACTCCTGCACCTGGCGGGAGATCTCGTGCACCGACGAGGCCATCTCGGTGGTGGCCGAGGCGACGCTCTGCACGTTGGTCGAGGCGGTCTCGGAGGCGGCGGCGACCCGGGTGGCGAGGGTCTGCGTCGTCTCCGCCGTGCGGGTGAGGGTGCCGGCGGCGGCCTCGAGCTCGGTGGAGGCGGACGACACCGTCTCGATGATCTCGCCGACGGCGCCCTCGAACGTGTCGGCGAGCGTGCGCATGTCACGCTTGCGCTGCTCGGCGGCACGATGCTCCGCCTCTTGCTGCGCGGCCGCCTCCTCGCGCGCCTTCTCGGCGGCCTTGATCTTGAACGCCTCGACCGCATCGGCGATCTGGCCGATCTCGTCCTTGCGGCCGACACCGGCCAGCACCACGTCGAAGTTGCCCTCCGCCAACTGCCGCATGCCGTCCGTCAGCAATCGGAGCGGACGTGAAATGCCGAACTGGGCGATCGCGAAGGCGACAGCCAGCGCGATGCCGACGCCAGCCCCGATGATCGTGTAGGTCGCCGTGATCGAGCTCTCGCTCGCCTCCGTCAGCCCTTTTGAACCGTTGGTGATGGCTCTCTCGATCTCGGCGGCGACCTCGGTCGACATGCTCACGGTCTTGGTGATCAGCGGGTCGACGGTGCGGCGCAGCAGCTCGGTGGCTTCGGCGTTCTTGTTTGCGAGCCCGAGCTCCATCACCGGCTTGCCGGCCGTGCCGACGGCGCGGAGGGTCTGCTCGATCTCGGTGATGCGGGCGGCGACGGCGGGCATCTTGGCCTTGGCCGTCGCGGCCTGCTCGAGCGTGAAGGCGAGAGACTTCTCGAGTTGCGGCGGCAGCTTGGCCATCTCGGTGTCGTCGGTCTCGGCGATCACTCTGTAGAGATACATCTCGTATTGATAGATGCCCCGGTTCAGGCGTGCCGTTGCCGTCCGCGCCGCCGCTTCGCTGTCGAGGAAGTGGGAGTATCCGGCGTCGATCGAATGCATCTGAGAGCCGGCATACCATGCTCCGAACCCGGCGATCGCCGCGAGCAGGACGACGACCGCGAGGATCTTCGGAAGAATGGGGATACGAGACAGCAGCGACATCGGGGTTCTCCAGCAGGGCGGTAGGCTACGTAGCTTCGGGCTCCAGGCGACGAGGCGCGGCGGTGCCGTCTCGTCGCGGACGCCGGAACAGGGACGGGATGATCGAGCTGCTTCCGGAACGACAGGCCCGATGGAAGCAGGGCACGTGGGGCATGGTGGCGTCCGCGTCGACCGGCACGGCGAGGTCGACAGCAAGATCGCTCTCTCGATTTGTGAAGGACATGAATTAAAATTTGTTTTCTTTGAACACATACGGGAATTCAGAAGGTTGGGCTGCAGATGAGCAGTTTTCAATACTTTCGTATTAGCCGGGATATGGCGCATTTCCTAAGAAGGTCATCGCAGCCAGCATCGGGAAAGCCCTGCGCGGCCCTTGTGACGGGTGGTCGAATCCTCGGCGCTCGGTGTTTCCGCGGGGACGGGGATGCCGGTTTCGCTCTGCAGACCGGACGGCCCGGCAAGGTTGTTGCCCCATCCCGGACGGCCGGCTTCCTCATCTCGCGACACACGAAAAAGGCCCGGGCTTTTCTGGCCCGGGCCGGGAGTGTCGTGACGTCGGCGGACTGGATGCCGCTCTGGTGATCAGGTCGCGTGACGCGATATGGTCGTCACGCGGCCCGGATGGTGGTGAGGAACTTGCCGACCTCGAGCTTGAGGCGGTTGCTCTCGCTCGACAGGGACTGGGCCGAGGACAGCACCTGCGAGGAGGCCGAGCCGGTCTCGGCGGCGCCGCGGTCGACCTCGGTGATGTTGCTCGCGACCTCGGTGGTGCCGGTCGAGGCCTGCTGGACATTGCGGGCGATCTCGCTGGTCGCCGCGCCCTGCTCCTCGACGGCGGCCGCGATGGTCGCGGTGATCTCGGCGATGCGGCCGATGGTGCCGCCGATCTCCTTGATGGCCGTGACCGAGTCCTGGGTCGCGGCCTGCATGCCGGCGATCTGGGCCGCGATGTCGCCGGTCGCCTTGCCGGTCTGGCCGGCCAGCGCCTTGACCTCGCTCGCCACCACGGCAAAGCCCCGCCCGGCCTCGCCGGCCCGCGCCGCCTCGATGGTGGCGTTGAGCGCCAGCAGGTTGGTCTGCTCGGCGATCGCCGTGATCAGCTTGACCACGTCGCCGATGCGGCTCGCGGCCTGCGACAGCTCGTTGATGCGGCCGTCGGTCTTCTCGGCCTGCTTGACGGCCTCGTTGGCGATGCGGCTCGACTCCTGCACCTGGCGCGAAATCTCGTGCACCGAGGAGGTCATCTCCTGGGTCGCGGAGGCGACGCTCTGCACATTGGTCGAGGCCTGCTCGGAGGCGGCGGCCACGCGGGTGGAGAGCCGCTGGGTGTTCTCCGCCGTCGTGGTGAGGGTCCCGGCCGCAGCCTCGAGCTCGGTCGAGGCCGACGACACCGTCTCGATGATCTCGCCCACCGCGGCCTCGAAGCCGTCGGCGATCTTGGTCATCTCCGCCTTGCGCTGTGCGACGGCGCGCCGGTCGATCTCCTGCTGCTCCTGCTGCAGCTTGATCTTCTCGATCCCGTTCTGCTTGAACACCACGGCCGCCTTGGCGATGTCGCCGACCTCGTCGCCGCGGTCCATGCCGGTGATGTCGATCTTGAAGTCGTCCTTGGCGAGCGCCTGCAGGCTCCGCACCGAGGCGGCGATCGGCCGGGCGATGCCGAACTGGCCGATGAAGAAGCCGAGCGCCAATGCGCCGAGAATGCCGCCGGCGGCCACCATGATGATGAGGGTCGAGCCGCGGCTGGCGGTCGTCGCGGCCAGCGCGGCGAGCTCCTTCACCTGGTTGGCGACGATCGTATTGTAATCGCGGGTGCGGGTGCGGGCCTTTTCCTGGGCTTCCCGGCTGGCAGCGGCCTCGTCGTTGAGCTTCTCCATCTCGGCCGCGGTCGGCGGATTGGACAGCTTGTCGATGACCGTGTTGGTGGAATCGAGCTCCTTGCGGTAGGCGGCATAGAGCGGCTCCATCTCGGCGATGTAACGACGGTCCTCGGCGTCCGAGGCGATCGCCTTGAGCTGCGCGAAGCGGTCGTCGAATTGCTTGATCTCCCGTGCGATGCGCTCGCGCGCGTCCTTGATCACGTCGGCTCGCGGCCGCGCCGCCATCCGGAATTCTCCGCGGTTCATCGCCAGCAGGTTGATGTTGAGCTGCGACGACAGCGTATTCTTGGCGCCGGCGGCCTCGGCCTGATGGTTGACCTCGCTCAGCGACGACATCGCCTCGAGCGCGATGACGCTGATGGCGACGGCGGCGACGCCGAGCAGGGCGATGACGGCGAGGATCTTCGGCAGGATGCGGATGCGGGACAGAATCGACATCGAGGTTCTCCAGCAGAACGATAAGCTTCGCCCCCTTCGCGCGGCGGGCGACAAGACTCGGCGACACCCCTTCGTTGCGGATGCCGGAACAGGTGAGGGATGTTGGACTGCCCCCGGGGGCGACTGGGCCGGTGGAAGCAGGGCACGCAGGGCACGGTGCCGTCCGTTTCGGCCGATCTGGCCGAATCGATGGAGGGACTGCACTCTTCTTGTTTGGAACAAATCGATTAAAATTTGTTTTCTTCGAGCAAATACGAATACTGCGAAACCAGCTCGTTACGCCGCATTTTTCAATACTTTTATACTATTCGCGCGGTCGCTGCTTCGTAGGAAGGTCGTGATAACGGAGGCTTCTGGGCCGACGGTGGCTCGGTTGATCTGAATCCGCCAGTCACGACGCTGAATTTATTTTCGGCGCTGCGGCGGTAATTTCGATTTGCGAACCGAAGTCCACAGGGCGGCCGCCTCTCACGGCGCTCTCGGCGGCTCGCCGGGACAGTTCGCCGGCGGCGCGGCGAGAGTGCTTTCCGGCGAAGCCGGAACCTGCTCACTGTCGAAAATGCGACCGCGTCGAAAATGTCAGGGCTCGACCGGCCACAGCCAGGCGGCGCCGCGCACGCCGCTCGAATCGCCGTGGCGGTTCTTCACGATCGCGGTGTCGAGACGGTCCGTGAAGGCATGGCGCTCGACCAGCGCCGGCAGCACCGCGTACAGCGCGTCGATGTTGGACAGGCCGCCGCCCAGCACGACGGCGTCCGGATCGAGCACGTCGACCACCATGGCGAGGCCGCGCGCCAGCCGGTCCATGTAGGCGTCGAGGCATCTCCGCGCCGCCTCGTCGCCGGTCGCCGCGGCGGCGACGATCGCGTCAGGCGTCGCCTCGCGTCGCGTCATCGCGTGAAAATCGCGGGCGAAGCCGGGTCCGGACAGAAAGGTCTCGATGCAGCCGCGCCGGCCGCAATAGCAGGCCGGGCCTGGTCGCTCGTCGTCGCGCGGCCAGGGCAGGGGCGCATGGCCCCATTCGCCGGCGATGCGGTTGCGGCCCGAGACGACGCGGCCGTCCACCACCAGGCCGCCGCCGACTCCGGTGCCGAGGATGACGCCGAACACCACGCGGGCGCCGGCGGCGGCGCCGTCGGCGGCCTCCGACACGGCGAAGCAGTTGGCGTCGTTTTCGAGCCGCACGGCGCGTCCGAGCGTTTCGGCGAGGTCGCGGTCGAGCGGCCGGCCGTTGAGCACCACGCTGTTGGAGTTTTTCAACAGCCCGGTCGCCGGCGATATGGCCCCGGGTGTCGCGATGCCGACGCTGCCGCGGCCGAACGACTGCTCGGCCGCGGCGACCAGATCCCGAATCGCCGCGAGCGTGCCGTCATAGTCGCCGGCCGGCGTCGCGACGCGCCGTCGCCACAGGTCCTCGCCGTCGTCACCGAGCGCGATGCCCTCGATCTTGGTGCCGCCGAGATCGATGCCGATGCGCATGCTTCACCGCCGCTGCCGTGGGATCGCTCCCGCCGGCAGCGATGCCATCCCGGCGCCTCCGGCGCAACCACCCGCAGGGCAAGCGCCGGCGGTGTGCTCAGCTCGCGCGCTGCCGCAAGGCGCTGGCGATCTCGCCGACCCCGAGAGTCGTCCCGTCGTCGCCTTCGATCAGCAGGACGGAATGGCCGGTGCGGCTCATATGGGCAGCCCAGCCGATCGCCTCGTCCATGTCGGCGACGTCCTTGTGGAGAAGCCGGTCCCTCTCCAGGGGCGAGATGTCGTCTGCGCCGGCCGGCGCGCTGTAGACCCTGTACATGCGACGCTCCATCGCTGATGGACCCGACAAGGGCGAAGCCAATCAGATCCATGGTCCGACCGGTTGAGCGAGATCAAGATCCCTCCGACCGGGTGATGCGGCCCGGCAACGCAGTGCGTCGATCGGGCCGGCCGATGCCGGGTTAAGCTTGAGCGGCGCCCGGGGTTCCGTATCATGGCGCGGGCGTTCGGGGCGCGACGGGGGGACGGGCATGCGCGCGGTCGTGGTGCTGGTCGGGGGGATTCTGCTGGGCGTGGCCACGATTCCGGCCGCGGCGGGCGGTGTCGATCCCGCGGCCATGGCGTTCCTCGACCGGATTTCGCTGCCGACTCCGGCGCCGACCCGGGTCATCTTCTGCCACGGCTTCGGCTGCGCGTTCCGCACCGAGATCGGGCTGGGGCCGGGCGATCGCGCCCATCTGGCATCCCTGATGGCGGCTGGCCACGCCTCTCCGGCGGCCGAGCGGGCCGCCATTGCGCGCGCCGAGGTCTGGTACGAGAAGCGGGTGGCGCCGCTCACCGGCACGGCGAAGGCCAAGGCGCGCGCCGGCGGCCTCGGCCACGCCAACGACCGCACCCAGTTCGACTGCATCGACGCGACCGTCAACACCATCTCGCTGCTGATGGTGCTGGATCAGCTCGGCCTGATGAAGCACCACAACGTCGGCGAGCCGATCTCGCGTCTGCTCACCGGCGGCGGCCCGCACTATACGGCCGTGATCAGCGAGATCCGCACCAAGGCGGAGTGGACCGTCGATCCCTGGACGCACGACCACGGCGAGCTGCCCGACGTGTGGCCGGTGGCGCGCTGGAAGGCCGGCGGATAGGGGCTCGCCGTTGATTCGTCATCCCACTCCCGTCGGAGCGGGATGACGCGGCGGCGGTCGCGGCTGTGCTCTCGGGGGTGACGCGTCCTGGACTGTCGGACGTCTCCCGTCACCTCACCAACTGGCGGTAGATCGCCGGCAGGGCCGCCGGCAGCCGGGCGGCGTCGCCGACGATGGCGTAACCGCCACGGCCGAACAGGGTCGGGAAATAGGACTGCGCCGTCGCGTCGATGGTCACGCCGAACACTGTGATGCCGACCCGGCGCGCCTCGCGCACGGCGATCCGCGTGTCCTCGACGGCGAAACGACCCTCGTAATGGTCGACGTCGTTAGGCTTGCCGTCGGTGAGCACCAGCAGCAGCTTCTTGCGACTCGGCTCGTCGGCGAGCGTTGCCGTGGCATGGCGGACGGCGGCACCGATACGCGTGTAGTAGCCGGGACGTAGCGCGCCGATGCGCCGCTCGATCGTCATCGACATCGGCTCGCCGAACGCCTTGACGGTCTCGATCCGAACCCAGGAGCGGCGGCGCGACGTGAAAGTGAGGATGCAGTGGCGGTCGCCGCAGGCCGAGAGGCCGTGCGCCAGCACCAGCAGCGCCTCCTTCTCGACGTCGAGCACGCGGCGGCCGTCGACCCAAGCGTCGGTCGACAGCGACACGTCGACCAGAAGAGTCACGGCGAGATCGTGTCCCTGCGGCCGCACGGCGATATGAACGCGGTCCGAGCCGGCGCCGCCGGACCGAAGGTCGCAGCGCGACCGCACCAGCGAATCGAGATCCAGGTCGGAGCCGTCCTGCTGGGCGCGCAGCGTCTCGTGGCGCGGCCGCAGCGCCTCGAACTGCCGCCGCACGCGGTTGACGTGCTTGCGGGCGACGGCGTCCGGCTCCCAGCTCTCACCTTCCTCCGCGGCCGGCGCCGCCAGCACGCGGCAATGGTCCGGCCAATAGATGCTCCGACGATAGTCCCATTCCGGATAGGTGAGGTCGGCCGTGATCCGCGTGCCGTCGACGGCGCCCGGCGGCAGGTCGAGATCGAACTTCAGCTTCGTGGCCGGGCTGCCGTTCCGCTGCCCGACCTTCATCTCCTCGAGCTCGTCCGCGGCCTTCTGGGCGTCCTCGTCCTCGCTGTCGTCGGTCGGCCGGGCGACGTTCACCATCTCGGCCATCGCCAGGATCTTCTCGAAGCGGTTGAGGGCGAACGGGTCGCGCTGTCGGCGTTCGTCGTCCTCCTCGCGGACCGCGAAGCGCTTGCGGGTCTCCACGGCCGAGGCGGCCGCCGAGCCGGCGGGCTCGTCGGCCTCGGCGTGTGAGGCGCCGGGCGTGCGAGTCCAGGCGTCGCCCCACAAAGGACATGGCAGGACGGGCTGATAGGCGACCGGCCCGTGCGCCGGCAGCGGGCCGTCGTCGACGACGGAGTCCCACAGACGGCCGCGCGGTGGTTCCGCCGCGGCGAGCAGGGCCAGGACCACGTCCTCCATGGTGCGCTCGGCCGACGGCAACGGCCGTAGCGGACGCGCCGCCGCCATCGCCGTGCAGAGCGCGTGATAGGGTTCGGCCAAGCCGGGAAAGTCGCGGAGCACCGCGCCCACGGTGCTGCGCACCCGCCGGAGCAGCAGGATGTCGCGGCGCAGGAGATCGGGCTCCTCGATGGTGTCGAGCGGCACCACGGCGAACCACGCGGCGAGCCAGCGATAGTGCGCCCGGTTCAGATCCGGGTCGGCGAACAGGGCGATGCGGTCGGGCAGGAACAGGGTCGCGGTGTCGCGGCCCGGATGGTCGAGCCGCTCCTCGCCGAGCCCGATACGCTGCCGCCAGCCGAGACGATGGCCGAACTTCCGCGCGCCCGCACCGGCGAGCTGGACACCCGGCTCTCCGCCGAAACCGCGAAACATCACGGCGAGCGGGGACCGCATCTCGTCGAGCGTCACCGCGTGCTCCGGGAAGCTCGGATAGGTCGCGACGCCGCCGACCAACCGGTGCCAGGCGCGGCCGACCGTCTCTTCCAGTTCCAGGAAATCGAGCATGTGGTCGTCCTGTCCTCGTCGTTCCGGGGCGGCGCGCATCGGCGATCCGGGAATCCGTGTGCGCAGGCGAGGGGGTGGGGTCCGGGCGCGCGGCCTCGCGGCCGCGGCCGGAACACGGGACTTTCACCCGACCACGGCCTTGGCCACCTCGATCAAGGCTGCGCGGACGTCCGGCTCGTCGGTCAGCGGCTCGATCATGGCGGCCAGCACCGCCTCGCGCATCGTGAGCCCGGCCGCGATCAGGTTCGCGCAATAGACGACGAGGCGGGTCGAGACGCCCTCTTCGAGATCGTGGCCCTTGAGGGCACGCAGGCGCGCCGCCAGCGCGACCAGCGGGCGGACGCGCTCGATCGGCAGGCCACTCTCGGCCGTTACCACGGCGGCCTCCTGGTCGGCCGGGAGGAAGTCGAACTCGATCGCGACGAAGCGCTGGCGGGTCGACGGCTTGAGCGCCTTCAGCAGGCTCTGGTAACCGGGATTGTAGGAGACGACGAGCATGAAGCCGGGAGGCGCCGAGAGTTCCTCGCCGGTGCGCTCGAGCGGCAGGATGCGACGATCGTCGGTGAGCGGATGCAGCACGACGGCCACGTCCTTGCGGGCCTCGACGATCTCGTCGAGATAGCAGATGCCGCCCTCGCGCACGGCTCGGGTCAGCGGGCCGTCGCACCATACAGTGTCGCCGCCTTTCAGCAGGTGGCGCCCGGTGAGGTCGGCGGCCGACAGGTCGTCGTGGCAGGCGACGGTGTGGAGCGGAAGGCCGAGCCGCGCCGCCATGTGGGCGACGAAGCGCGTCTTGCCGCAGCCGGTCGGTCCTTTGAGCAGCAGCGGCAGACGACGTCGCCACGCGTGCTCGAACAGCGCACACTCGTTTCCGGTCGCCGTGTAGTGGGGAACGGCGGTCGCGGCGGCGCCGGCCGATTCGGTCGCATTGGCGAAGGGCTTCATCGTCGTCTCTCCGGGGGAGCGGAAAAGCGGCGGCCGCGGAGGACAAGCCGCGGCCGCCCGTCGACCTACTCGGCCGGTTGCATGGCACCCGACACAGGCGCCGACCTCTCGCGTCCGGGCACCAGCACGGCCCACACGAACATCAGCGCGGCGATCAGCACGGCCACGCCCGCCCCGAGCCGGACCCAGTAGAACGGCGCGATCTGATCCTGGACGTCCATGAACCCCTGGCCGAGCACCCGTTGCAGATGGACCTGCAGGACGCCCGCGAAAGTGAGCGCGAAAGTCATGACAGACATGGCGCCGCACATGATCCAGAAGCTCGCGATGCTGAGCCACTGGTTGTAGGGAGCGCGGCCCCGGAGCTGCGGGAACGCATAGGCCATCACCGAGAGGTTCAGCATCACGTAGGCGCCGAAGAAGGCGAGGTGGCCGTGTGCCGCCGTGACCTGGGTCCCGTGGGTGTAGTAGTTGACGACCGACAGCGTGTGCAGGAAACCCCATACGCCGGCGCCGAAGAAGGCCATGGCGGAGCAACCGACCGACCACAGCAGGGCGGCGCGGTTGGGGTGCTTGCGGCCGGCCTTCCAGGTCATCTGCACGGTGAAGACCATCATGGCGAAGAACGGCGCCACCTCGAGGGTCGAGAACAGCGAGCCGATCCACTGCCAGTATCCGGGCGCACCGATCCAGTAGTAGTGGTGGCCGGTGCCGAGAATGCCGGAGAACAGCGCGAGGCCGATGATGACGTAGAGCCACTTCTCGACCACCTCGCGGTCGATGCCGTTGAGCTTGATCATCAGGTAGGCCAGCACCGAGGCCATGATCAGCTCCCACACGCCCTCGACCCACAGATGCACGATGTACCACCAGTACAACTTGTCGAGCGCGAGGTTGGCCGGATTATAGAAGGAGAACAGGAAGAAGATCGCGACACCCCACAGGCCGAACAGCAGGATGTTGGTGACGACGGTCTTGCGTCCCTTCAGCGCCGTCATGGTGACGTTGAACAGGAACATCAGGCACACCACGACGATACCGACCTTGATGGCGAACGGCTGCTCCAGGAACTCGCGGCCCTCGTGGTAGTGGAACAGATAGCCGACCACGGCGATGCCGGCGGCGGCGAAGAACAGCCAGAACTGAATCTTGGCGATCAGCGTGCTGTAGAGCTCCGTCTCGGTCTCCTCGGGAAGCAGGAAATACGTCGCTCCCATGAACCCCATCAGCGACCACACCACCAGCGCGTTGGTGTGGATCATCCGGATGATGTTGAACGGCAGCAGCACCGACAGCGTGTTGGGCAGCACATAGACGGTGGCAGCCAGCACTCCGAAGACGACCTGGGCGAGGAACAGAGTCAGCGCGCCGTAGAAGTAGAGAAGCGCGATACGTTGGCTTTGGTAAGTCATGGCAGGACCTGGGTTCGAGTGGGCTCGGCGGCGAGGCGCAGCGTCAGCCGGCCTTGTTGGGCGGCCAGTTCTGGGTCTTGATGCGGCTCGTCCATTCCAGGAAGTCGGCGAGGTCGTTCAGCTCCTGGTCGGAAAGATCGAATTGCGGCATCTGCCGGCGCCCCGGCGTGCCGGACGGCTGCGACTGCATCCACGCCTTGATCAGCTCGCGGGCGGCGGCGGGGTCCTCTCGGCCGCCCCAACGGTCCCAGACATTGCCGAGCTCCGGTGCGAAATAGGCGCCTTCGCCGAGCAGCGTGTGGCAGTTGATGCAGGAGTGCTTCTCCCACAACCGCTTTCCGCGCGCGACGCCCGCGCTGAGCGTCGCCTGGTCGGTCGAGCGGTTCACCATGTACCAGTGACTGTGGGCGGTGAGCCCGATGAAGATCGCGAAGAAGAAGGCCGAGCCGCCGTAGAAGACGTTTCGGGCCGCCGACTTGGTGAGGCGTTCAGCCATCGCGGGTCCTTTCGACCTGACATGCGGAGTAAGCGAGCGGCCGCGACGCTAACAAAGGCGGCCGACCGTTCTTTGCCGAAACGCAAGCAATGCAGCTGAGCGGGCGGTGCGACCTCAGCGCAACAGCATCGCGGCGGCGCCGCCCCAGGCGATCGCCGCGATCAGGACGACCCAGCCGCAGACGAGTCCGCGCCACGGCGGTGGCGTCTTTCTCAGTCCGAGAAAATCCAACACGACGGTGCAGCCTTTCAGGACTGCGGCGCCGATCACCAGGCTGTTCGCGGCGATCGGCGGCGGCGGGACGACCGTCACGACGATGCCCGCCGTCGTCAGGGCGAGGAGAATCACGAATGCGGTATCGGACCGCCGTCGGTCGGGAAGAGTCACCTCAGCGCACCAGATAGACGATCGGGAAGATCAGCAGCCACACGAGGTCCACCATATGCCAGAACGCCGTCCCGGTTTCGATCGCGTCGACCGTCGCGCGGGGCGCGACGACGCCGAGGATGACGATCCCGAGGACGACGTGCAGGAGGTGGAAGCCCGTGATCAGCACGTAGAGAGTGGCGAACACGCTCGTCTCGGGATCGAGACCCGCCGCGAGTTCGGTCGCGTACTCGAAGAGCTTGATCGCCGCGAAGGCGACGCCGAGCGCCATCGCGCCGACGAGGAGGCGTCGCGCCGACGCACGGGCGCCCACGCGTGCGGCCGCGATTGCGCGGGCGGCGAGCCAGCCGCTCGTGATCAGCACCAGCGTGTTGGCGAAGGCAGGGCGGGGATCGAGCAGGGCCTGGACGGTCGCGACGTCGTCGGGGTGGACGAGGCGGACGACCGCGACAATGACCAGCAGGGCACCGAACACCACGAGCTCGCTCAGGATCAGCACCCACATCATCGGATGGCCGGGCAGTGTGTCGAGGACACCCCAGCCGGCCGCGTCGGTCTCGATGTCGCGTTCGACCGTCATGCACGCTCTCGTTCGTCGAGGTGCAGCGAGGTGATCCCGGTGGCCGGACAGGATCGTTGCGGGATCACAAACACGGATGCGATCTCGAGCACGGACGTCATCGCGTCGTAGTTTGCGGGCCGGCAATCACGGGCCGGGGCGGCGCGTGCTAGGAGTCGTCGCGGCGATCGCGGATCCACCGTTAGCGGAGCGATCGGTATCGGAGTATCCCGCCATGAACGACGCCCAAGTCGGCCTTCTGGTCGCGACGCCGATCGTCGTGGTGTTCGCGGTGGCGCTGCGCCGCATGGGCGCGGTCCGGACGACCGGCGCGATCGTGGCCGTTGTGGCGTCGGTCGTCATCGCCGCCGTGCTGTTCTTTTCGCAGTGAGGTCGGCGGGAGCGGGCGGGGCATCGGGCGATCACCCCGTCCGCGCCGGCTGGATTCGAGCCGATTGGCGCTTTTGCGATACCGGTCCGGCGGAGCTCACTCCCCGGCGAGCCGCAGCGGCGTCCGGGCGCCGCGCTCGGCGAGTCGCAGGCGCTGCTCCTCGCGGGCCATGTAGTCGCGCGTTATCGGCACCACACCCTGCCGCTTGGTGAGCTGGATCTGGAACACCATCATGTTCTGCTCGCGGAACGCCATCTCGGAGGCGGCGAGGTAAAACTCCCACATGCGCACGAAGCGGCCGTCGTAGAGCCGCATGGCGTCGTCGCGGTGGGCGAGGAAGCGCTCGCGCCACGCCTTCAGGGTCTCGGCATAATGCAGGCGGAGGATCTCGATGTCGGTCACCAGCAGGCCAGCCCGCTCGATCGCCGGCAGCACCTCGGAGAGGGCCGGGATGTAGCCGCCCGGAAAGATGTACTTGGCGATCCAGGGATTCGTGTAGGCCGGCCCCTCCGAGCGGCCGATCGCGTGCAGCAGCATCACGCCGTCCGGGCCGAGCGCGCCGGCGCAGGCGCGGAAGAAGGCGTCGTAGAACTTCACCCCGACATGCTCGAACATGCCGACCGAGACGATCCGGTCGAAGGTTTCGGCGACGTCGCGATAGTCCTGCAGGCGGAACCGGACGGTGTCGGCCAGGTCCTTGTCGCGGGCGCGCGCCTGCGCGACCGCGAGCTGCTCGGTCGACAGCGTCAGGCCCGTGACCATGGCGCCGCAGAGCTCTGCGAGATACAGGCCGAGCCCGCCCCAGCCGGAGCCGATGTCGAGCACCCGTTGGCCCGGGGCGAGGCGGAGCTTCGCCGCGATATGGCGCTTCTTGGCGAGCTGGGCGTCGTCGAGCGAAGCGTCGGGCGCCTCGAAATAGGCACAGGAATACTGACGGTCGGAATCGAGAAACAGGGCGTAGAGCCGACTGTCGAGATCGTAGTGATGGGCGACGTTGCGGCGCGACGTGGTCCGCCGGTTCCATTGGGCGAGCTTGCGCAGCAGGAAGCGCAGCAGCACCAGCGGTTGCACCCAGGGCAGGGGACACGAGACGGCGGCGGCCTCCCCGACCAGCCGCAGGAAGTCGGCGATCGAGCCGTCCTCGATCACGAATGTGCCGTTCATGAAGGCTTCGCCCAGGCGCAGCTCGGGGTCGAGCAGCACGGCCCACTGCGTGGTTGTCCGGGTGAACCGCACGGCCACGGCGGGGGCGCCGCCGTCCCCGAACCGGAACACCTGTCCGGACGCGGTGGTGACCCGGAGCGAGCCCCGGCGAATCAGCTTGGCGAATGTCAGGCGTAGGAGACGGTCCATCGGCGAACCTCGTGCCGTACCAGGAGGCACGGCCGCGGCTCGCTTGGCCCAGACGGGCGGATCACCGCGGTCCCGCCGAGGGATACCTCCCTCGGGCCCGTGTCTCGCGGTTCAAAACGCTAGTCCAAACGGGTTGGTCCCGGCAACACACCGGTGGTAGCAAAGCCTTCGTGAAGCCAGAATTTGCCTCGCAAGTGCGCCGGAGCTACGTAGGGGCGGCCGTGCCGTCGGGGTGTCGACAGAGGTGCGGCGGCGCCGTCCGGCAACCCGCCGGCACGCTGATGGACGGACGAGACGAGAGGTTTTTGGGGATGGCAGTCGTGGTGAGAGCATTTGCGCTGGCGGGTGGCCTGGCGCTTGGCGGGCTGGCCTGCGGGCTCGGCGCGACCGACGCGGCCGCGCAGACCGATCTCACGGCGGGCAAGAGCGCGGCCCAGATGTTCTCGTCCGACTGCTCGGCCTGCCACCGCTCGCCGTCCGGGTTGAGCCGCGGCCGCGACCCGTCGTCGGTCGCCCGCTTCCTGCGCGACCACTACACCACCAGCCCGAACAATGCGGGTGCGCTCGCCGGCTATCTGTCGGGGGCCGGTGGCACGGCCCCGGCCGAGCCGCGCGGTCGCCAGCGTCCCATCCCGGGCCAGGCCGAGGAAGGCCGTCCGGCGGAGGCCAGGACTCCGGCAGAGGGCAGGGCTCCGGCAGAGGGTCGGCCGGCCCAGACGGCAGCCCAGCCG
>NZ_JACAAX010000016.1 GCF_013377085.1 Rhodoplanes sp. | reverse complement strand
CCCGAGAAGGCGCCGGAACGCATCCCGGAGCGGGTCACCGAGCGCAGCCGCGAGGCCACGGCCGCCATCGCGGCGGCCGCGCCGGACGCGGCCGAGCCGAAGCGGGCCCCTGGCCGCGGCCTGTTCGGCTGGAGCCGGTAGGGCGGGGCCGCAACGTCGCGGGCGACAGCGGCAAAGTGAGGCGCGGGCGGGCAAATTCCCGCCCGTCTGGCGAACCGCCCCGACTGTGCTATGTCCTCGTCCGATCCGTGCCGCTCGGGCCATCGGGGGCTCGCAGGCACGGCCGCAACAGGCGGCAGAGTGTCGGGCCGAAGATGCGTGTGCTGATCGTCGAGGACAACGAGGAGCTGGCCAGGCTGGTGGTCGGCGGGCTCGCCAAGGCCGGCCATGTCGCCGACCATGCGGCGACCGCCGGCGAGGCGCGCCACATCCTGGCGGTCGGGACCTACGACGCCGTGATTCTCGATCTCGGGCTGCCCGACGCCGACGGCCTCGCCATCGTGCGCGAGATGCGGGCCCGGCAGGACCCGACCGCCATCCTGGTGCTGACCGCGCGGGCGGGCGTCGACGACCGGGTCGAAGGCCTGCGCAGCGGCGCCGACGACTATCTGGTCAAGCCGTTCGCCTTCGAGGAGCTGGTGGCGCGGCTGGAGGCGCTGTCGCGGCGGCCGCGCGCCATGCAGGGCATCCTGCTGACCATCGCCAATCTGGGCCTCGACACGGCCGGCCGCCAGGCCTTCGTCGACGAGGTGCCGCACGTGCTCTCGGCCCGCGAGCTCGCCGTGCTCGAGATCCTGATGCGGCGCAAGGGACGGGTGGTGCCGAAGAAGCTCGTCGAGGATCAGCTCTTCGGCGCTGCCGGAGATCTCTCCTCCAACGCCGTCGAGGTCTATGTCCACCGGCTGCGCAAGCAGCTCGCCGAGTGCGGGGCGCGCGTCACCATCCACACGGTCCGCGGCGTCGGCTACATGATCGCCGAGGCCAAATGAACGCGACGGCCAAATGATCGCGAAGGACGAGTGATGCTGCGCGCCCGCTCGATCGTCAGCCGCATCCTGTGGATGCATGTGATGGCGGTCGGCACGATCGCCGTGCTGGTGCCGCTGTCGCTCTATTTTCTGCTCGTCGCCGAGACCACCAGCCTGCACCGCGAGTCGATGCGCGAGCAGGCCGATCGCCTCGCCGCGCGCCTGTCGCTGGTCGACGGCCGCTGGCGGCTGACGCTGCCGCAGGAGCTGCAGGACGTCTATTCCGAGGCCTATGGCCGCTACGCCTATGCGATCGTCGACGCCGACGGCGCCGTGCTGTTCTCCTCGCATAACGCCGAGCAGCGGATCTTTCCCGACGCGCCGCGCTCGTCGGAGCCCGAGTTCCTGCAGGTCCAGCGCGCGTACAGCAGCCTCTCGGGCGTCGTCATCCCGAAGGCCGACGGCGACCGCACCGTCTATATCGAGGTCGCCGAGAATCTCTCGCATCGCGACGTGCTGATCGACGACATCGTCTCGAACTTCATCCCGCGCGTCGCCTGGATCACGCTGCCGATCCTGCTGCTGCTCCTGGGGGTCGAGACCCATGTGGTGCGGCGGGTGTTCCGCCCGGTCTGGGCGGCCTCGCAGCGGGCCCGCGAGATCTCGCCGCGCCGCACCGACATCCGCCTCTCGCTGCAGGACATTCCGAACGAGATCGCGCCCCTCGTGGTGGCCGTCAACGAGGCGCTCGACCGGCTCGAGCAGGGCTTTCGGGTGCAGCGCGAGTTCACGGCGGATGCGGCCCACGAGCTGCGCACGCCGATCACCATCCTGCGCACCCGCATCGACACGCTCGGCGACGACCGCGTCGCCGAGCCGCTGCGCCGCGATCTCGAGACGATGACGCGGGTCGTCACCCAGCTCCTGGAGATGGCCGAGGTCGAGAACATGGCGCCGGGCGACGGCGAGCGGGCCGATCTGCGCGCCGTCGCGGCCGACGTGATCGGCTTCCTGGTGCCGCTGGCGATCACCCAGGAGCGCAGCATCGCGCTGTCCGGGGTCGAGGAGCCGGTCTGGGTCGCCGGCCACGGCGAGGTGATCGCGCGGGCAATCCGTAACCTGATCGAGAACGCCATCCGGCACACGCCGGCCGGCACCGTGGTCGAGGTCTCGGTCGAGGGAGACGGTTCCGTCCAGGTGTGCGACGAGGGGGCCGGCATCGACGAGGCCGAGCGCGAGCTCCTGTTCCGCCGCTTCTGGCGCCGCGACCGCAAGCGCTCCGGCGGCGCCGGCCTCGGCCTGTCGATCGTCAAGCGGATCATGGATCTGTGCGGCGGCTCCGTCGCTGTCGCCAATCGGCCCGAAGGCGGCGCCTGCTTCATGCTGCGGTTCCGCCTGGCGGTCGGATCCGGCGAGGCCCGCGCCCCGGCGCGGCCGGAGCCGCAGCACGCCGGCGACGCCGCCACCCACGATGCGTGACGGATGTCGCGGGGCCGCACGGCTCGGTTTTCGGGCAATCGTCAGTCTCGTGTAAGCAGCCCGTAAGGCCGGCGTAAGTCGAATGCGCTAGTCTCGCGTCGCCTTCGCCCCGCGCCCCCCGCTCGGCGAAGACCGCGCCCCCCCGTCCCACCGGATCCCGCCGGTGCCTCGCCGCGGCCGTGCCCCCGATCCCGGTCTTCAGGGACAGATGTCCAGGGAAGCGATCCGATGAAAGCTCTTTTGCTCTATACGGTGTTCGTCGCCATCGGCGCCGTCCTGTCGGCCGTGGTCGGCTACAACGTCGAGCGGCAGGTGTCGGAAGCGGCCGGGCTCATCGTGTTCCTGGCGATGTTCTTCTCGAACTTCGTGGTGTCCTGGATTTTCGTCATCCTGGCGATCGACCGCACGCTCAAGAACGCCTATGGCCGCGCCGAGCAGCTCGCGATCGAGAAGGATGGCCGCACGGCGGCCTCCGGCCGCGCCGCGTCCTGACACCGCACGCGTTCTGAAAGGGCTCTAATTCGCCTCGGGCTCATCGCCCGCCGCGATGACGGCGAGCAGGCGGCGGGCTCCGAAGCGGTCGCGTGGATCGAGCTCGACGACCTTTTCCAACGCCCGGCAGCCATCCTCGGTCCGGCCGAGCCGCGCGCTGCAATAGCCCCATGCCAGCAGCGCCTGCAGATACAGGCTCG
Organism: Rhodoplanes sp.; assembly: GCF_013377085.1. Lineage (GTDB taxonomy): Bacteria > Pseudomonadota > Alphaproteobacteria > Rhizobiales > Xanthobacteraceae > Rhodoplanes. The sequence continues at coordinate 118,684 of NZ_JACAAX010000016.1, read as the reverse complement.
GCGCGTCGTCGAGGTCGGAGAACGCCGCGTCCTCGGGCCGCACCAGGCGCCAGTCCGTCGCGACATTGAGGCGGCGCGCCGACTGCACGACAATGGCGGCTGCGTGCGGAAGCGCCTCGGCCAGACGGTGATTGTAAAAATAGAAGCGGTAGGCGGCGAGGCGTGCCTCGACATCGTCGGGCGCGAGGGCGAGCGCCATCGTCACGGCGCGCTCGGCCGTCGCGGGATCGGAGCGCGCGCACGGCGCGCCCGCCAGCAGGTCCGAGATGGCGGCCGCGTCGTCCTCACCGATGTCGCGCCGGCCTTCGTTCTGCTGACGTTCGCCGAGAACCCGCATCGCCCCGCCGTGTCCGATTCGAGACAGAACCCACCTTATGCAAGCCGCGGACCGGTGGTCACGGCGGCGTGCGCCAGCGCAGCGCATCGTAGGCCGGCACCGGCCGCTGGAATCCCTTCAGCTCGAGCGCGCCGATCGCAGCGACCTCGCAGTCGGCCTCGACCTCGGCGAGCACCCGCTGGCTGATCAGCACTTGGCCGGGCCGCGCCGCCGCGCACAGCCGGTGGGCGAGGCTGACCACGCTGCCGATCGCCGTGTATTCGCGGCGGCGGTCGAAGCCGATCTCGCCGAGCGTCGCATAGCCGAGCGCGACCGACGCGCCGAAGCCGATCTCGTGGCCACGCTTGCGCCAGGCCTCGCCGAGCTGCGCCATCGCATCGCGCATCTCCAAGGCGAGCCTGACGCCGCGCGCCGCATGGTCGGGGCAGGGCAGGGGGTCGTTGAAGATCACCATCACGCCGTCGCCGGCGAAACGCTCGAGCGTGCCCTCGCGGCGGAAGATCAGCTCGCCGACGGTCTCGTGATACTCGCGCAGCACCGCCATCACGTCCTCGGGCTCGGACGTCTCGGTCAGCACCGTGAAGCCGCGCAGGTCGCAGCACACCACCGTGATCTCGCGCCGGTGGCTGTCGAGCACGGTCGGGTCGTCGCTGCGCGACACCAGCTCGGCGATCTGCGGCGGCAGGAAACGCCGCAGCCGGCCGATCCGCTCGATCTCGGCGACCTGGGCGGCGACGCGCGCCTCCAGCGAGCGGTTGGCGGCGGCGAGCGCCTCGGCCTGCTCGGCGAGCTGGGCCGCCTGCGCCTGGGAGAGATCGTTGAGCGCCTTGATGCGCAGGAGCGAGCGCACGCGCGCGACCAGCGCCGCCTGGTCGAACGGCTTTGTCAGATAGTCGTCGGCGCCCGCCTCCAGCCCGGCCACCACGTCGCGACTGTCGGCCTTGGCCGTCACCAGCACGACCGGCACGAAGCGCAGCGTCGCGTCGGCCTTGAGTACTTTCAGCACCGCGATGCCGTCGAGCTTCGGCATCATGACGTCGAGCAGCACGAGATCGGGCGCCTCGGCACGGGCGCGCAAAAGGCCCTCCTCGCCGTCGGCCGCCGTGATCACCTGGTAGCCGCGCGCCTCCAGGCGCGTGCGAAGAATCTCCAGATTCTCCGGGGCATCGTCCACGGCGAGAATTTTGGGCGGATCGTGCATGGGAGGCCCGCTTCACCTCCCCCTGGGCAGCGCGGCGGAGCCGCGCCGGGGAGGTCGGACCGCGAAGCGGTCCGGGAGGGGGTGATCGGCGAAGCCGGCGTTTGGGGCTTCACCCCACCCCGGTCGCGCGCTGACGCGCACGCCCGACCCTCCCCCTCCAGGGGAGGGTGAAAGTATCGAGCACTGCGCGGCGTCATCCACGATCGATACCCTTCGCTGGCCCGGCCGGGGTCTCGCGCGCCAAAAGCTCCTTCACCGTGGCGAGGAGCTGGCGTGGGCTGAAGGGCTTGGCCACATAGGCGTCGCAGCCGGCGGCGCGGGCTTTCTCCTCGTCGCCGGACAGCGCGTAGGACGTCACGGCAACGATCGGGGTCTTCGCCATCGCCGGATCGGCCTTGATGCGGCGCGCCGCGTCATAGCCGTCGACGATCGGGAGCTGCATGTCCATCAGGATCAGGTCCGGCTTCTCGGACAACGCCAGCGCGACGCCGCGCTCGCCGTCGCCGGCCTCGGTCAGCGTGAAGCCGGCATGGGTGAGCAGATCGCGAAGAATGCGGCGATTGTCCTCGGTGTCCTCGACGACGAGAATATGCGTCATGACGCCACTCCCGCGGCGCCCGGTGCTCCCGGGCCGGTCGCCCGTACCGGCAGCACGATGGTGAACGCGGAGCCGATCCCGACCTCCGATTCGAGCCGGATGACGCCGCCGTGCATCTCGACGAGCCGCCGCGCGATGGCGAGGCCGAGGCCGGTGCCGCCTTTCTGCCGCGTGTTGGAATTGTCCACCTGCTGGAACTCGTCGAAGATGCGCTGGCGGTCTTCCGGCGCGATGCCGGGCCCGGTGTCGCGCACCGCCACCTCGAACGCGTCACTGCTCGCGCCCACGCGGATGTCGACGCTGCCGCGCTCGGTGAACTTGATGGCGTTGCCCACGATGTTGAGGAACACCTGGGTCAGCCTCCTCTCGTCGCCGTGCCCGATCGGAAGATCGTCGGCAATCTGGGTCGTCAGCGCAAGGCCCTTGGCGCGGGCGAGCGATTCGGTCGATGCCACCACTTGCTCGACCACGCCGCGCATCGAGTAGGCGTCGAGCACCAGCGCGAGCTGGCCGGCCTCGATCTTCGAAAGGTCGAGCACGTCGTTGATCAGGCCGAGCAGATGGCGGCCGTTCGCCTGCACGCGCTCCAGCACGTCGACGGCCTTTTGCGGCATCTCGCCGTAGAGCCCGTCGACCAGAAGCTCGGCATAGCCCAGCACGGCGTTGAGCGGCGTGCGCAGCTCGTGGCTCATATTGGCGAAGAACTGCGACTTGTGCTCGTTGGCGATCTGGAGCTGGCGGCCGCGCTCGGCGAGCTGGCGGGTGCGCTCCTCGACGGTCTGCTCCAGCCGCGCATAGGACTGGTCGAGCTGCGCCGCCATGCGGTTGAACTCGTCGGCGAGCGCCTCGATCTCGTCGCCGGTGCGCACCTCGATGCGGTGCCCGAACTCGCCGGCGCCGAATTTTCCGACGCCCGCCGCCAGGGCGCGGATCGGCACCACCATGCGGCGGGCCAAGAGCACGCCGGCCAGGACGGCGAGCGCGATGCACAGCAGGATCAGGCCGCCGATCCGCAACAGCAGCACGTAGAACGGCTTGAACGCCTCGGCGAGCGGCTGCTCGACGAACACCAGCCAGTCGGTGCGCGGGACGGCGACGGCGGCGGCCAGCACCGAGCGGTCGCCGAGGTCGCGCCCGAAGGCGGCGAGCGCCGAGCGGTCGCCGGCCGGCTGGTCGGCGACGTCGGCCGTCACCTCGACGACCTGCGGCAGGCCGCCGAGATCGCTGCCGCGCGGCGCCTTCAGGAGATCGGAGCCGGCCAGCAGCCGGCCCTTGGCGCCGAGCACATAGGCGTAGCCCTGGTCGCCGATCGCGAAGGGGGCGACGAGATCGCGCAGGAAGCGCAGGTCCACCTCGGCGACCGTGACGCCGGCATACTGGCCGGAATGCGCCATCGCGATCGAGATGTAGGGATCGACCTCGTTGCGGAAATAGACCGGCCCGATCCACACCTGCCGGGCCAGCGCCTGGAGGAAGCGCGGGTCCTGGGCGTAGTCGGTGCCGGCGATCGCCTCGACGGTGAAGCGCGAGACCCGCAAGAGCTCCTTGCCGTTGCCGTCGATCTGCATCAGCTCGTCGATGGCCGGGACCTGCTGGAGCAGCAGCATGTAGTCGTTGCGGCGCTGCTCCACCCCGGCGCTCGCCCGCGTCGTCCAGGCGATCTGGCGCTCGATCTCGGCGATCTGCTGGGCGATGCGGGCGGCCGCCGCCTCCGCCTTCTCGCTCTCCGCCTTGACCACCGCGGCGGTGGTCTCGCGATACGTGAAGGCCATCTCGAGGACGCCGTTCACCAGCAGGACGAACACCGCGAATCCGACGAAAGTGCCGACATACTTGCCGAACAGTCCGCCGCGCAGGCGTGTCCTCATGCTGCTTCCCTGGTCCGGCGCCGCGGCCGCCCCGCCCCTTGACGGGCCGGAGTATAGCCGCAAGCTGCCGCCGGCACACGTCGACGTACGGGGCGGGCATGGGCGAATCCGGGCGGCGAATCAGGGCCGCGTCGGAGCCCGTGCTCCGCGTCAGCGCGGCCGCCAGATCCAGGGTCGGTCCTGCCGGTCGCGCGCCTGGAAGGCCTCGATCGCGCCGCGGTGGCGCAAGGTGAGGTCGATCGCGTCCAGGCCCGACAACAGGCCTTCGCGCTCGTCGGCGTCGATGGCGAAGGGCAGCGGACGCTCGTCGAAGCCCCGGATCTCGCAGGCCTGCAGGTCGACCACGAGGTGAAGCGGTGCGGCTTCGGCGGCGGAAGCCAGGGCCAGCACGTCCGCCTCCGGCAGCTCGACCGGCAGCAGCGCGTTGCGCAGGCAGTTGTTGCGGAAGATGGCGCCGAAGGACGGGGCGATCACGCAGCGGATGCCGAACTGGTGCAGCGCCCAGACCGCCATCTCGCGCGACGAGCCGCAGCCGAAGTTTTCGCCGGCGATCAGGATTTTGGCGCGGCGGAACGGGTCGCGGTTGAGCACGAAGTCGGGGTTCTCGCGCCGGGCGCCATCGAGATAGCGCCAGGGCGCGAACAGCTTGTCGGCGAAGCCGGTGCGCTCGGGCGAGGTGATCTCGCGCGACGGGATGATGATGTCGGTGTCGATGTTCGGGCGCAGCAGCGGCGCCGCGATGCCCTCGACCCGGAGCAGCGGTTCCATGGCTCAGATCCTCTCGATGACCCGCGCGTCGGCGATGCGCCCGGCGATCGCCGAGGCGGCCACGGTCGCCGGGCTGGCGAGGTGCGTGCGCACGCCCGGCCCCTGGCGGCCCTCGAAATTGCGGTTGGTGGTGCTGATCACCCGCCTCGCGCCGCCGAAATCGTCGGCGCCGCTGAAGAAGCACAGCGAGCAGCCGCTCTTGCGCCACTCGAAGCCGGCCTCGGTGAAGATGCGGTCGAGCCCCTCCGCCTCGGCGGCGGCACGCACCTGCATGGATCCCGGAACAACCAAAGCTTTCAGGCCGACCGCGACTTTTCGCCCGCGCAAAACCGCGGCGGCCTCGCGCAGATCCGGCAGGCGGCTGTTGGTGCAGGAGCCGATGAAGGCGGCCTCGATCGGCGTGCCGAGCAGCGGCGCGCCGGGCTGCAGGTCCATGTAGGCGAGCGCCCGCTCCATGGCGGCGCGGCGCTGCCGGTCGGGCGCGTCGGCGGGATCCGGCACGGCCTGATCGATCGCCACGGCCTGCTCGGGGCTGGTGCCCCAGGTGAGCTGCGGCGCCAGCGTCGAGGCGTCGATGCTGCGCGTCTCGTCCCACACTGCATCGTCGTCGGAGACGAGGGTGCGCCAATGCGCGACCGCCCGGTCCCACACGGCTCCCTCGGGCGCGAAGGGTCGGCCGGCGATCCAGTCGATGGTGGTGTCGTCCGGCGCGACCAGCCCGGTCCAAGCGCCGAACTCGACCGTCATGTTGCACAGGGTCAGCCGGCTCTCGATGCCGAGCGCCCGCACCGCCTCGCCCGTGAACTCGATGGCGCAGCCCTGGCCTCCCTCGACGCCGAAGCGCGCGATCAGCGCCAGGACCAGATCCTTGGCGCCGACGCCGGCGCCCAGGCGGCCGTCGAAGCGGATCTGCATGCGGCGTGGCGCCGGTCGCACCAGCGTCTGGGTCGCCACCGCGTGCTCGCCCTCGGTCGAGCCGATGCCCCAGGCGAGCGCGCCGATACCGCCCAGCGTGCAGGTGTGGCTGTCGGGACAGACCAGCGTGCAGCCCGGCAGCGCGATGCCCTGCTCGGGCGACACCACGTGGACGATGCCCTGGCGCGGGTCGTCGAGATCGAAGGCCCGGATGCCCGCCTGCGCGATGCGCTGGCGGAAGGTCTCGATGAAGGTACCGCCGCCGGCCGTGCTCTCGCTGCGGGTCGGCTTGGTGTCGACGGTGTGGTCCATCACGCCGAACACGAGGCCGGGCTGCGCCGGCCGCCGCCCGGCGGCGGCGAGCCCGCCCAAGAGCGCCGGTCCCATGCGCTCGTGCAGAAAGATGCGGTCGATGTGCAGGAGCGCGCGGCCGCCGCCGAGCTCGGCGACGACATGGGCGTCCCAGATCCGGTCGATGACGGTGCGGCCTGCCATGGTGGCCTCAGCTCCCGGCGGTCTGCGGTTCGGGACGAAGCCCGGCGAGGTGGCGCTTCTCCAGCGCGAACACCTCGTCGAAGCCGACCAGATGCTTGAGGTCGTCGAACGGCGCCACCAGCCCGGCGCTGCCGGCGATGCCGCCGTGCTGGCGAAGCGCCGCCAGCGCCTGCCGCATGCCCTGGATGGCGCCCAGCACCGTGGTCAGCGGCAGGCTGACGCGCGCCACCCCGATCGCCTGCATCTCGGCGAAGCCGAAGTCGCGCGGCGAGCGCCCGCCCTCGACCAGATTGATGGCGACCGGCCCGCGGATCGCGCGCACCGCCTGCTCGGTCAGCGCCTTCGACGTCATGCCGTCGATGAACACCATGGTGGCGCCGGCCTCCAGATAGGCGTTGCCGCGGCGGATCACCTCGTCGATGCCGGCCACGGCGAGCGCGTCGGTGCGGGCGTTGATGACGAAGTCGGGATCGGTGCGCGCCTCGGCGCAGGCGCGGATCTTCGCCACCGCTTCGTCGAGCGGCACGATGGTCTTACCGTCCAGGTGGCCGCAGCGCTTCGGCATCACCTGGTCCTCGATGTTGATGCCGGCGGCGCCGACGCGCTCGAAGGCGCGCACCGTGTACCAGGCGTTGACGGCGTTGCCGAAGCCGGTGTCGCCGTCGGCCATCACGGGCAGCGCGACCGCGTCGACCATCCGCTGGGTGATGGCCAGCATGTCCGAGAACGACAGGAAGCTGTAGTCCGGCAGTCCCAGATACGTGCCCGACATGGCGAAGCCCGAGCACTGCACGGCCGCGAAGCCGGCCTCCTGGACGATCCGCGCCGAGAGCGGGTCGAAGGCGCCGGGCATCACCAAGAGGTCGGGGGCCAGGATCAGCTCCTTGAGCCGGGTGGTCTTACGCATGTGTTTGTCCTCGCGTGCTCATTCGGGCTCGATGCCGAAGGCCTTGACCTGCGACACCCGGTGCTTCAGGTCCGATTCGAGGAAAGCCGTGAAGGCCTCCGTCCCGCTGCCGTCGACGATGCTGCCGTCCGCCTCCAGGCGCGCCCTCAGCTTGGAGTCGCTCAGCGCCTTGAGGATGCCGGCGTGGATCCGGGCGGTCAGCTCGGGCGGCATCCCGGCCGGCCCCAGCACGCCGAACCAGCCCTGATTGCTGGTGTAGTTCGGCACCGCGTCGGTGATCGGCGGCGTCTGGGCCAGCACCGGCACGCGCGTCGGCCCGGTCACGGCCAGCGCCCGCAGCTTGCCGGCCTCCAGCAGCGTCCGGGTGGTGCCGACCGGCGCGAACATCAGGTCGACATGGCCGGCCATCACGTCGGTCACGGCCGGCGACGTGCCCTTGAACGGCACTTGGGTCACCTTGAGCCCGGTGGCGGCGGCGAACTCGTAGGTGTCCATGTGCAGCGACGATCCGGTGCCGCCGATCGCGAACACCAGGTCCTGGCCGTCGGTCTTGGCGCGGGCGGCCAGGTCGCGCAGGTCCTTGGCCGGATGGTCCGGCCGCGCCACCAGCACGCTCGACACCTTGGCCAGCAGCGTGATCGGCGTGAAGTCGGCGACCGGATCGTAGCCCGGCTTGCGGAACAGGGCGGCGTTGATCGTGTGGCTGGTGAACGACACCAGCAGCGTGGTGCCGTCGGGGGTGGACCGCGCCACCTCGAGCGCCGCCAGCTTGCCGCCGGCGCCCGCCTTGTTCTCGACGACCACGGGCCGGCCCATCGCCCTGCCCAGCTCGTCGGCGATGCCGCGCGCCAGCATGTCGGTGCTGCCACCGGGCGAGGCGCCGACGATGAGCTTCATCGGGCTGGTCGACACGCTCTGGGCCTGGGCGGCCGGCGGCGGCGCGGCGGCCAGCAGCGATGCGGCGGCCAGCCAGGAGACGAGGAGGGATTTCATCGGGAACATCCGCTCGTTGGGTGTTGGGGGGACAGGCCGTGCCGGTCAGCCGCGTTCGGAGATCACCTCGACGCGAGCGGCGCGGGGCTCACGCGAGAGCTGCAGTCGATACTGGTAGCGTTCGGGCCGATACCGGCCGACGAAGTGCATCACCGGGCGGCCGGCGGCGTCGAACAGCGTGCGCCGCGCTTCCAGCAGCGGGGCGCCCAGCGGCACGTCGAGCTCGGCGGCGACCGCCGGCTCGGCCGCGCAGGCCGACAGCGTCTCGTCGGCGCGCTCGACGCGCACGCCCTGCGACTTCAGCCAGCTCAGCAGTGGGCGCGCCGTCAGCTCGCGCCGGCCGAGGCCGCGTCCCAGCGCGGTCGGCAACCACGCCATCGTGTAGGAGATCGGGCGCTGGTCGAGGGTGCGCTGGCGCACGATGCGCAGCACCGGTGCCCCGTCGTCGAGCTGCAGCGCGGCGGCGACGGCGGGCACCGCCGCCACCGGACCGAACTCCAGCACGCGGGCCCGGCTGCGCAGGCCCAGCGACAGGATGCTGTCGAACAACACGTCGAAGGCGTCGACCGCGTCGCTTCGGCTCGGGGCCGGCGCCGGCTCGGTGACGATGGTGCCGCGGCCCTGCTCCCGCCGGATCAGGCCGTCGCGCTGCAATGCCGCCAGCGCCGAGCGCACCGTGACGCGGGCGACGCCGAACTCGGCCGCCAGGTCGCGTTCCCCGGCGAGCAGCGATCCGCGCGGATAGCGTCCGTCGAGGATGCGCTGCCGCAGCACCAGATGGACGTTGTGGTAATGGTGCAGCGGCGCAATCGCCGTCGCGCGCGGCCGCTGGCGGCGTGACGCGACGGAGGTCGGGGGGGTCGGTTGCGTCGGCATGGCGAGGCACGTTAGGAACGGCCGCTGGTTCCGTCAATGGAACCAGTTGGTCCGGTCGCCGCCGCGCCGCGGCCGGTTCGCCACAGGTTGCCGGCCCGGCGGGAGCGCCATGCGCGAGGGAGCGAGGGAGCGATCTGGGTCCGGGACGCGAGACCGAACGCACCCGACCACGAGCGGTCCAGTCGTGTCGCCGTGTGACCCGTCTCACGGAACCGGACTGCGCAGCCGAGCTAGATACGGCCAAGTGAAACGTCGCATGGGCCGGCCGTGTCCGCGCCCGCGGAGGACTCCGCCATGACCCCCCGATCGCGCCGGATCCGGTCCGCCTGCGGTCTCGCCCTCGCCGTCGCCCTGATGCTCGCCGGCAACGTCGCTCCCGTCGTGGCGGCGCCCGTCCCGGAGCAGCGCGCCGCCTGCACCAGCGACGTGTTCCGGCTGTGCGGCGCCGAGGCGCCGCGGGTCGATCAGATCATCGCCTGCCTGAAGAAGGCCCGCCCCAGCCTCAGCCCGGCCTGCCGCGCCGTCGTCGATGCGAAGGGGTGACACGAACTCCGGCTGATCAGGTCTCGGTCATTCCGGGGCGCAGCAAAGCCGCGAACCCGGAATCCAGCAACACATTCGGCGTTCTCGGCTGGATTCCGGGTCCGGCGCTTCGCGCCGTCCCGGAATGACCGAGTTTCCTGTCCGGCTTTGTTATGGTCGCTGTCCGCTCACCCGCGCAGCGGCTTGAGCGCCTCGGCCCACTTCTTCAGCTCGTCGAGAACCTCCTTGGAGGCCGTCTTCTGGATGTCGTTCGGGGTGAAGGTGCCGTCCTTGATCTGCTGCGCCACGAACGGGACCACGACGGCCTCGAGGATCGGCATCACCTTCAGCGTGGTGAGGATCAGCTTGGTCATCTGCACGGCGCGGATTCCGCCCGAGACGCCGCCGTAGCTGACGAAGGCGGCCGGCTTGTAGCCCCACTCCGAGTAGACGAAGTTCAGCGCATTCAGCAGCGCCGGCGTCGGGCCGAAATTGTACTCGGGCGTCACCAGCACGTAGGCGTCGGCGGCCGCCACGCTCTCGCTCCACGCCTTGGTGTGGGCGTGCTCGTACTTGCGCATCCGCGGATGGTTCGGCTCGTCGTAGATCGGCAGGGCGAAGTCGGCGAGGTCGACAAGATGGGCGTCGAAGCCGCCATGCGCCTTGGCGATGTCGTGGAACCAGCGGGCGACGACGGGGCCGACCCGGCCCGGGCGGGTGCTGGCGACGATGGTGTGCAGGCGAAGCGTCACGGAGATCTCGCTTTTTGTCCGGTGGATGGAACGGATGACAGGCATCGGCCCTGATTAGGGAGCCGGAGCGCGCGTCCGCAAGAAGGTACCTTCAGGAAACCTGACCCCGGACGCGGGCTGCCGCGGCGCTCGCGTCGGCGTCCGTGCTGGCCGAAACCGCCAGCAGGGCCTCGATGCGGCCAAAGATCAGGGCTGCGGCCTCGGTCCAGCCGGGATGGCGGAACGAGGTCCGGATCGTCTGCTCGTAGGGCGCGCGGGCGGAGGGATCCTCGATCCAGCGGCGCAGGGTCGAGAACCAGACGTCGGCGTCCTCCGGGTCGAGGCAGGGCGAGAACGGCCCGGCGACCTCGGGCAGCGAGCCGCCCGTCGAGGCGATCACGGCCTTGCCGAGATGGAACGCCTCGACCAGCGGCAGCCCGTAGCCCTCGTAGCGCGACGGATAGAGGCCGAAGGCGGCGCCCGCCTGCAGCGCCCGCATGGTCGAGTCGTCGATCCGGTCGAGCCGCAGCAGGGTGCCTTGCAGGCGGGTATCGGTGTCGAGCGCGCGCACCAGGTCGTCGACCATCCAGCCGGGACGGCCGACAAAGGCCAGCTTGAAGCCGGTTTTTTGGGGGATGCCGGCCTCGAGCAGGCGCAGCCACACCGCGTAGAGCAGCCGGTGGCCCTTGCGTGGCTCGATGGTGCTGACGAACAGCGCGAATTTTTGCGGCTCGAGGCCGTGCGGCAGCGCCCCGGCCGCCGGCGCGGCAGCGCCGCCCGGGGCCGCCGTGGCGGCCGGGATGTCGGCGCCGAGCGGCACCACGGTGGTCTGCCGCAGCGGCAGGCCGCGGCTCGCGCACCAGGTCTGCACGTCGGCCTCGACCCGGCGCGAGTTGACCAGCACCAGGTCGGCGGCCGGGAAGGCACCCTCGAAATAATGCGTGAAGCTTTCGACGTCGTGCGGCTTGTAGAAGTCCGGGAACAGGATCGGGATGATGTCGTAGCAGACGAGCGCGAGGCGGAACGGCGTCGCCTGCTTCTGGGCCCGAATCGCGTCGATGTCGGTGTGCGACCAGCCGGCGCCGGCGCACAGCAGGATGTCGTCGGGCCGGAATTTTATCGGCTCGCTTTTCAGCGCATCGAGCGGGACGAAGTCGCGCCGCGAGCCGTCCGGCTTCACCATCAGGCCGCGATATTTCCCGGCGATCAGCGGCGCCTGCAGGCGCGCGAGGCGTTCCGCCGCCGCGGGGCTCGTCGCGGCGAGCCGCCGGCGCTCCAGCGTCTGCAGCAGCATGTGGCGCGACTGCAGCAGCCAGCGGGCGGCCGGCCGGAGAAATTTCGGGATGCGGTCGCTCTTGCGCCGCCCGACCCGGCCCGGATCGCGCAGCCCGAGCGTGTCGAGCACGGCGTCGCCGGCCAGGAATTTTTGCGCGATGGCGCGGTCCAGCAGCCGGTATTGCCTGGTGTCGGGATCGAAAAAGACGGCATGCGCGGTGGGGAGGGTCGCGAAGGCATAGCGGGCCAGCTCGCGCTCGACGCGCAGGATGCCGACCGGCGAGCCGGCCCAGCGCAGGCTCCACGACAGATCGAGAAGAAGCCGCGGCGCCGCTTCGATCACCATCGCAGGCGCGTTCGCCTCTGGGGGCGGCCCTCTCAGCCGGCGGCCCTCGTTGACTCGCGACGTCCGGCGGGCCTACGCCCTCGGCCGGCAGTCGCGTCGTTCGGCGGAATGGTCGGAGTGGCAGGATTTGAACCTGCGACCCCCTCGTCCCGAACGAGGTGCGCTACCAGACTGCGCTACACTCCGTCCCGCCGGCGAGGACGGACTTATAGCCAAGGGATTCTGTGCCGGCAAGCACGGGAGACGATGTGACGGCAATGATATTGACGCGCGTGCTGGCGGCAGGGCCCGAAGCGGCCGCAACCGGCGCGCGCACGCTCCTGGCCGGCGGCCTGGTCGCCTTCCCGACCGAGACGGTTTACGGGCTCGGCGCCGACGCCACCAATGCAAAGGCGATCGCCCGGCTCTATGCGGCCAAGGGCCGGCCGCGCTTCAATCCGCTGATCGCCCATGTGCCGGATACGGCTGCGGCGCAGGCGCTGGGGCGCTTCGACGAGGCGGCGCAAAAGCTCGCGGCGGCATTCTGGCCGGGGCCGCTGACCCTGGTGGTGGCGAAGGCCGAAGGCTGCCCGGTCGCCGATCTCGCCACCGCCGGACTCGACACGCTCGCCCTGCGGGTGCCCGATCATCCCGTCGCCCAGGCCCTGCTTTTCGCCTGCGGCCGCCCGGTCGTGGCCCCCTCCGCGAATCGCTCCGGCCATGTCTCGCCCACCACCGCGGCCCATGTGGTCGCCGATCTGGCCGGGCGCATCGACCTCGTCATCGACGGCGGGCCGACCCCGGTCGGGCTCGAATCGACCATCGTGGTCTGCCTCGGCGGGACGCCGCGGCTGCTGCGCCCCGGCGGTCTTCCGCGCGAGGCGCTGGAGCAGGTGTTGGGGGCGCCGCTCGCCGACCCGGTTCAGCCGGCGGCCGATCCGGGGCCGGGCCTCGTGCCGGAGGCCGGCCCGATCGCTCCCGGCATGCTGGCCTCCCACTATGCGCCGCGGGCAAAAATACGCCTGCGCGCGACCGCGGTCGCACCCGGCGAGGCGCTGCTCGCCTTCGGCCCGGCGCTGCCGCAAGGCGCAGGCGACGCCGTGCGGGTGCTGAACCTGTCGCCGCACGGCGACCTCGCCGAGGCGGCGGCGGCGCTCTTCGCCCATCTGCGGGCGCTCGATGCGTCGGGTGCCGCCGTCATCGCGGTCGCGCCGATTCCCCGCCACGGTCTCGGCGCTGCCATCGCCGACCGCCTCGCCCGCGCCGCCGCCCCGCGGGGGTGAGGCTCCGTTCCTTCACCCTCCCCTGGAGGGGGAGGGTCGACAGCCGAAGGCTGTCGGGGTGGGGTGAGGCCGCAAACACCGGCTTCGCCGATCGCCCCCTCCCGCCGAGCTCCGCTCGGCGACCTCCCCGGCGCGGCTTCGCCGCGCTGCCCAGGGGGAGGTGAAGGTCGGCCCTGCCATCCACACGCCCGCAAGAACGCGCTAAAGTCCGGTCCACATGAACAAGCCATTCCGAAAAACCCTTGCCGCCGAGCAGATCGCCCGCTTCGTCGCCATCGTCGGCGAGCGCCACGCCGTCACGGATCCGGCCGAGCAGGAGGCCTTCCTGGTCGAGCCGCGCGGCCTCTATCACGGCCATACGCCGCTGGTGCTGCGGCCGGGCTCCACCGACGAGGTCGCCGCGATCCTGACGCTCGCCAGCGCGCTCGGCGTGCCGGTGGTGCCGCAGGGCGGCAACACCGGCCTGGTCGGCGGCCAGATCCCGTTCGCGGGCGAGATCCTGCTGTCGCTCAAGCGGCTCGACCGCATCCGCGACATCGACCCCGCCTCCAACACCATGACGTGCGAGGCCGGCGTGGTGCTGCAGACGGCGCAGACGGCGGCCGCGGCGGTCGACCGGCTGTTCCCGCTGTCGCTCGGCGCCGAGGGGAGCTGCACGATCGGCGGCAACCTCTCGACCAATGCCGGCGGCACCGCGGCGCTCGCCTACGGGGTCGCCCGCGACCTCGTGCTCGGGCTCGAGGTGGTGCTGCCCGACGGGCGCATCTGGCACGGCCTCAACAAGCTGAAGAAGGACAACACCGGCTACGAGCTCAAGCACCTGTTCATGGGCGCCGAGGGCACGCTCGGCGTCATCACGGCGGCCGTGCTGAAGCTGTTCCCGGCGCCGAAGTCGGTGGAGACCGCCTTCGTCGGCCTCTCTTCGCCCGAGGCGGCGCTGGCGTTGCTCGGCCTGGTGCAGGAGCGCGCCGGCGGCAATGCGACCAGCTTCGAGCTGCTCGCCCGCATCTGCATCGAGTTCGCCGTCGAACACGGCATCGGCATGCGTGATCCGCTCGCCTCGATCCACCCCTGGTACGTGCTGGTCGAGCTCTCGTCGGGCGGCCGCACCGGCCTGCGCGACGTGATGGAGGAGACGCTGGCGCTCGGCATCGAGCGCGGCCTCGTCACCGACGCCGTGATGGCGGAAAGCCTGGAGCACCGCAACGCCTTCTGGCGGCTGCGCGAGTTCGTCTCCGACGCGCAACGCTACGAGGGCGGATCGATCAAGCAGGACGTCTCGGTGCCGGTCGCCGCGGTGCCGGATTTCATCCGCGCAGCGACCGAAGCGGCCGAGCGCGTCGTGCCGGGTTGCCGGCCGGTGCCGTTCGGGCATCTCGGCGACGGCAACATCCATTTCAACGTCAGCCAGCCGGTCGGCGCCGACAAGGCGGCCTATCTGGCCCGCTGGGACGACATGTCGGACGCGGTGTTCGCCGAGGTGCTGGCCCGCGGCGGCTCGATCTCGGCCGAGCACGGCATCGGCGTTATGAAGCGGGACTATCTGCCGCGCGTGAAGGATCCGGTCGCGCTCGACCTGATGCGCACCTTGAAAGCGGTGCTCGACCCCAAGTCGATCCTCAATCCCGGCAAGGTGGTGTGAGGGGCGGCGCCGGCTTGGCCCGCGTCTTGCCCGGTGGGGATCGGATATCGAACGCCAGGAGACCTCGATGAGACATGTCCGCGATCTCGCCCGCACCGCGCCCCTGGTGGCGTTGGTCCTGCTCGCCGCCGCGACCGCCGCGTCGGCGCATGGGGAGCCGACCGCCCACGTTCACGGCTTTGCCGACGGCGTCATGCATCCGCTGCTCGGCCCCGACCATCTCGCCGCGATGCTGGCGGTCGGCCTGTGGTCGGCGACGCTCGGCGGGGTCGCGGTGCTGGCCGTGCCGGTTGCCTTTGTCGGGCTGCTCGTCGTCGGGGCGATCCTCGGCGCCACCGGTGTGTCGCTGCCGGCCGTGGAGCCGGTGGTGACCGGCTCGGTGATCGTGCTCGGCCTGCTGATCGCCCTGAGGGCCCGCCTGCCGGTCGTGCCGGCCGCCCTCTTGGTCGCCGTGTTCGGGCTGTTCCACGGCTGGGCGCACGGCGCCGAGATGCCGTCGGCTTCGAGCCCGTTCGCCTACGGGCTCGGCTTTGTCGCGGCGACCGCGATGCTGCATCTCGCCGGCATCGGCCTCGGCTTCGAGCTCGGGCGGATCACGTGGCCGCATGCGGCGCGGCTCGCCGGCGCATGCGTGGCCGGCGTCGGGGTGGTGCTCGCGCTGGGCTGACCGTTTCGGCCGCGGCGCGGCGGGCGGGGCGCCGTTATTTCAGCGACAGCCGCTTGGTCGGCGTGGCGGCCGGCGGGGGCGTGGCGGAGGCCGGCGACAGCACCAGCGTCAGCCAGACGTTCCAGCCCTCGGGCCGGTTCTCCGACTCGAACTCCTTGTAGGCCTTCAGATTGAGATAGCCCTGAACCTCGCCCATCGGCACGATATAGCCGATCTGGGCGCCGACGCTCGCCACCCGCGACTCGAAGCAGCCGACCCGGTCGCCGGAGCCGCTGTCGCAACTGATCTGTTGATAAAGGTACCCCACCAGACCGATCTGGAGCTGTTTTGTGAGGAACTGCGAGGCGCCCCAGTCGACATGGAGGTCGACGCCGTTCTGATACTGCGTGTCCGGGTTCTTGAAGTTGTAGGTGAGGCCGGCGACGGCCGAGAACTCGTGCCCGGTGGCGGGATTGAAATAGGTGTAGCCGAAGCCGCCGTCGACGGCGCCGTGGCCGATGCCGATATTGGCGAGCCGGCTCGGATCGTAGGCGCCGACCGGGATGTCGCCGGTGACGTAGGCCAGGTAATTGTTCACGCCGGCGTTCCACCGCATCATGAACTGCGGGTAGAGATCGCCCACGCCCGTCACGGCGCTGTCGACGCGGTCGAAGCGCGATCCGGACACCGCGAACGGTCCGACCAGCGCCGAGGCGTTGAGCAGCGCGTCGACACCGACGCTGTTGCGACCCGACACCATCATCATGCCGATGGTGGCCTGGCCGCCCAGCACGGGCGTGGCGAAGGTGTAGGACGGAGCCACCAGGGCGAGGTCGGCGTCGGCGCTCAGGCCCGCCTGGACGTTGGCGGAGATCGAGGCGGGAATCCGCCCGATCGTGATCTCGCGGGCGCGGGCGACCGACGCGCCGGCCGACACCGACGTGTGATAATACATCGAGGTCAGCGAGAAACCGGGCTGCTGCGGCGCCGCCGCGAGGCTGCCGAAAAGGCCCGGCAGCCAGAAGCTGACGCCGCCTTCGTCGGCCGATGCGCTCGCGCCGCCGAGCGCGAGCGTGGCGGCTACGATACCGGCCGAGGCGACGATCGAGCGGGTCGCGCTCCGTGTCTGCGTGCTGGTCATGCCGTTCCCCCTGCGTCGAGGCGCCGGATCGCCTCGCAAGATCGACCGTGCCGGCTTCCGGCGTGCCTGTCGTGGATGCGGGCGCGACAGCGCTGCCAGAAGGTAACCGTTTTCGATTGTGATCAAGCATAGGCTGCAGCGTCGAACGTGACCATGCAGGGGTCGAGTTCCGATGGGGCTATTGCCGAGTTTTCGACCGAGTGTAACCCGCCCGCCACGGCGACTCCGGACAGGCCCGGACTTGGACAGATAGGGATGGATTAACCCGGCCCTACCTCCAGGCCACCGCCGGCACGCGGCGTCGAAAACAATGTGCTGGCACGGTCGATTGCAATGGTTCTTGAGCGTATCACAAACCCGCGAGTCGGTGTCGTCGTCGGCGGTTAGGCCGAGACCCATACCATCGGCGTGCTACGGTGGCGCGCCGTCGCGGTCAGCGACATCATCCGTCATGTCTCGGTGCGTATGTCCGATTCAATCGACAAATACGATGCTCCGCTGACCTATGCTGCGCACGGAGCGCGGCGCTTTCACGCCATGGCCAAGCCGGCCGGATCGCGCTGCAATCTCGACTGCAAATATTGCTTCTATCTGAGCAAGGAGACGCTCCCCGGCGGGCCCGGTGCCGCCGACATGGACGGCGAGACGCTCGAGCTGTTCATCCGGAACTACATCGCCGGCGTCACCGGGCCGGAGGTCGTGTTCTCCTGGCAGGGCGGCGAGCCGACCCTGCGGGGCCTGGGCTTCTTCCACGAGGTCGTGGCGCTGCAGCGCAAATACGCCAAGGCCGGCCAGCGGATCGAGAACGACCTGCAGACCAACGGCGTGCTGATCGACGAGAGCTGGGCGCGGTTCCTCAAGGAGCATCGCTTCCTGGTCGGCCTGAGCATCGACGGGCCGCGCGAGCTGCACGACCCTTTCCGGGTCAACAAGGGCGGCGCCCCGACCTTCGACAAGGTGATGGCGGCGGCCGGCCTGTTGCGCCGCTTCGGCGTGCCGTTCGCGACGCTGACCTGCGTCCATCGCGGCAATGCCCGCCGGCCGCTCGACATCTACCGGTTCCTGCGCAGCGAGCTCGACGCCAAGGCCATCCAGTTCATCCCTATCGTCGAGGCGAAGGACTTCGAGACGACGGCGCCGCAGGCGCACGATCCGGCGCGGCTGCCGCTCAAGGACAGCCCGGCGGCGCATCCCGGCCATCCGGACTCGATCGTCACCGACTGGTCGGTCGATCCCGACGACTACGGCTACTTCCTGTCGCGGGTGTTCGACGAATGGCGCCGCAAGGACCTCGGCGTCGTTCTGGTCAACCACTTCGAGACCCTGGTGGCGCGCCATCTCGGCCTGCCGAGCCAGATCTGCATCTACGGCGAGTTCTGCGGCAAGGCGGTCGCCGTCGAGCACGATGGCAGCGTCTATTCCTGCGACCACTACGTCTATCCGGAGTACCGGCTCGGCTCGATGCGGGAGACGCCGCTCGCCGACATGGTGCTGTCACGCCGGCAGGTGAAATTCGGATACGCCAAGTCGGAGACGCTGCCGGCCTATTGCCGCGGCTGCGAGGTCTTGGCCGACTGCTGGGGCGAATGCCCGAAGAACCGGCTGATCCGCACGCCCGATGGCGAGCCGGGCCTCAACTATCTGTGCGCCGGCCTGAAGCGCTTTTTCATTCACGCCGGCCCCGAGGTCGACCGCATCGCGGCCGGCATCCGGGCCCGCCAGCCCGCGATCGTCCCGACCTGATCGGCAAGCCGTCATACCACAAGAACGGCATAACGTATTTCATGGAGGACCATATATGACGGCCAGACTGAGACTTCTCGGCTGCACAGCCGTGCTCGCATCCGTGTCGTTGTTGTGCGGGTCCGCCGTAGCCCAGCAGCCGGCGCGGCAGCCCGCGCCGCAGCCGGTCCAGCAACAGCAGCAACAGCCGCCGGCGGCGCAACCGCAGCGGCCCAACATCGTCGTCATCATGGGCGACGACATCGGCATCTGGAACATCGGCGCCTACAGCCGCGGCATGATGGCGGGCCGCACCCCGAACCTCGACAAGATCGCCGCCGAAGGCATGCTGTTCACCGACTATTACGCCGAGGCGAGCTGCACGGCGGGACGGGCGAACTTCATCACCGGCGAGCTGCCGGTCCGCACCGGTATGACCACGGTCGGCCAGGCGGGCGCGCCGACCGGCCTGCCGGCCGAGGCCGTGACGATCGCCACCACGCTCAAGGCGATGGGCTACGCCACCGGCCAGTTCGGCAAGAACCATCTCGGCGACAAGAACGAGTTCCTGCCGACCGTGCACGGCTTCGACGAGTTCTTCGGCTATCTCTACCACCTCGATGCGATGGAGGATCCCTGCCACCCGAACTATCCGCAGGAGCTGCGCAACCAGGTCGGCCCGCGCAACATGCTGCACAGCTTCGCGACCACGACCGACGACGCCACCGTCGATCCGCGCTGGGGCAAGGTCGGCAAGCAGAGGATCGAGGACAAGGGCGAGCTGTGCCCGAAGCGGATGGAGACGGTCGACGACGAGATCCGCGACCTCGCGCTCAACTTTGTCGAGAAGGCGAAGGCCGACAACAAGCCGTTCTTCCTGTGGCTCAACCCCACCCGGATGCACATCGTCACGCATCTGTCGCCGAAATACGAGGCGCTGCGCAACTCGACGAACGGCTGGACCATCCATGAAGCCGGCATGGCGCAGCTCGACGACGACGTCGGCCTGGTGATGAAGAAGCTCAAGGACATGGGCATCGACGACAACACCATCGTCATCTTCACCACCGACAACGGCACCGAGGTGTTCACCTGGCCGGATGGCGGCCAGACGCCGTTCGCGCAGAGCAAGGGCACCGTGATGGAGGGCGGCTTCCGGGCGCCGGCGATGATCCGCTGGCCCGGCAAGGTGCCGGCCGGCAAGATCGAGAACGGCGTCGTCTCCGGGCTCGACTGGTTCCCGACCCTGGTCGCCGCCGCCGGCAACCCCAACATCGTGGCGGAGCTGAAGCAGGGCAAGCAGCTCGGCGACCGCACCTACAAGGTGCATCTCGACGGCTACGACCAGACCAACCTGATCACCGGCAAGGGGCCGTCCAGCCGCAACGAGGTCTGGTACTTCGGCGAGAGCGAGCTCGGCGCGGTGCGGGTCGGCGACTTCAAATACCGCTTCATCGACCAGCCCGGCGGCTGGCTCGGCGCCAAGACCCGGCCCGACGTGCCCTATCTGATCAACCTGCGCCTCGATCCGTTCGAGCGAACCGGCTGGCCGGACGACGGCACCAAGTCGGGGTCACAGGAATACTTCCAGTGGTTCAAGTACGAGTTCTGGCGCTTCGTCTTCGTCCAGCAGCAGGTGGAAAAGCTCGCCATGACGGCGGTCGAGTTCCCGCCGATGCAGAAGGGCGCCAGCTTCAACCTCGACGCCGTCAAGGCGAAGATCGAGGCGGCCCGCAACGCGATGGCCAAGTAGGCTGACCGAAACGTCGTGGTGGACGGCCTGCTCCGGCAGGCCGTCCGCCCGGCCCTCTCGCAGGGCGCCGTTCGAGATGACGGCATCGCCGGTCCTGGGAATGCCCTGCGGACCGTGCGACGCCGAAGGGATCCGATCATGACGCGAGCCCGTGTGAATCCCGAAGTCAGTCGGCGCGCGCTGCTCGCCACGATGGCCACCGCGTCGATGGCCGCCGTGTCGATCGCCCCGGGACTGTCGTCGACCGCGGTCATCGCGCAGCCGGCGACCGCGGCCGACCCGCTGCCGTCCTGGACCGACGGCGCGGCGAAACGCGCCATCGTGGATTTCGTGCGCACCACCACCGACACGGCGCATCCGAGCTACGTGCCGCCGGCGGAACGCATCGCCACCTTCGATCAGGACGGAACGCTGTGGGTCGAGCAGCCGCTCTACACCCAGGTCGTCTACTGTCTGGAGCGGGTGCCGGCGGTCGTGAAGGCGAAGCCGGAGCTGGCGAAGCTGGAGCCGTTCAGGACGGTGCTGTCGGGCGATCGCGCCGCGATGGCGAAGCTGTCGCTGCCGGATCTGCACAAGATCCTCGCCGCCACCCTCACCGGCATGAGCGTCGACGACTTCAAGGCCGAGGCGACCCGGTGGATGGAAATGGCCCGGCATCCGCGCTGGAACCGCCCCTACACGGACCTCGCCTATCAGCCGATGCTCGAGGTTCTGAAATATCTGCGGGACAACGGCTACAAGACTTTCATCGTCACCGGCGGCGGCCAGGATTTCGTCCGCACCTATGCCGAGCGCCTCTACGGCATCCCGCCCGAGCAGGTGGTCGGCACCGCGGGCGGGACCAAGTTCGGCTACGACAAGGCGGGCAAACCGTTCCTGACCCGGGAACCGAGGATCCTGCTCAACGACAACAACGCCGGCAAGGTGGAAGGCATTCAACTGATGATCGGGCGCCGGCCCGTCGTCGCCTTCGGCAACTCGACGGGCGATCGCGAGATGCTGGAATACACCAAGGCCGGCGGCGGCGCCCGCCTGTCGTTGATCGTCCTGCACGACGACGCCGGGCGCGAATATGCCTACGGGCCCGCCAAGGGCCTGCCCGACAGCAAGGTCGGCACCTTCCCACAGACATTGCTCGACGCGGCGACCCGGCAGGGCTGGGTCGTGATCAGCATGAAGGACGACTGGCGACGCGTATTTGCGTTCGACTGACGACGAAGCATCGATAACGGAGGCGTTCCGCGATGACATCCCAGACCAAGGTTTCACGAGTCGGGCTCGTCGCCGGGTTGCTGCTTGGCGCGAGCTGGATCGCTCTGCCCGCAGCGGCTCAGCAGGTCACCGGCACGCCGGGCTCGCCCGGTGCCACGACGACGATCACCGGTCAGCAGCTCCCGCCGCCCGACCCGCCCTTCGGCGGCGTGATCAAGGAAAAAGCTTCCGAGTCGACTCCCTGGTGGGCGCCGCGCGTGGTGCCGCCGAAAGGCGCTCCTAACGTGCTGCTGATCATGACCGACGATGCCGGCTTCGGCGCGCCGAGTACGTTCGGTGGTGTTGTTCCGACACCGGCGCTCGACCGCATCGCGCGCGAGGGGCTGCGCTACACGAATTTTCACTCGACCTCGCTGTGTTCACCGACGCGGGCGGCGATTATCACGGGCCGCAACCACCATTCCGTTGGTTTCGGAGTGGTGGGCGAAATCGCAACCGGCTTTCCCGGCTACGACTCGATCATCCCGATCGAGAAGGGAACCGTCGGCACCATCCTGAAGGAGAACGGATATGCGACCTCGTGGTTCGGCAAGGACCACAACACGCCGTTCTACCAGGCGACCCAGGCCGGACCGTTCGATCAATGGCCGACCGGGATGGGCTTCGATTATTTCTACGGCTTCGTCGGCGGCGACGCCAGCCAGTGGCAACCGAACCTGTTCCGCAACACGACGGCCATCTACCCCTTCCAGGGCAATCCAGGATGGAACCTCACCACGGCCATGGCCGACGAGGCGATCCAGCACGTGAAAGGGCTCAAGGAGATCGCGCCGGACAAGCCGTTCTTCGTCTATTACGTTCCGGGCGGCACGCACGCGCCACATCACCCGACGCCGGAGTGGATCAAGAAGATCAGCGACATGCACCTCTTCGACGAGGGCTGGAACAAGATTCGCGAGAAAATCTTCGCCAACCAGAAGCGGCTCGGCATCATGCCCGAAAACGCGACGTTGACGCCGTGGCCGAAGGAATTGCCGGAATGGGACTCGCTCGGCTGGGAAGAGAAAAAGCTCTTCACCAGACAGATGGACGTGTACGGCGCCTATCTCGCCTACACGGACCACGAGATCGGCCGGGTGATCCAGGCAGTCGAGGAGATGGGCGAACTCAACAACACGCTGATCATTTACATCAGCGGCGACAACGGCGCGAGCGCGGAAGGCATGATCAACGGCACGCCGAACGAGTTCACCACCTTCAACGGTGTCGCCGTGCCGGTGAAGGACCAGTTCCTCTGGTATCCGTTCTGGGGCTCCGAGCGGACCTTCCCGCACTTTTCGGCTGGTTGGGCGTGGGCGATGAGCACGCCGTTCAAGTGGATGAAGCAGGTGGCGTCGCATTTCGGCGGGACGGCCCAGGGCGTCGCCATGTCCTGGCCCGGCCACATCACCGATGCGGGTGGCATCCGCCGTCAGTTTCACCACGTCATCGATATCGTGCCGACCATCCTCGAAGCCGCCGGCATTCCGGCGCCCGACACGATCAACGGCATCAAGCAGCACCCGATAGAAGGTGTGAGCATGGCGTACACGTGGAACAAGGCGAACGCCACTGCGCCCACGCGGCACACCACGCAATACTTCGAGATGCTCGGTAATCGCGCCATCTATCGCGACGGCTGGGTGGCGTGTACGACCCCAGTGACCCTCCCGTGGGAGCTGAGCAGCGCCACGCCGCCGGATGTCATCTCCGGCTACAAGTGGGAGCTCTACAACGTCCAGGAGGATCCCACCCAGTCCAACGACCTCGCTGCCCGCATGCCGGACAAGCTCAAGCAGATGCAGGACGTCTTCTACGCGGAGGCGAAGAAGTACAACGTGTTGCCGCTCGACAACTCGACGCTCGCCCGCTGGAACACGCCGCGGCCAAGCCTGACGGCGGGACGAACGGAATTCACGTATCGGGGCGGGCTGACCGGCGTGCCGCAGAGCGGTGCGCCGAGAATCCTGGACAAGGCCTACACCATCACAGCCGAGGTCACGATTCCGGACGGCGGCGCCGAAGGCATGATCGTCACCCAGGGCGGGCGCTTCGGCGGTTACGGCCTGCTTCTGAGCAAGGGCGAGTTCGGCTTCAATCGGGGCCGGGTGGTGTTTCTCTATAACCTGCTCGACCTCGAGCGCACCGTCTGGGAGGGGCCAGAATTGAGCGCCGGCAAGCACACGATTGTGTTCGACTTCAAGCCGGACGCGCCGGGTCTGGGCAAGGGTGGCACCGGCGTGCTCTCCGTCGACGGCAAGGAGGTCGACAAGAAGACCATCAAGCACACGACGCCGATCACGTTCCCGGAGGACGAGACCTTCGACGTCGGAGAGGACACCCGCACGCCGTTGGCGCTCATCGAGTATCGCTACGATGTGCCGTTCAAGTTCACCGGCAGGATCGACAAGCTGACCGTCAAACTCGAGCCGGAGCAGAGTGCCGGACGCCGCTAGGTGCCGTCGCCTTCCGCGAATGCAAGCTGCAGTGCGACCAAAGGCGTGGCAGGGATGCTGAAGCTCGTCGCAGTCGGAGAGGCGATCACCGGTCTGGCCCCTGCTGGTCGTGCCGGTGTTCGTCGGCGAGATGCTGCTCGGTGTGCGGTTGTCCGGGGTGGAAGCGGTCGTGGCGCGTGTGACCGGCATCGCGCTTCTCGGATTGGGGATCGCCTGCTGGCCGGGGCCGCCGCGTGTCGGCATGCTCACCTACAGCGCCGGCGTGGCGCTGTATCTCGCCTGGGTCGGGCTGACGGCCGAATCGACGGGAGTGTTCCTGTGGCCTGCGGTGGCGATCCATGCGGCGTTATCGGCAACGCTCGCCCTCGACCGATCGACCGAGGGCGACACCCGTTCCGTGCCCAAATGATCGGAAGCCAGTTCATGGAGGTTCTTTCGATGATGTCGCAATCGTCATCTCGCGGTGTTTCGCCCATGTTTGCGGCGGCCCTGCTGATGTCCGCCTGCTGGTCGCTCGGGCCCGCCGCCGCTCAGCAGGTCACCGGCACCCCGGGTTCGCCCGGCGCCACGACCAGCATCGGCGGACAGCAGCTCCCGCCTCCCGACCCGAAGTTCGGCGGTGTGATCAAGAACGACGCCCTGACGTCGAAGCCCTGGTGGGCGCCGCGGGTGGTGCCGCCCAAGGACGCGCCGAACGTCCTGCTGATCATCACCGACGACGCCGGCTTTGGCGTGCCGTCGACGTTCGGCGGCGTCATCCCGACGCCGACCATGGACCGCATCGCCAACGAAGGCCTGCGCTACAACCGGGTGTTCTCCACCGCCCTGTGCTCGCCGACGCGTGCCGCGCTGATCACCGGGCGCAACCATCACTCGGCCGGCTTCGGCGTCATCTCCGAGCAGTCGACCGGCTTCCCCGGCTACAACAGCATCATCGCGCGCGACAAGGCCACCATCGGCCGCATCCTGCTCGACAACGGCTACGCGACCTCGTGGTTCGGCAAGGACCACAACACGCCGGCCTTCGCGGCCAGCCAGGTCGGGCCGTTCGACCAGTGGCCGACCGGCATGGGCTTCGAGTACTTCTACGGCTTCGTCGGCGGCGACGCCAACCAGTGGCAGCCCAACCTGTTCCGCAACACGACGCAGATCTTTCCGTTCGAGGGCAAGCCGCCCGGCACCTGGAACCTGGTCACCGGCATGGCGGACGACGCCATCGACTACATGAACCGGATGCACCAGATCCAGCCGAGCAAGCCGCTGTTCATCAAGTACGCGCCCGGCGCCACCCACGCGCCGCACCACCCGACCAAGGAGTGGGTGGACAAGATCAGCAAGATGAAGCTGTTCGACGAGGGCTGGAACAAGCTGCGCGAGACCATCTTCGAGAACCAGAAGAAGCTCGGCGTCATCCCCAAGGACGCCAAGCTGCCGCCGTGGCCGAAGGAGGTGCTGAAGGAGTGGGACACGCTCTCGGCGGACGAGAAGAAGCTGTTCATCCGCCAAGTCGAGATCTTCGCCGCCTATGCGGCCTACAACGACCACGAGATCGGCCGCGTGATCCAGGCCTTCGAGGACATGGGCCGGCTCGACAACACGCTGATCATCTACATCAACGGCGACAACGGCACCAGCGCCGAGGGCGGCCCGATGGGCACGCCCAACGAGGTGGCGTTCTTCAACGGCCTGAACGCGCTGCCCGTCGACGTGCAGATGAAGTTCTACGACGTCTGGGGCACCGAGCAGACCTACAACCACATGTCGGCCGGCTGGTCGTGGGCCTTCGACACGCCGTTCCCGTGGTTCAAGCAGAACGCCTCGCAGCTCGGTGGCATCAACCAGAACATGGTGGTGTCGTGGCCGGCCCGCATCAAGGACAAGGGGAGCCTGCGCGAGCAGTTCGTCCACGTCATCGACGTGGTGCCGACCATCCTCGAGGCCGCCGGCATCCGCGCCCCCGACACGGTCGACGGCATCAAGCAGGCGCCGATCGAAGGCACCAGCTTCGCCTACACGTTCGATGCCAAGAACGCCAAGGTGGCGTCGCGGCACAAGACCCAGTACTTCGAGATGATGGGCCAGTGGGCGCTCTACAACGACGGCTGGTTCCTCAGCACCAAGGTCAACCGTGCGCCGTGGGAGGCGTTCGGGGCGGCGAACCCGGACCCGCTGAACAACCAGGTGCTGCAGCTCTACGATCTCAAGACCGACTTCAACCAGACCACCGACCTGGCTGCGAAGAATCCCCAGAAGGTCAAAGAGCTGAAGGACATGTTCGTCGCCGAGGCGAAGAAGCACCAGGTCTTCCCGCTGGACGCGTCGGTGGCCGCCCGCATCGTCGCGCCGCGCCCGAACATAACGGCCGGACGCACCGAGTTCGTCTATACGCGGCCGATGACCGGGCTGCCGCAGGGCGACTCGCCGCTGCTCTTGAACACGTCCTACACCATCACGGCCGACATCGAGGTGCCGTCCGGCGGCGCCGAGGGCATGATCCTCACCTCCGGCGGGCGCTTCGCCGGCTACGGCTTCTATCTCAAGCAGGGCAAGCCGGTGTTCCTGTGGAACCTGGTCGACCTCGAGCGGGTGAGGTGGGAGGGGCCGGACGTGCTCACGCCCGGCCGCCACACGCTGGAGTTCGACTTCAAGTACGACGGGCTCGGCGCCGGCACGCTGGCGTTCAACAGCTTCAGCGGCGTCGGCCGGCCCGGCACCGGCACGCTGAAGGTGGACGGCAAGGCGGTGCAGACCGTCGCCATGCCGCGCACCCTGCCGATGATCCTGCAGTGGGACGAATCCTTCGACATCGGCTCGGACACGCTGACCGGCGTCAACGATGCCGACTACCGACCGCCGTTCCCGTTGACTGCCAAGCTGAACAGGCTGACCATCAAGGTGGACCGGCCGACGCTGTCGGCCGAGGACATCAAGAAGCTCGAGAGCGCCCAGGCCACCGCGGTCGACGGTTCGCGCTGACCCGGGGGCAGTCCGGGCCTCACCAAACGTGCATGGCGGCGGCACCCGAGCCACGGCGGCCGTCGCCGACGAAGGTCCAACAGGGAGAAGAGCATGAGAATGCGCGTGGTTCTGGGTGCCTTGATCGCCACCGTGGTCGCCGGCGGCGCCTCGGCGCAGGTGCAGGGCGTCGATCTGAACGGGCGTTGGCAATGCGTCGCCAACTGCCTCGGCCCGATCGGCAGCATGGCCTTCATCACCCAGTACGGAACGCAGCTCAACGTCGTCAACGACGGCGGCGTCGCGTCGACGGGCTGGGTCCAGTCTCCGGGTCGGATCTGGGTCGCGGGGGCCTGGCAGGGCGCCGTCTACTCGCCCGACGGCATGACGATCCAGTTCGACAGGGGCACCATCTGGCAGCGCCCGATGGAGCCGCCGCCGCCGCCGGCGCGCCGTCGCCGCTGAGTCGTCGCCGCTGAGTCGTCGGCGCGGACCAGTCCAGCCGAGAGCTCGTCTCGGCGCAGCGGCGGCGTCGCCGCCGCTGCGACCGGACGACCATGATGTCCCGGCGCGGAGGATGACGTGCCCCGGTTTCTGATTCCGACTCTGGTGTTCGGTGTCGTCGTCGTGCTCGGCGTGACGGCCTTCATGGTCTGGCGGACCTATCCGTTTCTGTTCTCCAAGGCCTATGTGGTGCGGATCGCGACCGGGCCGCTCTCCGGCGAGGGCGGCAAGTTCGTCGCGGCCTTCCGGCGCGAGCTGGCGAAGGCCCATCCGCGGGTCAGTGTCGACATGGTGGAAACGCCGAGCGTCGCGGCCAGCGCCCTGGCGCTGAAGAACGGCGAGGCGGATCTCGCCGTCGCCCGCCAGGACGATCCGAACGCCGCCGAAGGCCGCAGCATCTTCGTGCTGCGCAAGCTGTTCGCCGTGGTTCTCGTGCCGGCGTCGTCCTCGGCCGACAGCGTGTCGGATCTTTCGGGGGAGCGCATCGGCGTCGTGACGGCCGGCGGGGCTGTCGATCCGCTCGCCCGCGCGTTGCTCGATTACTATGCGATCGACAACAAGCGGGTGGTCCAGCTCGCCCCTGCCGACCTCGCCGAGGCGATCGCCAAGAAGCATGTCCATGCCGTCGTCGTCGTCGGTCCGATCGGTCCGGGGCCGATCGCCGACGCCGTCCAGGTGTTCCGCAAGGCCACCAAGAAGCCGCCGAAATTCATCGATCTCGGCGAGGCCGAGGCGATCACGGCCCGCTTCCCGGTCTACGAGAAGATCGACATTCCGGAGGGCAGCTTCGGCGGCTCGCCGGCGGCGCCTTCCGACGACGCCACCACGGTGGCGGCGAGCGTCCTCTTGGTGGCGCGGGCGTCGCTCTCGAACTACGCGGCCGGCGAGCTGACCCGTCTCCTCTTGGCGACCAAGACCGATATCGCCGCCTCGCTGCCCCAGGCCGGCCAGCTCGCGGCGCCGCCGACCGACCGCGACGTGGTGCTGCCGGCCCATCCCGGCACCATCGCCTATCTGAACGGCGACACGCCGGACCTGCTCGACGAGACGATGAACTACCTCTACTACGCCTCGATGTTCACGGGCGCGTTCGGGGCGCTGGCCGCCTGGGCCAGCTCGCTGCGCAACCGCCGGCAGATCCGCGAGCTGCGGGCCCAGGTGGCGCGCCTGCCGGCGCTGCTGGAGGAGGCCAGGACCCCGGCGGCGGAGCGCCTCGACGCCACCGAGCACGAGCTCGACAAGCTGTCGGAATGGTTCGTCGAGAAATTCGTCGCCGACCAGATCTCCGCCGACGTCTTCAACAATGCGAGCAGCCGCGTGACCCACATCCGCGAGCTGATCCACAAGCGCCGGCCCGGCGGCACGGGGGCGGCCGCCGCCTCGCCGACGCCGCAGGCCGCCGGGTAGCGTTGAAGCTCGGCGTCATCGCCGGGCTTGACCCGGCGATCCATCGTCTTGCGACCAAGCCGTTTTTGCGAAGCTCGAGGGATGCGTGGGTCGAGCCCGCGCATGACGGCGCTCATGCACGGGACGCGATGCATGCATCCCGTGCCGCTGTCGCGGGGACGAGCGGAGTCCGATCGACGTCGACGAACCCTGGCCTACGGGCAGCGGCGGTAGGACACGAGGCTGCCGAAGTTCGGGCCGATGGCGCCGTCGTCGGCGGCCTTGATCCAGACGATCATGTTGGCGGGCTTGTCGCCGGATGCGGCGCGGCACACCATGTGGACGGAATAGATCGCGCCCGGTTCTCCGCCGCGCTCCTCCACCCAGTCGATCGTGCAGGGTCCGTCGGCGGCCTCGTAGGTCTGCGCCGTGAGAACGATCCGTCCGGCCGCTTGGCCGGGGCAACTGTCGGTCGCCGGAATCCAGGTCCCCTGCGCGCCAGTTGGCACCTGTGCGTGCCTCACATCGGCATACGCGGTCCCTGCGACGAAGGACAACGCCAGCACCACCAGTCGAACGACGGACATCGTGTCCCCTGCGCATCTCGATCCGAGCCGGCGGCAGGATAACGGTTTTTGCGAGTCCCTGCCATCGCCGTGGCGTCGCTCACAGAGGAGGCGCCGCCTCACTCCGGCTTGATGTTGCCGACTTCGATGATGTGCCGCCACTTGGCGATCATCGTGTCGATATGGGCGGCGTACTCCTGGGGCGTCGAGCCGATCGGCTGGTAGCCGATCTCCTCCATGCGGCTGCGGATCGCCGCGTCGCGGACTGCGGCCTGCGCCGCGGCGGCGAGGCGGGCCAGAATGTCGGCCGGCAGCCCGGCCGGTCCGACCAGGCCGAAGTCGGGCGCGGCGTCGACCCCGGGCAGCCCGGCCTCGGCCATGCTGGGCACGCCCGGAAGCTGGTCGACGCGCCCGGTGGTGATGCCGAGCGCCTTCAGCGTGCCGGCCCGGATCTGCTCGAGCACGGCCGGAATGGTGCTGAAGTTGAAGTCCACCTTGCCGGCGATGAGATCCATGATGGCCGGGCCGCCGCCGCGATACGGGACCGACACCACGTCGAGGCCGGCCTCCTGGCGGAACTGCTCGCAGCCGAGATGGACCGCGGTGCCGATGCCGGCCGTCGCCATGGTCAGCGACCCGGGCTTCGCCTTGCCGAGCGCGACCAGCTCGGCGACGCTCTTGACCGGCAGCGCCGCCGGCACGACCAGCACCAGCGATGTCCTGGCCAGCAGCGAGATCGGGGTGAAGTCGCGCTTGGTGTCGTAGGGCAGCTTGCTGCCGAACAGGCCGGGATTGACCGTGAAGGCGCTGTCGACGACGCCGATCGCGTAGCCGTCCGGCGACGAGGTGGCGATCGCCTGGGTGCCGATCTGGCTGGCGCCGCCGCCGCGGTTGTCGACATAGAGCGACTGGCCGAGGCTTTGGCCCATCGGCGCGGCGACGAGACGCGCGACGATGTCGGAGGCGCCGCCCGCCGCATAGGGCACCACCACCTTGATGGGCCGCTGCGGATAGCTTTGGGCGCGCGCCGGGCGCCCGAAAAGGGCCGCCGCGGACAAGGCCGCCGCGCCCGTCAGAACCTCACGCCGGCTGCTCCTGGTCATGTCTCTCTCCCGGGACGACGTTGCTTGTTTAGGGTCGTGTTTGTTTCGGGTCAGACGCGAAATCGTGCGAAAAGGTCCGGGTCCGGGTCGCCGCCGAGGCCGGGGCGGTCCGGCACCTGCAGATATCCGCACTCGATCGGCGCGAACGCGCCGCACGGATCGTAGGCGAGGTCGCAGTAGAACCGCTCCAGCGCGCTCTCGCGGTCCTTGGCGGCCAGCACCTGGATGGTGGCGAGATAGCCGGGGCCGAAGAACGGCGAATGCGGCACGCAGGTCGTGCCGGCCGCCTCGGCCTCGGTGCAGATGCGCCACAGCGGCGTCAGCCCGCCGATCTTGATGGCGCTCGGCTGCACGTAGTCGACGCAGTTCGCCGCCCGCATCTTTGCGAAATCGAGCGCGTTGCCGGCGTTCTCGCCGATCGCCGTGGCGATGCCGGTCGCGGCCCGGACAGTGGCGAGCGCGCAGAAATCCTCGGGCGGCCAGATCGGCTCCTCGATCCACAGGAGATTCGACGGGCCGAAGGCGGCTACGGCCTCGACCGCCTGCGCGGGCAGCCAGGCGCAGTTGGTGTCGACCATCAGCGGAACATCGGGCCCGGCCGCGGCGCGGGCCGCCGCCGCGGCAGCGGCCGTGCGCTCGTGCAGCTTGATCTGGGAAAAGCCCTCGCCGAGGGCGCGGTCGACGATCCGCCGGATCTGCGCGAGGTCGCCGTTGTACTGCAGCAGCGAGGCATAGGCTTCGACGCGGTCGCGCCGGCGGCCGCCCAGCAGGGTCGAGACCGGCACGCCGGCGAGCTTGCCGCGCAGATCCCACAGGGCGATGTCGAGGCCGCTGATCGCATGCACGGTGGCGCCGGCGCGGCCGAGATTGTGCAGCGTGCGCTCGATCTGTCCCGGCAGGTCGACGTCGTCGACGCGGCGGCCGACCGCCAGCGGCGCCACCCACTCGTCGATCGCGGCGACCACGGCGGACCAGAAGCTGCCATAGGCCTCGCCCCAGCCGACCACCCCGCCGTCGGTGACGACCCGCACCAGTACGGTGTCGAGGGTGGTGCGCGGCCGGCCGGCGAACAGCGGCGCCGGCGCCCAGTGGTCGAACGGGATGCGCAGCGCGATGGCGTCGATGCTGGCGATGGTCGGTGCAGGCATGGTTCGGTCCATCCGCGGCGGGCGACCCGGGGTGTCGTCCGGCCCGCATTGTGGCGCCGCGCTTCATGTGCTCAAAATGCCGTTTGCTGCATCAATCATGTTCTGTGGTTATGATGTTGAGCCTGCGCGAACTGGACGTCTTTCGCCGCGTGATGGAGCTCGGCACCGTCACGGCGGCGGCCGAGGCGCTGCACATCTCGCAACCCGCCGTCAGCCGCATCCTCCAGCAGGCGGAGCAGCGGCTGGGCTTCGCCCTGTTCCTGCGGCGCCGCAAGCGGCTGATCGCCACGGCGGAGGCGCGCGCCCTCTTTCCGCAGACCACGGCCGCCTTCGCGGCCCTCGACGGGGTGCAGCGCCGCGCCGTCGAGCTGCGGACCGGCCGGGCCGGCGTGCTGCGCATCGCCGCCATCTCGGCCTTCGCCAACGCGTTGCTGCCGGCGGCGATCGCGCGGTTTCGCGCGCCGCGCCCCGACGTCGTCATCACGCTGCAGGCGACCAGCGCCCTGCAGGTCGCCACGCTGGTCGCCGATCACCAGGCCGACCTCGGCTTCATCATCGATTCGATGTCGGTGCCGGGCGTGTCGGTCGGCGACCTGTGCGCGACCGCCTTCGGCTGCGTGATGCCGCGCGCCCATCGGCTGGCGGCGAAGCCGCGCCTGCGGCCGGCCGATCTCGAAAACGAGACGCTGATCGGCCTGAGCCGGCAGCTCCCGCTCGGCCTCCTGGCGATGCGGGCCTTCGCCGATGCCGACGTGCCGCTGAGCATCGCCATCGAAGTGACCCAGTCGACCGTCGCCTGCGCCCTGGTGCGGGCCGGCGCCGGCGTCGCCCTGCTGGACGGGCTGGGCCTGATGGGGGCGCCCGGCGACGATCTGGTGATGCGGCCGTTCTGGCCGGCGATCGAGGTGGTTGGCCGGCTGGTGCAGCCGCGCCATCACCCGCAGTCGCGGCTGGCGCAGGACTTCGTCGCCATCGTGCGGGAGGTCATCGCCGACAACGCGCCGAAGCCGGCGCCGGCGGGCGTCAGCCCGCGTCGGGTCCGCCGTCCGCCCGCGTCGCCATCGAGAACAGCGTCAGGGTGACGCGCTCCTGCGCGCCGACGCGGTGCCAGAAGGCGATGCCGTCGCGGTTGGCCGTGAAGACCAGCATGTGACACTTGTCGACCCCGGCGCCGCGCAGCGCCCGCAGGCCGTGCCGCAGCAGCGCTGCCCCGATGGCGCGCCGGCGATACGGCTCGGCGACGATCAGGTGGTAGATCAGCCCGCGCCGGCCGTCGTGGCCGCACAGGATCGTGCCGGCGAGCGCGTCGTCGACGACGGCGACGAAGCTGAGCCCCGGATTGCGCGCCAGGAACGCCTCGATGGCGCCGATCTCGTCGGCGGCGCTGAGGCCGATGCCGTCGCTGCGCTCCCACAGCGCGCGGGCCGCCGGATAATCGGAGAGCCCGAAGGGGCGGATCGACGGCGGCGGGGCAGGGGGGCGCGGCATGGAGCACTTCGGCGGATTCGACCGCGCCAGCATAGGACGGAAATTCGGTTCGCGGTACGGGGCCGGCTGTGCGCCGATCGACGTCCGCGCTGTGTCTCGCCCGTATCTGCCGTTGCCCGGCAGGCGGGAGAGGCGGTATGGACGGACCGACCATTCCGGTCGGAGGACCCTTTCGATGATCAAGACGATTTCGACCCTGGCGGCCCTCGCTGCGGTCGCGATGCTCACGGCGCCGGCCGACGCCCAGGCGCCCGGCGCCTGGACCCAGACCGGCGTGCTCAATTGCAGGCTCGACCCGAGCATCGGCTTCATCATCGCCGGGCATCAGTCGATGCAGTGCCAGTTCACCCAGAATGCGCCGATTCCGCCCCAGAACTACGAGGGCGCCATCAACACGGTCGGCATCGACATCGGCATCAGCGCCGGCGGCCGCCTGGCCTGGGCCGTGCTGGCGCCGACCAACGGGGTGGCGGCCGGCGCGCTCGCCGGCGAGTATGTCGGCGCCAGCGCCGACGCCGCGATCGGCGTCGGGGTCGGCGCCAATGTGCTGATCGGCGGCTCCAACCGCTCCGTCGCGCTGCAGCCCCTGTCGCTCGAGGGCTCGGTGGCGCTCAACGTCACGCTCGGCATCTCGGCCCTCAAGCTGCGCCCGGTGCGGTAGCCGGCCGGCTGCACCATCACCTCGCATCCAAGCCGTCATGCGCGGGCTCGACCCGCGCATCCATCACCTTTCGGAAAAACGCTTTATCCGCAGGAGGATGGATCGCCGGGTCAAGCCCGGCGATGACGGCTCAGGACGACAGGTGCGCTCGGCTGCGCCGCAAGATCGTCTCGACCACATCCACAGCCCGCCGCGGGGAGAGGCTTGCCCCGACGCGATCGGGCCGCCCGCCGGCGATCAGCGCCGCGGCAGCGCGGCGGGCGCCGACACCTCCGGGGCGTCGCTGGTGT
The DNA here is from genome assembly GCF_013377085.1 of Rhodoplanes sp. Lineage (GTDB taxonomy): Bacteria > Pseudomonadota > Alphaproteobacteria > Rhizobiales > Xanthobacteraceae > Rhodoplanes. Next base: position 84,878 of record NZ_JACAAX010000016.1, on the reverse strand, counting down.
CGGCGTGGATCTCTTCGCGGATCACCCGCAGCGTCACCTCGTGCAGATAGGCCCGCAGCGCCGTGTCGAGCTCGGTGAACTCCGGCCACAGCACCTGGTCGACGAAGCCCTTCGGCACCCGCAGCATCACGGTGTTGCGCCGCTGCCGCGGATAGCGGTACGGCCGTAGGCCGTAGCGCCGGACCAGCGCGAGAAAGAGCTGCACCGACCAGGTGTCGGCGACCGAAAACTTCATCTCGATCGGCGGGTCCGAGCGCTCGACATCGGCGAGCCGCGCCCGCATGCGAAGCAGCGCCGCCTCCGCCGCCAGCTTTTCCCCCGGCGTCCCCGCCCCCGCGAACAGCGCCTCGATTTTTCGCAGCTTGTCCCGGAGCTGGGATTCGGTGGACATGCAGCCTCCGCTTTTTCGGCGCGCCGAACCGAGCATCCGGAGCGGCGGGCGTCAATGGGCGGGTGGTGATCTGCGGGGTATGAGGGCGGAGGATCAAGATGCGGCGGATCGTGCCGGTATTGGTGGTGGCGGATCCCCTGGATCGGAGGCGCAGGTCGCGGGGTGTGCCTGGTCGGACATTGTGCGGGCGATCAAACTACCAGCATGTCAGCTAGTGACCCGAAAGCAGCCAAACGCCTTAAACGGCCCAAATGAGGCTGCGTCAGCACTCTACGTCTCCGACGGCCCGATTTTTTTCGAAATCCTTGGTTATGGGTAAGCAATGTAGAGGGCGTGCCAGCCCCCATAGCTGCACCAGCAGGCCGTGCAATCCATTCTGATGATCGTGAGTTCGTCGGCCACTCTGCCTGAAATCGCCGCTGGCTTTATCTGTCGAGAGCGCCGCGATGGACCTTGACGACTTCGAATGACGCCGGGCCATTCGGCCGAACGGAAAGCCTGTCGAAGTAAGCCTCATCGCCGAGTTCCGCTAACCCGTCTGCGTCGGTCACAACGATAACGCACGCATGATCCTCCAGCAAACGCAGGAGCGGCTTACGCAAATTTGTTTGGCTTCCGCGCGGTGTACTGCGGATCGCATCGGCGGCCTCCGCTACCTTGCAGATCTTTCGTATTTCGGTGTCTATCAATGCAAGCGTTTCAATGCACCCGCCGGCGAGTTGTTCGACAAGGCCCAGGAGGCTTGGCGCAGCGAGCGCCTCATCCATTGATCCTGATATGTCGACAGCAATTGCTGTGGCCGCCGCGGCGTTGTCTTCGCCTGCTCGCGGCACCGGTTCTTTCACATAATCACGTACAATCTCTCGGAAGACCGCGCGCTGTTCTCGATGGTTTGTGGTCAACTCGCCGATTGCGCGGCAGCGGTCACGGACGTCAGCATCGATATCGTAGAAATGTTCGCCGGCCGCTCCGTGGCTGACGAGCACGACTTTCGCCTGCGGATGGGCACGGGCGTAGTCGACCATCACCTCGCGAAACTGCGCCGGCGCGTTGCGCTTGTAGTGCTTCACCTCGACCACTAGGCCGCAGGTCTCACGCTCGCCGCTGCCACGCCATAATCCGTAGTCGGGCTGAACGTTAGCCGTGCGCCCACGACCGAGCGGATTGCCGAGCGGTTGTCGCCGTTCGGCGATGAGACGGACCTCGGGCCGGCTGCTGTGCACGGTGGCCACGACGGTCTCACGAAATGCAAAGACGATGCGTCCGTCTTCATGATGGAGTTCGCAATCGTGGCCGGAGAGCGCATTGACGATTTCGGTTGCGATCCAGACGGCGTAAAGCTCGTGGCGTCGCTGCCACAGTGGCAACGATAATATCCGCTCCAACTCCGGTTGTTTGGCCCGCACACCGATTTTGCGCCGCGGATAGCTGCTAAGTGTTTGCGCCAGCCGCTCAGCAAAGACCTGCCGGTTGGGCTCGTCCAGTGTTGCATATGCCGCGAGTTGGGCGGTCGTGCTGCCAAGCCAATAATCGGTCTCATTCTGGGCGATAGTGCGCGGGCTGAAGCCGTCAGCTCGGTCGGACGTAAAGTGGCGGGCGCGATGCTCTTCGAGCATTGCGTTGCGGTCTGGCCACGTTCGGCGGACGATATCGAGGCTTGCGATGGCGATCGCCGCTGCGTCCGCGAGCGGCGGCGCAATGCGGGCCGGCTGAAGAGAAGTTGGATAGGGCAAATATTCGCCGCGCGCGTAAGCCTTGAGCCATAGATCGACGTCTGCGAGGCCGGTCGTTCCTCGCCAGTCTTTGTCGAGGAATCTAAGCGGTGCAACAACATCGGCTAAATCTCGGGTGGCGTCATTGACTGCCCATGCGCCACGGAAATCAACGTCTGGCACATCGAGGTCCCATTCCAACGAGTTCCAGACTTCGACAAATTTCTGGAAATGGGTCAGATCAAGATGCTCATCCTCGATGTGAATTTCCCATTGATCACGTCCTTCGCGGGCACCAGCGACCTTGAAGAAATCAAGAATGGCGCGAAACATCTCCGCAAAGGGCTGGATGAGGCCGAAAAACGCCCTGACCAGATCGTCGGTTGATTTGGCACGCAATGCCTCTTCGAGAGTTAGGGCCGAAGGCATTAATGCGATTTTTAGCCGTTCTTGAAAATCCATATCGCGGCCGTCCAGCTCCAGTCCGCCCGCCTCACGCAAGCGTTCCCAGGCCGAGAGACTGTCATGTGCCACCGCCTTCGACACCCTTCCCTCCGTCAGGCCAAAATAGAGCCCCTGGGATCGGTAAAGTCCTGCGGGATCTATCGTGGGAACAGGTTATCATTAATGGGGCGCGTTGCTCAACCCATCCCCACGCTGCTCGTACACGGCTTTTCCGAAACACTATTATATTAATTATAAGCCAATTAGCAAACAGCGCGGTGTGCGAAAGCGTCTATGCCCACCCTCGGCCTCAGCGCCCCCGCTCTGCCTCAAAAAACTTATCCCCGCTCCAAAAACCTCCCGTAAAATCCGAAAATCTCGCTCGTCGAGGGACGTCGACCGGTGACGTCGGGCGGCGGAGCGGGCCGGCTTCCTTCTTTCGCGCGACGCGCGGAAGAAAAACCGGCCGCCGGAACTTCCGGGAAATCCGGCCGGCGGATGCGGCGCCTGCGGGTCCGGGTTCGTCCCCCGGGCTCCCGGGGGTTTTTGGGGCTCCGCCCTCCGGGCAAAACGACCCGGGCGCGAGGAGCATCGCTGAAAGATCCCCATCCCCGGTCGGGACGGGATCCAAGCGCGGCCCGAAAGCCCAAAATCGCCGCGGCGGAGCGCCGGGAGGCGGGCGCATCGACGCTTCGATGCGCGCTGCGTCCCGACGGACGCAGAATTTCAGGTGCAGCGCCTGCCGGCGCTCCGCCTCCCTCGGTCTTTCTTTGAAGGACGAGGGCGCAGGTCATGGGCACAGCCCGGGCGCGAAAAGCGCGTCGCGGGAGCGGTTTTTCGTGACCTCCCCCTGGAGGGGGGAGGTCGACCGGCCGCAGGCCGGTCGGGAGGGGGTGATCGGCGAAGCCAGCGTTTGCGGCTTCACCCCACCCCGGCGCGCGCTGTCGCGCGCCCCGACCCTCCCCCTCCAGGGGAGGGTGAAGGGCACGGCGGCGGCTCTCCCGCTCCCCGCGGCGGGGAGCGGTGACCGACTTTCCGGGGTGCAGCGGATCGCGCCGGTCGACGCCGCCGCCCATGGCCACAGCCCTGGATTGATCGAGCCGCTTGACCGCGCCGCCGGCGCGTCGTTGGCTCGTCGGGCCGGCCCGGCCGTGATCGGGGGTCGTGCGGAAAATTGTTGATCGGTGGGTTTTGCGAGGAGATAGGTCGTGGACGAGCGCAGCGAAAAGGCCCCGGTGGAGGGCGAGATTTTGGACGACAAGGCGGGCCAAAACACCGTGATCGCCGCCACGCAGTTGCCGAACCTGCAGATCGAGGTCACCCACGGCACCCTGCCGGACGGCGCCGGTGAGCGCATCTCCATCCATCTGCAGGCGATGCCGTCGTTTGCGGCGTTCGGGGATTTTCTCGAATCGACCAACCCGCTGACCTTTTGGACGCAGGCCATGCAGCTCGCCCTGGCGCCGTGGGCGTCGCTGATGTCCGGGTCGGCGCTGCTGCCGTGGACCGGCGTGCCGCTGTGCGGCCTGCCGCGGCCGAAGCGGACGGCCGGCCAGACCGGACAGCAGGGCGGCGCGAGCTGACCGACGGACGGATTCGGCCGGAGGAGTCGGCGGACACGTTCGCCCGGACCAGTCCGGCCGGACGAGTCCGGCCTTGCCTTGGCCGAAATGACGGGACACAAGGCCGGGGCTGCATCGCCGCCAGCCACATGGGCCCCCGTCATGACGTTCCGCTCCGACGCCGTCGCGTCCCACGAGGCCGACACCGGCCGAAGCCTTCCCCCCGCCGCCGTCGCGGCCCTGGTGGTGGCGGTCGCCTCGACCGCGGTCGTCCTCGGCGCCTCGTTCTTCCAGCACTTTGTGGGAATTCCGCCCTGTCCGCTCTGCCTGCAGCAGCGCGTGCCCCACTATGTCGCGGTGCCGATTGCGCTGGCGGTCGCGCTGATGGCGTGGCGGCGGGCGCCCCGCGCCCTCACGGCCCTCGGATTCGGGGCGCTGGCGCTGGCGTTGCTCACGGCCGCCGGGATCGGGGCCTATCACGCCGGCGTCGAATGGGGCTTTTGGACCGGCCCCAGCGACTGCACCGGCGAGATCGCGCCGTTCGGCAATGCCGGCAGCCTGTTGAGCCAGATGCAGTCCACCTCGGTGATCCGCTGCGACGTGGTGCTGTTCCGCTTCCTCGGCCTGTCGCTCGCCGGCTGGAACGTGCTGATGTCGACCGGGCTGGCGCTGGTCGCCTTTTGGGGGCTGGCGCGCACGCTTCGCCGGCCGGCCTGAGCGGCCGGCGGCTCTACTCGACTATCTCGTCAGCGGAGAGTCAGTCGCGGCCGCGGGCGCGTCCGCGCAAAAGCGTGCGGCGCCAGCGCTGGCGCAGCGCGACGCGGCAGCGCTCGCCGTCCTCCAACGTGAACTGGGCGGCACGATCGAGCCCGCGCAGCGCCTCGAGGATCGCCTCGACCTCGACCGGGCGCACGGAGCCGGCACCGCCCGGCGCCTCGGCGGCGTCCGACGACCAGGCGATCAGGATCGCCCGCTTCTCGGCGAGGCTGAGGTCCGGATCGTCGACCACGGCCTCCGGATGCACGAAGGCATGGGCCGGATGCAGCATGGCGTCGAGATCGGAAGCCACCCGGCGCAGCGGCGCCGACGGAATGGTTCTCATTGCGCGGTCTCCAGGACGACCGTCTCCAGGACGACCGTCTCCGAGACGACCGTCCGGGTTGCGCCCGCCGCGCGTCCCGGCAGGGCGCGGGCTTGCAAAACATGAGCTTGCGAAAACGGCGGGCTGCACGCAGCCCCGTATGACCAGCCGATTTAGAACCGATGGTGGCAGAGTCAACCCGGATCCTGCCTCCGACGCCTTTATGAGCAGTAAAACCTAGTTGCACTCGGTTTGCATCGGAGTATGCTTTGCATCGTAAAGTTCGCGGAGGGGGCGAATGACCGACCTGCAGAAGGCCCTGGCCGACATCGACGCGATCAAGTCGCAGCTCGCGCGCGGCTCGGAGTTTCGCGGCTGGGGTCCGGCCACGGTGGCGCTGACCGGCCTGATGGCGGGGGCGGCGGCCGCCGCCCAGGCCGCCTGGCTCGCGGATCCGCTGGCGGAGCCGACGACCTGGGTCGCGATCTGGATCGTCACCGCCGTGCTCGGGGTCGTGGTCGCCTCCGCCGAGGCGGTGACGCGCTCCCGCCGCCTGCACTCCCGGCTCGCCGACGAGATGATCCATGCCGCCGCCGTGCAGTTCGTGCCGGCCGCGGTCGCCGGCGCGCTGCTGCCCGTGGTCGTCGTCCGCTTCGCCCCGGACGCCCTGTGGATGCTTCCCGGCCTGTGGCAGATCGTCTTCGGTCTCGGCATCTTCGCCGCCAGCCGGGCGCTGCCGCAGGCGATGGCGATGGCCGGCGCCTGGTATCTCGGCTGCGGCCTCGTCGTGCTGGCCGTCTCGGCCGCCGACCGCGGGCTGTCGCCCTGGGCCATGGGCCTGCCCTTCGGCATCGGCCAGCTCCTGTTCGCCGCGATCCTGCACCGCGCGCTCGGAGGCCCCCATGACGAATTCTGAGACGAGATCGGGCGCGGCCTCGGGGACCGGCCGCTTCGCCTATGAGGGGCTCGACCGGGTGATGCACGAAAAAGCCCGGCTCGGCGTCCTCACCTCGCTGATCGCCCATCCGAAGGGCCTCGCCTTCGCCGACCTCAAGCGGTTGTGCGGCCTCACCGACGGTAATCTCAGCCGGCACCTGCAGGTGCTGGCCGAAGCCGGGCTGGTGGAGATTCTGAAAGGCTACGAGCACAACCGGCCACAAACCCTCTGCCGCATCACGGCCGACGGCCGCCGCCGCTTCCTCGATTATCTCGCCGTGCTGGAGCAGGTCGTGCGCGACGCGGCCGCTGCGGCCGACAGCGCCGCCCCGCTCAATCGCACCGGCCTCGCCGACGATCCCGCCCCCGCCTGAACCCGACGTTTCGGCGGGCCGCACCGGCCCGCCTGCGATCCCGCCCAGCCGTCTTTCCGATCAACGCCACGCCCCATTCCGTCCGAGGTCATCCATGTCCCAACGCTTTGTAGCGCAAAGTGAAATGCCCGCCGACGCGCCCCGGCACGTCGCCATCGTCATGGACGGCAACGGCCGCTGGGCGACGGCGCGCGGCCTGCCGCGGCCGGCCGGCCACCATGCCGGCGTCGAGGCGGTGCGGCGGACCGTCGAGGCGGCGCCGGCGCTCGGCATCAAGACGCTCACGCTGTTCGCCTTCTCGGCCGACAACTGGCGCCGCCCGGCGACCGAGGTGGCCGCCCTGATGGCGCTGCTGCGCCGCTTCGTGCGAGCCGAGACGGCGCGGCTCGCCGAGGCCGGCGCCCGCCTCACCGTGATGGGCCGGCGCGACCGCCTGCCGGCCGGCCTCGCCGCCGAGATCGCGGCGGCCGAGCTCGCCACCTCGGGCGGCACCGCGCTCGACCTGCGGGTCGCGCTCGACTACTCGGCCCGCGACGCCATCGTCGACGCCGCCATGCGGGCGGCGGCGCAGGGGCCGCTCACCCGCGAAAAATTCGCGCAGCTTCTCGCCGGCGGCGACGGCAGCGGCGAGCCGGTGCCCGACGTCGACCTCTTGATCCGCACCGGCGGCGAGCAGCGGCTGTCCGACTTCCTGCTGTGGGAATGCGCCTATGCGGAGCTCTTGTTCGTCCCGCGCCTGTGGCCGGACTTTTCTGCCGAGGATCTGGCCGCGGCGGTGGCGTGGTTCGCCGTCCGCGAGCGGCGCTTCGGCGGCCTCGGCGCGGCCGATGCGCAGGAGCCCGCCGCCGCGGTGTCCAGCGCCGCGTGAGGAGGAAGGCCATGCGCCTCCTGCTCGTCAATGTCCCGCATCCGGCGATCGGCAGCCGCATCCCGGACGACCACCTGCCGCCGCTCGGCCTGCTGGCGATCGGCGGTCCGCTGATCGACGACGGCCACGAGGTCCGGCTGCTCGACGCCGAACTCGCGCCGCTGTCGACCGCCGAGATCGTCGCCGAGGCCGTCGCCTTCCAGCCCGACGCCGTGCTGTTCGGCCATTCGGGCTCGACCTCCGGCCACCCGGTGATCGCCGCCGTGTCGCGCGCCGTCGCGGCGGCGCTGCCATCCGCGCATGTGATCTATGGCGGCGTCTTCCCGACCTATCACTGGCGCGAGATTCTTCGCGACGAGCCGCATGTCGACGCCATCGTGCGCGGCGAGGGCGAGGAGACGGCCCGGCGCCTGGTCGCGGCGCTCGACGCCGGCACGCCGCTCGTCGCGGTACGCGGCATCGCGTTCCGGCAAGCGGGCGCTCCGGTCGCCACTCCGGCGGCGCCGCTGATCCGCGACCTCGACGCCTGGCGGGTCGGTTGGGAGCTGATCGACCAAGCCCGCTACAGCTATTGGGGCGGCCTGCGCGCCGTGGTGGCGCAGTTTTCCCGCGGCTGCCCGCATCCGTGCACCTATTGCGGCCAGCGCGGGTTCTGGACCCGGTGGCGGCACCGCGACCCTGAAATGTTCGCGGCGGAGCTCGCCCGCCTGCATCGCGAGCACGGCGTCAAAGTGATCAACTTCGCCGACGAGACCCCGACGGTGTCGCGCACCGCCTGGCGGCGCTTTCTCGAGGCGCTGATTGCCGAGAACGTGCCGCTGATCCTGGTCGGCTCGACCCGGGCCGACGACATCGTCCGCGACGCCGACATCCTCCATCTCTACAAGCGGGCCGGCTTCGAGCGTTTCCTGCTCGGCCTGGAGAGCACCGACGCCGCCACGCTCGACCGCGTCCGCAAGGGATCCCGCACCGCGACCGATCGTGAGGCGATCCGGCTGCTGCGCCAGCACGGCATCCTGTCGATGGCGACCTGGGTGGTCGGCTTCGAGGAGGAGACCGACCGCAGCCTGTTCGCCGGGATGCGGCGGCTGCTGTCCTACGATCCCGATCAGGTCCAGCTCCTCTACGTGACGCCGCACCGCTGGACGCCGCTGTTCGGCGACATCGCCCACCGCCGGGTCATCCGCACCGACCGCACCCGCTGGGACTACAAGCATCAGGTGCTGGCGACCCGCCACATGCCGGCCTGGCGGGTGCTCGCCTGGGTCAAGCTCACCGAGGCGGTGCTGCAGCTCCGTCCGCGGGCGCTGTGGCGCACCTGGCTCCATCCCGACCGCAGCCTGCGCCGTGCCATGCGCTGGTACACGGCCATGGGCCGGCGGGTGTGGCCGCACGAGGTCTTCGGCTTCCTGCGCCATCGGCCGGCCGCGACCGGGCCGACGCTGTCGGCCTTCTGGGGCGCGCCGCAGGCGGCCGAGGAGGAGGCGATGGCGCTCGACCGGCTGCGGGAGCTGGCACATGTGCTCAACCCGGCTCCGACCGGGAACGGGAGGTTGCGGCCGGGCGGCGCCCGCGCGATCCTCGCAGAATCGGCGGCCCGTGAGGTCGCGGGGGGAGGGCGATGAGCTACACGCCGGTCCTGGTGGAGATGATCGCCGCTGGCGTCGTGCTCGCGGCGACGTTCGTCTGGCATTTCGGCTGGGGCCGGCGGCGCGACGCCGAGCGGCTCGCCGCGCTACGCGGCGTTTCGCGTAATGCCGCCCTGCGCGCCGTCCCGCCGCATGATGCCGCCCTGCGGCGCGACGCGTCCAAATCCCCGGCTCCGGGCCCGCGAGGACGCCCGCGCCCGCTTCGATGACCGACTTACAAAACGCGGCGGTGCATCGATCATCGCCCATGGAGGAACGACATGGCTCTGAAGAACCTTCTGGTCCACCTCGACACCGGGTCGCGCGCCGCCGAGCGGCTGGCGCTGGCGGTGCGGCTCGCCGAGCGCCATCAGGCGCGGCTGACCGGCGTGTTCGGCCAGCTCGCCGAGGCGCACCGGGTCGGCGTGGTCGCCGACTGGCCGCCGGCCGTCTATGCCGACGCCGCCGCCGCCAGCCGCACGGCGTTCTCGTCGGCCGCCGGCAGCCTGCGCGATGCCGAGTGGATCGACCTCAACCGCGGCGGCGAGGACGAGATCCTGCATCGCCTCGGCGCGCTCGCCACCTATTTCGACATGACGGTCGTCGGCCAGCACGAGGACTCGGTGCGCCGCATCGTGCCGGCCGATCTCGCCGGCCATGTCTGCAGCGCCAGCGGCCGGCCCGTGCTGGTCGTGCCCTATGCCGGGCATTTCCCCGATGTCGGGCGGCGGCCGATGTTCGCCTGGAGCGAGAGCGCCAGCGCAGCCCGCGCGCTGGAGGACGGGCTGACCCTGGTGACGACGGACGCCGACGCGCTGGTGCTCTATGCCTACGAGCGCGAGCAGCGCAGCGAGTTCGCCGAGCGGGCGTTGGCGCATCTCAAGAGCCACGGCGTCGCGGCCCAGTTCGAGCCTTTCGCGCTCGAGGACGAGACCATGATGGACGTGCTGTTGAACTTCGCGTCCGACCATGGCGCCGATCTGATGACGCTCGGCCTCACCGGCCGCGCCAGCCTGTCGCTGTTCGATCGCGGCCGGCCCAAGCCGACGCTGCGCGAGCTCACCGTGCCGGTGCTGTGCGCGTGCTGAGGTGTCGCTCGTGAGCGCGTTCGAAACGACGACCGGACCGGGCGTTGGCTGAACGCGCTCCGGAGTCTGGAGGACCCATGTCGACCGCGGGCGGACGCGCCAGGACGGAGCAGCCGATCGAGCGGTCGCTGCACCAGCGCATCCGCGCCGACATCGAGGATCGCATCCTGTCGGGGGCCTGGAGCCCGGGCCACCGCATTCCCTTCGAGCACGAGCTGATGGCGCAGTACGGCTGCGCCCGCATGACGGTCAACCGGGTGCTGTCGAGCCTGGTGGAGGCCGGCCTGATCGAGCGTCGCCGCCGGGCCGGCAGCTTCGTGCGCCGGCCGGTCGGGCAGTCGGCGGTGCTGCGCATCCCCGACGTGAAGGCCGAGGTGCTGGCCCGCGGCGAAACCTATCGCTACGAGCTGTTGTCGCGCGCGCGGCGGCGGGCGACCCGCGAGGACCGCGGCCGGATCGCCGTCGCCGCCGGCGCGCCCGTGTTGGCGCTGCTGTGCCGGCATGTCGCCGAGGACCGGCCCTATGCGCTGGAGGACCGGCTGATCGCGCTCGACAGCGTGCCCGAGGCGGCGGCGGCCGATTTTGCGGCCGAGCTGCCCGGCACCTGGCTCTTGCGCCACGTGCCCTGGCACGAGGCCGAGCACACCATCGTGGCCGCCGGCGCCGATGCGGCGATCGCCGAAAAGCTCGCCGTGCCGGTCGGCACCGCCTGCCTGGTGATCGAGCGCCGCACTTGGCGCAGCGACCAGCCGATCACGGCGGTGCGGGTCTGGTATCCGGGCGACCGCCAGAAGCTCGTCGCCCGCTTCACCCCGTCGACCGACGCCGGCGCCGGACGGTGAATTCTCCTTTGTCATTCCGGGGCGCCGCGCAGCGGCGAGCCCGGAATCCATACTCACAGACAGGGGTTATGGATTCCGGGCTCGCGGGCCTTCAGCCCGCGCCCCGGAATGACGAACTGATCAGTTCGCGATTACGCCTCGTCCGCATCAAATCCCGGCAGCGCCATCGGGGCGGCTGCGTCGACCACGGCGCCGCTGCGCACCAGATTCGCGGCGGCGACGAGATCGGGATGCAGGTGGCGGTCGTCGTCGAGATGCGGAACGCGCGATCGCACCAGCCGGCGCACCGCCTCCAACGGCGGGCTGGACAGGAGCGGCGCGTGAAAGTCGCAGCCCTGCGCCGCCGCCAAAAGCTCGATGGCGATCACGTGCATGGCGTTCTCGACCATGCCGCCGAGCCGGCGCGCGCCGTGCGCCGCCATCGAGACATGGTCCTCCTGATTGGCAGACGTCGGAATCGAATCGACGCTCGCCGGATAGGCCCGCTGCTTGTTCTCGGCCACCAGCGCCGCAGCCGTCACCTGCGGGATCATGAAGCCGGAGTTCAGGCCGGGCTTTGGCGTCAGGAATGCCGGCAGGCCCGAGAGCGCCGGATCGACCAGCATGGCGATGCGGCGCTCGGCGAGCGAGCCGATCTCGCACACGGCGAGCGCGATCATGTCGGCCGCGAACGCCACCGGCTCGGCGTGGAAGTTGCCGCCCGACAGCGCCTCGCCGGTGTCGGCGAAGATCAGCGGATTGTCGGAGACGCCGTTCGCCTCGGTGGCGAGCGTGCCGGCGGCCTGGCGCAGCACGTCGAGGGCGGCGCCCATCACCTGCGGCTGGCAGCGCAGGCAGTAGGGGTCCTGCACGCGCGGATCGTCGGTCAGATGCGACGTGCGGATGGCGCTGCCGGCCATCAGGTTGCGCAGCGCGTCGGCGGTCTCGATTTGGCCGCGGTGACGGCGAAGCGCATGGATGCGCGGATCGAACGGCGTGTCGGAGCCGCGCGCCGCGTCGGTCGACAGCGCTCCGGTGACCAGCGCCGAGCGGAACAGCAGCTCCGACTCGAACAGCCCGGCGAGCGCATAGGCGGTGGAAAACTGCGTGCCGTTGAGGAGCGCCAGCCCCTCCTTGGCGCCGAGCACGATCGGCGACAGTCCGGCGTTCCCGAGCGCCTCGGCGGCGGGCCGGCGCGCGTCGCCGGAAAAAATCTCGCCGACCCCGATCATGGCCGCGGTCATGTGGGCGAGCGGCGCCAGATCGCCGGAGGCGCCGACCGAGCCTTGCGCCGGCACCACCGGGATCAGGTCCTCGGCGATCATGGCGGCGAGGAGGTCGAGCGTCGCGGGGCGCACGCCCGACGCCCCCTGGGCGAGGCTGGCGAGCTTCAGCACCATCATCAGCCGCGCCACCGGCTTCGGCATCGGCGCGCCGACCCCGGCGGCGTGGCTGAGCACGATGTTGCGCTGGAGCGTCTCCAGATCGGCATCGCCGATCCGCACCGAGGCGAGCTTGCCGAAGCCGGTGTTGATGCCGTAGACGGGCTCGCCTTTGGCGAGAATGCTCTGCACGGCGTCGGCGCTCGCCGCGACCTGCGCCCGCGTCGCCGGATCGAGCGCGACCGGAGCGCCGCGATAGATGGCGCGCCAGTCGGAGAGCGCAACGTCGCCGGGCGTGATGTTTGTCGTCATCGTCTCTTCCGCCTCCGCGAGGCCTCGCCGATGCCGCGGCGTTGCCTAAAAACCAGCCAATCTGCGTTATGTCTATACATTTGACACGGTTTGGCCCTTCTGTTCAAATCCGCCCGAATTTCAACGTGGGGGGTCCCATGCGGTTTGGAAAGCTGTCGGCGATCGCGTGCATCGCGGCATTCGGATTGGCCGGCACGGCGCAGGCCCAGAACACCAAGGTCGGTATCGGAATTTCGGGCTGGACCGGCTTCGCGCCCCTCACGCTCGCCGCCAAGGCCGGGATCTTCGAGAAGAACGGCCTCGACGTGACGCTGAAGAAGATCCCGCAGAAAGACCGCCACCTGGCGATCGCGGCCAACGACATCCAGTGCGCCGCCACCACGATCGAGACCTGGATCGTCTGGAACGCCGCCGGCGTCGCCACCAAGCAGATCTTTCAGCTCGACAAGTCCTACGGCGCCGACGGCATGGTGGTGCGCAACGACATCAAGTCGATCGCCGACCTGAAGGGCAAGACCATCGCGGCCTCGGCGCCCGGCACCGCGCCCTATTTCACGCTCGCCTGGTTCCTCAAGAAGAACGGCCTCACCGTCAAGGACGTCACCGTCGTCAACATGGAGCCCGGTCCGGCCGCGCAGGCCTTCCTGGCCGGCCAGAACGACGCCGCCATGACCTACGAGCCGTATCTCGGCGCGGTGCGCGACAAGCCGGAGGCCGGCAAGATCATCGCCACCACGCTCGACTATCCGATGATCATGGACACGGTCGGCTGCACGCCGAAGTTTTTGGACGAGAATCCGAAGGCCGCGAAGGCGCTGGCCGACAGCTACTTCCAGGCGCTGGAGATGATCGCGGCCGACAAGCAGAAAGCCTACGAGATCATGGGCGCCGACGTGCGGCAGTCGGCCGAGGACTTCGGCAAGTCGGCCTCCTATCTGCGCTGGCAGGACAAGGCGGCGAGCCAGAAATTCCTGAGCGACGAGATCTTCAGGTTCTCCGACGAGGCCGCCGCCATCCTGCTCGAGGCCGGCATCATCAAGCAGAAGCCCGACATCAAGGCCATTGTCGACGACCGCTTCGTGAAGTGATGCACGGCGCCACCTGACCCGCCGTGAAGTGACGCGCCGGCCGACCTCTCTCCACCCTCACCCTGAGGAGCGGCCGCAGGCCGCGTCTCGAAGGGCGAGGGTGGCCCCACACCCTTGGTGGCCACATGGTTCGAGACGCGATCCTGCGGATCGCTCCTCACCATGAGGAGGAGGGTCGTGCAAGGCACGACAGGACGGCGCCGGCTCCGAAAACCTGAAACGAACGTCCGGGTTGCGTCCTCGGCCGTTGACTCCGCAGCCTCCGCGCGTCTTTTACGGGGATCTTTCACGGTCCCCCGGCCCCGGGCGCCCGAACGAGACATCAGCCCATGAAACCGCTCGAGCCGGTCGGCAGTACCGCCAAGATCGTCTTGGGCATCCTGTTCTTCGTGCTCCTGTTCGCGGCGTGGTCGTGGGCGACCTTCGGCGGCTATGTGTCGAAGACGTTCCTGGCCGATCCGCTGACCATGCTGCGCGACGGCTGGGAGCTGTTCGTGCTCTACGGCTTCCTGCACGACATCGGCATGACGGTGTGGCGCGTGTTCGGCGGCTTCGTGCTGGCCGCGATCGTCGCGGTGCCGCTCGGCATCGCCATGGGCGCCTACAAGCCGATCGAGGCCTTCTTCGAGCCCTTCGTCTCGTTCGCGCGCTACCTGCCGGCCTCCGCCTTCATCCCGCTCTTGATTCTGTGGGCCGGCACCGGCGAGGTGCAGAAGCTGATGGTGATCTTCATCGGCTCGGTGTTCCAGATCATCCTGATGGTCGCGCTGTCGATCGGCGGGACACGGCGCGACCTGGTCGAGGCCGCCTACACGCTCGGCGCCCGCGACCGCGGCATCGTCGCCCGCGTCATGCTGCCGGCCAACGCCCCGGAGATCGCCGAGATCCTGCGGCTCGTGCTGGGCTGGGCCTGGACCTATGTGATCGTCGCCGAGCTGATCGGCGCGTCCTCCGGGATAGGCCACATGATCGTCGACAGCCAGTCGCTGCTGGCGACCGGCCAGATCATCTTCGGCATCATCGTCATCGGCGTCATCGGGCTGGTCTCCGACTTCCTGTTCAAGGCCGTCAACCGCGTCCTCTTCCCGTGGAAGTTCGCATGACCAAGCTTCTCGTCGAGGGGGTGTCGCGCCGCTTCCCGGGCCGCAAGGGCGCAGGTCCCACCCGCGCGCTCGAGCCGATGACCATCGGCGTGGCGCAGAACGACTTCATCACGGTGCTGGGGCCCTCCGGCTGCGGGAAGTCGACGCTGCTGCGCATCGTCGCCGGGCTCGACCGGCCGACCACCGGGCGCGTGCTGCTCGACGGCCACGAGGTGAAGGGGCCGGGCGCCGATCGCGGCATGGTGTTCCAGTCCTACACGTTGTTCCCGTGGCTCACGGTCGCCGAGAACATCGCCTTCGGGCTCGCCGAGCGCGGCATGCCGGAGGCCGAGCGCGCCGCGATCGTCGCCGACTTCGTGAGCAAGGTCGGGCTGAAGGGCTTCGAGCATCACTGGCCGAAGCAGCTCTCCGGCGGCATGCAGCAGCGCACCGCGATCGCCCGTGCGCTCGCCAACGATCCCGAGATCCTGCTGCTCGACGAGCCCTTCGGTGCGCTCGACACCCAGACGCGCGGCCTGATGCAGGAGATGCTGCTCGGCATCTGGGAGCGCGAGAAGAAGACCGTGATGTTCGTCACCCACGACATCGAGGAGGCGATCTTTCTCGCCTCGCGCGTGGTGGTGATGACGGCGCGCCCCGGCCGCATCAAGGCCGACATCACGGTGGACCTGCCGCATCCGCGCGACTATCACCTCAAGACGACGCCGGCCTTCTCCGAGCTCAAGGCGCGCCTCACCGAGGAGATCCGCGCCGAGGCCGTGCTGGCCGCGACGGAGCATTGAGGGACAATTTTATGGTGAAGCGGCCCCGTTTCCGCTCGTCCCCGCGAAGGCGCTACGGGATGCACACATCGCTTGCCATGCATGAGAGCGTCATGCGCGGGCTCGACCCGCGCATCCATCGATTTTCGCAAAAATGCTTTGTTCGCAGGATGATGGATCGCCGGGTCAAGCCCGGCGATGACGACGGTGGGGAAGGCGCTCTTTTTGCCGTACCACCAGATGGTCTCGACAAAACGAGATCTGTGCATCCCGTAGCGCGAAGGCGGGGACCCAGGAGCGGCACGACGTGTGGCCTTGGATTCCTGCGTGCGCGGGAATGAGCGGAGTGTGGGGCGAGTCCGGCGAAAACCGGTCTGCGCCCCGGGGATATCGAACAGATGACGATCGTCAATATCGACGACATGCGCGAGGCCGCGCGCTCGCGCCTGCCGAAGCTCTTTTTCGACTACATCGACGGCGGCAGCTTCGGCGAGACGACGCTGGCGGCCAACCGGCGCGACTTCGACGATCTGGTGCTGGAGCAGCGGGTGCTGGCGAGCGGCCGCATCCCGGATCTCGCGACGACGTTTTTCGGCATCCGGCATGATCTGCCGTTCATGCTCGGTCCGGTCGGGTTCCTGGGACTCTATCGCGGGCGCGGCGAGATGCTGGCGGCGCGCGCGGCGGCGGCGGCCGGCACGGGCTTCTGCCTCTCCACCTTTTCCATTGCCTCGATCGGGTCGCTGGCGCAGGCCGTGACGGGTGAGCTGCATTTCCAGCTCTACATGCTGGACGATCGCGGCCTGAACGAGGAGCTCCTCGCCGCCGCGGCGGAGGCGCGCGTCGCCACCCTGTTTCTCACCGTCGACTGCACCGTCACGGGCATCCGCGAGCGCGACGTGCGCAACGGCTTTCGCTCGGCGACGCGGCCGACGCCCGCCATGCTGGCCAGCATGATGATGCGGCCGGCCTGGCTCGTCGATCTGCTGCGGCTCGGCCTGCCGGCCGTCGAGGCGCTGGAGAAGCATCCGGAGTTCGGCCGCGGCGCACTCGAGCAGGCCGCCAGCCTGTCGCGGCGGATGGATCGCACGGTGAGCTGGGACGACGTCGCCTGGCTGCGCTCGCGCTGGCCCGGCAAGCTGGTCATCAAGGGCATCCTCTCCCGCGCCGACGCCGCGCTGGCCCGCCAGGCGGGGGCCGACGCCATCGTGGTGTCAAATCACGGCGGCCGCCAGCTCGACGGCGCGCCGTCGACCATCTCGGTGCTGCCCGGGATCATCGACCATGTCGGGCGCGACTTCGACGTGCTGGTCGACGGCGGCATCCGCCGCGGCGCCGACATCGTCAAGGCGATCGCGCTCGGCGCCTCCGGCGTGCTGCTCGGCCGCGCCTATGCCTTTGCCTTGGCGGTCGGCGGCGAGGCCGGCGTCGCCCAGGCGATCGACATTCTCCGCACCGAGATCGCCATCACGCTCGCTTTGATGGGCCTCGGCTCGATCGACGAGCTGAAGGCGGCGGGTTCGTCGGTGGTGCGGCGGGTGGGCGGCCCGACCTAGAGCGGGTTCAGCAAAAGTGGCTCCCGGTTTTGCGTCGGAACGCGCCCCGGGATTTGGGAGTAGGAGCGTTTTCTTCGGGCGAACCGGTTCGCACTTCGCTTGGAGACTCTCTCGCCGGGAGTTCCTTCGGAGGCGGGAACGCGGTCCCGGGACGCAAGTTCGACGCCGTCCGTGTTTCGGTTTTCGAGGGCTAGAGCGGCGAGCGTGACATGACTGCGCCGCCTCCCACGACCCGCAGTCCTCGCAGGGATGTGGCCATGTTCGGTGCTGCACCGCACATGCATTCGGGCGTGCTACCGGCCGTTCGGGCCGGCCCGCTGGCGTGATCCTCGTTTGTGCGGATGATGCATCATTGCTCGAAGCGCAGGTGATCCACCTGCGAGCGGCGGACCGACCGGTCTGATGCCGCCTCACGTCTGTCACGCCCATCGCCGACCTCGCGCCCATCCTGGGCCGACCGCAGGGGACTACCATGCCCTCCAAGACCGCGACACGCACAGCCTTTACGGTGGCGGCCGGCCTTTCGGCGTTGTCACTGGCGTTTTCGGCCGCCATCGCACCGGCGCTGGCCGAGTACCCCGAACGCAACATCACGCTGATCGTGCCCTACGGCGCCGGCGGCGGCACCGACATCGGCGCCCGCATGCTGGCGACCGATCTGGAGAAGCTGCTCGGCAAGTCCGTGACCGTCGAGAACCGGTCGGGCGGTGGTGGCTGGGTCGGCTGGGGCGCGCTCGCGCAGGCGCGGCCGGACGGCTACACGCTCGGCCTGTTCAACGTGCCGAGCCTCTATGCCGGTTATCTCGACCCGCAATACAAGCGCACCGAGACGCTCGACAGCTTCACGCCGCTGGTCAGCCATGTGCTCGACTACAATGCGTGGTCGGTGCGCGCGGACTCGCCCTACAAGACCGTCAAGGACGTGATCGAGGCGGCGCGGGCCAAACCCGATACGCTCACGGTCACGACCTACGGGGTCGGGTCGGACGATCATCTCGCCCTCCTGTCCAACCAGGCGGAGAGCAAGGTGAGGATGATCGCGGTGCATTTCCGCAGCACGGCGGAAGGCAAGACCCAGGCCCTCGGCGGCCACATCGACGTTCTCAGCTCGAACGTCAGCGAGATCATCGCGGAGGCGCGGTCGGGTTCCTTCCGGGGGCTCGGCGTGATGGCGCCGGAGCGCTCGCAGTTCCATCCGACGGTTCCGACCTTTCGGGAGCAGGGCTTCAACCAGGACTGGTCGGTGTCGCGCGGCATCGCGGCGCCCGCCGGACCGCCCAAGGACGTCCAGGCCAAGCTGCTCGCCGCGCTCAAGACGATTTTGACGTCGCCGGAGCACAAGCAGAAGGCGGAGACGTTCGGCCTCCTGGTCCACATGATCAAGGGCGACGACAACAAGAAGTTTCTCAAGGACAACGAGATCGCCACCAAGAAGCTGACCGGCTGGTGAGCGGCCGGCGTCGAGCCGGTCTCGACGTCCGCCGTCTGCCCGGCGAGTGCGCGCCCGAAGGCCGGGCGCGCCTCGCAGCGCGTCTTGGCCGCGCTCCTGGTCGGTCTTCGAACGCGGTCTGGCCGCCTGCCATCTCGCGGGGTGATCATCCCGCCGCCGTGCCGGCCGGGTGGCGTCGATTCGTCTCGAGCGCGGCGAACGCGCGCTTTCGCGCCTGCCCCCGATAGGCCAGCGCCAGCCGCGCGGCGCGCACAGGTCGTCGCCGGCCCGGCCCGACAAATCCAGTAGCCTGTCCTCGATCTCGTATCGAGGAACCTGGGCGCCGTCGTCGAGGACGTGGCGGACGCCGACGTCGTGCGCGGTGTACGGCGCGTGCAGCCAGGCTGCTCCGCAGCCGATCGCGGCCGCGAAAACCAATCCTTGAGATAGAGTTCGTCGAGCATTAAAGCCGCAGGTGGCGGAACCGGCGTGCGGCGTTATGGGCGATCATGTCCGAGGGTTTCCCTGGTCGGTGGCGTGGAGGTATGGTTTACGTAATCGGCTAGCCCACCGAGAATCGCCGCTCGCTGTCCAGGCCGTCCCCCTCGCGGGGCGCCGCGATTCGGCACCGGCTGATCGTTGGCGGAAGCGAGACCTGTTTCGGGCGGATCATGACGCATAACGACGGTTCCAAGCTGCCTTCCGCTGATGCGTTTCTGAGGATCCTCGAGGACTACGGCGCCGCCGACTGCCGCTACGACTTCTGTGCCGACGTCAAGCGGCTCCTTTTCGTGCCCGGCGCACCGAACACGCATCGCAGCGTGCTGAACCTGTTGCCGAGCCGGCACGATTGGCAGATCGAGGATCTCCTTTGCTTCGATCACCACGAATTCGTCGAGCTGGCGAGCTTCGCCCTGCGCGGACGGCGGCCGAGCCCCGCCGAGTATCGGACGTTCGACACGGAAGACCGGGTCTGGCGGAAGCTCGACTTCATTCTCGCGCTCGACGCCGAGAACCGCCGCGAAAGACGCGGCCCGAAGGTGAAAGGCATCGAGTGGGAGGCGAGGCTCTGGCGGCTCGCGGACCGGCTGCGCCGCCCCGGCCTGCTGCTCCTGCGTCGGCTGATCCTGAAAATCTTCCGGGAGAGGGTGCGGCGGCTCTCGGTCAGGCTGGGCGCCGCCCTCTCGCTGCGGCGGCTCACCTTCGAATGCCTGCATCGGCTGAACGAGGTGCAGTCGCGGTCGGCGCGCCGCGCCAGGAAGGTCGTGATCGCCAATCTCTATCCGGTGTGGCCGGTGACGCACGGTGGCCAGCGGCGGGTCTTCTTCCTCGCCCGTGAGTTGTCGAAGCACTTCGACGTCGAGATTGTCGTTCCCCATCGGCTCGGCAGCAACAGCAGCCTGTCGTTCGGCCCCGGTTTCCAGGAGATCAGGATCGCCACCGAGACCGGCTTCAATCGTCTGGCAGACGCCGTCGACGACACGGTGAAGATGGCGTCCGACGCGGCCTATGCCATGTACTGGCAGGAATGTCGGGCCTATCAGCACGTCCTGGCCGAGAGGCTCCGCGACGCCGACATCGCGATCAGCACGCACGCCTACTCGATCGGCGCGCTGATCGACGCGCTGGGCGACCGCTCGATTCCGATCGTCTACGACGCCCACAACGTCGAGGTGCGGCTGAAGCAGCCGCTGCTGGAGCGCCATCCGGCGCTGCTCGAGGCCGTCCGGACCATCGAGCGCACCGCCGTCGAGCGCGCCGACCTGATCGTGTCTTGCTCCGAGGACGATCGGGACGGCCTCGTCGCCGAGTACGGCGTCGATCGTGCCAGGATCGAACTCGTCGAAAACGGGGTCGATGCGCTCGGGGTTCCGCGCCTCGCGCCGGACCAGCTCGACCGGGTGCGCGCGGATCTGGGCATCGGCTCGCGCCTGGTGGCGATTTTCGGCGGTTCGTATCACTACCCGAACTTCGAGGCGGTCGCGCGGATCCTCCGGGCGGCGGAACACCTGCCGCACATCGTCTTCCTGCTCGTCGGCACGGTCTGCTGGCACGACATGACGAAGGCGGCCAAGCCCGACAATGTCGTGTGCCTCGGCGAGATCGACGAAAGCACCAAGTGGGCCGCCTATCTGATCGCCGATGTCGCGTTGAACCCGATCGACTCCGGGTCGGGCAGCAACATCAAGCTGTTCGAGTACGCCGCCGCCGGACTTCCGGTGATGACGACGCGGTTCGGCGCGCGCGGTGCCGGGTCGCCGCTTCGCGAGCACCTGATCCTGGTCGAGACCGGGGACATCGAGACCTCCCTGCGGAACCTCGCGGCGATGGAGCGCGAGGAGCTCCGCCGGCTCGGCGCCAGAGCCCGCGTCGCCGCCCGGGCGACCGCCGACTGGTCGTCGATCGGACGGCGCTATGCGGACCACGTCGCCTCGCTCCTCCGGACCGAGACGCGCGAGGAGGTGCGCCCGCCCATGGTCTCGTCCGATGCCTGACGGTGCTTCGGCCGCGACGCGCCGATGACGAGGACTTTCGGGGGACGCCGGATGGGTGACCACGCCGCGGGCGGCACGGTCTTGATCGTCGAGCCGCACCTCGAAGGCCGGTTCGGTCATCCGTGGCGCTATGCGCACGCTCTGGTCGATCGTCTCGCCGCCGCCGGATGGTCGGTGCGGATCCTGGCGCATGCGGTCTACGACGGTCCCGCCAGGATCGGCGATGCGCCGGTCGCGCCGGTGTTCTCGCGCTCCTATTACGAGCTCCGCGATCGCGACGCGGGACGCGGCGGGGGGCTGTGGCGACGACGCGACCCGTCGCGCGCCCGCAGCACGCTGTCGCCGTTCGCCGCGATCGTCCGCGACGCCTTGGCCTGCGAGCGTCGGCGGAGCCGCGACGTCCGCCTGCTCGTGCCGACCGCGACGCCGGCGATCCTGGCCGAGCTGTCGGCGCTGCCGCTGCTCCTCGACGGCGAGCTGCCGCCCACTGCGCTGCTGTTCCACGAGGAGCCCGAGCTTTACGCTCACTGGTATCGCCCGTTGCGGCTCGACGCGCTGCCGGCGCGCCTGCGGGGATCCGGATGGGGCGACGCGCTGCACTGCTTCGCGACCAACGCGCCGCTGGCACGACGCCTCGCCGATGTGCTCGGCGCGCCCGTCGACGACATCGGTGACGTGTTCGGCACCAGCGAGATCGACCGCCTCCGCGCCGTCGCCGCGCGCCCCGCGAACGGCGAGGCCGAGAGCGGCGGGCCGGGTGTCGTCGGTCGGCTCGCGGCGCTGAAGCGGTCGGGACGGCACATCGCCTGGTGCCCCGGGTCGATGCGTCCGGACAAGGGCCAGGGCCGGCTGCCGGCCATCGTGCAGGCGCTCGACGCCGATCCGCGCTTTCATCTCGTCGTGCAGGCGCCGACCGGGACGACCGGGCGATCCGCCGAGGTCGACGCGCTCGACGGGCACCCGCGCGTCACGGTGATCCGGGAGCTTCTGACCGATACCGCCTATGACGCGCTGCTCGGCCTCGCCGACGTGCTCCTGCTGCCCTACGACGCCGCGGTCTTCGGTCGACGGGTCAGCCGCGTGTTCCTGGAAGCCTCGCTCGCCTGCCGCCCGGTCGTCGCCTCCGCCGGGATCGCCGCGCAGGCCGAGGAGGAGGGCGAGGGCAGTCTCGCGGTCTTCGTGGACGACTGGACGTCGTGGCCCGCCCGGGCCGCCGTGCTGCTGGACGGTTCCCGTCGCGGCGGCGCGAGCGTCGACGGCACGCGGGACGGCGTCGCCGCGCGGCTGACGCGGTGGCACGCGATGACGGACCGGCTGACGGCCGAGCGAGCGCCGCGCGCCGCCCCGCGCCCCGTCCTCTATGTCCGCTCGGCGCAGCTCAGCGAGCACGCGGCGGCGCTGTGCCGCCGGCATCTCGCGCAACTCGCCGCGCGCGGCGTTCCGGTCCTCGAGCTCGTGGTCGCGGCGTCCGGCCGCGGCCGCCGGGCGCTGCGCGACGAGATGGTGGAACGGCTCGCCGACAGCGCCGCACAGCTCTCCGCCTGGACGCGCCGGCGCCGCGGCGCCGCCGGTGTCGCCGAGCGGCTGGTCGTGATCGCGACGTCCGCTCTCGCCCGCGGCCTGTCGATCCGTCACGGACGATCGCGAAAACCGGTCCCGCTCGATCCTCTCGTCCGCACCCTGCAGGCGCGCCGCCGTTTCGCCGGCATCGTGGTGCTGCAGGACGATGCCGACGCTCCGTTCCTCGTCCATGCGAGCGGCGTTTCGGTGCAGACGATGTCGTCAGGCGCCGGCGGCGAGTCCGCGGAGCCGGCGCTGGCGACGATCCAGGACGAGAGGTCCACGATGTCGGCGCCGACGCCCTAGTCGGGCCGCGCCGTGCGGCGCGCAGGCATGCCGCCCGCCCGCTCGGGCGTGGCGAACGCGTGCTTTCGCGCCTGTGCCCGGTAGGCCAGCGCCAGCCGCTCGGCGCGCGGCGCGAACAGGTCGTCGCCGGCGCGGCCCGACAGCGCCAGCAGCGTCTCCTCGATCTCGGACTGGGGAACCAGAGCGCCATCGTCGAGGACATGGCGGACATGGACGCCGCGTTCGGCCAGCGCGCGGCCGACCAGCAGGCAGCGGTGGCAGGTCAGCGGGTCGCGCTCGGCGCACATCAGGGCGATCCGGTATTTTTGGGCGCCGGCGATCACCCGGTCGAGTCCGTCCAAGAATCCCGGCGCCTGGGCCATCCGCTCGTAGTCGGCGACGCCGTCGCAATAGAAGCTTGTCTCGCGCGGCCGGCCGCCGAGCGCATCGCCCAGATGCGCGTAGGCGATGCCATTCTCCTGCAGGCTTTTCTGCAGGGGCTCGCGATTGAATTGCGGGTTCTGGCGCGACCAGGGGGAGCTGCGCACGTCGGCGATCGCGGTGATGCCGGCGCGGCGCAGCAGCGCGACGAACGCCTCCGCCGAATGGGCGGAGTGGCCGATGGTGAGCACCTCGACCGGAGCCGTCATCGCCTCGCTGGGCGCCTCGTCACGGATCGATCCCGGGGGCTTTGCGGAACGCCGTCATACGCTTTCCGGATGAAAAGCTCACCGTCATTCCGGGGCGCGCCGGAAGGCGCGAACCCGGAATCCAGCGGCAAACTCTGCGTTCTCGGCTGGATTCCGGGTCCGGCGCTCCGCGCCGTCCCGGAATGACCACCGAACGAATCATCCGAGACTCGTATCACTCCTGGTCGAGGAAATTCCCCAGCAGGCTGCCCGGCATGTCGATCGAGCCGTCCTCGGCGATGCTGTCCTCGACGTCGCGGACATAGGCGGGCGGCGATCCCCCGCTGGGGTCGAACGGCGTCACGGTGCCACCGTTCTGGTAGGCCGCCCAGGCCTCCGGCGTTCCGACATAGGCACAGCCGCAGCCCTTCGGGTCGGCGTAGACGTAGTAGCTCTTGCCGCCTTTCCGCCGGATCGCCAGCTTGTCGGGCGGAAACGACCGCAGCAATGCGAGCTTCTCGGGCGTGTCGGCGTATTTGACCTTGAACCCCGAGGCCGTGAACAGGTTGTTCGGCCGCGCGCGCTCCTCGGCACACACATACGCCGAAGCAGCACACAGCATCGCCATCGACAGCAGAACGGATCGGTCCATCGGAGTGGTTCTTCGTGTTCGCCGGGCGGTCCGGCAGGGGAGCGTCGGCCATCGTCCTGCCCGTACGAGGCAGGGTTCGGCCGAGCCGCGATCCATAGCACGGCGAATCGGGGCGGGCGTACGGGTGCCGCGCGAAGCCCTCACGGATCGAGCTCGGTGTCCCAGTAGAGATAGTCGAGCCACGAGTCGTGCAGGTAGTTGGGCGGGAACAGCCGGCCGTTGCGGTGCAGGTGGTTGACGCTCGGCTGGAACGGCACCTGGCCGGGCCGCATGCCGGACTCGGTCGGGGTCTTGCTGCCCTTGCGCAGGTTGCAGGCCGCGCAGGCCGTGACGACGTTGTCCCACGTCGTCTGGCCGCCGCGCGAGCGCGGGATCACGTGGTCGAAGGTGAGATCCTCGTGCTGGCCGCAATACTGGCAGGAGAAGCGGTCGCGCAGGAAGACGTTGAACCGGGTGAAGGCCGGATTGGTCGTCGGCTTCACGAAGGTCTTCAGCGACACCACGCTCGGGAGCTGCAGCTCCAAGGTCGGGCTGTGCACGGCCTTGTCGTAATGCGCGACGATGTTGACGCGATCGAGAAACACCGCCTTGATCGCGTCCTGCCACGACCACAGAGACAGCGGGTAATAGCTCAGCGGACGGAAGTCGGCGTTGAGCACGAGAACCGGCCATCCGCTCGGGGAAGTATGAGCGTTCAACGCTCCTCCACCTCGTTTCTCGGACCGCTGCAGCGCAGCAACCAGCACCCGTATCTTATAGGCAGGCGTGACAGCGTTGTGAAGCCGGACGGGTCCTCCTCGATTTTTCGTGACCTGCGGCGGTCCGGCGACACCGGCGCCGCTCAGCGGCTCCCGAATCGCCGCGCCAGCAGGGCGCCGCCGAGCCGCAGGCCGTCCTCGTCGATGCCGTGGCCGATTCCGTAGGAGATGTGCCATTCGGCCGGCACGCCCAGCACGGCGAGGCCATTGGCGGCCTGCATCAGGGCCTCGACGGGGATGAGCTCGTCCTCGGCGCCGTGCACCAAGAGCACCGGCGGTCGCGCCCGAACGTCCTTCGCCACCAGCTCGGCCGCCTCGGCGCCGCCGTCGTCGGGCAGCACCAGGATGCCCGAATAGCCGACGATTGCGGCCGGCGCGACGGCCCGGCGAAGGCCGACATGGAGCGCCATCATGGTGCCCTGGCTGAAGCCGACCAGCGCCAGCGCCTGGCCCGGCAGGTTGTGGCGGGCGAGCTCGGCGTCCAGAAAGGCGTCCAGCCCCGGGGCGGCGGCATTGACGCCGCGCCAGCGCTCGCCCGGCTCGCGGAAGGTGAGCGGGAACCACTCGCGGCCGACCGGCGCCTGGCCGCAGGGGCGCGGCGCATGCGGCGACACGAAGGCGGCGTCGGGCAGGATCTCCTGCCACATGCGGCCGATGTCGATCAGGTCGTTGCCGTCGGCCCCGTAGCCGTGCAGGAAGACGACGAGCTGGCGCGCCGGTCTTTTCGAACGCGGCTCCAGGCGGGGGCCGTCGAGCACTGCGGGCACGGGCATCTCCTCGAGGTCAGGGCGGCGGCCCGGGCAGCACGGGATCGCGCTGCTTGACGGTGCGATAATAGGTCCACAGCAGGAACGCCGCCACTCCGCGCCACGGCCGCCACGGCTCGGCGAGCGCCATCATGGCCTTGGCGGTCGGCCGGGCGTCGAGCGCGAAGGCGAGCCGCAGCGCCTCCTGCAAGGCGAGGTCGCCGGCCGGCCAGGCATCGGCGTGTCCCAGGCAGAACAACAGGTAGCTGTCGGCCGTCCACGGCCCGATCCCATGCACGGCGACCAGCGCCAGATGCGCCTCGTCGGCCGGCATCGCCGCGATCGCCTCGAGGTCGAGCGCGCCGGAGCCGAGCGCCCGGGCGATCTCCTTGAGCGACTTGATCTTCGGGGCCGACAGCCCGATCCGGGCGAGGCGTGCGGGCCGCGCTTTCAGCACGGCCGCCGGCTCGAACGGGTCGATCGCCGAAAACAGCCGCGCCCCGATGGCGGCGGCGCTGGCGGTGGAGAGCTGCTGGCCCAGCACCGTGGCGGCGAGCCCGGCGAAGCCGCCCGGCCGGCGTCGCAAGGGCGGCGGACCGCCGGTCGCCAGCACGGCGGCAAGCCGCGGGTCGGCGGCGATCAGGTAAGCGACGCCGCGGGCCAGATCGGCCTCGGTGTCGATCCGTGGCGGCGGGAGGGCAGGCGGCATCGGACCATCCATGGCCCGGAGATAAGCCCTCCGCCCCGCCGGCGGAACCCGGAATCCCGGCCGGTGGTCGGTGCGGCATGGCCGACCTCGCCCACGCCCCCTGCGACGCCGTCGCGTGCCAAGCGTCACAACATCGCCTATAAGATCGCCCGAATGGGCTGGCTGGCCGGCGGCGCGCCGGGCCCCCGCGACGAGACCCGATGGATTCGCTCGACCGATACGTGTTCAAGACCGGCTTCAACCTGTTCCTGCTGGTCCTGTGCAGTCTGACCGCGGTCATCTGGGTCACCCAGATCCTGCGCCAGATCGATCTGATCACCGGCCAGGGCCAGACCGTGCTGGTGTTCCTCGGGATCACCAGCCTGATCGTGCCGACCCTGATGCTGGTGCTGGCGCCGATCGCCATGCTGATCGCGGTCGTCACCACGCTGACCAAGCTCAACAACGACTCCGAGCTCGTGGTGATCAGCGCCGCCGGCGTGTCACCGCAGCGGCTGTTCCGACCCTTCCTGCTGCTGGCCGTCGTGGTCTGCCTGATGGTCGCCTTCATCGCCGCGTGGCTGTCGCCGTTCCTGCAGCGCGAGATGAACGAGCGGCTCGCCAAGGTCCGTGCCGACGTGGTCGCCAACATCGTGCGGCCCGGCACCTTCACGTCGATCGAGCGCGGCCTCACCTTCCACATCCGCGAGAAGCGCAGCGACAGCCAGTTCGGCGGCATCCTGATCGACGACTTCCGCGACCCTGCCGAGCGCGCCACCATCCTGGCCGAGCAGGGCAACATCCTGCAGACCGCCCGCGGCACCTATCTGGTGATGACCGACGGCTGGGTGCAGCGCCGCCGCAACGCCGACCGCGACCCGACCATGGTGAAGTTCGAGCGTTACGCCTTCGACCTCTCGCCCTACACGGTGGCGGGCCGGGTCTCCTACGGCCTGCGCGAGCGATATCTGTGGGAGCTGCTCTTTCCCGATGCGGACGACAAGCTGCTCAAGTCGGCGCCCAACCAGTTCCAGGTCGAGTTGCATGACCGCCTGGTCGCGCCGCTCTATCCGCTCGCCTTCGTGGTGATCGCCTTCGTGCTCCTGTGCACGCCGCGCTCGACCCGCCAGGGCCGGATGATGTCCACCGTGCTGGTGATCGCCGGCGTGTTCGGCCTGCGCATCATGGGCTTCGCCTGCATGGCTATCGGGCAGAGCTCGCCGGGCGCGCTCTATCTGCTCTATCCGGCCCTGCTCGGATCGATCGGCCTCGGCCTCTTCGCCATCTACACGGGCCGCGGTCTCGAGTACGAGACTGCCGTCGACTTCCGCATGATCCGCGACCGGCTGCTCGCCAGGCTGTCGCGCCCGGCGTTGCGGTGACGACGACCGCCGGCTCCCGGATCGCGCCGGCTGCCGCGCCGGCCCTGCGGATGGCGTTCGCGATCGTGAAGCTGTTTCCGGGCGGCGGGCTGCAGCGCGACTGCCTGGCGCTCGCCCGGGTCGTGCAGGCGCGCGGCCACGCGGTCGAGATCCTCACGGCCGAGCGGGCGGCCGGCGATTTCGCCGACGATCTCGCGGTGCGCGCGCTGCCGGTCGCGGCCCGCACCAATCACGGCCGGCAGGCGGCCTTTTCGACGCGCGTCGCCGCGGAGGCGGCGCGCTTCGATGCCGTGATCGGCTTCAACAAGCTCCCCGGCCTCGACGCGCTCTACTGCGCCGATCCGTCGATCGCCGCCCGGATGAGCGAGGTGCCCATTCTGGCGCTGCTGCCGCGCTACCGGGCATTTCGAGCCCTCGAGGCCGAGTCTTTTGCGCCCGGCCGGGCGACCCGGCTCCTGCTGCTGAGCAAGGCGCAGGCGGAGTCCTACCGCGCGGCCTGGGGCACCGAGCCGGAGCGCATCACGGTGCTGCCGCCGACCCTGTCGCTCGCCCGCCGCCAGCCGGCGCTGCGCCGCGACGGAACGCGCGACAACCTGCGGGCGGCGCTGGGGCTCGGCGGCGAGATCGTCTGGCTCGCCGTCGCCGTGCAGCCCGCCACCAAGGGGCTCGACCGCACCCTGCGGGCCCTGGTCCGGCATCCCGATGCGCGCCTCTTGGTCGCCGGCCTCGCCGCGACCGACAAGGCCGCCGGCGAGACCCTCCGACTCGCCCGAAAGCTCGGCGTCGCCGATCGCGTCATCTGGCTCGGCCATCGCGAGGATGTGCCGGCCGTGATGGCCGTGGCCGACCTGTTGGTGCATCCGGCGCGGCTCGACACCACCGGCACGGTCATCCTCGAAGCTGTTGTGAACGGCCTGCCCGTGATCGCCGGCGGCGTGTGCGGCTATGCGGAGCATGTGGCGGCGGCCGGGGCCGGGCTCGTCGTGCCCGAGCCGTTCGACGCGGCGGCATTTGCGACGGCGCTCGCCACGGCGAGCGATCCGGCCCGGCGGGCGGCCTGGTCGGCGGCCGGGGCGGCCTATGGAGCCAGCCCGGACCTCTACGCCGGGCGCGAAAAGGCCGCCGACCTGATCATCGAGACGGCTTCCGCCAAGGCTGCGGCGCGGGGCGGCCCGGCGCCGGTCGGGGCTCAGGCGGTTGCGCCGGTGAAATAGCGCCAGGCGAGCGAGGCGGCGCGGGCCGGATGCAGCCGGACGGCGTGCCACAGGAGCTCCGCCGCGCCGGTTCCGCCGGCGAGGTCCGGCCGGCGCAGCAGGGTCGCCAGGGCGCGCTGGGCGAGCTTTCGCTCGCGATGCGACAACGGCGTCGATGGGCTGAGAAGCGGGGCGAGGTCGACGGGCGTGCTCCCGGCCGGTGCGGTGTCGGGGTCGGCCAGCGCGAGCACCCGATAGAGCCGCGCATCCTCGGCGAAGAAGGCGGCGTCGCAGGCCGGATCGGTCCAGTCGGGCGGCGACGCGAGGGCTGCGGCGGGATCGGGCCGTCCGGCCCGGCGGGCGGCGGCGGCATGCTGCGCCAGCCGCACCGAGAAGCACTGCCGCACCTCCTTGCGGCTCGTGACATTGCCGGGATGCCAGCGGTAGCGAATCAGCGCCTCGGGCAGGTTCGCGACCTCGGCGACCTCGGCCACTCTCAACCAAAGGTCGTAGTCCTCGGCGGCCTCGAAGGCCGCGCGATAGCTGCCGAGCGAGCGCACCAGCTCGGTGCGCAGCATCAGCGAGGAATGGATGAACGGGTTGGTGCGGGCGAGCAGGTCGACGAGCTTGTGCGGATCGGTCTCCGGCGTCAGCCGGCCGATCGGCGCCCCGCTCTGGTCGATCTTGTCGGCCCAGCTCCCCAACAGGCCGAGGGCGGGCCGTGCCTCCATGACGGCGAGCTGGCGCCCGAGTCGGCCCGGTGCCGCCACGTCGTCGGCGTCGAGCCGGGCCAGGTAGGCCCCTTGTGCCGCCGCGACCGCGCAGGTCAACGCCGCCACCAGGCCGCGCCCCTGCGGCTGCAGCACCCGGACCCGGGCATCGCGCGCCGCCGCTTCGGCCAGAATCGCCGGGGTGTCGTCGGTCGAGCCGTCGTCCACGGCGATCAGCTCGAAGGCGCCGAAATCCTGCGCCAGCACGCTTTCGACGGCCTCGCGCACCCACGGACCGCCGTCGCGGACCGGCATTACCACCGAAACCCGGATCGTCATCGGTCCAGTATAGAGACACCGCGCCGCCGCGACGACCCCACCCGGACTAGCCCCACCGGGGGCGCGGCCGGTCGGCTCCGTCCGAAAGCCGAGGCTGGCGCAATCCGGCCCGATTCCGTATGACGGAGACATGCCGCGGGCCTTGTCGGATTATACGTTGCGTGAGTGGGCCCGGTTGCGCCCGCTCATGCACATATTCAAGACGGCGCGATATCGCGCCGTCGACACCGCCTATCGGCGGCGGCCGGCGGTCGTCGGCGATGTCGGCGCGATCATGCGGGAGATCGCCGGGCGCAACGTGCTCGTCACGGTGGCGTTCGCCGACGTCAATGCGGCGCGCTGGCAGATCGCGCTGCTGCGCCACTACGTTCCCGACGTCGTCCATGTCATCGCCGACAATTCGCCGACGCCCGAGACGGCGACGCGCCTGCGCCACGTGGTCGAGGCGGAGGGCGCGCTCTACCTGCAGCTTCCGCCCAATCCGTGGACCGGGAAGGCGCCGAGCCGTTCGCACGGCATCGCGCTGAACTGGACCTGGCACAATCTGATCCGCCCGGCGGCGCCGCACGCCTTCGGCTTCATCGACGACGATCTGTTTCCGACCGCGCCCGACGATCCCTTCGCGCCGCTCGCCGAGCAGGACGTCTACGGCCAGGTCCGCCGCAACGGCGAGCGCTGGTTCCTGTGGGCCGGCTTCTGCATGTTCCGCTTCGACAAGGTCGCGGGCCTGCCGCTCGACTTCGGCCAGGACTGGTTCATCGGGCTCGACACCGGCGGCGGCAACTGGGAGCCGCTGTACAGCCATATCGACCTCACGACGATCCGGCAGGCGGAGACGCGGTTCGTGCCGTTCCGCCCCGGTCTCGCCGTCGAGGACGGGCCGCTGCAATGGGTCGGCGCGTGGCTGCACGAGGTCGGCCTGATGGGGCGGTCCGATTTGTTCGAGGAGAAGCGCGACAGCGTCGAGGCGATCATCATGCCTCATCTCGCCGCCGCCATGCGGCCCTTCGTCGAGAAGGAGACCGCGGCCTCGTCCTGAGGCTGCGCCGCCATGCCCGAATCCTCCCGCGTGCCAGACTCCGGCGCCGCCGCGCCACGGATCCTCGAGATCGGCCAGACCGGCTTCATGCATGCGGCGTTTCCGCAGACGACGCAGTTCTATTCGACCTGGCCCGACGAGACCGCGTCCGATCCCGAACGCGGCCGCCATCTGGTGACGGTCGCGACGCTGCGCGAGCTCGCCGCGCGTCTCGCCGATCCGTCCTTCGATCTCGTCGTCGTCCACGCGCTCCCCTTCGCGCCGTGGAGTTTTCGCGCGCTCGGGCGACTCGTGTTCCGGCGCAGCGTGATGCACGGATCGTTGCCGCTGGCGCGGGCGCTGGCGCCGCAGCTTCTGCGTGGCCGCGTCGCCGCGCCGATCGCCGTGCTCGACTTCGACGATCCCGCCGTGATCGATCGCGCCAACGCGTTTCTGCTCGACCGCGCCACCGTGTGGTTCAAGCGCGAGCTGCCGCCCGACAACTGGCAGGCCTTCACGGGAACGCTGCACTGGCGGGTGCCGACCGCACGCTTCCGCCGCGTCGCGCGCAACCGCCGCCGCCTCGAGAAGCTCGCGCCGCTGTCGCTCGGCGTGCCGCTCCAGGTGTTCGGCTGCACCGTCCCGAGCCCGATCCCCGATCACGAGAAGACCGCCGATGTCTTCTTCGCCGGCCGTGTGAAGGATTCCTCCACGGTGCGCGAGCGCGGCCTCGACGAGCTGCTGTCGCTGCGCCACGAAGGCATCGTGATCGACATCCCGGATGCGCCGCTGCCGCTCGATGCGTATCTCGACCGGCTCGCCCGCGCCCGTCTGGTGTGGACGCCGGAAGGTTACGGCTGGCAATGCTTCCGCCTCTACGAGGCGGCGCTGTGCGGCTCGGTGCCGCTCGCCAACCGGCCGTCCATCATGCAGCACGCGCCGCTCGTCGACGGCGAGCACGCGCTCTATTACGATGTCGAGCCCGGCGGCCTCGCCCGCGCCGTGCGCGCCGCGCTCGCCGATCGCCCGCGCCTGGCGACGATCGCCGCGGCCGGACGCGCCCATGTGCTCGCCCATCACACCCCGGCCGCGATCGCGCGGCACGTCGTCGAGACGACGCTGCGGCGGGCCGGTCGGCCGTTTGTGTCTGCAGCAACACCGGCCCCCCCGTAGGGCGGCTGTGCGTCCCGTGCGGTTGGACGTGGGGACGACGATCGACTACAGTCCCGCCCGCCACCGGTCCGCCGTCCAAACGAGTCGTCGATGCACAGTATTTTCAGGTATTTAGCCACATGGCTGGACCGCCGCGGAGGTGATCCGGCGGGCACGTGGAACATCATCATTCGGCTGCTGAGCGAGTTCGGCCGCGGCCATGCGAAGAGCTATGCGATCGCTTTCTGCTTCATGGGAATGGGCGCGGCCTGCACGGCGGCGACCGCCTATCTGATCGGCTCGGCCGTCAACCAGGTCTATGTCTCGAAGAGCTTCTACGGCGTCGCGGCGGTGTCGCTCGCGGCGATCGTGATCTTCGCCGTGAAGGGGATCTCGACCTACGGGCAGGCCGTCACCCTGGCGCGGATCTCGAACCGCATCATCGCCGGCAATCAGAAGCAGAGCTTCGACAGGCTGGTGAACCAGACGCTGTCGTTCTTCACCGACAAGCACTCCTCCGAGTTCGTGGCGCGGGTCAATTACGGCGCCAGCGCCGCCTCGGGCGTCCTCAACATGCTGATCACGGCGCTCGGCCGCGACCTGCTCACGCTGCTCGGCCTGATCGTCGTGATGGTCTACCAGCAGCCGCTGCTGTCGATCGTCGGCCTGCTGATCATGCCGCCGGCCGTGCTGACCCTGCGCAAGCTGATCAAGCGGGTGCGCAACATCACGATGACCCAGTTCGGCGGCACGGTGATGATCCTGCAGGCCCTGCAAGAGACCGCGCAGGGCTTCAAGATCATCAAGGCGTTCAATCTCGAGGACGTCATGCGCCAGCGGGTGTATCACCACGTCGACGCCATCGAGGAGGCGTCGAACAAGCTGGCCCGGGTCTCCAACCGCTCGACGCCCCTGATGGAGACGCTCGGCGGCATGGCCATCGCCTCGGTGCTGCTGATCGGCGGCTACAGCGTGCTGGTGCTGGATGCGACGCCCGGCGGGTTCATCTCCTTCATCACGGCCTTCATCCTCGCCTACGAGCCGGCCAAGCGGATCGCGCGGCT
Organism: Rhodoplanes sp.; assembly: GCF_013377085.1. Lineage (GTDB taxonomy): Bacteria > Pseudomonadota > Alphaproteobacteria > Rhizobiales > Xanthobacteraceae > Rhodoplanes. The sequence continues at coordinate 51,671 of NZ_JACAAX010000016.1, read as the reverse complement.
CAACATCGAGCTCCAGTCCGGCCTGGTCGGCGTGCGCATCCTGTTCGAGCTGCTCGACCTGCCGACACCGCCCGGCGAGACCCGCACGGCGCTGCTCGCGGTCGGCGACGGGAAGGTCCAGTTCGAGAACGTCGAGTTCGCCTATCGGCCCGGCGATCCGGTGCTCAAGAACGTGTCGTTCGAGGCCAAGCCACACGCCGTCACGGCCTTTGTCGGCGTCTCGGGCGGCGGCAAGTCGACGATCTTCAACCTGCTGCTCGGCCTGTACCGGCCGCAGGCGGGCCGCATCCTGATCGACGGCCAGGATGTCGCCGAGGTGTCGCCCGATTCGCTGCGGCGCGCCTTCGCCTATGTGGGTCAGGACGTCTTCCTGTTCCATGGCACCGTGAAGGAGAACATCGCGCTCGGCCGCATCGGCGCGACCGACGACGAGATCGTCGCCGCCGCCAAGGCCGCCTATGCGCACGACTTCATCATGACGTTCCCGGACGGCTACGACACCAAGGTGGGCGAGCAGGGAACCCAGCTCTCCGGTGGCCAGCGCCAGCGCATCGCCATCGCCCGCGCGCTGATGCGCGACGCCCCGATCATCCTGCTGGACGAGCCGACGGCGGCGCTCGACTCGGAGGCGGAGTCCTTCGTCGAGGCCGCGATGGCGGAGCTGATCAAGGGACGCACCACGCTGGTGATCGCCCACCGCCTCTACACCATCGCCCATGCCGACCGTATCCACGTCGTCGAGCGCGGCGAGATCGTCGAGGCCGGCAGCCACGAGGAGCTGCTCCGCCGGGGCCAGCGATACGCCACCTTCTATCAGCTCCGCCTCGCCGACCACGGGACCGCGGCGCCGGCCGGCGACATGGTCGCGGCGGGCTGACGTCCGCCTCCCGCACCCGGTCGGTCGGCCCAACAGGCGATGTCCATGCAGATCAGAGCCAACGGCATCAACATCCATTGCGAGGTCGAGGGCGCCGAAGGCGCTCCGTGGGTCGTGTTCAGCAACTCGCTGGCGACCAACCTCGCCATGTGGGATGCCGAGGCTGAGGCGTTGCGCGGAAATTTCCGGGTGCTGCGCTACGACCAGCGCGGCCACGGCGGCAGCGAGGCGCCGGGCGGCCGCTACACGTTCGACCTGCTGCTCGCCGATTTTACCGCGCTGCTCGACGCCTTCGCGATCCGTCGCGCCCATGTGGTCGGCCTGTCGATGGGCGGCGCCACCGTGCTCGGCTTCGCCGGGCGCAATCCCGACCGGGTCGACCGCGTCGTCGCCTGCGACACCGGCGGCGCCTCGACGCCGGAGAGCGCGCGGGGCTGGGAGGAGCGCATCGTCGTGGCGCGCCAGCACGGCATGGATGCGCTGGTCGAGCCGACCATCGGACGCTGGTTCCCGCCCGAGACGGTGGCGGCCGCGCCGGCTCATCTCGACCGCCTGCGGGCGATGATCCGCACCACCCCGGTGAACGGCTTCGTCGGATGCGCCGCGGCGCTCGCCGATCACGACATGCGCCCCGCGGCCGCGTCGATCCGCAGCCCGGTGATGTTCGTGGTCGGCGAGAAGGACGGCACCACCCCGGCGGCGATGCGGCGACTGCAGGCGGCGCTGCCCGGCTCGCGCTACGAGGAGATGCCGGGCGCCGGCCATATCTCCAATCTCGACCAGCCGGCGCTGTTCGACCGCGTGCTGCTCGACTTCCTCGACGGGGCCGGTGCGTGACCGCGCCGACGAGCGCCGTCCGTCTCGATTGCGATTCGCGCGGCGTCGCGACCCTGACGCTCGACCGGCCCGACAAGGGCAATGCCTATGACGGGCGCATGCTCGAGGGGCTCGCCGACGGCATCGCGCGCGTCTCGGCCGACGCCGGCGTGCGGGCGCTGGTGCTGCGCGGCAGCGGACGCCACTTCGGCGTCGGCGGCGACGTTCTGGGCGATCCGCAGGCGATCGTCGGGCGAGAGGACGGCGGCGGCGTGGTGATGCCGACCGTGTGCCTGGCGCTCGATGCCTGCCCGAAGCCGACCATCGCGCTGGTGCATGGCGCCTGCATGGGCGGCGCCTTCGCGCTCGCCGCCTGCTGCGACGTGCTGCTCGCCGCCGACGATGCGAGCTTCGCGGTCCCGGAGCTGCGGCTCGGCTTTCCGGTCGCGCCCTATCTGCCGTTCTTCGAGCGGGCGCTGGGCGCGCGGGCCCTGCGGCGGCTGTTGATCACGGGCGAGCGGATCGGCGCCGAAGAGGCGCTGCGGCTCGGCGTCGCCCACCGGATCTGCTCGGCCGCCGCGATCGAGCAGCAACTGGAAAACGTGATCGGTGAGGTGCTGCTGTCGGCGCCCGCCGCGACCGCCGTCGCCAAGCAGGATTTGCGCGAGCTTTCGGGCCGCGCGCCGACCGCGGAGCTGATGGACACGTTGCGCGAAAAGTTCCGGCGCGGCTTCGAGGCGTCCGAGGGCGTCGAGGGGCGGGCGAGCTTTCGCGATCGCCGTCCGCCCGCCTGGGCGCCGCAGGATCGGAAGCCGAAGGCGACCTCCTAATCGAGCCGCGCCGGCGCGCGGGCGAGGCCGGCGAGCGCCAGCCGCGTCAGCCGGTCGGCGAGCCGGTCGACCATGGCCTGGTCGAAGCGCAGGCCGAACGGCGGCGCCGTCAGGGTGTCGCGGCTGCGCACGAACGGCATCGCCTGGTTCATCAGCCAGACGGTCGCGACCGCAACCTCCTCGCTGGTCGCATCGGGCGACAAGAGCTCGCGCGCGATCGTGCTGGCCCGGGCGACGACCGGCACGCGCCCGGCGGCGAGGAACTGCTTGTAGGGCCGCGACGGAGCCATGTCCTCCCAGGCGAAGACCCGCAGATAGCGGCCGATCGTGTTCCGCCGCAGCACCGGGCGGAGCTGGTGGCGGATCATGTCGCGCAGCATCGCTTCGGGCGGGCGCTCGCCGCGCTCGATCTTGCCGGTCTCGTCACCCGCGAAGGCCGCCGAGGCGACGTGCAGGACCTCCTGATAGAGGCCGTCCTTGTTGCCGAAATAGTGCTTCACGGCGGCCGGATTGGCGCGGGCGCGCTGGCAGATGCGGCGCACCGAGGCGCCCGCATAGCCGTGGTCCGCGAAGACCGCGATGGCGGCTCGCAAGAGCCGCTCGCGTGTCAAGGCAGGCCGTCGAGCAGCCAAGCGGTCGAAGTCGTGACGCGGTGTTTCCATGCGAGCACCCTGCTGGTCGCCGTCTCGGCAGCCGTGCGCGCGAGGCGGAGCGATGAACCGAAAGTCCAAGGACGCTCGGTCTCGGGGCTCGCCCTGGGACCGTCGGAGGTCCGGGCGAAGGCCTGCAGGTCGAGCGGCGGCGATACGGTTGGGGGCTCGTCGGAGATCGCGGCGCCGGAGGGCGCCGGTCGTGCGGCCGAGGCGAGACGCTGGGCCGGCGCAACGGGCCGGGTCGTCTCGGGGCCGGACAGCCGCGGTCCGCTCCGCTTCCGGATGGAAGCGTGTGGCGCGGGCGTGGCTGCAGGTTCGGCTTCAGTGAGATGGCTCGTCACCGTCACGGTGGCGGGCGGCTCGATGCGGATGGCGGTCCGCAGCACATCCGCGGGTGGCCGCGGCGGCTTGTCCGTCATCGGATTGTCGTGGATGGCTGCCAGGACGAGCACCGCGGCTGTCGTCGCCGTGCCCGCGATCACCAGATCTTTCGAAAAACGCCTGACGAGCGCACGCGCCGTCACGCTCCGAAGGAGCTTCGGCCAGCCCACCATACACATACTCCCCCAGTCCCCAGCTCCATAGAATCAGCGTTTCATGGCGGAGATTGGACGCCGCCGTGGCAGTCCTGGTTCGGCTTTGCGGCGGGCAGGCTTTTGCATCGCGTGCCTGCTGGAGCCGGATGCCGTTTCCTGGTCTGGTCTTTTCGCTCTAAGTTTTGTGCCGAGCATGATCTTTTCCGACAACCAAGTCCGACTTTTCGGGATCGTGTTCCGACAAGCAGAGCGCGCGGGGCGCCGAAGGCTGCGTCGTGAATAGTCGGGAGTGAGGCGTGGGCGGTCGTTTGAAGGTCACGTATCTGGTCTCCTGCGGGGTTCAGGCGGTCGAATCGCGCGCCCGCGCGCTCGCGGTCGAGCAGAGCGTCGAGATGCCGGTCGCGGCCATCACGGATGCGGCTTTGCGCGACGGGATCGTCGGCCGCGTCGACGCGATCGAGCCGGCCGGCGCCGACCGCTTCGCCGTGACGATCGCCCTCGCCTGCGCCACCATCGAGGCCGATGCCGGCCAGCTTCTGAACATGCTGTTCGGCAACTCGTCGCTGCACGACGACGTGGTCCTCGCCGACGTCGCGCTGCCGGACGACATGGCCGCGGGTTTCGGCGGGCCGCGGCACGGCATCGCCGGGTTTCGCGGCCGCCTCGGCGCCGAGCGCCGCGCCCTGACGGCGACGGCGCTGAAGCCGCAGGGCCTGCCGCCCGCGGCGCTCGCCGATCTGGCCCAAAAGTTCGCCGCCGGCGGCATCGACCTGATCAAGGACGACCACGGCATCGCCGACCAGAGCTATGCGCCGTTCGCGGCGCGGGTGCCGCGGATCGCCGACGCCGTGCGCGAGGCGGTGCGAAAGACCGGGCGGCCCACGCTCTACGTGCCGAACCTCTCGGGCGACCTCGATAGCATGCGCGTCCAGCTCGCCTGCGCCGGCGCCGCCGGCGTCGCCGCCGTGATGGTCGCCCCGATGGTGGCGGGCTTCGCCACGGTGCGCACGCTGGTGACCGAGAACCCCGACATGGCCTTCGTCGCCCATCCGGCGCTCGGCGGGGCGAGCCGCGTCGCGCCGCCGCTGCTGTTCGGCAAGCTCTTTCGCCTGATCGGCTGCGACGCCATCGTCTATCCGAATTTCGGCGGACGCTTCGGCTGGTCGGCGCAGACATGCCGGGCGCTGGCCGATGCGGCGCGCGCACCCTGGCACGGTCTGGCGCCGAGCCTGCCGGGGCCGGCCGGCGGCATGACGCGCGAGCGCGTGCCGGAGCTCCTCGACTTTTACGGTCCCGACGTCATGCTGCTGATCGGTGGCGCGCTGCTGGAGGCCGGTCCGCGGCTGATCGAAGCAACGGCGGATTTCGTGGCCGCCGTGCATGGGCATGATTATGTGAAAGCCGTGCGCGCGCGGACCTCGATCCGCTCCTCACCATGAGGTCGAAACGCGCAGCGTGAAGATGCACCGAACGAGATCGTCATGACGACCGACCAGCCGACTCACTATCGAAAAGCCGAACAAGACTTCCGTTGGGAGGGCGTCGAAAAAATGCCCTACAAGGAGGACGAGCGCGCGCTGTTCAAGGCGGTGACGCGCCAGATCCTGTTCTCGGATCCGGCGCTCGACGGCGAGCTGCGCTATTTCGAGGTGGCGCCCGGCGGCTTCTCGACGCTGGAGCGGCACGAGCACGTCCACGCCGTGATGATTTTTCGCGGGCACGGCCACTGCCTGATCGGCGACACCGTGCGGGCGGTCGCGGAGCGTGATCTCGTCTCGGTGCCGCCGATGACCTGGCATCAGTTCCGTGCGACAGGCGACGCGTTGCTCGGCTTCCTGTGCCTGGTCAATGCGAGGCGCGACAAGCCGCAACTGCCGACCGCCGATGATCTTGCGGTGCTCGTGAAAGATCCCGTGATCGCCACCTTCCTGGGCGGCACGCCGGCGGTGTCGACATCCGATGATCAGACGAAAACGTGAATCGGACGGACCGTTCCTGGAGGCCCCGTCTGGCCGCTCCAACGGTCAGTCGATGCTGACGCCCGAAGCTGCGACCACGGGCTTGAAGCGCATCCGCTCCCGTTCGATGAAGGCGCGGGCAGCCGCGGGCGACGAGTCGGTGACCGGATCGATGCCGAGCTTGCGCAACTGCGCCTGAAACTCCGCATCCGCCATGACGCGCGACGTGGCGTCAGAGAGCTTCGCCACCACCGCAGCCGGTGTCGCCGCGGGTACGGCCACCATGTTCCACAAGCCCGCTTCGAAGCCTTGGATGTTCAGCGCCTCGTCCACGGTCGGAATGTCGGGCGCCAGTTCGGACCGCTTCGCCGAGGCCACCGCGAGGATGCGGACCGTGCCGGCACGGTACTGTTGAAGCGACGTTCCGAGCGTATCGATCACCATGCCGATCTGGTTGCCGATCAGATCGTTCATGGCCGGGGCGGCGCCCTTGTAGGGGATGTGTGGAATATCGAGCTTGCCGGCCTCGGTCTTGAACATCTCGCCAGCGAGATGCAGGAACGTGCCGGTGCCGGGCGAGCCGTATTGCAGCTTACCCGGATTGGCCTTCACGGCCGCGACCAGGGCCTTCAGGTCGGCAGGTCCCGAGGGATGGACGACGACGACCGCCGGCGCCGCGCCGACGATGGCGACCGGGGAAAAATCCTTCAGGGAATCGTAGACCGGATTCTTCGACAGCAGATTGTACAGCCCGTGTGTCGAGGCCGTCCCGAACAGCAGCGTGTAGCCGTCCGCCGCGGCTCGGGCGACCTCGGCCGAGCCGATCGCGCCGGCCGCACCGGCCTTGTTCTCCACGAACATCTGCTGGCCGAGAACGGTGGACATCCGCGCCGCGTACTGCCGGGCGAAGACGTCGGTCGGTCCGCCGGCCGGGAAGGGGACGACCAGGCGGATAGCGCGGCTCGGATAAGCGTCCTGCGCCATTGCCGGCGACAGCAAGGCGCCAAGGCATATGATTGCGGCCGCAAGCGTCTTCATCTGGACTCCTTCCCGGTCTCGTTTCGTCGATCGTGTCGTCACAGGCCGGCCTCGCGCCAGTGCTCGGCCGGCATCTCGGGATGCGGCATCAGCCCGACGCGCTGCACCGCCGTGACGGCCGCATACTCGTCCTTGTCGGACGCGTCGCCGCTGATGCCGACCGCGCCGATCACGTCTTTCCTGTCGTTCATCACCAGAACGCCGCCGGGAACTGGAATGAACCGTCCGTCCGATGCCGCGGCGAGCGCGCTCTGAAAGGCCGGCCGCTCGCGCAGGCGATCGCGGATGGTGCGGCTGGAAATGCCCATGCCGAGCGCACCCCAGGCTTTTCCGATGGCGATATCGCCGCGCAGTATGCCGGATCCGTCCTCCCGCTTGAGAACGACCAGCGTGCCGCCGGCGTCGAGGATCGCTACGGTCAACGGCAGCAGCTTCGCTTCGTGACCGGCCGCGATGGCTTCGTTCGCGATCTTGTCGGCCGTCGCCAGCGACATCGACACTTGCAGGCGATGAACGTAGTAGTCACTCACATTTCGATCCTCCGATTCGAGAGCAGTCTCTCAACGCGCCGATGCACCTGCCGTCTCGCCACAGGACGCCTCCATCTCCCGCCGCGTTTTCACGGCGATGTCGGTCTCGTCGATGGTCACGTCGGCCCAGCGCAAGGCTGCGCCCTCCGGAACATCGCGCAAGAGCGTGACGCCGTGGGCGAGGCCGAGCGGCAGCAGCCCGTCGGCGAGAGAGCGCGCCGCCGGCGTCTGCTTGCCCCACACGCAGAAGCCGCCTTCGCCGTCCAGCACCTCGCCCCGGCGCAGCGCGCGCTTGGCGGTTGCGACGACGTCGGAACGGAAGCCGGTCGGGCTGCCGGTCGGCTCGCCGCGCAGCGCAGCGCTCGCCACCGAGATGCCGAGCTCCAGCCCGATCAGGTGGATCGGCCGGTAGAGTGCCGCATACCGCCCGCTCGCATCCGGCAGCATGGCGTATTCCCGAAAGCAGCGCCGCGCATACTCGGTCTCGCCCTCGATCACGACAAACGTGCCGAGCGCCAGATGATGCGGCACGTCGCGGCCCTGCCGGTTGACCGAGGAGACCACCTCGGTGACGCCGGCCGTCTCCAGGGTGCCGCCGTCGCGGGCCGGCTTGCATACGTCGGCGAGCTGGAAGCGGCTCGCCGGCGGGAAGGCGAGGCCGTCGCTTTGCGGCAGCAGGCCGGTGGCGTTGCACACCGCCGTCATCTCGATCGCCGACTTGGTGCCGTCGACGAAGCTGTTGAACATTTTTGGATTGATCGAGCCGCGGTCGGCGATCGACAGATACTTGTCGAGGATGTCCCACACTGTGTCGGGCGTCGAGGCGTGGTAGTGCGGCTCGTATCGTGTGCCCTTGCCGGCCGAGATCACCTTGAAGCCGCAGGCACGCGCCCAGTCGACATGCTCGCAGATCAGCGCCGGCTGGTCGCCCCAGGCGAGGCTGTAGACGACGCCGGCCGCCTGGGCGGCGCGGGCGAGCAGCGGACCGGCGAGCGCGTCGGCCTCGACATTGACCATCACCACATGCTTGCCGTGCGCGATCGCCGCCAGCGCGTGGCGGATGCCGGCGGCCGGCACGCCGGTCGCCTCGACGATCACCTCGACGTCCGGCTGGGCGATCAGCGCGTCGGCGTCGGGGCCGACATGGGTGCGGCGCGTCTCGATCGCGTCGGCCAGCGAGGTGGCGGTGCTGCGTTCCTCCTCCCAGCCGGCCGCGGCGAGCTGACGCCTGGCGCGAACAACGTCGAGGTCGGCGACGCCGACCACGTGCAGGCCGCGGGTCAGCCGCGCCTGGGCCAGGAACATGGTGCCGAACTTGCCCGCGCCGATCACCCCGACCGTGACGGGCAGCCCGGCCTCCTCGCGCTCGACGAGCTTCTGGAACAGATTCACGACGGACCTCCCGGCGACGATTTTTTTCGGATCGCTTGCCGGCATCTTAACGAGGCTCCGGCGCGGCCGTCACGCGTCGCGTTGCGGAGATCCTGGCGGCGATCGCGACCGGTCCGACCGCCGGACGCGTCAGGCGAGCGTCAGGCTGGCGCCGCCGCACATGGTCAGCGTCTGGCCCGTGATGGCGCCGCCGTATGGGCCGACCAGGAAGGCGATCAGGGCGGCGACCTCGTCGGGCGCGATCAGCCGGCCGATCGGCGGCAGCCGGATGGGGGCGCCGGCGCGGGCCGGGTCGACGAGCTGCGGCGTGTCGGTGGCGCCCGGCGCGACGGCATTCACGGTGATGCCGCGCGCCACCAGCGCGCCGGCGGCACAGCGCACCATGGCTTCGACGCCGCCCTTGGAGGCCGCATAGAACATGCGGCCGGGCCGGCCCTGTGCCGCCCGGCTCGACATCACCACGACGCGGCCGTCGCGATCCGGCATCGCCGGCGTCAGCGTGCTGATCAGCAGCTCGGCGGCGGCGACGTGCAGGTGCCACAAGGTCTCGCCGCCGGTGTCGCGCGTCTCCGGGTCGTCGTCGGCCCGCATGATGCCGGCCGAATGCACCAGCGCGGTCGGCCGCCCGGCGGCGAGCTTTTCGGCGATCTCGCCGAGGCGGTCGCGATCGAGCAGGTCGATCGTGATCGGCGTGAAGCCGGCGCTCTCCCCCTGCGGCTCGCGGTCGAGCCCGACCACCTCCCAGCCGTCGGCGAGCAGCCGCCGGGCGATGGCGCGCCCGATGCCCGAGGCCGTGCCGGTGACGATGGCGCGCCGGTCGGTCATCGCCGCAGCCCCGGTCAACCGACGGGCGCGGTGAACGGCGGGCGGACCGGCAGGCCGCCCAGATAGGTCTCGACCTCGGCGGTCGGGATGACGTCGGCGTACTTGCAGTTCAGGTCGAACAGATTGACGGCATGGCTCGCCTCGAAGCGATCGAACGAGCACTCCTCCGGGATGACGACCTTGAAATTGTACGAGTAGGCGTCGACCGCCGTGGCGCGCAGGCAGCCCGAGGTGGTGCAGCCCGTCAGGATGAGCGTGTCGATGTCGAGGAAGTTCAGGTGGCTCATGAAGATGGTGCCGAAGAAGCACGACGGCTTGCGCTTGCCGATGCGGATGTCCTGCGGACGCGGCGCCAGCGGCTCGACCGTCTGGGTCGCATGCGTGCCTTCGATCACGGTCTTCTCGGTGCCGCGATGGCTCTTGCCGACCTGGACGCCGGAATCGAGCATGTCGGTGCGGCGCGCGCTCTCGGTGTAGAACACCGGAAAATTCTTCTCGCGGGCGAGGTGCAGCAGCGGCTCGATATGGGCGACCGCGTCCCAGGCCTCGCGGCCGCAATGGGTGCGGTACTGCTTGAGGCCGTCGAGAATGTCCTGCGGGGTGTCGCCGCAGAAATTGTACTGCACGTCGATGATGAACAGCGCCGGCCGCGTTCCGAAGCCGCCGCGCTTGCCGTAGCCGGAGGCCGCCAGCACCTTCTGGTCGCGCGCGGTGAGGAACTTGTCCCAGATGCGTGTCTGCGTCATGTCGTCGACCTTCCGTCCGGTGTCCTGTGTCGTGCTGTCGCCGCGTCGGTGGCGGCCCGTCCTCTGCGGATGAGCGGCCTCACACGGCGCGCCTGAGATAGTGGCCGGCCGGCGCCGTCAGCGCCGTCTCGGTGAGGCGCCCGCCGTCGACGAGATGACGGCCGCGCGCAAAAGTGTGCACCGGCCAGCCGCGCAGCGCGCGGCCCTGCAGCGGCGTGTAGTCGGAATAGGAGGCGAGCGCGGCGTGGTCGACCTTGCGGGTCTCGTGCGGATCGATCACCATCAGGTCGGCGTCCTTGCCGACCGCGATCGAGCCCTTCGAGGGCACGTTGTAGAGACGCGCGACGTTGAGGCTCGTCACGGCGGCGATGCGGGTGAGCGGGACGCCGCGGGCGTAGTGGCCCTCCTCGATCATCAGCGGCAGCAGGGTGGCGAGGCCGGGAAAGCCGGCGCTGGCGCCCCACAGATCCGGCGCCTTGGTGGCGACCTTGCGCGGCACATGGTCCGAGCCGACGGTCTCGATCGAGCCGTCCATGATGCCCTCCCACAGCGCGTCGCAATCGGCCTGGCGGCGCAGCGGCGGATTGACCTTGGCGAGGAAGCCGCTGGGGTCGTCGCGCGTCATCGTCAGGTAGTGCGCGCAGGTCTCGACGTGCACCGGATTGCGATAGACGGCGCGGTGGCGCCGGATGATGCCGAGGCCTTCGGCGCTCGACAGATGGACGATGTTGACCGGGCAGTCCGCCTTGGCGGCGAAATAGATCACCCGGCTGACGTTCTCGGCCTCGAGGAAGTCCGGGCTCTGCTCGTCCCAGGCGGCGAGATCGGTGCGGCCGGCGGCCTTGAGCGGCCCGCGGAACACCGGGATCACCTCGACATTCTCGCAATGCACGCCGACCACGCCGCCCGGCACCTTGCGCGCCTCCAGCATGGTGCGGAACAAGAGGCCGTCGTCGATCTCGGTGAAGCCCTTGGCGGCGCCGGCGGCGCCCTTGTACATCAGATAAACCTTGAACGAGCTGACACCGAAGCGCTTCGCCGTCTCGACCAGGGTGTCGACATGCAGCGCGCTGGTGAGGCCGAAATGCAGGCCGAAATCGATGCAGCTCAGCCTCTCGCCGTGGGCGATCCAGGGTGCGGACGACTCGCGCAGGTCGGCCGAGCGGTGGAACGTGAACAGTGCCGTGACGCCGCCGAGCGCCGCCGAGCGCGACTCGGTCTGGAAGTCGTGCTCCTTGTCGCCGAAGCCGATATGGGTGTGCGGGTCGATCAGGCCGGGCATCACCCACTTGCCGCGGCAGTCGACGGTTTTTCGCGCGGCCAGAGTCTCGTCCGGGTCGGCGACGGTGGCGATCCTGCCGTCCTTGATGCCGACCGAGCCGCGCACGACTCCGGTCTCCGGAATGACGAGCTCGCCGCCGGCGAGAACCACATCGAGCATGGGATCACTCCTCAAGGCGTGGTCGCGCGCTGCGGCGCGGCCGAGAGATCGCGGACCATCATGGCGAGAATGCCGCCGCCTTCGATCTGGCGGCGCTCGCTTTCGGTGAACACCTGGGCCGTGACCGCGAACGTGATCGTGCGGTCGCCGTCGCGGGTCGTGACGGTGATCGGGGCGCTGGTGCGGACGCCGGCACGCAGGTTCTCGATCGTGCAGGTCTCGCGGCCGGTGAGGCCGAGCTTCGCCCAGCCTTCGCCGTCCCTGAAGGCGAGCGGCACGATGCCCATCCCGATCAGGTTGGCGCGGTGGATGCGCTCGTAGGATTCGGCGATCACGGCCCGGAGGCCGAGCAGCGCCGAGCCCTTGGCGGCCCAGTCGCGGCTCGAGCCGGTGCCGTATTCGCGGCCGGCCAGCACGATCGTCGGAGTGCCGGCGTCGAGATAGCGGCGGGCCGCCTCGTGGAACGTGACCGTCTCGCCGCTCGGATGATGGATGGTGAACCAGCCTTCGCGGTCGGGCAGCAGCCGGTTCTTGATGCGCAGATTGGCGAAGGTGGCGCGGGCCATGACGTGGTGGTTGCAGCGGCGCGCCACATAGGTGTTGAAGTCGCGCGGCGCGATGCCCTGTCCCTGGAGATAGAGGCCGGCCGGGCTGTCGGCCGGGATTTCGCCGCCGGGCGAGATGTGGTCGGTGGTGAGCGAGTCGCCGAACAGGCCGAGCACGCGGGCGCCGTCGATGCGGTCGGCGAGCGGCGCCGGCGTGTCGTCGAAGAAGGGGGGCTTGACCAGATAGGTGGACGCCGCGTCCCACAAGTAGCGCTCGCCCGTGGGGGCGGCGAGCCCGTCCCACAGCGGATCGGCGGAGGCGTGTCCGTACACCTCGGCGAAGAGGGCAGAATCGAGCGCGTGCGGCATCACGGCGGCGATCTCGTCGGCGCTCGGCCAGAGGTCGGCGAGCATCACGGGCGCGCCGTCGCCATCGTGCCCGACCGGCTCGCGCGACAGATCGCGGTCGATGCGGCCCGCCAGGGCGTAGGCGACGACCAGCGGCGGCGACATGATGTAGTTCGCCCGCACCAGGCGATGGATGCGGCCCTCGAAATTGCGGTTGCCGGACAGCACCGCGACGGCGACCGGGCCGTCCCGTTCGATCGCCTGCGCGATATCGGACGCGAGCGGGCCCGACTTGCCGCCGCAGGTGGTGCAGCCGTAGCCGACGACATGGAAGCCGAGCGCCTCGAGATCGCCGAGCAGGCCGGCGTGGTCGAGATAGCGGGTGACCACCCGCGAGCCCGGCGCCAGCGACGTCTTGACGTGCGGCGCGACCGTGAGCCCGCGCGCCCGCGCTTTTTTGGCGACCAGGCCGGCGGCGAGCATGACGGCCGGGTTGGACGTGTTGGTGCACGAGGTGACGGCGGCGATGACGATGGTGCCGTCGTCGATCGTGCCGTTGTCGGGGCGGTCGGCGGCAGGCGCGGCCGTCGGCGCAGCCGGTTTCGCCGCGAAGCCGCCGGCGGCGAGCGGCCGCGCGAGCCGCTGCGAGAAATCGGCGGCGACGGCGGCCAGATCCAGCCGGTCCTGCGGCCGGCGCGGCCCGGCGACGGCTGCGCCGATGGCGCCGACATCGATCTCGATCGTGCGCTGATAGTGCGGAACGGGTGCGTCCGGGTGCCGGAACAGACTGTTGCGCCGGGCATAGGCGTCCACCAGGCCGGCGAGGTCGCGGCCCGGCCGGGTCAGCGCGAGGTAGTCGATGGTGCGTGCGTCGATCGGGAAGAAGCCGGCCGTGGCGCCGTATTCCGGCGCCATGTTGGCCATGGTGGCACGCTCCGGAATGGCCAGCGCATCCACGGCGTCGCCGTAATACTCGACGATCGCGGCGACGACGGTCTCGCGCCGCAGCCGCTCGGTGACGGCGAGCGCGATGTCGGTGGTGGTGACGCCGGCGCGTCGCGTGCCGTCGAGCCGCACGCCGACCACCTCGGGGCAGGGGAGGACGTAGGCGGCGCCGAGCATGGCCGATTCCGCGTCGATGCCGCCGACGCCCCAGCCGAGAACGCCGATGCCGTTGACCATCGGCGTGTGGGAGTCGCCGCCGATGACGAAGTCCGGCACGGCCCACAGCGTGCCGCCGTGGCTCCGGCGCCGCACGACCTCGGCGATGAATTCGAGGTTGACCTGGTGGATGATGCCGGTGCCGGGCGGAAACACCCGCAGCGACTTGAAGGCGCCGTCCGCCCATTTGAGGAAGCGATAGCGTTCGCCGTTGCGCTCGTATTCGCGCCGCATGTTGGCCGCCATGGCGTCGCTCGCGCCGGCCCAGTCGACCTGCAGCGAGTGGTCGACGACGAGGTCGACCGGCACCACCGGCTCGACCTGGTGCGGATCACCGCCGCGGGCGGCGACGGCGTCGCGTAGCGCGGCGAGGTCGAGCAGCACCGGCAGGCCGCTCGAGTCCGGGAGGATCACCCGCTCGACATGGAGCGGCAGGCCGCGGTTGCGGTTCCGGTCCCACAGGACGGCGGCGGCGACGTCGTCTGAGCCGACCACGCCGGGTGGGCCGGCGCGGCGATGGCGCTTGAGGTTCTCCACCAGCACCCGGATCGCATACGGGATCTCGGCGACGGCGCGGCCGGCGCGGGCGGCCGTGGCGGCGACGTCGGCGATCGCCAGCGTGTCTGCGCCCCAGTTCAGCGGGACGTCGTCATCATCACCGGCGGCGGTCATCGATGTTGTCCGTGACGTCGGCAGCCGTGCCGGAAGGAGGCACGGGCCGCTCCCTGAATTGTTGACACTTATAGCTCATTTTCCCGTCTTGGGAAGAGATGCGCGCTTTCCCGGTCTGCTGCAAATTTGAGCGGATTGCCCAAGAAATGCATGAAAATGGCCGAAATTCGCGCATCAGAGACCGCCATGACCCCGGCCAGCGACATTGACGCCTCTCACAAGATTTGTGAGAGTGTTGACACTATTTCCGTCCGTCGAGGATCGCACATGGCGCAGAAGGCCACTCTGGGCGACGACGTGTTCGAGCGGCTGCTCGACCTGATCTATAGTTGCGAGCTGCCGCCCGGCGCCGTCGTCAACGAGTCGGTCCTGGCCGCGCGCTTCAGTGTCAGTCGCGGTCCGGTGCGCGAGGCGGTGCGCCGGCTGCAGGGCATCCAGCTCGTCTCGCGGGAGCCGTTCATGCGCGCCCGCGTGATCACGCTGGAGCCGCGGGCCGTGCGCGAGCTGTTCGAGATGCGCGAGGCGCTCGAAGGCTATGCCAGCCGGCTCGCCGCGCAGCGCATGGACCCGGCCGACGTCGAGGCGCTGGCGGCCGGTCTGGACCACAATCGCCGCATCGGCCTCGGCGCGGACGACCGCCAGTCTCCCGCCGAGACGTTCGACTTCCACGAGCGGATCGTGCGCGCCAGCGGCAACGCCCGCATCGTCGATACGCTGTGCGGCGATCTCTATCATCTGCTGCGCCTGTACCGGCGCTGGTCCGGCTCCGCCGGCGAGCGCCGGTCTATCGCCTATACCGAGCACCGGCAGATCGTTTTGGCCATCCGCAATCGCGACGGCGAGCTCGCCGAATCGCTGATGCGCTCCCACATCGCCCGCGCGGCCGAGAACGTGCTGCGCCATCTTCCCGCTTCGGCCGAAGCCGTCGGCACCGATGCCGACGTCTCGGCGGCATGACACAGGGTGAGGCCTTGGTGAATTCACAAGCAGCGACCGGCAAGGTCGAGCAGTACCGCGCCTACATGAACTCCGGCGAGCTCATGGTCGCGCCCGGAATCTACGACGGCTACAGCGCGCGGCTGGTCGAGAAGGCCGGGTTCAAGTGTGCCGCCACCAGCGGCGCGGCGATCTCCAACGCCATCCTGGGCATCGACGACATCGGCGTCATGGGGCTGCGCGAGAACGTCGACCACTGCCGCTATCTCGCCCGGTCCGTCGCGATCCCGATCACCTGCGACGCCGACACCGGTTACGGCAACCCGATGAACGTCCACTACACGGTGCAGATGTTCGAGGAGGCGGGCGTCGCCGGCATCAACATCGAGGATCAGGTCGCGCCCAAGCGCTGCGGCCACATGCCCGGCAAGGAGGTGATTCCGCTCGCCGAGATGGTGAAGAAGATCGAGGCGGCGTGCCTCGCCCGTCGCAACGACGGCTTCGTCATCGTCGCGCGCACCGATGCGTTGGCGATCGAGGGGATCGAGGGTGCGGTCCGCCGCGTCCGCGCCTATGCGGAGGCGGGCGCCGACATGATCTTTCCGGACGCGGTCAAGCGCGAGGAGGACATCGCCCGCATCGTCGCGGCGGCCGGCGTGCCCGTCTCGATCAACATGGGCTTCGGCATCCGCGCGCGGCCGACGACGCCGCTGATCCCGCTGCCGCGCCTGAAGGCGCTGGGCGTGCGCCGCGTCAGCCTGCCGCGCATGCTGCCGGGCGCCGCCATCCGCGCCATGTCGAATGCGCTGGAGATGATGAAGCAGGTGGTCGCCACCGGCGAGCCGGTCGACCATCCGGAAATGGTCGCCGGCATCGACGAGATCACGGCGCTGATGGGCTATTCCGAGATGCGCAGCCTGGAGGCCAGGCTGCTGACGACCGACGTGCTGGAAACCAAGTACGGCATCGCGCCGGCCGAGAAATAGCCGGAGGACCAAGGTGGTTTCGCTCGTACCGGCCGCGGAGTTCGACGCGCGCTTCGACGCCGAGGTCGACGTGCTGGTCGTCGGCGCCGGCGGCTGCGGCCTGGTGGCGGCGCTGGCCGCCCAGGCGGCGGGCGCCGAGGTCGCCGTGGTGGAGAAGCTCGATCGCTTCGCCGGCAACACGGTCCTGTCGAGCGGATCCATCCCGGCCGCCGGCACGCGGCTGCAGCGCGCCGCCGGCATCGCCGACGATCCGGACCGCTTCGCCGCCGATCTGCGGCGGGTGGCCGGCCGCCACGACGCCGACCACATGGTCGATCGTCTCGCCGGCATCTCGGCCGAGCTGGTGCACTTCCTGCTCGACCGCGTCGGCGTCGACCTGACGCTGATCACCCATTATCGCCATGTCGGCCACAGCGTCTGCCGCCTGCACGCGCCGCCCTCGCGCCGCGGCGCCGACCTGATCCGAGATCTCGAGCGCGCCACCGAGGCGCGCGACATCCCCGTCGCGTTCGGCAATCCGGCGGTGGCGCTGATCGTCGACGGCGGGGCCGTGTGCGGCGCCGTGACCAAGGCCGACGGCGGCGACACCGCCCGCATCGGCGCGGCGGCGACCGTGCTGGCCTGCTCGGGCTTCGGCAACAGCCGCGCGCTGCTCGATCGCTTCTGTCCGGACATGGCGGCGATCCCGCATTTCGGCGCCACCGGCAGCGAGGGCGATGCGGTGGTGTGGGGCGAGGCGCTCGGCGCCCGGCTCGGCAACATGGCGTCCTTCCAGGCTCATGCCGGGGTTGCCCAGCCGCACGGCGCGCTGGTCACCTGGACGATCGTCGAGAAGGGCGGCGTCGTCGTCGACGACGCGGGCGCCCGGTTCGCCGACGAGAGCCAGGGCTACTCGGCCTTCGCCGAGCACGCCGCCCGCCACCAGCGGCCGACCTTCGCGATCTACGATCGTCGCATCCGCGATCTCACCGCCGCCGGCCAGCCCGAGTTCGGCGAGCTCGTGGATCACGGTGGCGCCCGCGAGGCCGCCACGGTGGCGGATCTCGCCCGCCTGGTCGGCTGCCCGGAGGCGCGCCTCGCCGCCGTCCTGGCGAGCGCGGACGCCGCGGCCCGGGGCGAAGCGGCCGATCCGTTCGGCCGCACCGCCTGGGGCCTCGCGCCGCTGGTGCCGCCCTATGTGGTGACGCGCATCGCGCCGGCGCTGTTCCACACCCAGGGCGGCGTGATCGTCGACACCGAGGCCCGCGTGCTGCGCGCGGACGGCACGCCGATCGCGGGCCTCTATGCCGGCGGTGGCGCCGCCTGCGGCATCAGCGGCCGTCACGGCAGCCTCGGCTACGTGTCCGGCAACGGTCTGCTGTCGGCGCTCGGGCTCGGCTTCATCGCCGGCCGGGCGGCTGCCCGCCGCGCCGCGGCGGCGAAGGGCAAGCCGGCGACCGGCAGGTCGCCGACCGCCACGCTTTCACCTGCGAGCAACGCAAGCCCCCATCGCGAAGGGATTTGAGATGAGCAAGATCTTGACGACGCCCGGGTGGAGCCGGCGGACCATGCTGAAGGTCGCCGCCGGGACGGCGGCGGCCGGGCTGATCGGCACCCGCAACGCGCGCGCCGCCTATCCGACCGAGCCCATCACCGTGATCGTGCCGTATTCGCCGGGCTCGACCGACCAGCTCGTGCGCATCCTCGGCATGCAGATGGAGAAGATCCTCGGCAAGCCGGTGGTGGTGGAGACCAAGCCGGGCGCGGGCGGCTCGGTCGGCACCAACTATGTCGCCAAGAACGCCAAGCCGGACGGCCACACGCTGCTGTTCGCCGTCACCTCGGTCCAGACGGTCGCGCCGCACCAGAACAAGCTGCCTTACGGCTTTGCCGACCTGCGCGGCGTCGCCCAGGTCACCACCGGCCCGAACATGATGGGCGCCTATCCGGGCGCCGCCTTCAAGGACCTCAAGTCGCTGATCGCGTATGCCAAGGCCAATCCCGACAAGGTGACATACGGCAGCGCCGGCACGGGCGGCGCCACCCATCTGGCCGGTGCGGCGTTCGCGCGCGCGGCCGGCATCAAGCTCAACCACATTCCGTTCCAGGGGGTGACGCCGGCCGTCACCGCCACGGTCGGCGGCACCGTCGATCTGGCGCTCGGCTTCGCCCAGGCGATCTGGCCGCAGGTCGAGGGCAAGCGCCTGATCGCGATCGCCCAGTTCGGCGACACTCGCGCCAAGGTGATCCCCGACGTGCCGACCATCCGCGAGGCCGGCGTCGATCTCGCCATGCCGCCGCGCGTCGGCTTCCTCGCGCCGGCGAAGACGCCCGACGAGGTCGTCGCCAGGATCGCCGACGCCGTCAGGCAGGCCAGCGCCGCGCCCGAGTTCGTCGACTTCGCCAAGCGGGCGCTGGCCGAGGTCGACGTGACCGGACCGGATCAGTTCCAGCGCGATCTCGAGGCCGAGGACAAGTTCTATCTCGGCCTGCTGCGCGATCTCGGAATGGCGAAATGATCGTCGCGCCCGCGATCTCGCGCGATCTCGTCGGCGGCGTGGCGTTCCTCGCCGTCGGCCTCCTGACGATCTGGCTGGCGACCGACCTCGACGTCGGCACGCTTCGCCTGGTCGGGCCGGGGGCGATGCCGATCGCGGTCGGGGTCGCGATGATCGGCCTGGCGGCGGCGCTGATCGTGCGCGCGGTTCGCCGGCCCGAGGCCGGCGTCGTCGAGGAGGAGCCGCCCGACACCTGGGGCTACGCCCGCGTCGCGGCCGTCATCGTGCTGATCGGCCTGTTCATCCTGGTGCTGCCGGTCGCCGGCTTTCTGATCTCGAGCTTCGCCCTGATGTATGTCTTCTACGCCATCGGGATCGGACGCCCGTTCAGCCGGTTTGCGCTCGTCGCCGCCGTGGTCTCGTCGCTCGCCGCCTATGGGCTGTTCGTGCTGATCCTCGGCGTGCGGCTGCCCGCCGGGATCCTGGGAGGACTTTGATGGACGGTCTCATCGGCGGGTTCATCACGGTCCTGCAACCCTACAACGTCATGTTCTGCTTCCTGGGCGCGCTGATCGGCACGCTGATCGGGGTGCTGCCCGGTCTCGGCCCGAGCGCGTCGATCGCCATGCTGCTGCCGCTCACCGTCGGCCTCGAGCCGGTGACGGCGATCATCATGATCGCGGGAATCTATTACGGCGCCAGCTACGGCGGCTCGACCACGGCGATCCTGGTCAACATCCCGGGCGAGGCGCAGAGCGTGATGACCTGCATCGACGGCTATCAGATGGCGAAGCAGGGCCGCGCCGGCCCGGCCATCGGCATCGCCGCGATCGGATCGTTCATCGCCGGAACGCTCGGCGCCGTCGCCATCGCGCTCATCAGCATGCCGCTGGTCGAGTTCGCCATCAAGTTCGGGCCGCCGGAGTATTTCGCGCTGATGCTGCTCGGCTTCGTCGTGCTGCTGGTGCTGGCCAAGGGCTCGGTGATCAAGTCGCTGGTCATGATCCTGGCCGGGCTCCTGCTCAGCATGGTCGGGCAGGACGTCGTCACCGGCGAGCCGCGGTTCACGTTCGGGATCACCGAGCTCGCCGACGGCGTCGGCGTCGTCGTGATCGCCATGGGGATGTTCGGCCTGGGCGAGATCTTCTACAACCTCGAGCGTCTGTCCCAGCGCAGCGTGCAGATGGTCCCGATCAAGCAGCTCATGCCCTCGCGCGAGGACTGGAAGCTGTGTGCCGGTCCGATCGCGCGCGGCTCGGTGCTCGGATTCCTGATCGGCCTGTTGCCGGGCGGCGGCGCGACGCTCGCCTCCTTCGTGTCCTACGGACTGGAGAAGCGGCTGTCGGCCCATCCCGAGCGGTTCGGCAAGGGCGCCATCGAGGGCGTCGCCGGGCCCGAGACGGCCAACAATGCCGGGGCGGCCGGGTCCTTCATCCCGCTGCTGACGCTCGGCCTGCCCGGAAACCCGGTCACCGCCATCCTGCTCGGCGCCTTCGTGATGTACGGCGTCGCGCCGGGGCCGCTGATGATCCAGAGCAAGCCGGAGGTGTTCTGGAGTGTCGTGGCGTCCATGTATGTCGGCAACGTCATGCTGCTCCTGTTGAACCTGCCGCTGATCGGCGTCTGGGTGCAGCTCCTCAAGGTGCCGTACAAGATTCTGTACGCGCCGCTGATCCTGTTCATCCTGGTCGGCGGCTACTCGCTCAACAACAGCGTGTTCGATCTCGGCCTGCTGCTGTTCTTCGGGCTGCTCGGCTACGGCTTGCGCAAGCTCGCGTTCGACACCGCGCCGCTGATCCTCGCCTATGTGCTCGGCGGTGCGATCGAGCTCAACCTGCGGCAGACGCTGATGCTGGGCCGAGGCTCCTGGGAGTTCCTGCTGGACCGGCCGATCGCGCTGACGATCCTCGTGTCCACCGCGGTCATCGCGGTTCTGCCGCTGTTCTCGGTGGTGCGCAAGGTGCTGTCCCCGGCGCGTGCCGTGAACGAGCTGTGATGGCCTGACGGAGGGAAACCATGCGGTCGATCGAGTCAGGCGAAGCCGCGCTGACCCTGGTGAAGGACTATCTGGCGGCGATGCAGCGGCGCGACTGCGCGGCGGCATCGGGCTGCCTGACCGAGGGCGCGGTGCTGACCTTCCCGGGCGGCGTGCGCCGCGAAGGGGCGGCCGCGATCGCCGCCGGCTCGGCGTCGCGTTATCGCCGCATCGGCAAGACGATCGAGGCCTGGGAGGTCTCGCGTCAGAACGACGCCTGGGTCGTCTACTGCCGCGGCATGCTGTTCGGCGAATGGCCGAACGGAACGCCCTTTTCCGACATCCGCTTCATCGACCGCTTCGAGGTCGACGCGCGGGGGATTCGTCGTCAGGACGTGTGGAACGACGCCGGGGAGCATCGCGCGGCGCCCGGCTGATCGCGATCACGCGAGCCGTCGAGAGGTCGCGGCCCGGGACACGAGGTCCCGGGCAGGGCGGTCTCATACGCTTTCCGGATGATGGGGTCGCCGTCATTCCGGGGCGCGCCGAAGGCGCGAACCCGGAATCCATCTGCAAACTCTGCATTCTCGACTGGATTCCGGGTCCGGCGCTCCGCGCCGTCCCGGAATGACCAGCGAAGGGATCACCCGGATCCGGTCTCACATCCCGGCGATCGCCTTCTGATAGTAGGAGAGGTCGATGTAGTCCGCCGCCGGCTTGGTCGGCTTGCCGGTGTGGCGGGCGCGCAGCGCCAGCACGTTCTCGAAGCCCTTCATGTCGAAGGCGGCGTCCTTGCTCATGCCGGTCATCAGCGCCTCGTAGCCGGCGGTCGCGATGTCCTCGGGCATCTTCAGGTTGTCGGCGACGAGCTTGACGGCCTCGGCCTTGTTCTTCGGGTCGGCGGCCCAGCGCATTCCCTCGACATAGGCCGAGAGATACTTCGTGAGCGTGTCGGCGTTGGCGCGGCCCCAGGTGGCGAGCACGAAGCCGGCGGAGGCCTGGTAGGGGCCGATCGTCTTGGTCGCCTCGCCGAGATCCTTCAGGCCGCCCTTGGCGGCGCGCAGCGAGAACGGCGGGTTGAGCATGGTGCCGGCCATGGTCTTGTCGGCGAGCAGCGCGTCGGCCCGCTTGAAGGTCGCGCCGACGATGGCGATCTTGTAGTCCTTGTCCTTCTCCATCCCGGCGAGCCGCAGCATCTCGTAGAGCTGGAACGCGTAGGCCGTGTTGGGCGCGTCGACCGCGACGGTTTTGCCGCGCAGATCGGCGACCGAGCCGATCTCGGGCTGGACGAACAATCGGTTCATGCCGTCGTCGCCGCCGATCACGATCTTGGCGTCGACATTGGCCATCTCGACCATGGCGACCGAGTTGTCGGCGGCGGCGTGGACGATCTGGAAGCGGCCGTCGGCGAGGCCGTTGCGCAGCTCGTCCGAGTTCGGCGCGATCTTCATGTCGACCTCGAGGCCGCGCTTGGCGAAGAACCCCTTCGCCTGCGCCGCGAAGATCGGCAGGTTCTGCATGCCGGCGAACACCATGATGGTGAGCTTGGTCTGCGCGACCGCGGGGATCGATCCGGCCAGGAGGGCTACGGTCGCGGCGGCGAGGGTGAGGGTTCGGACTCCACGCGTCATGGATGCTCCTTGTTGGTCTTGTGTCTCGTGGCGGAGAGATGATCCGCGCCGGAGAGGGGGCGGCGGGAGGCGGCGCGGCGGCGGGTCAGACGGTCCGGGCGGTCGTCGGTCGCGAGGCGCCGGGCGGCGCGCCATGCGGGCGGGCCCGCCGAGGGGTGGCAGGCAGGCAGGATGGTTCTGGCAGGGGAAATGCAGTCACGTCGAGGCCTCCCGGACGGCAAATCTGCGTTCGCCTGGAGGCACTCTAGATCGTTTTCGCGCCGAGGGGGAACCGGAAACCGGGGCGGATGCGCCATGGCCACAGGCGGGTTATGGATTCCGAGGTCATTCCGGGACGGCGCACCGATCCCGGGTTTACCCGGGATCGGCATCATATCGTGCCGAAGTCGGTTGCAGCCGACTTCGGAGCGCCGGACCCGGAATCCAGCCATGCCTTCGGAGATCGCCGCTGGATTCCGGGTTCGCGCTTTCAGCGCGCCCCGGAATGACGGCGAACGGATTTGGTCTCACATGACGTAGAGGGCCGCGACGATGCCGCCGATCAGCACCACCAGGAACACCGTGAACCAGAAGCCGAGGCGCTTCTCGATCGCGGCGCGGGCCTGCGGGCCGTAGCGGTCGAGCAGGAAGGCGCTGAGGAAGAAGCGGGCGCCGCGGGTGATGCACGAGAGCAGCACGAACAACGGGAAATTATAGCCGGCGAAGCCCGACGTGATGGTGACGATCTTGTAGGGGATCGGCGTCACGCCCTTGATCAGGATGATCCAGGAGCCCCAGCGGGCATAGGCCTCCCGGAACGCCTCGACCTTGTCGCCGTAGCCGTAAAGGCTGATCAGCCACAGCCCGACCGAGTCGTAGAGATAGGCGCCGATCGCGTAGCCCAGCATGCCGCCGAACACCGAGGCGACCGTGCACACGGCGGCGTAGTAATAGGCCTTGTCCGGGCGCGCCAGCGCCATCGGGATCAGCATCGTGTCGGGCGGGATCGGAAAGAACGAGCTCTCCGCGAACGAAACCGCGCCGAGCGCCCATGCGGCGCGCCGCTTGCCGGCTGCCCCGATGCACCAGTCGTACAGCTTTCTCAACATGGCGCCTGCTTAACCGGCGCGTGTGACAATGTCCATGCGGGGCCTCCGGATGCTGGCGCCACCAAACGCGAGGCCGTGCTCGAGACGATCAAGCGGGACAGCGAGCGAGCCTCACGCATGGCGTCATCGCCGGGCTTGACCCGGCGATCCATCATCCTGCGAACAAAGCGTTTTTGCGGAGCGTGATGGATGTGCGGGTCGAGTCCGCGCATGACGGTTTTGTGCGCGCGGCACGACGCAGGAGGCGGTCGGTTGCCCCGCGGCTCACCCGCGCTTGCGGGCCTGGGCGGCGGGGCGCTTGCGGCGGGCCTTGGGGGCGCGCTTCGGGGCACGCTTGGCGAGCTTCTCGGCGATGCCGTAGAGGCGCTCGCGCCGCTGCATCTCCTTCCACACCTCGACCGGCTTGACGCCGACCGAGGCCCACAGGACCGTGAGGTTGTAGACGAGGTCGGCGCTCTCGCGCACGACATTGTCGTGGTGCTCGTCCATCGCCTCGATGATCACCTCGGCGGCCTCCTCGACCAGCTTCTTGGCGATCTTGGCGCGGCTGGACCGCAGCAGGCGCGCGGTCCGGGAGCTCGCCGGACGGGCTTCCGCCTCGGCCATCACGGCCCGGAAGAGTCGATCGATCGAATCAGCCATGCCCAACCATAACGGTCCGCGGCGACCGGGCTACTACGCACCGCCGGAAGCAACAAAAAAATGGCGCTGCGAGGCAGCGCCATCACGCATCGCGATGTCTGTGCCGGGCGGTCGCGCATGGCGCGCGTCGCCCGGCCGGCCGCCGGCCTCACCAGCGGCCGTAGCCGCAGCCGAGGGTATTGCCGCAGCCGCCGTAGCCGCCGTATCCGCCGTATCCGCCGTAGGCGCCATAGGGTGCGTAGCCGCCCCCACCGTAATAGCCGTAGGGCGCCGGCTGATAGTAGTTGCGCTGGTAGCTGCTGGCGGCGGCGATGCCGGCCGCCGTCACGGCGGCGGCGCCGAGCGCCAGGGGCACCCCGGCCCCGCCGCGATAGCCATAGGCCCGGTAGCCGCCCCGATAGGCGCCTCCCCGGTAGACGCCGCCCCGATAGGCGCGGCGCTGCGCGCTCGCGTCCACGGTCCCGGCACTGAGATCCGGCGTGTCGCTCTTGGCCGGCGCCGCAGTGGCGGGCGCGAAGCCGAAGCCGGCCACTGCGATCGCCGCGGCTGCGACCGTGATGATGCCCTTGGTGTTCCTCTTGCCCATGTGATCCTCTCGTTGCTCCGGGGGGTCCGGAGTGTCGGCTTGGCGGCGGGGGATTCGAGGAGCGCGACAGCGTCCGGATGGACGCTCGGGATACGCCCGACCCTTCCCGACCCGATGGAAGGGCGCCGGCAGTGACGCACCGGCGCGGTGAACCAAGACAATGCGCGATTGTGGAGTTGGTTCCGCGGGCCCAGCCGAGAAATTGCCAAGCCGGTTCTTCGAGCCGGCCGGTCAGGCGGCATCGCCGGCTTCCTCGGCGGCGAGCTTGGTGCGCCAGTCGCGCCGCCGCCGCAGGATCGAGAGGGCGGAGAGCACCAGCAGCGCCGCGCAGAGGCCGAGCAGCGCTGCGGCGATCGGCCGCTGCACGAAGATGCTCCAGTGGCCGTTCGACATCACCAGCGACTGTCGCAGGCTCATCTCCAGGATCGGCGCGATCACCAGGCCGAGCACCAGCGGCGCCGGGTCGAAGTCGAACTTGCGCAGCAGATAACCGGCGACGCCCATGATCAGCATGATCCAGACGTCGACGATCGAATGGTTCACCTCGTAGACGCCGAGGATGCAGAACATCACGATCAGCGGGTAGAGATACGCGTAGGGGATGCGCAGCACGCTGACGAACAGGCCGACCAGCGGCAGGTTCAGCGCCAGCAACATCAGATTGCCCACATACATCGAGGCGACGAAGCCCCAGAACACTTGCGGATGCTCGGTGACGAGCTGCGGGCCGGGCGGGATGCCGTGGATCAGCAGCGCCGCCATCAGCACGGCGGTGACCGGTCCGGTCGGCAGGCCGAGCGCCAGCATCGGCACGAACGCCCCCGTCGACGCGGCATTGTTGGCGGACTCCGGCCCGGCGACGCCGGCGACCGCGCCCCGGCCGAAGTCCTCCGGGTTCTTGGCGAGCCGTCGCTCCAGCGCGTACGACAAAAAGCTCGAGATGATGTGGGCGGAGCCCGGGACGATGCCGATGATGAAGCCGAGCACGCTGCCGCGGGCGATCGGCGCCGCCGCCTCGCGCCACTCGGTGCGGCTCGGCAGAAGATCGCGGAGCCGCGGCGACACCACCTTGGTCGTCACGCTGCGGCTCGGGGTCGACAGGATCTCGCCGAGCCCGAACAGGCCGACCGCCACCGGCACGATGCCGATGCCGTCGCCGAGCTCGGGGATGTCGAAGGCCCAGCGGAAATGTCCGGTCATCACGTCGATGCCGACCATTCCGAGCAGCAGCCCGACGCTTGCCATCAGCAACGTGCGCACCAGCGAGGTCGACGACATGTAGGCGAGGAAGACGAGGCCGAGCACCAGGAGCGCCGTGAACTCCGGCGGCCCGAAGCGCAGCGCGAAGGCGCCGAGCGGCGGTGCCACCAGCGTCAGCATGATCACGCCGAACGTGCCGGCCACGAACGAGCCGACCGCGGCGATGCACAGCGCCGCGCCGCCGCGGCCTTTCTGCGTCATCGCGTAGCCGTCGATGCAGGTCATCACCGAGGCGGCCTCGCCCGGGATGCGCATCAGGATCGAGGTGGTCGAGCCGCCGTATTGCGAGCCGTAATAGATGCCGGCCAGCATCACGATCGCCTTGGTGGCGTCGAGCCCGAACGTCGCCGGCAGCAGGATGCTGATGCCGGCGAGCGGCCCGATGCCGGGCAGCATGCCGACCAGCGTTCCGACCAGGCAGCCGACGAACGCATAGAGCAGCACGTCCGGCTGCAGCGCCACCGAAAAGCCGAGCAGCAGACTGTCGAGGGTGGAGTCCACGGGCTACGACCAGGGAACGGGCGGAAGGGGCGTCTTCAGCAGCATCGCGAACAGCAGCCAGGCGACGGCCGTGACGCCGATGCTGAAGGCGGCGGCAGCGACGATGTTCCGCCGCTCGACCAAGCCGACGAGACCGAACAGCAGCAGCGGCACCGTGATCAGGAAGCCGAGCCGCGTGTAGAGCGCCGTCGCGATGGCGGTGGCGACGACGACCCGGATGGCGTGGTCGGCGTCGCTCCAGTGGTCGGCCGAGAGGGACGGGCCGGCGGTGCCGCGCACCAGCAGCACGCCGCCGAGCACCATCACCAGGCCGATGGCGATCATCGGCACCATGCCGGCGCCGGGCATCGCCAGCGAGCCGACCGGCAGGTCGCCGCTCGACGCCCACAAGGCGGCGCCGAGCCCGACGAAGGCGCCGCCGGCGACGGTGTCGCGCTTGAGCCTCATGGCAGGCTGGCCCGGATGGGTGACCAAGCCGCACCGTCATCGCCGGGCTCGACCCGGCGATCCATCGTTTCGAAACGACGATGCCGTCTTCTTTTGATGGATGCGCGGGTCGAGCCCGCGCATGACGCCCTTGTGTGCCCCCTCATCCCTCCACCTTGCCGATGCTGCGCACCGCGTCCTCGATGTGGCGCGCGTCGGCGTCCCAGAAGGTCCTGAACTCCGGCTGGTCCTGATAGGCGACGTCCTGGCCGAGATTGGTCATCGCCTGCCTGAAGGCGTCGCTCGCCGCCGCCTGCCGGGTGACGTCGCGCAGTTTCGTCACGATCGGCTCGGGCGTGCCCTTGGGCGCGAACAGGCCGACCCACAGATAGTATTCGAGGTCGTAGCCGAGCTCCTTCATGGTCGGCACGTCGGGCCAGGCGGGGGCGCGGGTCGCGCCGAAGGAGGCGAGGGCGCGCGCCTTGCCGGCCTTCATCTGTCCGCTCGCCGCGGCGATCGACGACACCAGCGCCTGCGCGTTGTTGCCGACCAGCGCGGTCAGGGCCGGACCGCCGCCATTGGTCGGCAGGTGACGGATCTGCAGGCCGGCCGCCTTCATGAACAGCGCCATCGGCAGATGCAGCGCGCCGTACAGCCCCGACGACGAGAACAGCAGCTCGTTCGGTCGCTTCCTGGCGTCGTCGACGAACTCTTGCAGCGTCTTGTAGGGCTGCTGGTCGTTGACGATCAGCACGCAGGGGTCGGCGATCAGCCGGGCGACCGGCACGAAGTCGTCGCGGGTGAATTTCGGCTTGCGGCCGAACAGCCGGTCGACCTCGGCGAAGCCGGAGATCGAGACGAGATGCATCAGCAGCGTATAGCCGTCCGGCTTGGCACTGGCGGCGACCTGCGCGCCGACGGCGCCGGCTGCGCCCGCCTTGGTCTCGATCACCATCGGCTGCCTGATGATCGGCTCGACCACGGCCGCGAAGGGGCGCGCCACCACATCGGCGGCTCCCCCCGGCGGGAACGGATTGATGATCGTGATCGGGCGGCTCGGGTAGTCCTCGGCGTGTGCCGGACCGAGTGACAGTGCGGGAACCGAAACGGCGGCGCCGAGCATCAGGCTCCGCCGGTCGAGACCGGGGGTGCTCACGTGGTCTTCCTCCCTGAACCGGCGTTGTCCGCCGTTTTCGTCTGGTCGTTTTGATCGTGGACGGTGTGCGGCGCAGCATCGAGGCTGGTCGGTCCGTCTCGTCCGTCATGGTAGCGAGCGTGGAGGCGCGGTCAACAGAACACGAGCACGACGGGGTGGAGGCGGGCGCCCTTTGCATGCCAGGTGCGGGCGGTGCGGCGTGCCGCCGCGATGCAATTCTGCGTGCGGCCCATGCGGTCTCGGCTTTTGACATCGCCGGTCCGGCGACCGAACCTCCGCGCTTCTGTCGCCACCGCGTTCCTCGTCGCCATTGCTTTCATCCACCAGGGAGACCGCGATGCCCGCCTACTGGGTTGCCCGCTCCAAGATCAACGATCCGGTCGAGTACAAGAAGTACACCGACCTCGTTCCCGGCATCATCAAGAAGCACGGCGGCAAGGTCTTGGCACGCGGCGGGCGTTATCAGATCATGGAAGGGCCGGAGAAGTTCCAGCGCTTCGTGGTGATCGAGTTCCCGACCTTCGAGCAGGGCGTCGCCTGCTTCAAGTCGCCCGAATATGACGCGGCCGCAAAGTTCCGCCGCGGCGGTGCCGGCGAGGTCGAGACCATCGTGGTCGACGCCGGCGACGCGACGAAGTGAGATCAAAGCACCTGCGACGCTCTCCGCTTCACCTCTCCCCGGCGGGGAGAGGTGGGCGGCGGCTCATCGAGAACAGACCATCTCGCGTGAACAGAAAGTCGCCTCACATCGGCGGGGTGACGCCACGGCCGACATTGATGGCGGGGGCCCGCCAGCGACCGTCCGGCTGCAGGGTGGCGGCCGAGATGATGATCTCGGCGCCCGGCTTCACCTCGTCGCGCCGGCCCGGCGCATAGGCGACCACCGGCGTGTCGGGCGGCACCACGATGGTCTTCTCGCCGTCCTTGTACTTGACCGTGAGAAGCTCGCCGTCCTTGCCTTCCGCCAGCACGGTGTCGACGGCGGCGTTGGTCATGGTGCTGTCGGGCTTGAGATCCCAGGGGCGATGACCCTCTCCCACACCGCGCTGCTGCTCGGTGAAGATGTGGATGGCGATCGCCCGCTGGCGGCCGTCAGGCTGCGGCATCGCCGTCACGCCGATGTAGCGCCCCGGCTTGACGTCGGCGATCGAGGCCTTCTCCAGCGCCATCACCCGGGCGTCGTCGGCGAGATCGACCGACGCGGTGCCGCCCTCGCGGGTGCGGATGGTCAGGGTCTTGCCGTCGACGGCCGTGATCTGGCCGCGGATGCGCGCCGTCTGGGCGGCCGGCTGCGCCGACTGGGCGAAAGCCGTGCCGGCCAGAACGGCGGCGAATGCGGCGCCGGCGAGCGTCTTGACGAGGGATGCCATGGGGGTGGGCTCCTGCGGTGCGGGGCGTGCAGGATGGCGGATCGGCCGTGCGGCCGCAACTCGCCGTCACTCCGGGCCCGCTGACTGACGCCCGCACCCCCCGGGATGACCAGGATATCGCCGTCGGCCTAGACCTTGGCGGGCGCCAAGAGGTCCGTCTCGACCAGCTTGCGCAGCTCCGGCGTCACCTCCGGCGTGACGCCGAACCACAGCGCGAAGCCGCGCACCGCCTGATGCAGCAGCATGCCGAGGCCGTCGGCGCGGCGCAGGCCGCGCTCGCGCGCGGCCGCGAGCAGCGTCGTCTCCAGCGGCGCATAGACGAGGTCGGCGACCACCGCATTGGCCGCCAGCCGGCCGAGCCCGAAGTCGAGCGCCGGCTGGCCGACCATGCCGAGCGTCGTGGTGTTGACCAGGAGCTGGGTGGCGCCGAACAGGCCGCGCGCCTCCTCCCAGCGGATCGGGTGGACCGCCGAGCCGAACCGGTTGGCGATCGTCTCGGCCCGGCCGGGCGTGCGGTTGGCGACATAGATGCGCGACACGCCGCGGTCGATCAGGCCGTAGACGACGGCGCGGGCCGAGCCGCCGGCGCCGAGCACCAGCGCCGTCTCGATGCCGCGGTCCCAATTGGGCGCCGAGGCGTCGAGATTGGCGATGAAGCCCTCGGCGTCCGTGTTGGTCGCCCGCAGCCTGGTGCCGTCGAGCCACAGCGTATTGGCGGCCCCGATCTTGCGGGCGCGCTCGTCCGGCATCGTCAGGGCGAGCACGGCCTCCTTGTGGGGCAGCGTGATGTTGGCGCCCACATAGCCGCGCTCCGCGAGCCCGGACAGGAAATCCTCGAGCTCGGCGGCCGGCACCGCCTCGATGCGGTAGTCGCCGGCGATCCCGTAGGTCGCGAGCCAATGGCGGTGGATCAGAGGTGAGCGGGAATGCGCCGCGGGCCAGCCGATGACGCAGGCTGCCCGCATGCCAGACGTGGCATCCGTCATGGTTCGTCGATCACCTCGTTGCGCAGGACGCCGATCTCGGGGACCGCGACCTCGACCACGTCGCCCGGCTCCAGCCAGCGCGGCGGCTCGAACCGCGCCCCCGCCCCGACCGGCGTGCCGGTGACGATGACGTCGCCGGGCATCAGTGTCGCGAAGATGCTGACATAGGCGATCAGCTCGGCGAAGCCGAAGATCATGGCGGCCGTGGTGGCGTCCTGGCGCAGCTCGCCGTTCACCCGCGTGGTGAGGCGCAGCGGCTCCCGGCCGTCGATCTCGTCGGCCGTGACGATCCACGGGCCGAGACTCCCCGAGGCGTCGAAATTCTTGCCCGGCGTGATGTTGCGCGAGCCGTGGCGCAGCCAATCGCGCACCGTGCCCTCGTTGCACAGCGTATAGCCGGCGACATGGTCGAGCGCCGTCTCGCGCGGGATCCGCCGCCCGGTGCGACCGATCACCAAGGCGATCTCGCCCTCGTAGTCGAGCTGATCGGATTCGCGCGGCCGCACCAGCGGCTGCAGGTGGCCGACCAGCGACCCCGGGGTGCGGAAGAACAGGTTGGGGAACTTCGAATCCTCGGCCGGGTCCTGGTACTCGCCGGGCCGGCCCGAATAGTTGATGCCGACGCAGATGATCTTTTCCGGCCCGACCACCGGCGGTAGGAAGCGGATCTCGCTCAGCGGATAGTCGGGCCGCACGCCCGAGGCGCCGGCCCGCAGCTCGTCCAGCGCCCCCTCGCGCAGCACGTCGAGAAGCGTCGGGAAGCGCGGTCCCATGCGAAGCCGCATGTCGACCACCCCGTTTCCGACCACCGCACCGAACCCGGACCGGCCGTGCGTGACATAGCTCGCGAGTCGCATGCCCCGTCCCCCCGAATCGTCGGTCGCACACAACACCGGTCCCCGCTCCGGCGCAAGGCGGCGGGGGACGGCCGCCCCCTTCGATTTCGCCGCACCGGCCCGGCCGGGGCCCCGGCCGGACCGGCCCATTCGCCGCAACCCCTTCGCAACCCCTTCGAAAAGCGATCCGATCGCGCTATGAACCGGCACCCTGCCCGCTTAACCCGGAGCCGCCGGCCGCCCCCATGAAAGCCCTGTTCATCGACTGCAATCACCAGCTCGAGCCCGTCTTTGCCCGGGTGCACCGCCCCGACGACCCGCCGATCGGCGTCAACACCATCCCGTTCGGGACGGCGGACCTGCCGCGGCTCCTGGCCGGCTGCGCCATCTGCCTGGACGACCATTCCTACATGCCGACCGAGCAGGTCGCCGCCTGCCCGGACCTGCGTCACATCGTCTTTCTCGGCACCGGCGCGGCCAGCTACATGGACGTTCCCGCTCTCGCCGGGCTCGGCGTCACGGTCCATACCATCAAGGGCTATGGCGACACCGCGGTCGCCGAGCACACCGTCGCCCTGATGTTCGCCTGCGCCCGCGACGTCGCCCGCATGGACCGCACCGTCCGGGCCGGCATCTGGAAGCCGCTCGAAGGCATGCAGCTCCTCGGCAAGACGCTCGGCATCGTCGGCCTGGGCGGCATCGGCCGCGAGGTCGCCCGCATCGCCTCGGGACTGGGGATGAAGGTCATCGCCTGGAACCGGACGCCGCGGCCCGACGCCGGCGTGCCGATGGTCGGCCTCGACGAGCTTCTCGCGAGCGCCGACGTGGTGTCGCTCAATCTCGTCCTCAACGACGAGACCCGCGGCCTCGTCGATGCCCGTCGCCTGGGCCTGATGAAGCCCGGCGCCATCCTGGTCAACACGGCGCGCGGCGCCCTGGTCGACGAGGCGGCACTGCTCGACGCGCTGACCAGCGGCCGACTGCGCCACGCCGGGCTTGACGTCTTCCATGCCGAGCCGCTGAAGGCCGACCACCCGCTGACGCAGCTCGACAACGTGACGCTCACGTCGCACGCCGCCTTCCGCACCGCCGAGGCGTCCGAGACGCTGCTGCGCCGCGCCATCGACATCGTGCGGGGGATCGTCGGGACGACGGCCGGGTAGGTCGGAGTTCGCCTTACCGGCTCCGTCAATCCACCGCCCCTGTGCAGATTACCCTCGAGACACCGGGGTTGGGTTCCGGGCTCGGCCCTGCGGGCCGCACCGGAACGACGGAGGGACGTCTCGCCCTCTCCCCTCCGCGGCGTTCGGCCGCGGCGCCCCGCCCGGCGGCCGAACGCCGTCGCCGGCCGCGAACGACCAGCGATTAGCCCGTTTCCATCCGTAGACGGGCGGCCAGGACCGCGCCAATATCGACATTCTGAACGGGGAGCGCCCGCACGGGCGCCGACGGCGGTGCGGCGTCATTCGGCCGCCCGTCACGACGACACCAAGGACAAACCGATGAACATCAAAGTCGGCAAGCAGGCGATCGCCGAAGCTTCGCAAAAACTGAGCAACTGGGGACGCTGGGGCAAGGACGACCAGATCGGCACCCTCAACCACGTCTCGCCGGAGGACATCGTCAACGCCGCCTCGCTGATCCGGGCCGGCAAGACCTTCGCGCTCGGCATCCCGCTCGACCGCAACGGCCCGCAGACCGGCCTGTTCGGCGGCCGCTTCAACCCGATCCACCAGATGCTGGCGACCGGCACCGACGCGGTGGCCGGCCAGCAGGACTGGAACAAGATCCGCTACGCCGACGACACGCTCAATCTGTGCGTCCAGGGCGCCACCCACTGGGATGCGCTCGGCCACGTCTTCTACGAGGACAAGGCCTATAACGGCCACGACGCCAAGCTGATCGATTCGCGCGGCCTCGCCGTGCTCGGCATCGAGCATTCGAAGAACAAGATGGTCGGCCGCGGCGTGCTCCTGGACATCGCCCGGTTCCGCGGCGTCGACTGGCTCAAGGACGGCGAGGCGATCTCCAACGACGAGCTGAACAAATGCGCCCGCGCCCAGAACGTCGAGATCCGCAAGGGTGACTTCGTCATCGTCCGCACTGGCCAGATGGAGCGCTGCCTCAGCGAAGGTCAGTGGGGCGGCTTTGCCGGCGGCGACGCGCCCGGCGTGCGGTTCGAGAACTGCTACTGGTGCCAGGAGCACCAGATCGCGGCAATCTGCTCCGACACCTGGGGCGTCGAGGTGCGGCCGAACGAGACCGACGAGGCCAACCAGCCCTGGCACTGGGTGGTGATCCCGGCCATGGGCCTGTGCATGGGCGAGATGTTCTATCTCAAGGATCTGGCCGCCGACTGCGCCGACGACGGCGTCTACGAGTTCTTCTTCTGCGGCCCGCCCCTGATCATCACGGGCGGCACCGGCTCGCCGATCAACCCGCAGGCGGTCAAATAAATAAAAGCCACGATCAGAGTCCCGTCATTCCGGGGCGCCGCGCAGCGGCGAGCCCGGAATCCATACACACAGACCGGGGTTATGGATTCCGGACAGCCGACCTTCGGCCGGCTTCCGGAATGACGACGCCGAGAGCAGGGACTGCATAACCAACAACGACGCCACAATGGGAGGCCGATCATGGCCCGTTATCTCAAGCGCGGCATGGACGCGAGCGCCATCAAGGCGGCGGACGATCAGGTCCGCAAGACCGTGGAACACATCCTCGCCGACGTCGAGGAGCGGCGCGACGTGGCGGTGCGCGAGCTTTCGGAGAGGTTCGACGGCTGGGCACCGGAGAGCTTCAAGCTGAGCCCGCAGGAGATCGAGCGCGCCATCGCGCAGGTGCCGAAGCGCGACCTCGAGGACGTCAAGTTTGCTCAAGCTCAGGTGCGCAACTTCGCCCGGAAGCAGCGCGACACCATGACGGATCTCGAGGTCGAGACGCTGCCCGGTGTGATCCTCGGCCACCGCCACATCCCGGTCGACAGCATCGGCTGCTACGTGCCGGGCGGCCGCTACCCGATGGTCGCTTCCGCCCACATGTCGATCGTCACGGCCAAGGTGGCCGGCGTGCGGCGCATCACCGCCTGCGCGCCGCCGTTCAAGGGCGGGCCGCATCCGGCCATCGTCGCGGCCATGCATTTCGGCGGCGCCGACGAGATTTTCGTGCTCGGCGGCGTGCAGGCGGTGGCCGCCATGGCGCTCGGCACCGAGACGGTCGCGCCCGTCGACATGATCGTCGGCCCCGGCAACGCCTTCGTGGCGGAGGCCAAGCGCCAGCTCTTCGGCCGCGTCGGCATCGACCTTCTGGCCGGGCCGACCGAGACCCTGATCATCGCCGACGACACGGTCGACGGCGAGATCTGCGCGACCGACCTTCTGGGCCAGGCCGAGCACGGGCCGAACTCGCCGGCCGTGCTGATCACCAACTCGGAAAAGCTCGCGCGCGACACCATGGGCGAGATCGAGCGGCTGCTGAAAATCCTGCCGACCGCCGAGCTCGCCGGCAGGGCGTGGGCCGGATACGGCGAGGTGATCATCTGCGACTCCTACGAGGAGATGGTGACGGAGGCCGACCGCGTCGCCTCCGAGCACGTCCAGGTGATGACCCGCGACCCGGACTTCTTCCTGAACAACATGAAGAACTACGGGTCCCTCTTCCTGGGGCCGCGCACGAACGTCGCCTATGGCGACAAGGTGATCGGCACCAACCACACGCTGCCGACCAAGAAGGCGGCGCGTTACACCGGCGGCCTGTGGGTGGGCAAGTTCATCAAGACCTGCACGTACCAGAAGGTTCTGACCGACGAGGCCTCGGCCATGGTCGGCGAGTACGCCTCGCGGCTGTGCATGCTGGAGGGTTTCGTGGCCCACGCCGAGCAGGCGAATGTCCGCGTGCGCCGCTACGGCCACCGCAACGTCCCCTACGGCGAGGCGGCGGAGTGATCTACGCCCGCTTCCGCTTCACCTCTCCCCGCTGGGTAGAGGTGAAGGCAGTGCTACCCGGCGGCCGAATGGTGCGATGACACACGGCGATCGCCGCGCCATGCTGGTGTTCCGCATGGACGGCGGACGCGCGGGCCACGCCCGCGCCGTGACACACCACGGAGACGGCCATGGTTCCGACGATCGTGCCCGGCTATGCGGCGATCCTTGCTTTGATCTTCATCGCGCTCTCGGTGCGGGTGATTCGGCTGCGGCGGAGCACCCGGGTGCCGGTCGGAACCAGCCGCAATGCCGAGCTCGAACGCGCCGTCCGGGTGCACGGGAACTTCGCCGAGTACGTACCGCTCGCGCTGCTGCTGCTCGCCTTCGCCGAGATGCAGGGTTTCCCCGGATGGTCGATCCACCTGCTTTGCCTCGCCCTGCTGATCGGCCGCTCCATCCACGCCTACGGGCTGTCGCGCCAGAACGAAGACTTTCGGCTGCGCGTCGCCGGCATGGCCATGACTTTCACGGTCGCAGGCCTCACGAGCGCGATGCTGCTGGCTCGCGTCTCACGCATCCTCTGATCACCCGGACAGGACGATGACAATCGAACTCCCCAAGACTCCGTCGTTCCGCGTCGACGGCAAGCGGGCGCTGGTCACCGGCGCCGGACGCGGCATCGGGCTCGCGGCGGCCGCGGTGCTGGCCGAGGCCGGCGCCCATGTGACGCTGGCGGCCCGCACGGCGGCCGAGATCGAGGCGGCGGCCGCGGCGATCCGGGCGCGCGGCCACAGCGCCGACGCGCTGGTGCTCGACGTCACGGATCTCGATGCGATGGAGAAGGCGCTTGCGGCGCGCGGCGCCTACGAGGTGCTGGTCAACAATGCCGGCATGAACCGCCCGGCGCTTCTGGCGGACGTGACGGTCGCCGACTTCGACACCATCTTCAATCTCAACGTCCGGGCGGCCTTCTTCATGGCGCGCGCCGTGGCCTTACGTCTGGTCGCCGAGAAGCGGGCCGGCTCGATCATCAACATCTCGTCGCAGATGGGCCATGTCGGCGCGGCGCGGCGCACCATCTACTGCGCCACCAAGCACGCCATGGAGGGTTTCACGAAAGCGATGGCGGTCGAGCTGGCGCCGCACAATGTGCGGGTCAACACCATCGGGCCGACTTTTCTGGAAACACCGATGACCAAGCCGTTCTTCGAGAACAAGGCGTTCCGCGACGAGGTGACGACCAAGATCAAGTTCGGCCGCGTCGGCCAGCTCGACGAGGTGACAGGCGGGATCCTGTTCCTCGCCTCCGACGCCTCGTCGTTGATGACCGGCTCCGCCCTGATGCTGGACGGCGGCTGGACGGCGGATTGAGCGACGCTCTGCGGCCGAGAATTCGGCGCAAGCCCGAGCCACCCTTTCACCCTCCCCTCCAGGGGAGGGTGAAACTAAGCCGGCTCGTGGCCGACGACGTTGATCACATCTTCACCGGATAGACGGGCTTCTCGCCGGAGAGCACGCTGGCGACGTCCTTGGCGCATTTGGTCTCGAGCTCGAGCAGCGCCTCGACCGAGTAGAAGCCGGTGTGCGGCGTGATCACCACGTTGCCGCGGCCGAGCAGCTTGGAGTCCTTCGGCAGCGGCTCGGTGGTGACGACGTCGAGGCCGGCGGCCGCGACCTTGCCCGAGTCGAGCGCGCGCACCAGCGCGTCCTCGTCGATCAGCGGACCGCGCGCCGTGTTCACGATCATGACGCCCTGCTTCATCTTGGCGAAGGCGTCGTCGTTCACCAGGCCGCGGGTCTGCGGCATCAGCGGCGCATGCACCGAGATGAGATCCGAGCGGGCATAGAGCTCGTCCAGCGTGACGCTCTCGACCTTGGCGGCGTCGAACATCTCCTTCGGCAGGAACGGGTCGGAGGCGATGACCTTGAAGCCGAACGACTGCGCCTTCGGGGCGAGCGAGCGCGGGATGCCGCCGAAGCCGATCAGGCCGAGCGTCTGGGTGTTGAAGCGGCGCAGCGGCACCACCACGGGCATCTTCCACTCGCCGCTCTGCACGGACGTGTTGGCCAGCGGGATTTTCCGCGCGATCGAGAGCAGGAGGGCCATCGCGTGGTCGGACACCTCGTGCAGGCAGTAGTCCGGCACATAGGTGACGACGATGCCGAGCTCCTTGGCGGCCGGGATGTCGATATTGTCGACGCCGAGGCCGAAGCGGCCGATCACCTTCAGCTTCTTGCACTGGCGCAGCAGATCGCCGGGCAGCTTGGCGTAGGTGACGAGAATGCCGTCGGCGTCCTTCGCCTCGGCCAGGATGTCCTCGGCCGACGCGCTCTTGGCCTGCACGACGATCGGGTCGAGGCGCGCCAGCGCCTCCTTGGCGGGATCGAGCGACGGGAACGGGCTGTCGCAAACGACGATTTTGATTTTGCTCATGGATCGGCTCCGGTCGTGGCAGGCCTTGTGACGCTCACCCGGTCGACGACCGGGCATCGGGGTGTCGGGCCGGGATCAGGTCACCGGGCCCGCAAAGTCGAACAGATTCGGCGGTGTCGTGCCTTGCGCGAGCGCCACCGCATTGGCGGCGACGATAAGCGCCATCTCCTCGCGCAGATCGACCACGGCGCTGCCGAGATGCGGGGTCAGCACGACATTGCTCAGGGCGAGCAGCTCGGCCGGGACGTGCGGCTCGTGCTCGAACACGTCGAGGCCGGCGCCCGCGATGGTCCCGCTCTGGAGCGCCCGGATCATCGCCTGCTCGTCGACGATGGGCCCGCGCGACGTGTTGACGAAATACGCGGTCGGCTTCATCAGGGCGAACTCGCGGTCGGCGATCGAATGGCGGGTGTCGTCGCGCAGCGGCGAGTGCACCGAGACGATGTCGGACTGACGCAGCAGGTCGTCGACCGAGGCATAGACGATCTCGGCCTCGCGCTCCTCCGCCTCCGGCTTGCGCCGCGGCGTCGAGTACAGGACCTTCATGTCGAAGCCGCGGCACCGTTTCGCCACCAGCTTGCCGATGCGGCCGCCGCCGCCGATCAGCCCGATGGTCTTGCCGGTGACGCCTAGGCCGGCCAGGTAGTTCGACTGTCCGCCCGGATAGATGCCGGCGCGCAGCAGCCGGTCGCCATCCAGCACCCGGCGGGCGCAGGCGAGGATCAGCGCCATCGCCATGTCGGCGGTGGCTTCGCTCACCATCGGCGGGATCACGGTGAGCGGGATGTTACGCTTCTCCATCGCGGCGACGTCGATGTCCTGCGGGTGGATCGCCATGGCGGCGATCCCCTTCAGGTTCGGATTGGCCGCGATCACGTCGGCGTCGACCTTGTCGTGCATCAGGCAGAACAGCACGTCGGCCCGCTTGACGCCCTCGATCATCGACGCCTTGGCGATCGGGGCGGTGGCGTCGGGATGCACCTCGACGTCGGCGACGGCGCGCATCAGCGCGATCGCAGACGTCGCGATTGGCTGGGTGACGAAAATCCGGGGGCGCATGCCTGCATCCACTGTGAACGGGACGGCGTGCACGGGACGAGGTGCACGGGACGAGGTGAAAGGAGCGACGTCGAGAGGCGAGGCCGTCGCGGCAGGATTTCAGGACGTCGCGGCGTCGAAAGGCGACGCCCGCCCGGTCGGAGCGCGCTGACGCTTCGGCCGGGCGACGCGACGGGACGGGACTCTATCGAGGCGATTCGGTGAATTGAAGCCCCCGTTCCGGCATACGCCTCCCCTTGGAAACGCAACTCACGCGGTGGTCGGCGCGCCCGGTTGCCGCAGCGGGTGTGCGGTTGCGAAGGCCTCGATGGCGCTGCAGGCCTCGGCGATCCGCCGCACCGACGGATAGGGGGTGGTGTCGACCGAAAAGAAGCCGGCGCCGGCGACCTGGCTGACCAGGCAGATGTCGGCGAGCGACACGGCGTCGCCGTGGCAGAAGCGGCCGGTCCCGGCTTCCCCCGACAGGCGCCGTTCGAGGGCGCCGAGCGCCGTCGCGATCCAGTGGCGGCACCAGGCCGTGCGGGCCGCCTCCGGCACGCCCAGCTCGCGCTCCAGATACTCGCGCACGCGGGGCACCATCAGCGGATGGGCGTCGGCCGCGACCATCAAGGCGAGGCTGCGAACGCGGGCGCGGCCGCGCGGATCGGCCGGCAGCAGCGGCGGGTCGGGCCGCGTCTCGTCCAGATACTCGATGATGGCGAGCGACTGGACGAGCGGCGGCCCGTCGCCGTCGACCAGGGTCGGCAGGGCGTGCATCGGATTGACGGCGTCGTAGGCGGCGCCGTGCTGGTCGCCCTTGGTCAGGTCGATCGTCACCACCTCGTCGGGCGTCACACCCTTGAGGGCGAGCGCGATGCGGACCCGATGGGTGGCGAGCGAGCGCCAGAACGAATAGAGCTTTATCGACATGGGATCCTCCCTGATATTATTTGATATTTATTGTTATTTGCACGCAGTCTTCACCTCTCCCCGCTCGCGGGGAGAGGGAAGAACCGAGCGTTACGCCTTCGCGCCGCCGGTGTCGGGCGTCAGGCCGATCGCCTTGATGCCGGCGACGGCACAGACCTCGTCACGGTCCGAGGTGTCGCCCGAGATGCCGACGGCACCGACCACATGGCCGGCCTTATCGCGGATCAGCACGCCCGACGGCACCGGAACCACGCGGCCGCCGCTCGCCGCCATCAGGGCGTTGACGAAGGCCGGATTGACCTTCGCCCGCTCGACATAGCCGCGCGAGCCGAAGCCCATGCCGAGCGCGCCCCAGGCCTTCCCGAACGCCACCTCGAACCGCATGATGCCCGAGCCGTCCTCGCGCTTGACCGCGACCACGTGGCCGCCGGCGTCGAGCACCACGACGGTGAGCGGGTCGCACGCCGTCTCCCGTCCCTTCGCCAGCGCCGTGTCGACGATGATGCTCGCCTGCGACAATCCGACCGATGTCATGTGTCCTCCATGTGATCGCGATGCCGTGTGATCGCGATGCCGTGTGATCGCGATGCGGTGTGATCGCGATGCGTTTCGTCACCGCGCCCGAATCTCGTCGCTTGCACGCACGCCGCGCTGTTGCAGCGCACTGCGTCCTGGCCGCGCCTCGTCGGCGGCCCGCGTGCAGGAGATCATACAGTGTATCGAGAGGCGGGAGCGCGGACGCCGCATTGTGCGGACGGCACGATAGGCGATCGCTACACGCATAGAAAGGTCCCTTGAAAGCACGCTGACCGAGCGTATAGCGTCGAGGCGGCAGTTTTCGACGATCCCCGACACGATCCCCGACACGATCATCGTCACCATCATCGTCACCCAAGCGACATCCTCGACACTCGACACAGGACTGGAGAAGACCATGGCGGCTCGGTCGAAAGGCGCGGTCGGAATCATCGGCCTCGGCATCATGGGCGGCGCGTTCGCCAAGAACCTGGTCGCATCGGGCTGGCGCGTCACCGGCTACGACATCGACCCGGCCCGCCGCCGCACCATGGCGCGCGCCGGCGTCATCATCGCGCCGGACGTCGCCGCAGCCGTCGCGGCGGCGCCCGCCGTGATCACCAGCCTGCCGAGCCCGCAGGCGCTGCGCGACGTCGTCGACGCGATCGTCGCGGCGAAGCTCTCGCCGCGCATCATCGCCGAGGCGTCGACCTTCACGATCGAGGACAAGGTCGCGGCCGAGAAGGCGCTGCGCAAGG
The DNA here is from genome assembly GCF_013377085.1 of Rhodoplanes sp. Taxonomy (GTDB): domain Bacteria; phylum Pseudomonadota; class Alphaproteobacteria; order Rhizobiales; family Xanthobacteraceae; genus Rhodoplanes. The sequence continues at coordinate 10,845 of NZ_JACAAX010000016.1, read as the reverse complement.
CCGGCCACACGCTGCTCGACACGCCGATGAGCGGCACCGGCGGCCAGGCCGCCGTCAAGGATCTGGTGGTGCTGGCCTCGGGCGACACCAAGGCGATCAAGACGATCCGGCCGATGCTGGAGGGCTTCTCGCGGGTCGTCTACGACCTCGGGGTGTTCGGCAACGGCAGCCGCATGAAGTACGTCGCCAACCTTCTGGTCGCCATCCACAACGTGGCGAGCGCCGAGGCCATGGTGCTGGCCATGAAGGCCGGGCTCGATCCCAAGCTGGTGGTCGAGGTGATCAAGGCGGGCGCCGGCACGTCGCGCATGTTCGAGGCGCGTGCCCCCATGATGGCGAACGACAAGTACGAGCCGCCGACCATGAAGATCAAGACGTGGCAGAAGGACATGGACGTGATCGGCGCGTTCGCCGACAGCCTCGGGGTGCCGACCCCGACCTTCAACGCCACCATGCCGATCTACGCGGCGGCGCGCTCGATGGGCCTCGGCATGCTCGACACCGGCGCGGTCTGCACCGTGCTGGAGGGCCTGGCCGGGGTGAAGCGGAGCAAGAAGCCGCGCAAAAAGTGAGGGGCGGCGTTATCGAACCGTCTCGCTCCGCCCTCACCCTGAGGAGCCCGCGCAGCGGGCGTCTCGAAGGGCGAGGGCGGGCACCGCAGGGGCCACATGGTTCGAGACGCGGCCGTCGGCCTCTCCTCACCATGAGGGGAAAGTCAATGCACTGACGCGCCGGCACGAGCAACGGTCGACGAGACACAACAAGCGTCCGCGACAAAGACCAAACGGGAGAGAAACATGGACACCAAGCCCGATACCAAACTCGACACCAAGTCGGACGCAGCGATCGTCGCGAAGAGCGAAACGCGGGACGGCATGCAGGTCGACTGGAACGTGCCGATCGTCATGGACGACGGGCTCGTGCTGCGGGCCGACGTCTTTCGTCCGGAAAAGCCGGGGCGTTACCCGGTGATCCTGAGCTACGGGCCCTACGCCAAGGGCCTCGCCTTCCAGGACGGCTATCCGAGCGCGTGGAACCGGATGGCGGAGAAGCATCCGGACGTCACGGCCGGCTCGTCGAACCTCTACCAGAGCTGGGAGGTGGTCGACCCGGAGAAATGGGTGCCGCACGACTATGTCTGCGTGCGGGTCGACTCGCGCGGCTGCGGCTGCTCGCCCGGCTACATCGACCACTGGTCGCCGCGCGAGACCAAGGACTTTCACGACTGCATCGAATGGGCCGCCGCGCAGGACTGGTCGAGCGGCAAGGTCGGCCTCTCCGGCATCTCCTACTACGCCATCAACCAGTGGCACGTCGCCGGCCTGCAGCCGCCGCATCTCGCCGCCATGTGCATCTGGGAGGGCTGCGCCGACTTCTACCGCGAGATGACGCATCACGGCGGCATCCTCTGCACGTTCGCCAAGAACTGGTACGACATGCAGGTGAAGACCGTGCAGTACGGGCTCGGCAAGCGCGGCGCCAAGAGCCGCGCCACCGGCGAGCCGGTGTGTGGGCCGGAGGAGCTGTCCAAGAAGGAGCTGGAGCAGAACCGCTGCGACTTCGGCGCCGAGATCGCCGCGCATCCGCTCGACGACGACTATCACAAGGCCCGTTCGGCCGTGTGGGAGAAGGTGACGGTGCCGTTCCTCTCGGCCGCCAACTGGGGCGGGCAACCGCTGCATCCACGCGGCAATTTCGAAGGATTCTTCCGCGCCAAGTCGAAGGACAAGTGGCTCGAGGTGCACGGCATCGAGCACTGGACGCACTTCTACACCGACTACGGCCGCGCACTGCAGCTCAAATTCTTCGACCATTTCCTGCACGGCAAGGACAACGGCTGGCGCGACCAGCCGCCGGTGTTCCTGCAGGTGCGCCATGTCGACAAGTTCGTCCCGCGCGCCGAGACGGAATGGCCGCTCGCCCGCACCAAGTGGACGCGGCTGCATCTCGACTTCGCCACCGGCTCGCTGACGCGCGAGCCCTCCGGCACGACCGGCCGGGTGAGCTTTTCGGCGCTCGGCGACGGCGTCACGTTCCTCACCGCGCCGTTCGCCGACGAGGTCGAGATCACCGGGCCGATGGCGGCCAAGCTGTTCGTCTCCTCGACCACGGAGGACGCCGACCTGTTCCTGGTGGTGCGGGTGTTCTCCCCCGACATGACCGAGGTGACGTTCCAGGGTGCCATCGATCCGCACACGCCGGTGGCGCAGGGCTGGCTGCGCGCCTCCCACCGCAAGCTCGACCGCAAGCTCTCCGAGCCGTGGCGGCCCTATCACAGCCACGACCAGAAGCAGCCGCTGACGCCCGACGAGATGGTCGAGCTCGACATCGAGGTGTGGCCGACCTCGATCGTGATCCCGGCCGGCTATCGGCTCGGCCTCACGGTGCGGGGCAAGGACTATGTCTGGCCGGGCGGCAGCGGCGGCAAGCTGTCCAACTTCAAGAACGAGCTGACCGGCTGCGGGCCGTTCCTGCACGACGACCCGGACGACCGGCCGGCCGAAATTTTCGGCGGCACCACGACGCTGCACGTCACCCCGACGCGGCAATCGTGGCTGCTGGTGCCGGTCATCCCGGCGCCGGCCGGCGCAGCCGCACGGGTGGAGTCGCCCGTGGCCGGCGTCGTCAGCCCGGTGCAGGGCGTGAGCGGACGAGGCTCACCCGTGCGCGGGCGGTGAGCCAAAAGCCCTCTCCCCGCGCGCGGGGAGAGGGTGGCGCGATCGAGCGCAGCGAGATCGAGCCGGGTGAGGGGGCGCCGCCCCGGCGCAGAGACTTGCGGTGACGCCCCCTCACCCGGAGTTCGCGCTGATCGCGCGGACCCCGACCTCTCCCCGCAAGCGGGGAGAGGTGAAGGCGCGCCCGGCGCCAATTCCCTCCTCCGTCCCGACCTGTTCCCCGCTCCGCCGCGACGGTGTAGCCTGCGGCCGGGAGCCGCCGGAGGCGGCAGGAGGGACGACACCATGCACCGGAGCGGAACCGCCGTGGCGCTCTGCGCGCTGCTCGCGCTGGCGGCCTGCGCCAGCGGGTCGGACGGGCCGGCGCCCGAAGCCACGGCGCCGCCAGCCGCCGCTGCGCCGGGCGCCGGGCTCAACAGCCAGGATCTGAAGGTCGGCACCGGGGCGGAGGCGCGCGCCGGCCAGCGCGTGCGGGTGAACTACACCGGCAAGCTGACCAACGGCACCACCTTCGACTCCTCGATCGGCCGGTCGCCCTTCGTCTTCACGCTCGGCGGCGGCCAGGTGATCAAGGGCTGGGACCAGGGCGTCGCCGGCATGAAGGTCGGCGGCAAGCGCCGCCTCACCATCCCGCCCGAGCTCGGCTACGGCGCCGCCGGCTCGCCGCCCAAGATTCCGCCGAACAGCGTTCTGGTGTTCGAGATCGACCTTTTGGGGATCGAGTAGCCGACGGCGTCACTCCGAGACCGTCATTCCGGGACGTGCGCGTGAGCGCGCGGGCCCGGAATCCATAGCCCCGGTGCTGAATGCTCTCGCAACACAGGGGATATGGGTTCCGGGCTCGCTGCTGCGCAGCGCCGCGGAACGACCAAGTCCATGCTGCGATAAATGCGCCCCAGCACCGTCGCGCGCGTGGATTGTGAGGCGGCGCGAAGGCTTCTATACAGAGCACGGGTCACGGTCGCGTTCCGCCGGCGGTTTTTCGCGGGCATGCGACCGACGGCCACGGCAGGCGGTTCGGCGAGCCCGGTCTTGTCTCGCTCCTCCCCGCATCGGGCAGCTTCCGCCCCGCCCTGTCTGCTTTCCACGTCTGTTTTCAAAGACAGCAGTCAGCAAACGAGAAGGAGTCGCCTCATGGCGAACGATTGGAACCGTTACGGCCCCAGCGCGGCGCGCCCGCAGGGCCGCCCCGGCCGCGAGGTCCGACCGAAGAGCGTCACCATCGACATCCACTCCCACGTCGCGGTGCCGCGGGCGGCCGAGTTCACCAAGCCGCATCTCGACTGGTCGACCATCCCGCTCGCCCATTTCGCGACGCCGGAGACCAAGGCGCTCAACCAGAGGCAGGACGCCGAGCGCCAGCCGCAGATGACCGGCTTCAAGGAACGGCTCGCCGATCTCGACGCCATGGGGCTCGATCTCCAGGTGATCATGTGCCCGCCGCCCCAGTGCTACTACACGGTGCCGCTGGACATCGCCGTGCCGGCGAGCCGCATGGTCAACGAGGGCCTGTCCGAATACGCCGCCAAAAATCCCGACCGCTATCTGGTGTTCGGCACCGTGCCGCTCCAGAACGGCGAGGAGGCGGCCAAGGAGCTCGAGCATTGCATGACGCGGCTCGGCCACAAGGGCGTCCAGATTCTCACCAACGTGGCCGGCAAGGAGCTGTCGGATCCGGCGTTTGCGGCATTCTGGAAGAAGGCCGAGGAGCTCGGCGCCGTGGTGCTGCTGCATCCCAACGGCTTCACCGAAGGCCAGCGGCTGACCCGCTACTACTTCAACAACGTCATCGGCAATCCGTTCGAGACCACGATGGCGCTGCACTATCTGATCTTCGACGGCGTCTTGGAGCGGCATCCGAACCTGAAGATCGTCGCGGTGCACGGCGGCGGGTACCTCGCCGCCTATTCGGGCCGCATCGACCATGCCTGGGGCGCGCGCGCCGACACCCACGGCACGCTGCCGAACCCGCCGACCAGCTACCTGAAGAAGATCTATGTCGACTCGGTGGTGTTCACGCCACATCAGCTCCGCGCGCTGGTCGAGGTGTTCGGCCCGGATCACGTCATCCTCGGCACCGACTATCCCTACGACATGGCCGAGTACGAGCCGGTGGAGCACATCGTCTCGTCCGGCTTCGACGCCGACACGGTGGCGAAGATCTGCGGCGGCAACTCGAAGACGCTCCTGGGGATCTGAACCGACAGTGCCACACAGTCGGTCATTCCGGGGCGCGGGTCGAAGACCCGCGAGCCCGGAATCCATACTCCCGGTGTCGGCGACCCACGATCGACAGGGGTTATGGGTTCCGGGCTCGGCGCTAAGCGCCGCCCCGGAACGACTGGCGCGGTGCACGGCGACGCATTTCAGAGTCCCCCACCTTCACAGCCCCAGATAGAACTTCCGGATCAGCTCGTTGTTGTTGAGCTCGTCGGCCGACTTGCCCTCGAAGGCGATGCGGCCGTGGACGATGACGTAGCCGCGGTCGGCGATGCGCAGCGCCTGGGTGAAGTTCTGCTCGGCCATCAGAACGGTGAGGCCGTAGCGCTCCTTCAGCTCCTTGATCGTGTCGACCGTCCGGCTGACCAGCACGGGGGCGAGGCCGACCGACGGCTCGTCGACGATGAGGATCTTCGGCGCCAGCATCAGGGCGCGGCCGAGCGCCAGCATCTGCTGCTCGCCGCCGCTCATGGAGCCGGCGAGCTGGCGCCGCCGCTCGGCGAGCCGCGGGAACGCCTCGTAGCAGAAGGCGAGGTTGTCAGCGAGCGCCGCGCGCGCCTTCTTGCGGAAGGCGCCGAGCAGCAGGTTCTCCTCGACCGAGAGGCGCGGAAACAACCGCCTCCCCTCCGGCACCAGGGCGATGCCGAGATCGACGATCTCGACCGTGGTCAGCCCGGCGAGGTCGTGCGCCGTGCCGTCGATCGTCACGGCGATGCGGCCCTTCAGCGGCTTCAACAGCCCCATGATGCATTTGATCAGGGTGCTCTTGCCGTTGCCGTTGGTGCCGAGCAGCACCACGGTCTCCCCGGCCCGCACGTCGAGCGACACGTCCTCGAGCACCCGCACGGACCCATAGGCGGCGTCGACGCCCTCGATCCTGATGCTGCTACTGGCCAAGATACGCCCTCTCCACCTCGGGATGGCGCACCACCTCGGCCGGCGGGCCGTCGGCGATCTTCCGGCCCGACACCAGCACGACGAGCCGCTGCGAGAACTGCATCACGGCCTTCATGATGTGCTCGATCAGGATCACGGTGATGCCGGTCTCGTTGAGCCGGATCAGCAGCGCGACGATGTCCTCGACCTCCGAATTGGAGAGGCCGGCCATCGCCTCGTCGGCGATCAGCAGGGTCGGCTCCGCCGCCATGGCGCGGCCGAGCTCGAGCTTGCGCATGTCCACCTGGGTGAGATCGCGGGGAAAATGGCGGGCGCGGTCGGTGAGCGCCATCGCCTCCAAGACCTCGGCGATGCGGTCCGTGATCTCGCGCTCGCCGAGATGGCGCCCGCGCCGGCTCGCGGCGGCATAGAGCAGCGGCACCCGGATGTTGTCGGCGACGGACAAGCTGGCGAACGGCCGCGGGAGCTGGAAGCTGCGGGCGAGGCCGCGCCGCGTGCGCTCGTGCGGCTTCAGGCCGGCGAGATCGCGGCCCTCGAACCGCACCGTGCCGGTCTCGTGCACCAGCGTGCCCGAGAGGCAGTTCACCAGCGTGCTCTTGCCGGAGCCGTTCGGGCCGATCAAGCCGACCCGCTCGCCTCTCGCGATCGTCAGGCTGACGGAGTCGAGGGCGATGAAGCCGCCGAACCGCTTGCCGACGCCGTCGACTTCGAGGAGGGTCGCCATGATGTCCTGTTCCGTCCAAAGAACCTCTGCCACAGGCCGACGATGCCGTTCGGCGCGACGATGACGAAGCCGACCAGCAGCAGGCCGACGATGAGGAGATTGACGGCCGACGAGATCGTCACGGTGGCGATCTGCTGCAGCGAGCCGAGCAGCACGGCACCGATCAGCGGGCCGGCCCAGCTCGTGGTACCGCCGATCATCGGCATCGCGATGGCATTGACCGCATAGGGCAGCCCGAAGGCAGAGGCCGGCTCGATATAGCCGATATAGGAGGGGAACGGCGCCCCGGCCATGCCCATGAAGGCGCCCGAGATGGTGGTGGCGATCAGCTTGAGGCGCAGCGTCGGCACGCCGTTGGCCTCGGCGGCGAGCTCGTCGTCGCGGATCGCGGCGAAGCCGTAGCCGAGCCGCGAGCACTCGATGGCGCGCGCTGCGATCAGCGACAGCGCGGCGAGCGCCAGCATGATCAGAAACAGATACTCGATGTAGCTCAGGCCGGCGATCGGGCCAGCCGGCGGGCGGAGAATGTAGGCGCCGCGCGAGCCGCCGACGTAGTGCCAGTTGACCACCACGGTCTGCAGCACGACGGCGAGCGCCAGCGTCGCGATCGAGAAGAAGGCGCCGCGCAGCCGCAACGTCAGATAGCCCATGCCGAAGCCGAGCAGGCCGGCCACCGCGCCTGCGACCACGACCATCACCGGCACGGGCAGCGGGAAGGCCTTGTGCAGGAACACCGACGTGTAGGCCCCGACCGCAAAGAACGCCGCCGTGCCGAAGTTCACGTAGCCGGTGTAGCCGCCCAGAATGTTCCAGGCCGTCGCCAGCACGACGAACTGCAACACCGTGTAGCCGGCGAACAGCAGATAGTCGCTGCGCAACAGCAGCGCGGCCGCGAACACGGCGGCGGCGACCAGACTGACGACGAGGATGAAGAGGCTGTTGCGCATGTCAGCGTCCCTGAAATGCGTTCCAGCGGGATCGGATCGTTCCGCTCGTCCCCGCGAAAGCGGGGACCCAGGGCTTGACGCACCTGGATTCCCGCTTTCGCGGGAATGAGCGGAGCGTCGTGGGGAAATTTCGACGGATCATGCCTACCGTCCGAACAGGCCGGCGGGCCGCACCGCCAGGGTGATCAGCAGAAGCCCGAAGCCGACGGCGGGCGCCCAGGACGGGCCGTAGAAGGTCGCGGTGAGGCTCTCGACCACGCCGAGCAGCATGGCACCGATCAGCGTGCCGGGCAGGCTGCCGAGCCCGCCGAGGACGCAGATGGCGAACACCCGGCCGATATATTCGCGCCCGATCGACGGCTCGATCGGCTGGATGACGATCAGGAAGGCGCCCGCCATGGCGCAGGTGGCGATCGACGCCGCAAACGCGATGCGGCGGATGCGCACCGGATCGCAGGCCATGAGCTGCAGCGCGAGCTGGTCCTGCGCCACCGCCATCACGGCGCGGCCGACGAAGGTCTTTGTGAGAAGAAGCTGCAGCACCGCCAGCATCAGGAGCGAGACGAGGCACGGCACCAGCATGCGCAGCGGGATCTGCACGATGCCGAGATCGAGCGACCGGTCCATGTAGACGGCCTGGACGTAGCGGTAGTCGACCCCGAAGGCGAGGATCAGGCCGACCTCGGTGATGAACAGGAGGCCGAAGAAGAAGGCGAGGCCGCGCAGCGAATCCTGCCCGCGCTGCTCGAACGAGAGATAGTAGATCTGATAGATGGCGGCGCCGAGCACATAGAACAGCGGCAGCGCCAGCACGCCGACCACGATCGGATCGATGCCGAAGGCGGCATTGGCCAGATACGCCACGTAGGAGCCGAGGATGATGAAGGCCGGGTGCGCGATGTTGACGATGTCGAGAATGCCGAACGAGATCGAGATGCCGACCGTCACGGCCGCGTAGAAGCCGCCGAGCAGCAGCCCGGCCAGCAGGGCGTTCAGCACCAGATCGAGCTCGACCATGAACTCCTCGAGGCAGGGCCCGGCAGACGACGGGAGGGCAAAGACGAAAGATCGCGATGGAGAGCGTCATCGAAAGCTTTTGCCGCCGGACGGAGCCGGCGGCGACACGCGCGCCATCGAGCGAAAGCGCGCGACGTCGAACCATATCGGCAATGATGCGTGGTGCGATGCGCCGGACGGCGCCGTGGTCTCCTCTCCCGAACGTCATCCTCGCCGCCCCGATCTTGCGCCGGAGCTTGTCGTTTGCTTGGCCCGAGTGTGCAGGAAGGCGCGGGCGTTGGCTAGAGTGGTTTTGATGCAGAGCGCTGGCGGCCGGACTCGGCGCTTTCACCTCTCCCCGGCGGCAGGCTTTGCAGAAGTCACTTCCGTCGTCCCGGGGCGGCGCAAAGCGCCGAGCCCGGGACCCATAGCCCCGGTAGTTCGAGAGCAATGGGCGCCGGGCGTATGGATTCCGGGCTCGCGAACCGTCGGTTCGCGCCCCGGAATGACGAGGTCTTCAAAGCCCCACCCCCAGCCGGAAGAGCGTCCGTGTCACGTCAAGCCGCCACCGCCTCGCGGCGGACGCCGGCGGGAATCGGCAGCGGCGGGTTGGCGCTGTTCAGCGTCTCCACCGTCATGAACACCATCTCGGTGGTGCCGATGTTCTCCAGGTCGTGCACCTTGAACTCGCCCGGGCCGTAGGTCTCGTGCCGCGTCTCGCCCGGCTGGTAGTCGTACTCCACCGTGGTGCCGTCCATCAGATGCTGGCGGCCGCGGCTCGCCGTCACGGCGGTCCAGAAATAGTCGAGGACGTGGCGATGGAAGCCGACGCGCTCGCCGGGGGCGAGGCGGAGCATCCACACCCGCAGCGTATCGGTCTCGGAGACGAGCTCGTGGCCGACGCACCCGTTGGGCGCCTTCGCCTCGCGCTCGAATTCCTGGCGGATGCTCGTCGGCCAGGCCGAGGTGTCGACGGCGGCAGCCTTCTTGTCCAGCATGGACATTGCGCTCATGGGGGTCCTCCGCATTATACGAACTAGATATAACAACGAGACCGGGAGGGGGGAATGCGCGACCCATCGCGACGGCGCGGCCGCCGCGCCCTGATCGTCGGCGGCTCGATGAGCGGGCTCCTCGGCGGTCTGCTGCTGCGGTCGCGCGGCTGGGACGTCGACGTCTACGAGCGGGTGGCGAGCGAACTCTCCGGGCGCGGCGCCGGCATCGTGGCCCAGGCCGACCTGATTGCCCGCATCGCCGCGCTCGGGCTCGACACAAGCGGGCTCGGGGTGGAGATCACCACGCGGCAGATCGTCGAGCAGGACGGGCGCGTCGCCGGCCGGCTCGCCTGCGCCCAGACCCTGACGGCGTGGGAGCGCCTGTGGCGCCTGCTGCGCGACGCCTTTCCGCCCGCCCATTACCACCGCGGCCGGGCGCTGGCCGGCTTCGAGCAGAGCGAGGCCGGCGTCGTCCTGCGCTTCGCCGACGGCGGCACCGAATCCGGCGACCTCCTGGTCGGCGCCGACGGCATCCGCTCGACGGTGCGGCACATCTGCGATCCCGGGATCGTGCCGGTCTATGCCGGCTATGTCGCCTGGCGCAGCCTGATCGCCGAATCAGCCTTCCCGCCCGACGCCCACGCGGCGCTGTTCGACTACATGACGTTCTGCCTGCCGCCCGGCGAGCAATTTCTCGGCTATCCGGTGGCGGGCCCCGACGACGACCTGCGGCCAGGCCACCGGCGCTACAACGTGGTCTGGTACCGGCCTGCCGACGAAACGGGCGCGCTGCAGGAGCTGCTCACCGACCAGACCGGCACCACGCACACGATCTCGATCCCGCCGCCGCTGATCCGCCGCGCCGCCATCGCGGCGCTGATGGCCGACGCGCGGCGCCTGCTGGCGCCGCAGCTCGCCGACCTGGTCGCCCTGATGGACGAGCCGATCCTGCAGCCGATCTACGATCTCGAGGCCCGAAAGCTCGCCTTCGGGCGGGTGGCGATCGTCGGCGACGCCGCCTGCGTGGCGCGTCCGCATGTCGCCGCCGGGGTCGCCAAGGCGGCGGACGATGCCGCCGCGCTGGCCGAGGCGGTCGCCGAGGCCGACGACATCGCCGGGGCGCTGCGCGGCTTCGAGGCGGCGCGGCTGCCCGTCAATGCCCGCATCGTCCGGCACGCCCGCCATCTCGGCGCCTATCTGCAGGCCGCGCAGACCGCCGAGGAGGCGGCGCGCTCGCGCCGGCACGGCATTCCGCAGGCCGTGATGGCGGAAACCGCAGTGCTGGATTTTCTGCATGCGTGAGCCGGGTTCCGGGTAATCAGCCCGGATCAAAACAACTGATACGGTTTCCGGGTGATCAGCTCGGATTTATGATGTCTGACCACCAATGG